>NZ_NKTZ01000003.1 GCF_003207855.1 Komagataeibacter rhaeticus | reverse complement strand
AGGACAGGACCTTGCGCGTGAACCAGTCCATGATCGCCACGAGATAGAGAAATCCCCGTTTCATGGGAATATATGTGATATCGGAACACCAGACCTGGTCAGGCCGATTGATGACCAGATCCCGTAGCAGATATGGATATTTCCGATGCTCCGGATGGGGCACGGTCGTGCGCGGCTTCTGGTAGATCGCCCGCAGGCCCATGATCGCCATGAGCCGCCGGACCCGCTTGCGGCCCACTTCATGTCCCTGGCGGCGCAGATGCCATGTCATCTGCCGTGAGCCATAATACGGCGTTTCCAGGAACTGGGCGTCGATCAGCCGCATCAGCTCCAGATTGGCTTCGCTCTGTGGCACAGGCCGATAGTAGACGCCCGACCGGTTGAGTTGCAGCAGCGTGCATTGCCGGATTATCGGCAGGCATGCTCTCTTCGGGTCAATCATCTGCCGCCTCTGATCACGCCCAACCGAGCAGAGGCATCCCGCAAAAAATCCCGTTCCACCAGCAACTGGCCGATCTTGGCGTGCAGTTTCTCTACATCAGCAGGGCTGACTGAAGGTTCCGTTACTGACTTACCAGAAAAAAGGCTTGCCATGCCTTCGATCGCCTGGCGCTTCCATTGGGCGATCATCGTCTGATGCACGCCATGTTTCGAAGCCAGTTCCGCCAGCGTCAGTTCCCCACGGATCGCCTCCAGCGCAACCCGTGACTTGAACTCTGCCGCATACCGTTTCCGCGTAACCTTGCCCATAAAACCCGTCCTCGTTCAGGCCAGATGATAGCTTATCGCCCTGTCCGAAAAATGGGGACCACCTCTCATGTTTCTCATGCCGCTTTTTGTCACCATCCTTTCCGTGACCCTGCTGCGCGAGAAGGTGTCGGGTTGGGCCTGGCTGTCCGTTGTCCTGGGGTTTGTGGGGGTGCTGATCGTGCTGCGGCCCGGGATGCGCGCGCTGCATCTCGGGCATCTCTGTGCCCTGATCGCTGCTGTTGCCAATGCGGTCGGGGTCATTGCCTACCGGCTGGCCGGGAACAATACGCCACGACTCTCGCTGTTCGGGTCCAGCCTGTTCGGGCCGCTGGTGGGGGACGGGGCGCTCATGTTCGCGCATGCGCACTGGCCGCATGGCGCGCGGGTGTGGATGTTCCTGTTCGGGTACGGTTTTCTGGCGGCACTGGGGCAACTGTTCATGATGATGGCCACCGCCCGCGCGCCAGCCAACCGGGTGGCCCTGCCGCAGTACAGCCAGATGTTATGGGCGGTGGCGTTCAGCTACTTCCTGTTTCATCAGCCGCTGGATGGCTGGACCTTTGCGGGTATTACCGTTGTAACCCTGTCGGGCATGCTGAACTGGGTGCGCCAGCGCATACATTATGAGCATCTGGCCCTGGAGGAACGACGTGCGGCAAGGCTGCACCTGTCCGTACTCCCTGCGGGCAGGGAAAGATAACGGGCCGGGTTGCCGGTTCCCGCAACGCTTGCGGGCTGGGCCGGGGCCTGCCCGTAAAATGTTCCGCAGGGCATAAGAAAGCCCCCGGATGCTGCCTTCCCGCAGGAAGGCGACAGCCGGGGGCTGGTGTTTTTATCGATGATCAGTCAAGCGCGACAACGGCTTCGGTTGTCAGCACACGGAACACGAAGCTTTCCTGCAGGTAGAGTTCAACCGTGTCCGCCGTATGTCCCAGATACCCGATCGAGAAATCCTGCCCGATATCAAGGGCAAAATCCCCCCCACGCATCGATACGACAAATGCGCCCTCAATGGCGGGTGCCCAGATGATGCTGCCGTCGATCAGGCTTTCGACATGCTTGCGGACAGGATAGCCATCCTCGTCTCCCCCGTTCAGGGCAAGATAGGCCTGCGCCCCCAGTACGACGGAATAGGGGCCATTGACCCCGGCCAGACGCAGCGTATTGAGTGCATCGGCAAGGGCGTGCGGATAAGTCCCTGGCGGAAGCGGGCAGGCTCAGATGGGGATTGGAACTGCCCTGGCGTAACCCGCGGATGCCGGCGGCTGCGTAACCATCAAAAACCGCTCGGTCCTCCGCAAAGGCAATTTTCCTTGCGGCATCCTTTACGGGCTGCCAGTCGGAATCGCATGATCCGCGTTCCACGGCATCAATTTCTTCACGCGACAGGGTGAAGGGCACGCGCAGTTCAACCAGGGGCAGCACTTCACGGCGTAGCGCCTGAATCCCTTCATGGGGGGCCGCGATCCGTGTGCCCCGTCCGGAACCGACCCCGGCAAATGCCGTTCCTTTGGGTTCGGATGTATCGACCACGCGCCGTCCGGCAAGGTGACGGCGGATGGTACGGGTGGCTTCATCCTCGATTTCCGTCCATGCGGCACTGGAAACCGGGGCCAGATGCTTGTGAAGATTGTTCATGTCAGACGTCCTTTCTGAGTGAGCCGATCCCGAGGGAACCGTCATGCGGGCTGGCCATCTCCGGCGCGGGTTTGGCCGGGCCAGCGGTTTCGGCAGGTCGCGCGTCAGGTAGGGGGAAGGCGGGGGCATTATCCAGAAAATCAGCGGTGGGAATGAAGAACAGGGCGCCCCCCACGGCGGTACTGACATCCAGTATCCTGTCGTAATTGCCCGGGGGGCTGCCCACAAACATGTTCTGCAACATCTGTTCTACCCGTGTGGGTGAACGGGCATAACCGATGAAATACGTGCCGAATTCACCACTGCCCACTTTTCCAAACGGCATGTTGTCGCGCAGTATCTGGATCTGTTCGCCGTTTTCTTCAATGTTGGTCAGTACGTTGTGGGCGTAACTTGGTTTTTCCGATTCAGGCAGTTCAATATCGGATACTTTCCTGCGGCCGATTATATGCTCCTGTACTTCAGTGGGTATGGCATCCCATTTCTTCAGGTCATGCAGGTATTTCTGTACTATGACGTAGCTGCCGCCGCTAAAGGGGATATCTTCCGCTCCGATCAGCGTTGCGTCCCGTGCGGCCTGGCCTGTCGGGTTTTCCGTTCCATCGACAAAGCCCAGCAGGTCACGCTCATCGAAATATTTGAACCCATGCACCTCATCCACGACATCGGCGGCCCCTTCCAGGCGGGAGACGATGTTGGTGGCCAGTTCAAAGCACAGGTCCATCCGCGTTGCGCGGATATGGAAAAGCAGGTCCCCCGGCGTGGAGGGTGCATGATGGACACCGTTGATCTCCACAAACGGGTGGAGTTCACGCGGGCGGGGGCCGCCAAACAGCCGGTCCCATGCATCCGAACCGATGCCCGTGATGCAGCTGAGCTGGCCGTCGGGAATCCGGAAGCCGACAGCACGCTGAAGCGATGAAAGGTCGCCCATCAGGTCCCGGACCGTCTGGTCGGCCGTTTTGGCCCCGGTCAGGGTCAGGACCAGAAAAATGGCGGCCCGGGTCAGTTTCGTATCAACGGGTTGTGGTGTGGCCAACGGACTGAAGCTCCCTGTGGGTGATACGGATGTAACACGTCAGGGCACCCAGCATAGGCGTATGGCCGATTGTGACAAGGGAGGCGGCACGACAAAATAACCGGAGCGCCGATGGAATAGGAAGGCTGATAAACAGGATGGATAAGATCATTTTATCCCCTTATCCCTGTAACGCCACAAATAAAAAACGGGCATGCGGGGCATGGGCGGCTTCTGCGCGTCAGTCGCGCCCCCTGTGGCGCGCGTGCCGTAGCCGGAAAACCTATCCCTTCATCCTGATGGGCGCGCGGACCAGCATGAGCGAGACGAGTGCCGCCATGATCAGCGCGGCCGCGCACATGTACCATGCCATGTCAAAACTGCCGGTATAGAAGACGATGTAGCCGGTCAGGATGGGTGAAAGCAGTCCCAGGGAGTTGCTGCATGTCAACGTGACACCGGTAACGGTGCCAATTTTCTGGCCATCTTCCACCAGGTCGGTCAGCAGCGCGGTATTGGCGCCATTGGCGGCAATCAGGCAGGCAAGCGAAACCGACAGGACCAGCAGGATGGGGGCCATGGTATGGAAATGGGGCAGAAGCCCGATCGTGGAAGCCCCGGTCAGGCAGGCCGCGACAATATAGCGCCGCCGGGGGGGATGGATTTCATTGCGGAATACAACCTGTTCAAATACACGGCCAATAATGATGGCACCGATGGCAGCCGACAGGTAGCACAGGGCCGTTCTGGTGCCCGTTCCGGTTGTATCGATGTGAAGTTCGTGCATGAGATAGAGCGGCATCCATGACATGACCAGAAAATTCAGGTAATTCTGGGTGCATTGCACGGTCAGTATGCCGATAAAGGAGGATGAGCGGAACAGGTCCCGGATCTGTGCCAGCGATATGGGTTCCCTGCGGGGGGCGGTGGCCTTTTGCGCGGGGTCGCGGTAAACCAGCCACCATACGACAGCCCAGAGCAGCCCGATCCCACCCAGCGCCACGAATTCGAAGCGCCATCCGAACAGGGTGATCAGATAGGCGCCAGCAATCGTGCCACCGGCCAGTCCCAGTTGCATGCCGGTCAGCAACACGGTCATGACCGACCCGCGTTCACGCGGTAGCGCCCAGTTCCGCACGACGGTCGCGCCGACCCCGAAGGTCGGGGCCTCCCCTATGCCCAGCAGCACCCGGGTCATGAGGAACTGGGTGATGTTATGGACCATGCCCCCCAGCAGCATGGCCAGGGACCATACACTGACCGCAAGGCTGCCAATGACGCGCGCGCCGACCATGTCCAGCACGATGGTGGAGGGCAGGTTGAGCAGGAAATACGACCACAGGAAACTGGACGAGACCCAGCCCATCTGCACCGGGGTCAGGGTAAATTCCTTTCCCAGCGTGGGCAGCGCGATGGAAAGTGCCGCGCGATCCCCGTAACTGATGACATACATCAGAAAGACAAGGACGAAGAACACGTAACGGGAAGGGACGGTCCGCGCTTCGCGCGCGCTGGTCGCAGCGTCACCTGTCATCATGCTACCTGACTCCTGATGGGTCATGAACGGGAAGGGGGGGGCAGGGCGGTACCGCTGCGGTGACTGGCTGCCATCACGGTGGTGTCCCGGTTGCGGCATCCATGGTGCCTGTTGCCACCGCCTCCTGCTGCCGGGCGGGGCGGTCATGGCGCAGCATCCACACGCCGGAACCCACAATCAGCAGGCCACCGCACATCATGGCCACGCCGGGGACTTCACCAAAGCCAAACCAGCCGATCAGCCCGGCCCATAGCAGGCCGGAATAGGCAAAGGGGCCAATGGCGGAAACCTGTGCTGAAGCAAAGGCTTCGGTCTGCAAGACCTGGGCAATGCCGGCAAAGGCGCCCACGGCCACAAGGCACAGGGCATCCGTCATGCCTGGCGTGGTCCAGATGAAGGGCAGCGGCAGCGCGGTCATGAGCGTCATCAGGATCGCCTGCCACAGGGCGATGGTGGTGCTGGCCTCGGTTGCCGAGAGCTGGCGGATCTGCATGGTGGTCAGCGCACCCACGGCGCCCTGCGCCAAGGCCACGAAATAGGCCCAGCTGGGCACGGTGGTCGCACTGCCGTGCAGCAGCCCCTTGCCGGACGCCACCACCAGCACGCCCGCAAACCCGATGGAGACGGCAATCCAGCGCTGGAGGGACGGCTTTTCATGCAGCAGCGGTATGGACAGCAGGACCAGGAAAAGCGGCTGGGTATAGGACAGTACCTGCTGTTCCGCCAGCGGCAGCCGGGTCACCGTCACCACCACCATGATCATGCTGACAAGCCCCACTACCGAGCGCAGCAGGTGGCCGCCAAAATGGTGGGTCTTAAGGATTATCTTCGTGCGCGCCGCAATGAGCAGGACAAAGGGAAGTGAAAACAGGTTGCGGAAGAAAATGATCTCAAGCGCCGGGAGCTGCGTGCCGGTCAGCTTCTGCAGGGCATTCAGGGCTGCCGTGAACAGGGTGGCCGATGCCAGCAGGAGTGCGCCGCGCTTCAGGTCATGCTTCATTCTGTCTTAACCCCGTTGCACGACATATAGGCAGGTGCAGTTCATGATGGACCGGAAATACCGGCTGGATGCCGGGTTTATGTTACGATATGGTAACGCTTTGCGTGAAGCCCCGCATCGATCCCGCCATGCCGGAAGCATCGATCAGGACAGGAACGGATCAGTCCGTAATCTGGTTTGCAGGCGTCAGCACGCCCCCATTGGCTTCGATCTCGCTGCGGATGGCCCGGGCCAGTTCAAGTGAGCCGGGCGTGTCGCTATGCACAAGGATGGAACGCGCGCTGACGGGCAGCGTGCTTCCTTCAATCGTGGTGACACAGCCGTCATGCAGGAACTGCCTGACCCGTGCCCGTACCGCCGCCAGGTCGTGAATGACCGCACCCGGCTGCCCGCGTGGTACCAGCGCGCCCGTGGGCAGGTAGGCGCGATCGGCCAGGAACAGGGTCCGGGTGCGCAGGCCCGCTTTTTCCGCCGCGCGCTGCGTGGGCTGGCCGGGCATGCAGAACACGGTCAGTTCCCGGTCTAGCGCTGCAATGGCGCGCACAAGACGCAGGGCCAGTGCTTCATCCGCGTTGGCCATGGTGCCAAAGGCCGCGTGGTAGCTGACATGCGTGACACGGTGGCCATGCCGGGCAGCAATACCCTGCAGCGCGCCGATCTGGTATGTCATCATGGCTTCCATGTCCGCGTCGGACACGCTCATGGTCCGGCGGCCAAAGCCGATCAGGTCCGGCAGGCCGGGATGGGCGCCAATACCCACGCCCTTTTCCTTTGCCAGCCTGACCGTACGGTCCATGATGGCATAGTCCCCCGCATGGAAGCCGCAGGCGATGTTGGCGGAGGAAATGGTGTCCATCAGCCCGTCATCATCGGCAATCCGCCAGCGGCCGAAACCTTCGCCCATATCGGAATTGAGATCGATCTTCATGCCTTCTCTCCTGCCTTTGCGCCGCTGCGGCACCGGGCGGATTTTTGATAATGCGCGACCATCATCCGCAGGTCATCCAGATAGGCCGCAACCGGCTGCATGGCGGCAACGCCCTGCTGGTGGGTGCATTCATGGAAGCGGATGCGCGTGCCGATACGCGCCTGCGCCAGCCGCCACAGATCGGCCTCGATCACCGTGGCGATGCGGGGGTAGCCGCCCGCCGTGTTGGCATCGGCCAGCTGCACGATCGGCTCGCCTGCCGGGGGAACCTGCACAATGCCGGGTACGATGCCGTAGGAGCGCAGTTCAACCGCATGATGCAGGCGCAATGATTCCCCCGCCAGCCGGTAGCCCACGCGGTTGCTCTGGGGCGTGATGCGCCAGGGTGTGTGCCAGAACCGCTGTTGGGAATCAGGGGTGAAAAGCGCATAGTCCGTTGCGGGAATGGCGCGCAGGTTGACGGTGCGGGGTTCGCCCTCATCATATTCGTCGCCCACGGCCACCGTGGGGGGCAGGGCGCCATAGCCGGACAGATGACGGGTGCTGGCACCCGTGGCCAGGGTGTCACCCGCTTCCAGTGGTCGGCCATCCAGCCCACCAAACGCACCGCGCAACTGCGTGCTGCGTGAACCTAGCACGCCGGGCACGTCAATCCCGCCCGCAACGCACACATAACCACGCGCCCCCCATGTGGGCGGGCCGACCCGCAGGACCTGGCCTGCCCCTGCGGTCTCGACCGACCAGGGCAGGATTTTCATGCCATCAAGCGTGATTTCGGCATCGATCCCGGTTATGGCAAAGCTGGTCGTGGCATCGAAGCGTATGGAAAACGGATAGGTCTGCAGTTCAATGCAGGCATCCCCGCGCGCATTGCCCAGCAGGATGTTGCCGACCTCAAGCGCCAGCGGGTCCATGACCCCCGACGAGCCGACCCCCAGGTTGCGATAGCCCGGCCGACCCAGGTCCTGCACCGTGTTCAGGGGGGGTGTTTCAAGGATCATAATCACAGGTCTATGCTTTCCGGATAGAAGCGGATGCGGTCCCCGATGGCGAACAGGGATGGCGGATCGCGCTGCGGGTCGAACAGGGAGAGTTCGGCATACCCTATGGAATTCCAGCCATTGGGTCCGGTCAGTGCGGAAATGCCGGCCTGCATGCCGCCAATTGTCACGGTGCCCGCCGGCATGTTGAGCGAGGGAACGGACTTGCGCGGCGTGGCGATGCGCGGGTCCAGCCCGTGCAGGTAGCCAAACCCCGGCGCGCTGCCAATGGCACAGACCGTGTAGTCGTTGCCATGGTGCAGGGCGATGACCTCCTGCGGGGACAGGTTCGCATGTTCCGCCACGGCCGCCAGATCTTCCCCCAGCGTGCCGCCGTACCGTACGCCGACTTCAAAAAGGCGGCCCCTGATATGCCGTTCGGGCAGGGTTGCCCACTGGTGGCGCAGCCAGCCGGCCACCTGTTCGGGGTCATGGGGGGGATGGGTGAACACAAGCATGAGGTTGGTCACGCCGGGAATGAGTTCGGCCACGTCCGGCCGGTCCTGTGCCGCCTGCATCAGTGCCCATATCCGGCGCTGGCTGGCCATGGTGAACGCGCCGGGGGCTTCAAACAGCATGGCGCGGGTACCGATCATGCTGATGGCGGGGGCCAGGCCCGTGGTGCGCTCCAGATCGCGCGTCGTATCCGTGTTCAAAATACACAGTCCCTAGAACAGTGCCGCCATGCCGTGGGAAAGGGGCAGGATGGGGCATTTTAGGATCACAACCGTAACGAAACGGGAGTCGGGCCGCCCGGTGCCTGAAGATAAGGGTAGGGGGGTTTCGGTAATGATGGCCAGTGCAATTCTTGCTGTGAGGCTATCGGATAATCTTATGGCTCAATGGCGTAGCGTTGGTATCGTATTATGTTATGGCGTAAGAACGAACTGCTCTTGGCGCTGTGGTTTTGGCGCCGGTAGCATGAAACAATACTCTGTGCCCGGTCGCGCATTGCGTGGCCGGGCGGATTTTTCTCTGTTGCAGGATTGGGTCCCATTACAATGAGCAACCAGCCGTATCGTACCGCTCTCGTTACTGGCGCGTCATCTGGCATTGGTGCCGCAATTGTCCGTCGCCTGAGTGAGGCGGGGATTGAAGTGCATGCCGTGGCACGCGACGCAAAGCGGCTGGCGCAGCTGGCGGAAGAAACCGGCTGCATTGCGCATGCGCTCAGCGTATCCGACCAGGCGGGGATCGAGGCGCTGGTCAAGAGCGTGGAAATCGATGTCCTGATCAACAATGCCGGTCAGTCCCGCACCGGCAACATCACCAGGACCACGGTGGAGGATATCGACGCGCTGGTGGATGTAAACCTGCGCGCTGTCCTGCAGCTGACCCGCCTTGTGCTGCCGGGCATGATCGCGCGTGACCGCGGGCATGTCGTCAATATCAGCTCGATTGCCGGGCATTACGCCTTTGCCGGTGGCAACACGGTCTATCATGCAACCAAGGCAGGGGTACACTCCCTGTCCCAGCAACTGCGCTGTGACCTGTTTGGCAAGCATATCCGGGTGACGGAAGTCTCGCCCGCGCGGGTGGAAACCGAAGTATTCGGCCGCCTGATCGGTGACATGGCGGAAGCCAGGAAGCGGTTCTTTGACGAATATGAATCGCTGCTGCCCGAGGATATCGCCAATTCGGTCGCCTTTGCCGTGCTGGCGCCGCAGCGGATGAATGTCAGCTTCATGGAAGTGCTGCCGACCATGCAGGTCGTGGGTGGTCTCAATTTCGCAAAGAAAACGGCTGAAGCGGTGTAACGCCAGTGGATATCCCACAGCTCAAGCGGTTGATAGACCTGCTGGCCCACACTCCGGTAGCGGAGCTTGAGGCCGAGGAAGATGGCAGGAAAATACGCATAACCCGCGGCGCGGCCCCGCAGCCGCATGTGGTCGTGTCCCGCGCGCCCGCATCCGTTGGCGGGAAAGGGGCGGCCCTGCCGGCCGCCGTCGTGCCCGCGCAGGCCACCCCGGCCGAAGGGCGGGTCATAAAATCGCCCTCATACGGTATTTTTCACCTCTCCTCCTCCCCCGGCACGCCGCCTTACGTAACAGTGGGGGACGAGGTGAAGGAAGGACAGCAGGTAGGGCTGGTGGAGGCAATGAAAGTGTTCAACGCGGTCAAGGCAACGCTGGCGGGCCGGATTGCCGCAATCCTGGTGGAAGACGGCGCGGAAGTGGAAGCAGGCACCCCCCTGTTCCGTCTGGCATGAGTAAGCCCGTGCGTTTTGAAAGGGTCCTGATCGCCAATCGTGGCGAGATCGCCCTGCGGATCCAGCGGGCCTGCCGCAAGCTGGGCCTTGAGACCGTTGCCGTCCATTCGGAAGCGGATGCCGAAAGCCGCCATGTGCGCGAAGCCGACGTGGCGCTGTGCATTGGCCCGCCAGCGGCCGCGCGCAGCTATCTGGACCCCGATGGGCTTTTGCTTGCGGCAAAGCTTACGGGTGCCACGGCAATCCACCCCGGTTATGGCTTCCTTTCGGAAAATGCGGATTTTGCCGATGCGGTCGAAGCGGCGGGTCTGACCTTTATCGGCCCCACGGGCGCATCCATCCGCATGATGGGTGACAAGATTACCGCCAAGCGCGCCATGCGTGATGCCGGTGTACCCTGCGTGCCCGGTTCCGACGGCCCCCTGCCCGCCGATATGGAAGAAGTGCACGCCCTTGCGCGTGAGGTCGGGTTTCCGGTCATTGTCAAGGCATCCGGCGGTGGTGGCGGGCGTGGCATGCGGGTGGTGCAGACACCCGATGAACTGACCCAGGCGGTCACGCTTACGGCCAAGGAAGCCCAGCAGGCTTTCGGTAATCCGACCCTGTATCTTGAACGCTTCATGCAGAAGCCGCGGCATGTTGAAATTCAGGTATTGTGTGACACGCACGGCACCGCCCTGTGGCTTGGTGCGCGGGACTGCTCGCTCCAGCGCCGCCACCAGAAAGTGCTGGAAGAAGCGCCGGCGCCGGGCATAGAACCGGACACGATTGCCCGGATTGGCGAACGCTGTGCCGAAGCCTGCCGCCGTATTGGCTACCGGGGGGCGGGTACATTCGAATTCCTGTATGAAGACGGGGTCTTCGCCTTTATTGAAATGAATACCCGCGTGCAGGTCGAACACCCCATTACGGAGGAGACGACCGGCATCGATATCGTGGCCGAACAGCTGCGTATTGCCCAGGGGGAAGCGCTGCATATCCGCCAGCAGGATATCCGGCAGAACGGCCATGCCATCGAATGCCGCCTGAATGCGGAAGATGCCGCGACCTTTTTCCCATCGCCCGGCACCATCACGCGCTGGGACCTGCCCGGCGGGCCGGGAATCCGCGTCGATACGCATGTGGTAAGCGGCTATACGGTGCAGCCTTATTATGACTCCCTTATCGGCAAGATCATAAGCCACGGGGCGACACGGGCGGAAGCCATTGCACGCCTGCGCGTGGCGCTGGCGGAAATGCGGGTGGAAGGGGTGTCCACCAATATTCCCCTGCATCAGGACCTGCTGGCGGACCCGCAGTTCCAGCAGGGGGGCGTGGACATCCACTACCTTGAACGATGGCTTGCGGAAAGAACGGAATCATGAACAACGCGCCAAAGCTGATCCCGGCGTTTGATACACTGCCTGATCCGGACGAGATTGCCCGGATTGCAGGCTGGCTTGCTGATGCGGGTCTTGAATCGCTTGAGCTGTCGAATGATGCCGGTATCAGGCTGCTGATCCGCGTGCCGCAGGCCGCACAGGCTGAGGAGGGGCAGGACAGGCTACCGGCTCCGGCACAGTTGGCCGAGGCAACGGATACGGTTGCCGCCACGGCGCCCTATTTCGGGCATCTGTGCCTGACCCATCCCCTGCGTGACGTGCCCTTCGCGCCCGTGGGGGCGCAGGTCAGCAGGAATGATGTCGTCGCACTCCTGACCCTGGAAAGCCTGCAACTGCCCGTGCGGGCACCCGTAAGTGGCGAAGTAGTGGATGTTATGGCCCAGCCCGGTGCGCTGCTGGGTTACGGCGCAAAAATCCTTGAGATCCGTCCCGACCATCAGGACTAGACAGGTTACACGGGCAGGTCTTTCCGCTGGCACTGACCTGCATAATCAGGAAAGGCCGGGCGCACCAGTCAGGTGAGCCCGGCCTTTTTTATTATAAATTATTCAAAAATAATAAAAGGTTTTGGGTGTCGCCTTTTTTCAAAAAGGCGACGGTCTTTGAAGCTTTTTGAAAAAAGCTTCACCAAAAACTTCCTTATGCTTGTCGGATGCTACGTGGATTGGCTTTTCAGGCAGTTTCCGGCCTGACTTTACTTCAGGCCGGCCACGAATTCGGCAATCCGGCGGCAGCCTTCGCGCAGGGTGGCGGTATCGGTCGCGTAGGAAATGCGGAAGAAGGGACTCATACCGTAAGCCGCACCCTGCACGGATGCCACCTGCTGTTCCTCCAGCAGCGCCATGACGAAATCGGTATCGTTTTCTATCCTGCGGCCCCCGGCACTGGTCTTACCCATGCACGCGCTGATATCGGGATAGACATAGAAGGCGCCCTGCGGGGTATGGCACTGCACGCCGGGAATGGCATTGAGCAGGCTGACCACCAGATCACGCCGCGCCTGGTATTCCGACGCACGATCCTTCAGGAAATCCTGAGGGCCTTCCAGCGCGGCCAGGGCCGCTGCCTGCGCCAGAGTGTTGATGCCGCTGGTGGACTGGCCCTGCATGTTGTTCATGGCGGCAATCAGGTCGCGCGGCCCACCGCAGAAACCGACACGCCAGCCGGTCATGGCATAGGCTTTGGAAACACCGTTTACCGTCAGCACGCGGTCCTTCAGGCGCGGTTCGACTTCCGCCAGTGTGCAGAACTGGAAATCATCATAGACCAGATGCTCATAGATATCGTCCGTCAGGATCCAGACATGCGGGTGCTTGAGCAGGACAGCGGCGATTTCCTCCATGTCCTTGCGCGGGCAGCACGCGCCGGTCGGGTTGCTGGGGAAGTTCAGGACCAGCCACTTGGTTGCTGGCGTAATGGCGGCATCCAGATCGGTAGCCGACAGCCGGAAATTGTTGCTGGCGGGACACGGAACCTGCACGATGCTGGCACCGCCAAGACGGGCGATATCGGCATAGCTGATCCAGTACGGGGTGGGCAGGACCACTTCATCACCGGGGTTGATCGTCGCCATCATGGCGTCATAGATGATCTGCTTGGCGCCATTGGCCACCAGGATTTCATCCAGCGCGTAATCCAGGTGGTTCTCACGCTGGAATTTGGCCTGGATGGCCTTTTTCAGCGCGGGCTTGCCGGCCTGCGGCGGGTATTTCGTATCCCCCGCGCGGGCGGCGGCTATGGCGGCATCCACCGCATGGACGGGCGTGGGGAAATCAGGTTCACCGGAGGACAGGCTGATGATCCTGAGCCCTTCCGCCCTGAGTTCGGAAGCCTTGTCGGTCATGGCGGCGGAGGCCGAGATTCCTATTCCATTCAGTCGGTCTGCAAAGCCAGGCATTAACGGTCTCTCCGGTCTTGAATACATGAATGAGCGCGCGCGCGTCGGCGCATACCGTAAATCGTTTCGGACAGGATTAGATACCGCCGAAAATTGTCTGACCCCATATAACAATCCTATGGGGGCAAAGCGGGTCGGCACCGATACGATCAGCGGCAGAAGGAACCGTTTCAGGGCGCTGCTGCCGCCCGTAGGGGCGTGTTCCTGTCGGGATCATTCCAGCCTGTGGTAGTCAAGATGACCGATATATCCTCCTGCGCGTCCGCTTCCACGGTACGGCGGCCCGATGTCCTGTCTGAATCATCACGGCACGGCGCGGAAGGGCCTGCCCGCAGGGAGCGTGACCTGCTGGGGGAAGTCACGCTGCCGCCGGGCGCGTTATGGGGCGTGCATACCCAGCGTGCGTGTGAGAACTTTCCCATAAGTGGCACCCCTGTCGGCGCCTTTGCGGAACTGGTCGAGGCACTGGTTACGGTAAAGCGCGCGGCGGCACGGGCCAATCTGGAACTGGGCTATCTGGATGCGCAGCGCGCACGGGCGATTGATGCCGCCTGTGCGCGCATCCTGGCCGATCCTGCCTACCGGGCGCATTTCGTGGTGGATACCATGCAGGGTGGGGCAGGTACGTCCACTAACATGAACGCCAATGAAGTCATTGCCAATGTAGCCCTTGAGGTGCTGGGCCAGAAACCGGGTGATTACGCCTTCATTCACCCCAACGACCATGTCAACATGGCGCAGTCGACCAATGATGTCTATCCGACCGCGCTCAGGCTTGGATTGTGGCTGGCGGTTGACCCGCTGGTGGCTGCGCTGGAGGCGCTTGCGGCGGCTCTGGGTGACAGGGCGGATGCGTTTGCCACCATTCTCAAGGTGGGGCGCACGCAGTTGCGTGATGCCGTGCCCATGACATTGGGCCAGGAATTCCGGGCGTTCCAGACCGCGATCAGAACCGAGATCAACAGCCTGAAAACCCATGCCCGTGCCTTTGGCCAGATCAGTCTGGGCGGCACGGCCATCGGCACGGGCCTGAATACCGACCCCCGATATGCCGGCGCTGCGGTGGCACAGTTGCGGGAACTGACCGGACGGCCCCTGTCCAGCGCGCCGGACCTGATCGAGGCGACATCGGATGTCGGGGTTTTCGTACTCTTTTCGGGCGTGCTGAAGCGTCTGGCGCTCAAGCTGTCCAGTGACCTGCGCCTGCTGTCCAGCGGGCCGCGCGCGGGACTGGGGGAGATCGTGCTGCCCGCCGTTCAGGCCGGTTCGTCCATCATGCCGGGCAAGGTCAATCCGGTCATACCCGAAGCAGTCAACCAGGTTGCCTATCTGGTGGCGGGGCATGACCTTACCGTTACCATGTGCGCCGATGGCGGGCAGTTGCAGCTGAATGCCTTCGAACCCATGATTGGCTACTGCCTGTTTTCATCCATCAGCACATTGCGGGCCGCGATCAATATCCTGACCACTCGCTGCGTCGCGGGCATTACGGCCGATACGGCCCGTTGCCAGCATCTGTCCGACATCAATATCGGCATCGTAACAGCCCTGGTGCCGGTGCTGGGATATGACAGATGCGCCGCCATTGCCAAACGGGCCCTGGCCGAGCAGCGCACGGTGGTGGATCTGATCGTGGAGGAGAATTACCTGTCGCGTGAAGAACTGGCGACACTGCTGCGTCCCGAAGCCCTGACCCGGCCCAACCTGCATGGCCAGGCAGGCTGAATGGTCAGGTGGTGGCCTGCGTGCCGGGCCAGTTGCGGGATGTCGCCATGGCGCGGGCCAGTTCGATCAGCAGCTCCCGCACGGCAACCGATGCCTCGGTTTCCGGAATGATTTCAGGAATGCAGAGGGAGACATCTTCCTGTATGACCGGATTGCGCAGCGGGTAGATACGCGACCGGCCCGGTACCATGATGCGGCTTGCCACCGACCAGGGCAGGATCGTGCTGCCGATCCCTTCTTCTATGGCGCCCTGCAGGGTACTGAGCGCTTCAATTTCTGCCACGATATGTGGCTCAAGCTGCTTGCGCAGGAACGCCATGTCAACGCTTTTGCGGACGAAGTTGTGCTTGGGTGGCAGCAGAAGGGCAATGTCCTTGATATCCACCAGCTGGACCGCCCCGGCGTCATCTTGGGGGAATTCCAGGCCGTGGGGGGCCAGCAGGAAGAACTCCTCTTTCATCAGCGGCGTGAAGATGACGCCCTTGATCGGCCCCGCACCATGGATGACCGCCATGTCCAGCCGCCCGGTCATGATCAGTTCGCTATAGATGTCATCAAAGCTTTCGGTCAGGTGCAGCGTAATGTTGGGCAGGCGTGCGCGTACCCGGCGCAGCAGTTCGACCGACAGGGTGGACCCCGCGCTGTAGGGAGACAGTCCGACCGAGACCTTGCCGACAAGCGGCCCCGCGCCCTGGCTGATTTCCACCATGGCGCGGTCGAACTGCTTGGTCAGCGTCTGGGCATGGCGATAGAGTTCCGAACCCGCGGTTGTAGGGGTGACACCGCTTTTGCTGCGGATGACGAGTTTCTGCTTGAACACGCTTTCCAGCGTTGCAAGCTGCTGGCTCAGGGCGGGCTGGGCAATATTCAGCAGATCGGCCGCACGGGAGATGCTGCCCAGATCGATTATTTTCACAAAAGCCTGAAGCCGTCGTATATCCAACTGGAACTCCATTCCCATGCGCGGGTTGCATTTTGCCAAGGATAGGATTCACCTTGCAATATGTCAACAAAAACAATGATGTAATGAAAATGTTTCTTTAAATTAACGTTCTGCCCCCTGTCACGCCTGCCGCCGCGCGGCCATGGCGGCATCCGCGCCTGATGGATGACTGGTGGCGGGAAAATAAAAATAGAATGTATTTCCAGTCATGTAGTGTTGTCGGGATAATGGAAAAAGCCTGCGGGCAAGCAAGATATTAATAATCTATATGACGCCACATCATAACGTATCCGTATCATAACCTCACACATATTCGTTACGACATAGTCCGGCGGTATCAGGGGGATGCAATGGTAGGCCTATCAAAACGGAAGTTATATTTGGTGGCTGGGGTGGCGTTTGGTACATGTGCGCCTGCCGTTGGCAAGGCTGCGACGACACCGTCCTACACGCCGGAAAAACATTACAGGCCCGCTACCAAAAAGGCTGTGGCGCCACCGGCCCCGCATGCCGTGGCGACGTCGGTCCGGGCCTCCGCCACGCCGGAAGTCATTCATGTGGGCGGGCATTCGACCAATTCCGTCTTTTCGCCCGCAACCGCGCGGCACAGCACGACGCAGGTCACGGTGGTGACGGGGGCTGAACTGCTCAAGACCGGGCAGAGCAACGTGCTGTCCGCGCTGGCGCAGGCCAACCCGGCCATCACCACGGCCGCACTGCCGGGGGGCGGTGCCAGTTCCTTTGTGCAGACCATGCAGCTGCGTGGTCAGTCACCTGACGATACGCTTATCCTGGTCAACGGGCATCGCCGGCATATCGGCGCCAATTTCAACTCCAACTCCGGCACCAACTGGGGCAGTGAGCCTGCCGATATCTCGCTCATCCCCATTACCGCGATTGACCATATCGAGGTGATTACGGAAGGCGCGTCCGCGCTGTACGGGCAGGATGCGATAGCGGGGGCGGTCAATATCGTGCTCAAGCGCGATACGCATGGCGGCAGCATAAACTTCAAGAACAGTGGGTATTACGCGGGCGATGGTCAGGCGCTGGATGGTTCGGCCAGTTATGCCATGGCGATTGGCAACAAGGGCGGCTATCTGGACCTGGCAGCGCAGGTCACCCACCAGTTACCAACCACGCGCGGCGGTGACTTCTATGGCACGCTGTTCGATGATTCCCGTAATGAAACGGCAAACCGCAATGTGCAGCGTGGCCTGGGCATCCCCAAATCCACACTGGAAACACTGAGCGAAAACATGTCCGTGCCGTTTGGCAACGGGTTCAGTTTCTACAGCACGTCCACCTTCTCGCACCGTCGTGCCAATGTGGCCGAGACCTACCGCAGCGCCGCCAGCACGGATACATGGATCAATACCGGCCTGTATCCCAATGGCGACCAGCCCTACATCACCATGGACCAGTATGATTTCGAGACCGATAACGGGATCCGTACCCGCAAATTCGGCTTCGCATGGGATGCCTATGTGACCTACGGCCGCGATGCGCAGCAGTATGGCACAAAGGATTCAGAAAATGTGTCCATCCCCGGCAGCACCCAGACGTCGTTCTATGATGGTTCGTCCATTTCATCGGAACTGACAACGGGCCTGCGCGGATCACGCTCCTTCAGGACCGGCTTCCTGCCCCGTGACATCAATTTGAAGTTTGGCGCGGAATACCGTCATGACACGTTCCAGATGACCGAGGGCGAAACCGCGTCATGGAGCGGGCTGGGGGCCACGGACCATCCCGGTAACGTGCCGCTGGCCGTGACGAACCAGAACCGTGACGTGTATGAAGGCTTTGCCAACCTTGACTTCTATGTAACCGACAAGTGGGAATGGACCCTGGGCGGCCGTGTCGCCAGCTACAACAACCTTGCCACGGTTGAAACCGGGTCGGTCGGCACGCGTTACAACTTCAACAAGCGCTGGGCCATCCGTGCCAACATCAACAGCGGTTACCGGCCGCCGACGCTGGGGGAAATGTCGTATTTCTATTCGGCACCCTATCCCGGTTATACGGTTGACCAGGTTCCGGCCAACAGCGCGATTGCCAAATCCCTTGGTGCGGGCACCATGAAGGGTGAATACTCGCGCAGCTATACAATCGGGCTTGATGCGACGCCGGTGGACAATTTCCATGTAACGGGAAATCTGTATTATATTGCGATCAACGACCGTCTGGGCAGCACAAAGACCTACAGCGTTGATTCAAGCGATACGGCCCTGGTGGATGCCCTGAAGTATTACAACCTGGAAAGTGCCACATCGCTTTCCTATTATGCCAATCTGTATAATACACAGACATTCGGCGGCGATTTCAGCGCGGATTATACCCTGCATACCAGCCATTATGGCAAGTTCCGCTTTGCCATGGGCATCAACTTTTCCGATAACGAAATCCGTTCCTCCCGCAGCAGCCTGGTCAATGAATACACCAAGGAAATGGTGCTGCACGCGGCCCCCAAGAATCGTGAGCAGATCAGCATAAACTGGCAGTATGGCAAGTGGTCGGTCTTTGCGCAGGAAATGCGGTACGGTTCCATCATTTACATGGCCGCCCCGACCGGCCCCGGTGGCGTGCCGTTTGAACAGAACCCCGCCTTCATCACCAACCTGGAAGTCGACTACAAGGTGATGCCGAAATGGACCATTGGCGTGGGTGCCAATAATATTGGCAACAAGTATCCGACCCGTGTGCCGACCGCCGTATCCAATACACAGCAGGGACTGACAAAATACCCGTCCTATTCCCCCTATGGTTTCAGTGGTGGCATGTATTATGTCAAGACATCGCTTGATTTCTAGGGGGCGGGCAGGGGGCCTGCCGGCCAGATCCTGACTGTCAGCATGTCTTTCCCATCCCGGCTGCAGGCCGTGCGGGACGGATGAATGGACAGGGTTATGAATACATTATGAAATCATGCTCCCGGCCCCTGCGGCCGGGATTTTTTTTGGTTACCCTGTTTGCTCCGGTACGGCTGCCATGTCATTGCATGATTTTTTTCAGGACCATCTATTGGCACAGACAGGGGGACAACCGCCCGCCAGTCCGGTTTTTTATTGGTACCGGTTCGGTTCTGATGCCCCGGTATCATGATTTTGCGGAAACGGGGCGGCATGATAGGCATAACGGACCGGAAACCTGCATGCCCGTTCCCGATGGTAGTGCCGGGAGGAAATTTTCCGGGAAGGAGACGTTAAAAAACAGGCGCATGTCTACCATATGACATTTAAGATGTTCTGATCATGGGAATTGATTGCTGAAAGGGAGGACACGGGGTTATGTCGATTGCTCAGATGAAGGAAAACATGTCCAGGCACGCCGGTTTCATCGCGGCGCTGGACCAGAGCGGTGGATCAACACCTGGCGCGCTCAGGCACTATGGAATTCCCGATACCGCCTATAGCAATGATGCCGAGATGTTCGCGCTCATGCACCAGATGCGGGTCAGGGTCATCACGTCGCCCGCCTTTACGGGCAAGAAGATCATTGCCGCCATCCTGTTTGAACAGACCATGAACGGACTGGTGGAGGGTGTGCCGACCCCGACCTATCTGTGGAAGGAGCGTGGCGTCGTGCCCTTCCTGAAGGTGGACAAGGGACTGGAGGCCGAAGCCGACGGCGTCCAGATGATGAAGCCCATTCCCGGCCTGGATGTGCTGCTGGAACATGCGGCCAGGCTGGGTATTTATGGCACCAAGGCGCGTTCGGTCATCCGCCTGCCCGAGCCTGCTGGCGTGGCCGCCATCGTGCAGCAGCAGTTCGCGCTGGCGCAGCAGATTGCCGCGCACGGCCTTGTCCCCATCCTGGAGCCGGAAGTGCTGATCAAAAGCCCGGACAAGGCAGGGGCCGAGGCCCTTCTGCATGCGGAACTCAGGCGTGGGCTGGAAGCGCTGCCGGGTGAATATCAGGTCATGCTCAAGGTCAGCATTCCCGAAAAGCCTGACCTCTATCTCGATCTGGTCAATCATCCGCGTGTGCAGCGTGTTGTGGCCCTGTCGGGCGGCTACCCACGCGATGAGGCATGCAGGCGCCTGGCCGCCAACCATGGCATGATTGCCAGCTTCTCACGCGCGTTGCTGGAGGAACTGCGCTATCAGATGACGGATGAGCAGTTCAATCAGGCGCTTGCCGCCTCGATTGATGAAATATACAAGGCGTCGTCGCAGAAAGTATAAACAACTTTTCTGAAACGGAGTTAGCAGGGGCGCGCTTTTTTTGGAAAGCGGTGTGCGTGGCGGTGTTCACAAAAATGCCCCTGCGCGCGTGGCTGCGCGGGCGGGATGCCGGACAGCCATGGGCCCGCTGCCCTTAGCGGAACGGGTTGTCGGAATACGAAGGCGAGGAATAACCCGCCGCGGGCATGGAATAGGCCGGTGCGCTGTAGCCCGTATCCGATGGCGCGCGCACGCCGCTGCCTGTCGTGCCGGGGGTGGCGACGCCCTGTCGGGCGGCGGTGGAACCGGTGGTCACGGCAGCGCCATCCGCAGGGTCCACACCGGTGGGCAGGCCGCTGGCGGAAGGCGTGGCGGGATAGGCTGAGGGCATGCCGTTATAGTCGGCCGGGCTGTAGCTGCCAACGCAGTTCTTGCCCCGTTCGGCCGTGTGTATGGCATCCAGTTCGCCTTTCAGCCGGCCGATATCCTTGTGCCGGTCTCCCCCGATGCTGCCAACCGGCACGCCGATCAGGGCCACGCCCCATTCATCGGACTGATGCATCCGGCGCTGGTGCTTCTCGGCCGAGGCCAGGTCCTGCGTGTCGGCCTGGTCAATATGGGCAAGCTGGGCGCAGCTCTGCTGCAGATAGGGTTCCGGGCTTACATATTGCGCGCCGATATCCGAAGGGTTGGAGGCACAGCCGGTCATGGCCAGGACGGCAGTGCACAGAAATATTTTTTTCATGGGTTTCCCGTTACGATCCATAATGTAACGGACTGTATCCAAACAGGGCAACCCTGTCCCGTAGGCAGGATCAGATGGCTGTGTTGCGGTCCTGTCCGGCCCGGGTGCCCCGGCGGGGGTCAGGGCGTGAACACGATGGTCTTGTTGGCGTTCATGATGGCCCGCCGTTCGATATGGAAGCGGACCGCCCGGGCCAGTACGCGCCGTTCAATATCGCGTCCCTTGCGGATCAGGTCATCGGGTGAGTCCGCATGGGAAATACGCTCCACATCCTGTTCTATGATCGGGCCTTCATCCAGGTCGCTGGTCACGTAATGCGCGGTAGCCCCGATCAGCTTGACTCCCCGGCTGAAGGCCTGGTGATAGGGGCGCGCGCCCTTGAAACCGGGCAGGAAGGAATGGTGGATGTTGATGCACCGTCCGCTCAGCCGGGCCGCCATTGCGTTGGACAGCACCTGCATGTAGCGGGCCAGAACCGCAAGTTCCGCGTCACTGTGGGTGAACAGCGACCAGATCCGTTCTTCCTGTTCGGCTTTCGTGTCCTTTGTAACGGGCAGGTAGTGGAAGGGAATGCCGTAAAAATCCACATCGGCGAATATCTCGCGCGGGTGGTTGGAAACGATGCCGACCGGCTCGATCCGCAGTTCCCCGATGCGCCAGCGGTACAGCAGGTCGACCAGGCAGTGATCGAAGCGTGAAACCAGCAGCAGCACCCGGGGACGGTGGCGGGTATCGGTCAGGGTCCATGACATGGAAAAGCTGCTGGCGATATCGGTAAACTGTGTCCGCAGGGTATGAAGCAGGCCCTCCTTCCGCGCCAGCTCGAACACGATCCGCATGAAGAACTGCCGGCTGCCTGTGTCATCAAACTGCTGGGCTTCGGTTATGTTGGCGCCGCGCTCATACAGGTGCTGGCTTATGGCGGCCACGATACCTGGCCGGTTGGGACAGCTGAGGGTCAGGATGAAGGTGGCGGATGGCGGGGCGGGCGCGTTCATAAAATGGGGTCCACTTGGTTACGGGCGGCGGGACGCTCCTGATACAACCTTTGGGCCGGCTTGTGGAGGGGACGGGTGGCGGCACGGGTACGGGCGTGCAGGCGCCCCGCTTTCGCGCAGACCCTACCCGCATGCATGGTCCCCCTTTACAGGCAGCATGGCTTCCTGTCCTATGGCAGGAATGAAACCGAAACAATTTCTGACCGGCGGGGCTGCGTTCCCGCCCGGATGCGGTGTGTGGCTGGGGTGAACCGTCCGCCCGTCCGGCCAGGGGCCGGGCGTCCCGATCCGGCCGTGATGTCCCGCCCGCGCACGGTCCCGCCTGACCCGTGGGGAGGGTGCATGACGGGGCGGGCATGCCCCCGGCGGGCCAGCATGGGGCGCCGGTTGCCCTTCTGCCATTTCAGGAACCGATACCCGGTATGACACCAGTCAGGAATCTGCCTTCGGCGCGGCCCGTGTCCACCCTGAGGCAGCGCCATATCATCATGATCGCCTTTGGCGGCGCCATCGGCGCCGGCCTATTTGTGGGCAGCAGTGCCGTCATCGCGGCGGCGGGTCCGGCCGCCCTGCTGGCCTTTGCCGGGGTTGGCCTGCTGGTCATGCTGATCATGCGCATGCTGGGGGAAATGGTTGTGGCCAACCCCGGCAAAGGCTCTTTTATCGCCTATATCCGCGCAGCCCATGGCCCGGCGGCCGCTTTTACGGCGGGGTGGCTGTACTGGTTTTTCTGGCTGGTCGCATTGGGGAGCGAAGCGATAGCGGGTGCGATCATCCTGCACGAATGGATCGGCCTGCCTGTCTGGCTGCTGGCGACAGCGCTGATCGTTGCGCTGGAACTGGTCAATCTGGCGGCGGTGCATATATTTGGCGAATGCGAATTCTGGCTTTCGCTGATCAAGGTCGCCAGCATCCTGTTCTTCATCGCGGCGGGCGTGCTGTACCTTGCCCATGTCTTCGCGCCCGGCGTGCCGGTCATGTGGAATCCCGCCAGGGCGGGCGGCATGTTCCCCCATGGCATGGCTGCGATGGTATCCATCGTGCCCACGGTCCTGTTCGCCATGATCGGCTCGGAAATAGCCACGGTCGCGGCAGGGGAGTCAGCCGAGCCGGCCAGGAATGTCGGGCGTGTCACGCGCACGCTGGGGCTGCGCCTTGTGGCGTTCAACAGTCTTTCCGTCGCGCTGATCGTGATGATCGTGCCATGGTCGGATGTGGTGCCCGGGCAGTCCCCGTTCGTGCAGGCGATGCAGGTCATGGGCATTCCCGGTGCGGCGCCCGCCATGCGGATCGTGGTGCTGACGGCCATTCTCTCATGCATGAATTCCAGCCTGTACATCACCTCCCGCGTCATGGCGGAGCTTGCAGGCCATGGGGATGCCCCCGCCCTGTTCCGGCGCAGGGCGGACCAGAAGGCGCCGGTCAATGCCATCATGGCCAATTCCGTTGCGGGGGCGCTGGTGGCCTTTTCCTCCATTCTGGCGCCCGGTACGGTGTTCGCCTTCCTGCTCAGTTGCAGCGGCGGGGTGATGCTGCTGGTCTATTCGCTTATCGTTACGGCCTATGTCGTGATCCGCAGGCGCGTGCCGCCGGATGAGCAGCGGCTTTTTTTCAGCATTCCGTTCTTTCCGGCCCTCAATTTCATGACGCTGGGCGGGGTCGCGGTCATTTTTGCCGCCATGCTGCTCGATCACGCGCAGCGCCCGGTTGCCTTTGCCAGCCTGGGCACATCGTTTTTCTTTATTATGGCCTATGGTGCAAGGCGGTGGCTGTTCCGGCGGGGCTGACGGCCATGCCCACGGATATATGAAAGGCGTGGCGGGCATGGTCCCTTTAAGGTTGGCCGCAACATTATAAAAATGGAGCCTTCCCGCCCATGCTGCTCAACACGATCGAACTTGGCCCCGACAATGGCGACCTGTCCCGGCCCCCCGTTGTCTTTTTGCATGGCCTGTTCGGGCAGGCGCGCAATTTCGGCTTTTTCCAGCGCCGCATGGCCGGGACCCGCCGCACCCTTGCGCTGGATCTGCGCAACCATGGCAAAAGCCCCCATGGCATGATGGATTACCCGACCATGGCCATGGACGTGCATGAAACCCTTGTGGCGCATGCCGCCCTTCCCGCCATGGTGATCGGCCATTCCATGGGGGGCAAGACCGCGATGATGCTGGCGCTGGAGCATCCGCGGGATGTCCGTTGCCTGGTCGTTGCCGATATCGCGCCAGGGGAGGGCGGATTTGCCCAGTCCTGCCAGCTTGCCCACGATCTGGAAGCCCTGCCGCTGCCAGCCTATCTTGACCGCGCCGGGGCGGAAGCATGGCTGGGGCAGGTCATTGCGGACAGGCCGGTGCGTGATCTCATGCTGATGAATCTCGAACTGGGTGAAAATCCGCGCTGGCGCATCGGACTACAGCAGATTGCCGCGTCCATGCCCGCCATCATCGGCTGGCCTGCCATTGCGCCGGGCGTGCATTATGAGGGTCCCACGCTGTTCATCGCGGGCGGGCGCTCACGTTATATCCAGCCTGCCAATTATCCGGTCATGCGGCAGCTTTTTCCCCATTACCGGCTGGATGTCATCAGGGATGCGGGGCACTGGGTGCATGCACAGGACCCGGCAGCCTTCCTTGCCCTGATACAGGCCTTTGCCAGCGCCGACCACGGCGGGACGCGCTAGGCACGCCCTGCCGCCACGGTGTCAGCGGATAGGGATCAGGTGCCAGACCACTTCCCGTGCCGGGCATATGCCCTTCAGGCCGCCCGGAACCGGAACGGTGGCAAGACAGACAGGGTTGAAAAGCGCAGCGTAATACTGCCTGACTTCAGCGGCATCCACACTGAATGGCGGCCCGGCGCGGCAGGACTGGTCATAGTCCAGGCAGACCAGCAGTTGCGGGGCAGAACGGGTAAGGGCGGGCAGGTGGGCTGCATAGGCATCGCGCAGTGCCGGGGGCAGGGCGATCAGGGCCGCACGGTCATATACCCCGTCAACCCGGCCCATCATATCCGGTGTCAGGTCGAATATATCACCGGCGAATACACACAGCTCCCCCGTCATGTAACGGGTCACGCGGCCGCAGGTGGAAACATGAGGTGTCAGGCCCAGTTCGGCAAAGAGCTGCCTGACGGCAAGCGGGCTGAGTTCACATCCCACCACCTGATACCCCTGTGCCAGCAGCCAGTGGACATCAAGGCTTTTTCCGCATAGCGGCACGAAGACCCGTGCGCCCCGCGGCAGGTGGAGGGCGGGAAAATGGCGGATGAGCAGGGCATTGGGCTGTGGCTCGTGAAAGCCGATTTCGTTGCGCTGCCATTTGGCATGCCAGAAAGTCTTGTCCATCCGTCCGGTTTCATGGCTGTGGTTCCCAGTGGCGCGCGCTGGCGTCTGGCGGCTCCATCCTTTCGTAGCATCCTTTGTCCATGCTGTCGCCCGGTGCGCCATGGCGGATGTGCGGCGGGTGGAAACCCTGCCGCCGCTGTGGCATGAGGGATGGCTTGTTCAACGGTGGCTGTCCCGCACGGCATGGTCCCTTTCATGCAGCCGGGGAACACATGTGATGCCGGTCAGGGTTTTTTGTTGATGTACATGATGTTTTTTCTGTCTGTGGCCTGTATCTGCGTTGTCGCGCCCCTGATCGAGACCGTAGGAATCAGGACACGGGATGGCAGAAAGGCCATGTCCCTGCGGCGGGTCTATATCGACATGCTCTGTGCGCTGTTCACGGTTGGCCTGCTGCTGGCGCTGACCGGCAATATCGTGGTCTCGCTGCTGGTGGCGGTCCTGTCTGAAGTCGTATTCGTATCCGTATCCAATATAAAATATGGCATACTGGGGGAACCGCTGCTGTTCAGCGATCTTTTCGTCGCCCGCAGTTTTTTGCAGCATCCCAAATTCTACCTGTTTTCCATACCGTGGTATGCGCGTATTTTTGTTGTCGTTTTCATGCTGTTCCTTGTGGTTGGCGCCTTTTTCTTCGTGGTGCCGGAACCTGTGCCCCATCTTGCCGGGCTGTTCATGGCGGTTATGGCCATGCTGGGCATCCGTGGCCTGCCCGCGGCGAAATGGGTGCCTGCCGCCGATCTGGCACAGGACCTGCAGCGCTTCGGCCTGCCGGGCATTACCTTCCTGTACTGGAAGCAGTGGAAGGCCAGCAGGACACCGCCGCCCGTCCCGCCCCTGCCGGGGCGGGCGGCGTATGACGCGGTGGTGGTCATACAGTGCGAGTCATTTGCCGACCCCGCCCGTCTGCCCCTGCCCGCATCGGTCGGGCCTGTCGCCATGCCCGGCCTTGCCCGGGCCCGCCAGTGGGCATGCCAGCAGGGGGAACTGCAGGTCAGCGGGTTTGGCGCCTATACCATGCGTTCCGAATATGGTGTGCTGTATGGCCGCACGGAAGCCGAACTGGGCTTTCGCGCCTTTGACCCGTTCCTGACTGCCGCGCAGGAAAGTTCCTATGCCCTGCCCAACCGCCTGAAGGCGGCGGGGTATCATGGTGTCTTCATGCATCCGCATGACATACGTTTCTACAACCGCAACCAGCTTATGCCCGCATGCGGGTTTGAGCGGATGATCGGACCCGAAGCCTATGCCCACACGGCCAGCACCGACATGCCTTATATAAGTGACATGGCGCTGGGCGACAGTATCGGGGCCCTTGTCCGTGCGGCACGGGAGCCTGTGCTGGTCTATGCCGTGACCATGGAAAACCACGGGCCATGGGCCGCCAGTTCACAGCCGGCGCTGGGGCTTGCGAACTATCTGCGCCATCTGGGTAACAGTGACCGCATGCTGGCTGACCTCATGCAGGCCCTGTCGGGCATGGACAGGAATATCCTGCTGGTCTTTTTCGGTGACCACCGGCCTTCCATCACGGGGGTTTTCAGCCCGGTGGCCGAACGTGACGTGCCTTATGTCGCCGTGTCCCTGGGGCCAGGAAAGGACAGCCATCACAGCACCGGGAAAACCGTTTCGCTGTCGCCTGCCGGGCTGCATGCCCTGATTTTGGAATACGCCGTAAAACCCGCATAAAGAAGGAACGGGCACCGGCAGGGTCAGGAACAAACGCCCAGCCGGCAGGCCGTAAGGGGCCATCCTGCACGGATGGCCGCCCGGCTTCAAGAACAGGTGAGGCATTTTGGGGGAAACCCTCGGGGCCATCGGGCTTTGAAGGAAATGCCCCTGTTGTACCCGGCCTTTCCACAAGCGAGGTAGCATGAACGCCACGCGCAATGCCTGTACCTGTAGTCTGAAGGTGAATGGCGCGCTTTTCCGTAAGGACGTGCCACCCACCGTCATCCTGCTTGACCTGCTGCGTGAATGCCTTGGCCTGACATCTGTCACACAGGGCTGCGATCATGGGCATTGCGGTGCCTGTACCGCGCTGCTTGATGGTGTGCCTGTCCAGAGCTGCCTTGTTCTGGCCATTTCGGTTCCCGATGCTGAAGTGGTGACAGCCGAGGCATTTTTTCCCCCTGGATCGGGCCTTCTTCATCATATCCGGCAGCGCCTGCTCACGGCGGCGGGGCCGCAGGTGTGCAGCGCATGCCTGCCCGCGCGCCTCCTGTGCCTGCTTGCGCAGGCCACGGACGGACAGCCCCCCAGCCCTGCGGAGATCGAGGCTTTCATACACGCCAGTCCATGCCTTTGCGGCGGCCAGGCGCGTGAGGAACCGGTATCCATGAGCCGCTCCAGACATGAAGGTGTTGCATGAGGGCGTTTGCATACAGCCGGCCAGTCACGCTGGGCGCGGTGGTGCAGGCGCCACCATGCAGTCGCTATCTGGCGGGCGGCACCAACCTGATCGACCTGATGAAGGCGGATGTCGAGCAGCCGGAATATGTCATCAACATCAAGGCCCTGCCATTGGGGGACATCAGGCCGCTGCCGGATGGGGGGGGGGGACTGGGGGCCCTGGCCACCAATGCCCGCACGGCGGCCCATCCGCTGGTGCGGGCGCGCTATCCGTTGCTGGCGGCTGCCATCCTGGCAGGGGGCAGCCCGCAGGTCCGCAACATGGCGACCAACGGGGGCAACATCAACCAGCGTACGCGCTGCCATTATTTTTATGATATCGGCACCGTCTGCAACAAGCGTGAACCGGGCGCGGGCTGTGCCGCAATCGGGGCACGCAACCGCGTGCATGCCCTGCTGGGCACCAGCCCGGACTGCATGGCGGCCTTTCCATCCGATATGTGCGTGGCGCTGGCCGCGCTGGATGCCCGGGTCAACCTGTTCGGGCCAGGTGGCGCGCGGCAGGTCCGCATCCGGGATTACCACTGCCTGCCCGGTCGCACGCCGTGGGTCGAGAACGTCCTGCGCAGGAATGAACTGGTGGTGGGCATAGACCTGCCGCCGGTCTCGTTTGGCAGCCATTATACCTATCTCAAGATCCGTGAATCCCGCACCTGTGCCTTTGCCATCATATCGGTGGCGGTCGGGCTGGAAATGGAGGGCGGCGTCATCCGCCATGGACGGGTCGCGCTGGGGGGCGTTGCAACACGGCCATGGTATGTCCCGGCGGTGGAGGACATGCTGCGTGGCCGGTCCCCCTCGGCCACCCTGTTCCATGATGTGGCACGGCTCCTGCTGCATGGGGCCGTGCATGATCAGGGCAATGCCGACAGGCTGGCCCTGGCCCCCCGGGTCATCCAGCGTGCCCTGTGGCAGGCTGTTACGGGCAGTCCGCCATGCCAGCCATGCGCTGGCATGCCCTGAGCATGCGCCATGCCCATGGCGGGGCGCCTGCCATCTTTCCATAAGCATGACATGCAGGTTCTTCATGGCTGCGCTTCAGGATCAATGTGATACTGATACAGTAATGTGACATTCCGCCTCTGTTTCGTCGTGTCCGTGTAGCAGGTTAAGGGTGAAGGAGTACCACAATGAAATACACGAAAGCATGGACTGTGGCTTTTGTTGCCATGGCACTGGCCGCGGCACCGGTCATGGTACCGGCTGATGCTTACGCGCAGCACGGCCCCGGTGGCGGTGGCCCCGGTGGGGGCGGGCATGGGGGTGGTGCCGGCTTTGGTGGGCCGGGTGGTGGCCATGGTGGTCCGGGTTTTGGTGGACCGCGTGGCGGCGGCCCGCGTGGCGGTGGCGGCTGGGATCGCGGCCGTGGTGGCTGGGGGGGCGGCTGGGACCGTGGACCCGGCTGGTATGGCCCGCCACCCTATCCCTACGATTATCCTGTCTACGGTTATCCCGGCTATTATGGCTATCCGTATGGGGGGTATGTCGGGGGATGGGGCTGGGGTGGCTGGTAAAAGGCCTGCGGGCCGGATGAAGGGCGCGACGGGCGTTCAGTACTGTCGTGTGGCCAGCAGCAGCCCCGCCCCAAGCCCGGCAAGGGATGCGGCCGCGAACCATAGCAGTGCGCCCGTCACGCCATGGTTGGCCACGGCCCCGGCCAGCGCGCCCAGCGGGGCCGCCATCCGTAGCAGATACGCCACCGGGCGCAGGCCCGGCGGGGGGGTGGGCAGCCTGTAGCGACGGCCATGCAGCAGGGCATGGCACAGAAAGGCGGCAAGACAGGCGGCAAGGGCGACAGGAAAGGTCATGCCGCCCTGTCCCGCAGGTGCGACAGGACATAAAGGGCAAGGCTTGCGGCACCCAGCCCCATGCCATCCACCGCCGCGTGGATGGCGGGCGCGGCATGTAGTGCCGCGGGGGCCGTCAGTCCGTCAAGGGGCAGCAGCCCGCCCGCCAGCACCGCGGACATGGCCAGCTGCGTGCGCCACGCCCGCAGGCCACGCCCGGTTACGGCACAGGTGAGCGCATGCAGGGCGCACAGGCCCCATACGGTAAAAAATACCGTTATTTCAGTTCCGTCGCGTCCCGGCAGCGTTGCGGGCAGCAGGCGGCTGGCCCATAGCAGGGCGCACAGGCTGGCGGGCAGCCCGACCAGGGTGGTCATGGTCAGTCCTTCCCCGATGCGGAAGGCCACCGTATGCCCCCGGTCACGGCGCCGTTTCATGCCAAACAGGACCAGCCCGCTGGCAATGACCGCCGTGGCGCACAGCCCGGACACAAGATACAGCCAGCGCAGTCCCGTTGCGGCAAAGCGGGCGTAATGCAGTCCATGCAGCAGTTGCACGGAGCGGGCGATGGAACCGCTGGTGGCGGCCGTGGCCAGCAGTGCGCCATCAGGCAGGTGGAAATCGGCATGGTCACGCGTCAGGAAGGGGCCTGATGCGTCACTGGCGAAGATGCTCAGGTGATCGGGAGAAAAAAGGATGAAGCCCGCCTCACGACCGCCAAGCGGCGCACGCGCGGCCGCCAGCAGGGGGGCAAGCGGGGGCAGGGGCTGGAACACGGGGGACGGCGCCACATGCGGCGGACGGATGGCCGTGGACCGGGATACCGGCCTGCCCTGCGACCACAGGCTGGTCACGGGAATGGCGGGCAGCAGCCTGTCCACATGCACCAGCACGCCCGTATAGGTGATCATGACCATGAAGGGCAGGAACAGCACGCCCGTCAGCAGATGCGCATCCAGCCATGCCCGCAGGCGCGTGGCCGACAGGCGCAGCAGCACGATGTCGGGCAGCAGTGCCCGGATGTGAATGACAAGGCCCGAGCCGATTGCAACAAGCAGGCCGATTGCCGGAATGTCTACGGCAAGGATACCCGCAGGCCCCTGCATGCACAGGGTATAATGAAAGCGGAAGAAAAACTCTCCCCCCGCCGTCTGCCGTGCCGGTATGATCACGCCCGTTTGCGGGTCAAGCTGGGGACCCGTGAATTCACGCCCGTCATAATGCAGGACTTTCAGCGTGGGGGAACGGGGCGATGGCAGCGCCAGAAAAGCCGGTATGCCGTGGGTTTCCCCTTCATGGATCATCCGGGCCGCCACATCCAGCGCGGCGGGCGTCAGGGGCGTGCCGGGCGCCACCCGCACTTCGGGCTGCATCCAGCGGGTGATTTCCGTATCGAACACCGACAGGCTGCCGGTCACGAATACGCATACCATGACCAGCCCCCCCACAAAACCGGTCCAGGCATGCAGCCAGCCCATGCGGGTGCGCAGCGTCTCACGCATCAGGACAGCACAGCCCCGACAAGGGCCGCGGCAAGACCGCACCCCCCCACAACAAACAGCCCGACATGGCGCGCATGGGCACCAAAGCCCAGCACAATGAGTACCGGCAGGAGGGCAAGCGCCATGATCTGGCCCAGCGCGGTGGCCTCCCCGGTGGCTGGGCCGGGCAGCCGGGCAATGTCCATGACCACCAGATGCGCAACGCCGTAGGACAGCAGGCAGGCCAGTACGAGACTGCCCGGCCTGTTCCACGCCGGCACGGCAGGGCGACGGCGCGCATCCATGGCCGTTGCCGGAATTCTGTTACGCTTTGATATATAAATGCGACGCATTTGCATTTTTTGTCTATGCCACAGAACAGGTCCCGCTGCGAAGGGCCTGACAGGCATTTTATGGCCGGGCGTCTGTTTCCCCCGCGCCCGCGCCTTCCCGCCGGCACAGGCCCCGCGCGTGGGCCTGAAAACCTGCCTGGAAATATCGGCGCGTCATAAAGGCATTTTGGGATGTGACTTCTTGTCAGCATCCCCCAAAAGGCCGTTCAGCCTGCGCGCCGGACGGCTTCCATGGCCTGCCGGGCATCCGGGCCCTGCATGCGACGGATGTCCCGTCTTTCAGACCTGCGCGGCACCGGACTCGTGCTGGCAGGTTTATTCACTAATAAAAAACGTAAAACATGCCGCCGGAAAACCGGTCGAACGGCACGGAGCCCGCCGCAGCCCTGTTCCGGAAAATATAACCGCAACCGGGAAAGGGGCAGGCCCTGCCCGCACCATCAGATGGCAGGGTGCGACGGATTGCCACTTCCGTCATGGATGCGGCAGCGGATGGCTGTCATGAGAAAAACAAAACACAATTTAAAACGGTATTCAATCTTAAATAAAATAATTTAAAAACAGTAAGTTAAACTTCAGACCTGCCGGAAAGAACCATAATTTACGATAAATTACAGCATAATATCGCATTTATTTTTTTATTAATCACATTAAACGTAAATTATATAATTGACTCACATGAATCGGTTGTTAATGTTGGATCAGTTAAACACTCACTAAAAATAGTAATATCCTCCATATGATGAGGTTGTCATGACAGATCGGGTCCATCCCACACGCGGTTTTTCCCCCCGGACTGAGCTGGCGGCACAGGCGCTGCGCCCCATTTTCGCGCGGATTGCCAAAGGCGCGGTCACGCGCGAGCAGGATCGTGTCCTGGCCCATGACGCGGTGCGCTGGCTGCTTGATGCGGGGTTTGGTGCCCTGCGTGTGCCCGTGCGGCATGGCGGCACGGGTGCCACCCTGACCGAGACCTTTGCCCTGCTGGCGGAACTGGCGGAGGCGGATTCAAACCTGCCGCAGATCTTCCGCGCCCATTTCGCCTTTGTCGAAGGCAGGCTGCATGAAGGCGACAGCCCGCAGGCCGCGCGCTGGCTGGAACGGGTGGCGCAGGGTGCCCTGTTCGGGGCCGCCATGGCGGAACTGACGGACAGCACCGGCACCGCGACAACGCTCACGCCCGGGCCGGGGCGGGAGGGGTGGAGACTGGATGGCACCAAGTATTATTCAACCGGCACACTCTATGCCTCATGGATCGTGGCGGTAGCGACTGACGGGGTGGACCGTATCCAGCTTGCCGTGCCCGCCACGGCCCCCGGCGTGACCCGTGTCGATGACTGGGACGGTTTTGGCCAGCGCCTGACCGGCAGCGGCACCACCATTTTTGAAAACGTGGCCGTGCCGGATGGGAACATCCTGGGGCGCACCCCACTGGCCGATTTTCCCACCAACGAATATTTCACCACCTATTACCAGCTTTTCCATCTGGCCACGCTTGCCGGTATCGGGCGGGCCATCGTGGGTGATGCCACAGCCTTCGTGCGCCCGCGCACGCGCACCTTCGGCATTCCGGGGCAGGTGGCCCAGCGCCATGACCCGCTGGTGCAGGGTGTGGTGGGGCGCCTGTCAGCACTGTCCTTCTCGGCTGATACGCTGGTGGAAAAGGTGGCCGCCGGGCTGGAGAACGTATTCCCGGCATGGGCGGCGGGGCAGGAAAGCGGCCCTGCCTTCGACCTGGCGCAGGTGCAGGCCTATCAGGCCCAGCAGATCGTGGCGCCACAGGTGCTGGAAGCGGCAAACCTGCTGTTTGAAGTCGGTGGCGCGTCGGCCACCAGTGCCACCCGCAGGCTGGACCGGCACTGGCGCAATGCGCGCACGCTGGCCTCGCACAACCCGCTGGTCCAGCGGCAGCGTGAACTGGGTGACCTTGTGCTCAACGGCACGGCCTTTGGCGCCCAGTGGCGCGCGCGCACCACCGATGCCGCCCCGCAGGCCGACACTGCGCGGCAGCATCCGGAGCGCGTGGCATGAGCGCGCGCGCCAGACAGTTGCATGTCAACCTGTTCGAGATGGCCTGCGTCAGCCATATCGTGCACGGCATGTGGCGTGCGCCCGGCAATAACCGCCACCGCTTCGGGGAGATGTCCTACTGGCTTGAAGTGGCGAAACTGGCTGAGGAAGGACTGTTCGACGCGGTCTTCCTGGCTGATGTCGTCGGCACCTATGACCGTTTTGGCGATGGCACCGCCGCCGCCCTGCGCGAGGGGCTGCAGATCCCCAATCTTGACCCGCTGATGGTCGTGCCCGCCATGGCGGCGGTGACGGAAAACCTGGGGTTCGGCGTGACCTTTTCCACCACTTACGAGCCGCCCTTCGCCTTTGCCCGGCGCATGGCCACGCTCGACCTGCTGACCGGCGGGCGCGTGGGGTGGAACATCGTCACATCCTATCTGCGCAGTGCCGCGCGCAATTTCGGGCTGGATGACGAAATCCCCCACACGCAGCGCTACGCCATCGCCGATGAGTATCTCGATGTGCTGTACAAGCTGTGGGAAGGCAGCTGGGATGACGATGCGGTCGTGAATGACGCGCGGGCGGGCCTTTATGCCAATCCCGATGCGGTCAGGCCCATCAATCACGCGGGCCGGCACTTCCGTGTGGCGGGTCCGCATCTGGTCTCGCCTGGCCAGCAGCGCACGCCGGTGCTGTTCCAGGCGACGGGATCACCCGACGGGCTGGAATTCGCCGCCCGCCATGCGGAAGTCGTGTTCATCGGCGGCCAGACGACCGAGGCGGTGCGCGCCAATATTGCCCGCACGCGCGAACGCGCCCGTGCCCATGGCCGTAATGGCGATGACATCCGTTTTATCGTCATGGCCGGGATCATTGCCGATACCACGCAGTCTCTGGCGGAAAAGAAGCTGGAGACATATCGCCGGTATTACAGCGTGGAAGGCGCGCTGGTGCATGCCCAGGCGGAAATCGACCTGCGCCGCTACCCTGCCGATGCCCGCATCGGTGACATCCTGAAACGCGAGGGCGTGCCATTTGGCAATATGGGCCGACGTTTCCATCCCGAACAGACGGTGGGCAGCGCGCTGCGCCAGATCGCATCGTTTGACGAGGGGCGCTTCTTCGCTGTCGGCACGCCAGACCGGATTGCCGATGAAATCGAGCGCTGGCTGGACATCGACGGCATAGATGGCATCAACCTGCGCCAGTACCACACATTCGAGACCGCGCGGGATTTCATCAATCTGGTCGTCCCCGAACTCCAGCGGCGCGGGCGCTACCGTACGGCCTACACGCCGGGCGAGACCCTGCGTGAACGCCTGTTTGGCGCAGGCCGCGCGCGCCTGCCCGAACAGCATTTCGGCAGCCGCTACCGTGATCCCGCCGCCCTGCACGCCCCGGCGTCCCCGCTTTTTCCATCTGAAACATTTTCCAAGGCGTCATGAGCATGTCCTACGCAATTCCCGACAAGATCAATGTGCTGTGGTTCCTGCCCACCCATGGCGACAGCCGCTACCTGGGCACGCAGAAGGGCGGGCGCCCGGTTGACCTGCCCTACCTGCAGCAGGTGGCAAGGGCAGCCGACGCGCTGGGCTATTACGGTGTCCTGATCCCGACCGGCCGCAGTTGCGAGGACAGCTGGGTGGTGGCCTCCGCCCTGGCCCCCGTAACCGAGCGGCTGCGCTACCTGATTGCCGTGCGGCCGGGCCTGCTGTCCCCCACGCTTGCCGCGCGCATGACGGCAACGCTGGACCGTTTTTCAAACGGGCGGCTGCTGATCAATATCGTAACGGGGGGCGACCCGGCGGAAAACGCGGGCGATGGCCTGTTTGCCGACCATGCGACGCGTTACGAAATCACCGATGAATTCCTTGATATCTATCGCGCGCTCCTGCGTGGCGAGGATGTCAGTTTTGAAGGGAAGCACTTCACCATAAAGGATGGCCGCCTGCTGTTCCCGTCCTTTCAGGAAAACGGGCCACCGCTTTACTTTGGCGGTTCATCGGAAGCAGCGGCGCATGTCGCCGCCAAATCAATCGACAAATACCTGACATGGGGCGAGCCGCCCGCGCAGGTGGCCGAAAAGATCAGCCATGTGCGCAAGCTGGCCCATGCACAGGGGCGGGAGGTATCATTCGGCATCCGCCTGCATGTGATCGTGCGCGAAACGGCGGAGGAAGCCTGGCATGTGGCCGACCGCCTGATCAGCCATCTGGATGACGCCACCATCGCCAGGGCCCAGACGGTCTTCGCCCGCATGGATTCCGTGGGCCAGTCGCGCATGAGCGCGCTGCATGGTGGCCAGCGCGACAGGCTGGAAATCAGTCCCAACCTGTGGGCGGGCGTGGGCCTGGTGCGCGGTGGCGCAGGCACGGCGCTGGTGGGTGACCCCGATACGGTGGCCGAACGGATTGATGAATACCGCCGCCTTGGCATCGATAGCTTCATCTTCTCGGGCTATCCGCATCTGGAGGAAGCCTATCAGTTCGGTGAACTGGTCCTGCCCAACCTGCCCACCGCCCATCCCGTGCGTGGCCGGTCAAACCTGAACAACATGGGGCCGTTTGGCGAGACGATCGCCGGTGACCACCGTCCTACCCGGGCTGCGTGAGTGTGGGGCGCGCCATGTCATCTTCCCCTCACATCCCCCATATCGCCATTATTGGCGGCGGGTTCAGCGGTGCGGCGCTGGCATGGCATCTGGCGCGTGATGGCGGTGGCCCGAAACGCATGACGGTGTTCGAGCCGCGTCCCTTCCTTGGGGCGGGGCTGGCCTATGGCGCTGGCGATCCGCAGCACCGGGTGAATGTGCCAGCCACCCGCATGAGCATCGATACCAGCCAGCCCGATGACTTCATCAACTGGATACGCGGGACCGGCGCGCTGGCCGATGATCCGGCGGCCACCCGGCCGGATGGCGACGTTTTCCCCGCCCGTGCCGTGTTTGGCCGGTATGTGGCCGACCGGCTGGCCCCGCTTTTGCATGCGGGTGTGCTGACGCATCTGCGCCGCAGGGTGACGGGGGTGCACAGGGTGCCCGATGGCGGCTGGATCGTGACCGATGCGACGGGTGTTTCCCTGCCAGCCGATATCGTGGTCATTGCCACCAGCCATCCCGCCCCGCAACCGCCGGGTGTGCTGCGTGCGCTGGACCTGCATCCCGGCCAGCACCCCATACTCGTGACCAACCCGTGGCAGGCCGGTGCGCTGGATGATATCCGCCATACCGACAGCGTACTGGTTGTGGGGTCGGGGCTGAGCATGGCCGATGCGATTGTCAGCCTGACCGCGCGCGGGCATACGGGCCGGGTCACGGCCATTTCACGGCGTGGGCAACGTTCGCACGGGCATGCGACAGGGGCGGTGAAGCCGGTGGGGGATTTCATCTCGCCGCCTGCACGCACGGCCCGCCATCTGCTGCAACGCATACGCCACGAACTGGCCCGGCACGCAGGCCAGCCATGGCAGGCCGTATTTGACCGCATCCGCACGCAGGCCCCCGATATCTGGGCAGCCCTTTCGGTTCCGGAACGCAGGCGGCTGATCCGCCACCTGCGACCGTTCTGGGATACGCACCGCTTCCGCATCGCCCCCCAGGCTGATGAAGTGCTGCGTGCGCGTGAACGCGCGGGCATGCTGGATGTTCGGGCCGCCCGCGTGGTGGCGGCACGGGTGCGGCACGGGCAGTTTGCCCTTACCCTGCGCCATGGCAGTTCGCCCGCGTGGGAGGCCTGCTATGATGCCATCATTACCACTACCGGCCCCGCGCATGGCGCGATCATGCACATGCAGCCCTATATCGGGGGGCTTGCGGCCGCAGGGCTGGTGGAAGTGGATGCCACGGGGCTTGGCCTGCATGTGGATGCGCTGGGCCGTGCCTGCGTAGGCGGGCGGCATGAAGGCAGCCTGTTTGTGGCAGGCCCGCTTGCACGCGGTCGTTTTGGCGAACTGATGGGCCTGCCCGAAGTCACGCATTACGCCGAGAAACTGGCCGTAATCATCAGCACGCTTGCGGCTGCGCGCCCCGGTGTTTCTTACCCTTATCAGGAACGGGCAACGACATGACAGCACAGTTTTCCACCGCGCGTCCCGTCGTGCGCGATGCGGATGACATTTCCGCCCTTATCAACGCCGGTCCCGCAGCGGGAAGCCATGCGCGCATGGTCGTGGCGCTTGCGCTGGGGGGTGTGTTTCTGGATGCGTATGACCTGACCACCCTGTCATGGGGCATTACGGATGTGCAGGCCCATTTCGGTCTGTCCGCGTTCCAGACGGGTCTGGTGGCGGCGGCGCTGAATGCCGGGACCATCGCGGGCAGCCTGGCAGGCGGGTGGCTGACGGACCGTATTGGCCGCTATGCCGTCTTCATGGCCGACATGGTGTGCTTTGTCATCGCGGCCCTGGTGGCGGGGCTGGCGCCCACCGCCGGTATCCTGATTGCCGCCCGCTTCGCCATGGGTTTTGGCGTGGGCATGGACCTGCCGGTGGCCATGGCCTTCCTGTCGGAATTCTCGCGGCTGGAGGGACGTGGCAGCAAGGCGGCGCATGCGGCGGCATGGTGCCCGACATGGTATGCCGCGTCATCCGCCTGCTTTGTCATCGTGTTCGTGCTGTCGCATGTGCTGCCGGCCACCCATCCGGACTGGCTGTGGCGGGCCTCGCTGGCGTTTGGCGCGGTTCCGGCGCTGGCCATCATTCTGGTGCGCGGGCGTTACATGAGTGAATCCCCCGTATGGATCGCCCGCCGGGGTGACCTGGCGCGGGCGGCGGATATCCTGCGCCGCTCCTACGGGGTTGACCCGATTGTCCAGCCCGCGCGGGGCCGGGCGCCGGTTGTGGTGCAGGCGGACCCGTGGCGGCTGGTACGAAAGCCGCTGCTGGGGCGCGGGCTGCTGGTATGCAGCATGACGCTGATCAGCGCCATGTCCTACAACATCATCATCTTCGGCCTGCCCACCCTGCTGGTTTCCATCATGCATGCCAGTGCGGTGCAGGTGGTGGTGATTTCCATCCTGCTCAACCTTGCCGTGGCCTTTCCGGGCGGGCTGCTGGGGGTCAGGCTTGCGCGCAGCGTGCGCTCGCGGCCCATCATCCTGGCGGGTTACATCATGCAGGTCGCAGGGGTGGGGCTGCTGGCCGTGACCGGCGTGCCGCATGGCACGGTGGGCGTTGTCGCGGCACTGGCCGGGTTTGCCGCCTTCCTGTTCGCGCAGGGGTTCGGGCCGGGGTGCCAGCTTATGGTCTATCCCACGCTGAGCTATCCCACCGAACTGCGCGGCATGGGCATAGGGGTTGCGCGACTGGTGTCGGGCATCGGGGGGACGCTGGTGCTGCTGTCCTTTCCGTGGATGAACGCGCAGATGGGGCCGGCCCTGTTCTGGCTGGTACTGCTGGCGCCGCTGGCAGGGGTGGTGATCACCTGCCTCTCGCGCTGGGACGTGTTCGGCTACGACCCGGACATGGACCCCGCCCTGCGGCAGCCCGTCCGGGCCACGCAGCACGACACCGTTCCGGCGGACCCGGAACTGCTGTTTTCCTCTGATATCGGGAACTGATCAATAATGAACAACATGATTGCACCGTCCGGTTACAGGCTGGTGGACGAGACGGCGGTCTCTGTCGAGACGTTCCGCAACGGCATGGCGGCACTGGCCAGCGCGGTTACGGTTGTCACCACCGACGGACCACATGGCCCGCATGGCTTTACCGCCTCGGCCGTGTGTAGCGTATCGGATACGCCGCCAACCGTGCTGGTCTGCATCAACCGCGGCACGGGCGCCCATCCCTACATTCTCGAGCATGGGGTGCTGGCCATCAATGTCCTGCATGACGGCCAGCATGACCTGTCGGACATCTTCAGCAGCCGTTCACGGTCCATGAACGAGCGTTTTGCGGCGGCCCGGTGGCACGCAGGTCTGACCGGGGCCCCCGTGCTGGATGACGCGCTGGCCAGTTTTGACTGCCGCATCCGTGAAATCCGCGATGTGGGCACCCATACGGTCGTCATTGCCCATGTGGTGGATATTGTCATGGGCGGGGAAGGGGGCCGGCCCGGACTTGTCTGGTTCAACAGGCAGTACGGCCGTGCCGTTCCGAAATAAGATCGTCGAGTATTTTCCCAAGGATAAAAAACCGATGTGTACACGCTAGGAGTCCAGTAAATGAACCGGAAATACACAATAAATAATCATGAAAATGCATATACCCATGGAATTACGCCCAATGGCACGGATAGCCCGACACCGCCTGTCTGACAGGTCTGCCTTTCGCCCCCGTCTTCTCTCGTACCGCACAACGCTTGTTGTCGGTTCCTACCTTATGGGGCTTGCCCCCGCTGCATTCGCGGCGGACACGGTGTCCGCCCAGACCGCGCGGCATGGCGCCCCCGCCGCCCAGCATGGGCACCCGGCCCGCCCGGCGGCCGCTGGCAGTGTTGCCGCCGCTTCCCGGCCCGAAGTCATTTCCGTCTCCCGCCGCCGCCTGTCGCCCGCGGCACGGGCGGAGGCGCGTCTGGCATCCATTCCGGGTGCCACCAGCGTGATTGATGCGCAGAAGGTGCTAAAGGGCCGTAATTTTACCAGTGCGGATGCCCTGTCCTTCCAGCCCGGCGTATTTGCCCAGTCATCGGGCGGGGGTGACGGGATCCGCCTGTCCGTGCGTGGGTCGGGAATTGCCACCGGCACCAATTATTTCCGCTCCGGCATGCTCATGATGTTTGATGGCCTGCCGGTCACAACACCTGCCGGCACGCCCTATGAACTGTTTGAACCCCTTGGCCTGCGTTATACCGAGGTACTGCGCGGCGCGAATGCGTTCGATTATGGCGGCATGCAGCTTGGCGGCGCGATCAACTATGTCAGCCAGACCGGATATGACGCGCAACGCTACCAGGCGCGCGTCGAGGCAGGCAGCTTTGGCTATGTAAAGGAACAGCTCAGTTCCGGTGGTGTGTATGGCAAGTTTGACTATTACCTGAGTGCCACCAATTCCTACCGTGGCGGCTATCAGGACAATACCAAGGCCACCAGCTTCGGGCTGAACGCGAATTTTGGCTACCGCTTCAATGATCGCGTGTCCACCCGTGCCTTCTTTCGCTACAGGCAGACGGATAATGGCTATCCCGGCTACCTGACACGCGACCAGATCCTGTCCGATCCCAAGCAGGCGCAGTCGCCCTATTATGCATGGGGCGCGCACCGTATCCAGCCGGGCACCAAGTATTACGGCTCCATGACCACCATCCGTATTGATGATAAATCCAAGATAGAGATAGGCGGCAACTATCAGGATGCGCCGATTGATATCCAGAATACCGCATCATCGCAGATATGGGGGTACAAGACGATTGCGGGCGTGCTCAATTACGACCGCCATGATGTGCTGGCCGGCCACGGCAGCGACACCCAGGTCGGGATCCTGAGCTATAGCGACATCGATGCCTGGCAGCGCAACCGCATCCGTGTCAGTAGCGTGTTTGGCGGGGTGCCCGACGGCACGCTGCTGCGTAACGTGAAGTATGGCGGGACGGAAAACTATTTCCATCTGCGCAACAATACCGAAGTGGCGCATAACCTGTGGCTTACGGCGGCGGGGGCGCTTGCGTTCATCAAGCGCACGTCCGATGTCACCTATCCCAACCGCAGCGACATGCATACGTCTTCCGTCAATTTCATCCCGCGTGGCGGGTTTCGCTACAAGCCTGACAGCCATGTCGAGATTTACGGCAATGTCAGCCGCAGCATCCAGCCACCCAATGACTGGAATTACAACTATGCGGGCAATTACTACAGTGCTGCGTCCTATCCGCTTCAGGCGGCAGCGGGTGAGAACGCGACTTCAGGCCGCCTGCGCAACCAGACCGCCACCACGTTCGAGATTGGTACGACGGGCCATTACTTCCATAATAAATGGAGCCTGACCTACTATCACTCCTCCGTTCATAATGAACTGCTGACGGTTACAACCCCTGCATCGCTTGCGGCTGGCACGTCCATTTACGGCAATGCCTCCCCCACCACGCATCAGGGGGTTGAAGTCTCGCTGGAGACGGAACTGCTGAAATGGGCGGGCAATACACTGTCGCTGCGGCAGGCCTATACTTACCAGGACTTCCGCTACAGGCATGATTCCGTATTTGGCAACAACCACCTGCCGGGCATACCCGAGCATTTCTATCAGGGAGAAGTGCACCTGGACATGCGCAACGGGTTCTATGCCGGTTTCAGCACCCAGGTCTCGTCCAAGGTGGGGGCATCGTATGACATGACGTATTTCGCACCGTCCTATCATCTCTATAACGCCAATATCGGCTATTCCTGGCCGCACAAGCATCGTGAAGTCTTCATAAGCTTCAACAACCTTGCCAACACGCATTATGCGTCAATCGTGGTGCCGGGCTACCAGGCGGCGGGCAAGCAGCTTTCGGTCATGCAGCCGGGTGATGGGTTTGGCGTGTTTGTTGGCGCTTCCATCGGTTTCAACTGAGTGCAACGGGAAGCAGGAGGACAGGATACATGAAAGAAATCCGTCTTAACGCGTTTGACATGAACTGCGTCTCCCATCAGGCCAGCGGCCTGTGGCGGCATCCGCGTGACCGTTCGGACCAGTACCACACGCTGCAATACTGGACGGATCTGGCACAACTGCTGGAACGTGGACTGTTCGACAGTCTTTTCCTGGCTGATGTGCTGGGGGTGTATGATGTGTACGGTGGCAGCCCCGATGCCGCCCTGCGCAATGCGGCACAGGTGCCGGTCAATGATCCCGCCATGCTCATATCCGCCATGGCGGCGGTTACGCGTCATCTTGGCTTCGGGCTTACGGCAACACTTTCCTACGAGCACCCGTACCCCTTTGCCCGGCGCATGTCCACGCTGGACCATCTGACGCAGGGGCGCATCGGATGGAACATCGTGACCGGCTACCTGAACAGTGCGGCGAAGGGCACGGGCCGGGCGCGGCAGTCCGGCCATGATACGCGTTACGATATCGCCGATGAATACATGCAGGTCGTCTATGCGCTGTGGGAGGGAAGCTGGGAACGTGATGCCGTGCGGCGTGACCGCGGCAGCGGCGTCTTTACCGATCCGTCACGGGTGCACCCCATCCGGCACGAAGGGCAGTATTTCACGCTTGATGCCATTCACCTGTCCGAGCCATCGCCCCAGCGTACGCCGGTGCTGTTTCAGGCCGGGGCATCACCACGAGGCCAGAAATTCGCGGCCCGGCATGCCGAATGCGTATTCATTGCCGGTCCCTCACGCGCCAGCGTGGCAAAGACGGTTGCCGGTATCCGTGCGCAGGCCCGCGCGCAGGGCCGTGCGCCGCATGCGCCGCTTGTCTTTTCGCTGCTGACCATCATAACCGCCCCCACGCGGGCGGAAGCCTGGGCCAAATACGAAGACTACCGGCGGTATATAAGCCTTGAGGGGGCCCTGACCCTGCTGTCAGGCTGGACCGGGATCGATTTTTCACAATATTCGCCCGATGAGCCGGTGCGGCATGTCAGAAATGATGCCATCAATTCCGCCATCGAATCCCTGACCATCCAGAACCCGGACAGGGTCTGGAGCGTGGGGGAACTGGCCCGTCATGCCGCGATTGGCGGCATGGGTGTGACGATTGTCGGCAGCCCGACCGAAATTGCGGACCAGATGGAAGCCTGGATGGCGGAAACCGGCGTGGACGGCTTCAACCTTGCCTATGCCGTGGCGCCGGAAACATTTGAGGATATCGTGAACCTCATCATTCCCGAACTGCAGAGACGCGGGCGGTACAAGACCGCCTACCGTTCCGGCACCCTGCGCCATAAACTGTTCGGTGGGGGCGATCTGCTGGATGGCACGCATGTGGCCGACGGGCTGCGCGTGCAGCCTGCGGGTGCTCCCCTGCCGGCATGAATGGCGGCCTGTTCCCCGCCGCAACGGGGCAGCGGGGAACAGGCCGCGTTCCATGAAACCATCTTCAGGTATTCATCCGGTAGAGGGTAAATATTGCAGGGGAAGTTTTTTTAAAACTTCCGGACATGTCGCCCCTGTTCAGGAAAGGCGACAGGCAGGAAACCTTTTTTCAGCAGTGATCTGTTTTTTCAGACCGTCTCCAGACTGTCTTCATGGTCCGCAGGCAGGCTGGTTGCAAAATCGGCCAGCATGTCCATCCCGTCCGGCCACGGCCCGATGGCGGACTGGTTGCCGATATGCCCGACCCTGCCCGCGTCGCGCAGTGTGGCGCCCCATGCATGGCTCAGGCTGCGTGCCCGTGGCAGGGACAGCCATGCATCATCATGACCTGCCACCATCATGGCGGGAATGGGCAGCCTGCCTGTGGGCAGCGCTGCGAATTCGGCCACGCGGTGCCTGTCCGCTCCCCTATAGGGGGCGACATCCGCCAGGGCGACCAGAAAGGCCCCGGCCACATTTTCCAGTTCCCGCGCCGCAGCCATGCGAACACTCAGTGCCGCACCAAGGCTGTGCGCCACTATGATGACAGGCCGGTCGCGGGCCTGTCCAAGCGTGCGCCGCAGGGTCTGCGTCCACATCCGGTAGGTTGGCCGCGCCCAGTCCCGTTGCCTTACGCGGTGTACGCCAATCCCGTTCTGGCGCAGGATATGGGTCCAGCGTGACTGCCAGTGGTGGGGCAGGGAGCCATCCAGCCCCGGCACGATCAGCACGTCAAACCCCGCCAGCGCATGCACCAGCCGCCTGACCGCCCGCGCGCAGTCGGGTGGTACCGCCACCGGGCGGAAGGGCGCATGGCAGGGCAGGTCACCGGCATGCGGGTAAGGGGCCATGGGGGCAGAAGGGAAAGGCATTGTCCTGTTTCCGCTATCGGGCAGGTGGAGATGAGCGGGCGTCATGCCGCGCGGCGGGCTTGGTCCAGCGTGGGGTGACCCGTATCCAGTGCGCTTAGGACGCGCAGGATTTCATCAAAATCCCGCCCGGTGGCGGCAACGGGATAGATGATCGTGCTGCGGATTGTATTGACCGGGTCCACGATAAAGACCGCATGCGCGTCCGTCATGGCGTCTTCCGGCCCTGCATCCACGGCAGTACCCCGCCACAGCGTTCTGACATGGCCCGTGTCATCCTGTATTATGGTGACAGCAGCCCCCGGCCCGCTCAGCGACGGCATGCCGGGATAGGGCACAATTCCCGTTTCCGGTTCCGGCAGCGGGAAGGGGGACAGGCCCAGCAGGTGGAGCCCTGTTCCGCTGCCGTGTATCTGCGGCAGGGCCAGGCGCAGGCTGTGGGTGGTGTAATCCCCCGGATGGGTCAGTACGATCCGCCAGCTGCCCCGATGCCATGCATGGAAGCTGATGGGGCCTGTCGGGGTGGCAATCATGAAATCCGGGGCCTGCCAGCCGGGAAAAAGGGCCATTGCGGGATTTCTCCTGAAACACGATGGCTACGGGATTCGTGGTGCCTGTAGCCGGGTGTGAAAAACGGTCACTGCATAAAAAAGCCATGGCCCGCGCCATGCCTGTCGCATGCATGCGGGAGCGGAGAGGTCATTCTACAGGACAGCATGGGTTTACCCTGTTATGTAACGTGATTAATCTAGCGCATATTCTCAAATTATTCGAATGAAAATGTTATAAAAATATATAACAAAAAATAAAGGATTTAACCGGTGCCAGCGTCCTTGCGCCCCTGAATGACGGGAAGCCCCTGTAGGATGGGCGCTTTCAGATAAAACAGGTGAAGAGCGGCCCGGTCTGGCCCAGAAATTTAATTAACATATTGTATATAAATATATAATTTTCGGACTGGCAATTGACGGGTGGCATCCTGCGGGCATAACAACATAAAAAATGTTATATAAAAAATAACACTTATCATAAAGATAATATGTTGACCGTCCCCGCCCGGCATGTATGATCCGGCTCCAGCGCCTCATGTCGTGGCGTCATACCGATCAGGGGGATCTGCCATGTGCCTGCCAGCCATGCGAATGTGCCGCATCGGTCGATGTAACATCCATGCCCCGATGCCTGGCATGTGGGGCGGCAATTACTAGAACAGCCGGCGGACATCCTGCCGGGCACAGGTTGCGGCCCTGACCGCAGCCGAACAGGGGCAGTAATCCGATGCTTGAATCCCGTATCGTTGAGGTGGACGGCACATTTGTCGGCACCGTCATCGTGGAAGCGGACCGGGTGACCCGGCGTTTCTACGCGGCACATGACAGCGTACGCGCCTTTCATAACCGCACGCTGCGCAGCGCCGATGACCTGACCCATCAGGTTGCCCGCCTGTACAGGCGTAACCATACGGTGCATGGCCAGCCGCCGTCATAGGACGGATATGGAAGAACAGAACAGCCCGGACACTGGATGTCCGGGCTGTTGGGGAGGGTTCGGGAACAGTTGCCTGACCGGTATCCTGGCCCGCAGGTGGGACAGGCCGGCCGGGATTGGCTTTACGGGCGGCGACAGGCCGTTGCTACCTGCCGGGCCTTCTGTTCGGTTCGGTCGTGCGCCCCTGCGCGGGCGGATCGCTGGCGGGAAAGCTTTCATCCAGCGCTTCATCGCGGCCTTCATCTTCGTGCTTCTGGGCCGGGGTGGGCTGCTTTTCCGTCTCGGGGGGCGGATCTTTGTGCATTTTCAGTATTCCTTGCCGGATGGAGCCGGTCCTGCGCGCCATGAAGGGGCGGCCGTGGTGCTGTAGCGGGGGCGGCGGGGGGAAGGGCGCATCAATGGGCTGCGACCTGTCCGGCGCCATGGGGGGACAGCCCCGTGGACCGGGTGGCGCGGGCGGGGGCAGGGGGGGCTGGCTGGACATATGAGCATACGGTATCGACATGGCCGTTCTCATCTGGCTGATGCATGAGGGAGGGACGCGCGCGGTGGCGGCGGGCCTTACTGTTCGCTGCTATCGGCGGGGGAGGGGGTCTTGTTGCCGCCACGGCTGCTGCGTCCGGCTTCGGCCCCTCCGTGACGGTGCATACCGCCGGAGGAAGTGCTGGCGGGTGGCTGTGTGCCCGGCTGTTCACTGACGGTGCGCGGGTTGTTCCACAGCCTGTCGGACGGTTCGACGCGCCCGCCTGAGGGCGATGTGGCTGAAGGCGGGTTCCTGCCCACCTGTGATGCTGCTGAATCAGCAGTGGGGGCCGGGCCAGTCTGCATGTCGGACTGGGCCAGGGCCAGTGCGGGGGTGCTGGCGATAAGGGCTGCCAGCAGGGCTGAACGGATTGTCTTGGCCATTTGCTCATGCCTTTTCGTGTCGGGAAGAATATACTGCTCATTAAAGAAATCATGCGCGGGAAGGTTGCATGCGGACTGTCCTGTCCCGGTGAATACTGCCGTGGGGCGCAACGGGGCATGAAAACACTGCCGTCAATACCATCACGCCTCATATCGTGCCGCTCAGCAGGGTGCCTGTCCCTGCGGGCCGGTCGGGTGGCCGGGTGCGTCCGGTGTATCGGCATGCGGCCCGGGGCGGCTGCCGGGGCTGTCGCGCCGGGTGTCCCGATGGCTGGTCTTTTCTATCTTTTCATCATTATCAAGGGTGGATTCCGGCTCGTCCTCACCCGCGCGGGGGCCGCCATGTCCCGGTGGGGCCGTATGCGGTGGCGTGCCCTGCTGCGGGGGAGACAGCACGACACCACAGGGCGGCGTGCGGGAATGTATGTCATAAGCCATGGTTGCATCCTTTGCGTGGGGGCACGACAGGTGCATATGCCGCCGGGCGGCAGGTGGCCTGCGCGTGGCGTCAGGGGGGGGCAGGCAAACGGCCCGGCCCCCGTGTCATGCCGTCAGGGGCTTAACGGTGCGCGGTGGGGATGGTTCTGTACTGTCCGGCGGCGGGAGCCAAATAAATACACAGGATGCATGCCGCGGCCGTTCAGGCAGTATTGCATCAGTATACAGGGCGGGACCCTATGCGTTGGCACCCAGTGTTATTATGACGGCATGGGTCGCGCCATCATCCACCATGTCGATCATCGCGCCCGCGGGCAGGGCCGCGCCGTCAAGCGTGATGTGACCTGTCCCCCGGCAGAGCTGGTGCGGATTATGCACGGTAATGCCGTAGGTCGCCGTCCGCCAGCGCAGGGTTGCCGAGAATTGTGGCCACTGGCGCGGAATGCACGGGTTGAGCGCAAGCTGCGTGCCGATGATGCGGATGCCCAGTATGGTCTCGGTTCCCACGCGCTGCATCCATCCCGCCGATCCGGTGTACCATGACCATCCGCCCCGGCCCACATGGGGCGGGGTGGAATAGATATCGGCCGCGACCACGTATGGCTCCAGCCGGTAGCGGGCGACATCGGCGGGGGTCAGGGCATGGTTGACCGGGTTGAGCATGTGGAACAGGTCATGCGCCTGGTCCCCTTCACCCAGTGCCGCCATGGCCATGACCGTCCAGAGTGCCGCATGGGTGTACTGGCCCCCGTTTTCACGTATGCCCGGCGGGTAGCCCCGTATGTAGCCCGGATCGGGGCCAATGGTGTTGAACGGGGGGGCCAGCACCAGTACCAGCCCGTCCTGCCCGCGTACAAGCCGCGCCATGACCGAGCGCATGGCATGCTCCGCCCGTTCCAGCGGCGCCACCCCCGAAAGCACGGCCCAGGACTGGGAAATGGCATCGATCTGGCATTCCGCGCTGGTATGGGCGCCAAGTGGCGTGCCGTCGTCAAAATAGGCGCGCAGGTACCAGTCACCATCCCATGTGGCTTCCAGCGCCGTGGCCAGCGCGTGGGCATGGTCCTGCCATGCCTGCGCGCGTGCATGTTCGCCGCGCGCGCGCGCCAGCGGGATGAAGCTGGCAAGTGTTGCGTGCAGGAACCAGCCCAGCCATACACTCTCGCCCTGTCCCTTCTCGCCCACGCGGTTCATGCCGTCGTTCCAGTCGCCCGTGCCCATAAGCGGCAGCCCGTGCGCGCCCACCGCCATGCCGTGTTCCAGCGCGCGGGCACAGTGTTCGAACAGGGTGCCGGTCCGGGCGGAGCGGGCCGGGATCATGAAGCGGTCATGCTCGTCCATGGGCAGCGCCGGTCCCTCAAGGAAGGGAAGCGGTTCATCCAGCACCGCGACATCGCCGGTCGCACTGACATAATGCGCCACCGTATGGGCCAGCCACGCGCAGTCATCGGAGATATGGGTCCGCACGCCCGCCCCGGTATCGGGCAGCCACCAGTGCTGCACGTCCCCTTCCACAAACTGGCGTGACGCCGCGCGCAGCAGGTGGGCGCGCACGCGCTGCGGGCAGGATGCGGCCAGGGCCATGCCATCTTGCAGCTGGTCACGGAAGCCATAGGCCCCGCTGGCCTGATAGAAGCCCGCGCGCGCCTGCACGCGGCTGGCCAGTGTCTGGTACAGCAGCCAGCCATTGAGCATGATGTCCATCGCACGGTCTGGCGTACTGACCGTGATGCCGCCGGTCACCTGGTTCCAGTGTGCCTCGACCGTGGCAAGCACATCGTCAAGGTCGGTGCCGCGATAATGGCTGACCAGTGCGCGGGCATGGTCCTCATCCACGCCTTCCCCCAGCAGGAACACGATTTCCGCCCGTCCGCCCGGTGGCAGGGTGACCACGGTCTGCACCACGCCACACGGGTCCAGTCCCGCCCCGGTGCGGCCCTGCACGCCGTTGGGATGGCTGAAGGCCAGCGGCCTGTCCAGCGTGCCATTGCGGCCGATGAACGCGCCCCTGTCACCCGAACTTGCGCTCAGGTAGCCGCCAATATCGGCAAAGGCCACGCGGCTGGCATATTCGGGCTTCCAGCGGTTGCGCGCGAACAGCGCCCCCGTCTCGGCATCCATGGTGGTGGAGACGAAGGGGGCCGTCACGCTGCGCGCGGCGCCCAGAACCCATTCCACATAAGCGGTGACGGACAGCGTGCGCGGCCGCTCCGACTGGTTGTGAAGCTGGATGCGCGTGATCTTGACCGGGTCCGTCACGGGCACATACTGCAGCAGGGAACTGGCAATGCCGTGGGCAATCCGTTCAAGCCGGGTATGGCCACGGCCATGGCGGGTCACGTAGGTTGCCTGCGGGTCGCGGCGCGTGGCGGCGGTGGGGCACCACAGCATGCCGGTGTTTTCATCGCGGAAATAGAAGGTCTCCCCCGCGTGGTCGCTTACCGGGTCGTTGGACCAGGGGGTGATCTGGTGCTCGCGGCTGTTGCCCGACCATGTATAGCCACTGCCTTCGGCCGAGACCTGGAAGCCGAACGTATCATTGGCAATCACGTTGATCCATGGCGCGGGCGTGGTCTGGCCGGGACCCAGTACGATTACATAGTCACGCCCCTGTCGGGCAAAGCCGCCATGGCCATTGAAGAATTCCAGTGCCGGCACGGCGGGCATGCCAAAATCCGTGGCTTCGGGCCGTGGCTGGCGTGGGGCTGTCCCGAACGGGCGCGGCAGGGTCCGTTCCGCCTGGCCCAGCTGTTCGGCCAGTCCCCGGTCCGCGTCCAGCACCACGCGCGCCACCGACAGGATCAGGTTGCGCACGGCAGGGGAAAGCAGGTCCGCGCGCAGCACCCGTACGGATCCCACGCCACTGCCCGCGCGCGGCCTGCCATGCACAAGCTGGTCCAGCGAGACCTGCAGGTCCTGCAGGTAGGAGGCCGGATGTTCATTAAGGATGACAAGGTCCACCGCCAGCTGCTTGAGCTGGAAGTATTCATGTGCCAGCAAGAGCATGCGTACGATATCCGTGCTGGCGTTTTCCCTTATGCGCAGCACCATGACCGGCAGGTCGCCCGACAGGCCCTGCTCCCATAAAAGTGGCTGGGGACCCGCGCCCTTTTCTATCGTGGCGGAACCGGCGCGCAGGGTCGGGGCAGCAAATATGACATGCCCGGCCAGTTGCTGGAACAGGTCCGCCATGGCGGGCGTCATGTCCAGATGGCGCAGCTGGACCTGCGCCTGTGTCCAGGCCAGCGTGCGGACACGCTCGACGGCGGCCAGGTCACGATGTGTTTCGATCAGGTCCATCAGGGCGGCACGGCTGGATGCGGCCAGCGTCCAGAACGTGACACGCGCCATGGCGCCAGGACGGATGGCCGTGCGCGTGCGGATGGAAAAGACCGGGTCCAGCACCGTGCCGGTATGCCCGGCGGGGGGCGTTGGCGTGTCCAGTGCGGCAGGGTCATGCACGGTGCGCCTGCGGCCTATGAAGCGTGCGCGGTCGGTCTCGACCTCGACAGGCGTGTCGCACGTGATCAGGTGTGCGACCCATATTTCCGCCTCGTCCGGGGTGCGCCTGCGGCGGGTGGCGATCAGCGCGCGGGCGCCAGCCAGGTATTCCGTCTGCACGAACAGCTTGGTAAAGGCCGGATGCGCAAGATCCGCCGCCTGTGGCAACAGGGCAAGTTCGGCATGGGACGTGATCTCGATATCCAGTGTCTCGCTGCCGCCATTGAATATGGAAAGCTGGCGGATCTCGGCGTCATCCTCGGCTGAGACACGTATTTCCAGCGTTGTGGTCACGACACCGTCCCGGCGGGCGAACTCGGCACGGTCTTCATGAAAGCCCACGCCATATTCATCGGGCCGCGTCCGCCCCGGCTGCAGGCCCGCGGTCCAGACCTGCCCGGTCCGGCGGTTCTTCAGGTAGATGTACTGGCCATAATCGTCACAGGTCGCATCCTCGCGCCAGCGTGTGATGGCCTGACCCTGCCAGCGGCTGTAGCCCGACCCCGCCGCGGTCAGCATCACGACGTAACGCCCGTTGGAAAGGAGATGCGTGACGGGGGAGAGTGTCTCGGCATGGTCCATGTACCGTCCCGATGGCGCGGTGATGGCGCGTACGGGGGGCGGGGCCGCCTCCTCGGTGGGCAGGGGCCGTGCCACCGCCCCGGTGCGTGGCGCGCGTTCCTGCAGCAGCAGTTCGGCCGAGGCGATGACCGGGTCGTCATGGAAGCGCGTGCGCATGATCCCGTTCATCACCGCATCCGCCACCGCCAGGATGGACATGCCCTGATGGTGGGCCATATAGGCGCGGATGATGGCAACCGTGCTGCCATCGGGCACGCGCCCGGGTGTGTAATCAAGGGATTCATACAGCCCGAAGCGGCCCAGCGCGCCGGTTTTCTCCAGCGTGTAAAGGTTGGCGACCGCCTTTTTCGGGTCCACCATCGCCGCCAGCATGGTGGCGTAGGGGGCCACCACCGTATCCAGCCCCAGCCCGCGCTTGAGGCCAAGGCCGGGAATGCCGAAATTGGAATACTGGTAGGTATATTCCAGGTCCCGCACGTTATAGGCGGATTCCGATATGCCCCACGGAATGCCGCGTGCCTGCCCGTAGGCGATCTGGCGTTGCACGATCAGGATGTTGGTCTGTGCCAGCAGGCTGCCCATGGGCGCGCGCATGACCAGCGAGGGCATGAGATATTCGAACATCGACCCCGACCACGAGACCAGTGCCGCGCCATTGCCCACCGGCGTGATCGGCCGCCCCAGCCGGAACCAGTCATGGGCGGGCATGTCCCCCTTGGCTATGGCAAGGAAGACCGCCAGCCGCGCTTCGGATGCCAGCAGGTCGTAGCAGTTGGCATCCTGTGCGTCCTCCGCCACAAGATAGCCGATGGAAAGCAGCTTGCGCGCGGGATTGCACAGGAACCGGAAATCCATTTCCTCCGCCATGCGCCGCGCCTTGTGCGCGATCACGCCCAGTCGCGCGCCAAGCGTTGCGTGCAGGTCCGTGTCCATGTCGCGCTGGTGGCTTTCCAGCGTGCGCAGCGGGGCGGAGATCCAGAACATGCGGTCCGTGCCGGTGGCGGCATCCGCCACGGGGGGCAGGCGGGCCGCCTGCTGGACCAGGGCGCGCCCGTGGTCCAGCAGTGCCGCAAGGCCCGTGGCCGAGCGCGCCGGGGCGGACAGGACGCTGTTCTTGAATGCGGCCAGGCGCCGCAGCAACTGGCGTTCCGCCGGGCCGTGGCTCAGTCGCGTGCCATCGCGGAAGGTCAGGTCGGCAATGGCGATGTTCAGCGCATCAGCCGTACCTTCGCGCCACGGGTCGGTTTCCGGTCCGTTTTCCTGCCAGCGCTGGCAGGTGCTGGCCAGCGCCACGAGGTGACCGGCCAGGTTGCCGCTGTCCACGCTGGAAATATAGGCCGGGTCCAGCGGCTGGAGGTCGGCGGTGGCGTACCAGTTGTAAAAGTGGCCCCGGTAGCGCGGCATGCGCTCCAGCGTGGCAAACGTGGCTTCCAGGCGGGCGATGGTATCGGCCAGGCCGCTCCAGCCAAAATCGCGCGCGCTGGCGGTGCACAGCAGGTACAGGCCGATATTGGTGGGCGACGTGCGCCGCGCCAGTACCGGCGTCGGGTCTTCCTGAAAATTGTCAGGCGGCAGCATGTTGTCGTCCGGCGTGGTGAAGGTCTCGAAAAAGCGCCATGTGCGCCGCGCCGTCATGCGCAGGGTGCGGATGTCGGTGCGCGAGGGGCGCGTGCGCGCGGCAATGACCGGCGTGCGGCTGGCCCACATGGCAATGGCGGGGGAAAGGCACCACAGCGCGGCGAACGGCACGGCCAGGAACAGGCTCCACGCCGCCCACAGGGCAACGGCCGGCACGATCAGCCCGGCCAGCATGGTGGCGGGGGCCATGCGTCCGTAATACCCGGCAAGCCCCGAACGCAGCAGCCCCGCAATCTGGGCCGCGGGCACCCATTGCAGCATGTGGCGGCGGGTCATGTACACACGCCCCAGCGTGCGCAGGATCGCATCCGTCATGAGAAAGGACAGATGGGCGAGGAAGGTGATGTTGAGGAAGGTCATCACCGCCGCCTCGGCGCTGGCGTGGCCCAGGACGCTCAGGTAACTGCGCAGCGTGATCCATTCCTGCCGGGGCACCAGTGCGGGCAGCACGGGCAGGAAGGCGGGCAGGGCAACGGCCGCCAGTATGAACCCCGTCCAGACAAGGGCGGCATGGAACGGCAGGAACCAGCTGGACACAAGGGCAAGCAGCACGAGCGGGGTGCACAGCGTGCGCCGCAGGTTGTCGAGCATCTTCCACCGGGCAATGCCCGAAATCCATCCATGCGCATGCCGATGCGACGGCCCGGCGGTGATCCAGGGCAGGAGCTGCCAGTCCCCGCGCGTCCAGCGGTGCAGCCGCTGGGCCGCCACCAGATAGTCGGTCGGGAATTCTTCCACCACCTCCACATCGCTTACCAGTCCCGCACGGGCAAATATCCCTTCGAACAGGTCATGGCTGAGCAGTGTGGCCTCCGGCACGCGACCTGCCAGCGCGGCCTCGAAGGCGTCGATGTCGTATATGCCCTTGCCTGCGTACGACCCTTCGCCAAACATGTCCTGATACAGGTCGGACACGGCGGCGGAATAGGCGTCTATGCCGCTGGCGGAGGCGAATATGCGCTGGAACAGCGTGCTTTCGTGCCCCACCGGCAGCGAGGGCGTGACCCGGGGCTGGAGGATGGCGTAGCCTTCGCACACCCGTCCCGATGCCGGATCGAAACGCGCGGCGTTCAGCGGATGGGCGATCTTGCCGATCAGGCGCCGGACCGTTTCCAGTGGCAGGCGCGTGTCGGCATCAAGCGTGATGACGTATTTCACGTCCGCTGGCAGTCCGTGGGCAGGGGGGATGAAAGTCGTGTCGGTCGCGCCGCGCAGCAGGCGGTTGAGTTCGTGCAGCTTACCGCGTTTGCGTTCCCAGCCCATCCATACCCCTTCGCTCTGGCTCCATACCCGCCTGCGGTGGAGCAGATGGAAGCGCATGGCCTGTGCGGGGGCGTGGGGGCTGTCATGGTCGGTCCAGTCGGTCAGAAGCGCGAAACAGACGGATATGTCGCGTGTGGCCAGGTAATGGACCTCAATGCGAGCCAGCAGTTCGGCCACCGTTTCTTTTGTAACCAGCAGGGCGGGTATCACCACCATGCTCCGCAGATGGGACGGAATGCCGGAGCGGAACTCCAGCCCCGGCAGGCTTGTGGCATGGAGCATTTCCAGCGCCAGACGGTTCACGCAGGCAACGGCTGCTTCCGATACCGGGATGAACGCCACCGCCGGTAGCAGCCATGCCGCCCCGGTGCCGCCGTAATGGGCAAGCCAGAGCGGAATGGCCATGAACGCCAGCGTCAGCCCCGTCACGACCATGCTGTAGGCCATGATCCCCTGCCGGCAGAAGCGCCGGACCAGACTGTGGCGCAGGGTGGGGCGGAAGTGGATGGCGGCTTCCAGCGCGGGCCGTCCCGCCATGAGCAGGTAATAACCGGGATCGGCCCGGCGCGGGTCCGCTGCTTCCCCGGCCTGTGCCGCCCGCGCCATGTCCACCGCACGGGCGGCGATGTCCATCTCGTCCAGCGCGCTGCCCCGCGCCAGTTCCTCCACGGCCTTGCGATACAGGTCGCGGCTGGCGAAATCGGCCTGGGTAAAACTGTCATAGGGGGCGAAAAGCCGGTTGACCAGGCACACGCGGTCAAAGGCTTCCGTCCAGTCAAGGCCCGCGATCAGCCGCAGGCTGGTGATGATGTTGCGGATGGTGGCGTTGAAGGCACCCTGTTCATGCAGGTCGTCGCGCACCGCGTCTTCCACCGTTGTGCCCCGGTCGGCCAGGCGCTGTTCCAGCCAGACAAGGGCGGGGTCCTTTTCCGGGTCCAGCCCGCGGGAGCGGTGGGCAAGCTGCGCGGTGAACGCACAGGTCAGGATGCGGGGGTCAATCATGGCCAGAAAGCCCGACAGGGCGGCCGGCGTGCCCCTGCGGTAGGCATCCAGCCGGTCGGCCAGTGTATCGGCCTCACGCCTGCTGGTGTTGTTGTCCATTATGGCGGCCACCACGCGGCGCAGGTTCTCGATCAGCACGATGCGCAGCGTGATGGGGACCGCCCATAATTCCCCGATGGTCAGCGGGGTAACGCTTTGATAGGCCAGCAGGAAGCTGCATAGCGTATCGGGCTGGAAGCTGCTGTCGGTATGCGCCACCAGCGCCCATGCCACCCCGAACACCCTGGGTAGCCCGGCAAAGGGGCCTGTCGCCAGTTTGGGCAGGCGCGCGTAATAGCCCGGCGGCAGGTCAAGGCCGGTCTCGCGGATCTGCATGTCCACCAGCGCGTAATTGTCCGCCAGCCACTGGGCGGCGGGGGTCAGCTGCTTTCCGGCCTGTATGGCGTCGGCTATCCGTATGTCGGCCGCGCGCAGGAAGGCCCCGTTTTCCGTCAGGCGCCGCGACAGGGGGTGGCCATATCCACCGGGCCGGGGGCTGATGGTCTGGGCGGCCGCCAGGCTTCTGGCATGGGCTTCAAGCCGTTCGGGGCCGAATATCTCGCAGCGCAGGGGGGTGGCGTCGTTTTCCCACGGCATGCGGTGGGCACGGCCGGCCAGCCGTGCCAGCCACGATGGCCATGAGGACGTGAAGGCACGGCCGGGCTGCGAAGGGGGTGCGGTCGTCCCGTCCATTTCAGGCTCCAGTGGCATGCGCGCAGGGGCCGGGCGCGTTTTCCGGTGTGGTTCCTATTTGCGGAACAGGCTTGTTCGTGGCGGTGGTGACGCGGGCAGGAGCCTGCCCAGCAGGCCGGACCCCGCCCTGTCCGCCGGTTGCGGGGCGCGTGCCATGGCCGGTGGGGTGGCCACCGCGCCGGGTGCCTGCGTGTCCGTGGCGGGAACGGGCCGGGCGTGGTGTGGCGTGTGCTGTCCGGTCATGGCCGGTTTTGTGGGTGCACCCATCCTCTGTTCTCCTTGTCGGGGAAATGTGGGAACGGTGTGGATGATATTTCGGGCAGGGGGCATGACAGTCCCACGCATGGGAACGTATTGCCGCCAGTCCAGCATGAACGCGGGTGCATCGGACCCGTTGCACTGGCATCCGCATGTATTTTATGTGTCAGTTATAAATATTCGCCAAATACTTCCGTATGGCAATATTGTGGCATGGATAATGCCGGGGTGGTGCAGCATAGCTGCGGGCGGCAGCCCGCGGGCCGCCTTTCCGATGACAGGGGAAGGCCCGCCCGCCTTTGTGCCACCGTACCCGCCCGTGATGCGTTGGTTCCGACAGGCCGGGCGCGCATGCCGGGCCGTGTGACGGGTCGGGTCCGCATGTCCAATGTAGGGCGCTTTGAGTTCATCCTGCTGCTGATTGTCCTGATCGTGGGGCTGGAACTGGCCGCGCGCAGGCTCCGCCTGCCCCCGGCCGCCGCCCTTGTGCTGGGGGGCATCGGGATTGCCCTTGTGCCCGGCGTGCCCGTGATTGGCATCGACCCTGATCTGGTGCTGATCGTGTTCCTGCCGCCACTTCTGCTGGCGGGGGCCTATTTTTCCGTATGGCATGCGTTTCGTGCGCATCTGGGGGGGATATTGCAGCTTGCGGTGGGGGGGGTTGCCTTCACCACCTTTGCCGTCGGTGCTGTCGCGCACTGGTTCATTCCCGCCCTGCCATGGGCGGGGTGCCTTGTGCTGGGGGCGATCGTGGCCCCGCCCGACGCCGTGGCGGCCAAGGCCGTGCTCAAGCATGTTCACCTGCCCGAGCGGATCACCACCCTGCTGGAGGGGGAAAGCCTGCTCGATGACGCGGCAAGCCTTGTGATCTACCGCTTTGCCGGGCTTGCGGTACTGACCGGGGCGTTCAGTCCGGTCCATGCGGGCATGACATTCGTGCTGCTGGCGCTGGGCGGGCTGGTGGTGGGGGGCGGGCTGGGCTGGCTGTGGATCAGGCTGCTGGGGCGCGTGCAGGACCGCATACTCAGCATTACCATGACGCTGCTGCTGCCATGGGTTGCCTATATTGGTGGCGAGATGGTGGGGGCATCGGGGGTAATCACCACGGTGGTGGCGGGGCTGGTGCTGGGGTGGCGGCAGCATGACGTTTTCAGTGCCGATGAGCGCCTGCGCTGGGCGGCGGTGTGGGAGGTGCTGGTATTCGTGCTGGAATCCCTTGTCTTCGTCCTGATCGGCCTGTCGCTGCATGCGATCGTGCTGCGCCATATGGGCACGGCCTGGGTGGCGCAGGATGTGGTCCGTCCCGTGGCGGGCATTGTGGCCGCCGTTCTGGTCTCGCGCTTTGTGTGGATGATCCTGACCGAGGGGCTGCGCGTGGCCTGGCTGCCGCCCCGGGAGCGGCCGGACTGGCGGGAATTCCTGACCTTTGTCACCATAATGGGATGGTGCGGGATGCGTGGCGTGGTCAGCCTTGCCATCGTGCTGGCGCTGCCCGCCACCATGCCGGAGCGCGATGTCATGCAGATCGTGACCTTTGTTGTCATTCTGGTCACCGTACTGGGGCAGGGCACCACCATTGGCTGGGTCATTCACATGGTGGGGGGGGATGGCGGGCAGGGACGCGGGCAGCATCACCACCTGTCCGTATCGCAGGCACGCGCGCTGATCGCGCATGCGCAGGAACAGGCAATGCGCCAGCAGGCCTATGATGCGCAGGGGCAGCTTGTGCATGGCCGCCTGCTTGAACAGTATGCCTACCGCGCGGAACTGGCCGAACGTTTCAGTCATGAACAGCAGGCGCTGCAGGGCAGGCGGGATGCGCATTACCACGCCCTGCTGGCCACCATACAGGCCGGCCGGGCCGAACTGCTGCGCCTGCATCGTGGTGGTGAAATTCATGATGCCGTGCTGCACCAGCTCGAGCACGAACTGGACCTGCAGCAGATGACAGCCGAAGGCGGCCTGATCTGACCCTAAGCCACGGCCGCCCGCATCACCTGCTCCAGCCAGTCGGCAAAGACCTGCAGGCGGCGCGACAGGTGCTTGCGGTGCGGGTAGAGCAGCGCCATGGGCATCGGTTCGGGTCGCCAGCGGGGCATGACATCCACCAGTTCGCCCGCCGCGATGTGGTGGCGCACGTCATAGGCGGGCACCTGTATCAGTCCAAGGCCGGCCAGACAGCAGGCCACCAGCGTTTCAGCACTGTTCACGCTTACCCGGCCGGGCAGGGCGCGGGTATGCAGCGTGCCGTCTTCCATCCATTCCCAGTCCTCTACCCGGCCGGTGGTGGGGGCGGCGTAGCGCACGGCCTCGTGCCCGTCCAGGTCGGCGGGGTGGTGCGGCGTGCCCCGGCGGGCGAGATAGGCGGGACTTGCCACATTGACCAGCGCCAGTTCACCCATCTGGCGCGCGATCAGGCCGGAATCCCCCAGCGGGCCGACACGCAGCACGCAGTCAATGCCATCCTCCACCAGGTTGACCACACGGTCGGTGACCCCCAGTTCAATATCGATTTCAGGGTAGCGCCGCAGGAAGGCGGGCAGGGCGGGGGCAACCAGCAGGCGGCCGATCCGGCCGGGCATGTTCACGCGCAGCAGGCCGCGCGGGCCTGCGGCATCCGGGCGGAACAGTCCCTCGGCTTCTTCCATGTCGGCAATCAGGCGCAGGCAGTGCCCGTAGAAGGCCGTGCCATCGGGCGTGGGCGCGACGGAGCGGGTGGTGCGTGCCAGCAGGCGCGTGCCCAGCCGGTTCTCCAGTTCCTGTATGGCGGCGGAAACGGAGGAGCGTGGCATCTTGAGCGTATCCGCCGCACGGGTAAAGCTTGCGCTTTCCACCACGCGGGCAAAGATGCGGAACAGGTCGATACGGTCCACGGTCACTCCGTACGGCACTATGGGTCTGTTCGTTATTTCTGACAGGTGTTGTCAGGACTGGCTGCTTTATATCCATATCCTGCCTGATAACCTTGCCCCATGAAAAGCGTTGTATGCGCTTGCACACAAGGGATGGAGGCAGCCCATGGCGGACCATGGCATAAAGGGCAAGACGGTTCTGATCGCAGGCGGGGCAAAGAACCTGGGCGGACTGATCGCGCGTGATCTGGCGGCGCAGGGGGCGAAGGCCATCGCCATCCACTATAATAGCGACGCAACGGCGCCAGAGGCCGAAAAGACACTGGCCGACCTGAAGGCGGCCGGCGTCAACGCGATGGCCGTTCAGGCCAACCTTACGGCTGATGGCGCGATGGCGCGGCTGTTTGCCGATGTGGTGGCCCGGATCGGCCGGCCCGACATTGCGATCAATACGGTGGGTAAGGTGCTCAAGAAACCGATCATGGAGACGACCGAGGCCGAATATGACGCCATGTTCGCCATCAATACCCGTGTCGCGTATTTCTTCATCAAGGAAGCAGGCAGGCACCTGAATGACAACGGCAAGCTGGTTACGATCGTGACCTCGCTGCTGGGGGCCTATACACCGTTCTATTCCACCTATGCCGGGTCAAAGGCGGCGGTGGAGCACTTTACCCGTGCCGCGTCGAAGGAATATGGCGCGCGTGGCATTTCGGTCAACGCCATTGGCCCCGGCCCGATGGATACGCCCTTCTTCTACGGGCAGGAAGACCCATGCGCCGTGGCCTATCACAAATCGGCCGCCGCCCTTTCCCCCTTCAGCACGACGGGGCTGACCGATATCGCCGATATTGCGCCTTATGTCCGTTTCATCGTGTCGGAAGGGTGGTGGATGACGGGCCAGACCATTCTGGTCAATGGCGGCTATACCACAAAATAGGCGGTCTGGCGCTAGCGGTAGCCCGCCGCCTGCAGCGCGAACAGTTCCGCATAGCGCCCGCCATTGGCCACAAGCTGCGCGTGGCTGCCGGTTTCCAGCACCCGGCCGTGTTCCAGCACCACGATCCGGTCGGCAGTCCGCACGGTGGAGAAACGGTGCGAGATGACCAGTGCCGCCCTGCCATGGCGCAGGGCGCGCAGGCGTTCGAACACATCGGCTTCCGCCCGCGCATCCAGCGCGGATGTCGGTTCATCAAGGATCAGCAGGTCGGCATCGCGCATGTAGGCACGCGATATGGCGATCTTCTGCCACTCACCCCCCGACAGTTCCCGCCCGCGTGCAAGCTGCTTGCCCAGCGGCTGGTCATAGCCCAGGGGCAGGCGGCCCACCACGCCATCGGCCAGTCCTTCACGGGCGGCCGCCCTGATCCGCGCGGTGTCGGACAGGGCTTCGATCCGGCCCACGGCAATGTTTTCCGCCGCCGTCAGGCTGTAGCGGACAAAATCCTGAAAAATCACGCCGATATGGGCGTGCAGGTCCGCGGGGTCCATATCGCTCAGGGATATGCCATCGACCGTGATCCGCCCCTCATCGGGTTCATAAAGCCGGGTCAGCAGCTTGACGATGGTTGTCTTGCCCGCCCCGTTCTCCCCTACAAGTGCTACGGTCTCACCCGCCCCGATGGTCAGGTCAAGGTTGCGCAGCGCCCAGCGCCCGGTGCCGGGATAGCGGAAGCCCACTTTCTCAAATCGGATGCCCTGACGGATGGGGGAGGGAAAGGGGATGGTTGTGGCGGCCGGGGCAATGGCCGGACGCAGGTCAAGGAACGCAAAGAAATCATCCAGATACTGCGCCTGGCTGGCGGTCTGGGTAATGGCCATGAGCAGCCTGGACAGGATGGTATGCAGCCGCAGGAACGAGCCGGACAGGAACGTCAGGTCCCCGACCGAAAACCGTCCCCGCACCGTATCCCACACAATCACGATATACACCGCGTAATAGGCGACCGAGCCAATGGCCCCGAACACCCCGCTCCAGACAAAGCGGCGCAGCGCCAGCCTGCGGTTCTGCGCCATGACCGTGGCGGCGGCGGCGCGGAACCGCCCGACCAGGAAGCTCCCCAGCCCGAACAGCCTGAGTTCCTTGGCATGTTCGGCGGTGGAGCCGATGTGGCGCAGATAGTCCATTTCACGCCGTTCGGCCGTGCGGGCGCGCAGCAGGCGGTAGCCTTCGGCATTGAAATGGGCTTCGCCCGCGGTGGCGGGCAGAAGCGCCAGCACCAGCAGCAGCACCATCCACGGGGCAAACGCCATGACGCCTGCGGCCAGGGTCACGGCGGTCAGGCCGATCTCGGCAATATTGAACAGTTGCACCAGCAGGTTGTTGCGGCCCGAGGCCTGGCGGCGCGCGCGTTCCAGCAGGTCCTGCAGTTCGCTGGATTCAAACTGTTGCAGGTCCAGTGTCGCGGCATGACCCATAAGCGAGAGGCTGACATCGTTTATGTAACGCTCGTTCAGCAGCCCATCGACCAGTGTGGTGGCGCGTGCCGTCAGGTCGGACAGGATGATGAGCATGAACTCAAGCGCAATCCAGCCTTCCAGCCGGGAGGCCGGGCCATGCAGGCTCCATGCCAGCAGTGAGGCGGGCGGCGTGGACTGGCTGCCCAGATGGATGACCTCATCAACAATCAGCTTGCCCACATACAATGCCAGCGAGGGCTGGACCGCCTGCACCAGCCGCAGGGTGATGCCGCCCAGGGTCAGGGCCGGGCTGCACCGCCATATCTGGCGGAACATGCGCGGCACATTGGCATACACCCCGAAGCGGTTCGCAAGACGTGCCCGCCATGGTGGCCGCACGGGGGAGGGGGTGGCCTGTGTCACGAATTCTCCACTCTGTTCTGCCATGGCTGCATGCGCGCCTGCCATGGCCGGAAACGGCACGTCGGGTGGCACCGGGCTGCGGGGCGGGGGCCGTGCATCATTCCCCCTGCCGCCGGTTATATCAACCTGCGGCCGGTGGTACGGGTTTGCCCGTGTGGTCCGGGATGCGGGCCATGCCCGGTGTCAGGGGTGGATCAGCCCCAGGCAGGTCGCCTTTACCGCCGCCTGCACGCGGTTGTGGCAGCCCAGCTTGCGCAATGCGTTCTTGAGATGGAATTTGATGGTGTTGTCACTCAGGGCAAGGATATGCCCGATATCCGCCGTGTCCTTTCCCTGCGCCACCCATGTCAGGCATTCGCGTTCCCGGCGGGTCAGCCCTGTCCCCGTGATGCCCGCATGCTTCCGGCCAAGCTGGTGGTAGCGGTAATGGAACTGGCTGGCGGCAAGCTGGATGGCCATCTGCTGGCGGGTGTCGATATGCGGGTCGTATGATGCAATGCTGACCAGCAGCAATGTGCCGGGCGCAAGGGCAAGGGGCACGGCATGGCCGCTTCTGAAACCCATTTCCCCGAATTCACGCAGCATGGTGTCCTGCCGCCTGTTTTCGATATGGATGTCCTTCCAGTCATAGGGATGCAGCCCATGGCGCAGGGGATCGATGACCGGGTCGATATGGTGGTAGTTGCGCGCCACGTAATGCGCCATCCAGTGGTCCGGATATGTGGTGGCAATCAGGTGGCGCTGGACGGGGTCGGTTTTATGGATCGTGCCCATGCTGTAGGCATGGGGGCCAAGCCGGGAGACCAGCGCGCCAAATGCCTCGGCCAGCGCCTGATGGTCCGGCGCGCCGCGTATGTCCGCCGCCAGATCGAAAATATCGGTGTAAAGACGGGCCATCATGGCTGGCGGGTTCCGGCATGGCTTCGGGGAATGACGTCTGTGCCTGCGTGTGGTGATGGCAGGGCGGGTTTTCCTATGGCTCCGTCCCGTCGCCCGGGGGCGCATCCGGGCGGGAGGGAAGTGGCAGGCCCAGATGGTGCGTGCCCCTGCGGTCGGCCAGCCGGATCTGGCGTTCGCGTTCGGCATAGCGCCTGCGCTGGGCCTCGGTGCGCGCGTCCCTGCAGTGGGGGCAGCTTACGCCTTCCTCGTAGTCCGGGGCGGCGCGGTCCGCGGGGCTGAGGGGCGCGCGGCAGGCATGGCAGATGTCGAACGTGCCGGGTTTCAGTCCATGGCCCACGCTGACGCGCTGGTCGAATACGAAGCACTCCCCTTCCCACAGGCTGTCGGCCTCGGGCACGGTTTCCAGATATTTCAGGATACCGCCCTGCAGGTGGAACACGTCCTCCACCCCTTCGGCGCGGACAAAGGCGGTGGCCTTTTCACACCGTATGCCGCCGGTGCAGAACATGGCGATTTTTGGTGTGCGGCCCTTTTCAAGCAGGGCTTCGCGCCGGTCACGGAACCATTGCGGGAATTCGCGGAAGCTGCGCGTGCCCGGGTCAATCGCGCCGCGAAACGTGCCGATCGCCACCTCGTAGTCATTGCGGGTGTCGATCACGATGGTATCGGGGTCGGCAATCAGGGCGTTCCATGCCTCCGGGGGCACGTAGCGGCCCACGTCGCGCCGTGGGTCCAGCCCCGGCACGCCCATGGTCACGATCTCACGCTTGATGCGGACCTTCATGCGGTGAAAGGGCAGGGTCGGCGCGCGGGAGAACTTGACCTCCAGATCCGTGCAGCCGGGCAGGGCACGGATGATGCCCACAATCTGCTCGATCGCCTCGTCCGTGCCCGCAATGGTGCCATTTATGCCCTCATGCGCCACAAGCAGGATGCCGCGTATGCCAAGGGCGTGGCAGGCTTCAAGCAGCCGGGTACGCACTCCCGCGCAATCCGCGAACGGCGTGAAGTGATACAGGGCCGCGACACGGATGGGCAGCGCGCCCGTGGCCGGGGGGGAAACAGGATCTGTCACAATGGCAACCATGCAAGAAAGAAGACCGCATACCGGCCACCCGGCGGCAGGCCCGGTGCCCGCACGCGGATGGAACAGGCCCGCCGGTCCGGGCGGGCCGGGGCACTCATAACGGCATTTCGGGCAGATTGCACGCGGTCCGATGTCCGTACGGGGCCGGGTACTGCATTTGGCGGCGGGACGTGTTTATATCGTGCCCATATCCGTCCGAACCACTGGGGGCTTCTGCGCGTGAGCGTCACACTTTACCATAACCCTGCCTGCGGCACGTCACGCAATGTGCTGGCCATGATCCGCGCCGCCGGAATCGAGCCGGTGGTGGTGGAATACCTCAAGACGCCGCCCACCCGTGCCGAACTGGATGGGCTGGCCGCCCGGCTGGTGGTGCCGGTGCGTGACCTGCTGCGTGTAAGGGGCACGCCCTATGCGGAACTGGGGCTGGATGATCCGGCGCTGACCGATGGGCAGATACTCGACGCCATTGCCGCCCATCCCGTCCTGCTCAACCGTCCCGTTGTCATGACCGATCAGGCGGCGCGCCCCTGCCGCCCAAAGGAGATACTGTTCGAAATCCTGCCGCAGGCCCGTCCCGCCACGCCGTGACCCTGCCCGCACGCGACCGGACGGTCATCATCATCGCCAACCCCGTTGCCGGGCGTGGGGGCAGGGGACGGGGCGATAACGGATGCATTGCGCGGTTTGTCCACTGCCTGCGGCGGGAGGGCATGCGGCCTGTCGTGCTGTACACGGCGGCCAGGGGGCATGCGCGCGTGCTGGCGCGCGATGCCGCATGTGCCGGGCGGTGTACCCATATCGTTGCGGCGGGTGGCGATGGCACCGTGGCCGAAGTGGCCGATGGCATGGCGGGTTCGGATATCATATTGGGCATCCTGCCCGTAGGTACGGCCAATGTACTGGCCAGCGAGCTTGGCATCCCGGCCGATGCCGCCGGCAATGCCCGGATCATCGCGGCGGGGGGATATACGGTCATCCGGCCCGGCAGGCTGCGTTCCGGTACCGGGGACTGTCTGTTCGTGCAGATGGTGGGGGTGGGGTTTGACGCGCATGTGGTGCATGCGGTGTCGGCGCGGCTGAAAAAGGTGTTCGGACGCATGGCCTACGTACTCAATACCCTGGGCGCGCTGTGGGCCTATCCCTTCCATTCCATGAATGTGGTGGTGGATGGGGTGGCCCATCCGGCGGTTTCGGTCATCATTTCCAAGGGGCAGCTGTATGGCGGGCGGTATGTGCTGGTGCCGCACGCCATGCATGAACGGGCAGGCTTTGCCGTCGTGCTGTTCGGCACGGCGGGGGTGCGGGCCAGCCTGCGCTACAGCCTGGCCCTGCTGCGCGGCACGCTGGCCGGGCAGCGCGATGTCATGGTGCTGGACGCGCGCATGGTCGAGATCATCACCCCCGCTGGCCTGCCGGTGCAGGCTGACGGGGATGCGTGTGGTTACACCCCGCTGCGTATCGACCAGCCGGATCACGCGCTGCGCGTGGCCTGCGCGCCACGCCATGTGGCGGGAAAGCCCTCCCCGTCATAGCGTTTGCGTGATACATCCTTGGCCGCCATGACAACGCAGATGATGATCGAGCTGATCGCCGTGCTGACGGCGGTAAGGGATGACGTGCCCCAGGTCATGACCATCGGGCATGGCAGGCTGCTGCCCTCCGGCCCGCTGGAGACCATGCACCGCTCCCTGCAGGCCGGGGTGAGGGCATGGGTGGAGCGCCAGACCGGTCACCCCATCGGTCATGTCGAACAGCTGTATACCTTTGCCGACCATGACCGCATCCTTTCCAGCGCCCAGGAACGGATGGTCGCCATTTCCTACCTGGCCCTGACCCGCAGCCATGCGGGCGAGACCGGATGGCGGGACTGGTATGACTATTTTCCGTGGGAAGACAGCAAGACCGAGGCCGGCAGGACCAGCCTGGCCGGAATCGAACGCCGCCTGTGCCAGTGGGTGGCGGGCATGGGCAACCCCGCCATCCGCGTGCGGCAGTGGCAGCGCTGCGTTACCCTGTTTGCCATAGGGGACATGGGGGTGTGGAATGATGAACTGGTCCTGCAGCGCTACGAACTGCTGTATGAGGCCGGGCTGGTGCCCGAAGCGGGCTGCCCGCCCGAACAGGCCGTGCCGGGACAGGCCATGGACCACGACCACCGGCGCATCCTGGCCACCGCCATGGCCCGGCTGCGTGCAAAGGTACGTTACCGCCCGGTGGTGTTCGAACTGATGCCCGGGGCCTTCACCCTGCTGCAGCTGCAGCGCGTGATGGAAAGCCTGTCGGGCATGCATATTCACAAACAGAATTTCCGCCGTCTGATCATGCAGCAGCAACTTGTTGAAGAAACAGGCGAAATTGACGAACAGACCGGCGGCCGCCCCGCCAGGCTCTACCGCTTCTGTGGCGAGGTACGCCAGGCGCGGCATCTGGCGGGAACCAGCATTCCCCTGGCGCAGCCCTAGGTCGGGCATAATGTGCCGGCGTGGAAAACCGGATTGACAGTAATGGCGTTTCTCTTTGCAATCAGCCACCCGGTTCCTGCCACTTGGCTTATGCTCAATATGAGCATAAAGGACATGGCCGGAGTGGGAAGGGAGAGCAAGGCATGAACCAGATTACGCCACAGGGCGGGACGGATGCGCTTTATGAACGGGTGCGCCATCTGGTCCCGGCAATGGAGTGGGAGACGTTTCTCGCCGATATCCGGGCGATCGAAACCCTGAAGCGGGAACGCAACGCCGTCATCCTTGCGCATAATTACCAGACGCCGGAAATCTTTCACTGCGTGGCCGATATCCGTGGTGACAGCCTTGCCCTAGCGCGGGAGGCACAGGAAACGGATGCGGACGTGATTGTCATGGCCGGGGTGCATTTCATGGCGGAGACCGCCAAGATGCTCAACCCGCACGGCACCGTCCTCATCCCGGACAGGAAGGCGGGCTGTTCGCTGGCCGATTCCATCACGGGGGCCGATGTCCGCGCCCTGCGCGCCCGCCACCCCGGCGTGCCGGTGGTCACCTATGTCAACACCTCGGCCGAGGTAAAGGCGGAGAGCGATATCTGCTGCACCTCGGGCAATGCGAAGCGCGTGGTGGAAAGCCTTGGCACCGACAGTGTCATCATGATCCCCGATGAATTCCTGGCCCGCAATATCGGGGCCGAGACCGGCATCAGGATGATTACATGGCCCGGCCACTGCGAGGTGCATGAACGCTTCACACCCGAGGAAATCGACCGCATGCGCGCCGACAATCCCGGCCTGGTCGTGCTGGCCCATCCCGAATGCCCGCCCGAAGTGGTGGCTGCATCCGATTTCAGCGGTTCGACCGCCATGATGGCCGATTTCGTGCGCGGGCATGCCAGTGACCCGATCCTGCTGGTGACCGAGTGCTCCATGAGCGACAACCTCGCGATCCAGTATCCGCGGACGGCGTTCGTGCGTCCGTGCAACATGTGCCCGCACATGAAACGCATCACCCTGTCCAATATCCGCCACGCGCTGGAAACCATGACGCATGAGGTCACGCTGGACCCCGAACTGGCCAGCCGTGGCCGCCGGGCGGTCGAGCGCATGCTGGCCATATGACCGGGCAGGTCCCGTTGCCCGCCGGCCAGCCGGTCATTATCGGCGCGGGGCTGGCGGGGGTCATGACGGCGCTGTCCACCACGCGGCCCTGCGTGCTGGCCTGTGCCGGAACGCTGGAGGCCATGCAGCCGCCATCTGCCGCCAGCATGCTGGCCCAGGGGGGCATGGCCGCGGCCGTGGGCGCGGGTGACAGCCCGGCCCTGCACGCGGCTGACACGCTGGCTGCGGGCGCGGGATTGTGCGACCCGCGCATGGTCGCCCGCATCACGGCGGAAGGCCCGGCGGCGGTGGCCCGCCTGGCCGGGCTGGGCGTGGCGTGGGACCGGCATGCCGATGGCACCCTGCAACTGGGGCTGGAGGCCGCCCATGGCCACCGCCGCATTGCCCATGCGGGGGAGGACGCCACGGGCGCCACCATCATGCGCGCGCTGGTTGCGCGGGTGCGGCGGACCGGGCGCATAACGGTGGTGGAGCATGCCCGCGCGCGTGATCTCGTGCTGCATGACGGCGCGGTCGCCGGGGTGGAACTGGACATTGGCGGACAGGAAGTCATGCTGCCCACTACCGCCGTCATACTGGCCACGGGCGGCATGGGGGGGCTGTTTGCCGATACGACCAACCCGCCCGCCGCCACGGGCAGTGGTCTGGCCATGGCCGTGCGGGCCGGTGCGGTTCTGGGCAACATGGAGTTCGTGCAGTTCCATCCCACCGCCCTTTCCGCTGGCGCGCGGGGCCAGCGCCTTTCCCTGATCAGCGAGGCGGTACGCGGTGAAGGGGCCGTGCTGGTGGATGAGGCCGGTGCACGTTTCACCAGTGAACTTGCCACGCGTGACAGCGTATCACGCGCGGTGTGGCGGCACATGCTGGCGGGGCATACGGTGTACCTGGATGCACGGGCCAGCGTGGGCGCGGATTTTCCCAACCGTTTTCCAGCCATATCCGCCCTGTGCGCGGCCCATGGCATCAATCCCGTAACGCAGCCGGTCCCGGTCCGTCCCGCCGCCCATTACCATATGGGCGGCATCATGGTGGACCAGCAGGGCCGCAGTGACGTGCCCGGTCTGTGGGCGGTGGGCGAGGCGGCCTGTACCGGCCTGCATGGCGCCAACAGGCTGGCCAGCAATTCCCTGCTTGAAGCCGTGGTGTGCGGCACATGGACCGGCCACGAACTGGATGGCCTGACCATGAACTCCGCTGGCCAGGTACAGGCGGCCGCCGCGCGGCAGGCGGCGCCCGCGCCCCAGCCCCCGCTTTCCCTGCGGCATGTCATGAGCCGGCATGCGGGTGTCATCCGCACGGAGGCAGGGCTGCGCACCGGCCTGCTGCAGGTGGCGGACAGGCTGCATACCGATGCGGGGCTTGTCTGCGCGGCCGTCATGCTGGCGGCGCTGCACCGGCGGGAAAGTCGGGGTGGCCATTTCCGCAGTGACTGCCCCGACGCGGATACCGCGGGCATTCCCTCCCGTCTTGGCCTGGCCGAACTGCGGACGGGCCTTGCCCGGGTTGTGGCGCAGGCCGGGCCGTCCATGGCGCCCCTGTCAATGAATGAAAGAATGCCCTCATGATCCATCCCCTGCCGGACATCATGCTTGAACCGCTAGTGCGCGCTGGCCTGCTGGAGGACCTGGGCCGGGCGGGCGATCTTACGACCGATGCGGTGATCGTGGATGGAGACACACCTGTCCACGCCGTTCTGGCCGCGCGGCAGGACGGGGTGATTGCGGGGCTGGACATGGCGCGCCTGTCCTTTGCGCTCATGGACGCGCGTATCGAATTCCGGCCCCATGCGCATGATGGCGATGCGGTGACGAAGGGCGCGCGCCTTGCCACCGTACGCGGTCCCGCGCGGGGCATCCTGTCGGGGGAGCGGGTCGGGCTCAATTTCCTGTCGCATATGAGCGGCATCGCCACCGCCACGGCGCAACTGGTGGAACTGGTGCGCCCGTACAAGGCCGCCATTACCTGCACCCGCAAGACGATGCCCGGACTGCGCGCCATCCAGAAATACGCCGTGCGGGCAGGGGGCGGCAGCAACCACCGCTTTGGCCTGGATGATGCGATCCTGATCAAGGACAACCACATCGCCTTTGCCGGGGGCATTACCCCGGCCGTCACGCGTGCCCGTGCCGCAGCCGGGCATCTTGTGCGGATCGAACTGGAGGTGGACACGCTGGAACAGCTGCGCGAAGGGCTGGAGACCGGATGCGTGGATGTTTTCCTGCTGGATAACATGCAGCCCGACATGCTGCGCGAAGCGGTCCGGCTGGTGGGCGGGCGCGCGGTAACCGAGGCTTCGGGCGGCATCACCCCGCATACGGTCACGGCGGTGGCGCAGGCGGGTGTGGACCTGATTTCACTGGGGTGGCTGACCCATACCGTGCGCGTCATGGATATCGGGCTGGATTACCAGCCATGATGCTGTAATAAAGGGCTGGTTATTACAGGGAGAACCATCATGGCGCGTGCCATTACCAGCCATGCGGCCTGCCTTGCCGCTGCATTGTCCGGCATCCTGGTCATGGCGGGGGCCGCGCATGCCCAGCCGGACATGCAGCAGGCCGCCCAGCGTGCCCAGCAGATGCAACAGATGCAGCAGCAGTTCCAGCAGCAGCAGATGCAGTTCCGCCAGCAGCAGGAGCAGATGCACATGCAGCGTGACCAGCAGATGCAGCAGATGCGCCAGCAGTTCGACCAGCAGCAGATGCAGCTTGACCAGCAGGCCCGGCAGATGGGCAACCAGCCCGGCGGCCGCGAACAGATCGAGCGCCAGCGCGAACAGATGCGCCAGCAGCAGGCCCAGCAGATGCAGCAGATGCACCAACAGTTTGCCCAGCAGGACGAGCAGATGCGCCAGCAGCGCATGCAGATGGACCAGCAGCAGCAGCAACAGCAGATGCAGCAGTTCGGCCAGACGATTCCCTATCAGCAGAACTGGTAAGGCGGGAGCGGGAAGCCTGTCTGTGGCGGTTGCGCCCAATGCGGTGGCATGCCCGCCCGTTCGGGCGGGCTGTCACGCCGCAATGCGGGGCAGTTCCACAAGATTTATGGCCACCCCCTGCGCCTGCAGGCTGCGGGCCATGTCGCGTATGCTGTCATGGTGGGTAAACAGCAGCACCTGCGTGGTGCGGGCAAAATCCGCCAGTACCCGTAGCGTGCATTCGCTGCGCGCGTCATCAAACTGCACCAGCAGGTCATCGGCGACAAAGGGCAGGGGTTCGGCCGCGCGGCAGTAGGTTTCCACGCTGGCAAGGCGGAACGCCAGGAAAAGCTGGTCACGCGTGCCGGCACTCATGTCCGCCACCGGCACATGGCTTCCGTCGTGGCGCTGGCCCAGTACCACCGGGTTGCCCTGTGCATCCAGGTCCGTGCGGATGGCGTCAAACGCGCCCAGCGTGGCAAGGGAGAAGAACTGCCCCGCGCGTGTGACCAGCGGGTCCTGCTCCGCGGAGCGGACATGGTCTATGGCATTGGCAATCAGGTTCCGCGCCAGGGTCAGTTGCGCATATTCCTCCACAATCTGGTGCAGGCTGGCAATGGCTGACTCGCGCCGGGCGGCCGCCTGCGGGGCATCGGTATTATGCTCGAAGGCGCGCAGCGCCGTTTCCTCATGCTGCTCGGCGCGCACGGCGTCGTCACGTTGCAGGTCAAGATCCTTCAGCCGGTCGTGCATGCGTGCGGTCTCGGCCCGCAGTTCGGGCAGGTCGCGGCCGTCAATGGCGCGTTCCAGTGCGGCAGGGGACTGGCCCCCTGTCATGCGGGCAAGGGTGTCCAGTGCCCGGGTGTGTTCCTGTGCCAGCCTGTCACGCCGGGCAAGACGGCCGGCAAGCTGTTCAAGTGCCTCGGGGCTTTCGGCATGGGTGCGCGCCAGCAACTGGTCAATCATGGCATGGGCGTGGGACAGGCTGGCCCCGCTTTCCGCCAGGTCCTGACGTGCCCTGGCCAGCGTGGGCAGCAGGGCCTCGCGCTGGTGCTGGCTTTTCTGCGCCGCCTGCCACAACTGCTCCAGCGCCTGGGCCGCCGCCACGCCATCGGCGGGCAGGGGGGCGGGCAGGTGGGGGCGGATTTCATCCATGACCCGTGTCAGGTCCTGCTCGGCCTGCCGGGCCTGAACACAGGTTTCATGCAGTTCGGACAGTCGTTCCAGCTGTGCCGGGGCGGCGGCCCAGTCGGTTGCCAGCGCACAGGCGGCGGGAGGCGGTGCATCGGCCTCCAGCCCGATGGCCTGCATGGCGGTGGCCCATTGTGCCGTCCAGTCCTGTCGTTCCGCCTGCAGGGCGGCGGCCTGCCGTTGCAGGTCAGCCTGTTCGGGCAGCAGGTCATCCAGTTCACGATGCAGCCGGCCATATTCCTCATGCCCGCTGGCATGCTGGCGCAGGGCGGTGGTCACCGCTTCCACGCAAGGCCCCGGTGACAGGGTGGGCGCGATGCCAAGGCGCTCGGCCAGTGCGCGCAGGCCTTCGTGCAGCGTGTCGGGTTTTATGCGGTCTTCCGCCAGCTGGGCCAGTTCGGTCGCGACCTGCGTGGCATCGGATAGCAGCTGCATCCGGGCGGATACAAAGGCGACCAGCGCATCGGGGGTGGTGGCGTGCGGGGCCGGTACACGGAATGGTGCGATGAAGGCCCGCCAGTCATCGGCCATCCGGGCCTGTATGTCCGCCTTGGTGCGTTCATGCAGCGTGAGCGTGTCCGCGCAATGCGTGATGTCGTGCCGCAGCCCTTCCATGCGGGCGATGCGGTCAGCCTGCGCCAGCAGCTGGGCGGACAGGGAATCCGCCCGGGCAATCGCGGCATCCAGCGCCGCGGCCCGGGCGTGGCGGGTGGAGGCGGCGGGACCCGCGGGCGGATTTTCGGGGTCGAGGTAGGCTGCGCGGATATCCTGCCACACCGCGTCACGTTGCCGGCAGGCTTCATCCAGCATGCGGGGGGCCAGCGGACTGCCGGTCTGTTCCAGCCGGGCAAGCTCGGCGGCCAGTCTGGCCTGTCGTGCGCGTTCCGCCGTGCAGGCCGCGTCAAGCCGGTCATATTCGGTGCGCAGGTGGTGCTGGCGTTCGGCGGCCATGCGCGCGCCCTCCGGCGGGGGGCAGGGCATGGCGCGCAGGTCTTCCACCGTGGCCGCTCCCAGCGCGCGCAGCCGGGCGGCGAGGTCGGCCTGCCGCCGGTCAAGGGTGGCCGCGCGCATCTCCAGCCGCTTCATTTCCGCCACCAGCCCGGAAAACGGCGCGGAATCGGCATGCAGCGCCACGTCATGACCTGCCGCGCGCAGGCTGGCCATGCGCTGCCGCCTGCGCGCAATGGCCATGTCGGCCTGGCTGATCTGCCGTGCCAGCCCCGTATGCCGGTTGTGCCAGTCGGCCTGTGCGTCGGCCAGATGGCGTATGGCATCCAGGGTTGCGCGGTCGGGCATGGCCTGCCGCAGATCCGCATCCGCCCCCCGGCCCAGCCGCTGGCGCAGGCTGGACAGGCTTTCGTTCATGGCGCGCCGTTTTTCCTCATGCCCGGCATGCAGGTCACGGTTGCGGCGCACGCTCTGGCCCAGGCTGCGTGCGCGGGCGACGGCTTCGTGCAGGGTATCCAGCACGGCTTCGGCAGGGGGGGATGTGGTCTGCCGGACCAGCTGGGTCACCTGGGCCTGTGCCGCCGCATGGCGCGCACGGGCGGCGGCACAGGTTTCCAGCGCGGTGGTTATGGTGGCGGCCATGCCGGGGGGCAGCGGTTCCAGGTCGGCCTGTGCGGCCAGTGCGGCGGCCAGACGGGCAATCTCGTGCAGTTGGGGCAGGGCCTTTTCCAGCTGTTCGTAATGGCTGTGCTGGCGGCGCAGTTCCGTCTGCTCGGCACTTATGGCGGCCCTGCGGCTGCGGGCTTCGTCACGGTCACGGCAATGGCGGTCATAGGCATCATGTTCCAGCGACGCGGCCCTGAGGCTCTGCTGCGCGGCGGTAAAGACATCCAGTTCCCTGTAGAACGCACGCCCCCCCGCCCGGCGGAGCGTGAACAGGGAGGCGCGTTTCGCATCAATCTCGTCCAGCCTGACCATAAGGGCACGCAGGCCCCCGCCCGCTTCCACGATCAGGCGGCCGATATCGCCGTTCGCATGCAGCAGTTCGGCACCGCCCGTGCGCAATGTCTCGTCATTCAGGCCAAACAGCGCGGCAAAGCGGGCGCGTGTCATGGTCTCGGGTATCAGCAGGCTCTCCGCTACGGCGGTACCCTCGGTGGTGACAAGGGAACGGTTGGTGCGCTTGTAGCGGTTCAGGTCATGTACCTGCCCGTTTTCCAGCACGATACGGGCGCCAAGGCAGATCTGGCCGTTGCCGAAAACCGCCCCGGCGCGCGTTCTGGCCGGGATACCGAACAGGAAGTCGCCAATGGCGGCAAGGCAGGTGCTCTTGCCCGCCTCGTTCGGGCCATGGATGACATGCAACCCGCTCCCGTCCCCCAGATCCAGGTCCAGGCCGGGGATCGCGCCATATCGGGTGATCCTGAGTTCACTGATGCGCATCATCGCGCCCTTCGGGGTCCTGCACCAGCGAGAGGGCGAGGTCACGCGCGCGGGCCGGGACATCATGCAGGATGGCGGCGCGCATTTCCTCCCTGCGGGTATGGGCGGGCATGCGTTCGATGACGGCGGTCAGGATAGCGTCCAGTTCCGCCTGCAGTGCCTCGGGTGTTGCCGCAGCGCGTATGTCGGCGGCAATCCGGCCGCCGGTAGAGGGGTCCATGACTGCGGGGCGGGCCGGCGCGCCGGTCCGCAGCTGCAGGCGCTCAAGCCATATCTGGTCCGATATGCCGGCCAGTACGGCCTCGACTTCCTCCTGCACCGCCTGCCTGTCACGCAGCAGGGCGGCATGCAGCGGCGTGGTCCCCGCCAGTTCCAGCCGCAGCGCCACCGGGCGTCCCTGTGCCTGCGCCATGATGTCCTTTGCCGCGTTGCGGATGCGTGCGTCCATCTCCTCGTGCGTGGCGACCTGCGTCAGGTCCACGCTCTCGCACGCCCAGCGCACGGCATCGAGCACCCTGTGTTCGACCGTGGCCACCGCGCCGCCGCGCACGGTGACCAGGGATGCCCCCTTCGGCCCGGCTTCACGCGCATGCCGCCCCTGCAGGTTGCCCGCATACACCACATACGGGTCCCGGTGCAGGATCTCGCGGGTGTGGACATGGCCCAGCGCCCAGTACTGGTAGCCATGGTTGACCAGCTGCTCGACCGTGCAGGGGGCATAGGTCTCGTGCCCTTCACGCCCCTGGCAGGCGGTGTGCAGGATGCCGATGTTGAACAGCCCCGCTACCGGCGGGGGATACTGGCGGGCAATATTGGTGCGCACGTCGCGGCGGCCAAAGCTGTGGCCGTGCACGGCAACGCCCAGATCCTCCATGATGCAGGTCTCGGCTCCGGTCGTGGCGAAGAGGTGGACGTTGTCCGTCACCCGCAGATGCCTTGCAAAGCGGTTTTCAGCATCATGGTTGCCCAGGATCATGAAAACGCGGATACCCGCCGCCCGCAGCCTGGCCATGCCGCTGATGAAGAACAGCCCGCACTGCGTATCGCGCAGGTCACCGTCAAACACGTCGCCTGCCAGCACCACGAAGCGGCATGCACTTTCTATGGCCAGGCTGACCATGTCACTGAAGGCCCGGCGTGAGGCATCGGCCACAAGGCGGGCATATTCGCCGGATTTTTCCGTAAGCCCGCGTAGCGGGCTGTCAAGATGAAGGTCGGCGGCATGAAGGAAGCGGAATTCGTCCATGCGCGCCATCGTACTTCATTGTTGGCGGATGTAAATGCGCGCCAGGAGCGCCCCGTGACGGGCCGGTGGCCGGTCAGGCACCGGGGTCGGTAATGTCGGTGCAGATGTATTTCATGTTCAGGTATTCATCCATGCCGTAGCGTGATCCCTCCCGCCCCATGCCGGACTGCTTGATGCCGCCAAAGGGTGCGACCTCGTTGGAGATCAGGCCGGTATTGTGCCCGACCATGCCGTATTCCAGCGCTTCGGCCACGCGGTGGGCGCGCGCATGGTCGCGGGTGAAGAAATAGGCGGCCAGGCCATATTCCGTGTCATTGGCCATGGCAATGGCCTCGGCTTCGGTGTGAAAGCGCAGCAGCGGGGCCACGGGGCCGAAGGTTTCCTCCCGCGCCACGCGCATGGCCGGGGTTACGTCCTGCAATACCGTGGGCTGGTAGAACAGGTCGCCCGCCGCGTCACGGGCCCCGCCGCACAGTATGCCCGCGCCGTGGGCCACGGCATCACGGACGTGTTCCTCCACCTTGTCGCGCGCCTGCGTGCTGATCAGTGGCCCGATGGCGGCATCCGGGTTGCTGCCCGGCCCGACCCGCAGCTTTGCCACCACGCGGGCGAAGCGGGTGGCGAATTCATCATAAATGCCATCCTGCACCAGAATGCGGTTGGCGCAGACACAGGTCTGGCCCGCATTGCGGAATTTGGCGGCGATGGTGCTTTTGATCGCCTGTTCGATATGCGCGTCGTCAAACACGATCAGGGGGGCATTGCCACCCAGTTCCAGTGACAGCCGCTTGAGCGTGGGGGCGGACTGCGCCATGAGGATACGCCCGACCTGTGTGGAGCCGGTAAAGGACAGCTTGCGGATATCGGGGCTGGCGCACAGGGCCTTGCCCAGCGTCACGCCATCGCCCGGCAGGACCTGCAGCAGCCCTGCGGGTACACCGGCCTGCCGTGCCAGTTCCGCCAGCGCCAGCGCCGTCAGCGGGGTCTCTTCCGATGGCTTGACAATCATCGCGCACCCCGCGGCCAGCGCCGGCCCGGCCTTGCGGGTGATCATGGCGGCCGGAAAGTTCCAGGGCGTGATGGCCGCGCACACACCCACCGGCTGGCGGATGACACTCAGCCGGGTGGCGGGATTGGTGGGCGGAATGATATCGCCATAGGCCCGCATGGCCTCGGCCGCGAACCACAGCAGGAAGCTTGCGGCGTAGCGGATCTCACCGGCCGCTTCCGCCCGTGGCTTGCCCTGTTCGGTCACGATCAGGGTGGTCAGGTCATCCAGGCTGTCCATGACCAGATCATGCCAGCGTGTCAGGATGACCTGCCGCTGGGCGCCGGTGCGGTTGCGCCATTCCGCCTGTGCCGTTATGGCCGCCGCGATGGCGTGGGTCACGTCGGGGGGGCCACATTCGGCAACCTGTGCCACCAGCACGCCGGTGGCCGGGTTGTGCACCGGCCGGCGCGCGCCATCCAGCGCGGGGCGCCACGTACCGTCGATGAATGCGTCCTGGCGGAAAAGGGATGTATTGGCAAGGTTCAGGGCCATGGCGGTCTCCGGTATGGATAATGGGGATGGCTGGCAGGACCGGCGGGGCGGACCGCGTGATGCCGCCAGAATCTGTTGGATGATGGTTGTCCTTTCATCGGGGATTATCCCGGTCAGCGTCAATGGTACAGCAAGCAATGTGAAGGGTTCCGCCTTGCATCCCGCAACCGGCGGAACGCTTCCTTTCCCACGGTCTGGCATGCCGCCGCCGGGCCGGACCCGTCATGTGCCACGGGAATGCCGGATGCGGCTGGCCGGGCGGGCCCGGATGGACGGTGGGGGCCGTCCGTGGCACATGGTGGGGCGCGCTGGCGGAAGGCGTGGTTGACCGGCATGAATAAAGGGGCAGGGTATGTTCTTGCGGCAGTTGACATATCTCATAGCGCTGGACCGCTACCGGCATTTTTCCCGCGCGGCGGAAAGCTGCGGTGTATCCCAGCCCGCGCTTTCGGCGGCGATACGCCAGCTTGAATCCGAACTGGGCATTACCATCATCCGCCGTACGCGCCGCTTCAACGGCCTGACCGATGAAGGCCGGCGCGTGCTGGACTGGGCACGGCAGACGCTGGCGGCACTGGATGGGCTGCGGCAGGAAGCGGCCTTTGCCCAGCAGGTGGCGGGCGGCACGCTGTCCATTGGCGTGATGCCACCGGCACTCCAGGCCATGCCGCCATTGCTGGAAGGCTTCCGCACCGCCATACCCGGCCTGCACCTGCATGCAAGGCTGGGGTCCAGCGCGGATACCATCCATGGCCTGCGCCTGCAGCAGCTTGATCTGGGGCTGGTCTATCTGGACCAGATCCCGGCCGACGGGCCTTTTGAAATCCTGCCGCTCTATACCGAACAGCATGTGCTGGTGGCGGTCGAACCGTTGACGCTTCCAGCCGGGCGGCAGGAATGGGACAGCCTTGCCGACCTGCCGCTGTGCCTGCTCAGCGCGGAAATGCGGACGCGGCAGATCGTGGATGGCGCCTTTCGTAACGCGAGCGTGACCCCGACCGTAATGCTGGAGACGAATTCACTCGAGGTGCTGTATGGCGAAGTGCTGGGTGGCAGGCTGGCCAGTATCCTGCCGGTGGCCGCATTGCCCACCCATACCGGGCGCAACCGGCTGCAGATCCGCCCGCTTGGTCCCTGTGCCACGCCCGAAGTGGGGCTTGTGCGTCTGGTCCCGGCCCAGCCTACGGCGCTGGCCACGCGGGTATGGGATGTCGCGGCCACGCTGCGGATGCGTGATATCTTCGTGGTGGGCTGAAGGGGCGCGGGGTGTCAGCCCCGCCCTGTGGGCAGAAGGGTAGAAACAAAAACGGCAGGAACCGAAGTTCCTGCCGCAATTGTCAGCCAATCTTCAGATTGACTGCGGAAGACTTGCCGTTACGGCCCCTTTCGAGGTCATACGTCACGGCCTGTCCCTCGTTCAGGGTCTGCTGGCCAGCCTGCTCGACGGCGGAGATGTGAACGAAAGCGTCAGCGCTTCCATCATCAGGCTGGATAAATCCAAAGCCCTTCTGGGCGTTGAACCATTTAACTGTTCCTGCGGCCATGTGTTGGCCTCCTTGCGTAACCGGCACCCACGCGAACATGCGCGGAATCGAGACTTTTCGTTTTATCGGGGATGCCAGAAGGCCGCGTATCGTGGCTGCATTTGAAATCTTGTCCGTAGCTGAAAAGTCCAGCCGTGCGATCCTTGTATAGGGGTGACGCGCAAATAGCACGGGAAATATTGCAAGAGCCGGAAATATTTCGCCCGTGGCACGCCATCCTGATTTTGAGACAGACGTAACCGTTGTGGAAAAACCCGTATGGTTCTCCCGATATCGTTCAGCATGATGACTTTTTTACAGGATGCACCACTGGCGCATCATGTTGTGGTAGATATTGGTCAGGGACAGCACGGCCGGGTCGCCATCGCCCAGCCGTTCGCGCAGCGCCGTGACCTGCATGTCCAGATCGAACAGGATCTGCCTGCGGCTTTCCTCCGCAATCATGGATTGTGACCAGAAAAACGCCGCAAGCCTGCTGCCGCGCGTAACCGGCGTCACGCTGTGCAGTACGGTGGTGGGGTAGAGGATCATGTCGCCCGCCGGCAGCTTGATCGCCTGTTCGTTGCCATTGGCATGCATGGTCAGTTCGCCGCCCTCATAGTCATCGGGGTCGGAAAAGAACAGGGTGGAGGACACATCGGTGCGGATGCGCGTGTGGATGCCACCCGCCAGGATGCCACGGATGGCATTGTCCACATGCGCGCCGAAGCTCATGCCGTTTTCATAGCGGTTGAACAGGGGCGGGCTGACCCGGTAGGGCAGCACCGCGCTGTTGAACAGCGCGTTGCGGCCCAGCGCGCGCAGCACGATTTCCCCCAGTTCGCGGCAGGCCGGGGTATCACGCCCAAGCTGCAGGTTGTTCTTGGCCCTGGCTGACTGTACGCCCGCCGTCTCGCGGCCATCGGTCCATGGCGCGCTTTCAAGCACTGCGCGGCAATGGGCCAGTTCATCGGCGGTAAGCAGGGCGGGAATGTGCAGCAGCATGGCAGGGCCTTGGGCATGTCGCGCGGTGGATCAGTACTGCGCCGAGATGTTGAACAGGAACGACCGCCCGATGGAGGGGGTGACCCGGTTGGAGAACAGGCTGCCGTAGTTCAGCCGGTTATCAAGGTTATAGGCGTTCATCGCCACTTTCCAGTGGTTGTCGAAATGATGCGAGACCATGGCGTCGAACTCCACCGTGGCGGGCACGCGTGCCGTGTTGGCCTGGTCCAGCCACACGCCCTGCCGCCAGGTAATGCCGCCGCCGACCGTCATGTTCCACGGCTTGCGCGGCGCGATTTCGTAACTGGTCCATGCCGTGGCCTGATTGTGGGGCACGTACTGGATCTGGCCTCCCTGCTTGGATGTGGTGGAACCGGCCTTGGTTATGGTGGGGTCATACAGCGCATAGGTGCCATAGAACATCCAGTTGCGCATGAGCGTGCCCGATACGCTGAGTTCCAGCCCCTGGTTACGTTCCTGGTCACTGGTCGCGCTTACGTCGCCCGTGCTGGGGTCGGTCTGGACGGCGTTGTTCTTTTCCAGCCGGAACAGGGCTGCGGTAAAGCCGATCCGGTCATGGAAGGCGCTGTATTTGGCGCCCACCTCATAAAGCCTGCTGCGCTCGGGCGCGGCGGTCTGGCTGGAACGTGTCATGGGTTCGGAACTGTTGGTGACATACAGGCTGAGCGGCGTGGTGGATTCCGACCAGTTGAAATACACCATCAGGTTGCTGCGCGGGGTGTACATGATGCTGACGGAAGGGTTGATGGTGGTTTCGTTCTGCCCGTAATGCACATCCGGCGTGGCGGTGCTGCCGCCGGTGGCGCTGTAATGGCTGTTCCAGTTATCCCACCTAAAGCCCGCCTTGACCGACAGGTAATCCGTCAGCCACACCTGATCGGACAGGAAGAAGCCCACATCCAGCGCATCGCTGTCCTTGTAGCACTTGCGGCCCACGCCATTGCCGATATTGACCAGACGGTTGGGATACTGGGCGCAGTCGCCCAGCGTCAGGCCGGGCACATAGGGCGAGGGGTCAAGCAGGCTGGTGCCGGGGCGGTTGGAGCCATAGGCGTAGTTCTGGCGGTGGTCGGTCACGTATTCGATGTCAAACCCGCCGATGATCTCGTGACGGATATGTCCCGTCTTAAGGTGTGCCACACCGGAGAACACATCCTGTATCGACCAGTCGCTCTGCCGGTAGGGTTCGGGGCCCCCCACACCGCCATTGCGCGCCACTACGGCGGAACCGGGGTTGGATGAGAAGAAATCCGACTGGCAGGTGGAGGAAGCGGCCACGCCATTGATCGTGTTGTTGGTCAGGGTGGCGCCGCTGGAGAAGTTCGAGCACGCTTCCTGCGATGCCGAGAAATAGCGGTGGAATATCCCGCCCCGCATGTCGTTATACAGTGTCAGGATGGGGCTGACCCTGGCCGTCAGGCGGCCGGTGATCATGTCGGTGCTGGAATCGTCCTGATCATAGGTGGTGCCATACCAGTTGGTGCGCCTGACGCCATATTCGGTCACCGGGCGGCCAATGGCACTGGCGGATGAATAGACCACCGGCACGCCGTAATCGGGGATGCGGTTGTCGTTCTGGTGGAAGTATTCCAGCACGAAGGACACTTTCTTGCCCAGCCCGAATGCGATGGAAGGCGCAATGCCCCAGCGGTGGGAATAGATGTAGTCACGCCCCACCACGTTGTTTTCGTTGCCCATGCCGGTCAGGCGGAAGGCGGTGGAACTGCCAATCTGGTAATTCACATCCAGCGTGCCCCGGTAATACGACCCGCTGCCCCCCGAAAAACTGGCCTGGTAGCTGTTGCCCAGATGCGGGGTCTTGGTCACGATGTTGATCGCGCCACCCGTGGTGCCATTGCCGAACACTTCCGATGACGGGCCTTTTATGACCGAGACATGGTCGTAATAGAAACTGTCGCGCGTATAGACGCCAAAGTCACGCAGGCCGTTTTCATAAATATCGTTCTGTGCGGCAAAACCGCGGATCAGGAACTGGTCCCCCGCCATGCCGCCCTCGCCCTCGCCAACCGATGCGGTAATGCCGGGCACGTTCTTCAGGGCCTCATCAAGGGATTTGACATTCTGCTGCTGCATCAGGATCTGGGGCACCACGTTCACGTTCTGGGGCGTGTGCATGGCGTCCTGTGGCATGCGGCTCAGGCCGATGGATTCATGCAGCACGTTCATCGGCGAGGCCGTGACGCGGGTCTGGTCGTACCTGCTGTCGGATGCGTGGTTGTACTGGTCCTGCGCGGGGGGCGCTGGGGATTTCCTGTCCGGCGTGCCTGCCGTATCGCTGGCCCGGGGCGGGGACGTTACCGCATCGGGGGCGGCCCGGGCGCCGGTTGCGGCACAGGCCAGCGCCATGCTGGCGGTCAGCAGGGAGAAGGGCCGTAGCCTGGGGCGGATGCCGGGGCGGGGGGTCTTGTCTGTCATAATTGCAACAGCCTCTTAATTGCAGAATGTTGCAATACATATTGTAATAATTATTCGCAACACGATGGCTGTGTTTCGCCGTCTCCTGTCTCATAATTGCAACAAATTCTTATTATCATTATCAAGGAAAACAGCGAAAAAAGCCCTGCATATTTCCGTATGCAGGGCCGTCATGCAATTTGTGCAATACCCGGTCGGGGTATCAGAGATTGGCGATGACCTTCAGCCCCACCAGTGCCGCATTGGGAATGTGTCTGGTCTCGCCCGGCCGGATCATGTACTCGAATTCCGGCTGCACCAGTATGCCGGGCATGGCGTCGATCGCGTAATAGGCTTCGATGATGTGGGAATCCGTCTGGGGCGCGCGCACCGATGTCCCCAGCGAATAACCGGCCTCATACCGCAGGATCTGTCCTTCCTCCTTGCGGTGGCTGACATGGTACCACGAATACATGATGCCCAGCCGGTCCGTCACGCGTGAGGGGATGACGCCCGCGAAGGACAGGCCGCCATAGGCCTGATCGGAAATGGAGGTGACATGCGGTGTATTGTGGATATAGCCCGCCATCAGGTAGCCGCCGGCCATCTGGTTGCGCCCGCCGCGACGGTAGACCATCTGGTCGCCTTCAAACCAGAACATGTCCATGGGGGCCGAGCGCTGGTGGCCGGCGGCGGTTTTCAGCGCGGCGGGCAGGCCGATCCCGATTTCGTCGGGGTAGCGGGTGGTGTCATGCGCATATCCCAGCACGTAGTGGCCCGGCAGGCGGTTGCGGGTCAGGTAGGGCTGCCATGTGAACTCGACGGGCAGCATCAGGCCGGTCGTGTTCTCCGCCCCCCATGCCCAGCCACTGGGGTTGTCGGACAGGGCGCTGACCGAATAGGCGCCAAGCTGGATGGCGGTATCACGCGTGGGGCGCATGCGGATGCGGCTGCCCCATGTGGCCTTGGGGTACACGCTGAAGCCGGGATCAAGCTTGAGCGCCACGGGCGCCGAGCAGGTGACCATGAACGAGCACAGCAGCGGGGATGTGGCGAACACATGCGTCAGCGCCATACGGCCGAACGTTACATCCAGCCGGTTGTCCAGCAGCTTCTTTTCCGCATAGAAATCAACCAGATGCGCCACCACGTTGCCTGACAGGCCATAGACTTCCTGCAGGTTGACATAATATTCCCCCACCCGGTCGTGGCTTACGGCGTGCCCCGCGCGTTCCATCACCAGGGTATGGACGGACCAGCCCTTTATGCCGGCCATCTTTTCCAGGTCGAAGTTCACCTGCGCGGTCAGTTCGTGCACGTAGCTCATGCCACGTTCCACCCCGCCACTGATCACGCCCATGGCCTCGCCCTTGTAGGTGAAGGCAAAGCTTACCCCATGGTCCCGCAGCCGGTTACGCAGCGGGTTGAGCTGCGGCACCAGGTGCCCGCTGCCCGCGGTTGGCACGTAGTACGGGTCCTCCAGGTCGGTATCATGCTGCGCGTCGATCCACGCGGGCAGGAAGCCCGACGGGCCTTCATGGCGGGTCAGGGCATCCAGCTCGATCTTGTGGAAGGCCTTGCTGTCACCGGGGCTGCTGACGGGGGCCACGCTTATGGTAGCAAGCCCCGCCGAAGGATAGGCCGGCACCCCGCTGGGCGGGATGGGCGTGTTGGGCGGCCGGCGGATGGCCTGGGGCGTGGGGCCAAGGCGTTCGGCATCAAGCGTGTTCAGGCTGATCTGGCTGGCCTGTGACGCGGGGGTCGCGGGTACGGCCGGGACCGCATTGACGGAAACGAGCGAGGGCACCCCCGTCGTGGGGGCAACCTGGGCATGTGCCACCGGCAGCGCCGTGGCGGCCGTGCTGACGGCCAGCAGCCATTTACAGGTATGGGAAAACGGATGGCGTGCGCGCCCGCTGCGGGCATGCCGGATCTGTCTTGTCATGTCTGTTGGTTTTCTCGTGGCCCGGTCGTCAGCGACGGGGCATGGGTACGCGGCGGGGATGCCGGGTGAAGCGACGCGCGTCTTTTCAGCCGTGTGGCCGGGGGAATGCGGAACGGGCGGGGACGACGGGCGTCCTGGCGGGTGGAACCGGATCGGTCATGATTTGTTGGGCCATTGTTCTTATTTTTTATGATTGGAGAAGGTGTAGGGTAAAATTATCGAAACGTCAAACGATTTATAATTATATTAATTTTGCACCGCACAAATTGTAATTTTATTTCAGAAATCATTCTTCTTTTAGTTGTTTCCCCAGCATGGTATCGCCCGTTTTCCGGGCCATGCGGCAGGTCGGGAAGGGGAGGACGGTGTGACAGCGCTTGTGCTGCTGGTGGTTGGCCTGGTTGTGGGGGGCGGCGGGGCCTGGTTTGTCCTGAGCCGACATGACATGGCCGGGCGGCTGCCCTATTACCCTGTGGCCCGTGGGGCGGCGGACCCCGTGCAGGGCACGGATGAGGACACGATTGCCGTGGATGACCTGCCCGTGGCCCTGCTGGTGCTGGCACGTAACGGTCGCCTGCTGCATGCCGGTGCCCGTGCGCAGAATGAATTTGCCGAAGGCCTGGGCACCATGATCCGTCACCCCGCCCTGCAGCGCGCCGTGAGCGAATTGCAGCCCGGCAACGTGACCGAGGTCCGTATCGAGGCGGATGTGCCGGTGCGCCGGGTGGTGCAGGCTTTTGTAAAGGCCGCGCGGTGGCACGGGCAGCCTGCCTGCGTGGTTGTCCTGCTGGATGCCACGGCGCGTGACGCGCTGGACCGTGCGCGCAGCGATTTCGTGGCCCATGCCAGCCATGAACTGCGCACGCCGCTTGCCGCCCTGATCGGTTTTATCGAAACCCTGCAGGGGCCTGCCGCCAATGATGCGGTAGCGCGGCAGAAATTCCTGGCTATCATGGCACGGCAGGCAAGCCGGATGCAGCGCCTGATTGACCGGCTGCTCTATCTGTCGCGCGTGCAGATGCTTGAGCACCAGCGCCCGCAGGGACAGGTGGTGGTGGCCGAACTGCTGGGCCGCTTCCGTGATGAACTGCAGGGCAAGCCCGCCGGGGAGCGGGCGGCGCTGGTGGTTCATGATGCCCCGCCGGGCAGCCTGCGTGGCGATGCGGACCAGATTTTACAGGTGCTGGTCAACCTGTGCGAGAACGCCCTGCGGTATGGCAGGCCGCAAGCGCCCGCGGTGGCGCGTATTGAAGTGGGGGCGCAATGGCTGGACACAGGGGGGCTGCTGCTGTCCGTGCGTGATAACGGGCCGGGTATCGAACCACAGCACCTGCCACGCCTGACCGAGCGCTTCTACCGCATAACCCAGCCCGCCGGGCGCAATACGGGGGATCAGGGCACCGGGCTGGGCCTTGCCATCGTGCGCCATATCGTTGACCGTCATGGCGGGCGGCTGGATATAACCAGCGTACCGGGGGAGGGGACCCGCTGCACGGTCTGGCTACCCGGCCAGCCCCCTGTAACCTAGAGACCATTTCAAAATAAACATTTGGAAAAACTGGTAAAAGTTTTTGGTAAAGCTTTTTCCAAAAAGCTTCAGGGAACATCGCCTTTAAAAAAAGCGACACCCGAAAACTTTTATGTTCCCATCAGTGAACTGCTTTCAAAAATACAGCAGGGCATGTCCGGTCGGCCCGCAGCCCGTGATTTCATGCTTGACGGCAGGCGTGCGTGCGTGCTGTGCTCATGGGGCGAGTAGAAGCGGTCTGGACATGGGTCCTGGACATTGCTCCACACCAATCCGTTCCTGATTAGTGGACCGCTGTCATGCAGGGCATATCTTTTTTCAACATATGATCGTTCCGTGACCGGCGGTGTGCATGCCGCCCGTGCCGGTTCCCGCCCTGTATCTGCCATGCCCGTCCCGCAGGAAAAACTTTCTGCCCGGAGAATATCGCATGTCTGCTTTCCCTGAATATGAACTGGCCGAACTCCAGCGTGAAACCCGGATCGGGGGGGCTGGCACCAGTGTCGCGCGTGACATTCCCCGCATCGACCTGTCCGATTATGCCAACCGCAAGGAAGCCATTGCCGATGCGTTGTGGCAGGCGGCAACGCAGGTCGGTTTTTTCCAGGTGTTCAATCACGGTATCCCCGAGGAGGATATTGACGCCGCCTTCGCCGTTGCAGGGGAATTCTTTGACCTGCCCATGGCGGAAAAGGCGCGGCATGCGCGCAGGCCGGGTTCCAATGCGGGGTGGGAATACCGCGCGCAGGTCCGCCCTTCCACCGGCACGCCGGACAACAAGGAATCCTACCAGATCACCCTGCCAGACATGGCGGGCCTGTGGCCCACCGCCACGGAACTGCCCGGCTTTCAGGCACGGATGTGCCGTTTCGAGCGGCAGAACTGGGCACTGGGCATGAAGATCCTGTCCTGTTTTGCCATCCGGCTGGGGTTTGATTCCGATTTCTTTACCCATAACCATGACCCCGCATCGCCTTATTACCAGAGCACGCTGCGGCTGATCCATTACATGAGCATGGAAAACGCCACGGATGCGGATTTCGACCTGTGGCGCGCGGGGGCGCATTCCGATTTTGACTGCCTGACCCTGCTGCACCAGCGGCCGGGGCAGGGGGGGCTGCAGGTCTGTCCCGGCATGGAAGCCGATGCCCCGGCCTGGACCGACGTGCCGCCGCTGCGCGGGGCGGTCACCTGCAATATTGGCGATATGCTGATGCGCTGGAGCGATGACCGCCTGCGTTCCACCCTGCACCGGGTGCGCATGCCCCGGCGCGATGAATATCTGGGGCCAAGGCTGTCGCTGCCGTTCTTCTGCCAGGCCAACCGCGATGCGGTCATCCAGGGACCATTGAAGAAATATGCCCCCATCACCGCGCGCGATTATCTGGATGAACGCATCCGTGCCAACTACACGCCGCGCCCCTGACCCGGCAGGGGCGGGTCAGATGCCGAAGTAGTTGCGGCGCAGTTCCCTGCGCACGAAATCAAGGAAGAAGCGCGTGCGTGGCGGCATATGCGTGCGGGAGGGGTAGACAGCGTGCAGCGTCACGTCCTCCCACGCATAGGCGCTCAGGCATTCGATCAGCCTGCCGCATTTCAGGTCATCGGCAATGTCCCACAGCACCTTCAGTGCAATGCCCCGCCCGCTGACCGCCCAGTCATGCACCACCTCGCTGCTGGATGTGGCCAGCCGGGGGGTGACATGGACCTCCTTGCGCACCCGCCCATCCAGATAGACCCATTCATTGAATATGCGCTGGCGTCGGATCAGGCAGATGCAGTCATGCTTGAGCAGGTCGTGCGGGGTGGCGGGCAGGCCCTTGCGCGCGCAGTATTCGGGGGAGGCACAGACCACGCGGCGGCTGTTGAGCAGGCTGGTGGTCATGACCTCCTGATCGGTGGGCATGCCGGGGCGGATGGCAATGTCCAGCCCGTCGTCAATCACGTCCAGCCCGGCATCGGACAGGATAAGGTGCACGGTCACCTCGGGGTACTGCTCCACGAATGTGGCGACCACGCCCGCCAGCATCTTGCGCCCCAGTTCCGATGGCACGCCCACGCGCAGCAGGCCGTGCGGCCTGTCGGCGCGCGCGGTCAGTTCGGCCTCGGCTTCCTCCACGTCATGCATGATGCGCACGGCGTGCTCATGAAGGCGCTGGCCTTCCGCCGTAAGGGCAAAATGGCGCGAGGTGCGGGTGACAAGCCGCGTGCCAAGCCGGGCCTCCATCGCACTCAGCCTGCGGCTCATGGCGGCGGGTGACATGCCCATGGCCCGCGCGCAGCCCGCAATGCTGCCGGCTGCGGCCAGGATGCAGAAAAACTTCAGGTCACTGATCTCGTCGCGCATGGGGCGGCTGTTCCATGATTGCGTGGGGCGTACGGTTGGCATGCGGCCGCGTGCCCTACACGAATATGTGCAGAACCGTATCCTGCGCATTCTTTCGGGTTCTCGCAACGTCGGATCGTTCATGTCGGATACAGCACACTTCCCGGGGCAGGTCCCCCTTCATACCGCCCTGTCCGGCAGGGAACTCCTGGACTGTCCTGTTCTGAACAAGGGAAATGCATTTGACCGGCGCGAGCGTGACCTGTTCGGGCTGCATGGCCTGTTGCCCGCCCGCATCGCAACCCTGGCCGAACAGGTCGATCTGGCCTGTATGCGGCTGGCGGCACTGCCGGACAATTTTGCGCGACATATTGCGCTGCGCGAAATCCAGGACAGGAATGAAACCCTTTTCTACGCCATTATCGACCAGGCGCCCGAATCCTGGCTGCCCATCATCTACACGCCCGCCATCGGCCGCGCCTGCCAGCAGTTCAGCCAGATCTGGACCCGCCCGCGCGGCCTGTTCCTGAATTACACCGATCGGGGCCGTATTGCCGAAATCCTGGCCAGCCCGCAATGGGATGGCGTGCGCGTGATCGTGGCAAGCGACGGCGGCAGCATTCTGGGCATAGGTGACCAGGGGGCCAACGGCATGGCCATCCCCATTGGCAAGCTGTCGCTCTATACCGCCTGTGGCGGGCTGGACCCGGCATGCGCGCTGCCGGTCCTGCTGGATGTGGGCACGGACAACGCGGCCCTGCTGGCCGACCCGGACTATATCGGCTGGCGGCACGCACGGGTGCGTGGCGCGGAATACGATGCCTTCATTGCCGAGTTCGTCACCGCCGTGGCCGCGCGCTGGCCCGATATCGCCCTGCATTGGGAGGACCTGTCGGGCGCCGACGCGCTGCGCATCCTGCGCCGCTACCGGGGGAGCCTGTGCACCTATAATGATGACATACAGGGCACCGCCGGCGTAACCGCGGGCGCGTTGCTGGCCGCGATCCGGGCAGGGGCCGCGCCACTGGCCGACCAGCGCATCGTCATCTTTGGCGCGGGTGGCGCGGGCTGCGGCATTGCCGACCTGCTGGCGCAGATGATGATGCGCGCGGGCATGGCGGCACATGAAGCCCGCAGCCGCTTCTTCATGGTCGACATCAACGGGCTTGTGTGCCACGGCATGGAAGGCGTGACCGAGGGGCAGATGCCCTGTGCCCAGCCTGCCGACGTGGCGGCGGACTGGCAGGTGGCGGACCCGGCGCATGTCACCCTGGCCGAAGTGATGGCCCATGTATGCCCCACCACGCTTATCGGGACATCGGGGCAGGGCGGGGCCTTCACGCGCCAGATCGTGGCCCCCATGGCCCGGCAGGCCGCACGCCCGGTCGTTTTTGCCCTGTCCAACCCTACCGCCAATATCGAGGCCCTGCCCGCCGACCTGCTGGAATGGACCGATGGCCGCGCCATTATCGGTACCGGCGGTCCGTTCGCGCCCGTAACCCATGCGGGCCGGACCCGGCCGGTGGACCAGATCAACAATTCCTATGTCTTTCCCGGCGTGGGGCTGGCGGTCATGGCGGGTGGCATTACGCGCATGACCGATGGCATGTTCCTGGCTGCGGCGGATGCGCTGGCCGGGCTGTCTCCCGCCGTGGGGGCCGGTGGGGGACATGATGCAGCCCTGCTGCCGCCGGTCTCCGCGCTGCGCCCTGTGGCCATGGCGGTCGCGCGCGCCGTGATCCGTCAGGGACAGGCGGAAGGGGTCGCCCCCGCCATGCCCGAAACAGGAATCGAGGCGATGCTGGCGGCGGCCATGTGGTCGCCGCGCTACCGCCCGTATGAAAAAACGCCACCCGCCCGTCCCTGATCCACCAGTAGCCCTTTGACCGACCGCATTCCCCCACGGGAAGTGGACCATGTCCGCCATGCTGATACGACGGACAGGAGCATATGGAAATATCCCGCTTTGTAGCCGGTCCGGTTGCGCGCCTGCGCTGGCCGGCGGCCAGTCCTTTCATGCCGCGCTGGCTGTTCTGCCCCACGCCACAGGCCGTGGGCTTCGCGCTGCGCAACACGCTGGCCTCCCTCATCGCCTTGGCCATTGCATTGTGGATGGAACTGGACAGCCCGCAATGGGCCGTGGCCACGGTGTGGTCGGTGGCCCAGGTACGGCGGGGCGAAAGCATGTCCAAGGCACGCTGGCGCATCGTGGGCACGCTGGTGGGGGCCGTGGCGGCGGTGGTGTTCATCGCGGCCTTCCCGCAGCAGTCATGGCTGTTCTTTCCGGCCGTGGCGGCGTGGATCGGGCTGTGCAGCTTCCTGGCCACCTTCTGCCTGAACTTCCGCTCCTATGCCTTCGTGCTGTCGGGCTATACATGTTCCATCATTGCGGTGGCGGCGGCGTCCGCGCCGGATGACGTGTTCTTCATCGGCGTCTCGCGCGCCACCTATATCGTGCTGGGGGTGGTGTGCGAGGCGGCGATCGCCACGCTGTTCACGCTCAACCTGTCCACCCGGGCGCGGGCGACCATGGTGGCGCAGGTGGAGGACGTGCTGCACCGGCTGGCCACCCTGCTGCGTGAGATCGTGCTGCATGACCGTGACACGCTGGTCCATGCCGGTGAGTTCTCGAACATGCTGGTCTCCGTGCATCAGGGGCTGGAGTTCCCGGCCATCGAGATGGGGCGGCAGGTGCATGCGGGTGATCATGCCCGCGCCGTGCTGGCGGAGGTTTCCATTCTTGTCACCCGTCTTGTCGGCCTGTCCGGCGGGGCGGAACGGGCCATGCTGAGTGATGACGGGATACTGGCCGATACACGCGGCCAGCTGCTGCATCTGTGCGACCGGCTGGCCACCGCCCGGCTGAAGGCAGGGGCGCTGGACGACCTGCACGCACAGGCCGCACACCTGCGCACCCTGTTCGAGCAGCGGGCGGCAACAGGCACGCAGGAGATGGGGCGTATCACCCATGGCGTACTGGCGGCCGCGATGGGGGATATGGAGGAGGCGCTGGCACATTGCCACGCCATTTACCGCCCGCCCCCGCATGACCATTTCCGCTTCCATCTGGGCGGGCACCGCGATATCCGCCTTGCGTTCCATAACGGCCTGCGCGGGGCCGTGGCCATCATGCTTGCGGCCCTGGTGTACGAAGTCACGGCCTGGCCCGGCGGCATGGGGTTCATTGCCATTACCACGCTGGTCTGCGGGCTGTTCGCCACGCGGGAGAACCCGGTGGTGGGCACCACGCGCTTCCTGTCGGGGGCGGTGTGGTCGGCCGTGGCGGCGGGCTTCCTTGACCTTGGCGTGCTGCCTTACCTGAGTGATTATGAGGAATTCGCCTTCGTGCTGGGCATTTTCCTGTTCGTGGGGGGGCTGGCCAAATGCAGCCGGGGCACGGCGGGGGCGGCGGCCGCCTACGGGCTGCTCATGCCCAACCTGCTCATGCCCGGCAACCAGAGCCGGGTGGACGAGGTAACGTTCCTGAACGGCGCATGGCATACGGTGCTGGCGGTGGGGCTGAGTGTCCTGGTGTTCCGCCTTGTGCTGCCGTTTCGCGCCCGCGATGAGCGGCTGCGCTTTGGCCGGCACATGCGTGGTGAACTGCGGCGGCTGTGCCTTGTGCCGCTGCCGCCTTCGCCCCAGTGGTGGATCGGGACCAGCGTGGACCGGATCGGGCGCATGGTGCGGCATGCGGCCCAGGCGGGGGATCATGGGGCGGCGGGGGATATCCGGCTCATGCTCATGTTCTCTTCCGTCGGGCTGAACATCCTGCTTCTGCGCCAGCTCAAGCGCCAGCGGCGTGATGCGGTGTCGGCGGTCATAACCGCGCTGCTGCGCGCGCTGGTGCGCTACAGGGTGGCAAGCCCGCGCGGCATTGCCGTCGTGCGCGCGGCGCGCAGGCGGCTGGCGCGCATGGAACGGGCCGATCCCGGCAACGGCAGGCTGCTGGAGGTACTGGCCTGCCTTGATGGCATTGGCCGCACGGCCTCGGCCTGTGTCGCGGCCATGGCGGCCGGGGTGGAATGAAGCCCGGGCCCATGTCGGTGCCCTCACATTTATCTGTCCCGGACCCGGCAGGCCACGGTGGCCGTGGCGGTAGGCAGGCGGCCAGACCCATGTTAGGGCAGGGAGACGGCATTTTTTGTAATGGCCGGGCCGGCTGCGTGCCGGTCCGGAAGGGATGAAAACGCGGGGCGCATGAGAAAAGGCTACGATCTTGACCTGCTGCGCAGCCTCCAGGTCCTGATCGAGGAGGAAGGGGTCTCGCATGCCGCGCGCAGGCTGCATACAAGCGAGGCGGCGATGAGCCGCAGCCTGGCCAAGCTGCGCGTGGTGTTTGGTGACCCGATCCTGGTGGCATCAGGGCGGCGGATGGTGGCCACATCCTTTGCGCTGGGCCTGCGCGAGCGGGTGCAGGCGCTGGTAAAGGGGGCGGACGCCCTGCTGGAAGAGCAGGAGACGCCGGACCTGGCCGGGCTTGCGCCGCATTTCACCCTGCGGGCGAATGACCTGATCGTGGGGGCGTTCGGTGCGGCCATCCTGACCGCGCTGCGTCAGGACTGTCCCGGATGCACCATTACCTTCGCCCCCGAAACGGATGAGGAACCCAGTGATGACCTGCGCGAAGGCCGGGTGGACCTGTATCTGGGCGCCAGTGATGACATGCGCCCCGAAATCCGCCGGCAGAGCCTGTTCCCCACATCCTTCCGCGCGCTGGTGCGTGCTGACCACCCCATCCTGAGCGAAGGCATCACGCCCGCCTCCATCGTGCGATACGAGCATATAAGCGTATCACGCCGGGGGCGGCTGTATGGCCCGATCGATACGGTGCTGAAGGACCGTTACGGGCTGAAGCGCCGCGTGGTGATGGTCGTGCCCACCTATTACGCCATGGTCGAGACCCTGCGCATGATGGACATGATCCTGCCGCTGCCGGGCATTGCCATTGACTACCTGCCCATCCGCTCGATGCATCTGGCCGAGTTCGAATTCCCTTTCGAACTGCCGCCCGTGCGTTCGTTCCAGGCCTGGCATCCCCGGCGCGACAGTGACCCCGTGCACCGCTGGCTGCGTGGCACGGTGTACCGTGTGGTGCGCCAGCGGGGGGAGGGACCGCCCGAAGGCTTCTCCCCCGCGACGACGGGTATTGCAGGCGTGTAGCCGTAGAGCCGTAAAGAAGTTTCTGGTGGAGCTTTTTGAAAAAAAGCTTCAGGGAACGCCGCCTTTTTTTAAAAAGGCGGCACCCGGAAAGGCCTGTCGTTTTTTAATGGTATCTTACTGGCCGTAGCGCACGATACCCAGGTCTTCATGCGGGATGTCGGGCATGCGGCCGGACATGATATCGGCCAGCACCTTGCCCGAACCACACGCCATGGTCCATCCCAGCGTGCCATGGCCGGTGTTGAGGAACAGGTTGTCGTAGCGCGTGCGGCCGATGATGGGGGTGCCGTCCGGTGTCATGGGGCGCAGGCCGGTCCAGAACCTTGCCCCGGCAATGTCTCCGCCACCGGGGAACAGGTCGGTCACGGAATGCTCCAGCGTCTCGCGTCGTGGGGCGCGCAGCGATGTGCTGAACCCGGCCAGTTCCGCCGTGCCGCCAATACGGACCCGGTTGCCCAGGCGGGTGATCCCGATCTTGAACGTCTCGTCCATGATGGTGGAAACCGGGGCCTGCTTTTCGTTGATGATGTCGGCCGTCAGCGAATAGCCTTTTACCGGGTAGATGGGCAGGTCCAGCCCCAGGCTGCGTACCATGGCCGGTGAATAGCTGCCCAGCGATACGACATAGGCATCCGCCACCATCCGGCCCCGGCTGGTTTCCACGCCGGTGATGCGGCCACCCTCGGCCGTCATGGTGCGGATGCGTGTATCATAATGGAAGGTCACGCCTGCTTCCGCCGCCTTGGCCGCAAGGCGCTGGGTGAACAGGAAGGCATCCCCCGTCTCATCGCCCGGCAGGCGCAGGCCACCCACGATCTTGTGCGCGGATACGCCCAGTCCCGGCTCAGCCTTTACGCAGTCGGCGCGGCCCAGCAGTTCATAGGGCACGTTGTACTGTTCCAGCACGCGGATATCGCCTGCAATGCCGTCCATCTGCTTTTGCGTGCGAAAGACCTGCAGCGTGCCCTGCTGGCGGTCATCATAGGTGATGCCGGTGCTGGCGCGCAGGTCGCGCATCACGTCGCGGCTGTATTCGGCAATGCGGACCATGCGGCCCTTGTTACGGTCATAGGCCGGGGTGTTGCAGTTTTCCAGCATCTGTACCAGCCACTTCCACAGATGCGGATCGGGCATGGGCCAGAACACGAAGGGGCGGTATTTCATCAGCAGCCACTTGAGCGCCTTGAACGGCACGCCCGGCCCCGCCCATGGTGAGGAATAACCCGGCGAGACCTGTCCCGCATTGGCGAAACTGGTTTCCAGCCCGGCTTCGGGCTGGCGGTCGACAACCGTGACCTCATGGCCTGCCTGTGCCAGATACCATGCCGATGTCACACCAACGACACCGCTACCCAGAACGATGATCTTCATTGCAAACGTGCCTTCTGTGGCGGGTGGAAACGTATCACGCCGCCTGCGCCGGCAGGTAGACGCGATGGAAACGGGAGCCGAGAGCGGTCAGTACCTCGTAGCCAATGGTGCCGGCCGCGTGCGCGACGTCATCCACACTGCGGCGGGGACCGATCATGTCGACATGGGTGGCCTGGTCCAGCACGCTTTCCGGCACGCCGGTTACGTCCACCGTTGTGGAATCCATGGAAATCCGGCCCAGGATCGGCAGGCGGTAACTGTCCAGCCATGCGCAGCCGCCATTGCTGGCGCCCTGGCGCAGGAAGCCATCCGCATAGCCGATGCCCAGTGTTGCAATGCGTCGCGGGCCGCTGGCGTGCCATGTCAGGCCATAGCCCACGCCATCGCCCGCCTTGATGGTGCGGCGCTGGACAATGCGCGCCTGCAGCCGCACGGTGGGCTGGAGCGGGTTCGGGGCGTCCGCGTTGGGGGCCAGTCCATACAGCGCGGCACCGGGCCGTACCAGGTCAAAATGGTAATCCGGCCCCAGGAAGATGCCTGATGAGGCCGAAAGCGCCAGCGGGGCGGCCGGCAGGCGCGCGGCCATGGCGCGCAGCCTGTCGCGCTGCAGGGCGTTGGCGGGGCTGGCGGGCGTATCGGCACAGGCAAGGTGGCTCATGACCAGCCGGGTCTCGATCCCGTCCAGCAGGGCCGGGGTATCGGCCAGCGCCGTGACATCCGCATCCGACAGGCCGAAACGGGACATGCCGGTATCAACCTGCAGGGCGGCGGGCAGCGCGTGCTGCGCCTTTGACGCATGCGCCCGCCAGCCCGCGATCTGCTCCATGCTGTTAAGCACGGGCAGCAGGGCATGATGGGTGAACGCCCGCTCCGTGCCGGGCATGGGACCGTGAAGGACAAAAATCTGCGCCGTGGGGCTGACATGGGGCCGCAGGCGTATGCCCTCTTCCAGATGGGCGACAAAAAAGACCTTCGCCCCGGCCTGTTCCAGCACGGGTGCGACCTGATGCGCCCCCAGACCGTAGGCATCCGCCTTGACCACGGCGGCACAGGTGGCCTGTCCCGTACGCGCGCGAAGCAGGCGGTAATTGGCCGCCACCGCGCCCAGGCTGATTTCCAGCATGGCCCCGGCGCCGGGGGCCGCCCACCCGGTGGCGGGTATGGGAAAAGGCAGGTCGGTCATGCGCGGCGAACTCCATCGTCCAAGGCGGAACAGGATTGATCGTATGCGTTGGTTAATGAAATGTCCTGTCGTTCAATGCAATATCATGCAATTCATGGTCTCTGGTACGCAATGATATGCGACAAGAAGCGGAAAATTCACCATGCCGTTCGACCGGATGACCGATGCCATACTGCGAAACCTCCGCCATGACGGGCGGATGAGCAATGCCGAACTGGCGCAGCGGGTGGGCCTGTCGCCCTCCGCGTGCCTGCGGCGGGTGCGCATGCTGGAAAAGGAGGGTGTGATCCGGGGGTATCGCGCCCTGGTGGATGAGCGCTCGATCCACGGCATGACGACCGTGATCGTGCAGATCACGCTTGAGCGCCAGACCGAGGAATGCCTGCGCCGCTTTGAGGCCCGCGTGCGTGAATGCGCCGATGTGCGGGAATGCTATCTCATGACGGGGGATGCGGATTATCTTGTGCGGGTCGAGGCCCGCGACGCGGCCGATTACGAACGCATCCACAAGGAAGAACTCTCCCGCATGCCCGGCGTGGCCCGCATACAGAGCAACTTTGCCATCCGCACCGTCGTCCAGCGCTGAACCGGCGTACCAGGCCCCGTCATGACCGGAAGACGGGGCCGGGTGGTTCCCTCTGTCAGGGCAGCGTGGGCCTGCGGTGCGCGGGCGCATCCGGGTCGCCTGCCGGCACGGGGCCGGCAGATGGGGAAGTTCCCGCGCGTCAGGACACGGGCGGGACGGCCGGGCTGGCCTGGCGGGGGATGAAGGGCCGGATGAGGAACTGGTAGCAGCCCGCCCCCAGCACGCCCCCCAGTACCGGCCCGGCAACCGGCACCCACCAGAAGTGGTCCGGCCCGGGAAGGGCGGAGTCTCCCCACCCGGCCAGGAAGCAGAACAGGCGCGGGCCGAAGTCACGCGCGGGATTGATGGCCCATGCTTCCAGATAGCCCGAGCACGCACCGATGCTGGCCACCAGCAGCCCGATGATCAGCGCGCCCGAATTCGCCTGCGGGGCGACGGTATTGTATTCGCATGTGACGGCAAAGATGCCAAAGACCAGCAGCCCGGTCAGGATCGTCTCGTCCACAAAGGCGTGGAACGGGGTTATGAATTCGCCCGGATGGGTAAAGAACACGCCCGCGGCCCCCCCATCGGCACGGGTCAGGGCATGCAGCTGGTTGTAATGGTCGATCACGGGCTGGTAGAGTGTATAGACCAGCGCCGCGCCGATCACGCCCCCCAGGATCTGGGCCGCGCAATAGGCCGGTACCTTGCGCCACGGAAAACCGCGGTACAGCGCCAGCGCCACCGATACGGCCGGGTTGGCATGCGTGCCCGATACGCTGCCGGTAATGTAAATGGCAATGGTGACGGAAAGCCCCCATACAATGCATACGCCCCAGTAGGCCAGCTTGTAGGGGCTCGGGTCATACAGCGCATACATCGCGGCCACGGAATCGCCAATCATGACAATGATGGCCACCGCGATGCATTCCGCGATCAGTTCCCCCAGGAATTGTCTGTTTTTCAACATATTAGCCCACTTTATTCTTTTATTATCATTTGATGGGAAGGGGCTGTGTGCCTTCTGGCCTTTTTCCAGTCCCCGGATGTTCTTAAACGAACATGGCGGGTGGGGGAAGAGGGTGCTGCGACAGGTCGGGTAGGCGGATCTCCTTTTTCCATGTATTTCAATATATTTCATTCAACCTCTCCAACCTTGCGGATTCGGGGTGGCGGGCCGGTCTGTTCGGGAACGGCCATTGATGGGGGCATGGGTATCATGCGGCATGCGCGATTTCGCACATGCACAAAAATACAGATTCATATGAAATGCAGGTAATGGCGAATTTATGGCTGGCTTATTAATAAACAGAATAGAAAATATTTTAAGGAACGACAGGCGGCATGTGCGCTTTCCCCCTTGAAGCGCGCATCATGTTCGTTTACGAACATCCGTATCAGGAGGAACACCCATTATGGCGTCCATGGACGAAACATTCCGCTCCCCCCCCACACAGGGCAGCCCGTTCGATCTGCTGATCGTGGGCGGGGGCGTCAACGGCACCGGTATCGCGCGTGATGCCGCAGGGCGGGGTGCCTCCGTCCTGCTGGTCGAGCAGGACGATCTGGCCAGCTACACCTCATCGGCCAGCACCAAGCTGATCCATGGCGGCCTGCGCTATCTGGAATACTATGAATTCCGCCTGGTGCGCGAGGCGCTGATCGAACGCGAACGCCTGCTGCGCATCGCGCCGCACATCATCTGGCCCATGCGCTTCGTGCTGCCCTACACGCCACAGGCCCGGCCTGCATGGATGCTGCGCCTTGGCCTGTTCCTGTATGATCACCTTGCCCCCAACATGACGCTGCCCAAATGCAAGTCGCTCGATTTCCGCACAAGCTCGGCGGGCAAGCCGCTCAATGGCAAGCTGGCGCGCGGTTTCGCCTATTCCGATGGCTGGGTGCAGGACAGCCGGCTTGTCGTGCTCAACGCCATGGATGCAAAGGCGCGCGGGGCCGATATCCGCACGCGCACCCGCCTGGTACAGGCCCGGCGTGTTGATGGCCTGTGGGAAGCCGTGATCGAGAACACGCGCGATGGCAGCCAGCAGACCGTGCGGGCCAGGATCGTGGTCAATGCCGGTGGCCCGTGGGTGAGCGAAGTGCTGCGCGAGCGCGCGCAGGTGGATTCCACCAAGAACGTGCGTCTGGTCAAGGGCAGCCACATCGTGGTGCCGCGCCTGTTTGACGGGCCACAGGCCTATATCCTGCAGAACCCGGACAAGCGCATTGTCTTCGCCATTCCCTACGAGCAGAAATTCACCCTGATCGGCACGACCGACGTGCCATGGACGCAGGCGCCCGGCCGCGTCGAGATCTCGCCCGAGGAAATCAGCTACCTGTGTGAAAGCGTCAGCCGCTATTTCACCAAGCCCGTCACCCCCGATGATGTGGTGTGGAGCTACGCCGGCGTGCGTCCGCTCTATGATGACGCGGCCAAGAACGCGTCGGCCGTGACGCGTGATTACGTGCTGGACGTGGACACGCAGGGCAACCAGGCGCCCATGCTTTCCATCTTCGGTGGCAAGATCACGACGTTCCGCCGGCTGGCCGAACATGCGATCGAGAAGCTTCAGCCTTTCCTGCCGGTCCTGTCCGCGCCGGGCTGGACGGCGGACAAGGTGCTGCCCGGCGGTGACCTGGGTGAGGGCGGGTTCGAAGGCGCGCTTGCCCGTCTGGCGGCAAAGGCCCCCTTCCTTGACCAGCAGCTGTGCTGGCGGCTGGTGCGCAACTATGGCTCGCGTGCCGATGTGATCGTGGGCGATGCGCGCAGCATGGCGGATATGGGCGAGCAGTTTGGCGGCGGGCTTACGGCGCGTGAGGTGGAATACCTGATCGCGCATGAATGGGCCCAGACCACCGAGGATATCCTGTGGCGCCGTTCCCGCCTTGGCCTGCATGTGACGGATGAGGACGCGGGCCGGCTGGATGCCTATCTGCGTGGCCGCCAGCCGGTTGCGGCAAAGGCGGCCCCGTAACGGGCGGCTGCGGCGGCATGACGGTCGCGGGTGGCAGTCTGCCGCCCGTGGCCACAAACCAGAATCCGCCCGCATGGGCAGGAGAAAATAATGAACAAGAAGAACAGAATTCTCGCTATTGACCAGGGAACAACGTCCACCCGCAGCATCGTGTTCGACCGCGATATCGCGGCGCTGTCCGTTGCCCGTGTCGAATTCGCCCAGCATTACCCCAATCAGGGCTGGGTGGAGCACGATGCGGAGGAAATCTGGTCCAACGTGCTGTCCACCGCACGCGAGGCCATAGCGAAGGTGGGCGGTCCCGCCACCATCGCGGGTATCGGCATCACCAACCAGCGCGAGACGATCGTGGTATGGGACCGCAAGACCGGCAGCCCCGTCCATCGCGCCATCGTCTGGCAGGACCGCCGCACGACACCGGTCTGCATGCGCATGCACGAGCAGGGTTACGAACCCCTGGTGCGCGAGCGCACGGGCCTGCTGCTCGACCCCTATTTTTCCGCCACCAAGATTGCGTGGATACTGGACAATGTGGAAGGTGCGCGCGCGCGCGCCGAGCGTGGTGAACTGGCCTGCGGCACCATCGACAGTTTTCTTCTGTGGCGGCTGACCGGCGGCCGCGTGCACGCGACCGACACGACCAATGCCTCGCGCACGCTTCTGTTCAACATCCATACCTGCGCGTGGGATGACGAGCTTCTGGCCCTGTTCAACGTGCCGCGCGCCATCCTGCCCGAAGTCCGCACCAACAGCGAGATCTTTGGTGAGACGGAAGCCGACCTGTTTGGTGAACCGCTGAAAGTGGCCGGCATGGCAGGCGACCAGAACGCCGCCATGGTCGGCCAGGCCTGTTTCAAGCCCGGCACCGCCAAGGCAACCTATGGCACCGGCTGCTTCGCGCTGCTCAACACCGGCACCACGCCTGTCAATTCCGAAAACCGGATGCTGACCACCATCGCCTACCGTATTGGTGACGAGACGGTCTATGCGCTGGAAGGCTCGATTTTCGTGGCCGGTGCGGCCATCCGCTGGCTGCGTGACGGGCTGGGCCTGATCACCCATGCCTCCCAGACCGATGACATGGCAACCCGCGTGCCGCACAGCCATGGCGTGTACATGGTGCCCGGCTTCGTGGGCCTTGGCGCGCCGCACTGGGACCCCGACGCCCGTGGCCTGATCTGCGGCATGACGCTGGGTTCGACCGCGGCCCATATCGCGCGCGCGGCCCTGGAATCGGTGGCCTACCAGACGCTGGACCTGATGGAGGCGATGCGCGAGGACGGCGGCGGAAAGCTGAACGCACTGCGTGTTGATGGCGGGATGTCGGTCAATGACTGGTTCTGCCAGTTCCTGGCCGATATGCTCCAGACCCCGGTGGAACGTCCCCGGCAGGTCGAGACGACCGCGCTGGGGGCGGCCTTCCTGGCGGGGCTGGCCACGGGCGTATGGAGCAGCATCCCCGAACTGGAGGGCACCTGGACGCGCGGGCACCTGTTCCGCCCGACAATGGACAAGGCCCAGCGCGACAGTATGGTGGCGGGCTGGCATCTGGCGGTGCGCCGCACGCTCAGCTCCACCGTAGCCGCCTGACCCACGAATACCAGAACATAGGAAAAGAGTGCTTCATGACCTCCACACGGCATAATCCCTATCAGGTTACGGATCGCAATCTTGCGCTTGAACTTGTCCGCGTGACGGAAGCGGCCGCTGTCGCCGCCTCCGCCTGGACGGGCCGGGGCCTGAAGAACGAAGCCGATGGCGCGGCAGTGGAGGCCATGCGACGTGCCTTCGATACGGTTGCCATCAACGGCACCGTTGTCATCGGCGAAGGCGAGATGGACGAAGCCCCGATGCTGTTCATCGGGGAAAAGGTGGGCGCGGGCGGCCCCGGCATGGACATTGCCGTGGACCCGCTGGAAGGCACCAACCTGTGCGCCAAGAACCTGCCCAACGCCCTGACTGTCGTGGCGCTGGCGGAAAGCGGCAACTTCCTGCATGCCCCCGACATCTACATGGACAAGATCGTGGTCGGCCCCTACCTGCCCGAAGGCGTGGTGGATCTGGACAGCAGCATCGAGGCCAACCTGAAGTCCCTGGCCAAGGCCAAGAAGCGTGACGTGTCCGAACTTATGGTCTGCACGCTGGATCGTGAACGTCACGAGGAACTGATTGCCCGCGCCCGCGCGGTCGGCGCGCGTGTGACACTGCTCAGTGACGGGGATGTGGCGGCCGCCATCGCGGCCTGCCTCGAGGACAGTGAAATCGATCTGTATGTCGGCTCCGGCGGCGCGCCGGAAGGCGTACTGGCCGCCGCCGCCGTGCGCTGTGTGCACGGGCAGATGCAGGGCCGCCTCATGTTCGAGGACGATGGCCAGATCGAACGTGCGCGCAGGATGAATCCCGGCGCCGATCCCTCGCGCAAGCTGGCGCTGGAGGACATGGCCCGTGGTGATGTCCTGTTCTCCGCCACGGGTGTTACGGGTGGGGCGCTGCTGCACGGCATCCGCCGTTCGGGCGTGCGCACGGTCACGCATTCGCTGGTCATGCGCTCGAAGTCCGGCACCATCCGCTTTGTCGAGGGCCATCACGATTACCAGACCAAGACCTGGTGAACATTTCATCCGTTGCATAACAACAATAACACGCAATAGAGGAACGACATGACTGACACAGCGACCACTGCCTCCGCCCGCCTGGGCCTGAGGCCCGGCGTGGTGACCGGTGCCGACTACCGCCGTCTGGTGGAAACCTGCCGTGACGAGGGCTATGCCCTGCCGGCGGTGAACGTGGTGGGCACGGACAGCATCAACGCCGTGCTGGAAGCGGCGGCGCGCAACCGGGCGGATGTGATCATCCAGCTTTCCAACGGTGGCGCGCGGTTCTATGCGGGCGAAGGCATGGAGGATGCGGCACGGGCCCGCGTGCTGGGGGCGGTGGCCGCGGCCCGTCATGTCCATACCGTGGCGGCGGCTTACGGCGTGTGTGTGATCCTGCATACCGATCATGCCGACCGCAAGCTGCTGCCGTGGATATCCGGCCTGATCGACGCCAGCGAGGAGGCGGTGAAGGAAACCGGCCAGCCGCTGTTCTCCTCGCACATGATCGACCTTTCGGCTGAACCGCTGGAAGACAATATCGCAGAATGCGCGGCCTTCCTGCGCCGCATGGCCCCGCTTGGCATCGGTCTGGAAATCGAGCTGGGTGTGACCGGCGGCGAGGAAGACGGTATTGGCCACGATCTGGATGACGGGGCCGACAACGCGCATCTCTACACCCAGCCCGAGGATGTGCTGAAGGCTTATGAGGCCCTGTCCCCGCTGGGGTTCGTGACCATTGCCGCCTCCTTTGGCAATGTGCATGGCGTGTACGCGCCGGGCAATGTCAGGCTGCGGCCCGAGATCCTGCGCAACTCGCAGGCGGCGGTGGCCGCGGCCACGGGGCGGGGCGACAAGCCGCTGGCGCTGGTCTTCCACGGTGGTTCGGGGTCCGAACAGGCCAAGATTACCGAGGCCGTGTCGTATGGCGTGTTCAAGATGAACATCGATACCGACATCCAGTTCGCGTTCGCCAGCAGCGTCGGCCGCTACGTGCATGAACATGCCGAGGCCTTCAGCCACCAGATCGCGCCCAGCACCGGCAAGCCGACCAAGAAGCTGTATGACCCGCGCAAGTGGCTGCGCGTGGGGGAGATGGGCATCGTGGAGCGGCTGGAACGCTCCTTTGCCGATCTGGGTGCCACCGGGCGCACCGTTGCGCGCGTGGTCTGAGCAAGTAACCGGCGTAAGGGGAAAAAGGCAACGTGTCGGCAGAAGAACGTCACCACGAAATTACCGCACTGGTGCGTACGCAGGGTTATGTCTCGAATGAGGAACTGGCCCAGAGGCTGAACGTTGCCGTCCAGACCATACGGCGTGACGTCAACCACCTGGCCCGTCGCGGGCTGGTGGCGCGGCATCATGGCGGGGCGGGGCTGGCCTCGTCGGTCGAGAACATCGCCTATTCCGAGCGGCAGGTGCTCAACCGTCGGGCCAAGGAGGCCATCGGCCACCTTGCCGCCCGGCATATCCCCGACAATTCATCGCTGTTCGTCAGCATCGGCACCACAACCGAGGCCTTTGCCAAGGCGCTGCGGCGGCACAAGGCACTGCGGATCATTACCAACAACCTGCATGTGGCCACCCCGCTTTCGGCCCAGACTGATTTTCAGGTCATCGTGACGGGCGGGCAGGTACGCTTTTACGATGGGGGCATTACCGGCTCCACCGCCAGTACCTTCATTGAACAGTACCGCACAGATTTTGCCGTGATCGGCATAAGCGGGATAGAGGAGGACGGCACGCTGCTCGACTTCGATGCCGATGAGATCAGCGTGGCGCAGGCAATGATGCGCAATGCCCGGCGTGTCTACCTGCTGGCGGACCAGACCAAGTTCGGCCGCAGGCCGATGGGCCGGCTGGGCCACCTGTCCCACGTCCATGGTTTCTTTACCGACCGCCAGCCCTCCGAACGGATATCCGAAATGCTGCGTGAGCATGATGTGGAAGTGCATATCGCCTGAAGGGCGGCCCGGCCGGGGCTGGCCCTACTGGGCCAGATAGCCGCCATCGACCGGCAGGACCGCGCCGGTGATGAAGGAGGCATCGTCCGATGCCAGGAACAGGATGGCGCTGGCCACTTCGGCCGGCCTGCCCATGCGGCCCATCGGGTGCATCTCCACCACCTTGCGGATTCCCTCCGCATCCATTCCGGCCACGGCTGGCGTATCGATGGTGCCGGGGGCCACGGCATTGACGCGCACCCCCTTGTCCGCCAGGTCGATGGCAAGGTGCTTGGTCAGGCCGGAGGCCACGAATTTGGCCGGGCCATAGACCGCCTGGCCCTTCTGCCCCGCAAAGGCGGAAATGGAGGACAGGCAGACAATCGCCCCCTGTCCGGCATGGACCATCTCGGCCGCGGCATATTTGCACGACAGGAACATGCCGCGTGCGTCAACCGCCATGGTATGATCCCACAGTTCCGCCGTGGCGGATGCCAGGTCGGCTTCGGGGATCACGCCCGCATTGGCAACCAGGATGTCAATCCGGCCAAACTGCTTCATGGTTTCGTGCATGACGCGCTGGATGTCCGCTTCGCTCGTGACATCGGCGGGTACCGCGATGACGGATACGCCACTTTTTTCAAACTGGCTGACCAGCTCATCAAGCGCGTCGGTATTGAGATCGGTCAGGGTCAGTTTCGCGCCCTCGGCGGCAAAACGCTCGGCCGTGGCCCGGCCGATGCCGCTGGCGGCACCGGTAATGACGGCAACCTTGCCCTGGATACGTCCGTTCGGGGTGGCAGTCATGGTTTCTCCTGTTGCAGGTGACAGCGGGGTAAAGGTCCCTTGCGCGCGGTTGGCTGTTACGGCGCATCAGGCCGGTTAACGCGGTGGGGGCAGGGGCGTTGCCCGTCCGGGGCCTGGCATGGCAGGTGTGGGCATGGGCGGCAAGGGCTGATCGGGTTCTTTTGATCAGCCCGCCGCATGCGTGGGTTTTCCGCATTCCGGCGCGGGACGGGACATGCCATTGCACCGTGTCATTACATATTCGTGCATGAAATTGCCCGGCCGCGTGTTTCAGGCCGGGGGGCGATGGCCTATGCTCACGCCCAGAGTGGTTTACATGGCTGGAGCGGGCCGGGGGTTCTGCCAGCGTGCGGCAACACCGGCCAGCGGGTTTGGAGCATTATCGAGATGGCACAGAAGTTTCGGATCGTGATTGTGGGCGGCGGTGTGGCGGGGCTGGCCCTTGCCACGCGGCTGGGCAATTCGGTCGGGCGGTCGGGGCAGGCCGAAATCACGCTGGTGGATAAAAGCTTCGCCCATGTGTGGAAGCCGATGCTGCACTGCTTTGCCGCCGGCACGGCCGCCAACGAGAATGACCGCATAAGCTTCATGTCACAGGCCAGCCGCCACCATTTTGAATTCTGGCCTGGTGAGATCACGGCGCTGGACCGCACGGCCCGGACCATTTCCCTTGCCCCGATCCGGGACCGGCTGAGTGGGGAAGTGGTGGTCGAGGCCCGCACGCTGGATTATGACGCGGTGGTACTGTCCATCGGCAGCCGGGCCAATGATTTCGGGACCCCGGGTGTGGCCGAGCACTGCCTGTTCATTGACAACCTGGTCGATGCAAACGGCTTTAACGACCGCTTCCGCATGGAACTGCTGCGGGCGTTCGCCAACGGGCAGGAACTGGATATCGCCATTGTGGGGGGCGGGGCCACCGGCACCCAGCTTGCGGCGGAACTGCACAAGGCGCTTGATCTCGCCTCGCTCTACAGTTTTGGCCGCAAGCCGCCCAGGCTGCGCATCACCCTGCTTGAAGCCGGTCCCCGTATCCTGCCCGCTTTCCCCGAGGCGGTCTCGGCGGCGGCGGTCAGGCAGCTTGAGGCGATTGGCGTCAGCGTGCGCGCGGGGGCCATGGTAAGCGGGGCGGATGGGAACGGCTTTATCCTGAAAGATGGCAGCCGCGTGCCCGCCACGCTGCGGGTGTGGGCTGCGGGTGTGAAGGCACCGGACGTGACCAGTAAATTCGGCGGCCTCAAACTCTCGCGCTCAGGTCAGCTGGAGGTCCGGCCAAGCCTGCAGGTGATGGAGGACGACAACATCTTCGCCATGGGTGACTGTGCCTTCATTGCCGAGAAACCCGTGGCCCCCACGGCGCAGGCCGCCCGCCAGCAGGCCCATCATCTGGCCCGTGTGCTGCCGGGATGGATGAAAAGCGGCAATCCGCTGCCCCCCTTTACCTTCCATAACAAGGGCGCGGTTGTCGCACTGGGTGACTATAATGGCTGGGGCACCTTCCCTGGTGGCACGGTTTTTGGTGGTGGCTGGCTGCATGGCCTGTCGGCGCGGCTGGTCCATCTCATGCTGTATCGTCAGCACCAGTTTGAACTGTACGGGCCGGTGCGGGGCACGATTTCGTGTCTGGTGGACTGGCTGGATGTATTCGTACGCCCCTCTGTCCGGCTGGACTGAGCGGTTTTTTCACCAGCAGGGCATTGATGAAAAACAAAAGTTTTTGGTGAAGCTTTTTTCAAAAAGCTTCAGGGAATGCCGCCTTCCGGAAAAAAGGCGGCACCCGACAATTTTCTACAAACCGCCGCGCCGCCGCCATCAGATATGGAAGGCGGAGGTGCCTGCCGCAGGGCGGGTCAGGCCACGCATTTCGGCCTGCCGCACAAAATCCTGCAATGTCAGCTTGCTGTATTCATGTGCCAGCAATCCGTCCATCTGGTCCAGGAAGGGCCGGATCACGGTATTGAACAGCGCGCCCTGGCGCCTGTCCGCCGCATGGGCACCATCATGCAGTGCAATCCGGCAGATATCGGACAGCAGGATTTCGCGCGCGGGCAGGGCCAGCCGGTAGCCGCCATGCGGGCCGCGCACGCCCTTCAGCAGCCCGGCGCGGGCCAGGCCTTGCAATATGGGCTCCAGTCCCCGGCGCGCCAGACTGGAGCGTTCCGCGATTTCGATGGTGCTGACGGGCCGCTCCGCCGTTCCGTAGAACGCCACGTCCAGCATGATGACAAGGGCGATGGCGGTGCGCTCACGAATGCTGTGCATGGATACGCTCTCCTGTCGGGTGGATGGACGGCGGGCCGGGGAATGGCGGGGTCTCGACGCTGGCCCACGCATTGTCGCGCGCCAGCCGCCCGGCCGTAACATCCAGCGCGCAGTGCGGCAGGATGCGGGGACGGTCAGGGGGCATGAGCGTTTCCACCTGCAGCGTGTCCGTGCCCAGACGCACGTCATACAGTCCCAGCGGGCCACGTGCCTGACGCAGTACGGCGGTGGCCTGTCCCTGCCCGGGGCGCAGGGCGATATCGACAGGCCGGACCAGCAGTTCGGCCGGGCCGGCGGCAATCGGGGCGGTAACGGGCAGGATGTCAGGCAGGTCGGGCGTGAAGACATGGTTTTCCACCCGGCCACCCAGGCGGACCAGATCGCCGGTGAAGGCCATGGTGAAGGGATCGGCCGGTGTGTCTTCCAGTGCCTGGGGTGTGCCGGCCTGCACGATGCGGCCATGGCGCATCAGCACCACCGTATCGGCCAGTTCGGCCGCTTCCTGCCGGTCATGGGTGACAAGGATGGTGGTCAGCCCCAGCCGTTCATGCAGGCTGCGCAGCCAGCCGCGGATCTGCCTGCGCACCAGCGGGTCCAGCGCGCCAAACGGCTCGTCCAGCAGCAGCACGCGCGGGCCGGTGGCCAGCGTGCGGGCCAGGGCCACGCGCTGGCGCTGCCCGCCGGAGAGTTCATGTGGATAGCGCCCCCCCAGCCCGGAAAGCTGCATGAGATCGAGCAGGTCCTCCACCCGCCGGGCAATCACGTCACGCCGCGGGCGCTGGCCACGGGGGCGGACGGACAGGCCAAAACCGATATTGGCCGCCACACTCATATGCGCGAACAGCGCATAGTGCTGGAACACAAAACCGATATTGCGCGCCCGGGCATCCAGCGTATCCACCCGTGTTCCGTCAATCGAGACATGGCCTGCCTGATGCGGGTCAAGCCCGGCAATGATCCGCAGCAGCGAGGTCTTGCCGGCACCCGATGGGCCGACAAGGGCGGTAAAACTGCCACTGGCCACCGCAAGCGAGACATTATCGACAATGGGTCGCCCGTTGCGCGGGTTGCGGCGGGTGATCTGCTCCAGCTGAACGCTCATGCCGTATTCTCCGTCCGCCCGTGGCGGCGTTCGGTCAGGTTGCGGGCCATGACCACACCCATCGCCATAAGGGCAAGCAGGGCTGCCATGGTAAAGGCGGCCACCGTCTGGTAGCCGTTGTACAGGGTCTCGATATGCAGCGGCATGGTTTCGGTCAGGCCCGGAATATGGCCCGATACGACCGATACCGCGCCAAATTCCCCCATGGCGCGCGCCGTGGTCAGCAGCACGCCCGAAAGCAGCGCCAGCCGCGCGCCCGGCAGCGTGACATGCCACAATACCTGCCACAGGTTCGCACCCAGCATCACGGCGGCTTCTTCCGCCTCGCGCCCGTTATGCGCGAGCATGGGCATGAGCGTGCGCGTGACATAGGGGAAGGTGACGAACACGGTGGCCAGCACAATGCCCGGTGGTGCGAACAGAACGGGATGGCCCCAGCGTTCCAGCGCCGCCCCCCACCATCCCTGTGTGCCAAAGACCAGCAGCCAGACCAGCCCCCCCACCACGGGCGAGACACTGAGCGGCAGTTCGATCAGCACGACCAGCAGGTTGCGGCCGGGAAAGCGGAAATGCGCCAGTGTCCACGCCGCCATGGTGCCGAACACGGTATTGATGGCCACACTGATACCCGTCACGATCATGGTCAGGCGGATGGCGGACAGGGCATCGGGTTCGGCCAGCGTGGCCATGGCAACCCGTAACCCGTGTGAAAGCGCGGCCGCGAACACCATTACGGGTGGCAGCACCACCATTACGGCCACCAGCAGGTAGACCACGAGGGCAAACAGCAGGCGTGACATCGTGTTCCAGTCCCTCAGTCCGTGCCGTATGACAGGTGGCGGCGCAGCAGGCCGATGCCCGCAAGCGACAGGAGCGATATCCCCACCAGCACGAACCCGATCAGTGTCGCCCCCTGGGTGTCGTATTCCTGCAGGCGGATGACGATCAGCAGCGGCGCGATTTCGGTATGGTAGGGCTGGTTGCCGGCAATGAAGATGACCGATCCGTATTCACCAATGCCACGTGCGAAGGCCATGCCCGCCGCCGTGACCAGTGCGGGGTACAGGGCGGGCAGGATGACGCGCGTGATCACCTGCAGGCGGCTGGCCCCCAGTATTCCAGCGGCTTCCTCCACATCACGCGGCAGGTGGCGCAGGACGGGGGCGATGGTGCGCACCACGAAGGGCAGGCCGATGAACATCAGCGCCAGCACGATACCGGCCTGTGTAAAGGCGACATGCCCCCCCCACCGCGCCAGCGGGCCGCCAATCCAGCCATTGGGGCCATAGAGCGTTGCCATGGTAATGCCCACCACAGCCGTGGGCAGGGCAAAGGGCAGTTCCACCAGCATGTCGATAAGCCGCCGCGCCGGAATGTCACTGCGTACCAGCGCCCATGCAATCAGCAGGCCGGGTACAAGGTCGGCCACCGCCGCGAGCAGTGCCGATGTAAAACTGACCCGTATTGCCGCGAGCATGCGCCCGTCATGCGCCGCGTGGGCGAAGGCGCGCAGACCGCTGAGCAGCCCTTCGCCCCATGGCCGGACAACCAGCGCCACCATGGGCAGGATCACGATCGTGCCCAGCCAGAACAGCGTCATGCCCAGCCCCAGCCCGAAGCCGGGCAGCGGGTCGCGCTGCCACCGCAGGCCGGGGAAAGAGGACGGACGGGACGGATTCATTTCGTGTAGACGCCATCAAAAAGGCCGCCATCGGCGAAATGCGTGGCCTGCACTTTGGCCCAGCCGCCAAGGCTTGCGATGTCAAAGGTGGTCGTGGGGGTAAAACGGTCCTGATTTTCCGCCAGGATGGCGGCGTTGACGGGACGGAAATAATGTTTCGCTCCCGTTTTCTGCCCTGCATCGCTGAACAGGTAGTCCACATAGGCCCGCGCCAGTTCCGTCGTGCCATGGGCCTGCGCGTTGCGGTCCACCACGGCCACTGGCGGTTCGGCCAGGATGGTCAGGGGGGGGACGATCATGTCGAACTGGTCCGGCCCGATCTCGCGCGTGGCCAGCAGGGCCTCGGCTTCCCATGCCACCAGCACGTCACCCAGGCCGCGCTGGACAAAGCTGTTGGTGGCGCCGCGTGCCCCGGTGTCCAGTACCGGCACATGGGCAAACAGGGATTTGAGATAGGCGCGCGCAGTCTCTGGCGTACCGCCCGGCTGGCGCAGTGCCCAGCCCCATGCGGCAAGGTAGTTCCACCGCGCGCCGCCCGATGTCTTGGGGTTGGGGGTGATGACCTGCACCCCCTCACGGATCAGGTCCGGCCAGTCATGGATGTTCTTGGGATTTCCCTTGCGTACCAGGAACACGATGGTGCTGGTATAGGGTGTGGCGTTATGGGGCAGGCGGCTCTGCCAGTCGGTGGCCAGCAGGCCGGCATGGGCCAGGGCATCGATGTCATAGGCCAGGGCCAGCGTGACGATATCCGCAGGCGCCCCTTCCAGCACAGAGCGCGCCTGTGCCCCGGACCCGCCATGGGACGTACGGACCTGCACGGTCGCGCCGCCATGCTGGCTGGCCCACAGGCGGGTGAACCCGGTATCAATGTCCTGATATAATTCACGCGTCGGGTCGTATGATACATTCAGCAGCCCTGTCGCCGCCCGGGCCTGCGGGGGGCGGAAGGCAAGGGTGGCGGCGGCTGCGAAGGTGGCCTGCATCAGGCTGCGCCGGGTCGGGAATGATGGTTTGGCCACTTTTTATATTCCTTTTTTATATAAGGAAGTATGGAGAATATGAAGCGGTTTGCATCGGGTGTGCCGAAGGGAGGAGACGATATTTAATGCCAGTGATTCGTCCTATTAAAAAATCACTGTAAAAATACGCTATATATTCTGTATGATGGCTTTGTGGATCTGTCAATAACACGTTTTAAATCGTCAAAAAAATGGTCCTGTAATTTTTATGACACATTGTCTTTTCGGTGAATCTGAACAAAAACATTAAATAACAGCACGTTAGTAAAATAACGACCCGCGGGGGAAGTTTTTTTGATAACTTTCCGAAAGCCGATGATAATACACGATTGACGCGAACTTATCTGTATAATACGAAAATGTTTAGTGCTTAACGGCGGATAAAATCCGTATATGACGAACTGGTGCGTAACTATGGTGCCTTCCCTGACCCCGGCCACGACCGCGAACATCCGGAATTCCCGCAGGCTTGCCCTGTGCGCCCACGTCGTGCGGACGGGCAGGAAGGCCGCCGACTTTCCCGTTCTGGCCATGTTGCTCAGCCTGCCATCGGGGGCGGCCATGCTGGGGCAGGGCGCGCATGCGGCTGAGCTGACACCCGCGCGTCAGTCCGGTCAGGTGGGAATCCAGGCGACATCACAGCCGGAAAGCATGGTTGTCCATATCCAGCCCCCTATCCAGATCTATCCGCATGCCAACCCGATCGGCCAGCCGCTGCGCATGAGTGGCGCGGAAAACCGCAAGAATGGCCATCAGTATGACTGGGGCGTGTTCAACCGGGGCAATGGCGAGGCAGCGGGCTTTGGCCCGGTCGGGACCTATGGCGTGGCCCCTGGGCAGAGGACTGGAGCCGGCTACGGCACACGAAGAAGTCCGATGACCCGTTTGACGTGCTGAAATACATTCCCCTGACCCGAAGCGGCAATGTATGGATCAGTTTCTCTGGTGAGACGCGGCTGCGGAACTGGTTTGAAAGCAGGCCACAGCTGGGCACGCAGAAGCCTAATGATTCCGGTCGCTTCGGTGTGCGCAACCTGTATGGGGCGGACCTGCATATCGGCTCGCACCTGCGTTTTTTCGGGCAGCTGATCAATGCCGATGCCGCAGGCTGGGGGGGGTATGGCTATGGTTCGACCTACCGCAAGCGGCTGGATGCGCAGCAGGCCTTCGTCGAGACGCGGTGGACCATGCTGGGTGCCAAAAGCGGCTTCATCTTCGGCCGGCAGCAGTTTCTCGATGCGCCATCATACATGCTGTACAATCGTGAGACCCCCAACGTGCCACTCTCATGGGACGGTTTCCGGGCCTATATGGTCTGGAAGCGCATCCGCGTGGATGGCTGGGATTTCGTGCAGACATACGACAGTGAAAACAAGATGTTTCACGATACCGAAAACTACGCCACGCGCCTGTATGGCTTCAATACCACCTGGGCGCCGCCGGACTTCACCTTCATGGGGCAGAAGGGGTACTCGTTTCTTGATGCGTTCTATATCGGCTATAAGCTCAATGGCTCCGCCGGGGCCATTGCGGGTCCGAATGGCACGTCCGTCAAGGGGTCGAACACACGTAACAACTTCGGCATGCGCTGGCATGGTGTTGCGGGTCCGATCGAGTTCTCGGTGGGCGGAATCTGGCAGGGCGGGGTCTTCCGCCAGGCCAGCAACAATGCGGCGCGCAATGTCAGTGCCTATGCCATCAACTCCGTAGTCGGGGCACGCCTGCCCAAAAATGCGCTCAATGCCTTTGCCGGTATCCAGACAGATGTCTATTCCGGTGGTAATGCGTCGGACCGGAGCGGGACAATCGGTACCTATGTCTCGCCCTTCAATCCGCAGACCAACTATCTTGATACCACGACCTACATGACGGGCTCGAACCTGATCAGCTTTGCGCCGCTGGTCCGTATTACGCCGTTCAAATCCGTGAGCATACAGATCAAGTATCCGCTGTTCTGGCGCGACAGTGTGAATGATCCGGTTTACAAATCCTCCGGGTTCTACAAATTCGCAGGCAATTTCCGGGGTAAATTCATTGGTATGGCACCACAGGCTTCCGTGGCGTGGCAGATCAATACCCATGTCTCGTGGACACAGTACGTCTCACGCTTCATGACCTCGCGCGCCCTGAATGAGGCGGGTGGATCAGGCGGGACCTATTACCAGTCCAATTTCGTGTTCCGCTTCTGACAGAAGCCGGCGGGCTGAAAACACGGACCCGGGGACAGCGTCCTTTCTGCAATTACGGTGTTCTTCAGCCTGTACGGCGTTCTTGGCGGCGCCCGTTCCAGAAAATCTTTTAACCGGTTCCAGCAGGGGAAAATTATGCTCTGGACAGGCAGGACTTACGCTCGGTCAAGGGGATATGAAATAGGGCTGGCAGTGCTTGGCCTGACTGTCATGTCCGGCTGTGCCTGCACGGCCTATGGCTGTGGCATGTCATGGGCGGATCTGTCAGAGGCAACAGCGTCCATCTTCCGTTACTGAACACGGCGCGGCCCCTGCGGACTGTCCGCGTAGCCGGGCCATTCCCGGCATGGCCGGTCTGCGCGGTCAGGGGCTGAATCAATCCGCCATGTCATCAACCGGTTCCGGCCGGGGCCAGAGTGTTGACTGCAGCGCGTAGGTTTTCTGCAACAGCGGCACCAGCGCGGGCCGCCCGCGCAGCCTGATCCATTCATCCAGCGCCGTGCGGAAAATCGCAATGCCACCGCGTGCCATAAGGCGCGCTGCGGTCCTGCGGCTCTTGCGTTCGGTTATCCGCTTTGCCAGCCCTTCGGCCAGGCAGTCTTCCCACTTGCCGTATTTCTGCAGGCTGACGCTCTGCAGGGAAGGGGTCTTTTCGATCAGGTAGACAAAGGCATAGGTATCATGCCGGTTGGCGGCAATATGGGGTACAAGGGCCGTAAAGGCATGCATCATCGCATCGGCGGGGGGCATGTCGGCCGGGCAGTCGGCCAGGGCCTCGGTCAGGGCCTGTGTCATGCCGCGTGTCCAAGCCAGCACGATATCGGCCTTGGTTGCGAACATGCGGAATAGCGTGCGGCGTGAAACCTCGGCTGCGTCCGCGATTTCATCCACCGTGGTCTGGTCATACCCCTGGGCGGAAAACAGGCGCATCGCCTCTGCAATCAGGGTATCGCGCACGCGGGCCTGCTTGCGTTCACGCAGTCCGGGGCGGGAAGGGGTATCGGGCGTGGCGATGGGCTTCATTCAGTATCCTCTCGTGCAGGTCCATCCTGTAGCGGGGCAGGACGGGCCTTCAGGACGCGAGAAAACGGGGGCTCACGCCAACAGACAGCCTTTTTATACATAAAACCGATATTATTAAAACATAAAGCGGTTTGTCACATGCCAGGCAGGATGTCGAGACCGGCCACCGGGACAGGACTGTATTATACAGGGCGGCAGCACATGCCGCATGTTTCATGCAGGTCGAAGCAACAGGCCCGCCGGCGCGGGGTTTTACGGCAGGGCGACAGGGTACAGTTCGCTGGTTATGCCTGCAGGAATATATTTATATTTATTTTTGGGTTACAGTTTTGTGGATGCCGGTATTCCTGCCGGGCAGGCCCGGGCTATTTCAACTTTTTGCCAAACAGTTCAAGGCGTGTCGTGACAAGGTCGAACCCCATGCGGCTGGCGATCTGCCGCAGCATGACCTCCAGCACTTCATCCTCGAATTCAATGACGGACCCCGTCTTGGCGTCAATCAGGTGATAGTGATTGCCGTGGTCCGTTTTTTCATATCGTGCCCGGTTGCCACCAAAATCGCGCCGCAACAGGATGCCCTTTTCTTCAAACAGGCGGACGGTACGGTAGACGGTGGCGATGGAGATGCGCGGATCAATGGCCAAGGCGCGACGGTAGAGTTCTTCCACATCCGGGTGATCATCGGATTCCGACAGGACATGGGCAATAACGCGACGCTGGTCAGTCAGTTTCAGCCCCTTGTCACGGCATAGATCTGCAATGGGTGATGGGGGAATATCATCTTGTGGCATGGTATGCTCTGACTGGAACCGGGGCAGGACTGGATATGATTCTGCATGTAAGCAACCATGCAGCCGCATCAATTACAATTGCTTATATCTGTATTGGTAAAATACGGGAATGTTCCGCAGCCGGTCCGGTCTCCGGCTGCCAGGTGGCAGGTACTATGTACCTGCCGGGCGCAACTGCCTTATTCCTGATCGGGGGCAGGGGCGGAGTTGAGCTGGATGTAACGCTCGATACCGACCTGGCGGATCAGGTCGAACTGGCGGTCAAGGAAGTCCTCGTGCTCTTCCTCGTTCACCAGGATCTTGAGCAGCAGGTCACGCGATACGAAATCGCGCACGCTTTCGCAATAGGCGATGCCTTCACGCAGGTCACCGATGGCCTTTTCTTCCAGCTTCAGGTCGCATTTAAGGATTTCCTCCACGTCCTGTCCCACCAGGATCTGGTTGTAGCGCTGCACGTTGGGCAGGCCACCCAGGTACAGGATACGCTCGATCAGCCAGTCGGCGTGGCGCATTTCCTCGATGGATTCCTCGTATTCCTTCTTGCCCAGCAGGGTCACGCCCCAGTGGCGCAGGGTGCGGGCATGCAGGTAATACTGGTTGATGGCTGTCAGTTCATTGGTCAGCTGAGTGTTCAGGAACTCGATGACCTTGGGGTCCTTGACTGGCATGGTGCTGTTCTTTTCATTTCGGTAAATGAGAATCGTTCATGTCATATATCGCAAACGGCCTTCATTATCAAACAAAAAAACATTATATATCAACGCATTAATAATGATAATTATCATTCGCAAATAGAGGGAGCTATTAATTGGCCACCCCTTGTTATCAAACGGTTTTCATCGGCCAGGCGCCCTGTCCCGCCGGTCGTCCAGACTGGTGGCCGCACTGCCGGGGCTGCTTTCGTTTTGCATCCGGTCCATGCCTGTGCAACGTTCCCGATCCGCCCGGGGGTGGTTGCCCCCCGTCATTCATACGCGGCATGGTAGCGGCCTGCTGACCCATCAGGCCATGCGTGCCCCGCGTGCCCTTACACGCAAGCCACAGGACTAAAGGCCCATGCTTTCCACCATCATTGCCGCGATGCTGCCGCTTGTTGTGGTTTTTGTTCTGGGCTACGCGGCGGGATGGCGGCGGGATTTCAATGGTGAGCAGGTCGGCATCCTTAACCGGATGGTCATGCTGTATGCTTTTCCGCTCAGCCTGTTTGTGGGAATTGCCCGCATGCCGCGCACCATCCTGGCGGGCCAGTTGCCGCTGGCGGCATCGGTGTTTGGAATCATGTGCGTAAGCTTCGGGGTGTCCTATATCCTGTCGCGCCATGTTTTCCATCGTGATGCGGGCGTGGCCACCCTGCAGGGACTGGCCATGGGCGCACCGTCCGTGCCGTTCATCGGGTCTGCCATGCTGCCGGTGCTGATCGGGCCGAGTACGACGGCCGTTGTCATTTCCGCCTCCGTCTTCGCCATGGTGCTTGTGCAGACCCCGGTCTGCATGGTCATGCTGGCCAGGCATGCTACCATGGACAGGGCGGACCCCCGCCTGCATCTGGGGCACCAGATCCTTGTCTCGCTGCGGGAACCGATTGTCTGGGCCCCGATCCTGGCCACGCTTCTGGTTGCCTGCGATATCCGCTTTCCCGTGGCCGTGCTGGATGCGTTTGCCCTGCTGGGCGGTACGGCCGCGGGGGTTGCCCTGTTTGCTTCGGGTATCGTACTGTTCCTGCAGCGGGTTTCCATTACCCTGCCGGTTCTGGTTACGGTTGCGGTCCGCAATGTCGTGGTGCCTGGACTGTCGTGGCTTGGACTAGGCATGACAGGTCTCCCGCATGAGGTCGTGCGCGCGGCGGTGCTGGCGCTGTCCATTCCGGTCGGGACGGTTGTTGTCATCCTTGCGGTCCGGTTCGGGACGGATGAGCAGGAAGCCGCCTCCACCCTGTTCCTGAGTGCCGTTGTATCGGTGCTGACCATGGCGTTCTTTATTGCCATTACAGGCTGAGTGCATGGAATGGATTCATGATTTAAAGTATTAATGGAAATACCATAGTTATTTATAAAACTTGATCTTTATTTGTTAAATTCATCAAATATTCATATTATTAAGGGGAATGCGCCAGTATATCTTTCGGGACCTATGATCGGATAGGTATCTGGATTGGGAATGCTGCCATGAAAAAGGATTGCAAACACACGCCGCCCGCCATTGAGGAAGAATGGCGGCCTGCCGTTGTCCTGGTCTGGAAGGATACACGGGGGCGGACGGGATGCAGGCCCGCCCTGCCGGAAGTTGATCCGTCCGCCGATGATGACGTGTACATCCAGGATGAATTCTGATCGCCTGAACATTGATGGAGACGTACCCCGCCATGACCGAAGTCCCTGGCAGTACCAGAGAGATGTGGGAAAGAAACCGCCTGCGCGAAGACGTGCTGGATGATATTGACGAAGAAATCGAACTGGAACTGGATGACAGCCGCCTGGGGGCGGACAAGGACCGTGGCACCCCTGATTCCCGCCGTACCTACTTTCGTGAACTGTTGCGGCTGCAGGGTGAACTGGTCAAGCTGCAGGACTGGATCAAGGATACCGGGCACCGGCTGGTCGTGATCTGTGAAGGGCGGGATGCCGCGGGCAAGGGGGGCGTGATCAAGCGCATTACCCAGCGCCTCAATCCGCGCATATGCCGCGTGGCGGCCCTGCCGGCCCCCAATGACCGGGAGCGCACGCAGTGGTATTTCCAGCGTTATGTCAGTCATCTGCCCGCAGCGGGGGAAATCGTGCTGTTTGACCGCAGCTGGTATAACCGTGCCGGGGTGGAACGGGTCATGAATTTCTGTACGGATGCGGAATACGAGGAATTCTTCCGCTCCGTTCCCGAATTCGAGCGCATGCTTGTGCGCAGTGGCATACAGATCATCAAATACTGGTTTTCCATTTCCGATGATGAGCAGGAAATGCGTTTCCGTGCCCGGATGGAAGACCCGCTGAAGCAGTGGAAGCTCAGCCCCATGGATCTGGAAAGCCGCAGGCGTTGGGAATCCTATACGCTGGCCAAGGAAATCATGCTGGAACGTTCCAATATCAGGGAAGCACCCTGGTGGATCGTGCCGGCGGACGACAAGAAAAAGGCGCGGCTGAACTGTATAAGCCATCTGCTTTCGCAGGTGCCTTATCAGGAAATCCAGAAGCCGGAAGTCAGGCTGCCCGAGCGGGTCTTCAGCCCCGATTATCTGCGCCAGCCGGTGCCAGACAGCATGATCGTGCCCCAGCAATACTAGGCCAGTACTAGGCCGTTTTTATCAGATACGGCGCTGAGCACCCCTATTACCGACCGGAAGGGCAAAGCCTTTCCGGTTTTTTTGTAAGATATCGGGATATCTGAATTTTCAGGGGGGGTATTTAAAAAAGCTTCAGGTGAAGATTTTTCAAAAATATTAAAGTAACAATGACTTCTTTTGAAAAATTTTATTTCATAATAACGAAAGTAATTTTTGTCAGTTTTTTGTGAATTATTGATCTGATCAGGTTTATCCTGCAGGAATATGGATATCAAAAAAGCCAGGCAGGTACATGGTACCTGCCCGACCCTTTGGTGTCATGGGCCTCAGCTGTTCAGGATATAGAACAGGGCGGCGGCAAGTGTAATGGTAACCGGCAGGGTGCAGATCCATGCCAGCGCAATCCTGACCAGCATGCCACGGTTGATACCCGAACCCGATCCCAGCATGGTGCCCGCAATACCGGCGGTAATGATGTGCGTCGTGCTGACCGGCAGCCCGGTATAGCCCGCCGTGGCAATCAGGCCCGCGCCAACCAGTTCGGCCGATGCGCCCTGCGCGGGGGTCAGGTGGGTATTGCCAATCTTCTCGCCCAGCGTATGGACAATCCGCCTGTAGCCAATCATGGTGCCAATGCCCAGGCACAGCGCGCTGAGCAGGCGTACCCACCACGGCGCATATTCCACCACGGGACGGATCTGGTTGCTCAGGTTCCTGGCGGTTGCCCGGTCATGGGCGGAGGCCCCCGTATTGGCGGCAACCGCCTTCAGTCCCGCCACGACTTCATAGATGTCGGCACGCAGGGCCGATGCGACAACCGTGTCCGGGCTGGTCTGGGTCAGGCGGGTGACCGAGGCAATGGCTTCATCACGCAGGCCATCATGGTCGTACTGTGTGATCAGCGGGGCGGCGATGGTGGCGTTCTGTGCGATATGGGTAATCTGGGTCGCGCTGTCGGGCGCTAGTGCAAAGGTGGCGGGCAGGATGCCGATAATGGTCAGCATGATCAGGCCGATGCTTTTCTGCCCGTCATTGCTGCCGTGCGAAAAACTGACGCCGGTGCAGGTCAGGATCAGCAGGCCGCGTATCCAGCCATGGGTCGGCTTGTCACCCTGTGGCGGCTGGTAGAGTTCCGGGTCCTTTACCAGGTGTCTGACCACGAAATACAGCCCGCCCGCCCCGATCAGGCCCAGAAGGGGGGAGATGGCCAGCGCGCGCAGGATCTTCCAGATCTGTGACCAGTCAACGCTGTTGCCCAGGCTGCGGGTGTGCAGAAGCGCATCACCAATGGCAATTCCGATCAGGGCACCAATCACGCAGTGCGAACTGGAATTGGGAATGCCGAACCACCATGTGAACAGGTTCCACGCCAGCGCTGTGCCGAACAGGGAAATCAGCATGGGCACGGCGGGGTCGCCATTGGGGGGAGAGAGCACATCGGCAGGCAGCAGTTCGACCAGCCCGTAGGCCACGCTGATGCCGCCGAGGATGACGCCCACGAAATTCATGAACCCCGACCAGATGACGGCCGTGCGTGGTTTGAGTGAATTGGTATAGATGACGGTTGCCACCGCATTGGCGGTATCATGAAAACCGTTTACAAATTCAAATATACACACAAGCGCAAAGCATATGACCAGCGCGATTATGGAGAAGGTGGAATAGGGTGCAAAATGGAGCATGAAACAATACACCGATGAGTTATTGTTATGCTCACTTTAAATGATTTTTATTATTAATATAAGTTACCGGATTTTTGTTTAATATAATATTCATAAATTCTGAAAATACCTGTATCCTGCTTTTAATGGCATGGACTGAAACGGCCTGCGGTCAGAATGCCTGCGGTCAAGCACCGTACGGGACGATACAGGGAATGCCGCCCCTTTTAGGAAAGGGGAAGAGTATTCAGATGGTTTTATTTCATATCAACAGGAAATTTCAAATATCCGGTCATGTAAGGCAATCCGTTCAGGCACGGCATCGGGTGATATCCAGCGCGCGCGGTGCCCTGTAATGCCCCATGCGGAAGCGGGCGCGTGCCCTGGATACGGCGGCTTCAAATGTTGGCAGTGTATCGCCATCCATCTGGGTTACACGTTCATGCATGGCGCGGAACCTGTAGGGTTCAAGCGGACCATCGTGTAAAACGACGCCAACAAAGACGCCATCCACTTCGATTACACTGGATTCAAACATAAGGCTGCTTCCTGCCATGTTACCATGAAGGGCGGACACCGTCCGGGCCACTCCCGATGCGGGTGCTATGCAGCAGGGACCAGCAGTCATGCAATAGAAAATAGATGAAGTTTATATGACATGACAAGAACAGATTCGTGTCATGCACGGCAGAACACAGGTGCTTCATAAAAACTTCATATAAAATACTGGAAGTAATTATTGCCATGTCTCAGCCGTGCGGCCTAATCCTGCGGCTGTGTCATACATGTCAGGAATTGCATGATGGAACTTCCATCTTCCCTTGCGGCCCATGACGGGGCCGTATCGGACAAGAATACGCGCGGGCAGTGGGGCGATGCCCTGTTTGGCATGGTTGCCCGCCTGGCCGGATGGTCCCTTCTTGCGGTCATGGCCGGAATCATTCTTGTTCTGGTCTGGGGCGGGCGCCAGGCATTCCTTGCTTTCGGTCCTGCTTTCCTGACCAGTACCGCATGGAACCCCATTTCCCATCATTTTGGCGCGGCAACCTCCATTTTCGGCACGCTGGTCACCACGGCGGTCGCGCTTGTCTTTGCCGTGCCGTTTGCCTTTGGCGTCGCCTTCTGGCTCGTGGAAATGGCGCCCCCCGCCCTGGCGCGGTTCATTGAAACGGCGGTGCAGCTCCTTGCGGCCGTGCCCTCCATCATTTTTGGCATGTGGGGATTCTTCATCGTGGTGCCCTTCATGGCCCATCATGTGGAACCGGCAGCCACGCATTACCTGGGCCATGTGCCCGGCATCGGCCTGCTGTTCCGCGGCGCGCCCTATGGTACCGGCCTGCTGACGGGGGGCATCATCCTGGCCATCATGGTTACACCCTTCATCTGTTCGGTCATGACCGATGTGTTCGTCTCCATTCCCGCCGTGCTGAAGGAAAGCGCCTTCGGGCTGGGCGCCACACGGTGGGAGGTCATGCGCCAGGTGGTCCTGCCGTGGTCATGGGCGGCATCATGCTGGGCACCGGCCGCGCACTGGGGGAAACCATGGCCGTCACCTTCGTCATCGGCAACAGCAACCGGCTGGGGTGGTTGCTGTTTGCGCCGGGCAACACCATTGCCTCGCTCATCGCCCTGGAATTTCCCGAAAGTGCGGCAGGCAGTCTCAAGCTGTCGGCCCTGCTGGCACTGGGCGCGATCCTGATGGTCATCTCGTTCGTCACCCTGGCCTGCTCGCGCATTTTCCTGCAACGCGGCGCGGTGAATTAAGGAATTACGCTCATGTCGGTCCAGAAAACGCTGCCCGAGGCAGGCAGGGGATGGCAACGTGGCGGTGCCCAGGCCATGCGGCGCAGGCTGGTGGAACGGCTTGTCAGCATGCTGTGCAATATTGCAACGGTCATCGTGCTGTTCGTGCTGTTTTCCATCCTGTGGACGCTGGTCACGCGGGGGGCCGCCGGGCTTTCGCTCAATACGTTCCTGCACAGTACCGGGGCGCCCGGCAGTGGTGGCGGCCTGGCCAATGCCATTGCCGGCAGCTGTGAGCAGACGGGGCTTGCGGCCCTGATCGGCACGCCGGTTGGCATGATGACGGGCATCTACCTGTCCGAATTCGGGCAGGACGGGCGCGTTGTCCAGCTTGTCCGCTTTGTGTCGGACATGCTGCTGTCCGTGCCGTCCATTCTGGTTGGCCTGTTCATCTACCTGATCGTGGTGGAACCGGCGGGGCATTTTTCAGGCATGGCGGGCACGCTGTCGCTGGCCGTGCTGTTCATCCCGATCGTGGTGCGCACGACCGAAGACATGCTGCGGCTTGTCCCCCGCGCCATGCGTGAGGCCGCCTATGCCCTGGGGGCACCGGGGTGGCGGGTGATCCTGGGCGTATGCCTGCGTGCGGCGCGCGGGGGCATCATGACCGGCATCCTGCTGGCCCTTGCGCGGATATCGGGTGAGACGGCGCCGCTGCTCTTCACATCGCTTGGCAATCTCAACTGGTCCACCAGCCTTGGCGCGCCAATGGCAAGCCTGCCGGTCACGATCTACCAGTATGCCGGTTCGGCCTATGACGACTGGGTGCAGATGGCATGGACGAGCGCGCTGCTTATTACCGTTGCGGTTCTTGCAACAAACATCCTGGCCCGCTGGTGGCTTACGCGTAACGGATCCGCACAATAATGAACAAGATCATCATGGATAACAGCATGGGCCAGAATACGGCGGTGCCGGCACTCGCCATACGCGATCTTGATTTCTGGTATGGTGAAAATCATGCCCTGAAATCGATCTCGCTGGATTTCCCGACCCGTCAGGTCACGGGCATGATCGGGCCATCGGGCTGCGGCAAGTCCACGCTGCTGCGCTGTCTCAACCGGATGTATGACCTCTATCCCGGTCAGCGCGCAACGGGGGAGGTTGTGTTCGACGGGCGCAACATCCTCGCACCGGGGCTGGATGTGAACGTGCTGCGTTCACGCATCGGCATGGTGTTCCAGAAACCCACGCCATTCCCCATGTCCATCTATGACAATATCGCCTTTGGCGTGCGGCTGCACGAACGCCTGCCGCGTGCGGACATGGACCAGCGCGTGGAAAGCGTGCTGCGGCGCGTGGCCCTGTGGCCGGAAGTCAAGGACAGGCTCAATGCCTCCGCTGCCGCCCTGTCGGGCGGGCAGCAGCAGCGCCTGTGCATTGCCCGCACCATCGCCACCCGCCCCGAGATCATCCTGCTGGACGAGCCGACCAGTGCGCTGGACCCGATCTCCACCGCCCGGATCGAGGAACTGCTGGATGAGCTGAAGCAGGAATTCTCGATTGCGATCGTGACCCACAACCTGCAGCAGGCGGCACGGTGTGCCGACCGGGTCGCCTTTTTCTACATGGGCGAACTGGTGGAGGTGGATACGGCCGACAGGATGTTCACCGCCCCCCATGCCAAGCGTACCCAGGATTACATTACCGGCCGCTTCGGCTGAGCGCGAAAGTCCAGACAATGCCCCATGAATCGGTCCATACGGTCCAGAGTTACGAACAGGAGCTTGAACAGCTGCGCTCGTTCATCAACAGGATGGGGGGCGTGGTGGAACGCCAGGTCGCGCAGGCCATCACCGCCGTGGTCGAGCATGACGAGGTCGCGGCGCGCGACGCCCCCGAGATGGACCCCTATGTCGACGAACTGGAACGCGAGACCGAGGCGCTGGTCATCCGCCTGCTGGCCCTGCGTGCCCCCATGGCGGGCGACCTGCGTGAAGTGGTGGTCGCACTGAAGATATCGGGGGATCTGGAACGCATTGGCGACTGCGCCGCCAGTATCGCGCGGCGCGCCATGCGCAACGAACTGCTGTCATGCCCCATCTCGCTGACGGGGCTGCGCAGCATGGGCAGGCTGGTGCAGGAAAACCTGCGCCGCACCATTGATGCCATGGACCAGCGCGACCCGGAACTGGCGCGCATTGTCTGGCAGTCGGACACGGCGGTGGATGAGTTGTATGTCTCCATGTTCCGGGAACTGGTGACATACATGATGGAGGACCCGCGCAATATCGGTCCCTGCACCCATCTGCTGTTCATCGCCAAGAACCTTGAACGGATCGGGGATCACGCCACCAATATTTCAGAACGGGTCTATTACGCCGTTACCGGCAATACGCTGCCCATCGTACGGCCGCGTGGCGGCACCTTTGATTGACCGGCATCGCTTCGGGGTGGCCGGATATGTGGATTGACGGACTTTCCCCTGCTGATTGACGCAGGGCGCAAGACGGGGGGCGTGCCGCCTTTGCGCGGTACGCCCCCCCTGTGTGGCGTAAAAAGCGATAAAAATTTCCGGGTAACGCCTTTTTTCAACAGGGCGGCACCCCCTGGAATTTCCTGAAACAGGCATCTGGATGCGGGCGCGGGTCATGCGCGGCCGTCATGGGTATCATTGATTCGGTGCGGAGATGGCCATCGTGCCTCATGTGTTGTTACAATGCGGGCAGACCTGTTTTCTGCCCGGACCCCATCATGAACGAATGTGCACCTTCTTCCGCCTCCCGCCTGTCCGCAGCCCTTGCCGCCATCCGCGCCGGCGGCCTGTCGGCACAGGTCAGCACCGCCCCATCCGTGCTGGAAACCCACAGCCATGGTGAGGCGATGGAGGCGGCCTGTCTGCCCGGTGCGGTGGTTTTTGTGGAAAGCACGGACCATGTCGCAACCGTCCTGCGCGCCTGCCACGCCAACCGGGTGCCGGTGGTGGCGTTTGGTGCGGGCACATCGGTCGAAGGGCACGTAACCCCACCCGACCATGCCATAAGTCTGGACCTGTCGGCCATGACCGCCATTGTGGAAGTCAATGCGGAAGACCTGGACTGCCGCGTGCAGGCGGGGCTGACCCGGCAGGCGCTCAATGCCCGCATCCGCGACACGGGGCTGTTCTTCCCGGTTGATCCGGGTGGGGAGGCAACGCTTGGCGGCATGTGCGCCACCCGCGCATCCGGCACGGCCGCCGTGCGCTACGGCACCATGAAGGAAAACGTGCTGGGCCTGACGGTGGTGCTGGCCACGGGCGAGGTCATCCGCACGGGCGGCCGCGTGCGCAAATCCGCCACCGGGTATGACCTGACATCGCTGTTCATCGGTTCGGAAGGCACGCTGGGCATCATAACCGAGGTGCAGCTGCGCCTGCATGGCCGGCCCGAATGCCTGAGTGCGGCCATATGCCAGTTTCCCACCCTGGATGACGCGGTGCGGACGGCGATGGAAATCATCCAGTGCGGCATTCCCATAAGCCGTGTCGAACTGCTGGACAGCGTGCAGATGGCGGCATCCATCCGGTATTCCGGCCTGACGGGGTATGAACCGCTGACCACCCTGTTTTTCGAATTCGCCGGTGGCCCGGCCGCCGTGCAGGAACAGGTCGCCGCGACCGAGGCGATTGCCCTGTCCAATAACGGACAGGCCTTTGCCTGGGCCGACACGGCGGAAGAGCGCACGCGGTTGTGGAAAGCCCGGCACGATGCCTTCTGGGCGGCCAAGGCCATTGAACCCGGCGCGCGTGTGATCTCGACGGACTGTATCGTGCCGATTTCGCGCCTGGGGGAACTGATTGCGGGGGTAAGGCAGGACATCGCGGCTTCCGGCCTGCGCGTGCCGCTGCTGGGGCATGTGGGGGACGGGAATTTCCATGCGCTGATCATTATCGAAAATACCCGGCAGGGGTATGACCGCGCGTGGGATCTGGACCGCCGGATCGTGGCGCGGGCACTGGCGCTGGGCGGTTCGTGCAGCGGGGAGCACGGCGTGGGCATGGGCAAGCTGGAATTCCTGGAGACCGAGCATGGCGAGGGCACGCTGGCCGTCATGCGCGCGCTTAAAAATACCATGGATCCGCGCAACATCCTCAATCCCGGCAAACTGCTGCCTCCGGGCCGTCTCTATCAGGGGTGACCGGCGGCCCCGCCGGTACGGGTGCATGGGGGGACCTGCCGGTGAATACGGTCTTGGCGTACGGCGTCAGTGCGTTATCGTGTGCGCTTTCGTTCCCCTGCCAGAACAGGAATTGCCATGACAGAAGCCCCCCAACGCCAGTCCGACACGCCGGTCGAGCGGCTGATCCTTGATCGCTGGTCCCCGCGCGCCTTCACGCCCGCACCGATAGAGGAAGCGGAACTGCTGGCGTTCCTTGATGCCGGGCGCTGGGCGCCGTCGGCCTATAATTCCCAGCCATGGCGCTTCATCTATGCCCGGCGCGGCACGGCGGACTGGGAGCGTTTCCTGTCGTGGCTGATACCCTTCAACCATGGCTGGGCGCAGAATGCATCGGCCATCGTGTATGTGGCCTCCCATACCGTCATGGGCAGTGACAAGGCCGAGCCGGCCCCCGCACCGACCCATGCCTTTGATGCGGGTGCTGCGGCCGTGCTGGTGCAGCTGCAACTGAGCAGGGCGGGATGGGCCGCGCATCCCGTCAGCGGCTTTGACCATGACCTGGCACGCGCCGGTCTGGAACTGCCCGATGATTACGCGCTGAACGCCGCCATCGTCATTGGCCGGCAGGGAGATGTGGAAAGTCTGCCGGAATACCTGCGCGGGCGGGAAGCCCCTTCCTCACGCAGGCCGCTGGCGGAAGTGGCGTTCGAAGGCCGCTTTCCCGTAGCAGAGGATGAGGACGCGACCTAACCCCGCGCGGGCAGGAGGGAGGGCGGCAGGTCACGTCTGGCCAGCATGCTGCACAGCCGGTGGACGACGTTCTCCCATTCTCCCGCCCGGATCTGGCGGATGATGCGCAGGCCGGGATACCACGGGCTGTCGGTGCGGCCCGAACGCCAGCGCCAGCAGTTGTCAAACCGGTCCAGCAGCAGGACCGGGCAGCCCATGGCCCCGGCCAGGTGCGCGACCGACGTGTCGACCGAGACAACCACGTCCAGGCCCGCAATCAGGGCCGCCGTGTCGTCCATGTCGCGCACGCTTTCCATCGGGTCATACAGGCGCATGCCCGCGGGCACGTCGCGCAACTGCTCGGTGTAGGTGCCCATCTGCAGGCTGACCAGACTTATGCCCGCAATGCCCGCCAGTGGCGCCAGCCTGCGCAGCGGGAGGGAGCGGCGGCGGTCCATGGCAAAGGCGGCCGGTGCATCGGGCCTGCTCGCCCCCCCCCATACCAGCCCCACGCGCAGGTCCGTGCCCATGGGCAGGAAGGGCGCCCACTGGCGCACCAGCGCCGGGTCGGCGCGCAGGTAGGGCACGGGCTGGCCGTCGTGCCCCTGCGTGCGGTGCAGGACATGCGGCAGGCTGAGAAAGGGGCAGTGCCAGTCATGGGGCGGGGGGGCCTGACGCTCGTCCACCACGCGGCGGATGCCGGGCATGCGGCGGATCAGGCCATGCAGCGTATCGGGCGCCTGCACGCTCACGCGCGCGCCCATGCCGGCCAGCACCGGCACGAAGCGCAGCATCATCAGCATGTCACCCAGGCCCCCTTCGCGGGTAATCAGGATGGTCCTGCCGCGCAGGTCCGCATCGGGCGCCAGCACGGGCAGCATCTGCGCTTCGGGCAGGCGCTGCCGGCCGGGCAGGCGTCTGCGCCATTCATATTCGGCCCAGCCTTCCGCCATGCGCCCGGTCTTGAGCAGGGTCAGGGCGTGGTTCAGCCGCAGGCGCGCATCCTCCGGCCGGAGTGACAGCGCATGGCCATGGGCCTGAAGCGCTTCCTCGTTACGGTTCCAAGCCCCCAGCAGGTGGGCCAGGTTGGCGTGGGTCATGGCGCTGTCGGGGTGGTGTTGCAGGATATAGCGCAGCAGGTCGCGCCCGGCCGCGAATTCCCCCTGTTCCATAAGGCACACGGCCATGAGGTTGCCGGTACTCAGCTGCGCGGGTGACAGGGCCAGCCCGTCGGCCAGCACGGCCTGGGCTTCCGCCGTGCGGCCGCGCTGCAGCAGCAGTTCGCCCAGCATGTCATGGGTGCGGATGTCCTGCCCCGCGCGCTGGCGGATGGCGCGCAGGACCGCTTCGGCCTCGTCCACCCGGTCATGGGGCAGCAGCAGGTCCAGCATGTCCTGTGCGGGATGGCGCGCGCCGGGATTGGCCGCAGCCTGGCGGCACAGCAGGCGGGCGGCCTCCTGCACGCGGTTGCAGCCCGCATGCGCATGCGCCAGCAGGATTTCCGCCCGTGGCGAGGCCGGGCAGTTTTCCAGCATGGCGCGGGCATGGGCGAAGCGGCCCAGACGCAGCAGCTGAAGGGCCTGCGCAAGGACGGGGTTGAGCGTGGCGGGGGGCATGGACATGGGGCGGGGATCAGTTCAGGACGGGGGAAAGCAGCTTGCCGGGATTGAGGATATCCAGCGGGTCGGGTGCCCGCTTGATCGCGCCCGTCACATCCAGCGCCGGCGTGCCGTGTGCGGCCTGCATGAATGCCACCTTGCTGCTGCCGAACTCGCCGCTACGTGACCCGCCCAGTGCCTGCGTGCGGCGCACGCTCTGCCGGGTCACGCCCGCTTTCACCCGGCAGTCAAGGTCATCGGCATTGACCTGGAGGATGCGGGTCATGTGCGAGAGGTTGATGCCGATGGTACCCGGTGGCGGCGTGACGTGGCCTTCCAGCGACGTGCCGGCCCCGAACGGCACCACCGGCACGCGACGGGCATGGCACCGGGCCAGGATGGCCGACACTTCCTGTGTGGTGTGGGCGAACGGCATCGCTCCGGGCAGGCTGGCGCGCATCCACCCTTCGCCATGGCCATGCTGCGCACGGATGGACTCGTCAAGGCTGATCCGATCTTCCCCCGGCATGGGGGTAAGGGCCGCAAGGACCTGCTGCAGCGCGGTGGGAGCCATGAGCGTGTTTTCTTCTGCCGGACTGGATGGTAACGGGGGTGGGCAGTTTAGCGGCCATGGCTGCAACGTCTAGGGTACGGTCATGCCAAAATACCGTTCCAGCAATGCCACGTTGCGCAGGTCGGCTTTAAAGGCGGTATCAAACACATCGCCCACGACCGGAACAAGGTCGGCTGCCGTTTCCACCAGTACATTGGCCATCATGCGCGACAGGACCGCGCGGCTGGCCCCCAGTCGCCAGCCTTTCCATATGATGTAGAGCGAGGGGACGAGCATGACCGCCGTGCCGCCCACGGGCAGCAGGCCGACCAGTGTATCCAGCCCCCAGCGTGCCCTGGTGCCGGGAATGCGGAAGGCAGCGTCAAGCAGGGTGGCCAGCCTGCGCAGGCGCGCCATTTCCTGCCGTATGTCGGCAGGCATGGCGGCGGAAGGTGCGAGCGTGTTCATGGACAGGGATATGGGGATGGCGCGGGGGCGGTGCAATCGGCCCCGCTCTGTCGTCCGGTGTCAGTTTTCCCCGGCCGCCGGGGTTTCGCGGTCGAGATGACCCAGGTCGCGCTCTGGCGCGATCACGTCACGTACGCGCTGCTTGAGCGCCTTGGGGCCGGGAAAGCCGCCATCACGCTTTCGCTCCCATACCAGTTCGCTATCCACCGTGATTTCGAAGCGGCCGCCACTGGCGGGAATAAGGGTTACGCTGCCCAGGTCTTCCCCAAATGTGGAAAGCAGTTCCTGCGCCATCCACCCCGCCCGCAGCAGCCAGTTGCAGCGCGTGCAGTACAGGATGGAAACATGCGGGCGGGTAAGGGAAGTGGTATCGGTCATGGTTGCGGTTCTTGCTGTGCTGTCAGGCCGGTGCCTGCCCGGCGTTCCCTATTGTGGCGAGGATGGGCGGCCGGGGGCAAGGGGTCAGACGGCCTGTGCGCGTGTTTCCCGCGCCCACAGGCGAAGGGCGGCGCAGGTCTGGATGAATTCTGCCGCATCCTTTGGCTTTTCCAGCGCGATGACCCCTTCGTCGCGGGCCTTGGGGTGGAGTCCGGCCGCCGCCAGCAGCAGTTCGGCGGCATCGTTATGGGCGATGAACTTGGCGTGGGCATAGGCATCGGCAATGAAGTCGCGCATCGTGGCTTCATGGCGCAGCAGGTTGGCGCCTTCCACCGTGGGCAGCAGGGCCACCGCGTCATACAGCACGGAGGGGCCGCCATTGATTTTCTGCTGTGCCACCAGTTCGTTGCCTGCGCTGTCATGCAGTCCGGCCACGGTGGGGGCGATCAGTTCGGTCGTGGCCCCCACGGCTTCCGCCGCCTTGCGCAGGGCCGCAAGCAGCGTGGCATCCACCCCGTCGGTCACGATAATGCCCAGCCTGCGGCCTTCGAAACTGTCAGGGCCGTTCTTGAGTATGCTGAGTGCAGCGGAGGGGCCAAGCCCCGTCAGTACCGGCCGGGCCGCGGCCGCGGGCTGGGGCAGGGGGGAAAGGCCCAGCCCCCTGGCCACCCCTTCGGCCAGCCCCGGGTCCACATGCAGCAGGTGGCTGACCATGCGCGCGCGGATGGCGGGGGTTTCCACCTTGCTCAGTTCAAACACGAAGGCATCGCGCATATGGGCCTGTTCCACCGGCGTCTGGCTGATGAAGAACTGGCGGGCCTGGCTGTAATGGTCGGCAAAGGATTCGGAACGCTGGCGCAGCTTGGGGCCGGACTGTTCCTGGGCGAAGGAGCGGTATCCCTCCGCGCTCTCACGCGGGCCGCCCGCGGGCTGTGCCCATGAATTGGGTTCGTAATTGGCCCGGCCCCTGGGGTTGTGCATGGCCATGTGGCCATCCTGCTGGAAGTTGTGGAACGGGCACCTGGGCGCGTTTATGGGGATATGGGTGAAATTCGGCCCGCCCAGCCGCTTGGTCTGGGTATCCAGGTACGAGAAGTTGCGCCCCTGCAGCAGCGGGTCATTGGTAAAGTCGATGCCGGGGATGATGTTCTGGGTGCAGAAGGCGACCTGCTCCGTCTCGGCAAAGAAGTTGTCGGGCATGCGGTCCAGTACCAGCCGGCCCACCCGGCGCACGGGCACCAGTTCCTCGGGGATGAGCTTGGTCGGGTCAAGGATGTCAAAGGCAAAGCCATCGGCAAATTCGTCATCGAACAACTGCACGCCCAGTTCCCATTCGGGAAAATTGCCGCTGGTGATGGCCTGCCACAGGTCACGGCGATGGAAATCGGGGTCGGCGCCGTTGATCTTCAGCGCTTCGTTCCATACCACCGATTGCAGGCCCAGCCTCGGTTTCCAGTGGAATTTCACGTAAGTCGAGCGCCCTTCGGCATTGATCAGGCGGAAGGTATGCACGCCAAAGCCTTCCATGAAGCGGAAGGAGCGGGGAATGGCGCGGTCCGACATGGCCCAGCAGACCATGTGCGTGGCTTCGGGCGAGAGGGAGACAAAATCCCAGAAATTGTCATGCGCGGTCTGGGCCTGCGGGAAGTCGCGGTCCGGCGCCTGCTTGGCGGCATGCACGAAATCGGGGAATTTGATGGCATCCTGTATGAAGAATACCGGGATGTTGTTGCCCACCAGGTCCCAGTTGCCCTGCTGTGTATAAAGCTTGACGGCGAAGCCCCGCACATCGCGCACCATGTCGGCCGAACCCTTGTTGCCCGCCACGGTGGAAAACCGCACGAAGGCGGGTGTGCGTTCGCCCACCCTGCCGAAGATATCGGCCCTGCACACGTCGGCCAGGCTGTCGGTCAGTTCGAAATAGCCATGCGCGCCATAGCCACGGGCATGGACCACGCGCTCGGGGATGCGTTCATGGTCGAAGTGGAAGATCTTCTCGCGGAAGTGGAAGTCCTCCAGCAGCGCCGGGCCGCCCGGCCCCACGCGCAGGGTGTTCTGGTCATCCGATATGGCCAGCCCCTGCTGGGTAGTCATGACCGGGGTCTCGCCACCTGCGGTCTGGTGGGTTTCGCCGCCCTTGCCCGTATGCGTCGCCGGAGATCGGGAAGGGTGTGCTGTCTTTGTCATGGGGCGCTCGCATGTTCATGCCGGCTGTCTGGAAAACCGGGAGTTGAGGGGATGCGCCTGTCAAACGGGCCGGGCCGGGCATGGTTTCATGCCTTTACCCCGGCCGGTGCGCAGGGGGCGTGACACGGTGGTTGCCAAGCGTGCGGGCGCAGGGCACACGGGAGCACGCTCACACGCTTTGGGGGATGCCCGCGTTCATGTCCAGATTGACAGGTTTTCTGGCCACCGGCCTGCTTGCATGCGCCATGGCGGCAGCCGCCCCCGCCCGTGCCGCCACGCCCGATACGGTCGATTTCGCGGCGCTGACATGGACCGAAATCCGCGATGCGCTGCGTGGCGGGGAGACCTCCATCATCATACCCGTGGGCGGCACGGAGCAGAGCGGCCCCTATATCGCGGTGGGCAAGCATGACGTACGCGCCATGATCCTGGCCCGCCGCATTGCCCGGCAGGCCGGGCACGCGCTTGTGGCCCCCGTCATCGCCTATGTGCCCGAAGGGGGGACGTCGCCGCGCACGTCGCACATGCGTTTTCCCGGCACGATCAGTATCACCCCCGCCACGTTCCGCGCGTTGCTGGCCGATGCGGCGGAGAGCTTCCGCGTGCAGGGTTTCAGCCGGGTGGTGCTGATCGGGGACCATGGCGGCTACCAGAAGGACCTGCGCGCGGTGGCCGACCTGCTGAACCGGCGCTGGCGGGGGCTGGGGGCGCATGTGCTCTACATTCCCGCCTATTATGACGTGGTGCCCGGCGCCTATGCCACATGGCTGCGCAACCATGGCCACGCGGCCGAGGTGGGCATGCATGCCGACCTGTCGGACACATCGCTCATGCTGGCGCTGGACCCCGCACTGGTGCGCGCGCAGGCGCTGGCTACGGCCCCCCTGCCCACACCGGCGCAGGGCGTGTATGGCGGCGACCCGCGCCGTGCCGATGCGGCCCTGGGGCAGGTGGGGGCGAACATGCAGGTCAGCGCCGCAGTGGCGGCCATGCAACATGACCCAACAGGACAGGAAATGCCCTGATTGCATGGTCCGTACAGCGTGCTATAGGGGCGGCGAGGAACAGGATCACACTATGATACACAACAGAAAACTGCCGGTTCTGGGGCTTGGCGCGCTTCTTGCGCTGGGTGGCGGCGCCCTGGCCCAGAGCGTGGACACCATCCCCGGAATGCCGCCCGTGGTGGACCCCCACAACATCTATTCCGAGACCGGGGCGAACCACCTCAACCCCGAGGTGGCCAGGGACCCGGCGCGCATCTACGTGCCCAACCTGCGTTCGAACAATGTGTATGTGATCGACCCGCAGACCTATACCGTCGTCTCGCGCTTCAAGGTTGGCAAAAGCCCGCAGCATGTCGTGCCGTCATGGGACCTGCGCACGCTGTGGGTGACCAATAATGCCGAAGGCACGACCAACGGCACGCTGACCCCCATCGACCCGCGCACGACACAGCCGCTGGCCGATGTGGCGGTGGATGACCCCTACAACATGTATTTCACCCCCGATGGCCAGTCCGCCATAACGGTGGCCGAAGCGCGCCAGCGGCTTGACTTCCGTGACCCGCATACCATGGAACTGCAGGGTTCGGTGTCCGTGCCGCAGTGCAAGGGCGTCAATCATGCCGATTTCTCGATTGACGGGCGCTATGCCATCTTCACCTGTGAATTCGGCGGCTATCTGGCCAAGGTGGATACCGTCAACCGCAAGGTGATGGGCTATCTCAAGCTGTCGGGCGGTGGCATGCCGCAGGATATCCTGACCGCGCCGGACGGACATAAATTCTACGTGGCCGACATGCATGCCGATGGCGTGTTCGTGATTGATGGCGACACGTTCCGTGAGACCGGATTCATTCCCACCGGCATCGGCACCCATGGCCTGTATCCCAGCCGCGACGGCACGAAAATGTATGTCGCCAACCGGGGTTCACACAAGATCCATGGCACACCGCACAGCAAGGCGGGTGGCGTAAGCGTGATCGATTTTGCAACCGACAGGGTCGTGGCCAACTGGCCCATTCCCGGCGGTGGCAGCCCCGACATGGGCAATGTCAGCAATGACGGGAAAACGCTGTGGCTTTCCGGCCGGTTTGATGACGTGGTCTATGCCATCGACACCACAACGGGCGCCACCCGCATCATTCCCGTCGGGCTGGAACCGCACGGGCTGACCGTATGGCCCCAGCCGGGTCGGTACTCCATCGGCCATACCGGCATCCTGCGCTAGGGGCGGGGCCTTCCGGCCCATGTGGGGCGTGACCCTTGAAATATCGCAGGGCCGGCCATGATATGACTGTATCATGGCCGCGCCGTGCGACAGGCTGCGGCTAACGGACAGGAAGGAAACTTGAGCCATGGGGCAGGTGCAGTCACACACGGCAACCGGTCATGCAGCAATGCGTGTGGCCATTGGCCGCTCCGACCTGGGTTTCATGCTTGTGGCGCTGAGCGGCAGGGGGCTTGCCGCCCTTATGCTTGATGATGATGCCGGCGCCCTTCAGCAGGGTGCGGAACAGTTGTTTCCTGCAGCCCGGCTGGTGCATGACGATATGGACATGAACCGCTGCATGGATGCGGCACGGGCGTGCGTTGATGCGCCATGGCAGCCGTTCGGCCTGCCGCTTGACCTGCGGGGCACGGCCTTCCAGCAGCAGGTGTGGCAGGCATTGCAGGCCATTCCGTATGGTACCACCCTGTCCTATGCCGGGCTTGCGGCGCGGATTGGCAGGCCGGGCGCGGCGCGTGCCGTGGCCGGGGCCTGCGCGGCGAACCGGCTGGCGGTTGTCATACCCTGCCACCGTATCATCGGCCGCGATGGCAGCCTGTCGGGTTACAGGTGGGGCACGCACCGTAAGCAGCGCCTGCTGGAAATGGAGCGGGCGGCCCGGCTGGAGCAGGCTGGTGCCGCATGACCTGCGCGCTTATTCTTGAAATCAGGACCCGGTCAAGAAATAAAAGTCTTTAAGTGCCGCCTTTTTGAAAGGCGGCATCATGATGTGCAAATCATAGCACGGGCAGACGCCTGAAAATGGTCTGCGCGCCCGCCCGGTCCGTTCAGGACATATGCACCACCAGGTCGTCCTTGTGCAGCGGTTCCGCATGGGGCAGTCCGATGGGCAGGAAGGTATGGCCGAACTGGGCTGCAAAAATCTCGGCGGCGGCCAGATAGATTGCGCTCAGCCCGCACAGCAGCCCTTCATACCCGGCAATCACGTTCAGCAGGGGTTGCCCGAACATTTCCGCACTGCCCAGCAGGGCGAAAAGCAGGACCAGACTGAAGAACACAACCTGATGCGCGCGTGACGCGGCAAGCGTGCCAACCGCCATGATGGCGGTAAACAGTCCCCACATCCACAGGTAACTGCCCAGCAGGGCGGGCGACGACGCCGGTGCCAGCCCCCAGTGTGGCAGGAACAGCAGCACGACCAGTGATATCCAGAACGCGCCATAGGCCATGAAGGCGGTCATGCCGAAGGTGTTGCCGCTGGCGTATTCCAGCAGCCCGGCCACAAACTGGGTCAGGCCACCAAAGACCAGCCCCATGGCCAGGATCGCCCCGCCCATCGGGACAAGCTGGGCATTATGCAGGTTAAGCAGTACGGTCGTCATGCCAAATCCCATAAGGCCCAGCGGGGCAGGGTTGGCGGCGGTGTCGTGACCCATGCGGGTGTTCCGTTCCATCAGAAGTGAATTATGACAAACTATGTCAGGCAGATGGGGCGCGGCTATTAAAATCCGGCTTAGACTTTGCCGCCCTGCCGGGGATACGATCGGGTATGGCGGTTCCTTGTTTGCGGGAACCGGGGTGTTCTGCATGAAATTGTCTCTGTCAATAATGTTTTTTATAAGTAAAGAATAGAAAATAGCGTGGAAGAGTAGAAACAAAGCGCAACATAGGAAAGACATAACTGTTGCATAAAAGCAACAATTATTAGGGCGGATATGAATTGCCGGGCGTGGATATGGTGAAGCTGATAATTGCTGTTAAGGTAGTCCCCTGTTTCCGTTGATTGCTTGGGGTCCATTAATGACAAACGCCCATCCGCGCACGGTACCTACGCGCAGGCAGCTCCTGACCCGTATCGGCATACTGGCCGGTAGTGGCGCCCTGTATCAGGCGATGACAGCCATGGGCCACGCACAGGGCACGGATTTCACGGCGCCGCCCGTCCTGTCGGGGGTGAAGCCGGGCACCCGTGTCCTGGTGCTGGGGGCCGGGCTTGCGGGCATGCTGTCCGCCTATGAACTGCGCAAGGCGGGCTATCATGTGCAGGTGCTGGAGTTCCAGAACCGCAGCGGTGGCCGCAACATCAGCCTGCGTGGTGGCGATACGGTGACCGAACTGGGCGGTGCCACGCAGAAGGTGGGCTTCGCACCCGGCAACTACATCAATCCCGGCCCCTGGCGCATTCCCTATCACCATCAGGGCCTGCTGCATTACTGCCGTGAATTTGGCGTGGCCCTTGAGCCGTTTATCGAGCTTAATCACAACACATGGCTGCATTCTTCCGAAGCCTTTGGGGGCAGGCCGGTGCGCTACCGTGAACTGTCGGCCGATTTCAACGGATTCACGGCGGAACTGCTGGCCAAGGCCATTGATCAGCACAGGCTTGATGATGCCGTCTCAGCCGAGGAGCGTGAATACCTGCGTACCGCCATGCAGGAATGGGGCCGCCTTGACGCGGGCCTGTCCTATGGCAAAGGCGCGCTCAGTTCCGGCATGCGCGGCTATGACCGGGCGCCCGGCGGGGGACCGGACGGCGCGCCCACCTTCTCGACGCCCTTCGCGCGCAAGGATGTCATGCGCTCGGGGCTGTGGACATGGCTGGCCTTTCACCAGCGGATGGACATGCAGACAACCATGTTCCAGCCCGTGGGGGGCATGGACATGATCGGCAAGGGGTTCAACCGGCAGGTGCATGACCTGATCACCCTGAACTGCAAGGTCACGGCCATCCATCAGGATGACCGCGGGGTGCGCGTGACCTATAACGACATGGGCCATGGCGGCGTGGTGCGCGAGGCGCAGGCCGATTACTGTGTCTGCACCATTCCGCTGCCCGTGCTCTCGCAGCTTGACGTGCAGGTCGGTGCGGCGCTCAGGGCCGCGATCATGGCGGTGCCTTATGTCTCCTCGGTCAAGATGGGGCTGGAGTTCCGGCGGCGCTTCTGGGAGGAAGATGAACAGATCTATGGCGGCATCAGCTTTACCGACCAGCAGATCAACCAGATATCCTATCCCAGCAACGGTTTTTTCTCCCGCGGGCCGGGGGTGCTGCTGGGGGGCTACATGTTTGGTCCCGCCGCCTATGATTTCGCGGGCATGACCCCGGCCGAGCGGCTGGAACACGCCCTGGCGCAGGGGGAGGTGCTTCATCCCAAGCAGTATCGCAAGGAGTTTTCCAATGGCGTCAGTTTTGCCTGGAGCCGGGTGCCGTGGAGCCTGGGCTGCTGTTCGATGTGGCATGAACAGGCCCGCAAGACCCATTACAAGGCCCTGTGTGCCATGGATAACAGGGTCGTACTGGCGGGTGAGCATGCATCCTATGTAGGCTGCTGGCAGGAGGGGGCGATCCTCTCGGCGCTGGCCGCCATAACCCAGCTGCACAAGCGCGCGCAGGGAGTCGGCTGATGCGCAGGTTCCTTTTCACATACACCCTTGCGGTGCTGCCATGGCTTGCCTGCGCCGCCCCGGCCACGGCGGATACGGCCGGTTTTTCCAGCCATGTCCAGCCCCTGTCCAGTGGTGAGGACGTGTACCGCCACGTCTGCCAGAGCTGCCACATGCCCGATGCCAGGGGGGCGGTGGGCGCGGGGGCGCAGTTTCCGGCACTGGCCGGCAACCCCAAGCTGCAGAGCGGCGCCTACCCGGTCTATGTCATCCTGAACGGGTTTGGCGGCATGCCCTGGTTTGCGGGCGTGCTGGATGATACCCAGATTGCCAATGTCGTGAATTATGTCCGCACCCATTTTGGCAACCATTATACCGATGCGGTAACCCCGGCCGATGTCGCGGCCCAGCATCCCGCCGTCATACCCCAGGAGGAGTAGGAAATGTTGCAAATCAGGAAGATCCTTGCCGTCGCTTCAGTCATGACCGGCATGGCCGGTGTGCTGCCGGCCTGTGCCGATACGGGCATCATGCGCTACCCGGAAGACAAATTCCCCATCTCCACCGCAATCGAGGTGCCGGCGGGGTCATCCACGATCTATGTCAGTGGCATGGGCGCGCCGATCAGGGACAAGAAGGCCGATCCGCACAGCATTGCCGCCTATGGGGATACGCAGGCACAGACCTATGCCGTGCTGGAACATATTCAGGACATCCTGAAAAAGCGGGGGCTGGGCCTGGGGGATGTGGTGCAGATGCACATCTTCATGGCACCGGACCCCAAGCTGGGTGATATCGATTTTGACGGGATGATGAAGGCCTATACCCATTTCTATGGCACGGCCACGCAGCCCAACCTGCCGGTCCGTTCCGCCTTTGGCGTGGCGCACCTGCATAATCCGGGCTGGCTGGTCGAGATCGAGGTCATCGCCGCGCGTGCGCCCGGCAAGTAATCATGACCTGCCCATGCGGGATGGCCACAGGAAAGGGAGCGGAGCATCGCTCCCTTTTTTGGTCAGAACAGGCCGCGACTGAACAGAAATTTCTGGCAAGGATTTTTTAAAAGCTTTCGGGACTGCCGCCCTTTTTTAAAAAAGGCGGCAGCCCGAGAACCTTTGTTTTCATCCATCAACGGACTGCCTTGCAGGCCCCATCAGGATCAGGGAAGCGGGTGCTGGGCATCCAGTGCCTTGCGCTTTTCCGCCACGGTTGTCGGGGTGAGCGCCTCCGCGCGTTCGGCGGCAATGTCGGCCGGGGTGAACAGGGTAGCATCCGGCCCCGCAGGCAGGCCCGCAACATGGTTCAGGATCGCGGCGATCTGGTCATCGGGCAGGGTCTTGAAGGAAGGCATGAACCCGGCATAGTCGTTGCCCTGCGCGGTGATGGACCCCATAAGCCCGTTCAGCGCCACGGCAATCACATATTTCCTGCCATCCGGTGTCGCGGCAATCTTGTCGATACGTCCGGCCAGCGGCGGGAACTGACCCGGCAGGCCCTGTCCGCTGGCCTGGTGGCAGACACTGCAGTTGGACTGGAATAACGCCGCGCCATCCGCCGCCATGGCCGGACCTGCGTAAATGGGCAGGCCGAACAGTGCGGCAAGGAGGAGTCTTTTCTTCATAAATCTTTTCCCGTCATCTCGTGTCTGGCTGGCGGGAGGAAAGCCGTCGGCAACTGCCACCGGCATCCCATCATGAAGAATATCCGGCCCCCTTCATGCAGGCCCGCCCCATGGCAGGGCAGGATATGTCTGTTCCGGCTGCCGGCCAATCCCCTTTCCCATGGGCGTATTGCAGGCAGGACATAAAAAAAGCGTCCCGCCAGCCAGCGGGACGCCAAGTTTAGGGATTGGGAGACGTTGTGGTGTCACGAGATCCACATCCCATTAACTCCACTCATGGATAATAGTTTTATTAAATCCGGATTAATCTGAAAAATATTCCACCTGCCCCGAAGGCGCCGGCCGAGCCGGTCAGGCACCATGCAGCAGAAGCTGTCGCTGGACAAAGGGCAGCATGACCCCGATGCTCAGCAGGCCCAGTAAAATGGTCATTCCGGTAAAGGTTGCCACATGATGGGGGTAATCTTCCGTATACAGCAGGCCGCAGACCCAGAAGATCACGGCTTCGACCGCAAGGCTTACGCCGATGACAGGCTGATGGAAAAATGGCCCCGCCAGCCACCATGCCAGCGCGCACGGCACGGCCAGTGCCATGTTCGATCGGGTCAGGAAAAGAAGTACGTGCATGTCTGTCCGGAGCCGTGGCGGGAAGGGGCATTGCGCCCGGTCATCCATGCCCGCTCCCGCCGCCTGCGGGTGGCAGGCATACGGCCCGCCAGGCGTGGTGCCTGAGCGGGCCGTCCTGTCACGCCGCCCTAGTGGGCGGAAACCGGCGCGGCCTGCGCGGGGGTCGTGGCATCGGTTGCCATCTTGCCCGGGGTTGTCGAATGCTCGACATCATAGGCCGTCGCCTTTTCCAGGTAGGTACCCTTGGAACCGGGATGTTCCTGATCGTACAGGGCGGCCTTTGCCTTGGCTTCCTTGCGGTATTCATGGCGTTTGTACATGCCGGTCACGCAGCCTGCGGCGGCACCCAGCACGCTATGGTGACCGGCCACATGGCCACCCACGGCGCCCACGGCACCGTATTTGATGCAGCCGCCGGGTTCGGCGCTGGCTGCTGTCGCACATGTGATGGAGGCCACGGCCGCCAGCAGGGCTATCTTACGCATTCGGTCATTCCTTTTTGTGGATGAATGAGGTCAGGTTTCAAGGGATATCCGATGGGACATACTTTGTCACCTTCCCCCTGTCGCGGGACCGGGCTTTTCGTGCAGGCTGGCCGCGATGACGGTCAGGCAGGCAATGACCTCCCCCAGCAGCGCATGATCCGCCGCATCGGTGTGATGGGCCTGTTCATGGTGTGCCCAGGCCAGTACATGCGCCACGGCGGGGCTGGCCTGGCCTTTTTGCCAGCGCGCCAGGAAAAGGGCCACGACACGTCGCGTGCGCGGTGGAAGCCGGCCCACGCGCAGCAACTCGCGCAGGCGGATGATGTATATGCCCACCGTCATGTCGGAAATCTGCCGGGTCAGGCAGGTGCTCAGCACCTGCGGGGGCAGGGCGGTGGCATGGAAGAGAATGCGTACAAGGCTTGCCGCACAGGCCGACAGCCAGGCCGGGGCGTCCGTGCGGGCCTGCAGGCGGGCCAGATTGCGCAGCCGCTGGCCAATCCATGCCGTGGTGCGGCGGATGTGCACATCCAGCCGGAAGGGAATGACCACGCGGTAGGTCAGCAGGACAAAGACGATACTGCCCAGGAATGCCAGTATGTTGTTGAGGAAGGCCACCTCGTCATACCGCCCCGTGTTCATCGGTCCGATCAGCACCGGCAGGAACATGTTGAAGGAGAAGGCATACCCCGCCAGTTCCGGCCTGCGCGCGGCAAGGCCGCCCACGGTCATGGGAACCACAAGCGCCATGAGCAGGATTTCAGGCGCGGTAATGGCCGGTATGACCCACAGCGCCAGTACGGCTGCGGTTGCCGCGCACCATAATCCCCCCTTGAGGAAGGGTGTGGTGGCCACCAGCGGATTCTCGCGTGTTGCCATCAGCCCATAGATAAGGGCCACGAACGAGATGAAGGCAGGCCCGTGGTGCCAGGCCGTGATCTCCCATATCCACCATGCCCCCGTTATGGCGGCGGCGGCGCGGATGCCGTTGTTCACCGCTTCGCGCACATGGCGGCGTGATGTCAGGCTGAAGCGGAACCTGTCATGATGCGGGGCGGTGGCGCAGGCGGCCATTTCCTGCGTTACAACCAGTATCTCGGCCAGCAGGGCCGTGGTAATCGGCCGCCATGTCGGCTGATCCGCCTGACCGGGGCCTATGTCCTGTTCCAGCCATGCCGCAAGTGCCTGCCCGGGTGGCGGACCATCAGGACAGGGGGGCGGCTGCATGGGGGGATGGAGGATCTGCAGTGCGCGGGCATGGGCCAGCATGACCAGCATGCCCGCCAGCGCCCGCCGGGCGTGATCGCCCACATGGTTGCGCGGCCCCAGTTCCAGGGCGCTGAATTCGATCTGTCCGCTGAAGGCCACGATCCGCCTGAGCAGCGTACTGGTCAGCGCCTGCTGTTCCGGTCCCGCCGCCATGCATAGCTGGCGGGTGATGGTGGTGCATGTGGCCTGAAAGGTTTCATCCAGCCGCCCCAGCAGCCGGGTGCGGGCCTGTTCGACAATGCGCGGCATGAATAGCACGGCCAGGACCGCTTCGCACAGGACGCCCAGTATGATGTAGCTGCTGCGGGCCACGCTGACGGCAAAGACATCATCGGGCTGGGCGATGGCGCCGGTGGCGATGATGGCGGAAGTAAACCCCGTCAGTACCAGCCCGTAGGCGCGGTACTGGTCCAGCAGGGTGGCCAATGCGCAGCATAGTCCGATCCACAGTGCGAGCGCGCAGAAAAACAGGCCCGGCGCCTGCGGAAAAGCCGCCATGAGCGCCATGGCGGCAACGCTGCCCACCAGCGTACCCACGATGCGCCAGCGTGCCTTGGACAGGCTTTCCCCGCGTGAGGACTGGGCAACCACCCAGACCGTAAGCGGTGCCCATTGCGGGCTGTCCAGTTCCATCCACATGGCGATGAGCAGCGATATGATGGCCGCAAGTGACGTGCGCAGCGCAAAGGCCAGGTCAGGGAGCGATGGCGCATAGATCCATGAAAACCGTCTGACCTGGCGCAGCAGCCCGGCTACGGGCTGCCCGGACAGGGGAAAGGCCGCGCTCTGTCCGCCCATGGTGCTGTATCCCCGCATCGTGTTCCGGTCCTGCTGGCCCGATGGGCCGCAACAGGCGCGGAACATGGGGGCAGAACGGAAAAAGGGTCCAATCGTTTGTCATGATCTGTTGATAAACGGTATTTATGATGGAGGGGCTGCGTGGCTTTATTCAGAAAGCGGGCACCGGGAGCGGCAGTGGAATTTCATGCCGCCTCATGGTTGCGCCATGATGGAAACGCCTTATCATGACTGGCATTTGGAGCTTGCGGGTCTGTGCCGACACATAGGAAAAGCCCATGGCATCATTGCTGTGTGGTATTTTTGACAACCGTGTTGCTGGCAGGCGGCGGTCTCTACCTTTTCATCATCCTGATTGACCCATGGGGCGGGTTGCCGCTTTCCCTGCCCCTGCACCGGCTGCCCGTAACCAGCAATGCGCGCTTTACCATGCCGATGCTGGCCCTGAACCACAGGTTTGATTCCGTCATGCTTGGCACATCCACCGGCCGCCTTATGCAGCCCGCCGTTCTGGATGGTCCGCTTGGGGCGCACTTCCTCAATATGGCCATGAACAATGCCCAGCCGCATGAACAGTACCGGCTGCTGCGTGAATTCCTGCGCCATCATGCCAGTCCCAAGGTCCTGATGGTGGATATGGACCGTTCATGGTGCCTGTATGGACCCAAACAGGTTCCGCTGAACCGCGAGCCCTGGCCGGAGTGGATCTATCACGGCTCGCCATGGCTGGGTTACCTGCATATGGCCAGCCTGTATGCGTTGCAGGAAGCCGGCAATGAATTCATGCTGCAACTGGGCATGCGGCACGACCATTACGGCGAGGACGGATATACGAACTTCGTGGGGGCGGACAGCGATTATACGCGGGCGCGGGTGGACCGGATATTCGCGGCATGGGGGCCGGACCGCATGCGTCCACCCCCGACCCCGGTCGAAGCGGCCCCGGCCATGCGGGAATACCTGCCCCTTGTCCTTCAGGCCGTGCCGGAAACGACATTCCGCATTCTGTGGTTTCCCCCCGTGCAGGCAATCCGGCATAATCCGCAGGGTTCAATGTATGACAGCATGGTTGAAGCCTGCCATCGTTACGTGGCGTCCATCGCGGCGGAGACCCCCAATACGCTGGTACTGGACTTTGATATCCCTGGCCCCATCGTCGATAATCGTGACCTGTTCTGGGACCCTGTCCATTACCGGCTGATGACCGCTGCACGGATCATGCACGATATCATCATGGCGGTGTCAGACAGGAATGCCAGATCACCCGACTATGCCATCCTGTCACATCAGGCCAAAGAAATTTCAGGAAAAACGGAATAGTATAGGGATGTATTTAAAAAACAGAAGTTATGTAAAAATAAAATCCTTCCTGGATGCCGCGTTCTAGAATGTTATGCTGCTGTGCAGGCCAAAGACGGCTTCATTGCCCACGCGGCGCAGCCCGGTCCAGTCGGCAACACCGCCCGAAGGGTGCCATATGTACTGGAAATCAGGCTGCATCACCATCCATGGCGTGACCTGGGCCTGATAGGTCAGTTCAAGATGATTTTCATTGCCCTGCACATAGGACCCGCTGTCGCGGTCAAACTGGCGCTGCCCGGAACTGGCGCGCCCGATGCCCCAGCCCAGACCGAGCGTGTCGTTGTCACGGCCCCTGAAGGGGGCCTTGAGGTTGATGCCCGCATCAACGGCAAAGCTGATCATGTTGCGGTCACCGCTATTTCCTGTTGCACGGGCAAATATGCCAACCGAACGGGCCGATCTGATCGAAGGCCGCCAGATCATCTGGTCAATGATGCCGTAAACCATCCAGTTGCCCCGGTCCCAGCGCGGGGTCAGGTCGCTTTCCGTGCTGTCGGGATTGACTGATGCCGCGCCGAGCGAACCGCCGTTGCGGTTGTAGCGGTAATCAGCGAATTTGGCCGTATCGTAGTATCCACCCAGTTTATACACACCCGGCAGGCCCGGGTTCTTGGTCACGTTGCTCATGTCGGCGGGCTGGGGGTTGAGTGCGTACTGCAGTTCGGTAATCAGCAGCGCGCCGGTACCCATGTTGAAGTTCGTGCCATTGGCGCCGTCATAGGTCTGGCTGGTCGGGTCTGAATTATAGCCGCTGACCGATCCGGTAGCCTGCTGGATGGGGGTGGAATTGTAGCGGTTGCCCGGCGGGTTGTCGTCGGCCGCGGCAAACATGAAGGTAAACTTCTCGCTGGGGCGGTAGTGTATGCGGATGGCGGGGGAGGCAAGTGGCCAGGACGGCCCGCCACCATACAGGTTGACCGAGGGGGCCATGGGCCAGCCGAAATTGGCGTTAAGGTAAAGGGAGGCGTAATCGCTGATCAGGAATTCGGTATCAAGATCCTGCTGGCCGATCTTGACGTCCAGCGTGCCTTTCAGGAAGGACTGCTGGTACCACAGTTCGAACAGGCGGGTGGAGCGGTCGGCCTCGAACCCGCTTACGGGGTTGAAGTTGGCCAGATGGTCCTGCGAGATCGAACGCCCGCGTGTCTGCAGCGCGCTGACATTGAACAGCCCGCCCTTCAGCCCGAACAGCTTTTCGGTATCAATGGTCAGCGTGGGCATGGTCACGCCATCATAGGCGGGGCCGGTGCCGGAGCCACCCGCGCCATCATTGCCCGAGGCCGACCCGCCGGTCCCGTTGCCCCATACTTCATCCACTTCCTGAATGTCGAAGGTAATGCCGTGCTTGTACAGCCACGGCCGTGCCCCCCACATGTTGCCCAGCAGGTTGCCACTGGTATCCAGCTTGTCCCCGTCGCCTGCGGCCTTTTCCTCGACATCGGCCTGCGCGCGTTCGGAATCCCGCACGGTGGCCGGATCGATCTGCTGGATCAGCGGGGTGGAATTGCCCAGGCGGGCGCGGTCTTCCTCAATCTGGGTCTGGGCCATGCCGGATGTGGAAAAGATCAGCCCCATGCCCAAGGCACACGACGCGGCACACAGGCCCTGACGGCACATGCTTCCATGCGGGGTATGGAAAGGGGGCACGAAACGGCTTGGTCCCGCCAGAATACGTTTTGTGAGAATGGAATGGGTCATCAGGTCCGCCCGTGCCATGAGTTGATATTAATAATAACTCTCAATTGCACTGACTGTCGAAACCCGTCAATCGCTGTTTCCATGCATATATGGCGACCCAGATGCCATGTTACAGCATATTTCACATCCGCCGGTGGGTGCCGCATGCGGATCAGGCCCTGCAATCCAGGTGGCTGCGAATGTGGTGCACCGGCAGCACCAGACGTGACCCGCGGGCCGGGTGGCGGCCGTGCGGGCCTGCCGGTTCAGCGCAGGAATACTTTCGGCACGCCCTCACTATTCAGGCATGACATCACCATGACGCCAATCCACAGGCATAGCGAGAGACAGGCACCGGTCTGACCATGCAGGGTGGGGGCCGCATCACCCCGCAATACGGACAGGTACACCGAGCGGTGGCACCACCACGCATTGAGCAGGGCAAGGGTGATCAGCAGCAGCTTGGGGGTAAGATATGCCCGGCTGCCAATATGCACCGGATCGTAAAGGAACAGGATCACGCCGGTAACCATGGCGATGGCCAGATTGACATGCAGCGGGCGCACCATGAGTTGCGCCGTGGGCGCGATCCTGCCTGCCATGCGCCGGTTGAGTATGCCGAAATCAAACAGCATATCCATGCCAAAGAACAGGGCCATGCTGATGATATGGACAATACGGATCAGGTAATGCACCGGCTGCAGCCAGAAATGCAGCATCCGGCTGTCCAGCGCGACAAGAACTTCATACGGCAGCCGCATAAAGGCTAAGGGGTGGCTGATCATGGCGGGCGCTCTCCGTTACATCGGACAGGGACATACCATCTGTTGACAGTGATAACAATTATCATTATCAGGCTTTGCGGAACCCGCCGGAAGGGAATCTGTCACCGGGATCATGGCGTTACCGTAACCAGAAAATAAAATAGATGCCCTGGCCCCGGAGCATGGAAACATGGAAACATTCAACATGAATAAAAAGCATATCATTCTGGCTTTTCTTGCGGTGGCCCTGCCGGCCGGTGCCACGGCCGCGCAGGCGCGCGAATACCCGATTGGCGGCCCCGTGCAGGCCCATGACATGGAAATTGCATCCAGTTACCTGACGGACATCATGCTTGCCCCCATGCCCGCGGGCATGACGGACAATACAAAGCCCGACACCATTCATCTTGAAACCGATGTCCACGCCACGGCGGACAACGTATGGGGGTATCCTGATGGCGCATGGGTGCCCTATCTTGATATCGGCTATGTCCTGACCAAGGATGGCACTGCCTGGAAGGCTGAAGGCAGGATGCATTTCATGACCGCCAAGGACGGCCCGCATTATGCCGATAACGTGCAGATGAACGGCCCTGGCCGCTATACGGTCGTCCTGACCTATTCCTCGCCCGAGCAGAACGGCTTCCTGCATCATGTGGACAAGGAAACCGGCACGCCGGGTTTCTGGCAGCCCTTTAGCGAGAAATTCAACTTCGCCTATCCGCAGAAATGATTTTCCGCCACGCGGCATGACATGAAGGAATGCATGCCGCATGGTTGGCGCATGCCTCAATGCAATGTGGGCATGACAGCCGTGTGCGGGGCGGATTCCTGACACGACCGGTTTTATCCTTTATGCCCCCGGTATCGGGCCTGCCGTATTTGGTATCGCCATGATTGCCATGATTGCCATGATTGCCGTGATTGCCGTGATTGCCGTGATGGCCGGATGGCGCCATCCGGGCCTGCCCGCGTGGTCCGGCCCTTACACGGCCGGAAACGGCGGGGTGACAGTCCATCCAGATCACACGTTGTTGACAGGGAGCCTGGTTCCCGCGGTTGGCCGGCCGGGCCCCGCCTGCTCATGGCCAGATGTCATCACAGGTAGCCGATGGACCTGCCCGCACTGGCCGGATACCAGCCCTGATTTGGACTGTGTTCCTGCTGTTGGCCCGGACCTGCCATGTTACCCCATGCCTGACCCTGTAACCTTATTACACGCGGGTGCGGTCCTGTTTTCTGGCATGGTGGGTGATCAGAAACGGGACCAGTGTTCCGTCTGATATTTAAATATATGTAAAGTATTGCCTGTCAGGAATGTACCGGACGGGACTGGTCGTTCTGGCCGTGTCAGGTCTAGCGTGGTGTTCTTTTATCAGGATCTGTTCCATAATAACCACCCTGAAATCCATCACCGTTATTGACGACTGATTTTTTTAACGGCGGATTGTACAGGGGTATTTTTTTAAATATTTTTACCAGACATGATTTTGCCGTTTACAGGGGTAGCTGGTGAACAGGAATTTTAAATAATCTTCCGGCATGATGGTCATGACTGTTCAGTATAGGGACTGGTCCCTGATGTAATGTAATTGCTGGCATGCATTGGCCGTATTGGTTGCTGTCCCGATCCCCGGTGCGTCCCGTCAGGCGGCAGGATCATGATCCATATGGGGATGGATATGGAAAAGAGCCGCAGACGGGGCATGTATTGCCAGTCATCATATACCTTGGTTTGACAGGGCGGCCTGCGCTTCTGCCACGAAATGGCCGGGGCCGCTGCATCCTGCCCATGGCAGGCGGACAATAGTGCTGGATGCCACAAAATGAACGAAATGTTTTATATTCAATGCAGGCATATCCGATGTGATATCCATGAGTCGTGTTTTATTGCCGGAGCATGAACTGTTGTTGTATCGTAGGCGCGGAGCCTCCGGAACAGTGAAAAATCCTTAATTATATTCAATAAAATCAGTACCAATATCCATTTCTGTTCAATGGTTTTAAACGAAAAATTGCATATAAGGAAAAGGTGCGTTAATGAGCCTGGATATTAGTGTGTATTCGTAACCGCCGTTCACATCCGGCACGGTGGCATGCAACCTGTGTTAGAGAAGATAAGGGTATCGGCTACCTGTAATCGGGATAACGTAAAAATACGGATAAAATGCTTTATTGTGGTTGCATAATAGACTTATGATTATTACTGATAGGGAAGATCTGTCCCATAATGGCAATCGACTGAGGAAAGAACCGAAATTGGATAATAAAGACATTCCGCATACCGAACTGGTATCAATGACGACGGAAATCGTTGCGGCGCATGCCAATCATAATACCGTTGCAATAGACCAGATCCCGCTTCTCGTTGAGACGGTCTATGCTTCGCTCAAGGGACTTGGTGCTGAAAAGGCGGTCGAGCCCGCACCGCTTCAGCCGGCGGTGCCCATCAAGAAGTCGGTGTTCCCCGATTACGTGATCTGCCTTGAAGATGGCAAGAAACTGAAGATGCTCAAGCGTCATCTCCAGACGGCCTATGGCATGACGCCGGAACAGTACCGTGAAAAATGGGGCCTGCCCGCCAATTACCCCATGACGGCACCGAACTATGCAGCCCATCGTTCGTCGCTTGCACAGAAAATTGGCCTGGGCCGCAAGGTCGTGGCCACCCCTGAGCCGGAAGTGGTGGAAGAAGAACCCGCAAAGCCCGCGCGCAAGACCCGCGCACGCCGCAAGAAGGACACGGCCGAACTGGACGTGTAAGACACCTGCGCCTGCATGTAACACGAACACCCAACCCTGCTATGGGTTGGGTGTTTCTTTTTGTAATGATCCCGTATCAGTCAGTGCGGAAAGACCCCGTTACTGCCGGGGGTCTTTCATGAATACCCGCGCCGGGCGGTGGCGGGGGCATGCTGGCCGGTTCTTTCCCCCTGTGTTGCTGCAGGCCGGGGCCATCAGGCTGGCTGTTGTGTGCCAGCCATGTGGTGACGCCGGTGCGTCAGCGGCATGAAAGGGCTGCTGGCCGTATGATCAGGGCATTGTCCTGCTGTTATCGGTCCGGTCTGGTTCGGGCAGGGCATGGTCGGGGTCCAGCGTGGCCTTGAGCACGGCAGGGCCTGCGGGAAAATTCACGGTAATATGGTCGGTCAGATGCCAGCTTTCCGTTGGAATGATCTGGTCCGCATGCGTGCCATCCGCATAATCCAGCCGTAACACCACCGGCAGCATCAGCCGTCCCTTGCTCCGCACGCCCACCTGCATGCCCTGATGGGGGTCGTTATTGATGGCGGACAGATCGGTCAGTGCGTAATCGGGCCACCAGTTCTCGAAATACCAGCCACGCCAGAACCAGCCCAGGTCCTCGCCCGTCTCACTGTTCATGAAGCGGAAGAAATCCGAAGGGGCGGGGTGGCGATATGCCCATACCTGTATATAGCGCCGGAACGCGGCATCGAACCGCTCAGGGCCAAGGATCTGTTCACGCAGGAGCATGAGTCCGTAGGCGCTTTTGAAATAGGAAACGGGATGCCGGTATTTTTCCGGTACCAGTTCCGATGTCAGCATGAGCGGCGGTGCCTGCGGGTCTGTCAGCACCGGTATGATGTCATCAGCCGGCCGGCCGGTCCGGGGTGCGAATTCGGGGTCTTTCTTGGGGGCATATTCCCCATTGTTGAAGTGCTGGGAAGCATAGGCATCGATAAAGGTGTTGAATCCCTCATCCATGAAGGCATTGCGTCGTTCATTGCTGCCCACGATCATGGGAAACCAGTCATGGCCCAGTTCATGGGTGGTAATCCAGAACAGCATGGCATCGCGGTCCTGCCAGCCATCAAAGACAATGCCGGGATATTCCATGCCCGCGCCATGCCCCCCCACGTTGACCGCATTGGGCCACGGATAGGCGTACCACTGGCTGGAGAAATACTCGATCGCATGCTTGACGTATTCGGTCGACCGGTCCCACGCCTGCGCACCCTGGCCTTCACGCGGGTAGACGGACATGGCCAGACGTGGCGTGGGCGGCATGCCCGGTGCGGGCTTCAGTGCGGGCAGATCCATGCGCGCCGCATCCCACATGAAGGCAGGGGAGGCGGCAAAGGAGACATCGCGCGTGTTTTCCATGCGGAAATGCCATGTCTTTTCCCCGTTCCGGGCAACATGGCTGGCGGGGTCGGTCACGTCCTGCGCGGTGCGGATCAGGACCGTCCTGTCGCTGTGTGCCGCCTGCGCCAGACGCGCGCGTTCGGTTGGGGTCAGGACGTCGGCCGGGTTGAGCAGCGCGCCGGACCCCACCACCGTGAAGTTCCAGGGCACGGTGACCGTGTAGTCAAAATCCCCGTAATCCAGATAGAACTCCTGCCCCAGATAGGGCAGCGTATCCCATCCCCTGCGGGCATCGTACACACTCATGCGTGGGTACCACTGGGCGACTTCATAAATATCGCCATCCTTGGCGCTGCTCACGGCGGTACGGCCACCCCATGTGCCGGGAATGGTGTGGTGCCAGCGGATGCGTACCTGCACCTTCTGTCCATGGGGCAGGGGATCGGGCAGCGCAAGCTGCATGCGGGTATCGTTCACGCGCGGCTGTAGCAAGGTTTCATGCCCGTTACGGATAAGGGTGACCTGTTCGATCACCGCGCCATCGGTGGTGTGGGCATGGCGTTCGGGATTGGCGAAGCTTGCGCGTGAACGGGGGCGGTAGATGTTCTGGTCAAGCTGGACCCAGAGTTCATCAAGACTGTCGGGACTGTTGTTGGTGTAGGTAACCGTCTCCTCTCCCGTCAGTCTGTGGGTCAGGGGATCAATCCGGGCATGGATCGTGTAATCCGCCCGGTTCTGCCAGTAATCGGGGCCGGGCATGCCGGAGCCGGAAAAGTAGCGGTCGGGAGCATCGGGCAGCTGCAGTGTATCGAAGACCTGCCGCATCTCCATGGAACCGGCCGGCATGGTGCCCTCTGGTGCCGCATACGCCGTATTGCAGCCCGCCAGACATAGAAGGGCAGCCAGTTTTCGGTACCTCATTCAGGCATCTCCGCTTGTTGCGATGGCGATACGGGACTTTAGCGGGTTGTCCGCAAAGCACCAGTGCCTGTCGCGTGCCGGGCGGCCCCGTGTCAGATTACCTTCAGGCCCACGGTCACAAGAATGGCGGCCAGTATGACGCGCTGCACCCGGTCTGGCACGATGCCGACACACAGGCTGCCCAGGATGATACCGGGAATGGACCCGCACAGCAGCGAGACCAGCAGGTGCATGTCAATATCGCCAATCCACCAGTGCCCCATGCCGGCAATGGCGGTAAGGGGAACAGCATGGGCAATGTCCGAGCCGACCAGGCGGCGGATTTCAAGGCCGGGATACAGAAAAATCAGGGCCGCCATGCCAATCGCCCCCGCCCCGACGGAAGACAGGGTGACCATAACCCCCAGCACACCCCCCAGCAGCGTGGTCAGGCTTCCCGTCATGGCGGGGGACAGCACGCCCGCCTTGCGCCCGGACAGGGCCTGCAGCCGCTGGCGGAACAGGACGCTGGGTGCCGTGATCAGCAGCGCAATGCCAAGCGCGACCGATATGACATGCGTGACCCGTACCGACGGGCTGCCCGCCCAGTGCAGGACGGCTATTGTCAGCATGGTGGCGGGTATGCTGCCCAGGGCCAGACGCCCCACCACACGCCAGTCCACGGCCTGGCTGCGGCCATGGACCAGCGTGCCGACCGTCTTGGTCAGGGCGGCATAGAGCAGGTCGGTCCCGACGGCGGCCTGCGGGTGCACCCGGAACAGCAGGATCAGCAGCGGGGTCATGAGTGACCCGCCCCCCACGCCGGTCATGCCCACAAGGAAGCCGACGCCAAGACCGGACAGGACATAAAGCAGGTTGATCGATTCAAGCAGGGACATGATGGGGCTTCATGGTTCGGGACGCAGGTGGACAGCGCCGCCCGGGTGAGAAGGGTGGTTGTCCGATCAGGGTTGAGCTATATCAAAATTATACAAAAGAAAAAGTATTTTATTTGATGGTCATGGTCGATTTCGTGTGAAATTAAGGCAATCCATATGGGGTTGCGTTAATCATTTCCTCGATTTTTCACGTATTTTTCGTGAAAAAAATAAAATCCTCACATATCCGCATTGAGATGAATGGCACGCTGCCATGCGTTTTTCAGGCAGACCATGCCACAGCTTCAGGCCCGCCCCCGGGACAGGCCGGAACCCGGCGGGGGCCGGGAGGCGGACACCCCGGCCAAGGGGTAATTTTTGACCCAGTTGCGAGAGTATCGTAACATGGCAGGCCAGAGATGCCGCCATCCGGTCAGGAGGCGGCCAGCCCACGGAGTACGGTACGGGTGTTTTTCCTGTCATGCGGCGTGCCGCCCCGTCCTGTCAGACTGCTGGTTGTGGCCATGGGCATCTGGCTGGCCATGCCGCCAGCGGGGCATGCGACCGACGGGGTTGCGCTGTCCCGACCGCAGGCGCGGGCGCGTGCCACGGCCCTGGGCGCATTGGGGCGGGATCTGTTTCATGATCCGCGTCTGTCGGCCTCGGGGCGCATGGCCTGTGCGTCATGCCATGCGGACGGGCATGCCTTTGCCCAGCCCAACGGGCTGTCCGTGCAGGCGGGGGGGCACCGGGCGGTGCCATCGTTGAAATACCTGCAGGATGTGCCGCAGTTTACCGAGCATTTCTTTGATTCCGATGACGAAGCTGATGAAAGCATCGATAACGGCCCCACCGGCGGCCTGACATGGGACGGCCGGGCGGATACGGCACAGGCACAGGCGCGCATTCCGCTGCTGGCCCCTTATGAGATGGCAAATGCCAGCCCGGCCGAAGTGGTCCGCCATGCGCTGGCGGCAGGCTATGGCCCCCGGATTGATGCCCTTCTGCTCACGCCGTCCGGTACGGATGCCCGCTTTGCCCTGCTTGCCGAGGCCCTGGCCACCTATCAGCAGGACGGACGCCTGTTCTACCCCTATACCAGCAAATACGATGCGGTACTGGCGGGCAGGGCACGGCTCAGTCCGCGTGAGGCGCTGGGGCTGCGCCTGTTTGAACAGCCGGACAAGGGCAATTGCGCTTCCTGCCATATCAGCCGGCCCGGGCATGATGGCACGCCCCCGCAGTTTACGGATTATGGGCTGATCGCCCTTGGCGTGCCCCGCAATGACCGGATCGGCCTGAACCGTGATCCCGCCTATTTTGACATGGGCCTGTGCGGCCCCGACCGCACGGACCTTGCCGATCATCCGGAATATTGCGGACTGTTCCGCACGCCCTCGCTGCGTAATGTGGCGACCCGGCGGGTTTTCTTCCATAACGGGGTGATCCATTCCCTGCGTCAGGCGGTCGCGTTCTACGTGCTGCGCGATACCCGGCCGCAGATGTGGTATCCCACCGGGCCGGATGGCAGGGTCCACCCCTATAACGACCTGCCGGTGCGCTACCATGCCAATATCAACATGGACCCACCTTTCGGGCCGCAGCCGGGCAACCGGCCGGTTCTGTCGGATGCGGAAATCGATGCCATTGTCGCCTTCCTGCGTACCCTGAACGACGGATATGCCGCGCCGCCGGCCAGCGGGCGGCGTGATGGTCGTGCGCCCTAATCCGGACGGATGGCTGAAAGATGATAAAGGTGCCCTGCGCACCCATCCCCCGTCCGCCCCAGACCGGGGAGCGTTCACGCAGCCCCGCCCGGCTTATGCCGCCGGTCAGGAGCGGCGGCCCTGCCCGCAAATGTACCGGCACCGCGAAGGCCGTCGTGGCGATGACCAGCGGCGTGGTATCGAGCAGAAATGGCGGCAGCACTCCCGACCCGCTCCGGTGGTCCCGGTGGCAGGGCGGTCACTGCCCGGGCCGTGTCCCTGCCGCGGGCCGGTGTTGTTGTTATACCCTTCAATCTGGCCTACATCAGGCCGCGCGGGGATGATAAAGATTCCATGGGCAGGGGAAAGGCAGGGCAATGTTACAGATAATCCGCCAGATCAATGAGGGTCGGACACTGTTGATGAACGCAGGCGTGTTTGCCTGCGTGGTCGCCATGCTCGGCCTGGCCAATCTGGTCTGCCGCTTCATCCTGCATGCGGACCTGTCCTACCTCATGCCGTGGCTGCTGGGCGGGGCGGTGGTGTATGTATTCGGCCCGCCGCTGGTGCTGTGGCTGTTTACCGGCCGTTCAGCAGGGGAATAAGGCCCGTGCCGGGTGGCGATCTGGCTCCGTCATGGGTGCTGCGCCCATTCATTCATCTGGTCGACCATGGCCTGCCCCGACAGGGTGCGGGCATTGCCCAGCGCAAGGGCCCTGTCCCGGTTCAGCAACTGCCCGGTAGGGGTCAGGACCAGTAGCGCGGGAATGGCGCTGATGGTCACGCCATAGTCACGGGCGATATCGGCGTTGGTGTTGAAGCGCGCGCCCTCGGTCGTGGTTCCCGCCGCGCGATCGACATTGATCGTGACGACAATGAAGGTCTGGCTGACCCAGGCGGCAATGGCGGGTTGTGCCAGTACCCCGGCCAGTATGCGGCAGTCAGGGCACCAGTTGGCGCCAAAGTCCAGCAGCACTTTCTGTCCCGTCTGCCGCGCCTGCCGGAATGCGGTGTCAACGGATTGCCGCGCCCCGTCCGCCGGACCATAGGGATGGGCAACCGGCACGATCGGCCCCGGGCCAAAAGCGGGCGCGGGCTGTGCCGCGCTGGCGGCGTGGCCCATGGCAATGCAGAGTGTGGCCACCAGGGCCGTTTTGTGCAACAGGGCTGGGTAACGCACGGATATGCCTCCCGCATGGTTTTTCATGGCATGCATCCAGAAACGTTCCTGGCTGCGCGGGCATGGATGCCTGTGGCCTCGGTCTGGCCCACAGGCAGGTTATGTGTGGTTTCCCGCAGGGTCAATAAAAATATCAATATAAAAAGTTATATTTATAAATAGCGAATTAAGTCTGTTGTTTATGGTGCCCTTTTGCGTTCCGCCGCATGCGCGATAAAGCAGATGGACAGGGCGCAATGGCGCGATTATGGAGGCGCATGTCTCCTACCCCATCCCCCCGTACCGTGCGGCTTGGCATGGATTTTGGCACGACCAACACGGTTGTGGTCCTGCTTGATGCCCAGGGCAGGCCGCATCCCGCGCGCTTTGCCTTCCCCCATCATGCCGTATCGGAAACCTGCCGCTCGCTCCTGTGCCTGTGGCATGACGCGGAGCAACGCCCCGCCGTGCAGGAAGCCATCGGTGCCGCGGCCATCGATGCCTATCTGGAAGACCCGGCGGAAAGCCGGCTGATCATGTCCATGAAGTCCTACCTGGCGCAGGCATCGTTCCGGCAGACGCGGCTGCTGGGACAGGTCATGACGCTGGAAATGCTCATCGCCCGTTTTCTGGCCTGTCTCATGCGCATGATCGACATCGACCCGGCCACCGTTGTGGCAACGGTTGGCCGCCCCGTGCATTTTGCGGGCGACCGGGCGGATGATGCCCTGGGGGAGGCACGCCTGCGTGCGGGGTTTCAGGCCGCGGGGTTTGGCCAGATCAATGTCGCGCTGGAACCCGAGGCGGCAGGCTGGCACTTCGCCCGGCGGCTGCAGGCCCCTGCCACAGTGCTGGTAGGTGATTTTGGCGGTGGCACGAGCGATTTCTCCATCCTGCGTTTTGATCCCGCCGCGCAGCACCCGGCGCAGCCGCTAGGCTATGCCGGAGTGGGGATTGCGGGGGACCAGTTTGACTACCGCATCATTGACCAGGTCATCGCACCCGCACTGGGACGTAATGGTACCTATCGTGTCATGGGGGGGCAGCCGCTGCCGGTTCCGGCCGAATGGTATGCGCGCCTGGGCCGGTGGCACCGGCTGGCACTGATGCGCACGCCCCAGACCCTGCGCGATATTGCCGATGTGGCCCGCACGGCATCCGAACCGGAAAAGCTTCACGCGCTTATGGACATTATCGATAACCAGCAGGGCCAGGCGCTGTACCGCGCCGTGGGCGCGGCCAAGCGGGAACTGTCCTCTGCCGGGAGTACCGTGCTGGATTACAGGTATCATGACGTGCATATCCACCGCGAGATTACGCGTGCGGAATTCGAGGACTGGATTGCGCCTGACCTGGAGTGTTTCGATGATGCGGTGGAAACGGCGCTGGAACGGGCCGGCCTGCCCGCCAGCGCCATCGACCGCGTGTTCCTGACAGGCGGCACGTCGTTCGTTCCGGCCGTGCGGAACCTGTTTGACCGGCGCTTCGGGGCGGAACGGGTGGACACCGGCAACGAATTCGTATCGGTGGCCGAAGGACTGGCGCTGATGAACGGCTAGCGTGCGCGGTACAACCCGAAGCTGCATCCATCTATGAAAAAAGGGACCGGCGGCGCGCCCGCATGACGCGCCGCCCCCGGTCCCCTGTTATCATGAAAGAATTCCCTGGCAGGGCCAGTTTTACGAAGCCTGCGGGAACGCCGCCTTTAGAAAAGGCGGCGCCCGGATATTCTTATTCCTTCTGCCAGCGCGGCCGGTTACCCAATGTTCCGGTCACGCCGGAGCGGTTTTAGAACTGCGCGGAAACCGAGCCGAAGAACTCACGCGGCGCAGCCACGAACAGGTTGGCGTTGTCATCACCGCTTACGCTGGCCGCGCCATAGACGCCACCGATATAGTTCTTGTTGAACAGGTTGGTAATGCCGAACGTCGCCTTGATGTTCTGGGCAAATCCGACCTTGCCGAAGTTGTAGCTGCCGTTGAGGTTGGAGGTCCAGTACGCGGGGATGTACTCGTCATTGGTATAGGTCATGGCCCGGCGGCTGGTATAGGTCACGTTGAAGTTGAACATGGCCCGGCGCCAGTTGTAGGTCAGGTTCGCCTTGTACATGAACTTGGGGTAGTAGACCTGATGCTTGCCCTTCAGGCTGATGTTCGTGCCACCATCGGAAATGCTGCCTTCGTAGACGGCATTGTTCCAGCTGAAGCTGCTGGAAATTTCCAGCCCTTTGACCGGACGGATCGCGCCCATGACATCGGCGCCATTCATGGTTTCACGCCCGACATTCGCCACGGCACCAAACGTCGCGCCGGTCGAGCCTTCCGTCACGGTTGCAATACGGTTGTAGTAGTCGGTGTGATAGAAATCGACACTGCCGGTAAACAGGTGGGAATTGTAGCGATACCCCACGACATAGTTCCAGGTCCGTTCCGGCTTCAGGCTGTTCTTGTTGGCATTGAACACCGACTGCGCGGAAACGGCGGAGGAGCCAAGCCCGCCCCAGATGGTGCCCGAACTGCTCTGCTGCCCGTAATCATAGGCCCGCATGTTTTCGGCAATGTCGAAATACACTTCATGGTGGTCCCTGAAGTGGTAATCGAAATTGAAGTGCGGCAGGAAGGCATTGGCCGCCGTCATGCTGCCCGATGCGGGATGGCTGTAATACGTGCCCCAGTTGGAATAGAGCGCGGTGTTATCGACCTTCGTGCCGCCATGCGTATCCTGCAGCAGCGAACGGAACCCGGCACTGACCGTCATGCCCGGAATGATGTGATACGTATCTTGCAGGAAGAACTGGAATGTATTGGTGTTGAATGAATCCGAGAACCACGTGGCGGCTTCCGATGACTTGAAGGCCCCCAGAGAGGGATGCGCCGCATCCACGCCATCTTCATACATGCGCATGGGATAGTTGAAGGAATCGTTTTCGTACCAGATGCCGGTCTGGATGTCGTTGTCATGCACCTTGATGTTGAAGCTCTGGGTAAAGCCGATACGGCGCACATCGGGGTGGCCGGATTCAAGCGCCATGTCAACGCCGCTGGTGGGCGAGATCAGGAAGGGATTGGTGCCGTTATAGTCACCGTTGGAGACATGCGCGTAGCCAACCGTCTTGGAGGTCACGTTATGGAACAGCTCGAACTCACCCGTAATGGCGGACAGGTAGTTGCGCTGTGACTGCGTGCCGTCATAGGCGTAGTCACCAATCTCGTCATTGCTCAGGATGCCCTGCAGGTTGGAGGGCACGCCACCATTCTGGGCATAATAGGCATATTCCTTTGCAAGGGCATAGTTGGGCTTGAGGTACGTGGTATCACGCCCCATCTTTTCCCACATGTTCTTGGTCAGGCCCATATAGTTGTACTGGGCAAAATCCGAATAGTCGAAAATCGCGGTAATCTTGCCGCGGTCACCAACCGGCTGTACCAGCTTGAAATTGGCCTGCAGTTCCTGCTGGTCGCCATAACCCTTCCACAGATCCTGATCCGTGCGGGCGAAGGAGGCGTAGAACTTGGTGCCGGTCGAATTCAGCACGCCGCTATCCACGCGCGCAAAGGTGCGGAAGGCGTTGTAGCTGCCGAAGGTCTGGCCAATGCGCCCGCCCGCCTTGTCCTTGGGGTCGGAGGAGGTATAGGTCAGCGCGCCACCCAGCGTCTGGGCCGATGGCGTATCCAGCGCGCCAGCCCCCTGGGACATGGTCATGCCGGACACGTTTTCCTGGATTTCCATCTGGTCGACACTCAGGCCGTTCCAGTTATGGAAACCCTGCCCGCCCATGGGGATGCCATCCAGTGTCGCACCAAGCTGGGACTGGTTGAAGCCGCGTACGTACAGTGTGTTCGCCACCGTATCCAGACCAAATGCATCATCGGATGCAAAGTTGGCCCCCGGTGTGGTCAGCGCCAGGATCTGGTTCGGGCTTGTGCCCTCCACGAAATGATCCATCTGCTCGCGGGTGACCGCCTGCACGGCGTTATGGGTGTGTACGCGGCCCACACTGACCTTCAGGCTTTCGGGTGTTGCCGATGCGGCAACCGGCCCGGTATCCCGGTGGGCCTGCGCCCGGGTGGCGGCGCGGGCATGGCTGGCAGCGGTATTGCCCGCACGGGCGCGGTGCGCCGCAGGTGCGGGCGTGGCATCACCCGTCTGTGCAGCCGCGATCGCGGCAGGCCCGACGGACAGGAGCCACATAAAGGCGGACCCGGCCAGCAGGGGGCGTCGAGCCAGCTGTCGTCTTTGCCGTCGTAGTATATTTGGCATCAGAGGAACTTCCCAATCGCACCTGACTTCATGGAACGTGTAGGCACATTATTGTCCATGCTGTCATATTGTTGATATGCACACTGCGCGGAATGGAAAAATATAAACGCGCTGTTCATCTTTCTCTCTCCCTCGTGGTCGTATCTGCCTGATTATTGACCACTGCAATGTGCCTTCCATTGGGTTTCATTACAGTATCAGAAGGGGAAATATTCAACGCCGAAAAGAAAATGTACCACACGTCGATGTCTGATGTGGTCAAAATGCAACATTTGGTACATATTATTTAAAACCTTACTTTTATGCATTCCAAACTGTGCGGCGCGTTCATGCCGCGTAGCGGAAATCCGCCAATTGGAAGCCTTTTGGTATATTACAAAACATCCATTTATGAATTTAATATTATATCTTTGCGGCTGATCTTGACGAAATATAAATCTAACAGCGCAAAGGATACGCGCAGGAATAAACAGTTCGCGCCATTTGTAATTACAATATATCCGTACGGGTGCGTGGTCGGATGACATAAAAAAAATGCAATGCGCGGAATCCCGACCACAACACGGCATGCAGGCCGCATTTCTGTGCCAGAGCGTGACATGTGGCCCTATTGTCACAGGCCGGACGGGCCGGTCGCGCAGGTTCATTCCGGGTTTCGTCGTATCCGTGCCGGTGGCCTGCCCCCTGTTCGTCCTTCCATTCCGCCATATGGCGGCCGCGTCCATTACTGGGGCGGGGAACAGGTTTTATTTTTAATTATGTGAAGTTTGGCATGGGCGGAACCTTCATGCCTCTGAATACGGGCGGAAACGTTACGCTATGGCTTGCAAACCCGGGGTTTCGGCGCCCGGGGGCGGTTCATGCCCGACCACCGCGCCGGGCGGATACGGATCTGCGCGTACGTTTTTTTGCATTTGCCGTGCTTGGGAACAGGGGGGGAATATGTATGATCGGCAGCAACATAAATAATACCCTGTCGGTAATTGCGGAGTGATACTGAAGTGAAACGGTTTTCCTGGCGGCGCCTGCCGTCCGTTGCAATGATGATGGTGGCCTGTCTTTCATCCGGAGCGCTGGCGGCGCAGGACCCGGCAGGCAGTGCGGATGGCGCATCGCAGGATGTGCAGACCGGGTCCGATATTCCGGCCCATGTCACCTTTCCCACCGCGGCGCGCAACTACATCAAGCGTGACGTGATGATTCCGATGCGTGATGGCGTGAAACTGCATACGGTCATTGTCATCCCGAAGGATGCGGCCAATGCGCCCATGCTGCTGACACGCACGCCCTACCATGCCTCGCAGCGCGCCAACCGCATTCCCGATGCGCCGGACATCCGCTCCATCCTGCCACAGGGCGATGATGCGTTTGTCGAAGCGGGTTATATCCGCATATTCCAGGATATCCGCGGCAAATACGGGTCGGAAGGTGATTATGTCATGACCCGTCCGCCGCGTGGCCCGCTCAACCCGACAAAGACGGATGAGACGACCGATGCGTGGGACACGATTGAATGGCTGGTCCATAACGTACCGCAGGGCAACGGGCGCGTGGGCATGCTGGGTTCGTCCTATGAAGGATTCACGGTCGTCATGGCGCTGCTTGACCCGCATCCCGCGCTGAAGGTTGTGGCCCCCGAAAGCCCCATGGTGGATGGCTGGATGGGGGATGACTGGTACCATTACGGTGCGTTCCGTCAGGCGGGGCTGGACTACTTTACCGCCCAGATGACCGTGCGCGGGGAGGGCAGCACCATCCCGCGTGTCGATCATGACGACTATACCAATTTCCTCAACGCAGGCTCGGCGGCCCGGTTCGCGCATGATGCGGGGCTGGACCAGTTCCCGTGGTGGCAGCGCATGCTGGCGCATCCGGCCTATGATGCCTTCTGGCAGCAGCAGGCGCTTGATCACCTGCTGGCCCAGCGCAAGGCCACCGTGCCCATGCTGTGGGAACAGGGCCTGTGGGATCAGGAGGACATGTGGGGCGCCATCCATTCATGGCAGGCATTGCAGGCGGCAAAGCCCGCCGTGCCCAACGTGCTGGTCATGGGGCCGTGGCGGCATAGCCAGGTAAACTATAACGGGTCCTCACTGGGGCCATTGCAGTGGAATGGTGATACCGCATCTCAGTTCCGCCATGACGTGCTGCGCCCGTTCTTTGACCAGTACCTGCGCCCCGGTGCGGCCCCCGTCCACCTGCCGCAGGCCATCATCTACAATACGGGTGAAAACCACTGGGATTATATCGATCACTGGCCCAAGGCGTGCGAGGCGCACTGCACCCATCCGCTGCAGCCCTTCTTCATGCAGGCGGGGCAGGGGCTGTCCACCAGCAGGCCAGTCCAGTCCACGCAGGGCGGTCAGGGCATGGACCAGTATATATCCGACCCGGCGCATCCGGTTCCCTTCCTGCCGCGTCCGTTCGCCTTTCCCACCGATTCAGACCGGTGGAAGACATGGCTGGTGCAGGACCAGCGCTTTACCGAAAGCCGCCCCGATGTGCTGACCTATGAAACCCCGGTGCTGACGGCCCCGGTAAGGGTAAGTGGCGTGCCGGTGGCCGACCTGTATGCCGCCACCACCGGGTCGGACGCGGACTGGGTGGTCAAGGTGATTGACGTCAATCCCCCCACCACCGCCGACCGCCCCGAAATGGGGGGGTATGAACTGGCGGTTTCCATGGATATTTTCCGTGGCCGCTACCGGCAGGGCTTTGACAGGCCCACCGCCGTGACCCCGGGCGAGATCACGCAGTACCGCTTCACGCTGCCCGCCGTGAACCATGTGTTTGAACCGGGGCACCGGATCATGGTCCAGATTCAGTCCAGCCAGTTCCCGCTTTATGACCGTAACCCGCAGAAATTCGTGCCCAATATCCTGAAGGCCGACAAGGCGGATTTTATCACGGCTACCCAGAGCATCTATCGTGATCCCGCCCATTCCAGTGCCGTATGGCTGCCGGTGGTACCCTGAGCGCGGAGATGGCTGGGCAGATCAGTGAAACGGGCGTGGCGCCATCCCCCACGTCCGGTCCGCGCCCGCAATCCCGGGCGCCCGCCTTCCATGTCGTGCTGGCGATAGAGATATGGGAGCGATTCGGTTTTTACGGCATGCAGGCCATCCTGCTGCTGTACATGATCCAGAAACTGGGCATGCGGGATGCGCAGGCCAACATGCTGTGGGGCAGTTTTGCCGCCATGACCTATGCCGCCCCGGTTGTGGGCGGCTGGCTGGGTGACCGGGTCCTGGGTTCACGGCGGACGATGGTGGTGGGCGGTATCGTGCTGGCGACGGGCTACCTGCTGCTTGGCGCGCTGAGTGGTACCGCCCGCGCGCTGTTCGTCAGCATGGCCGTGATTGCGGTCGGCAATGGCCTGTTCAAGCCCAATTCATGCAATATGGTGAACATCATCTATCGCGGGCAGGACCAGAAGCTGGATGTTGCTTTCACGATATATTACATGTCGGTCAATATCGGCTCCACCTTCTCGCTTTTCCTTGTCCCGCTCATGCAGCAGTATTTTGGCTGGGCGGCGGCCTTCATGTTCTGCGGCGCAGGGCTGCTGCTGGGGGTAGGGGGCTATTTCATCCGCCAGCGTCGGCTGGAGGCCATCGGTACCGCGCCTGATTTCCGGCCGCTGCCATGGCGGCATGGCCTGCTGGTTGCGGGCGGGGCCGGGGTGGTGATCGCGCTGATGGCGCGGGTCTTTGCGTCCACTTCCATTCAGGGGGTGCTGGTGGTCGCATCCGGCATGGTGATCATCCTTGTGTGGATGACGGTGTACGCACGGGCGGCGGCGCATGAACGGCCGGGGTTGCGGATCATGTATCTGCTTACCTTTCAGGTGGCGCTGTATTTCGTGTTCTACCAGCAGATGGTAACGTCCCTTACCCTGTTTGCGCTGCGCAACGTGGGCAAGGATTTCACACTGCTGGGCGTGCGTCTTTTTTCCATGTCGGCCGGGCAGTTCCAGGCGTTCAACCCGCTATGGATCATGCTGGGCACGCCATTGCTGATCACGGCCTATAACTGGCTGGGGCGGCGCAGGGCGGACATCAGCATCGCGGGCAAATTCGTCATCGGCTTTTTCTGTGTCACGCTTTCGTTCCTGGCGTGGTGGCTCAGTACCGTGCTGTCGCCTTCGGCCTATGTCTCGCCATGGGTGATGCTGTTTGGCTATGGCCCGCTTTCCATAGGCGAACTCATGATCAACAGCCTTGGGCTTGCGGCCATCGCGCGCTACGTGCCCGCGCGCATCAGTGCCTTCATGGCGGGATGTTATTATGTGCTGATCGGCTTTGCCATGTATGTCGGCAGTATTGTCGCCAACATGGCGGCGGTGGACAATGCATCCGGGCTGGATGCCGCACGCACGCTGATGATCTATGGCGGCCTGTTCCGCACCCTCGCCTTCATGGCGGGGGCGGCTACGGTGGTGTTCGCCCTGCTGCTGCCCGTGGTCAGACGATGGGAGGGGGCCAGCATCGGGGCACGGAGGCCCTAGCCCGCGGCAGGCGCGGGTGTCCTGCCGCGCCGGGGCTGGTTTTTTTCGTTACGGTATGCCCATCATGGCAGGCGCGCTGGTGGTGGGAGAGCGGATGAAACGGATGGGAGTAGTGGCCGGACTTGTACTGGCCCATATCGTGGCGGGCAGTGTCCCGGCCCATGCGGACCCGGATGTGCTGTGGCATATCGTGCATGAACGCTGTGACGTACCACCCGGTGCGGCCCATGCGGGCATACCGTGTGAGGAGACGGACCCCCACGCGGGCTATGCCGTGCTGAAGGATCGGGAGGGTGCCACCCAGTACCTGCTGATTCCGACCCGACGGGTAACCGGCATGGAAGATCCCGCCATTATCCGTGATGATGCGCCCGACTACCTTGCCCATGCCTGGCGGCAGACCGCGCGGGTCAACCGCAGGCTGCCCCGTCCCCTGCCGCCCGAGGACCTGTCACTTGCCATCAATTCGCTCTATGGCCGCAGCCAGAACCAGTTGCATGTGCATGTTGACTGTATCCGTCCCGATGTGAAGGTGGCGCTGCACTGGGCGCTGCCCCGTCTGGGGCCGGGCTGGGTCACGCTGCCGCTGGATGGGCATCCGTACCGTGCCCGCCTGCTTGCGTCCTCCAGCCTGTCCGGCGTACGGCCGCTGGGCATGCTGGCGCGCGAAATGGCCGATCCCGCGCATGAAATGGGCTTTCATACGCTGGTGATTGCGGGAATTGTCCTGGCCGGGGGGCAGCAGGGCTTTGTCATGCTGGACGACCGCGCGGACCCGCATGCCGGTGACCGTGCCTCGGGCGAGGACCTGCAGGACCATACCTGCCAGATCCAGCATTTTCCCTAGAGACCGCCTGAAAACAGACACTTGCTTCAAAGCAATAAAAATTTTCGGATGCCGCCATTTTTCAAAAAGGCGGCATGTCCTGAAGCATTTCGGGGCCGTTCCATCATATGACCTGTCTGGGTCCCGGTCGTGCATGCCCGGGATTAGGCGGGTTTCACGTTTTCCTGTAATGTCATGACAGAGAACCGCCTGGGGTGTGAACCGTTCTGTCCCCCTGTGGCGGGCGCAGGCAGGCAGGCTTTCGGGGTTTCGGCCTGCGCTGAACATGTTCGACAATCAGGGAAACATACATGTCTGGTGAGCATCTTCCATTTTCCGGAAAAGTGGCGCTTGTGACGGGTGCGGCTGGCAATATCGGTCTGGCAACGGCAAGGCGGCTGGCCCTGATGGGCGCGGACCTGGCACTGCTGGATCTTGACCATGCGAAGCTTGAACAGGCGCGTGCGGACCTGAACGGCCATGACGTGCGCATCAGCATTCATACCTGTGACGTGACGGACAACACGCAGGTCAGCCAGGTGGTTGACGCCGTGGTGCGTGGGATGGGGCAGATTGATTTCCTGTTCAACAATGCCGGCTATCAGGGGGCTTTCGCACCCGTGCAGGATTATCCGGAAGCCGATTTTGCCCGTGTCATGCAGATCAATGTATGTGGCGCGTTCCATGTATTGCGGCATGTGACGGCGCATATGGTCACGCGCGGGTTTGGCCGGATTGTCAATACCGCAAGCATGGCGGGCGTGCAGGGGCCGCCGAACATGGCGGCCTATGGTGCGTCCAAATTCGCCATCATCGGCCTGACGGAAGTGGCGGCCAAGGACCTGGCGCCCCATGGCATCCGTGTCAATGCCATAAGCCCCGCCTTCATGGGGCCGGGCTTCATGTGGGACCGGCAGGTGGAACTGCAGGCCAGGGCGGGCAGCCAGTATTTCTCCACTGACCCGACGGAGGTCGCGCGCCAGATGATCGGCAGCATTCCAATGCGCCGCTATGGCAGTATTGATGAAATACCGGGTGTGGTCGCTTTCCTGCTGGGCGAGGATTCCAGTTACATGACCGGCGTGAACCTGCCCATTTCCGGCGGGATCTGAACAGGCAGGTTTCGGTGGCCGCTAGAACGCGGCGCAGCCTGCCGTTACCACCAGCCCCACGGACTGCTGGGCAAAGCGCTGGCGGTAGACCTGCCGGATGGTATCAAGCCGTGCCTGCAGGTCTGGCGCGGGCGGGGTGACGATCCATACGATCCGGGAGGGTTCGCGGCCGACCCTGCCGCTGACGCGGTTCTGCCACTGCCCGTCGCCACGCAGGACGGTCAGGCCCGCGGGAAAGCGCGGGGTCACGACCTCACGCATGAAGGTGTTCCATTCGCGTGTGGTGATGCGGCCGCCGCCATCGGGGCGGTGCTGGCCGAACAGAAGGGTGATTTCCACCTGTGGCTCCGCCTGCAGCCCCATGCACGGCGCGGGCTGGGCCGTGGCATCGGGTACCCGTGCCACGCAGGGGGAGGCGGCAAGGGGGGCCAGCCCCGCCAGCACGGCAATGCACAGGCCCCGCCATCCCCGTATGGAAAAAGAAGGAGAAGGCGATGTCCCCGCTGCCGTCATGTCATCTGTCCCTGTTGCCGCGCTGGCGCGCATGAAGTCAGGGGCAGGATACTGTCTTTTGCGGCACCGTGCCAGCCCCGGCCGGAGCGAAGGGTCATCCATGGCAATATGTGGGAACGCGGTGAATGTTCCCTTCTTTCCGTTTGCCGTCATCCTGCCCGGGACGGTTTTACGCCTTGACGCGATGGAGCGCGCACAGCTTGTTGCCGGTCGGGTCGCGCAGATAGGCAAGATACAGGTCGCCCGTGGGCAGGTGGCGGATGCCCGGCGGGTCTTCACAGGTCACGCCGCCATTGGCCACGCCTGCCGCATGCCATGCATCGACCGCCTGTTCGGAAGCGGCGGCAAAGCCGATGGTGCCACCATTGGCCGCCGTGGCCGGCTGGCCATTGACGGGCCTGGTCACGATCAGGCGGCCCGTGTCGGTTGCATAGACCAGCCGGCCTTTGGCATTGACTTCCGCAGAAGCCACGCCAAGGGCACCCAGCGTTGCGTTATAGAATTTCCTGGAGGCCGCGATGTCATTCGAACCGATGGTGATATGGCTGAACATGGATGCTTCCTGTATGATGGAACGGAGCGCGATCATGGCATGGCCGCCGTTCTGGCGACAACCATGCCTGTTGCCATGCGGGCCGGTAACAGGAATGGACCGGGATACGAAATTTTGTAACACTCTGTCATGACCGGCGATAAGGCTGGTCCGGACCGGATATCAGCTAGGCTGAAAAGGAAAAACATGCGTTTTATTGCTTCACTGGCCATCACGGCAGGTCTGGCTGCGGCACCGTTTGCCGCACAGGCGGCGTCGCTGCATACGGATTGGGAAAAATACAAGGCCACCCGTGCCTTCAATCACCTGTCAGCGGATGGCCAGCGCGCGATGGTCGATATCCTGAACGCAAAGCAGGTGCTTGACGCGGGCCAGACCGAGCAGGCCATCCCCGCCCTGTATGACGCCACCAGGCGGCTGACCGCGGCAGGCAAGGCCAATGCCAAGTTCATGGCCGCCGAAACCGCCCTGCATCCTGCCCCACAGCATCCCGTTGCCAGCACCCATGTACCGGGCACGACCCCGGTAACATGGATCCCCGTTGGCGGGGAAATTGTGGGGAGTGAGACGCTGGCACCGGAAAAGAAGGCGGCCATCGCCACCGCCAACAGCCAGCTTCAGGCCGGCAATACCCAGCAGGCGGCCCAGAGCCTGCAGGTGGTGGGCGAGGATGCCGATTTCATCCTGGCGCTGGCCCCGCTTGAGCAGACGCAGGGTGCCATCAACCGTGCCAGTGTGTTTACCGAAGCCCGCAACCCCAGGGAAGCCTCCGCCGCCCTGCAGCAGGCCCTGGACGGACTGGTGTTCGTGTCGGAAGATTTTGCCGAGACGGCCATCCCGGCACAGGGCGGCAGGAACGCCGCACCCGGCAAGTAAGTGCGCGCCGGTCTTTACGTCACGTATTGACCGGCAATCCTGTCAGAACCGGAACGCCGCCTTTGCTGACAAAGGCGGCGTTTCCTGTCTTTTCCTGAAAACAGGTTCCGCCAGGAATTGTCATGATCTGCGGCGCATCGCAACGGCGGGAGTCCGCAACGCATGCCGGCGGGCGCATGCGGCGTTACCGTTGGGTCAGTCGCCTCCTACCTTCTTCTTTTCGCGTTCGGCATCCACGCTCATGCGCTGGAATGCCCCCAGGGAAAGCACGATCAGCGTCGCCACCACCAGAAGCCCCGCGGGGTAAAGGATTTCCGTCGGTTCATTGGCCTTGGTCTCAAAAACGCCAACCAGCCCTTCTATGAATACGGCTATGATAATGGTGGTGATGAATTTGGTCAGGCTGGCACGGGCCTCGCCCAGGCTTTTCTTGCCGCTGGTCTGGATGACTTCCTCTTCCACGAAATACTTGGCCACGTCAAACACGGCCACTGCAATCACGACATAGCTTATGGTCTGCAGGATGGCGTTGCGCCCCGCATGCCATGACCGCCCGAGTGCGGCCACAAGGTCGATCATCCCGAATATGAGAAGGGCAAGCGCCAGCAGCATCAGCATGATGCTGGCGCAGGCGAAGGCAAAGCGTGACAGGTGCTGCATCATGTATTTCCCTGTTCTGCCGGTTGCGGGGTTCACGCCCACACATGCGTCTGCCGCCCCCCGGTTTCAAGCGCGCGGAATGGATGGCGCGGATCGGGACAGTGGCAAAAATATGAAGATGGATATTTATATTATGAATTCGATACGTATTGAGTTCACTTACCAATGAATATTTATTTTTTATTTTAAATAAAAATGAAACCGGTCGATGAAAACCCCGTTGGGGTCTGCACAGCGCGCCCTGCCGGCGATTGCTTTCCCATCCGGTCCCTCCGGGATGCGGGCATGGAGAAAAAACAAGGATCCCGTGTTGCCGCTGTGATCTGGAAAAGGTGAACGATCATGGTTTATCGCATCAACCTGCACGAGCGCACCAGTATACCCTCCCTGGCACCGGCGGATAGCCGAGGGGCTAACAATCCGGGCAACTTTGCCAATGACCGCAAGAAGGCGTCCGAAGCGGGCCACAAGGGGGGCCAGCACAGTTCGGGCAATTTTGCCCGGGACCCCGCCAGGGCGGCTGAAGCGGGCCGGAAGGGTGGCCAGCACAGCGCGGGCAATTTTGCTGAAAACCCGCAGCGCGCGGCGGAAGCCGGACGCAGGGGCGGCCAGCACAGTCATGACCACGACCACGAAAAGTCCTGAACTGTCAGGCGGAACCCGACAGGGTTCCGCCTTCCATGCCCTGCGGCCCGTGCGCCGCCCGGAGGGGAAACCATCTGGTTGCCATCCACGCCGGCGTGATGGCATGCACCGTACAGACAGGGATTTTATTTATAAATAGAAAGTAATTCCCAATGAAAAAAAGAAAAATGGCAATACTTGGGCTGGCCCTGTGCATGTCCGTGCCAGCGATGGCGCAGTCCATACCGGAAAAGGCGGGAATCAACTCCCTGATGGGTGTCGCGCCCCGCACGGCCGATTTCGTCCAGATCGCCACGATCAGTGACATGTTTGAAATACAGTCCAGTGAACTGGCGCTTCAGAACCACGATCCCGCGCTGACAGGTTTTGCCACGCGCATGATCGAGGATCACAAAAAGACATCCGCCGCCCTGCAGGACCTGCTGCACAGCGGCAACGTACAGCTTGCCCCGCCCACGGCCCTGGATGAAAGCCACCAGGACATGCTGGACAAACTGAAAAGCCTGCACGGCCGCGATTTTGCCCTGCAGTACCGAAGCGACCAGATTACGGCGCATCAGGATGCCGTATCGCTGTTCCGGCGTTATGGCGAAGGTGGCGAGAACGCAAGTCTCAAGACATGGGCCAGCAATACCCTGCCCACGCTTGAAAACCATCTGCAGGCGGCACGCGCCCTGCCGCAGTAAACATGGCACATGTCGCCATACGGCGCATCCTGCGGGCCGATGGAATGCAGGGTTCGTACAGCATGGCATGCCGGATACAGGAGAAGGAATTATTCCAATGGCATACAGATCGGATGGCACAGATCGGTCGTCACGTCCCGCCGGTGAGGATCGTGACCTTCCCCTTGCAACTTCCCAGCAGAAAAAACACGTCCTTATTGTCGGATGCATGGTTGTGTTCTTTGCCACGCTGATCGTTACGGCATGCCTGTATTTTCCGCATATCCCGCTTCCCCGCTTCTGACTGACGGGGCAGGGGGCATGCACCTTCTGCTCTGCTCTGCTCATGACCATGCGGTTCTGTTGCCATGCCGCCATCGTGGCCAAGGTCAGTACGCGGGTGGCCCTGACCGGACTGCGCGCGGGTCCATGAACGCCCCCTTTCGCAGGGGGTGTTTTTTTATGCGCTCAGGATATTCCGGTCGAGCCTGTATTTTTATCAAGGTGCTGTTTTCAGGACTGTTTGATATCGCATAAGGTCTGTCGCAACGGGATGATATTATGGCGGGCATATATGAAAATTTCCTCGAATAATAAATAAATCATACTGCAATATATTGAAGCATAAATTTTCGTATTTTCGATAAAAAACACAAAAGAAGTCGTATTGATCAGGACCAGATAGATCCAGATTGCCATGGCACGGCCTGAAGGAATGGAAAAAATTCCTGTTTTCCATCATATGACCGGCTTGATAGCTTTTTTATAACTATAGGGTTTATAAATTATAACGCCATTTACCTGCATGAAGCGGTTGACAGGCTCTGTTAAAAAACGTAACAGGCGATTTTCAACCTGATTACACATAGTATTGCATTGTCAGATTCATTAAACCCACGCCCGTTTGTTACGGTAGAATCCCGCAAAGTCCGTTCCTGGTGGCATCCTGTATGTTACTTCGGAATAATGATCATGTTCTGGGTGCTGTTCAAACTGTTTGATCCGCTGGCAATGGAAAGTGCCACCAAGCAGTCATCCGCCCGTTTCCTGGCCGGTCTGTCCGATGCGTTCTATGGCATGCAGGATTCACCCGCGCGGGACCGTATCTCCGTGGTCGAAGTGACGGACAAGGACCTGAGTGGCGAATATTTCGCAACAACATGGCCGCTGACCTACGCCCGCCATGCCGAGGTGATTGACCGCATGCTGGATGCCGGCCCCGCGGCCATCATGGTTGATATCCGTTTCAACGCCGAACGTGCGGGCGAAAGCCTGCAGGATACCTTCGGCCCGGTCATCGCACGTGCGAAACGGATGGGGGTGCCGCTGTTCTTTGCCCGTGGCCAGCTGGGCGGGGGCTATGACGATCTGCCCGAACCGCTGACGCAGTCCCAGATCATCAATGGCTGGAAAATGCCCGCCGGTTTCTATCCGCTCCTGCTTGCGCCGCCCCCGCCGCAGGCGTCTGGTGATGATGACGGTGGCGACGGGGAAGAAGGGGAGGACGCGCCCAGGACCGTGCCGGTCGGCGCCTTCGCGCTGTATCGGACGCTCTGTGCCTCCGGCTGGCAGAAATCCTGTCCGGCGGATATGTCCGAACATACATTCGGGCAGCCGCTGGTGGAACGCTGGGGCCTGCGCGCGCCCAGATACCAGGACCTGTATGCCAAGACCGACGGCTGCCTGCCCGATATCCATGATATGCCCGTACTGCGTGTATGGGACGCCGCACGTATCGGGGCGCGTGCCCTGTTTGGTTATTTCAGCAAGGATATACGCCAGAAATGCCAGTATCATCTGACGGTCCCGGTCCGGTATCTGGACCGGAACCTGGAACCCGATGTCAGGAATCTGGAACCCGCCTTCAGGAACCGGGTGGTGTTTTACGGCACCCACATCAATGGCGACCACGATGTGGTGGATGTTCCCATGATCGGTCAGGAACCCGGGGTTCATGAGCATGCCATGGCCCTGGACAACCTGCTGACCTATAACGAACGTTATTTTCGCGAACCGGGTGAGTGGATCAGTACCAGGTGGCTGAAGATTGATTCGGCTGAATGTCTGGAATTCGTCGTCTGGCTTTTTATCGCCGCCTACAGCTACAGCATGATCCACGAACCGGTTTCCGTAAGCGCGCGTGCCAGCCGGGTCCTGACGGCGGCCTGCGTGGCCATGTCCGTCCTGCTGGGGGTGGCGACCAGCCTGTACGCCACGAACCCGGACCGGTGGCATATGCTGATGCTGCCGGCGCTGGGCCTGTTTGGCGTGGCCCTGGCGGCCTGGGCATATGCCCATCATGTAACGCGCAGCATCGGGCAATGGATAAGCACGAACCGCAGCCGTGCCATAATGGTGGCAGTCGTGTTTTCCGCCAGCCTGCTGGGGTTGGATGTCGGGCTGCTCCGTCACGGTACCTACGGGTTCTGGGCGCTGTTCCTGGTCTATGGCCTGCTGGCGGTGCTGCTGTGCCTGTCCATCCTTACTTCCGCTTCGAATGACCAGAATACGGGAAAGGAGAGAGAAAAAGGTAAACGGTATTATTTCAGCAAGCTGTTGCTCAGTGTGACCGTCGTGGCCGTGATGTTTGTCATTAACGAGGATTTACTGCTCTGGCCCATGGAAGACTGGATCGGTTTTGTCCTGCTGTGGCTGGCGCTGAGCGAGACGGGCGAGGATACGGGTTTTGTATGGAGCGTACTGACCCCGCTGACGGGTGAGAAAAAGCCCGAGGAAAACAGTTAGGCCACACAGTCCGATGCAGGCCCGCAGGCAGCATCGGCTGCCGGTGGCCGGTCCATTTCTCCAAATCCAACCTTAATACAGGATATGAAGAGTTCAAAAATGAAGAAGTATTTTATTGCCATGGCTCTGGCCATTCTGCCGTCCATCGCTTCGGCCGCGACGGTTCTGGGTACATTTGATCTGCCGACCGTCACCAGTTTTACCGCCAATGGCAAGCCGGCAGACAGGATTCCGGCATCAGCCGTTATTGGCAAGCCGGTCGTGGGTATTGTGCCGGGTGCTTACAAGCTGCTGAAGATCCAGACGGACCAGGGGGTCGTGCTTGTCCGTCCCGCCGCGGTCAAGGTTGATGTGCCGCCCAGCAGCCTGCCGATGCTGACCTGCAAGCAGGGCATTGCCCCCGGTATCGTCACCAGCCAGATGCGTGGCAGCAACGGCCTGACGGATGGATGCTGAACCAATGGCGCGCAGCTTCCTTTCACGCCTGGGCCTTGGCCTGTGCGGCGCGGCGGTACTGACCGCCCCCGGCCTGCCGGGTACGGCACAGGCAAAGGGCAAATTCATTGAGGGGGTCAGCGTTCCCGCGGCCTATCCGCCCCCACCGCCCGAGACACTGGCCCTGGCGCCGTTCAACCTGCAGGAAACCGGGACGTTTAACGATCCCCCGACAGAGGCCTATCTGCGCAGGATCGTGAACCACCTGCTGGAGGGGTGGAACGGGCCCCGGCCTGAAATCCCCATTTTCCTTGTACCCAGCATGTCATTTGCCAGCGAGGTCTCGGCCGGTGGCGTGATGTTCGTCTATGCCGGCACGCTTGATTACATGCGCAAGACCCCCGACGTACAGACGGAGGACATGATCGCCTTCGTGCTGGCGCATGAACTGTCCCATATCCTGCTGGGCCACACCCGCCACCGCACCGAAACACAGAACACGACCCAGCGTGTCATGGGGGGGATTGACCTTGCGGCGTCCATTGCGTCCAAGCTCAATATCGGTGGCGCCGGGCAGATGGCGCAGATGGCGCTTCTGTCCGATTTTGGCAGCAACCTGCTGACGGCACAGGCAGCCTTCCCCGCCTGGTCGCGCAAGCAGGAAAAGGAAGCCGACGTCATGGCGGTCGACCTTATGGCACGGGCCGGTTACGAGCTTGATGCCGCGTCGACCATGCTGGGACTGATCGCGCAGGATGAGGAACAGCTCAAGGCACAGAAGGTCAAGGGCCAGAAGCGCCTGTTCGAAGCCGGTCGCACGCGCAATGCCAGCGGGCAGCAGGGTTACGGCGTGCAGGTCAATACCGGTGCGTGGCTGGTGCGCAACTGGGATGCGCTGGCGGGAACGCACCCGGCGGCCTCCGCCCGGCAGGAACATGTGGCGCAGTACATTGCCCATAATTATGGCGATGTGGTCAATCCCGAACATCGGGCCCCATTCCAGCAGTTCATCAAGACCGCCCACATGCAGACCATGCTGCTGGACGTGCAGAGCCTGAACGGGATGGCTGACCAGATACAGGCGAAGAATTTCGGGGCGGTCGTGGCGGAACAGGCCCGCCTGCACGCGCCAGTGGCCAACAGCCAGCTTTCGCTGTTTTATGGCGCGGTGGGCAATGATGGCGTGCATCACCTCTCGCCGGTGGCGATCAGCATGATCGAGCGCGGGGCCAGTCGCCCCGACGTCACGCGCCAGATTGCGCTGCTCAAGTCTTCCTACCTGGAAGGCCAGAACAAGAACGATCAGGCTCTTGCCTACCTGGCCAAGATGCAGGCGGCTTTCGAGGATTCTTCATTCTATATCTACCGTATTCATCTGTTGCGTAAGATGAACCGCACCAACGATGCCGGCCTGCTGGCCATGGAATGCGTGGGGCATGGCGATACGTCGATCCGTGATGCCTGTGTTGCCGCCAGCAAGGGAGAGGACGGCGGCTGATCCGGCATCAGCCCCTTCTTGATGATGATCCCCACGGGTTCAGTCCCGTTCGGGGCAGTCGTGGTTGCTACCCGGCGGTAGGGGCAGGCCGCAACACCTGCTTCCCGTCCTGTCCTGTGGGGCTGGCATATCCTGAAAGTGTGGCGCGGGCTGGCTGTCGCTGCCCCCAGCCCCGCGTTCTGGATGATGGACAGGCAACCGCATGCTGCTCATATGGCCCGTGTCACGACCGGTCCGCTGCCCTGATGCGCGGTATCGCTGCCCCGCAAGGGGGGAAGATGGAGCAGCAGGTTCCCGCCGCGATGCCGCCTGTGGGCCGGATGCGTCCGGTCCCGCACCGGGACGCATGTCTCCATGCCCGTTAACAGGGCGGGAGCAGACATGACACAGAATTGCCTTTTTTCAAAAAAGGGGCATGTCATGAAATAATACCAAGTAATGATCAGGCATTACGGGATCACTTAAACGTGTTGGTGAGACCATGCGCCGGATGGGTCGTTAACTGCTGCGGAACCGGAAAATCCGACCGCCACCCTCCCTTTTGCAAGGAAGCAGGCCCATGCTCAGTGCGGTTACTCCTTTCCTTTCGCCCGTCCGGCTGCTTTCGGTTGCGTCCGAGATGTTTCCCTTTGTCAAGACCGGGGGGCTGGGCGATGTCACGGGTTCGCTCCCCCGGGCCCTGGCGCCCTACGGGGTGGAGGTCACGACCCTGCTGCCCGGCTACCCGGCCGTGATGGCCGCGTTGCGGGGCCGCAAGCCGGTGGGGGCCTGGACTGACATACTGGGGCATGCCGCCACGCTGTGGTCCGGGCGGGCGCAGGGGCTGGACCTGCTGGTGCTGGACGCGCCCACTCTGTTTGACCGGCCCGGAAACCCGTATCTGTGCCCTGATGGACAGGACTGGCCTGATAACGGCATCCGCTTTGCGGTCCTTTCACGCATGGCGGCGGATATCGCACAGGGCAGGATTGCGGCCTATCATCCCGATCTGGTACAGGCGCATGACTGGCAGGCGGGGCTGACGGCGGCCTACCTGCATCATGACCGCCGCGCGCAGGCCGCCCCCGGCGCAGGCGTGCCGGTGGTCCAGACCATTCACAACCTTGCCTTCCAGGGGCGCTTTCCCGCTGCATGCCTTGCGGAATTCGGGCTGCCGCCAGAGGCGTTTTCAGTCGAGGGATGTGAATGCTACGGCGCACTCAGCTTTCTCAAGGCGGGGCTGTACCATGCCGACCGCATTACCACCGTCTCCCCCAGCTACGCGCATGAAATCCAGACACCCGAGGGCGGGATGGGGCTGGATGGCCTGCTGCGCCAGCGGGGGGAACGGCTGGAAGGCATACTCAATGGCATCAATACCGATATATGGAACCCCGCCAGTGACCCGGCGGTACATTTTCCCTACGTGGCGGGTGACACCGTAGGGCGCGCGCCCAACAAGCGCGACCTGCAGGCGGAATTCGGCCTGGTGGCGGATCCGGATGCCTTTGTCATCGGCATTGTCAGCAGGCTGACCGCGCAGAAGGGCATCGACCTGCTGAACACCGTCATGCCGCGCCTGCTGGTGGCCAATACGCAGGTAATCGTGGTGGGGGAAGGCGACCGGGAGATCGAACGCGGACTGGCCGCGCTGCAGCGCCAGTTTCCGCGCCGTTTCGCCTGCCATCTGGGCTATAGCGAGGAACTGGGCCATCGCGTGCCATCGGCGGCGGATGCGTTCCTCATCCCCTCACGCTTCGAACCCTGCGGGCTGACCCAGCTTGGCGCGCTGCGTTATGGCGCGGTGCCCATCGCATCGCGCGTGGGGGGGCTTGCCGATACCATAATCGATGCCAATCCGGCCGCGCTGGCGCGGGGTGGCGGCACGGGGTTCCTGTTCTCGCCGGTGGATGGGGAAACGCTGGTCGCGGCCGTCAACCGCGCGCGCCTGCTCTATCGCCGCCAGCGCGCCATATGGCGCCAGCTCCAGCTCAATGGCGCGGGATATGACGTGTCATGGAATGCAAAGGCCGCCCATTACGTGGCCCTGTTTGCCGAACTGCTGGGGATGGACCTGTCCGCCCCGCAGGCCCCGTCCAACGTGATCGTCCTGCCCCCGGGGCGCCCTGAAGGGCGCAGGCGCCGTATCGCCCGCCGCCCGCCCCGCCTGTCCCGTCCCGTGGCCATGCCGCATTAGGCGCGCGGCCCGCAGGGGCTGCCACCCCGGTACACGAAAACAGAACAGCAAAAGGCCAAGGCATGAGGATCAGACAGGATGAGGCCCATTACCGCCTGCCCCCCGGCGTGGACGATCTTGTGCATGGCCGCAGTGCCGACCCGTTTTCCATCCTTGGTCGCCACAACATGGGCAAGGTTGATGTCATCCGTGTGATGTATCATGACGCGGCGCGTGTGCGCCTGGTGGTTGAACGCCCCCGTGGTGGCGAAGTGGAACGCCCCATGCGGCGCATGGGCGATACGGGGCTGCATGTCGGCACCATTGCCGCGGGGGCACGCTATCATCTGAAAATTGTCTGGGCGGATGCGGTGGAGGAAACGGCGGACCCGTATTCCTTCGGCCTGCTGCTGGATGGGGAAACGCTGCGCCTGTTTTCCGAAGGGCGGCATGCGTCACTGGACCGTGTCATGGGGGCACAACCCATGGTGGTGGAGCACACGCCTGGCGTGCGCTTTGCCGTATGGGCGCCCAATGCGCGGCGGGTTTCGGTGATAGGGGATTTCAATTTCTGGGATGGCAGGCGCCACCCCATGCGCCTGCGGCATGAAGCGGGGGTGTGGGAGCTGTTCATTCCCGGCCTTGGGCCGGGCGAGCGCTACAAATTCGAGATCATGGCGCGTGATGGGCATATCCTGCCCCAGAAGGCCGATCCCTTTGCCCGCTTTGCCGAACGCCCGCCCGCCACGGCGTCCGTCATTGCGCCGGCCGAGGGTTTTGCCTGGACCGATGGGCCATGGATGGACCGCCGTGGCGCGGCTCAGGCCCATGATTCGGCGCTGTCCATATACGAACTGCATGTTCCCTCGTGGCGCAGGCCGCAGGGGGACCCCGAGCGCATCATCTCATGGCGGGAACTTGCGGCCGAACTGATCCCGTATGTGCGGGCGGCCGGTTTTACGCATGTGGAACTGATGCCGGTCATGGAATATCCGTTTGGCGGTTCATGGGGCTACCAGCCGCTGGGGCTGTTCGCACCTTCCGCCCGGCACGGCACGCCTGCCGATTTCGCGGGTTTTGTCGATGCCTGCCATGGCGCGGGCATCGGCGTGATACTGGACTGGGTGCCCGCGCATTTTCCCAATGATGTGCATGGGCTGGTCTGTTTTGATGGCTGCGCGCTGTATGAACACCAGGACCCGCGTGAGGGCGTGCACCGGGACTGGAACACCCATATCTATAACCTCGGGCGGCATGAGGTGCGTGGTTTCCTGATTTCCAGCGCGCTCATGTGGCTGGAGCGCTACCATATCGACGGGCTGCGGGTCGATGCCGTGGCGTCCATGCTGTACCGTGACTACAGCCGTGGGGAAGGGGAGTGGATACCCAATATCCATGGCGGGCGCGAAAACCTGGAAGCCGTGGCCTTCCTGCGCCAGTTGAACGAAACCGTGCACGCTACCGTGCCGGACGCCATGATGATTGCCGAAGAGTCAACCGCCTGGCCCGGCGTGACCCACCCCGTGGCGTATGGCGGGCTGGGATTTTCGTACAAATGGAACATGGGGTGGATGCACGACAGCCTGCGCTTTTTCGCGCGTGACCCGTTATGGCGGGGTTTCCACCTGCATGAAATCCTGTTCGGCCTGCACTATGCGTTCAGCGAGCACTTCATTTTGTGCGTGTCGCATGATGAAGTGACCCACGGCAAGGGCGCGCTGCTGGCGCGCATGCCGGGCGATGACTGGCAGCGCCATGCCAACATGCGGCTGTTCTTCGCCTTCATGTGGGCGCATCCGGGCCGCAAGCTGATCTTCATGGGCAGTGAATTCGGGCAGGACAGCGAATGGTCGCATGAGGGCGAGCCGGACTGGAGCAGCCGCGACAATCCGTTCAAATCCGGCCTGGCCACCCTGGTGGGCGACCTGAACCACCTTTATCGCAGCCTGCCCGCCCTGCACGCACGGGACAGCGAGCCCGCAGGCTTTGCCTGGATCATCGGCGATGACACGGTCAATACGGTACTGGCCTGGCTGCGTCTTGCCCCGGCCCGGCCGCCGGTGCTGGTCGTGCTCAACCTGACCCCCGTGCCACGGCACGACTACCGGGTGGGCGTGCCGGTGGGGGGGCTGTGGCGGGAATGTCTCAATTCCGATGCCACCCCCTATGGCGGCAGCGGCGTAGGCAATGGCGGCACGGTATGGGCAACGGACCAGGGCGCCCACGGTCAGCCGTGCTCGTGCGTGCTGACGCTGCCGCCGCTTGCGGCCCTGTACCTTCATCCGGCGGGAGAGGGGGCATGATCCGGTTCCCGCCGGCGCTCTCGTCCGGCAGTCCGGCGCCACTGGGCGCGCACTGGGACGGGATGGGGGTCAATTTTGCCGTGTTTTCCGCCAATGCGCAGCAGGTGGATGTCTGTATTTTCGACCCGCGTGACCGGCGTGAGATCCGGCGCTACCGCCTGCCCGAATATACCAACGAGATATGGCACGGCTACCTGCCCGATGCGGAACCCGGCCTGTTATACGGGTATCGCGCCTTCGGGCCGTATGACCCGGCCAATGGCCACCGCTTCAATCCCCACAAGCTGCTGCTTGATCCCTATGCCCGTGGCCTGAGCGGCCCGCTTTCATGGTCGGACACGCAGTTCGGCTACCGCCTGCATTCCCCCCGCGCCGACCTGTCGTTCGACCGGCGTGACAGCGCACCCGCCATGCCCAGATGCGTGGTGGTGCATGATGCGTATGAATGGGAGGACGACACGCTGCCCCGTGTGCCGTGGGAGCAGACCGTGATCATGGAGGCCCATGTAAGGGGACTGACCATGCAGCGCGAGATGGATCACGCCCGGCCCGGTACGTTCCAGGCCCTGTGCGCCCCCCCCATGGTCGCGCATCTGAAGCGGCTGGGCATCACCACCATCGAACTGCTGCCCATCCAGTGCTACCTGCCCGAGCGCCATCTGCTCGAACGCGGGCTGACCAATTACTGGGGCTACAACACGCTGGCCTTTTTCGTGCCGCATGCGGGCTATCTTGCCAGCGGTTCGCCCCACGAACTGCGTGCCGCCATCCGCCGCCTGCACAAAGCTGGGATCGAGGTGGTGATGGACGTGGTCTACAACCACACCTGCGAAGGCAGCGAACTGGGGCCGACCCTGTGCTACCGGGGGCTGGACAACGCCACCTATTACCGCCTTGTGCCCGGTAACGAGCGGCATCTGATCAACGATACCGGCTGTGGCAACACGCTCAACCTGTCCCATCCGCGCGTGCTGCAGATGGTGCTGGATTCCCTGCGCTACTGGGCGGAGAATTATCATATCGATGGCTTCCGCTTTGACCTGGCCACCGTTCTGGCGCGCGAACCCTATGGCTTTGACCAGGGATCGGGGTTCCTAGATGCCGTGATCCAGGACCCCGTCCTGTCCACCCGCAAGCTGATCGCCGAGCCGTGGGACCCCGGGCCGGGGGGCTATCAGTTCGGCAACTTCCCCCCCGGCTTTGCCGAATGGAACGACCGTTTCCGTGACACCACGCGCCGTTTCTGGCGCGGTGACGGACTGCAGCACGGTGACATGGCGGCCCGCATCGCGGGTTCGGGCGACCTGCTGGACAGACGTGGCCGCAGGCCGTGGAGTTCGATCAACATCCTGACCACGCATGACGGTTTCACGCTGGCGGACCTGGTCAGCTACGCCACGCGCCACAACGACGCCAATGGCGAGGACGGTCAGGATGGCGCACCCGAGAATTACAGCGCCAACTGGGGCGTGGAAGGGGCGACCACCGATCCTGTCATACTGAAGCTGCGTGGCCGCATCCGGCGCGCCATGATGGCAACGCTCATGTTCTCGCACGGCACGCCCATGCTGCTGGCGGGTGATGCGTTCGGCCAGACCCAGCACGGCAACAACAACGCCTACTGTCAGGACAACGCCACGACATGGCTGGACTGGGGGCTGGCGGCCACGGCCGCGGGCCGCAGCATGACCGGCTTTGTCGCGCGCCTTGTGGCGCTGCGTGGCCGTCATTCCTCCCTGCGGGCCGCGCGCTACATGCACGGGCGCCACAGGCCCATGCCCGACCTGCCTGACATAAGCTGGTTCTGCCCCGATGGCAGTCTGATCGGCGCGGCGCAGTGGGGGGATGCGGGCTTTCACTTCCTGGGGGTGCGGCGGGCCTGCACGGATGAGGATGGCACGGTGGACATGACGTATACCGTACTCAACGCCCATGCCGAGGACGTGGCCGCAACCCTGCCGGCCCCGCTTGGGAAATGGGCCCTGCAGCTGGATACCACCCGGCCCGAACAGCCGGAAATGACACTGGAGCACGGTGCGCGCGACATCATCGTGCCGGCCCATGGCCTGCTTCTGTTCGCGGCCGTCGCAGGGGGAGAGGACGCATGAGCGTGCATTTTCACCATAACCGCCACGCGGGGGCCACGCTGCTTGACAGGGGGCATACCCGTTTCCGCCTGTGGGCGCCGTCGTGCGATGCCGTGGCGCTGGAAGTGGAAGGGCATGCCCCCGCCCCCATGGCACGGCGCAGGGGGGGATGGTTCGAATGCGTCCATCCCTGCGGTGCCGGTGCGCGCTACCGTTACCGGGTCGGCCCCGATCTTGCGGTGCCCGATCCCGCCTCATGCTACCAGCCCGATGACGTTCATGGCCCCAGCGAGGTCATGGACCCGGCGGATTACGACTGGCAGTACCCCCGCTGGCCCGGCCGCCCGTGGCATGAGGCGGTCATATACGAAGTCCATGTGGGCCTGATGGGCGGATATGGCGGGGTGGCGCGCGAACTGCCCCGGCTGGTGGCCCTTGGGGTTACGGCCATCGAGCTTATGCCGCTGTCCGAAATACCGGGCGGGCGCAACTGGGGGTATGATGGTGTCCTGCCCTTTGCCCCGGAATCCGCCCATGGCCACCCTGATGAACTCAAGGACCTGATCGACCGGGCGCACGGGCTGGGGCTCATGGTGTTTCTTGATGTGGTCTATAACCATTTCGGTCCGGACGGGAATTACCTGGCCGCCTACGCAGCCCCCTTCTTCCGCGCCGACCGGCCTACGCCATGGGGTGCCGCCATCGATTTCAGGCAGGATGCGGTGCAGACGTTCTTTGTGGACAACGCGCTGTACTGGATTATGGAATTCCGTTTTGACGGGCTGCGGCTGGACGCGGTGCAGGCCATGACCGAGCGGACATGGCTGGCCGAACTGCCCGCGCGCATCCGTGCGCATGTGGAACCGGGACGGCATGTCCACCTGATGGTGGAAAACGAGAATAACGACGCGGGCCTGCTGCGCGCGGGCTATCGCGCCCAGTGGAATGATGATGCCCATAACGCCCTGCATGTGCTGCTGACCGGCGAGGACGAAAGCTATTACGGCAATTTCGCCCCCGACCCGGCGGCCGCGCTGGCGCGCGTGCTGGCCGAGGGCTTTGCCTTCCAGGGCGAGGTCTCGCCCGTGACCCGCCAGCCACGCGGCAGCCCCAGCGCCGACCTTGCGCCGGAGCGGTTCATCATCTTCCTGCAGAACCATGACCAGATCGGCAACCGCGCGCTGGGGGAACGGCTGAACGTGCTGGCCGCCCCCCAGGCGTTGCGCGCGGCCTACGGGCTGGTGCTGCTGTGCCCGCAGATACCGCTGCTGTTCATGGGGGAGGAATGGGGTTCCCGCCAGCCCTTCCTGTTCTTTACCAGCCACACGCCCGAACTGGGGCGGATCGTGCGCGACGGGCGGCGCAGGGAGTTTGCCGGTTTCTCGCATTTCGCATCAGAAAAGACACGTCACCTGATCCCCGACCCCAATGCGCCGGAAACCTTTGCCACGTCCCAGTTGCGCGTGGCGGAACGTGAGGCGCCCCCCCATGCCGGGTGGTTGGCGATGATCCGGAACCTGCTTGCCCTGCGCAAGGCCGAGATCATGCCCCGCCTGCCCGGTGCGCGGGCCATTGGCGCGCACGTCATTGGCCCGGGCGCGGTCATGGCGCGCTGGCGCATGGGGGACGGGACGGTGCTGGGCATGGCACTCAACCTTGGTGTGGCATCGGTGGCATGGCCCGACACGCTGCGCGGGCGCTGCCTGCATGCGGTCCTGCCGCAGGGGACGGACCTTTTCCATACCATCCTGCCGCCCGACAGTGTCGTGGTCTGCCTTGCGGAGGGAGCGGATGAATAACCGTGACCTGGCCGACCGTGCCCGCCGGGCCGGGCTGAGCATGCGCTGGCGCGACGTGGGGGGGCAGATTCACCGGGTCTCCAACGAAAGTATCCGCCGCCTGCTGGCCGTGCTGGAAAATCATGGCGGTGCCGGGCGCGGCCCCTCCAGCCTGCCCGCCATGGTTGTGGCCGTGGCGGGGCAGGCGACGGTCCTGCCGCATATGGGCAGCGATGTCCCCGCCACGTTCCGCCTGATCATGGAGGAAGGGGACGTTATTGAAGGCACGCTGCGCCAGGTACGGGGCCGACTGGTGCTGCCCGCCATGACCCGCTGCGGCTATCACCGGCTGGAAATTGGCGGTATGCATACCACGCTGGCGCTCACGCCCGCCGCCTGCCCGTCAGTCGCGGCGCGGACGGCGGGCGGCCCGGCCCGGCCATGGGGCGTGGGTGCCCAGATCTATGGCCTGTGCACGCCGGGCGATGGGGGGATTGGCCATTTTGGCGCGGTGGCCAGCCTTGCGCGCGCGGCGGCGTCCCGGGGGGCGGATGCGCTGGCCATAAGTCCGGTCCATGCCATGTTCGCGGCCCGGCCGGAGCAGTACAGCCCGTATTCGCCTTCCTCGCGGCTGTTCCTCAATCCCCTGCTGGCCGACCCGCATGCGGTATTCGATACCGCCACGATACAGGCCGCCACCCTGCGGCATGGTCAGGCCGATACCCTGCGCGCGCTGGAACAGGCGCCCCTGATCGAATGGGAGCAGGCGGCCCCGCAACGTTACCGCCTGTTGCGCCAGCTTTATGAAGAGCGCATTGCCCCGGCCCCGCCCGATGCCCTGTGCGCCTTCCGCCAGGCCGGGGGCAGGGCACTGGAACACCATGCCATATTCGAGACCCTGCACGCCCATTTCACCACCCGGGGGGCGCGCGGGGGGGACTGGCGCCGCTGGCCGCAGGCCATGCGCCAGCCGGACAGCCCCGAGGTCGCACGTTTTGCCGCCGAGTTCGCCCATGACGTGGATTTCCATATCTTCGTGCAGTGGCTTGCCGCCCGCGGCATGGCGCAGGCCGGTGCGGCCGCCCGTACCGCCGGCATGCGCATCGGCCTGATTGCCGACATGGCGGTAGGCGTGGACCCGACGGGCAGCGAATGCTGGGCGCGGCAGGATGAATTCCTGGTCGGCGCATCCATTGGCGCGCCACCCGACCTGCTCAGCCCGCTGGGGCAGGACTGGGGGCTGACCACCTTTTCCCCCCGCGGGCTGCAGGCCAGCGGATACCGCGCCTTTATCGATACCCTGCGCGCGGGTTTCGCCCATGGCGGCGGGCTGCGGATCGACCATGTCATGGCACTGGAACGGCTGTGGGTCATACCGCAGGGCGGCGCATCGGCCGATGGGGCGTATCTGGCCTTTCCCGTGCGTGACCTCATGCGGCTTGTGGCGCTGGAGGCCGCGCGGGCCGATGCCATCGTGATTGGCGAGGATCTGGGCACGGTTACCGCCACTTTCCGCAGGGCGGCGGAAAAACAGGGAATCATGGGCATGAACGTGCTGTTTTTCGAGCGTACGGCACAGGGCGCGTTCCTGCCGCCAGCCGCATGGTCGCGCAATGCCACGGCCATGACCACCACGCATGACCTGCCCACGGTGGCGGGCTGGTGGCAGGGGATTGACCTGGACTGGCGGGTCAGGCTGGGGCAGCTGCCGGCGGGCATGGATGCGCTGAGCCTGCGGGACGAGCGTGAAAACGACCGCGCCGCGTTATGGACGGCCCTTGTCGCTTCCGGTGCGCGCCCCGCGCGCGGCACACGGTCGGGGCGCCTGGTGGAAAAGCCGCCCGCGACCGCCACGGGGGCCGTGGGTGTGGTGGATGAAGCGGTCAGTCTTGTTGCCCGCACGCCCTGCCCGCTGGTGGTCATTGCGCTGGAGGACCTGCTGGGCCTGGCGGAACAGCCAAACCTGCCGGGCACCACCACGGGGCACCCAAACTGGCGCAGGCGCTACCCCGGCACGGCGGCCACCGTGCTGTCCGGCCCGGATGCGCGCCGGCGCCTCAATCGCCTGCGCGCGGGGCGTGGCCGTGAATAGCGGGGCAGGCGGGGCCAGCGTGCGGGCCACGTTGCGGCTGCAGTTCCGTGGCGGCATGACGCTGGATGGCGCCCGCGCGCTGGTGCCGCAGTTCGCCCGGCTGGGGATCAGCCATCTGTATGCATCCCCCCTTTTCGCGGCCAGCCCCGGGTCCACCCATGGCTATGACACGATTGCCCATGACCGGATCGATCCCGAACTGGGGGGGGAGGCCGCGCTGATCCGGCTGACCGACCGGCTGCATGCCCATGGCATGGGGCTGATCCTGGACATCGTGCCCAACCATATGGCCGCCAATGCGGATAATGCCTGGTGGCTGGATGTGCTGGCATGGGGGCGGGCTTCGGACCATGCCACATGGTTTGACATCAACTGGCATGTATCCGACCCCGAACTGCATGGCCGCGTTCTGCTGCCCTTCCTTGACCGGCCGGTGGAGGACGCCATGGCGGCGGGCCTGCTGTCCGTGCGGCATGACGGGGGCAGCGGGCTGTTTTTCGTGCAGCATCATGACCATCGGTTTCCCCTATGCCCGGCGGGTTATGCCGCCCTGCTGGTGGGGGTCGGGGCACCGGGGCCGCTGCTGGCGGCGTGGACGCGCGTGGCCATGCGCGCCGGCCCCTGCGCCGAAGCCGGGGCGGCCCTGGCCGCGCTGCGGCAGTGGGCGGCAACACGGGATGGGGACCAGGCACTGCAGCAGCTTGCCGCCCTGCATGACGGGACCAGTCCGTCCGGCCGCGCGCGCCTTGCGGCCCTGCTGGGGCGGCAGCACTGGCGGCTGGCCTGCTGGCGGGAAGCGGCGACACGCATCAACTGGCGGCGTTTCTTTGACATTACCGGCCTGGTGGGCGTGTGCGTGGAACGTAGCGAGGTGTTCGAGGCGGTGCATGCCTATGTCCTGTCGCTTTACCGGCGCGGTGTGGTGGACGGGCTGCGGGTGGATCACATTGACGGGCTGGCCGCCCCCGCCGCCTACTGCCAGCGCCTGCGCGAACGGCTGGATGCCCTGACCCCGTTCCGGCCCGGACACGCGATGCCGGGCGGGGCCGTATATGTTGAAAAGATACTGGTGGCCGGGGAAAACCTGCCTGCCGCATGGCCGGTGGATGGCACGACCGGCTATGATTTCATGGACCAGGTGGGTGCGGTCCTGCATGACGGCGCGGGGGCCGTGGCGCTGGACCGGCTGTGGGCCACCTGCGGCCCGGATGCGCAGCCCCTTGATCCCATCGTGAAAACCGCCCGTGCCCAGCTGATTGAACAGACCTTCTGCGCCGGGTTCACGCATCTGGCCGCCCTGCTGGACCGCGCGCTGTGCGACACGGCCGAAGGCTGCGCCACGCACGAAATGCATGACGGCCTGCGTAACCTGCTGGTGCAGTTTCAGCCCTACCGCACCTATTTTGCCGATGAGGTCATACAGGACCACCAGGCGGGTACGGCCGCCCTGCGCCGGGCGGAGCGGGCGGCCTTTCCCTTTCTGGCCGCCGGGCAGTGCGCCATGGTGGCGCGCATGGCGCGGCTGCTGGAATCCTGCCCCGACCAGGCCCCGCCCGTGGGTGTGCGCCACGCACAGCTTGCCTTTGAACACCTGACCGCGCCGCTGGCCGCCAAATCGCTGGAGGATACGGCCTTCTACCGCTACGGCCGCCTGCTGTCGCGCAATGAGGTGGGATCTGATCCACAGGTCCTTGCCCTGCCGGTCGCGGCTTTTCATGACGCCTGCGCTGCGCGCGCGGCGCGTTTTCCCCATGCGCTGCTGGCCACCGCCACCCACGACCACAAACGTGGCGAGGACGCCCGTGCCCGGCTTGCGGTACTGAGCGAGGTGGCCGTGGAATGGGAAGGACTGGTCCAGGGCTGGTTTGCCCATAATGGCGCGGCCGGCGGGGCGGACGGCCCCGGACCCGACCGGATTGATGAACTCATGCTCTATCAGGCACTGGTGGGCGTCTGGCCACTGCTTGCGCTGGGGGAGGGGACGGCACGGGACCGGTTTTGCCAGCGTATCACACAATGGCAGACCAAGGCCCTGCGTGAAGCCGGGCGCCATACCGGCTGGACCCGGCCCGACGCGGCGTACGAGACCGCCTGCGCCCGCTTTGCCGAACGCCTGCTGGACCCGGGACGCAGCGCGGCCTTCCTGCACCAGCTTGAGGGGTTCGTGGCCCGCATTGCCCCCGCCGGTGCGCTGAACGGACTGGCACAGACCCTGCTGCGGCTGTGCGTGCCCGGTGTGCCGGATCTGTACCAGGGCTGTGACCTGTGGGATTTCAGTCTGGTGGACCCCGATAACCGCAGCCCGGTGGATTTTGCCCATCGTGACGCGCTGCTGGAACAGGCCACCAGTTTTGCCGCCGCCGCCGCCGTGTGGCGCACGGGCCGGGTCAAGCAGGACCTGATCCGCCGCATCCTGTCCTTTCGCCAGCATTATCCCGGGCTGTTTGCCTCGGGCAGCTATACCCCCGTCGATATTGCCGGGGCGGATCAGGCCCATGCCATTGCCTTCCTGCGCCAGCATGACGGGATGAGCCTGCTGGTCCTGGCCCCGCGCCTGCCGCTTGGGCTGGGGGTGGGGGCGGACACGCTGGCGCTGGACCACACGCCGGATATCACGCTCCGGCTTCCGTCACTGCCCGGTCCGTGGCACAGCCTGCTGGGGGATGTACCGCCCTGCGTGGACCGGCCCTTCATGCGGGGGGGCGTGCCCGTGGCCTGCCTTGTGCATGATGCCCGCATTCCCTGACCGGCCCGCCCCGCGCCGCAGGGACCCTAATGATGCAGCATGCCCATGCCCGCCTGCATGGCCGTGTGCAGCACATCGGACCACAGCCCCCGGCCGCCGCCCGGACCATGGTCGGATGACGGGGGTGGATTGTCATCGGCAGCGGTGGTGACGGGCAGGCCGTCATCATCAATCGGTACGGGATGGTGGGACGCACAGCCCGCAAGGGCTGCCAGGCAGCCAATGGCCGTGGCCGGGTGGCGGAAGGGGGCAAGGACAAGAAGGGCCAGCGCCCGGATGCGCCCGCGCGCATGAAACATGTCTGGTTTCCATATCATGTGGCCGGTTGGCGTGCAGTCTAGAGCCTGGCGGGGCCGATGGATTATTAACAAATGTAATAATCCGTCCCGTCCCGGCCGGGCGGCGTCCCTGCACGATTTTTCCTTCACACTGTCGGGAAAATCTACGGATCGGGATGAACCTGTGTTATGGTGGGACGTTGGATGCAGGTGGCACGCTACCACCGCATACCGGCATGCCTCGTGACAGTTCCAGTGCCCACCATGCGCATGCAAGGGAGATGGACATGACGCAGTCAGATACACAGCTGAACAACCAGGAACTTGAACTGCGGGCCATAAGCCTGTGGAGCAAGCAGCACCCCGACCGGCCGTGGCGGCGGCTGAGCAACCTGCACCGCTATCATAGCACGGCGCACCCGATGCAGGGCATTCCCGCCTTTCCCGAGGAACAGGAGCAGTTCCGCTTCCTTGCCTCCCACGCATTGACCCTGGCACAGGGGAAAAGCTGCATCTGAGGGGGCATTCCCCCGGTAACGGCCATCATCGGGCAGGGCGGGGCAGGCTGCGGGCAGGCCCCGCCCTGTCTGTTCATGGTCGGCATGCGGACAGAGGGCCGCGCAGGGGCGGACGACTTTCCGGCATGCCGGGTCCGTTCCCGCCGGACCGGCAGCGGGCCGACGGGGTATTGCATGGCGTGTTTTACATGCCCCAAAGGCTGCCTGTGTAATGGCCATGCAGGGGTTGCCCGTGATCCTGCTGCACCATGCTGTAAAGGGTTCCGTCCGCTTGGATCATCCGCCAATATTCAGGAAGTCATACAAGAAAACGCATGTATGTCATGTGGAAATATTTTGAAACTTTACTTGCGTGCTTCTGTTGAACGTCCGTCCCGGTCCGCGCCACCGGCCCGCAGTCCCGCAGGCGGGACGGGGCATGAAGGCTGCGGGCCCGCGCCGCCGTGCCATGCCGCCCTGTGCGTCATGCGGTACCGGGGCGTAGCGGAAACAGGAGCCACATCATGAATGCCGAGGATACGACACAGACAAAAAAGGATTTCTTTGACTCCGATTTCTGTCAGCACAAGAATTTCTGGCAGAAGCGCAAGGTCTCGTTCCTGACCGACATGCTGTTCGACCTGCATAACAGGAAATTCGCCCGGCAGGTCAGGCGCATGACGCATCGGTATCCGCTGCGCCATATCCTGGTTACATCGGTGCATGTGCCCAAACGGGGCCGGAAGCTGCGCAACATGTTCAACCGGCTCAGCATTACACGGCACAGGGTTGACTTCCTGACCGCCGATATGGGCGACAGGGGCAAGTTTTCGAATATCAACGCGGCCCTGGCCCAGGTCAACCTGAAGGACTATGACTGGGTTGTGGTCATGGATGATGATGTGGCCCTGCCACAGCATTTTCTGGATACATTCATACCGTTATGCGAAGTCATGGATCTCAAGATATCCCAGCCCGCGCACCGGTATCATTCCTATACGTCCTTTACGTTCAACTACCGCAGATGGAACAGCCTGGGCCGCGTGACGCGCTATGTCGAGGACGGGCCGGTCACCGCGTTCCATCGTGACGCGATTGCCTACCTGTTTCCGTTCCCGGAACTGCGGTGGGCGTGGGCGACGGACATCCTGTTCTGTCATGAAGCCCGCAGGAACAACCATAATGTCGGCATTGTGGACTATACGGCCATCGAACATCTCAAACCGGCGGCGCAGGACTATCCGCGCCGGGAAGCCACGGCGGAAGCGCGTGCCTTTCTTTCGCGTCACGCGCTCCGTCCCGACAGGCAGGATCTGTTCCGTGATACCGGCATCCTGCGGCACATCAACGAAAGCCATCTGAATTACGACGTGCCGCGCTGAGGCCCGCATGCGTGGCCCGTCGCGCATGGCCCCTTCCGGGCGGGGGCATGATCTGGCAATTCATTCCTGCAACAGATATAAGATAAGTTGATATAAAATTAAATAATATATCTTATTTATATAAAAATTAAGCATGGAAATAAAATACAGTCCGCCAAAACCCTGCTGAAAAAGGTAGGGTAATTTATTGCATATCTGCCCGGCTTTCCCGTCTCTGCGCTTCCATATCCATCTCTGCAATAAAACCGGCAACCTGTCTGAAATGGCAAATGTCCCTGCCGCATTTACCTTGCAGATGGCCAGAACACAGCAGTCGGGACGGAAAAGATGCGATACCTTACGGATACATGCCGCCATGGCATGGGGCGCAATCCCGGATCCGCAGGCGTGACGCCAGCCGGGTCGGGCCGCCATCATACCGGCAGGTGGCGTGGCATCGTATGGATGCTGCTGGGGCTGTGGGTCATGGCGGGCAGCGTGGCCGGACACGCGGCCGGAACGCAGCCCGCCGCCATGACGCGCGAACAGGCGCGGCAGGTGCTGGACGTGATCAATGACCCGGCAAAACGGGCCGAATTCGAAAATACCCTTGCCGCCATTGCGTCACAACTGCCTGCGGCAGCGCCGGCCCCCGCACCGGCCGCAACCGTGGCCGCGCGGCCAGTATCCGTCCAGCCCGACAGTCTGGGCAGTGACATCGTGCAGGATGCGTCATCCCTGCGGGGCAAGCTGATTGTCCAGGCGCAGCATTTCGTGGCCCTGTTTGGTGATCTGGTGTTTGTCGTGCACTGGACGCATACCATCTTTGCCGATCCGGACTCCCGCATCATCCTGCTTGACGCCGTGGGGCGGGCCACCCTTATCCTGCTGCTGGCGCTGGCGGCGGAACACGGTTTTTCACTGCTTCTGCGCAGGCCGCTGCTGAAAGTCACGGCGCGTGCCATGGCAACCGAGCAGCGACTTAACCTGCATGCCCCGCCACAGGGCATGTCCGCGCCATCCACCCCGGACGCCGCGGGCAGCGATGACAGCGCGGCACGCCAGACACAGCAGGACGACATGCAGGCCCAGCATGCCACCCTGCGGCTGCTGGCCCGGGTGCCCTATTCGCTGCTGCACCTGCTGATCAAGCTGCTGCCGGTCGGACTGTTCTTTGCGCTGGGCACCAGCTTTGCCTACCTGCTGACCACCACCCAGCAGGCCAGGGCGGTGACCATCACGCTGACCAATGCCTATGTGGTTGCCCGTGTGGTCTACCTGCTGATGGAGACGCTGTTTGTCCCCCGCTCGCCTGCCATCCGCCTGTGCAGCGCCAGCAACCAGACGGCCTTCATGGTCACGCACTGGCTCAATTTTCTTGTTGCGGCCCCCTCGGTCGTGGTCTGCCTTTCCACGCTGGGTGGCGTGTTCGACATGCCCGCGCGCGGCACGGAAGCGATCATCCGCAGCGTGGTGCTGGTCGAGCATGTGCTTGTCGCCATCTTTACATGGCGTGTGCGCACCCATGTCGCAACGGCCCTGCAACCCCCGGCACGGCTGCGCGCGCAGCCTTTCTGGATGTTTGTCGGGCGGCTGGTCCACCTGTGGTGGGTGCCGGCCATGTTCTTCAATTTTGCGCTCTGGCTGATCTGGGCCACCCATATCAGTGGCGGTTATGCCTGGATCATCCGCACGGTCATCCTGACCACGGCGGTCGTCATCCTGTCGCGTGTGCTGTCGGTCGTGCTCTATAACCTGCAGAACCGGCTGTTCCATGTCTCGCCCGCGCTGGAGGCACGTTATCCCGGCCTGCAGGCGCGGATGGACTATTATTATCCGGTTTCGCGCAAGATCCTGTCCTTTCTCATGTTCTTTGCCACTGCCATCGTCTTCCTGCAGGCGCTGGGGCTGCCGGCCATCCACTTCCTTGTCCATGGCAGGCTGGGGCAGAAGCTTATCGGGGTGATCGGGTCGGTGCTGGTGGCCTATACGGTGGCCATCTTTACGTGGGAAGCGGCCAATGCCGCCCTGCAGGGCCAGATCACGCGCTTTGAAAACTCATCTCAGACCGGACGCGCCAGCCGGCTGCGTACCGTACTGCCCATCATCAAGACGGTGCTGCTGGCGCTGATCATCATTATCGTGGCGGTCACCACGCTTTCACAGATCGGGATCAACGTGGCGCCGCTGCTGACGGGGGCCGGCATCATGGGTGCGGCCATCGCCTTTGGCGCGCAGAGCCTGGTCAAGGATTTCATTACCGGCTTTTTCATGCTGGTCGAAAACGCCATTCAGGTGGGCGACTGGGTTACGGCGGGGGGTGTCGCGGGTACGGTGGAACACCTGTCCATCCGCACGCTGCGGCTGCGTTCGATCAATGGCGACCTGCACATCATTCCATTTTCGGAAGTCTCGTCCATCGCCAATACATCGCGTGACTATAATCTGGTTGTGGTCGATATCATGATCGACCTCGGGCAGGACACGCAGCAACTGACCACCATCTTGCATGAGGAACTGGAAGAACTGCGCAAGGAACCGCGTTACACCCATCTTGTGCTGTCGGATTTCAAATTTCTGGGGATCGAGCAGGCCGATGGCAACGGCGCGCGCTTCCTTGGCTCGATCCGGACGTCACCCGGTGCCAAATGGACGGTCTATCGCGCCTATTACAGCAGGCTTGCCGTGCGCATGAACCGTGAGGGGATCAAATTTCCCGTTCCCAGTTTCCTCAACCTGCTGGGCAACCCGGATGGGGACAGGGGGCTTCAGGTGGCACTGGCAGACAGGCCCCGCACGCCACAGGCGTAAGGGGTGGCCGCGTCCGGTAGCGGGGCGCGGCCGTATTCTTTACGGGCAGAAGAGAGGGGACGGCGCTTCAGGCCACGCGCACGTCAACCCGGTGCAGCCCCTTTGCGGCATGGGCATCGGGGTGGCCGGTGTGGAAGGCTTCCTCCGGCAGCAGTTTCATGTCCGTCATGTCCGACAGGGGCAGGGTGCTCCATTCACCCATGGGGGGAATGCCCTTGGCATGGGCGTCTTCCCCGCGATAGATCAGGACCTGGGCCACGCCATCACTTTCACCCAGTGCATGGGGTGAGCCAATGTAGTTCTTGCCATTGAAGGTAAAGCCGACGACGATTTTCTTCGTGATGGCTTCCCGAAGTGTAGCTGCAACTGACATGAATGGTTTCCATATGAATAAACAGGGGATTACCGTATGTTATAACGGATTGCGTCTGTTATAGCCTGCCCGGGGGGAGAAAGAAGCCTTTCAGCCGGGCGGCGGCTGCAACACTGCCGTGCGTCAAAGTGTTGCAACCTTTGCACGGCGTCAGGCCAGCGTGTCGTACAGCAGCTTGAAGTTCAGCAGCACGATGACCAGCGCCACCAGCCACGACAGCACGGCCATGGGGCGGGAAACGACGAATGCCCCCATCTTGTCGCGGTCGGATACGAACAGGACCAGCGGGACGACGGCAAATGGCAGCTGCAGCGACAGGATGACCTGACTGGCCAGCAGCAGTTCGCTCACGCCCCGGCTGCCATACAGCACGGTCATGACCAGGACCGGCACGATGGCCAGCCCGCGTGTCAGCAGCCGCCGTGCCCAGTGCGGGATCTGCAGGCGCAGGAATCCCTCCATGATGATCTGGCCTGCCAGCGTGCCGGTAACGGTGGAATTGGTGCCCGCCGCCAGCAGGGCCAGCGCGAACAGTGTGGAGGCAATGCCCAGCCCCAGCACGGGGGAGAGCAGGCGGTAGGCATCCCCGATTTCGGCAATCGCTTCGTGGCCGGTGCCATGAAAGGCGGCGGCGGCCACGATCAGGATGGCGGCATTGATGAAAAGCGCGAATATCAGGGCGATGGTGCTGTCCCATGTGGCCCAGCGGATGGCTTCCCGCCGTCCCGGCCCGGTGCGGTCATAGGCGCGGGTCTGCACGATGGAGGAATGCAGGTACAGGTTGTGGGGCATGACGGTCGCCCCGATGATGCCGATGGCGATATAGAGCATCTGGCTGTTGGTAATGATCTGCGCCGAAGGCAGGAACCCGCGCAGAATGGCCGCAGCCGGAGGTTGCGCCGCGGCAACCTGAACGGCAAAACATACGGCGATCACGCTTAGCAGCCCGATGACGAAGGCTTCCAGGTACCGGAAGCCCCGGTTCATGAGCAGGAGTACGATAAAGGCATCCAGCGCCGAAATCAGCGCGCCTGCCAGCAGTGGCAGGCCGAACAGAAGCTGCAGGGCCACCGCCGTGCCGATGACTTCGGCCAGGTCACAGGCGATGATGGCCAGTTCGCAGGCCAGCCACAGGACAATATTGAGTGCGGGCGGAAAATGGTCGCGGCAGGCCTGCGCCAGATCCCGTCCCGTGGCAATGCCCAGCCGGGCGGACAGGGCCTGCAGCAGGATGGCCATGAAGTTGGACAGCATGATCACCGCCAGCAGCGTGTAGCCGAACTGTGCGCCGCCCTGCAGGTCCGTGGCCCAGTTGCCGGGGTCCATATAACCCACCGATACCATGTAGCCCGGCCCCACAAAGGCCAGGAACCGCCGCAGCCACGACGCGCCGGGACCGGGCACCCGCACGCTGGAAAAGGCTTCGGGCAGGGTGTTGCGTTCGGGTTCCGCCGCCGTGGCAAAACGCCAGGCGGAACGGGCGGGGGCAGGGGGCGGCTTGCGGGCTGTCATGCCGCCAGTCAATCCGATCACCCCTTAATATGCAATATGCTATATTAAATTGCACAAGAGAATTTTATCAGCACAGGCAATACATAGGCTTGGTTTTGGAAACTGTTTGAAAACAACCAATTGATAAAAAACAATAAAAGTTTTTGGGGGTGCCTTTTTCAAAAAGGCGGCGTTCTTTCGAAGCTTGTGCAAAAAGCTTCACCAAGAACGTCTTTTAATTTTAAAGCGCTATCATGCGCTGACTGATCAGGCAGTCTTTTATGGCCTGCGGGCAAGGCGTGCCCGGCACCGGGCGCCTGCGGTTCTGTTACGGGGGCAGGCCGTACGGGTCCCACCCCGCCCGTGGGCGGGATGGGAGTTGTCGCGCATCATCAAAGGTACCGGCCTGTGGCCGGGCTTTCACGATCATGGCGCGGGTGGGCATGGCGCTGGTGGGCAGGCGGGATCAGCGGATCTGGGAGGCAACGGTTGCGCTGACAACGCCCGCAATCACGCCCGTGGTCAGCGCGGTCAGCAGGTACTGGTTGCCATAGCGCATCCACTGATAACCCGCCGGCGGTGCGGAAAGCCCATGGTAGCGCTGCCAGTCATTGACCACCCAGCGGCTGTTGCGCGGGCCATCATAACGCTCGCCCGCATGCCATGTGCGGTTCATGTCGGGGTTGTTGTCATGCCAGTTGTCCCGACCGTGTCCGTCGGGACGTTCCGCCATCTGGCGGCCATGCATGTCATGCGCCGGGGCATGGCGGTCGGACATGTGGCCCGGCCCGTTATCCGGCCCGTGGCCTTCCATCTGGCCCGGTCCGCCCGGCCCGCGCTGCGGCCCCATGGACTGTGCATGGGAGAGGGGGGCAAAGCCCATCAGGCAGGCCGCGCTGAGGGCAAGAAAGGATCTGGTTTTCATTAATGGCCTAACCTTGTCATTTACCGTTCTGATCGTAGAGACTATCTCCAACGCGGGAAACCGCTGTTGTACATTCTTTAAAAAAGATAATTTTCAGGCCATCCGTGCCCGCAGGGGGCGGTCCAGTTTCCTGCCGTATCACTGGCATGTTGTTATCGCCCGTTACGGTTTTTATAATGGTCCTGTCCCGCAGGATCAGACTGCCTGCCCGCCCATGCCCTGATCGGCCCCCGCCCGTGCGGGCCGGGGGGCGCGGGTCGGGACGGCCGGGTTACGGTAATGGAGCCGGGATATTGTTAATAAATCGCAATGTAATGCGGAAAAACGCTTCGGATCGATCTGTATATATTCATACGCATTTACACGATGACCTGCTATGAAGGGCCTGCGACTGTTTTTTAGGTGCTGTGGTGATCCTGTTCTTCTCTGGCCTGATGGCGCTGGTGCTGCTGGTCGCACTCAATATCTTTATTTCGCTGTCTGAAATCTCGTTTGCCGCCGCGCGCGACGTGCGCCTGCGGGCCCGTGCGGAAGCGGGGGACGAGCGGGCAGGCGCGTTCCTGCGGCTGCGGCGCAACAGCGGGCAGGTCATGACGGTGCTGCAGATATGCCTTAACGGCGTAGGCGTGCTGGGCGGCATGATCAGTTCGGAAATGCTGGCCCCTTCGGTGGCTGGTGGACTGATGGGCTGGCACCTGTCCCGTGCCACGGCCGAAACGCTGGCCTCCGTTTTCGGGTTCGTGCTGGTCACGGGCCTGTTCGTACTGTTTGCCGACCTGCTGCCCAAGCGCATCGCCATGAACGCGCCCGACAAGGTGGCCCTTGCGGTTGGCTGGTTTCCTGCCGCGGCCCTCCGGGTGCTCTATCCTATTGTATGGGTGTTTTCGCGGTTGTCGGACACCATCCTGCGTGCCCTGAAAATACCGGCTGCCGCAACGGTGGAGCCGGTAACCCCCGAAGACCTGCGCGCCATCCTGGCGGCCGGCACGGCGTCAGGCGTATTGCTGGAACAGGAGCACCAGATGATCCAGAATGTGCTGGGCCTGCAGGACCGTTCCATCACATCCGCCATGACGCCGCGTGATGAAATTGTGTTCCTGGACGTGCAGGAAAGCATGGAAGTGCAGAAAACCAAGGTCCGTGCCAAGCCCTATTCCCGCTACCCGCTATGCGATGGCGGGCTGGATACCGTCATCGGTTCCATCCGGGCGGAAGACGTGCTGGCCGCCGTGGTCGATCCCGAACAGCCCGGACCCGCCACGCCCGACCATAGGGAAAGCACACCCGGCGGCAGGGCGATCTTCCGCATGCGGCGCGATGTGCTGTCCGTGCCCGAGACAATCAACCTGTGGGATACGCTGGCCCAGTTCGATACGCACGGCGTGGGCTTTGCGCTGGTGGTCAATGAATATGGCCTGGTTGTGGGTCTGATCACCTTCAAGGACATCATGGGCGCACTGATGGGCGGGCTTGCCAACCCGTTCGAGGAACAGCTGATCGTGCGCCGTGATGCCCATTCGTGGCTGATCGACGGGGCGGCCTCCATCGGGGATGTCAGGCGTGAACTCGATGCCGTGGATCTGGATGAAAATGGTCCGTTCGACACGATTGGCGGCTTCGTCATGCACCACCTGCGCCGCATGGCCCGCAAGGCGGACCGGGTGGATACCGACGGGTTCCGTTTTGAAGTGGTGGATGTGGAGGGATTCCGCATCAACCAGCTGCTGGTCACCCGGCTGGGACAGCACTGATCCCGTTCCGCCGGCGGGCTGCCCTGTATGTCGGGCCGGCTTTCCGGACAGATTCCTAGCGGTGCAGCTTTTTCCTGATCGTGGCCTGCAGGTCGCGTATTTCCTTCAGTACGGGCTGGTAGGTTTCACGATCCGACTGGGCCAGGTCGGTATAAAGGGCGCTGGCTTCATGTGCCGTCTGCAGGGCGGTTTCGTACTGTTTGTAGATGACGTGGTACAGCGCAAGGTCCAGCAGGCAGCGCGCCAGTGGCGCACGGAATTCCTGTGGCCTGCGGGCGGCAAGGTGACGGTACTGCACCAGCGCCAGCTTCAGGCTTTCCATCGCCCGGTCAATCTGCTCTAGCCCGTTAAGGCACACGAACAGCCTGTACTGGCTGTCCGCCAGCGGTGCGCGGTACTGCTCCGGCCCGGTTTCGTACAGGCTGGTATACAGTGCCGTCGCTTCCCGCGCGCTGTCCAGTGCGCTGGACCAGAGGGGGGGCTGGGCCTGCAGCTGTGCCGCACAGAGTGCTACAAGGGCCTGTGCCAGTTCCGGCGCGAAAAGATGGGGATGCTGCCCGTCAAGCCCGTGATAGATGGCCACGACATGCCGCAGGCTGGTCAGCGCTTCGCCAGCCGGCGCCCCGGATGCGGGGGGCAGCGCCGTGAGCATGGCCAGCGCCTCGGTCAGGGGCAGGCGTCCTTCAGCCGGGTCGTCCGCCGTCACGTCCTTCAGCAGGGCCACGGCTTCCATAATGGATTCCCGTGCCGCGGCATGGCATGAAAAACTTTCCTGCACCCGTGCCTGTTCCAGCAGGGCCTGGGCAAAATCGGGCCGGGCACAGGCCACATCCGGGCAGCTGGGCAGGAATTCTTCCTCCGTGGTGGCCATGAACACGCGGAACAGGGCAACGGATTTCTGGCATGTGCGCAGGGCGCTTTTCCCGGCCCCCATCCGCTTCTGGCGGGCGGCCAGTCCGGTCATGGCGCGGGCAAGGAACCAGCGGTAGAAAATCCGGCCATGCTCCACCAATGTGGTGTAGAGGGCCATAATCTGCCCGATGGTGGCAGGACCTCCTCCTCGCGTCCTGGTGCCTCAAGGGCACGCAGCCTGACGGTCAGGAGTTGGGCGAACTTCTCGGGCACGGTGGCATTCCTGCCATGCTCCAGCCCGACATCCAGCACGGCCTGATGGAAGGGGACCGCCCGTTCCGTTACCGCCAGCGCCTGTTCCGGCTGGCCATCGTCAACCAGCAGGCGGGCGACCTGTTCCAGACAGGACATGAAGGGGGCGATGAATGTCTGCGGATGAAGGCGGGTCAGGGATTCAAGCCGGGGCAGGCTTGACCGGAGCAGCGCCAGGCGCTCCGCCTGCTGCTCCGGCCGGGCCAGAAGGTCGGACAGGCTGCCCATGGTATAGGCAATATCATCCAGGAACGGCTCCGGATTGCTGGCGGCGCATGCCTCCAGCAGTTCAAGGCATTCGGTATAGAAGCCACGCGCCCGTGCGTAATGACCCCGTTGCAGTGCGCTGGCGGCACTTTCACGCAGCAGGGCGGCAAGTAATTCGCGCTGCCCGTCATCATCGGGGGTATGGGCCGCCAGCTCCCTCTGCAGGGGGATCAGGACCTGCATCAGCTGTTCCATCTCCTCCATGCGGCCGTGGCGCTTGAACAGTTCACCAAGGATTTCGGTCGTTTCCAGCAAGGGCTGGTGGAAGGTCGCCGCATCCTCCCGTGTCAGGGCCAGCAACTGGTCGATGGCGGCCCAAAGGGTACTGGCCGCCGCGTCATCCTCGCCGTTTTCCTCCAGCCGTTTTGCTAGCAGCACCCGGTTTTCGACCAGTTTTGGCGTGAACCGGCGGGGATTGTCGCGTGCCAGAAGGGCCAGTTCATCCACCGCCTCACGCGTGGCCTGCACGCTTTCGGCCAGCCGGGGCGGCTCAAGCGTGACGTAGCGCAGGCCCAGCCGCAGCAGCAGGTCCGACAGCATCGGGCGGAACGCCCGCGGGTTTTCCGCTGCCAGCACCCTGTAGCGGGCTACCGCCTCCTTGATGGAATGGAGCGAGGCCGCGTGCCGGCCCACCGCGTTCTGGAACAGGGAAAGCATTTCCAGGCTGGCCCCGATCTGGGGGCGGTAGTCGCCTGTGTCGCGTTCTTCGAGCAGGGTATGGAGGGAAAAACTTTCCTCCAGCGATTTCAGGGCTTCCTCATGACGTTTCAGGGCGTACTGCATGCTGGCAACCTGGCGCAGTGCCCGCGCGAGGCCGGGCAGCCCGGTATCGGGGTCCTGCCGGGCCAGCGGCGTGTACAGGATCACGGCCTGCAGCGCGTTCTCCACCGCATCCTCGTGCTGCTGCTGGCCTGCCTGGCAGGCCGAAAGGACAAGATGGCTTTCCGCAAGTGCCGCGTCATGGTCCGTCCCGTCCGTTCCGGGCAGCAGGGTCTGGATGTCCAGTGCCCGGCGCACGGCCTGTTCGGCCTGTCCGTACTGTTTCAGCCCGCATCTGCTGTCGGCCAGGATGCGCAGGCTGCGCGCGCGTAGCGGCAGGCAGGCGCTGTCCTGCGTGGCCAGTCGGGTATACAGCGTTACGGCCCGTCGGGCGGCCGTCAGGGCCTCGTCATGATGATGCAGGCTATTTGCATACGCCGCCAGCGCATCAAGCCCGGCGGCCAGCGCGGGATCGAACGCCACGGGGCTGACCTGGGCCAGTGTGGTGTGAATCGCCACCACCTGCCGCGCGCAGTCCAGCGCGGCATCCTGGAGGAACAGGGCCGCATTGCGGCGGAACAGGGCCGCCAGCGCCCATGCCAGTGGGGCATGGGGGGATGAGGGCGGCTGGCCGCGCAGCAGGGTGACCAGTCTTTCAGTCGCCTCCAGCGCGACCGTCCCGATCGTGGGGGGATGCAGGGGCATCTGGATTGCAAGGCAGGATAGCGTGGCCCGGTCATGCAGGCGGGCAGGCCCCAGATGCCGCAGCCACATGACAGGCAGGCCGGGCGGGTACAGGCCCGGATTCTGGCACAGTCGCGCAATCCCCGTGGCCAGGCGTGTGGCCATGGACGGATGGGCCATCAGCGTCTCGAGCAGCCCGGTCCACCGCGCGGCGGGCAGGGGATGGGCCAGTTGGATGCAGACCGCTTCCGTCAGCAGGCCCGGCAGGCCGGCCGCCCCGCCCTCCGTCATGCCGGGCAGGGCCTGCAGCGCGTGCAGCGCCTCATCGGTGGCCGGGATGTCCTGACCGGCTGCGGCCTGTACCGCCGGGCGGATGCAATCGGCTTCCAGCCCGCCGCAGATCTGGCTGGCGGCGGCCAGGCAGGGCAGGACGGGATACAGGTCTTCAGGCACGGACGGGCTGGTTGGCCATGCCTGTTCAAGATATGCCACATGCAGCGCCGCCGCGCGTGCAAGCAGTGTGGACGCGGCCAGCCGCCGGGCTTCCAGCAGTCCGTCACACGCGGCTACAAGCCCGAACAGGATGGGGAACAGGGTTGCGTGTCCGGTACCGAGTGCCTTGAGCCGGGGGGCCAGCCTGCGGGCGGCATCGGCGGGCAGGTCGCTGCCGCCCGCCGCCCGGTAGGCGGCAGCGAACACCGCGAACCGCGCGTGCGCGCTGGCCAGCGGGCCAAGTATCGGCCAGCGCGTGGCCGGCAGGGCGGCGGCAGGCAGGGGGCTGCCGGCCTCCGTCGCCCCGAAAATGCTGTCCAGCCACAGATCGTCCAGCCCCGTGCGTTCCAGCAGCAGGAAGCGTAGCGGGTGGGCACCCGGCTTCTGGCGCAGCACGGCTGTCAGCCATGTCCTGACCTGTGTGGTCCGGGCGGCCGCGTTATCGATGATGACCAGCGTGGGCTGGTGCCACACCGTCCTGAATTCCGTGGCGGGGAACAGGTCGGGGCCGCCGGCCGGCAGGAACCCCGCCAGCCAGCCGCGCTTGCGGGCACGGGCCGCGATTTCCATGCCCAGCCGGGTCTTGCCCTGTCCTGCCCTGCCGGTGATGATCCGGACCGATGGGGCCGGGCCTTCCCCTTCCAGCCACTGCATCGCGGCGGCCAGGTGTTCCTCGCGTTCCTGAAAGGGGATGGCGTGCGCGTTGCCCGCGCGCATGATGGTGGCCGCCATGCCCGCGTGCAGGGGGCCGGTTCCGCCATTTTCGTCATTGTCAGGGGTGATCAGGGGCAGGGAATGGCTGACAGGTGCGTCCTGTCCGGGCCGGCTGTATGATATTTCCAGAACTGTATTGCTGGTACTGGAATAATTTTCAGGCTTGTCCCGGCTCATTGCTTGAAGATACCCACTGGTCTGAAGCGCGATAGCTGACACCCTATATGTCCCGCCCCGTCATGACCACCGGATATTGCCCTCATGCGTTGTCACTACCGGCGTGCGGGGGCAGGGCGGCGGGGGTGCAGCCATCGGGTGTATGCTCGCGCAGGAATCGCGCGAATTCGGCAAAGGCCGCGCCACGCGGGTCGGATGCCCGCCAGACAAGCCCGATGGTGCGGCTGGCGCCGGGCAGCGGGGTGAGTGTGATCAGTTCCTGCCATGCCTGCCTGTTGCGCAGTGCCAGGCGGGGAATGAGCGAATACCCTTCCCCCGCGCCGATCATGTGCCACAGCATTTCCAGACTGGTGGCAAGGCGCTGCCGTGCGTGCCGGGGGGACATGCCGCACAGGGCCAGCGCCTGGTCGCGCAGGCAGTGCCCGTCCTCCAGCAAAAGCAGGTCGGGGCCGTTCAGGTCCGCCATGGCCAGCGGCTGGCGACGGGCAAGCGGATGCTCGGCGGGGAAGGCCGCCACGAAGGGTTCGTCAAACAGCGGGGCACAGGTAAAGCCATCGCCGCTGACCGGCAATGCGGCGAAAACCATGTCCAGCGCGTCGTGGCGGAGCATGCCCAGCATGGTATCGGTCAGGCTGTCGGTCAGTTGCAGGCGCAGCTGGGGGTAGGTGCCGCGCAGCAGCGGCAGCAGGTCCGGCACGTAATAGGGGCCAAGTGTTGCGATCACCCCGATGCGCAGCAGCCCCGCCAGCGGGCCGGTCTGCACGCGCGCGGCCTCGATCATGGCGCGGGCGGCGGCCAGCACGTCGCGCCCCAGTGCGATCAGGCGCGCGCCATCGGGCGTGGGGGCGACATGACGGCGTGAGCGCTCGAACAGGACCACGCCCAGCAGCGCTTCCAGCTTGCGCACCTGTTCGGACAGGCCACCCTGGCTTACGCCGCAGCGTTCCGCCGCACGGGAGAAATTGCGCAGGTCATCCACCGCCACAACATATTCGATATCACGCAGTGACAGGCCGGAGAGGGGGATATAGCTCATTTGTATAGATAGGACCGATATGGACCGATTTGTAAAAAGGTTTTTCCGATCACACCCATTGACAGAAACAGTTTCCCCGCATTTCGTGTGTGTGGGACAACAGGCCCGTCAAAACCTGACAAGCGAAAGCAAGGAGCATTCGACATGGCACGCATCAATTCGTCATTGAAGCCGTTCGAGACCGACGCCTTCCATAACGGCAAGTTCATCAAGGTGAGCGATGCCGATGTGAAGGGCAAGTGGTCCGTATTCTTCTTCTATCCGGCGGACTTCACGTTTGTCTGCCCGACGGAACTCGAGGATCTTGCTGACAACTACGAAACGTTCCAGAAGCTGGGCGTGGAAATCTACTCGGTCTCGACCGACAAGCACTTCACCCACAAGGCCTGGCACGATACCTCGCCCGCCATCAGCAAGATCAAGTATGTCATGCTGGGCGACCCGACCGGCCACATCGCACGCAATTTTGATGTCTATATCGAGGAAGCGGGCCTGGCCGACCGTGGCACCTTCCTGATCGACCCGGAAGGCAAGATCCAGTACATGGAAGTCACCGCCGGCAGCATCGGCCGCAGTGCCGCCGAACTGATCGACAAGATCCAGGCCGCCCAGTACGTCGCCTCCCATCCCGGCGAAGTCTGCCCGGCCAAGTGGAAGGAAGGCGGCGCAACGCTGACCCCGTCGCTGGACCTCGTGGGCAAGATCTGAGCCCTGCGGTTCACGGCCCAGCCCTTCGGGGCCGGGCCATCCGGCCCCCTTTCGGAAAGAGCGGAGAGTTTTCCCATGTTGCAAGATCCCATCAAGACGCAGCTGAAGGGCTATCTGGCAGGGCTTGCGCACCCCGTCGTGCTTGAGGCCTCGCTGGATGACAGCCCGAAATCGCGCGAGATGCATGAACTCCTGCATGAGGTCGCCGCCCTTTCCGACAGGGTGCAGGTCTCCGAAGCGGGACAGGCCACAAGGCGGCCCTCCTTCGTCATCAGGCGCGAAGGGGGCAGGGCGGGGGTGAGCTTTGCCGCCATTCCCATGGGGCATGAGTTCACGTCCTTCGTGCTGGCGCTGCTGCAGGTTGGGGGCCATCCGCCCAAACTGTCCGATGATGAAATCGCGCAGATAAAGGCGCTGCCGGGGCCATACCATTTCGAGACCTATGTCTCGCTGTCGTGCCAGAACTGCCCCGATGTGGTCCAGGCGCTCAATGCCATGAGCGTGCTCAACCCCAATATCAGCAACGTCACGATTGACGGGGCGCTGTTCCAGGACGAGGTCACGGCAAAAAACATCATGTCCGTGCCGCAGGTCTACCTCAATGGCGCGCCGTTCGAGACCGGGCGCGCCGACATCGAGCAGCTTCTGGCCAAACTGGACGCCGATGCGCCCCGGCGTGCGGCGGAAAAGCTGAAGGATATCGCCCCGTTTGACGTGCTGATCATCGGCGGTGGCCCGGCGGGGGCATCGGCTGCGGTCTATGCCGCGCGTAAGGGGCTGCGCACGGGGCTGGTGGCCGAACGTTTTGGCGGCCAGGTCATGGATACGGCGGGGATCGAGAACTTCATTTCCATACCCGAAACCGATGGTCCGAAGCTTGCCGCGGCACTGGAGGCGCATGTGCGCGCCTATGACGTGGAAATCATCACGGGCCAGCAGGCAAAGGAACTGTTCCCCGCCCCGCAGCCCGGCGGGCTGCACGGGGTGGCGCTGGAAAGCGGGGCGATCCTGCACGCCCGCACGGTCATACTGGCCACCGGCGCCCACTGGCGGCATCTGGGCGTACCGGGGGAGGAGGAATACCGCAACAAGGGCGTGGCCTACTGCCCGCACTGCGATGGTCCCTTCTACAAGGGCAAGCGTGTGGCCGTGGCGGGTGGTGGCAATAGCGGGGTGGAAGCCGCGATCGACCTTGCCGGTATCGTGGCGCATGTCACCCTGCTGCAGCGCGGCTCACACCTGAAAGCCGACAAGGTGCTTCAGGACAAGCTGCGTACCCTGTCCAACGTCACGGTCCTGACCGAGGCCCTGACCACGCGCATCGAAGGTAACGGCAGGAACGTAACCGGCCTGACCTATCGCGGTGGCGACGGGGCGGACCACCATGTGGACCTGGAGGGCGTGTTCGTGCAGATCGGCCTGCTGCCCAATACCGGCTGGCTGAAGAATACGCTCAGGCTCAGCGATTTCGGGGAGATCGTGGTCAATGACCATGGTGCCACGTCCGTCCCCGGTGTGTTCGCGGCGGGCGATGCGACGACAACGCCCTACAAGCAGATCGTCATTGCCATCGGGGCTGGGGCAACGGCCGCGCTTTCGGCCTTTGACTACCTGATCCGCGTGCCCGTCGCGGCGGCACAGCCGGTTCCGGCCCCGGTATAAGGGCTGCCTTGAAACAGTCCGCCGGTCAGGGAAGCAGGGGTTCAGGACACCGCCTTTTTTAAAAGGCGGTGTTCCCCCAGGGTTTTCCGAAGAAATCTTCACCAGAGCATATTGATGTCTGCCGGATGTTTCCGGGCAGGCTTTCCGGGCTGACCCGTAAACACCACGCAACCCTTCGGCCTGCGTGCCGTTGCGCAGGGACAGGCAGCCCGCAGCGGCGCGTGCCATGAATACGGTACGCGGGCCACCGCCACACGGGACGGGCCTGGTGCACCGTGTACGGAGGCAGACCAATGGCGTACAAGACAGTCAACCCGTTTACCAACGAGACCGTAGCCACATTTCCCGACCTGACGGATGCGGAACTGGCCCACAGGCTTGACCGCGCGCAGGAGACCTACAGGCAGTGGTCCCGGCTGCCCTTTGCCCGGCGCGCGGCCATTGTGGGCAGGGCGGCGGAACTGCTGCGGACCCACAGGGACGAATATGCCCGTTACCTGACGCTTGAAATGGGCAAGCTGTACCGCGAGAGCCTGGCCGAAGTGGACCTCTCGGCCGATATCCTGCAATATTATGCCGATAACGCCGAGACATTCCTCGCCCCCCAGAAACTGACTGAAAAAAGCGGCCGGGGCGATCAGGCCATGGTGGTCAGCCAGCCGCTTGGCATCGTATTTGCCATCGAGCCCTGGAATTTTCCCTACTACCAGCTGGCCCGCGTGGTCGGGCCGCAGTTCATGGCGGGCAATGTGGTGGTGGTCAAGCATGCGTCCAACGTGCCGCAATCCGCTGCTGCCTTTGAACAGCTTTTCGCCGATGCCGGTGCACCAGAGGGGCTGTACACCAACCTGTACGCCACCCGCGACCAGCTGGCCACCATCATTGCCGATGATCGCGTCATAGGCGTGGCGCTGACCGGCAGCGAGGGGGCAGGCGCCATTGTTGCCTCCCAGGCGGGCAGGGCGCTCAAGAAAACCACGATGGAACTGGGCGGCAGCGATGCCTTTATCGTGCTGGATGACGCGGATCTGGAAAAATCGGTCAGATGGGCGGTCTGGGGCCGCATGAACAATGGCGGGCAGTGCTGTGTGGCCGCCAAGCGCATCATCGTGGCCGAACCCATTGCCGATGCCTTTCTGGACCGCTTCGCCACCGAACTGGGCAAGCTTGTGCCGGGCAACCCGATGGATGAGAAAAGCGGCGTGCCGCCCCTGTCATCCCAGGCGGCGGCCGACCAGCTTAATGAACAGGTGGAGCAGGCGGTCAGGCACGGCGCCATTGCCATGCGTGTCGGCCCCACGCCCCCCAATACCGGCGCGTTCGTGCAGACAACCATCCTGACCAATGTGGAGCCGGACAACCCCGTGTTCCATCAGGAACTGTTCGGCCCGGTGGCCATGTTCTTCCGTGTTAAGGATGACGCGGCGGCGATAAACCTTGCCAATGACAACCCGTATGGTCTGGGTGGTTCGGTCTTTACCCGTGACATTGCGCGTGGCGTGCGCGTGGCCGAGCAGATCGAGACCGGCATGGTCTATATCAACCACCCCACCTGGACCACGTCCGACCTTCCCTTTGGCGGGGTCAAGCGTTCGGGGTTCGGGCGGGAACTGTCATCCATGGGCATACAGGAATTCGTCAACAAGAAGCTGATCGATGTGGTGCCCATTGATGCCGCGCCCTGATGGCGGGCAAGCGCCCCCGCTATGACGGATGGGCCGGCGGTGGCGCGTCATCGCCCGTGGGGTGGCTGGCCCGGGTGGTGGTGGCCGGCGCTGGCGCAAGCTGCGTGGTGCGGGTATCGGGGGCCGCCACGGCGGGTGCCGGTGCCGCCGGAAGCCAGCCCCCCTCAAACCCCGCGCGTTCCAGACCGGTGCGGATATGGGGGTTGCGCTTCATCACGTTCCACACCAGTCCCGTGCGCCAGTTCTCGATCATGAGCAGGATCGGCCCCTGGTCAATGCCCAGGTATTCACTGTCGGTCCAGTAGGACTGGCCGCTGTGGAAGCTGGGGTTGAACGCATCGACAAAACCGTACCGGCCATAGATTTTCTGGCCATAGCGGTTCTTCATGTCGCGCAGTGTGGGCAGCACGATCTCGGGCGCAAAGGCTATGGAACCGGCAGCGGCGGTGGGGGCGATGGTGCCGTCATCCTGCGTGTAGTCACGCCCCGCGCCCCGGGCGGAATAGGACAGGAAATGCCGGTCCTGCCCATCCACCTTCCGGGTGCTTTCCCCCGGCCCGTCACATGCGGTCAGGCCCCATGTGGTGGCGCTGTAGCCCTGCCATCTGCCGGGATTGGCAATGGCATAGGCCTGCTGGGCATAGACGGCGCGGCGGCTGTTCTCGAAATAGTCGATCTGCCTGCCCCGCGCCCATTCATCGCGCACGCCGCGGAAATCGATCCAGGCATGGCTGTACTGGTGGCCGAACAGGGGCGCGAAGTTGAGGAAGGTCTGCCCGTAATAATCCCCCCAGCGCTGGTCGTTGGTGGAAAGCCATGCCTGCCACGACGCGGGTTCCAGCGGATGGGTGGGGGAACCAAGGCCAAGGATGTAGGCCATCATCCCCTCGCTGTAGCCTTCCCAGTAACTGGGAATGAACTGGTGCTCGGGACTCCAGCCCATGCTCAGCCGGTTGTCGGGCCGTTTCATCCACTGCCAGTCCACGCGCCCGTACAACCGGTCGGCCAGATCGCGTATCGTGGCTTCCTGCGGGGTGCTGCGGTCATAGAAGGACCGGGCGAACAGAACTCCCTCCATCAGCAGCGCCGTGTCGATGCTGGAAAGTTCTATGTCATGGCTGTAGCGCAGTCCCGTTTCCCTGTTGAGGAAATGGTAATAGAACCCGTGATAGCCTGCGGCGGCATCCGGGCTGTCATTCTGGGGGGCGTCCAGCAGATAGCGCAGCGTGGCCAGCGTGCGGGTGGCCGCCTGCGCACGGGTTATGTAGCCGCGCGTGGCGCCAATGCCATAGGCCGTCAGCCCGAACCCGATGGAGGCGACGCTGCTGAATGTCTGGCCGGACGGGTAGCGGTCGGGCACCAGCCCGGTGCGCGGGTCGCCCGCATCCCAGAACCACTGGAAGGTCCGGTGTTCCAGGTCGCTGATCATGGCCATGTCCGCCGGGCTGGCGGCAGGGGCGGCGGGCAGGGTGGCCGCCACCCCCGTGGCCGCCGGCTGGTCCACGGCAAGGGCGGGAAGGCTGGCAAGGGATGTGCAATATATCAGTGCCGATATGAAAACACCCGCGCGGCCCCCCGTTATACGAGGTCGCAAAGCCCAGTCTCCTGCCCGTTATTGCCTGATCTTTATGAATTCACATCAGGGATGATGGCAAGAGACCATCCATCGTTTCGCTGTCATCATGGTATTGCAAAGTGTAACGCCGCGCGTGCCGGGCCTCAGTCCTGCCGTTCAAATGCGGCGGCGATGGTCAGCGTTGTTTCATCGCCCACCATGGGCAGGTAGGTCCTGATCCCGAAATCACTGCGGTTGATGGCGGCCGTGGCCTCGAATCCCACGGTCCTGGCCTTGTCCAGCGGGTTGATCCCCGCGCCGACAAAACGGGCATGCAGCACTACCGGCCGGGTTATGCCATGCAGCGTCAGGTCCCCGATAATGGCCGCGTTGTCCGTTCCGGCGGGGACGATCCGGGTGGCGGTGAAGGTGGCGGTGGGGTAGCGGGCGGTATCGAACCACGCGCTGCCTTTCAGTTCCCCGGTCAGCCTGTCGCTGGTGGTCAGGATGCTGGTCACCGGCACGCTGACATGCAGCGTGGATGCGGCGGGATGGGCGGGATCAAGCCGCAATGTGCCGCTCACCCCTGAAAACAGGCCGGTATAATTTGTAAATCCCATATGCAGCAGGGAAAAGGCGATCTGGGTATGGGCGGGTTCCACCCGGTAGAGGCCGGGCTGCACGTCCGGTGCCGCAGGGGCCGCCCATGTGGCGGCACACGGGCCGGTCGCCCCAAGGATGGCCAGGGTGCAGAGGGACAGATGTTTTTTCATGCGGATAGTGTTCCTTTATCGGATGGTGCTGGCGTGCCGATTCTGCCCCATGAAGTGATGCAGGTTATGATAGGTCATGTCCGCCCCACGATCAGGATATTGTGTGTCCGCAGGGGCTGGCGGGTCCCCCCGATGCGCGGTTCCCGCGCGCCATCCCGGTCACGCTGCGACGGGGGGGGCGTAACGGGCATGCCCGCCTGGGCAACGGCGGGCATGAACGGGATGAACACGCCATGGTCCAGCCCGGGCGCGGGGGCTTGCGCATCGGGAATTCCCGCCGCATCCAGCGATTGGCGGAGTTGTGCCGCCAGGGCGGGAAGCCGGGGGCGGGATGGCGTTGCCGGTCGGTAGGGGCGGCAAAACCATGATGGTCATGGCGCAGCGCGGGATGGGGGCGGATGGCGCGGTGGGCACGCCGGTTTCCCGATGCCCCGATACAACGGCACTCCGGTCGGCCCGGCGGGCAGGATGGCGGCTACCCTCGCGCGGGTAGGTGGCCCCATGTGGTCCCGCGTGCCGGGCCAGTCCATGAAGAAGCACGCGCCGCTCCCATGGTGCAGGAACACGACCGTCTGGCCCGCAGGGGAGCGGGACGGGTAGGTATATGGACAAGGATGTAGAACGAACAAAGGAAATTCCTGACCCTCGCTTTTCCCAAAAAGCGTCAGCCGGGATATTCCATGTCCGGCGGCCCGTTCCGGAATCAGGGCACGCGGGCGCTTCCCTGCCGGTACGCCCGTTCAAGGGGATGGTCCCTTGCCCGCATGACCCGGCCACAGGCTTCCCGTCCAAAACCGGCGGCATAGCCATTTTCCGTCCATACGGTCCTGCCGCCCACCATCACATGGCGTACGACCCCCGTGGGCCGGTTGATCACCTGCCTGCATCCGAACTGCGCGCGATAGGTGAAGGCATAGGTCTCCTCCGGGTTCCAGGCGTGCAGGGCAAGGGGGTCGATCACGCACAGATCCGCCTGCGCGCCCACCTTTATGGTCCCGGCATCAAGGTTGAAGAACGCGGCAGGCAGGCCGGTCAGCCTGTGCACGGCGCTGGCCACCATGTTCATGCCATCGGCCTGCTGCGCGATCCTGAGAAAGCGCAGGTTGCCATCGTAAAACCCGATATTGGCCAGATGGGCGCCGCTGTCGTTGAAGCCGGGCAGGGTCTGGGGGCTGAACAGCAGTTTTTCAAGGATGGCGGGATTGCGGTTGGCAAAGGTCGTCTCCCACCGCAGGTCCGTGTCCCACTGGCGCAGCAGGTGCACGATGAAGCTGGCGTCGTCGCCCACAGGGTCGGGAAAGGTTGCAAAAAACCGTGCTTCCGCCGGGTCACTGGCGCCATGCTGGCCATGGGTTTTCTGCCAGCGGCGCAGCCGGTCATAAGGGGCCTGCAGGCTGTGGCCGTTCCATCGCGGCAGCGGGCATTCGGCCACGATCATGTCGCCCAGGCTGCGGGTCAGGACCGTCTCCTCCTGCCGGAGCAGGCGGCGCAGCCGCGCCAGCGACCAGCCAGATTTGCCCTGCATCCACATCCTGCGGAAGGCAGCAATCCATTCCGGATCATCCATGATGCGCGCGCGGCCTTCGCGGTCATCCAGTTCGCATTCATTCAGGGCACGCAGTTCGGGGATTTCGTCGGCAAGGGGATTGATCGCCCCGTCACTCCAGACCCGGAACGGGGCGGAAAGCACCTGAAAGCGGAACATCCCCCCAAGCAGCCGCGAATTGAGGATGGACGACAGCAGCAGGCACAGCCCCACGGCCATCCGGTTGGTCTGCAGGTCAAGCGCGGCCAGCACCGTTGTCCTGAGCGGGCGGCCAAACAGCCGCCCGCTGGTCAGAAGGAAGGTGCGCACGGCTTCGATAATGTCATCCTTGGGCGGCGTGGCCTGCCACACCCGGCCATAGCGGCGCACCACGCCGGTCAGCTGCTTCAGTTCCCGGTAGCCTGCGTACTGCGTGGGAATCCTGCGCTTCTTGTGCGGGTCATTCGCCAGGAAGTGGAAGGGCAGGGCATCGGTTGAAAAACCGGCATAACCCTGTGCCATGGCCGCATCCAGCAGCCGTTCCATGCGCCCGCGTTCACGCCTTGTGGGGGCGCGGCCTATCGACTGGCGCAGGCCCATCACCTCGATGCGGAGCATGGAATGCGGCACGAGCGGGACGACATTCGCCCCCAGCGCCAGGGTGCCCAGATGGTCCAGATACCCCTGTGAATCGGTCCATGTGCAGCTATCGGCCACCCTGGCCAGCACGGGCTTGGGCATGTTTTCCACACGGGCGAAGCAGTCCACGATCGGGTCCTCGCCATCGCGGCGCTGGTTGCCGTAGGTCACGCCGATCGAACAGTTGCCGATCACCACCGTGGTCGTGCCGTGGCGCACCACTTCGGGTAGTTCGGGCGCCAGTTCCAGTTCAAGGTCCAGATGGGTATGGATGTCCAGCAGCCCGGGCATGAGCCACAGGCCCGTGCAGTCCACCTCCGTCGTCTCCGCTTCCACATCCAGTGCCGGACCGATGGCTGAAATCCTGCCACCGGATACGGCAACGTCCGAAATGACGGGGGCGCATCCCGTTCCGTCAAACAGGATGGCGTTTCGGTAGACGGTATCGGGCACACGGGCCTCCGTACTGGAATGGCGGAACAGGCGGGGCGGGAGGGACGTGGCCCGTTGGCGGCGCACGCGGTACGGCCCCACCATGCATATAACATCAGGGCGTGGCGGTGGTTCCGCCGCGAGGGGCTGCGCATGGGTAAAACCCCGCCGCGCGGTTTGATGCCGGGCGCGCCGTCTGTTAAGCCTGCGCCCCTGCATGCGGGAGAAGACAATGATGGGACGGACATCACGCGACCGGGCAGGGCCATGGCGGTCCTGACACGGCTTTTCCCGCTATGGGCGGTTGTGGTCTCGCTTGTGGCCGTGCTGCGGCCGGCACCCTTCGTGGCGCTGACGCCGGCCATTACCCCGCTGCTGGCCTTCATCATGTTTACCATGGGGGTGACGCTGGGCGTGGGGGATTTCATGCGCATTGCCCGCCGCCCGGCCCCGGTGCTGGCCGGGGTGGCGCTGCATTATCTGGTCATGCCGCTGGCGGCATGGGCCGTGGCGCGCATGCTGCACATGCCCCCCATGATTGCGACCGGCATGGTGCTGGTGGGCTGCGTGTCCAGCGGCACGGCCTCCAATGTCATGATCTATCTCTCACGCGGGGACGTGGCGCTGTCGGTCAGCATCAGCATGCTCTCCACCCTGGCCGGTATCGTGCTGACCCCGCTTCTGACGCGGTTCTATGTCTCAGCCGGGGTCAGTGTGGATGGCTGGGGCCTGTTTGGCAGCATTGTGGAGATCGTGGCGCTGCCGGTCATGGGCGGGGTGGTGGTCAATACCACCTGCGCCGGGCTGGTGCGCAGGGTCGAGCCGGTGCTGCCGCTGGTGGCCATGGTGTCGATCATGACCATTATCGGCAGCATCGTGGCGGGGGCGGCCCCGTCGCTTGCCACGATCGGGCCGCTGGTGCTGGTGGGTGTCGTGCTGCATAACGCGATCGGGCTTCTGGGCGGCTACTGGGGCGGCCGCCTGCTGGGCTTTGACGAGGCGGTGTGCCGCACCCTGGCGCTGGAAGTGGGCATGCAGAATTCGGGCCTGGCGGCCACGCTGGGGCGGCTTTATTTCTCACCGCTCGCGGCCCTGCCGGGTGCGGTGTTTTCAGTGTGGCACAACATATCGGGTTCCGCGCTGGCCGCACTGTGGGCGGGGCGGCCGCCACGCGGCGGGAATGCCTGACTGCGCGGGCATCCCCGCCGCGCCGCGCGGTCAGGGCGTGGGGGCCGTGCCGGGGGGATAGAACAGCAGGAACAAGACGATGATGATCAGCAGGACAGGCAGCAGGCCCAGCCCGTTGAAACCCGTGCCGCGTGGTCCGCCATACCAGCCGGAGCGGAATCCGTAGCCCCCGCTGCCAATGGCGAAGATGAGCAGGATGATGATGAGAAGCGTCAGCATGGGAAAACTCCACAAGATGCCTGCGTCCCCAACGTGGCCCGTCCATCAGGGTTGCCCGTGTTCCGCCCCGGCCACCCGGCACGGGCTGGATTTCATGCCCGCGCTACCCATATGCCCCGATACCGCCTGTCTGTTGCCCGAGGTACGCCGGTGATCCCGTTTTCCGTTCTTGACCTGTCCCTCATCACACGCGGCCATGGCCCGGCAGATGCGTTCCGCAATACGCTCGATCTTGCCCGGCTGGCGGACAGCCTGGGCTGCGCACGTTACTGGCTGGCTGAACATCATGGCATGCCGGGCATTGCCTCGGCGGCCACCGGCATCCTGATCGGGCAGGTGGCGGCGGCGACGCGCCATATCCGCGTCGGGGCGGGCGGGATCATGCTGCCCAACCATTCCCCGCTGGTCATAGCCGAGCAGTTCGGCACGCTTGAATGCCTGTTTCCCGGCCGCATAGACCTTGGTCTTGGCCGCGCACCGGGGTCGGACCAGCGTACGGCCCGCGCCCTGCGGCGTGACCCGCATGCGCCCGAACGCTTTGCCCAGGATGTGGAGGAACTGCTGCATTATTTTGAACCGGCGGCCGACGACACCCCCCATATGGTCCGGGCCATTCCTGGTGCGGGCCTGCGGGTGCCGGTCTGGCTGCTGGGGTCATCGCTGTTTTCCGCCATGCTGGCGGCACGGCTGGGCCTGCCCTATGCCTTTGCCTCCCATTTCGCGCCCGCACAGATGGCGGATGCGATCAGCCTTTATCGTGACCGCTTCATCCCGTCCGAACGCTGCTCCCGGCCGCATGTCATGCTGGGTGTGAACATGATTGTGGCCGACAATGCGGCGCAGGCGGCGCATCTGGCCACGTCCCTGCAACAGTATTTTATCGCGCTCCGGCGCGGGCAGCCCATCGCCTTTCCGCCGCCGGTGGCCGATGCCACGGGTCTGTGGCCGGAAGCCGGGCAGGCCATGCCGGACCCGCTGGCCTGCACGTTTGTCGGGTCACCCGGTACGGTCGCACCACAACTTGATGCGTTCATGCGCCGCTACCGGCCCGATGAACTGCTGCTTGCGCTGCCGGTCCATGACCATGCGCTGCGGCGGCGCGCGCTTGAACTGGCCATGGCCCTCAGGCCGGGCGCGGACAGGCCCGCTCCGGGCTGAAGCGTATCATTCCTGACCGTGCGGGCCGGTGGGGGCAGGCCGCCATCGTGCCCGGTGCGTTTCCGTGCCGGTCCTGTCCCGGATACGCGCAGGCACGGGTGGCATCGTACCTTATCGGCAGGCTTCCGGAACGGTTTCAGGCGTCAGTCATATTCGACGGGCGAGCCGTGTGTTTCATCTTCCTTCAGCATGCTGGAATCAATGCGCGACAATGTGCGTTCCGGCGCAAGCCAGCCGGGTATGGTGTTGACCTGTTCGTACTTGTCCAGCACCATCAGCACGCCATCCAGGTCAAAGGTCGCGACACCATCCGCGCCGGTTGCCATGGGGCAGTACAGCAGCAGCCCGTGGGTCAGGTATTCATTGGTGTCGATATGCAGCCACAGGTCCGGCTGGGTGGCGGCGGGGTTGGCGCGCACGCGGCCCATGCGTTCCCATATGCCGCGCAGCCCCTCGATTTCCTTGAAGTCCATCACAATGTTGTACTGCCGGTGCGTCAGGATGATCGTCTCTACCGCATCGGCGCGAAGGGGGGCGTGGGGAGCCATGTGGTCCTTTCCTGTTCGGGGAATGGTCCGTGCTAGACGACGGGTGTCGGCAGTGGCCTGCCAGCAAAATGGGCGGCAAGATTGTCCACCACCAGGTTACCCATGGCCAGCCGGGTCTCTATCGTGGCGCTGGCGCGGTGGGACTGCAGTACGGTGCGTGGCGAGTCGCGCAGCGCCTGTGGCACGTCGGGTTCATGGGCGAAGACATCCAGCCCGGCACCCGCCAGCGTGCCCTGTGCCAGCGCCGTGACAAGGGCGTCCTCATCCACGACCGAGCCGCGCGCGATGTTGACCAGGAAGCCGTTGGGTCCCAGCGCCGCCAGTACTGCCGCGTTGACCAGATGCCGCGACCCCGCCCCGCCCGAGGCGGCAACGACAAGTATTTCACTCTGCCGCGCAAGCGCCACCACATCGGGTACGAAGCCATAGCCGGGCAGGTTGTGGTCATGCAGCGCGGTGTAGGACACCGTCATCCCGAACGCGGTGGCCCGTGTGGCGATCGCGCGCCCGATATGCCCCATGCCCACAAGCCCCAGCTTCCGGCCCGATACCGTATGGCCCAGCGGCGGGGCAGGCGTGTGGCCCCATGCGCCCGCACGCACGTAACGGTCCCCCGCCGTGATGCCGCGCATCAGGTCCAGCAGCAGGCCCAGTGCCATGTCCGCCACGTCATTGGTCAGGATGCCGGGCGTGGTGGTGACACGGATGTGGCGCCTGCGCGCCTCGGCCAGGTCAACGGCATCGGTGCCAATGCCGTTGATGGCAATGATTTCCAGCGCGGGCAGGCCGGCCATCAGGGCCGGGGGCACGCCGGTCCCGCCGCCGGTGGCGATGGCGCGTATCCGCGCGGCCACATCGCCCGGCAGCGTGGCGTCACGATGCAGGGTATAGGCGGCTTCAAGCCTGCGCTCGATATCGGGCAGCATGGGTTCGAGCAGAAGGAGGTCGGGTTTCATGTCCGTATTGTCCCTGCTGGTATGCCGTCAGGCCAGATGGGCCATGACCTGGCCAATATTGGGAAAGCGGGCTTCCGCATCGGTGCCATGGGCGACAAAGACCGTGCCCGTGGCCGAGCCGGTGGTGACAAGGCAGCCCGCCCCGATCCCGAGGCCCCGCCGGGCGGCATGGTTGGCCAGCCAGACCAGCAGCCGCAGCGGGTCGCCCGCCGCGTTGCCGCCCGTGTGGTCGGCCACCACCCTGCCGTCAATGCTCAGCACGACCCGTTCGGCCACCGGGTTGACTGCCTGCCACGCCGTCTGGCCGGGACCGACGATCAGCGCCCCATGGCTCTGCTGGTCGGCCAGATGCAGCAGATGGTGCTGGGAGGCCGGTTTTTCAAAACGGGTATCCACAATCTCGATCACGGGGTGAATCGTGCCGATCGCCGCCAGCACTTCCGCGCGCGCATAGGCCCGGGGCCGGGCGGGCAGGGCGCGGGCGAAGCGGTAGCCGATCTCGCCTTCCACACCCAGATGGCGGCACAGCCCATGCGGTACCGTGGCCCCCGTCTCGAATACGGTGGCCTGGTGGATAGGGGCGGCGGCGGGTTCAGCTTCAGGCCCGCTGGCCCCCACCTTCCAGGCCACGATGGGGCCAAGGCCGCGTCCCACCGCGTCCTGCACCGCATAGGCCGCAGTCTCGGTTGCGGGAACAAGGGCCGGGTCAACCGTGGCGGGAGGCGGCATCTCTCCCGCCCGGATCGCGCGGAACAGGTCGGTCAGGGCAGGGCTGGGTGACGTGGGCATGAAGCAGTGTTTCCCGCTGGCAGGTCTGGTCCGCACGTTGCCATACCTCTGGCCTTTAAGCCATGCCGGGCGCACAGGCGTGCTTCACCTTCACGCGGGGTTTACGGGCCGGGCGGAAGGGGGAAGTGGCAGGCAACGGCATGGCCGGGGCGCAGGGTGTGCAGCGCCGGCTCTTCTTGCGCGCAGCGCGCCTGTGCCTGCGGGCAGCGCGCGTGGAAGCGGCAGCCCGTGCGCGGGGCGGTGGGGCTGGGGGCATCGCCCCGTAGCACTGGCGCGTGCGGGTGGCCCACCACCGCCCGCGGCACGGCGGCGGTCAGGGCGGTGGTATAGGGATGGGCGGGATGGTGCAGTACGCCGTCCGTCTCCCCCAGTTCCACAATCGCACCCAGATACATGACCGCCACCCGGCTGGAAATCTGCCGTACCACCGCCAGGTCATGGGCGATGAACACATAGGTCAGCCCCAGTTCGCGCCGCAGGTCGGCAAACAGGTTGACGATCTGAGCCTGCACCGACACATCCAGCGCCGAAACCGGCTCATCCGCCACCACCAGCCGGGGTGTAAGGGCCAGTGCGCGGGCAATGTTGATGCGCTGGCGCTGCCCGCCGGAGAATTCGTGCGGATACCGTTCCAGCGCCTGCACGGGCAGGCCGACCAGATCCATCAGTTCGGACAGCCGGGCGGCAATGACCGACGCCGGTCGCCTGCGGCCATCCGGGGCGGGGTGGACGCGCAACGGCTCGGCCAGCAGGTCGCCGATGCGGCGGCGGGGGTTGAGTGCGGCACTGGAATCCTGGAACACCATCTGCATGCGCGGCCGCAGCGCGCGCAGCCTGCGCTCGGGCAGGGTGGTAATGTCGCGGCCTTCAAACAGGATCTGCCCCGATGAGGGATCGGCCAGCCGCAGCATGCACCGCCCCAGCGTGGACTTGCCGCAGCCGGATTCCCCCACCAGCCCCAGCGTCTCGCCGGGAAGGACACGAAGGGAAAGCCCGTCCACCGCCCGCAGCACGCGCCCGCGCGGCAGGCGGTAGGTCTTGCGCAGGTCGCGCAGTTCCAGCAGCGGGGTGAGCGTCATGCGGTGCATTCCGTCATCGGCCCGCGTGGGGGCAGGGGCGTGCCTTCGGCGGGCAGGACACAGGCCGCCTGCTGGCCGGGGCCAATGGGCACCGGCGGCGGCGGGGCGGGCAGGCAGGTTTCATGCGCATGGCCGCAGCGCGGGGCGAAGGCGCAGCCGGCGGGGCGGTCGGCCGGCTGTGGCGGTATTCCGTCTATGGCGGGCAGGCGGTCGGGGCGCGGGCCGTATAGCGGTGGAATGGCATCCAGCAATGCGGCTGTGTAAGGGTGGCCGGGCCGGTCGAACACGGCTTCGGTCGGACCCGTTTCGGCCATGCGCCCGGAATAGAGCACGAGCGTGCGCGCGCAGGTCTGGGCCACCACCCCCATGTCATGCGTGATCAGCAGGATGGAGGCGCCATGCGTGCCGCGCAGCCTGCGCAGAAGCTCCAGTATCTGTGCCTGCACGGTCACGTCCAGCGCGGTTGTCGGCTCATCGGCGATCAGCAGCGCGGGACTGCAGGAAAGCGCCATGGCAATCATCGCGCGCTGGCGCAGCCCGCCCGAAAGCTGGTGGGGGTAGCGCTGCGCCATGTGGGCGGGGTCGGGCACGCCCATGTCGGCCAGCAGCTTGACGGTGCGGGCACGCGCGGCGTGGCGGGAGAGCTTTTCATGGGCGCGGATCTGTTCATCGATCTGCCAGCCTATGGTGTAGACGGGGGTGAAGGCCGTCATCGGGTCCTGGAAGATCATGGCGATGTCCCGCCCGCGCAGGCGGCGCAACTGCCGTTGCGGCATGCCCACCAGTTCGCGCCCCCGGAACAGGGCGGACCCCGTCACCCGCACGCCGGGGCTGTCGATCAGTCCCATCAGCGCCATGGCCGTGACCGACTTGCCCGAGCCGGATTCCCCCACCAGCCCCACGATCTCGCCCGCATGCAGGTCAAGGGAGACATGTTCCACAATCGGGACCATGCGGCCCCGCGCGGGAAAGCTGACGCACAGGTCACGCACGGCCAGAAGCGGCGGGTCAGCGGGCATCACGCACCCTCGGGTCCAGGAACAGGTAGACAACATCCACCACCGCATTGGCCAGCACCACGAAAATGGCGGAATACATGACCGTTGCCATGATCACCGGCAGGTCGAGCATGGTCAGGGCACGATAGGTCAGCCTGCCCACGCCGGGCAGGCCGAACACCACTTCGGTCAGCAGCGCGCCGCCACCGGCAAGCTGGGCAAAATCCAGCCCGAACAGCGAGACGAACGTGACCATGGACGTGCGCAGCCCGTGGCGCAGCAGCACGCGCATGGGTGAAAGCCCCTTGGCGCGCGCGGTGCGCATGAAGTCCTCGCCCGCCAGCGCCACCAGATCGTGGCGGAGCACGCGGCTGTAGATGCCAATGAACATGACCGCCAGTACCACCCATGGAATGACCAGCGCCCTGAACCACCCCAGCGGGTCCTGCGCAAAGGGCACGTAGCCCAGCCCCGGCACCCAGGAGAACAGCCATGTGTCATGATAGCGGCTCTGGGTTACAAGGTTGGCCACCTGTCCCAGCCAGAACACGGGTATGGAAATGCCCACCAGCCCCAGCATCATAAGCCCCCGGTCCACCCATGTATCCTTCATGGCCGCGGCCAGCGTGCCCATAAAGATGGAAACCGTGACCCATAGCACTGCCGCCCCGCACACAAGGGACGCGGTAACCGGGGCTGCCCGCATGATTTCGGGCACCACGGCCTGCCCCCGGTTGGTGTAGGAGGCAAGGTCACGGGTGATGAACAGCTTCTTCATCATGATGGCGTACTGTACCGGTAGCGGGCGGTCGAAGCCGTATTCGTGGCGCACTTTCTCCATCACCTGCGGGGCCGCGTTGCGCCCGGCAATGCGGGCGGTGGGGTCGGCACCGGGGGTGGCGAAAAACACGCCGAACACCAGGACGGACACGCCAAACAGCACCAGAACCGTCTGGCCCGTCCGGCGCAGCAGGGCGGCCATCATGATGCCCGCCGCCCGCTGTCGCGCACGTCCAGCGCGTCACGCAGCCCATCACCCAGTATGTTGAGTGCAAGCACCACGATCACGATGGCAAGCCCCGGGGCAATCGCCACCATGGGGCGGGTATAGATCAGGCCCTCTCCATCCTGGATGATGGTGCCCCATGAAGCCTGCGGTGCCTGCACCCCCAGCGAGAGGAAGGACAGGGCGCTTTCCGCCAGCAGCGCCAGCGCCATGACCAGCGGGCCAAGCATGACCAGCGTGGTGGCAAGGTTGGGCAGGATGTCGCGCAGCATGATCCGCCATACCGGCACGCCGAGCCCGCGGGCGGCAGTCACGAATTCCGCCTGCCGCAGCGCCAGCACCCGCCCGCGTATGGGGCGGGCGGCATAGGGCACGTAGACAAGGGCGATGATGAAGACCGGGATCAGCAGGCTGTCCGCATGCAGCACGAACGGTCCCAGCCGCACGCTCTGGCTGACCATGACGATGGAAAGCGAAATGGCGAAAAGATAGACCGGCACCGCCCACATGATATCCATGAGCCGGGAGAGGAGCGTATCCACCACCCCGCCCAGGAAACCGGCGGCAATGCCCGCCACGCCCGCCAGCAGCAGGCACAGTACCGCCGCCCCCGCCGCGATGAGCAGCGAGTTGCGCCCGCCATAAAGCAGCCGGGCCGCCACGTCACGGCCCTGGCTGTCAGCCCCCAGCAGGTAGGCCGCCCGCCATGTCGGCCCGATGGGACTCAGGCCAAGGTGCAGCGGATTGTCATTGGGCTGCATGATGTCCACTTCACGCCCGTCCAGCATGATGGTGCCCGCCACGTTGGAAGCGAACGGGTCGGTATGCGCCACGTCATGCGCGTAAAGCGGGGCGAGGAGGGAGGCCAGCGCCATCAGCGCCAGCACCCCCAGCGCCACCATGGCCGGAATGTTGCGCGCAAGGGCCCCTGCTGCCTGCCGCCATGGCCCGGGTGCTGTCCGATGGGGGGACGGGGGCATGGTCAGGGTGCCATCGTATCGCGCGGCATGGTCCTGCGCAGCGTGTGCAGGGTCAGGCTGCCGATCATGGCGCCCGCGCCATGGGCTTCCAGCCGCAGGAATTCAAGCGCGCTGGCGGGGAAGATCAGTGCGGTGCCCACCGTAAGGCCATCATTGGCAAAGATTTCCAGCGTGCAGGCGTCCAGCACGATGCGGATCTCGCAATGCCGGTCATCGGGGTCGAGCACGGTGGAAAACTGGCCGGTGAAGAATGGCTGGGCAAAGCCCGCAAGACCGCTGCGGTCCAGCCAGAGCTGGCCGGAAAACGCATCGAAACCGATGGTCAGCCTCTCGCCCCCCTCGTTACCGAAGGTGATGATGAAGCGCCCCGTGCGCCCCCCGTCACCCGGTGGCAGGCCATGGGGGCGTTCATCCACGGTCACACTCATGCACAGGTCCACCGCCTGGCCCGGTGGCAGGGCCACCTCGCGCTGCGCGCCCGCGGCAAGCCTGCCGGCGGGGAAGGGGATGGCCACGTCACGCAGGCTGTCCAGCCCGCGCGGGGTCTGGGCCAGCCGCAGCCTGCCGGCAAAATCGCGCTTCAGCACCATGGCGCGCGGCAGGGTCATGACGCCGCGCCAGCTCTGGGTGGGCAGTTCCTGCGCATACTGCCAGTTGCCCAGCCAGGCGATGGACACCGCCTCCGCCCCCGGCATGTTGCTGTAGACCTGCAGGGCATACGCGTCCTTGGCGAAGTCGGTCAGGCCGATCACGGTATCATCGGGAATGAAGCGCGTGCCGTCGAACTGGCCCACGAAATACTGCGTGATGCTGCCCCCCGACGGGCCGCCGGGATTGACCGAGACGAACAGCACCCAGCGCGTGCCCCCGCCCGCGACCGGCATTTCGATCAGGTTGGGGCATTCATAATCCACCCCGAACAGGCCGGATGGGCCAAAATCGCTCAGGTGCACCCAGTGCACCAGGTCGATGGAGGCATGGAACGCAATCTGGTGCAGCCGTGACTTCGCCACCACCATGATCCACCGCCCGCTCGGGCCGTGAAAGCACACCTGCGGGTCACGGAAGGAATTGCTGCCGATATCAAGTACCGGGTTACGGGCATATTCGCGGAAGGTCTGGCCGTTATCGGCGCTGGTGGCCAGGTACTGTGCCTGGGCATGCGGGCCTGCGCGGGTATAAAGTGCGACCATGCCACCCTGTCCGGTCCCGAACAGGCCCGTCGTGTTGTGGAAATCCATTACCGCGCAGCCGGTATAGGCCTCGCCCGCTTCGGTTTCACCAAGTGCCATGGGCTGGTCGGTCCAGTGCAGCAGGTCGGGGCTGGTGGCATGCCCCCAGTGCACATGGCCCGCATAGGGGGCGAAAGGATTGTACTGATAATACAGGTGGTAGCGCGTGCCATCAAAGACCAGCCCGTTGGGGTCGTTCATGAAGCCGGTGACGGGGGTGAAATGGATCATGGGCCGGAAGGACCGGTCGGCCCGCGTTTTCATTACGGGACGGGACACACCCCCCGGCTGGCCAGGCGGGAAGGGATGTGACGTATCTGGTTCCGCCGTGCCGGCCCGGCGGGCTGCCTGCGGTGACAGCGGGGGGGCGGGCGTGGACGGGCGCGCGCCGTCATCCGCGCCTGCGTGCCCGGGGGTAGCAGGGGGAAGTGTGGCGCGATGGCTGAAGCGGGGGCTGGATACGTCCGTCATGGTGCCCAGACTATACCGATGCACAGGCGCGACCAAATGGTTTTGCCCCGGCTGCCCGGTGCGGGGCATGGGCTGGAGGGAAAGGTTTCATTAAAAACAGATTCATTAATATAAAGTAATTATAAATAATAAGTACATTAATGAAGCTTATTTTAAATATTAATCATACATACTTTGTAAAAAACATGTATCTGTCATTCCAGGCAGGTGCCGCGTGAATCCACGCCGGCCCGCCCTGTACCGACCCTGCCGGAGTGCGCTGTCATGTCTTGCCCCATCAGTACGGAGCCTGTGCCATAAGGCCCATGGCCAGCCCCGCTGGCCGCCCCGCGCCAACAGATACAATAAAAAACCGCGTGCATGCTTACTGCTGGCCCCATGGCCATGGCAGGCGGTGGTTTTTACAATACAGGGAATTGTCCCATCCATGAATGCCATCGTAGTCACCGCACTGCGTCGGCCCTATACCTTTGTGGTGCTGTCGATCCTGATCGTGGTCTTTGGCATCATGGCGGTATTGCGAACGCCGACGGACGTGTTCCCCAATATCAAGATACCGGTCGTGTCCGTTGTCTGGACCTATGGCGGCATGCTGCCCGAGGAATTCGCGGGCCGTATCATCTATAATTACGAACTGATGGTCACCTCTACAGTAGAGGGGATCGAACATATGGAAAGCAGTTCGTATTACGGGCGCGGCATCGTCAACATATACTTCCAGCCCGGCACCGATATCGGCAAGGCGGAAGCCGAGGTCACCGCCATATCGCAGACGGTGATCAAGCAGCTGCCCGAAAACATTCCATCGCCCATGGTCATGAGCCTTGATGCCTCATCCGTGCCGGTGCTTACCCTTCAGGTCACGTCCGACAAGCAGACGCCATCGGACCTGTTCAAGCTGGCGATGATCCGCGTGCGCCCGCTGCTGGTCACCGTGCCGGGGGCCGTGGTGCCGCAGGCCTATGGCGGCATGGACAGTTTTGTCATGGTCGCACTCAACCAGCAGCAGCTTCAGGCGCATCACCTCTCCGCCATGGATGTGCAGAACGCCCTGCGCGGGCAGAACATCGTGCTGCCGGCGGGGGACCAGAAAATCTCGGCCACCGACTGGATGGTCCAGACCAACGCTACGCCACGTTCAATGAAGGAACTGGGCGATATCCCGGTCAAGCGCGTGGGCAACGCCGTGATCTATGTGCACGACGTGGCGGAAGTCTATCGTGGCGGCCATCCGCAGACCAACCTTGTGCTGGTCAAGGGCAAGCAGGGGGTCGAGATCGTTGTCATGAAAAGCGGCGATGCCTCGACGCTGGATGTGGTGGCGGGGGCCAAGGCGCTGCTGCCGCGCATACAGAAACTGCTGCCGCCGGATGTAAAGGTCAGCATCCTGGGGGATGCCTCGGTCTTCGTGAAGGATTCCATTTTCGACGTCGTGCGTGAAATGCTGACGGCCGCCTTCCTGACCGGCATGGTGGTGCTGCTGTTCCTGGGGTCGTGGCGGCCCACGCTCATCATCGCCACCTCCATCCCGCTGGCCATATTGTGCGCCATCATCGGGCTGAACTGGGCGGGGCAGACCATCAATGTCATGACGCTGGGCGGGCTTGCGCTGGCGGTGGGCATTCTGGTCGATGACGCCACGGTGATGATCGAGAACATCGATGCCCATCTGGAAATGGGCAAGGCGCTGGAACCCGCCATCATCGACGCGGCCAACCAGATCGTCATTCCCACCTTTGTCGCCACCACCTGCATCTGCATTGTCTGGCTGCCGCTGTTTGGCCTGAGCGGTGTTGCGGGCTGGCTGTTCATGCCCATGGCGGAAGCCATCATCTTTGCCATGATCGCCTCCTTCATCCTGTCACGCACGCTGGTGCCGACCATGGCCAAGTTCCTGCTGGCCGGCCACAGCGTGGCGGGGCATGGGGATTCCCATCATTGCGAGCCACAGGTCCATAACCTGCAGTATCCAAGGCGCCTGCCCGAGCGTTTCCAGCAGGCGTTCGAACGCGGGTTCAACAATTTCCGTGAAGCCTATGGCGGTGTGCTGAAACGCGCGATTGCCGGGCGCAGGCGGTTCGTGGGCATCTTTCTTGGCGTGTCCGTGTGCTCGCTGGGGCTGTACCTGGTTGCGGGGCGGGATTTCTTCCCCGAAACCAAGTCCGGCACCATCCAGATGCACATGCGCGCGCCCCTTGGCACCCGCATCGAGGTGGCGGGACGCGAAGCCTCGCTGGTGGAGGACCGGATCAACGAACTGTTCCCCGGCAAGGTGGACACCATGATCGAAAACTGCGGCCTGCCCGAAGGGGCGCATAACCAGGCCTTCATTCCAACGCCCACCATCGGCACGCAGGACTGTGACATCACCATCGCACTCAAGGACGAGGAAACGCCGGTATGGGATGACCGCGCCATCCTGCGCCGTGATCTTTCCGCACGTTTTCCCGGCACGGTCTTCACCTTCCAGCCGGCCGACCTGACGGCAAAGATCCTGAACTTCGGCTCCCCGGCCCCCATCGACATCCAGATTTCGGGGCCGGACCTGCGCGATAATTACGATTATGCCCGCCTGCTGGTGAACCGCCTGCGCGCCGTGCCCGGTACGGCCGATGTGGTGATCCAGCAGACCATGAAGACACCGACGCTGTTCGTGCAGGGCAACCGCACCTTTGGCCAGGCCACCGGCATGACGGAAGCGGACCTTGCCAATAACGAACTCATGACCCTGTCAGGCAGCCAGACGGTGGACCCGCAATACTGGCTGGACCCGGCCACGGGCATCACCTTCCCGCTGAATGTTTATGTTTCACAGGACCAGCTGACGCATTTCAACAACCTCATGACCATTCCGGTGGACAAGGGGGATGGTGACCCGCAGGGGCGGCACATGCAGCTGCTGGGTGGCATCAGCAACGTCAGCGCCACCGGCACGCCGGGGCAGGTCTCCCACTTTAACTCCATGCCGGAGGTGGACATCTATGTCTCGGCCGAGGGCGCGGATCTGGGGCAGGTCACGACCGGGGTGCAGCATGTTCTGGACCAGACGCGCGGCAGGGTGCCCACAACCGCCGCCGTGGTCATGCGCGGCCAGACCGAGACCATGCGCCACGCCTATATCGAACTGGTGTTCGGGCTGGTGGTGTCGGTCATGCTGATCTACCTGCTGATCGTGGTGAACTTCCAGTCATGGCTGGACCCGTTCATCATCATTACCGCACTGCCCGGTGCATTGGCCGGGATCGCATGGGCGCTGTTCCTGACCCATACCCGGCTGTCGGTCCCGGCGCTGACGGGGGCCATCATGTGCATGGGCACGGCCACCGCCAATTCCATCCTTGTCGTCTCGTTCGCCCGTGAACGGATCGAGGAACATGGTGACGCGCTGCGTGCAGCGCTTGAGGCAGGCTACGGCCGCATCCGCCCGGTGCTGATGACCGCACTCGCCATGGTCATCGGCATGGTGCCCATGGCCATGAGCAATTCCCAGAACGCGCCGCTGGGCCGCGCCGTGATTGGCGGGCTGCTGGTGGCCACCGTGTCCACGCTCCTGTTCGTACCCTGCGTCTATGCAATCCTGCACAACCGCCCGTCCCGCAGCCGGGAGGAAATGAACTGATGTCCACCCTGAATACCCGAAAGATCATGATGCTGGCCGGGGCCGTGGTGCTTGTGGGCTGGTGCGGCACCCTGGTGGTGGGGCGCATCCACCATGCGGGGGCCCTGCGGCGCACGGCGCAGGCGGCCAGCGTGCCGGACGTGATGGTGATTTCACCGCGCAGCGAAGCCCGTCATGTCAGCCTTGACCTGCCCGGCACGGTGGAAGCCTGGTACCAGGCCCCCATCTACCCGCAGGCGTCGGGCTATGTGCGGATGTGGTACAAGGATTACGGTGCCCGCGTTGCGGCAGGCGACGTGCTGGCCGAGATCAACACCCCCGGCCTTGATGCCCAGTTCGCGCAGGCGCAGGCGGACCTGCAGTCCTCGCAGGCAAAATATGACCTGGCCGTCGTCACCGCCCAGCGCTGGCGGCTGATGGGCAAGTCACAGGCGGTGTCCGGCCAGTCGGTTTCCGTGCAGGACGCGAACGAGAAATCCGCCGCCGCCGACCTGGAGGCCGCGCGCCACAACCTGGACCGCTATGCCGCCCTTGAGCGCTTCAAGGTCATCGTCGCCCCCTTTGATGGCGTGGTGACCGAGCGTGACATCAATGTGGGCGATTACGTGCATGAAGGCGGCGGCAACCTGAATGCGTCGGGTGCGGCCAGCGAACTGTTCAGCGTGGCGGATACGCACCAGATGCGGCTGTTCGTCTCCATTCCTGAAAACATGTCCTACATCCTCCAGCCCGGCCTGCATGCCAGCGTGCAGGTGCCGCAGTTCCCCGATCGCCGGTTCGAGGCCAGGTTCCTGACCGTATCAGGCGGCTATGACCCGGATACGCGCACCAGTGTGAGCGAGTTCGTGATTGACAATACCGACCACGCCCTGTGGCCCGGAACCTTCGCCGCCGTCACCCTGACAGCACCCGAACAGGCCGCCCACCAGACCATTCCCACCGGCGCACTGGTGTTTCAGGAGCATGGCATGCAGGTGGCGGTGGTGGACGGGCAGGGGATCGCGCATTTCCACGATATTACCGTGGGCCGCATGGGCGATGGCGCGACGCAGGTCCTCTCCGGCGTGTCGGCCAATGACCGGATCATCGACAACCCGCCCGCCGACCTGCTGGAAGGCGAGAAGGTGCATGTGGTCCAGCCAGCCACCGGCTACAGCAACGATACAGACGAAAAGGACGATGAATGATGGCCAACCGCATTCGCCGTTCCGTATGCAGGGGCGGGGCTTCGGCGCTGGCGCTGGTATCACTTGCGGGGTGTGACCTGGCCCCCGCCTACCATGCGCCGCGTTACGTCATTCCCGCCACATGGCAGGGGCAGGCGCCCTTTGCCGTGGCGCAGCCGATGGATGACCGCATTCCCGCCAACTGGTGGACCGGCTTTGCCGACCCGAGGCTGGATGAACTGGAAACACTGGCCGCCGACCATAACGGTGACCTGCAGGCCGCCAGCGAGCGCTTTTTGCAGGCGCGCGCGATTGTCAGTGAAGCGCGTGCCGACCTGCTGCCCCATTTCGGGCTGGCCTTTGGCGGCAGCAACAACAAAAGCTCGGCCGAGCGGCTGTTCCGCTACAAGGGGCCGATTACGGATTCAGATGAATTCTATGGCGGCATGGCCTCGTGGGAGCCGGATTTCTGGTCCTCCATCCGCAATCGCGTGAGGTTGCAGAAGGATTATGCACAGGAAGCGGCGGCGCAATACGCGTCCGCCCGGCTCAGCCTGCAGGCGGAACTGGCCAGTGATTACTTCACCCTGCGCGGGCTGGACGCGCAGGCGGCCATCTATACCCAGTCCATCGGCTATTATGAGGAATCCCTGCGCGTGACCCGCACCCGGCTGGTGGACCAGGCGGCATCACAGCTGGATGTGGCACGCGCGCAGAACCAGCTTTACACCACCCAGGCCCGCCTGCTGGACATCCAGGCCCAGCGCGAGGTGATGGAACATGCCATTGCGGTTCTGGTCAATGTCGCACCATCCGCCTTCCATATCCCGGCGGATGCGCACCTGAATGCAACGCGGTTCACCCTGTCCGCCGGTGTGCCGTCGGACCTGCTGCAGCGCAGGCCCGACATTGCCGTGGCCGAACGCCAGATGGCGCAGGCCAACCGGGCCATTGGCATAGCGCGGGCCGCGTTCTACCCGCACGTCTCGTTCCAGATGAATGGCGGGTTTGATGACAATGGCTTCAACCTGGCCAACCTTGCCAACTCCATGTGGTCCTATGGTGCCACCGTGACCATGCCGGTGTTTGAAGGCGGCCTGCGCCGCGCGCAGTTGCAGCAGAGCTGGTCCGCCTACCGTGAAACCCGCGACCATTACCGCATGACCGTCCTGACCGCCTTCCGTGATGTGGAGGATGGCCTGTCGCGCACAAGGCGGCTGGATGGTGAAAACGACCGCCTGCACGCGGCCGTAGGCGCTGCCAGCCAGACACAGGACATTACCATGAACCTGTACAAGGGGGGGCTTGCCACCTATCTGGATGTGCTGATTGCCCAGGTCAGCACGCTGGATGCCCGCATCCAGCAGGTCGAGGTCCAGACACGCTACCTGCAGGCCCGCGTCGGGCTGATCCGCGCGTGTGGCGGCGGGTGGGACATGGCGCGGCTTCCCGCGCCGGACAAACTGTTCTCGGTCGATCCGCTCCAGTATTCCGGCCTGCATAACGCGCGCCCGGCGGGCGACGTGCCGGCCCCGCACAGCCATGGGCCGGATGCGGATGATGACCTGACCGGGCCTGTGCTTTCACCAACCCTGCGCCCGTGACGCGTGGATCATCGTTAAAGGTTTCCGGGTGCCGCTTTTTTTGCAAAGGCGGCATTCCCTGAAGCTTTCTGGAACAAGCCTGACCAGGAAAATCCGCTATTTTCCCATCACTGTGCTGATCCATGACGGAACGGACAGTCCCGCACAGGTCAGGCGGCCGCCGGACAGGTTTTCCGGCCCGCCTGTAATCGTGGGGGCGGAAAGCGGCAGGCCGCGCAGGCTGCGGGCGGCCAGGAAGCCGAAACACTGCGCCTCCAGCGCATCTCCGTTCCAGCCCAGTTCGTCCACCGTCCCGACCGGGGTGCCCAGTGCGGCGCGCAGTCCCTGCATCAGGACGGGGTTGTGCCGTCCCCCGCCACATACATACCAGCGCGTGGGCCGGACAGGCAGCGGCGTGCGGCGGATGGCCTCGATGGTAAAGGCGGCCAGCGTGGCCGCGCCATCGGCGGGGCTACAGGTGGAAACAAGCCCGAGGGCCGCGGCAAATGTCTGGCGGTCCAGCGACTTGGGGGCAGGGCGGGCAAAATAGGGATCAGCCAGCAGCTGCGCCATCATGGCCCGGTTGACCGTGCCCGCGCGGGCCAGCCTGCCATCCACGTCACATGCCGTGCCGGTGTGGCGGAAGGCCCAGTCATCCAGCAGGGCATTGCCCGGCCCGGTGTCACAGGCATGGATGCTTCCGTCGGCGTCAACAAGCGTTACATTGGCAACCCCGCCAATGTTCAGCACCGCCACCGGTCCCGGCATGTCGTGCAGCAGGGCGGCGTGGAACCAGGGTACCAGCGGTGCCCCCTCGCCACCGGCGGCGACATCCGCGCTGCGGAAGTCGTGCACCACCGCCAGCCCCGTTGCGCGTGAAAGCAGGGCCGCATCGCCAGTCTGCCATGTCAGCCGGCGCTGTGGCGCATGCAGGATGGTCTGGCCATGGAAACCGATCAGGTCGATATCGGGCACAAGCGCGCGTACCTGCCGCACCGCATCGATATGGTGGCGGGTGATCTCATGCTCCACGGCCTTCAGTTCGGGGTCATCGGGGTGAAGGGTCGGGGCACGGTCGAGGATTTTGCGCGCACGCTGGCGCAGTGCCGCCCCATAGGGCAGGCTGAGCGCGGGGCCAAAGGCGGCAATCCGTTCGCCATCGGTGCGGACAATGGCGGCATCCACACCGTCAAGCGATGTACCGCTCATAAGGCCGATGGCCGTGAGCATGGGGTGTGTCATGCCCCGCTGGCAGGCGGCATGGCAAGCCCCGGGATCGTGCGCAGATTGCCGCCATGGGCGTCAAGCAGGGCTTCAACCTGTGCGGCGGGAATGCCCGAACAGATCATCACCGCGCGTTTGACATTGAACCCTGTGGTCTCCAGCGCGGCCAGTGCCTGCCGTTCGCTACAGCCCGCAAGGCTGCGGACCATCCGGCACGCGCGCTGGCGCAGCTTGGCATTGACCACGCGCATGTCCACCATCTGCCCGCGATAGGCATGGCCCATGCGGATCATGAGGGTTGTGGACATCAGGTTCAGCGTCGCTTTCTGTGCCGTGCCCGCCTTGAGCCGGGTGGAACCGGAAATGACTTCCGGCCCCGTCACCACGGCAACACCCAGTTCGGCTTCGCGCAGCAGCCTGCCGTCACGATTGCACGCGATGCCTATGGTCAGGCTGCCCGCCGCGCGTGCCGCCGCAACCGCCGCACAGGTATAGGGGGTTGAACCGCTGGCGGCGATGCTCAGCACCACGTCATCCGGGCCGGGCTGATGGGCCAGTATGTCCGCGCGGGCCACGTCCTCACGGTCCTCGGCACCTTCGGCGGCCTGGTACACGGCGTCCTGCCCGCCGGCCAGCAGCAGCACCAGACGTTCCGGCGCCCAGCCGAAGGTGGGCAGCAGTTCCACCCCGTCCTGCATGCCGATCCGCCCCGATGTGCCAGCCCCCACATAAAACAGCCGCCCCCCCGCCAGCAGGCGTGGCAGGGCGCGTTCAACACAGCGCTCCAGTTCCGGTATCGCGGCACGGACGGCGGCGATGGCGCTCATCTGGGATTCCACCAGTGCATCCAGAACGGCTGCCGTGGGCCAGATATCCACATCCGCGTAACGGGGGTCCTGTCGTTCCGTGGCGATGGATGGGGGGCTGCCGTTCGGGGTCATGTCTCAATCAACTTGCTGGAATGAATGGAAAAATGGCCTGAAGGCTGTCTGACAGCCCTGCCGGGAAACGTCCTGTAATCATGAAGGGGGGACTGGTGAAGCTTTTTTTGGACAGGCTTCTGGAACCTTTCACTGTTATAATCAGCGGGTTTTCAGGCAGTCCCTTATCCCCCTGCCGGGCCCAGCAGGGCCAGGGCGGCGGCGGTCGCGACGTCATGGCGCAGGCGCACGACATTGCCATGCCCGTCCGGGTGCAGGCGGCTAGTCAGGATCAGCACATAGCTGTCACTGCCGGGGTCCAGCCAGAGCGACGTGCCGGTAAAGCCGGTATGGCCAAAGGAGCCGACGGGAAACCTGTCCCCCCGGGGGGAGGAGTAATGCGTGGCAATATCCCACCCCAGCCCCCGCAGGTCCGCCCCGCCCCGTGGCTGCTGCGCGGTGGTCATGAGCATCAGGGTACGGGCCTGCAGGGGATAGGTGGATGGCCTGCCCGCGCGGCGGTCCAGCAGCGCCTGTGCATAGACACACATGTCCTGCGCGGTGGAAAACAGTCCCGCGTGCCCGGCAACCCCGCCCATGCGCCGGGCGGAGGGGTCATGCACCTGCCCGCGCAGCATGTGGCCGTTCTCATCGGGCTGGGTGGGGGCGATGCGTGCGGACCATTCATCCGGCGGCAGGAAGCCGGACTGCCGCATGCCCAGCGGGGTCAGGATGAAGCGCCGGGCATAGGCATCCAGCGTCAGGCCGGACAGTTTTTCCACCAGGAAACCCAGCGTGATGAAATTGATGTCGCTGTAGATGAATCCGCTGCCCGGTGGCTGCGTGGGCGCGGTTTCCATGGTCAGGCGGAAGGCGGTGTTACGCCCCTGCCACGCATGGGCCAGGTCCAGATCCGGCGGCAGGCCGGAATAATGGGTCAGCAGGTGCCGGATCGTAATGCCGGCCTTACCGGCGGCGGCAAACTGCGGCAGGTAGCGCGCGACGGGATCGTCCAGCCCGAACAGGCCGCGTTCCCACAGCTGCATGACGGCAGGGGCGGTAATGGTGGGCTTGGTCAGCGAGGCCATGTCAAACATCGTGTCCCATGTCATGGCCTGGGCTGTGGGGGTGACGGCGCGCCTGCCATAGACGGCCCGGTGTACCACCTGCCGGTCATGGCCGATGGCACAGACCACACCGGGGGCCTCGCCCCGTGTCACGGCCTGCCGCAGCCTGCGGTCCACCGCGCGCATGTCCGGGGCGGGGGCGTGGTGGCCGTGTGCATGGGGGGCACAGGCGGCCAGTGTGGCGGCCCCCGTCAGCATCAGCACATGGCGGCGTCTCAGCCGGGTGGCGGCGGGGAAAACATGCATGGTGCCATGGGTCCGTTATAAAGACGGCATGCCGGATGCCCGATGCACCAGCCATACCGTTATCGGCCTGCAATGACAACGCTGCGCCCCGGCGCCATGGGGCACGGGTGTGGTCGCGGCAGGGGAACGGTCGAAAAAAATCGTTTTCACCTGCCGTGAAAAACCGGGCGGCAGGGCCCGTCACGCACGGGCATGGGGGCAGGCCGCTGCGGTCGTGCGTCTTTTCCGGTTTCCCCGTAACAGGGTTTGCGGTCATATGCTCCGGGTTTGTGGCTGATGGAACCGGTATGTCCGCTATCGATCTTTCGATTATCTGCCTGTACTGCCTGGCCCTGCCGGGTATCGCATATGCCCTGTCGGGGCGGCAGGATTCCGTTTCCGCCTATCTTGGGGGGCGGCATGACCTGCCATGGTGGGTCATCTGCCTGTCCCTTGTGGCGACCGAAACCTCGACCCTGACCATCATCAGCATACCCGGCATGGCCTATGGCAGCGGCATGGTGTTCGTGGGGCTGGCGGTGGGGTACGTCATTGGCCGGGCGCTGGTTGCGTGGCTGTTCCTGCCCCATTATTTCTCGGGGCATGTGGGCAGCGTGTACCAGTATCTGGGCCAGCGCTTCGGGGCGGGGATGGAGCGCACCGTGTCCCTGACGTTCCTGGTCATGCGCGTGCTGGCCGAAGGGATCAGGCTGTTCGCGGGCATGCTGCCGGTCGCGGCCATCCTGTCCGCCCTGCACTGGGTGGTGCCGCAATGGGGGATCATGCTGGTCATTGTCGGGCTGACGCTGCTCTATACCATGGCAGGCGGCCTGCGGGCGGTGGTATGGTCCGATGCGCTCCAGCTTGCGGTGTACGCGGCAGGGGCGCTGGCCTGTGTCGCGCTGCTGTACCATCAGGCCACGGACCAGCAGATTTACATGCTGCGTCATTCCAGCAGGTTCCATCTGTTCCACAGGTCCACCTTGTATTTTCTCGATCCCTACACGCCCTGTGCCGCCATGATTGGCGGGGCCATCATGTCCATGGCCTCGCACGGGACGGACCAGTTGCTGGTGCAGCGCGTGCTGGCGGCACGGACGCTGGGCGATGCCAGAAAGGCGCTGGTGGGCAGCGGCATCATGGTCGGCTGCCTGTTTGCCCTGCTGTCACTGGTGGGGATGCTGCTATGGGCGCGGAATGATGAAAGGCCGCTATCCGCGCTGGGCCTGAGCACATCGGATGCCCTGTTCCCCGATTTTATCGTCCATGACCTGCCGCCCGGCCTGGCGGGGCTGCTGGTGGCGGGGCTGCTGAGTGCGACGATGGGCTCGCTGTCCGCCACGCTCAACGCCATGGCCAGTGCCACGTTGCTGGATTTCGCCGCTCCCTGCCGGGTTGCCGCACGGTACCTGCGTGTCTCCCTGCTGGTTTTTGCCCGGCTGGTGACGGTGCTGTGGGCCGTGGTGCTTGTGGTGGCGGCCCTTGTTTTTGCCAACAGCCATGGCCCGGCGGTGGTGTTCGGGCTGTCGGTGGCGTCATGTTCGTATGGCGCCATGCTCGGGGCCTTTGTCCTTGCCCTGTTCAGCACGCGGATACGCGGGCGTGAGGTGCTGCCCGCGTTCCTCATCACGCTTGGCGTGGTCTGCGGGGCCATGCTGTTCTGGCGGCCCCATGGGCATGCCATCGCCTTTACATGGCTGGTGCCGCTGGGTGTCATCGTGATGTCCCTCTGCACCCTGCTGGCACGGCGCTTCGCGCCGGGTGGCTGAGCGGTCCTTTCCATATGCGGGGCGCACGTACGGGGGGCGCGGGGCATTTTCCCTGCGTGCCCGCCCGTGCCGTGCGGCCCTGCTGGCGCAGGTGTGAACGGGGCGTTGCAATAAGCGCGGCGGCGGTAAGATTTCCGTTAGTAAATTTGCGTAGGGTGCCCGCGTCCGGACACTGAAGCCGGACCATGAAGCGGATGGGGCGGACGTGTTTTCCACACCCTACACAATATATGGGAACTGTAATGCGCAAAGTATATGATTGCTTTTCTTTTTTTGATGAGCTTGATATACTTGATATCAGGTTGCGTGAATTAAATGATATTGTTGATTATTTTGTAATATGCGAATCGTCACTGACCTTCAATGGTGACCCGAAACCCAAGCTGTTCCTGGAAAATGCCGGGCGGTACAAACGCTACCAGGACCGGATCATCCATTTTTCCGTTGATTTTTTTCCCGCCGGTTCCGATCACTGGAGCCGCGATACCTACCAGAAGGAGCAGATCAGGAAAGCCATTGCCCATGTCCGGCCCGATGACCTGATCATCTTTTCCGATGTCGATGAAATACCACGCAGGGCTGCGCTGCAGAAGGCCCTGGAGTTTGATGGCGTCACCCAGTTTTCAATGAATATGTATCAGTATTATCTCAACATGGTATACCGCCATGACTGGGATGCGGCCTATGCGCTGCCTAAAAAATATCTTGATGCCCTGGATGTGGAAAAAAAGGGCGGGAACGACAGCCTGAGCGTGGCGCGCTACAACATGCCCGCAATCGCCCGGACTGCCGGCATCGCGCATAATGTCATCCATGATGCCGGGTGGCATTTCACCCATATGGGCGGGGTGGAGCGGTTACTGAAAAAGTTTTCGTCCTATGCCCATGCTCATGATTTCTGGCCCAATCTCATGAAGGATGAAAAACGCCTGCGGCAGCAGATCGATATCGGCATCCGGATCTGGTCCGCCGATGAACTGGCCCGCTATGTGCCCGTGGATGAAAGCTATCCCATATTTGTAAGGGAAAATATCGAGTATTTCAAAAACAGGGGCTACATAAAGGATATATATGAAGCCCATGCGGCATTGCAGGACCTGTTCATTGACCTGAAACGGGAATATGCCTTTTCCACGCTTGGCACGGAAAGGAAACTGTCCCGGCTTGGCTATCTCAACCCGCTGGAATATGTGGATTTCGCGCATCTGGATGCGGTCCGGCTGGATTATCTCGGGCTTGCGCGCCCGCAGGGCACCCTGGTCAGCGGCGGCAAGCGGGCCACCCAGAGTTCACGCTCCATCTGGTCCCATGGCGCGCAGCCTGAAGATGACGCCAGCCGGGCACTCGTGGGCCAACCCACCGGCCGGTTCAGCTTTCATACCGATGCCGAAATCGATCCATGGTGGCGGGTGGATCTGGAAGACATACACGAAATTGCGGAAATCCGTATTTTCAACAGGGTCATTCCCCATACGGAATTTCATGAATACGAGCGGCGGCTGGATAATGTGCAGATCAGTATCTCGGAAGATGACGTGAACTATACCTGCATCTATTTTCACAACCAGGAAGCGGCAATTGGCGGCATTGATGGCAGGCCCCTGATCTTCCATCCCAAAAAAGGGCTGGGCGCCAGATATGTCAAGATACACATCACTGGCGCGCAGATGCTGCATCTGGACAAGGTATACATATACCGGCGGTAGGGCATTGAGAAAAAACGGCCATCGATGTTTCCGGCGGTTCAGCTTCCCGGCAGGGTAACGGCCGTCGCAAAGCTGGGGGCAAGCGGCAGCAGCGGCATAATGGTGGCCTGCCATGCATGATACAGGTCCGCCTTGCCTGCCTGGATTGTGCTGGAGGGATGATTGTGTTCGTCCAGTTCCTGTATCCACCCGCCCTGCTGGCGGTCGATCATGTAGGTATCGATATAATCCCAGATCGTGCGGTACCAGTGCTCGTAACGCTGGTGGCCCGTCCGCTTGAGCAGGGCGGCGGCGGCGGTCATCGCTTCGGCCTGGCACCAGTGCGGGCGATTGTGTACGACCGGCCTGCGCGCCCAGTCGATTGTATAAAGCAGGCCGGGTGCGCCATCACGCTGCCAGCCGTTGTTCATGCCGCTGTGGAACAGTTCGATCGCGTCCTCCACCAGCCATGGCGGCGCGTGGCCGTCCGCGCGCAGCAGGGCCGCTTCCAGCCTGAGCAGCAGATGCGCCCATTCCACGAAATGCCCCGGTGTCATGCCGTACGGGCGCAGGGCATCGGCTGGCCTGTCGCGGTGGTAGTCCTTCAGTACGCCCCATTCCCGGCTGTAATGTTCAGGCAGGCAATAGCCCGCATCGCGTGCGTAGGTGTGGATGAAGCGTTCCGCAATACGCAGCGCCCGGTGCCGCCACACCCCGTTGCCGGTTACGTCCGCCACCGCCATGCAGGCTTCGACGGAATGCATGTTGGCGTTCGCGCCGCGATAGTCTTCCTCATCCGACCAGTCCGCCGCGAAACTTTCACGGAATACGCCTTCCGCCTCGCTCCAGAAATGCCGCTCCCATATGGCCAGGGCAGTATCAAGCAGTTCACGCCCGCCCGCCACCCCGGCCACATGGGCGGAGGAGGCGGCAAGGGCTACAAAGGCATGCAGGTACGCCTGCTTGCGGGACTCTTCGGGTGGTTTTCCGTTTATGGCCGGTGTCAGGTACCAGCCGCCATGGTCATGGTCCTCCAGCGCGCCACGCAGGCTGGCCACGCCATGGGCGGCCAGCGGTGCGCAGCCGGGCAGGCCACGGCCCATGGCCACGGCATGGACATGGGTCATGCGCGCGGTCAGCGTGCCGTCCGCCACGGCCCCGGGTTGCAGCCGCCCGTCATCGCCCAGCGCCGCAAAGCCGTGGGGCACGCGTGATGGCTTGGAGAAATCCAGCAGCCGCTGGCCCTGCATGTCCAGCCAGTGGCGATGCGGCGCAAGCCGGAGCCACGACGAGACAGGCAGCACAAGCCCCGCCAGCGGTTCAGCCATTGATGATCATCCCGCCATTCACATGCAGCGTCTGCCCCGTGACATAGGATGAATCCCGCGCGGCCAGATAGACATAGGCCGGACCCAGTTCGCTTGGCTGGCCCACGCGCTCCATGGGGGTTTTCTGGCCCAGTTCGGCCACGGCCTGCGGGTCCACCGGCCCCCAGCTTGCGGGTTGCAGCGGGGTCCAGACGGGGCCGGGTGCTACGGCGTTGACACGGATGCCTTTGGGCGCAAGCTGCAGGGCCAGGGCGCGGGTAAAGCCCATTTCCGCGGCTTTCGTGGTGGTATAGGCCACCAGTGACGTATTGCCCGCAAAAGCATTGATGGACGATGTATTGATGATCACGCTGTCACGCCCCAGATGGGGCAGGGCAGCGCGCGCGATGTAGAAATAACCGTTGATGTTCACATCCATGTGGCGCTGCCAGAGTTCATCGGTAATATCGGTCAGGTCATTGCTGACATACTGCACCCCGGCATTGTTCACCACGATATCAAGGCCGCCAAATGCCGCCACGGTGCGCGCGACCGCATCATTGCAGACCGCGCTGTGTGACACGTCGCCCCGGATGGCCAGGCCGCGCACGCCCTCGGCTTCAATCTGGCGGATGGTTTCCTGCGCGTCCTCGTCTTCTTCAAGGTAAAGAATGGCGACATCCGCGCCCTCGCGTGCAAAATGCAGTGCGGCGGCACGCCCGATGCCACTGTCCCCGCCTGTAATCAGCGCCCTGCGGCCCGACAGCTTGCCGCTGCCTTTGTAGTCCGCGCGGATATGCTCGGCCTGCGGGTCCATCAGGCGTTCGATGCCGGGCTGGTGTGGCTGGCTCTGTGGCGGGATGGTCGGGGTCATGGTTTCTCCAGCATGGCTGTTGAAAGGCTATGCGCGCTGAACGCAAGGGGGGCGCAATATGTTGCATGCTGATTGCGTCATGACGTGTAGAATAATAAAAATACAGAATTGTCTTAATATTAAAAATGGAAGTATTTGATGTTCCGTGACACATTATTTAAAAATGCCATGCGGCTTATCTGGAGCGCATGCCGTGGCGTACAGCCTGCGGGGGGGCTGCCTGAAGCAACAATATTGGAAAACATCCCGTAATCATAAGGATGTTTTTGGTTAAGATTTTTTTCAGAAAGCTTCGGGGCATGTCGCCTTTTTAAAAAAAGGCGCGGCCCGAAAACGTTTGTTTTCCAGACAGCCTGTTTCATTTACGTGGAAATGATGACCGTGGCGGTGATGCCAGACCTGTGCTTGCCTGCCTTGCCCTGTTCAGGAGTGGTTTCCGGTCAGGTTTCTGCCGGCAGGCATCAGGGGGATGTACCCGCCCGCAGGTTTTCCGCAGGCGGGACGGGGGTTCAGGCAGAAGCCTGGGCTGCGTCGATTTCCAGCGCCAGGGTGGCCATGCGGATCGCACCCGCCTTGCTGGCCGCGCCGCAGATGAAGCGCGCGGGGTGGGCAAACACCGCATCCGGCACGCCCGATACCCGGGCCAGTGTCTCGCCATCCAGTCCGCGCCAGGCTTCGGGCAGGGAGACGCGCTGGCCAAAATCGCCGCGCGTGGGGGGAACGGCCTTGACGTTCCAGCGGTCCTGCCCGGCGGGGGAGACGACATAGACGACCGGCAGGTCATGCTCAAAAATCACCTTTTCCGTCGGCATGCCCGTATCCATTACCAGAATGCGCTTGTCCTGTGCTGCCTCGAATGCCGCCAGCACGCGGCCTGCGGCTTTCAGGCTGGCGCGCACGCGGTCCACCGTATTGACCAGATAGCCCGCAACCGTGGTCGCGGCTTCGGCAAAGCCGGCCGCCTCGCGCAGGCGTGCCTGTTCGGGGCCGTACAGTTCGGCCGTGTCCCATGTGGGGCGGCAGGCGGACACGATATCGGCCAGCGACAGCTTGCCCATCTTGGCCACGCCGTTGTCATCCTGATCGATCGGCAGGACCAGTGATTTGTCAATTGCCTGCCAGATGGCGGGCAGGTCCGCCTCATCCACCGGGGTGGCCAGCATGTTGCGGATGGCGGCGATGCCGTAATCCTTCCACAAAAGCCCCGCCGCGCTGTAGGGCGTGCCATCCTCCCGCAGGGGCTTGTCCTTCATGTGGTGGTCGTAGCGGCCCGTGGCGGGGTCATGGCGGCCGCCCACGTCAAAGACGATGTCGGCCGCCGCAATGCGTTCGGGTGCGCGGGTGCGGGTGAAGTGCAGCCGGTCATCGGGCACGTTGCCCACAACGCGGCCCGCCAGGTCACCCTGCGGGGCCAGGGCGTAGTGCAGGATGACATAGCCCAGCGTTTCATCCAGATGGAAATTCCCCGAATGGGTTACGGCGGTGATGGTGCCGTGACCATTGTCAAGGCCGATGGGGGTGTGTTGGGACATGGGGGAACCTGCGGCTGGGGTGGACAATCTGCTGCCCCTCATGCCGCAAAGGCGCAGGCAAGACAATATCCCCGGTGGAATATCCCCAGTGGGACATCCCCGGCGGGCCGCCTGCCATTCCCGTTGCCCGCTGTCCGGGTTCAGCTGGCCATGGCCGCCTTTGTCAGCACCTGCGTGCAGGCCACATGGCGCCGGGGCATGTCCAGATCGGTCAGGCGCAGCCCGCCCGCCTGCGTGGCGGGCCGGATCACGCCCGCCGTGCCAAGGGCGTAATCCATGTTGCCCCGTTCATCGGCTGGTACCGCGCCGGTCCGGGCAATCAGCAGGTCCAGCAGGCGGGTGGCGTCCGCCACTGGTGCAAGTCCGTTGCCGATGCAGAAATTGAGATAGCCTGCCACCCGCGCCCCCGGTGCATTTTCAATCAGGGGTTGTGGATCGGTAGGGGCGGCGGCATGGGCGGATGCATTCAGTTCCAGCACCAGCATGGTGACGGGCAGAAACAGGGCAAGGGAGCGGCGCATGGCTTTCCATCCTTCTGGCGGGATGTAAAACAGGGCCGCGCAGTGCCACGCCCCTGATCCCGCTGGAGCGGTAAAGTCGGGACGGGACCAGTGGTTGCAGGCGCCCGCCACGCTTTTTTCCGGTACGACGGATCGGGACCGCATTACACGGGACAGCAGGAAGCCCTTACCGGAAGGCTGCGGGGAACACCGCCTTTTTGACAGGAGGCGGCACCCGGAAACTCTGCTCTTTTCTACCGGCGGGAAAGGGCGCGCCTTCCCGTCCGGGGTTACAGCGGGGTGCCGGTCAGATCATCCAGCAGGCTGTCAAGAAAGGTGTGGGGCCGTGCGGCCCTGTTCTGCTGGTCGGGGCTGGTGGTGGTATCGGCAGGTGGGGCAGGGTTGCGGCCTGCCGCCAGATCCCACAGGTACTGGGCGCGCGTCCGTTCCGCCTGCATGGAAGCGGCTGCCTGTCGCAGGCTGTCCAGCGCGGCGCGGGCGTGTTCATCGCCTTTCTGTGCGAGGGGGATCAGCGCTTCGGCCGCATCGCTTACGCGGGCCTGGCTTTCCTCGATCTGGGTGCCCAGACTGAAATAGGCTTCCGCCACGGCTTTCGGGTCCATGATCTTCCTCTCCACGGTTATTGGCGGGGCAGGGTAGCGCAATCATCCCATGGGCGGGAGCCGGTTCGGGCATGGCAGCCATACGCCCCCCGGCAGGTCCCCGCGTTACCAGCGGCCGCCACCGCCGCCCACCGGGCCACCCCGGTACGGCCTGCCGCCACGGCGGTCATATCCGTCACCGTAATACCCGTCATGCCAGCCCCGGTCATGGTGGTGGCGGGGGCCGTAACATCCCGCAAGCGAGAGCACCGTGACAAGGATGGTCGTGATCTTCACGGTATGGCGCATCGGAACCTCCTGTAACATGAAGGGGGAACGCCGCAGCCCGGCGGAAGTTCGGGCGGCCCGCGGGGCCGCCCGCCCCGATGGATCAGGGGACCGTATCGACCAGCACGACCTCGGCATCCTCCAACGCGCGCACGCGCAGTATGTCGGTGGCGGAAATGGCGGCACCATCACGCTCGCCCACACGCATGCCCTCTATTTCCACCGCGCCACGCGCGGGAACCAGATAGCCCAGCCGCCCGGTACCCAGCGGGTATTCCACCACCTGGCCCTTGCGGAGCGTGGCGCCCAGTACGCGGGCATCGGTATTGATGGGCAGGGCGTCGGTATCGTCCCGGCTGCCCGATGCCAGCACCACGAACCGGCCCGCACGGTCATCCCTGGGGAAGGCACGCGTGCCCCATGAAGGCGCATGTCCCGCGCGGTCGGGCATGATCCAGATCTGGAACAGCCGGGTCGGCACGTCATCGCGGTTGTATTCGCTGTGGCGGATACCCGTGCCGGCGGACATGACCTGTACATCACCCGCTTCCGTGCGGCCGGTATTGCCCAGGCTGTCCTGATGGGTAATCGCGCCCTCGCGCACATAGGTGATGATTTCCATGTCACGGTGCGGATGGGTGCCAAAGCCCGTGCCGGGGGCAATCATGTCATCATTCCAGACCCGCAGCGCACCCCAGTGCATGCGCGCGGGGTCATGGTAACTGGCGAAGGAGAAATGATGCCGGGCATCCAGCCAGCCATGGTTGGCGTGGCCCAGCCTGTCAAAGGGACGGATCTCGATCATCTGCCTTACTCCATTTTCCGTGTTCGTGCAGGCATGGTAACGCAGGGCTGTGATGGCATATATGGAAATGATGGAAATATATCGTTTCCATATATTATACCTTATGGATTATCCGGGAATGCCGGGGCAGCCCGTTATCATATGCGTGTTTTTTAAAAAACTGTTTGACAAATAAAGATAAAATTTTTCGGATATCGCCTTTTCCCAAAAAGTTTCACCAAAAACTTCCTTATGATTTACAGGTGGTTTCATGGGCGGGTTTCTGAAACGGTCTCCGGATTATGAACACCATGGATGGAGCGCATTGCGTAGGGTTGCATGATGAGACTGCCGGATCTTGAAGCCTGGGCCATTTTTGCAAAGGTTGCCGAACGCGGTTCCTTTGCCCGCGCGGCAGAGGACATCCAGCTTTCCAAACCCACGGTGTCCAAGGCCGTAAGCCGGCTTGAGCAGGCGCTGGGGGTGGCGTTGTTCAACCGCAATTCACGCCAGATGTCCCTGACCGAGACGGGGCGCGGCCTGCTGGGCCATGCCAGCCGCATCCTGGCCGAGGCCGAAGCCGCCGAGACACAGGCCCGTGGCGGCACGCTTGCGCCGTCGGGCCTGATCCGCGTGGCAGCCCCCATGACATTCGGGGTGCGCCATCTTTCCCCGCTGCTGCCCGATTTCCTGCGCCAGTATCCTGAAATCGACATTACCATGGATTACAGCGATGCGCTGGTGGACCTGGTGGCCGGGGGGTACGACGTGGCGCTGCGGATTGCGTCCCTGGCGGATTCAGCCCTGCGGGCGCGGCGGCTGTGCAATGTGCGGCTGGTGCTTGTCGCATCGCCCGGCTACGTGGCGCAGGCCGGTCATCCCGATGACCCGCGTGCGCTGGAGGGGCACAGGAGCTTTGTCTACACCAACACCACCGCCCCCGGCATGATCCGCCTGCATGAGCGGGCCAGCGGGCGTGAATACGTGCTTTCACAGACGGCACGCCTGCGCTCGGACAATGCGGAAGCCTTCCTGCCCGCGCTGGAAGCGGGGCTGGGTTTCGGGCTGTTTCCGGAATTCATGGTGTGGGAGGGGCTGAAATCCGGCCGCATCACGCGCCTGCTCCCGCAATGGGAGGCCGCCCCCGTCGCCCTTTATCTGGTCACGCCCGCCAGCACGCTGCGCCCCATCCGGGTTACCACATTCATTGATTACCTGACCCGCGCCTTCGGCCATGCGCCATGGGGGCATGAAGAGGGGGCACCCATGCCGGGGGCGGCATGAAAAACGCCCCCGGGCCATTTGGCCGGGGGCGTTCATCCCTGCGTTGCGGTGCGGGGTTCAGGCCAGTCTGCGCGCAAGACCCGCCACATGCTGGCCAAGGAATTTCGCCCCGCCCAGCTCATTGGCGCTGGGCAGGCGGGAGCCGTCGCCTGCCGCGATGGTGGTGGCGCCATAAGGCGCGCCGCCGGTCACTTCATCCAGCTTGAGCTGGCCCTGGAAGCTGTAAGGCAGGCCGGTAATCACCATGCCGTGGTGGATCAGGTTGGTCAGGACGGAGAACAGCGTCGTCTCCTGCCCGCCATGCTGGCTGGCGGTAGAGGTAAACGCCGCCCCCACCTTGCCCACCAGCGCGCCCTTCAGCCACAGGCCGCCTGTCTGATCCCAGAAATTGGCCATCTGCGCGGGCAGGCGGCCGAAACGGGTGGGGGCGCCGACAATGATCGCGTCATAATCCGCCAGTTCGGCCACCGTGGCGATGGGGGCGGCCTGTTCGGTCTTGAAGTGATGGGCCTTCGCCACGTCTTCCGGCACCAGTTCGGGCACGCGTTTGACATCGGCCTCCAGCCCGCCCGCGCGCACGCCTTCGGCAACTGCGTGGGCCATTGTCTCGATATGGCCGTAGGTGGAATAATACAGTACAAGAACCTTGGGCATTTCATGGTCTCCCGTAATGCCAGCAGCGGTTTTTCGGCGCTGGCTGCGTGAACGTTCCAACCATATCGCGCTCCGGTCCCGCCGATACCGCAAATACGGCAACCTACCGTTTCCGATATTTGGGGCGTGCGTCTACAGTTCGGCCCACTGGCGCAGCAGGTTGTGGTAGGTGGCCGTCAGCCCCAGCACGCCGGGATGGTCATCGGGCAGTGCCTGGCGGGTTTCGATGATCGAGCGGTCGAACTGGTAGAGCAGGGTACGCTGCACGTCATTGCGGATCATGGATTGTGACCAGAAGAACGCCGCCCACCGGCTGCCGCGCGTCACGGCGCGCACGCTGTGCAGGCTGGTGGCGGGGTAGAGCACCATGTCCCCCGCCGGCACCCGGATGCACTGGGTGCCATAGGTATCCTGAATGATCAGTTCACCGCCATCATATTCATCCGGCTCACTCAGGAACAGGGTGGAGGACACATCGGTGCGGATACGGAACCCCGTGCCCGGCAGGGGGCGGATGGCGTTGTCCACATGGGTGTCAAAGCGCATGCCCGCGTCATAGCGGTTGAACAGCGGGGGAAAGACCCGCAGCGGCAGGGCGGCGCTGTTGAACAGCGGGTTGCGGCCCAGTGCCTGCAGCACCAGGTCCGCCAGCGCGGTGCCTTCCGTGCTGTCCTGGGGGATCTGCAGGTTGAACTTGGCCCTGGCGGACTGGTCGCCCGCCGTGACCCGGCCATCAACCCATTGCGACTGTTCAAGCACCCGCCGGCAATGGGCGACTTCCTGCGGGCTGAGTACGGCGGGGATATGGACCAGCATCGGCTTCAGTGCCTGTGGCCCGCATGCTGGGGCAGCAGCCGGATCAGCACGTCATTGGGGCGCTGGCCGGCGGCGGTGGCCAGTTCCTCCAGCGTCTCGTCGGTGGATCGCACGCTGTAGCCCGCATGGGTCAGGCGCGTGGCCAGTTCATCGGGGGTGGCGTGGAACAGCGGGGCAAGCGTGCCCAGGGGGGCATGCGTCAGCAGCGGGAACACGCGCTGGGCCGGGTTGCCCCCGGCATGCCCCGTCATGACCATGAAGCCCGCGGCCGCGGCCAGCGACACCACGCAGGCCACCAGCATGGAGGGGTTGCGGAAATACAGCATGAACTGCCCCCAGTTGCGCCAGACATGCAGCACGAACGGCAGCAGTAGCACCATGCTCAGCCATGTATGCATGGAATGGAACATGCCGGGCATCCAGTGGAAGAACAGCGCCGTGCCCGATATGGCCGAAACTACAAAAAGCCCCGTGATGAACGGGGTGGAATATTTTTTTATGAATACATTCATCCGTAATACGATCTTGCTAGGGTTTGGTTTCGTATTCTGTCGTGGCCTGTAACCGGCTGGCCGCGATGTGGCCGATGCGGCGCAGCGCCGGGTCGGCCTGCCCCGCCACAAGCTGCGCAAGGGCACGGAACACATCGTCAAAACCATGGGCCAGCGCCCGCTCCAGCCAGGGCCGTGCGGCGGGCGCATCGTGGCGGGACAGATGCAGGCGGCCCAGGTTGAGCGCGCCCCAGCAGTCCCCGCCCATGGCGGCGGCATGGAAAAGACTGGCGGCCGGGCTGGCATGGGATGTGTGGATCACCCCGTCTTCCACCAGCAGGCCAAGCATGGTCAGCGCCTTGGCCACGCCGCCACGCGCGGCACGGACATAAAGTCTGCCCGCCCGGTCCGGGTCCGCCGCGACACCCCGGCCCGCCAGATACAGGTCAGCCAGGTTGAAGGCGGCCCAGCCATAGTCCTGCCGTGCGGCCTCGGCAAAATACAGCGCCGCGCGCGCGGCATTGCGGGCGGTGCCCCAGCCACGCTCGTAAGCGCGGCCCAGCATGTTGAGCGCACGCGGGTCATGGCTGCGCGCCGCCGCTTCGAACATAAGGAAGGCTTCTTCCATCATGCCCCGGTCAAGGTGGATCTGCCCCAGCATGAGCTGCGTTTCCACAACCTGCGCCGCCGTGGCGCCCGGAACATGGTTCCGGGCATTCAGGGCGGGATCAGAACGTGACACCGACATTGCCCATGAAGTAGCGCCCCGACGAAGGCACGGCGCGTGAGCCGGAGAACGAGGAGGCATAGTTCAGCCGGTTGGTGATGTTGTTGGCATTGAACGAGACCCGGTAATGCCTGTAATCCCACGACACCATGCCGTTAAGGTTGAAGGTATAGGGCATGCGCGCGCTGTTGGTCGTGTCCGGCCCGGCCCAGTAGCCCGAGGAATACTGTGCGCCTCCGCCCACCTTCAGGCTGCCCCATTCGGGCCGCAGCAGCAGGTGCGACAGGTCATACGAACTCCAGACCGACATGTTGTTGTGCGGCACCTGGGGGGCGACCTTGCCATTGTCGCCGGTGTTGCTGTGGGTCACGCGCCCATCCATGTAGGAATAGGAGGCAAAGACCTGCCAGTCGCGCGTGATCTTGCCATTCGCACTCAGTTCCACGCCACGGATGCGCCGCCCGCTGCCTGAGTCGGCAAAGCCGGTCTCCAGGTCGCCATTGACGTCATAATACTGGGAATTGTTTTCGCTGATCTGGAAGAAGGCCACCGTGGTGCCCAGGCGCTTGTGGAAGAAGTCGGACTTGTTGCCCACTTCAAACAGGTCGCTGCGCTGGGGGGAAAGGTTGACGCCCTTCTGCGCCACGTCGCCCGCCGTTGGCTTGACGGTAACCAGCGACGAGACATCGGTGCCGACGGGCTTGTACGACCGCGCGAAGGTGAAGTAGAAGGATGTATCCTTCAGCGGCGTGTACATGATGCTGCCCGACGGGCTCCAGCGGTCGGATTTCTGTTCCGCCCGGCCCTGGCTGGCGGTGGCGCGGGTGTAATATGTGCTGCTGAAGGAATCCCACCGCGCGGTGCCGAACAGGGCAAGCTGTTTTGTCAGCTGGATGCGGTCGGCCAGGAACAGCCCCAGGTCACGCGCATTGGCGTTGCCATAACCGCTGTCAGGGAAGGTGACGGAGGTAGACGGATAGGAATATTGCGGGTTGCGGATGGTCTGGTTGTTGGTACGGTTGGTAAAGCTGCCCGGCCAGCGGGAATCACTGGCGTAGTTGATGTCCACCCCGGCCTTCAGGTCATGATGGATGAAGCCGGTATCGAAGCGTGCGCGCCCCATGATCACGTTCTGCACCCCCCAGCCCTGCTGCCGGTAGGCCGCGCCACCGCCCGCGCCATAGGGCAGGGCGTAATCGCCGCCGCTCAGGATGGCGGCCGCGCACGCACCCGAGCACGCCGCGGGGGTGGTGGCGGTGTAATCACGCTGGTACAGGCTCAGCCGTGTATCGTTGGTCAGCGTGAACCACCGCGTGATGTCGGATTTCAGCGCGGAGGTAAGGGTGTGTATGTTGGAGCGGTCAAAGTCGAAACTGCGGGTATAGCTGGTATTGCGTGCCACGCCATATTCGGTAATGGGACGGTAGATGCCATTTACCTGGATCATGCTGACGCCGTAATCGGGCTTGCTGTTGCTGCTCAGCCACTGCCATGTCAGGTGCCATGATGTCCTGCTGCGCAGCCCCACGCCAAAATCGACGGCGGCGCCATAGCGGTTCGATGTCACGTTGTTGCGGTCGACCACATCCTGCCTGTTGTACATGCCGTTGATGCGGATGGCCATGTCATCATTGATCTGGTAGTTGATGTCCCCCGCGCCCCGATATAGCGGGCCGCTGCCAAAGGTCTGGTCATAACTGTAGCTGTTGCCGGCATGGGCGTGCTTCTGGCTCTGGTTGATCACGCCGCCCACGTTGCCCGCGCCAAAATATTCGCCCGATGGTCCCTTTATCACCTCCACGCTCTCGGTATTGAACGTATCGCGGGTGTAGGTGCCAAAATCGCGCAGTCCGTCGGTGTAGATGTCCTGGCGGGCCTGCAGGCCACGGATGCGGAACTGGTCACCGTTCAGGCCGCCCGCGCCCTCGCCGGTGGAAAGGGTGATGCCCGGCACGTTGGCCAGCGCCTGGTCCAGCGTGAAGGCGCGCTGCTGCCGGATCAGTTCCTGCGGCACGACCGTAATGGTCTGCGGTGTGTCGCGCACGGTGGCGGGCATGCGCGCGATGTGCAGCGTTTCGCTATTGGTGTTGCCGGCGGCGTAGCCAGCGTCATCCGTATCCACATGGCCACCCACGCGCACGGCCGAAAGTTTGATGGTGCTGTCCGTGGCCTGGGGGCGGGGGGCGGGCTGGGTCGTGTCGTCCGCGCTTGCTTCGCCCGCGTTCACGCCAAAACCGACCGACATGCCCAGCGCCACGGCCACCCGCAGCCCGCGGCCCTGTGGCCCGGTGGGGGGTAATTCTGCCTTGTTCAATTCACCACTCCTGGCGCGTCGTTCAACCGCGCGCCGCCTGCCGATGTGAAGGAATGGAGTGTTGATAATAATTATCAAACTCAATCGCAAATGATTCTCATTCATTTCTGTCAGGAAAGCGGCAAGTGTTGTACCGCAGCCACAGATTTTATGTAAGAACATGCATGTAAAAAATGAAATATTATGTAATTTTTCATGGGCTTGTATCAGAAACCATAATATATTCATAATACAAAAGGATCGGGCATCACGGGCCATGCCCTGGAAAAAGGGCGGTCCGGCATGCCCCTGAAGTATGATAATAATTTTCAGTTGCGTTAATTGAGGGGATTTTCTGTCCGCGTGCCCTCTGCCGCGCAGGCCAGGCGGCGGTATCGTGGTGCCGGCCACGCACAGGGGAAATAGCCGTGGCAGTCACGCCATGGTGGAACAGGGCACGGGAATTCAGTCATCCGCCATGCATGGGACGGCCATGGGAATGCCCGTGCTGTTTTGTATGAAAAACCGGGGCAGGGGTCCCGGCGGGAAAAGGCACGCGGCAACAGCCCCGCCCGACATGAACGGGGTGGCGGGCCTTCAGCCCATGGCGGCTTCCAGCTGGGCAAACCGGTCGGGCGCGTAGACCGTAATGCCATTGCGGCGCAGCAGGGCGGCGGTAACGCCGGTACCTGCGTGGCGGGTGCCGGTAAAGCCGCCATCATAGATGAAGCCGCTGCCACAGGACGGGCTGCCATCCATCAGCAGGGCCAGCGTGCAGCCATGCAGGCGGGCCATGTCCAGCGCCATGCGCGCGCCCGTCAGGAACGGGGCCGACAGGTCCTGCCCATCGGCCTGACGCACACGGGCATGCCCGTCCAGTACGTCCGCGCCATCCGCGCCGTCCATGATTTCCGCAGGCGCGCGGGGGGTGGGCAGGCCGCTGGCCGTCTCGGGGCAGAACGGTACCACGCGGCCCTGCGCCTGCCAGCGTTGCAGGCTGTCGTGCATCAGGGTCTTTGCGGTGCCATCATAACGCACCTTCTGGCCGAACAGGCAGCCGCTGATCAGAAGTCTGGTTTCCATGGCCTGAGCATTCCACAACCGGCGGCCGGAGAAAACGGCCAAAAGGCGGAAAATTGCCCATGCCGCTTCCAGCACGCCCCCGCTGGGGCCTATGCCTGCCCGCGCCAGGCGCCGACCGCGCTGATCCCGGCCCTGAGCAACGCATCGGCCCGTTCGGGGCTGTCCGCCTCGACATAGACGCGCAGTTCCGGCGCATTGCCCGAGGGGCGCAGGTGGATGACCTCCCCCCCGTCGAACGTCATGCGCAGGCCATCGGTCTCGTCCACGCCGGCAAGCGCGCCGCAGGCCCGTGTCAGCCCCAGTTCCGCCGCACCCTGTGCCGGGTTTTCGCTCATGCGGGCAATCCTTGCCCTGCTCCGCGCGGTTGGCATTTCTACCAGCCGGTCGCTTAGCGTAAAGCGCGGCGGCAGGGTGCGCACCAGCTCCGCCAGGTCCATGCCCGCCTTGCGCGCGGCCACCAGTGCGCAGAGCATGGGCAGAACGGAATCACGGGTGGGCAGGGCGGACAGGGTGCGGCCATCCAGTGTGACGTCACTGGCCAGCAGGAAGCCGCCATTCGCTTCGTACCCGACCGAGGGCAGGCTGCCTGCCTGCGCCGCCTCGGTCATGGCGGCGACCACGAAGGGGGAGCCGATGCGGGTGCGGCGCACGTCCCTGGCAAAGCCCGCCAGTTCCAGCGCCGTATTGCTGCTGACCGGCGTGGTTACGGCGGCGGCCCCCAGAAAGCGGGCGGCCAGGATGCCCAGCACATCACCACGCAGCCAGTCGCCCGCGCGGTCGGCCAGAAGCGGGCGGTCCGAATCGCCATCGGTCGTCAGGATCGCATCCAGTCCGCCATCCGCCGCCCATTCACGGGCCAGTGCCGCGTCCTCGGGGCGGACGGCTTCGGTATCGACGGGGATGAAAGTCTCCATCCGGCCAAGTGGCACGGCCTGCGCGCCCAGTGCCGCGACAATGCGCACCAGCACGTCGCGCCCCACGGCGGAATGCTGGTAGATGCCCAGTTTCAGGCCGGACAGGGCATGGGGGCCGAAAAAATCACGGTACCGGGCAACGAAGCCGGGCACGACATCGGTCACGGCGGGCAGGGCCGGGGGGGTAACCAGCGCGCCGCTGGCATCAAACATGCCTTCGGGCAGGTCGACATCCTCCTCGCGCATGGCGGATTCATCGGGCTTGAGGAATTCCCCATGCGCGCGATTGAACTTGATGCCGTTGCGGTCGGCTGGGATATGGCTGCCCGTTACCATGAGCGAGGGGATGCCCCGTCCGAAAGCATACAGGCACAGCGCGGGCGTGGGCACAAAACCGCAAAAGACCGGGTGGCCGCCCATATGGGTAATGGCCGCGGCACAGGCGCGCAGGACATGCGGCGTGCTGGGACGCAGGTCGCCCGCCATGGCCACGTCGGTGCCGGGCGAAAACTCACCCAGCCGGGCCAGATGCTTCAGGTATCCCACCGTATAGGCAAAACAGACGGCATCCGTCATGGCGGTAACAAGGCCGCGTGCGCCACTGGTTCCAAACGCAACGCCGGACTGCTGCATCCACTGGGCTATTTTCATCGGGTCTTTCTCGCACCTGTCATCGGAGTGGCATGGGTATCGGGGTTGGGAACATATAGCGTATGCGCATGTCCGGGTCTTTATGCAACCGGGCTGGAACCGGGGCCATATTGGCGGTGGGAAATATGGCACCACGAAGGCCATGTCATGCGCATGAACTGGTCGGGGAGGGGGAAGTCGCCATATGAACCGGAATGGCAGGAATGGGGTAATGTCAGGAAAAAATGAAACCGGATACCCGCTCATGCCGTTTATTGTTTTGCTGGTTATTGCTTTGCTGGTAATTCATGATTGAGGGAGGGATGGATGGCGAACCTGGTTCATTTTCTGCAATATGTGGCGCTGAAGCAGTATTTCGACATGCAGGAGCAGAAGGCCGCATGCCGTGTGGCGCGCACGCCCCCCGTATCTATCCGTCCCCGCCGTCCGTCTGGTCGCGGCGCGGACCCAGTCCGGCATCGCGCCGCACGCATTCCTGCAGAATGACAAAGTCGCGTTCGCCATCTCCCGCCGCCATGGCTGACAGGAAACGGTCCCGCGCAATACCGGCATAGGGCAGGGGAACATGGTAGTCATGCCCCGCCGCCAGGAACATCTCGGTATCCTTCAGCCCAAGGGTTACGGGGGCGCCCGGCGGGTCATAGGCCCCGTCAACCATCAGCTGGCCATAATTGCGGTGCACCGGTGCATTGAAGAAGCTGCCGGTCATGATATCGAACAGGGCATGGGGGTCATTGCCCGCCTTTTCGTTCAGGGCAAAGACCTCGGCCATCTGCTCGATCGTGGACATGATCATGAAATTGAGCGAGAGCTTGACCAGATTGGCCTGCACCGGATCGTGCCCCACGCGGAACATCCGGCAGGCAAAGGCGGTCACCACCGGCTCCAGCCGGTCGACAAGCCCCGCTTCCCCGCCCATTATGACGGATAGCGCCCCGCTGGCCGCAGCCGGTGGGCGCCCCAGGACATTGGCGCTGACATAGGACTGGCCACGGGCCGCATGGCCGTCGCGCAGCCTGCGGGCCTGTTCCAGCGACACGGTGGCGCAGCAGGCATGCATGCCATCGGCCCCCAGCGTGCTGGCAATGCCATCGGGGCCAAAGGTCAGGGCCTGCGTCGCGGCATCATCGGACAGCATGGAAAAAACGATTGCGGCATCCCGTGCCGCCGCCGCCGGGGTGGGGGCCAGCACTGCGCCCATGGCCAGCAGGTCATCCGCCCTGCCGGCCGTGCGGTTGTAGACGCACAGCGCATGCCCGGCTTCCAGCAGGCGCCGTGCCATGGGGTGCCCCATGGCACCCAGCCCCACAAACCCGATCTTCATGGCACGTCTCCCGCCTGTTTCCGCCTGCCATGGCCTGAACGTGCGGGACAGGCGGCGGGAACAGGTGTCTGGCGTTTTATTTTCCTGCCTGCGGCCTCATGCGGTTTGGGGCATGGTGGCCATGTCGATCACGAAGCGGTATTTCACATCCGAACGCAGCATGCGCGTATAGGCGGTTTCGATCTCGTCCATGCGGATCATCTCGATATCGGCCGTGATGTTGTGCTTGCCACAGAAATCCAGCATTTCCTGGGTTTCGGGGATGCCACCGATCAGCGACCCGGCAAAGCGGCGGCGCTTCATGAGCAGGCTGAACACGGAAACCGGCAGCGGCTGCTCCGGCGCGCCGACCTGTACCATCGTGCCATCGCGCTTGAGCAGTTCCAGATAGGCGTTGATGTCGTGGTCCGCCGCCACGGCATCGAGAATGAAGTCAAAGCGCCCCCGTTCCTTGGCCATGGCATCGGCGTCCTTTGACAGCACGACCTCATGCGCGCCCAGCCGCAGGCCATCGGCCACCTTGCCGGGCGATGTGGTGAACAGCACGACTTCAGCACCCAGCGCACGCGCGAACTTCACCCCCATATGGCCCAGCCCGCCAAGGCCCACGATGCCGACGCGCTGGCCGGGGCCGACCTTCCAGTGGCGCAGCGGCGACCATGTGGTAATGCCCGCGCACAGCAGCGGGCTGGCCGCCGCCGGGTCCAGCGTGTCGGGCACGCGCAGCACGAAGGACTGGTCAACCACCACGGCGCGCGAATACCCGCCAAAGGTGATGCCGCGGCCCTGCCGGTCCTCACCATTATAGGTGCCGACAAAACCGACTTCGCAATACTGCTCCAGCCCGTCGCGGCAGCTGGCGCATTCGCGGCATGAATCAACCATGCAGCCTACGCCCACCATGTCACCCACCTTGAACCGGGTGACGGATGTCCCCGTTTCTGCCACCCGGCCCACGATTTCATGGCCCGGAACGCAGGGGTAGATCGTATTGTGCCATTCATTGCGGGCCTGATGCAGGTCGGAATGGCAGACGCCGCAGTACAGGATGTCGATGCGCACGTCATCCGGACCGGTATCGCGCCGGTCAAAGGCGAAAGGCCGGAGCGATGCATCCGCCGCGGTCGCGGCATAGCCAACACATGAGAACATTCTTCGGATCCTTATTGGTTGCGGTTCAGGCGGATTGAGGTTTTTCGCCCGCCATGGCGCCCAGGCGGTAGGCGCCCTGGCGTTCAATCATCCAGCCCGGGTATTCGGGGGGCAGGGCGCTGACCCGGTCAAGCCGGTCCAGTTCGGCTGCTGATAACGTGATCGTGCGCGCGCCCAGGTTATCAACCAGCTGTTCGGGCCGGCGGGCGCCGACAATCACGCTTGTGACCACCTTCTGGTGCAAAAGCCATGCCAGTGCGATCTGCGCCACGCTGCACCCATGCGCCGTGGCAATGGGCCGCATGGCATCGATCACGTCAAACGCCCGGTCGCGGTTGACGGGCGGGAAATCGAAATCGGCCCGCCGCCCGTCACCCGAAATGGATGTGCCGTCACGGTGGTACTTGCCCGACAGCAGGCCACCGGCCAGCGGGCTCCAGACCATAAGCCCGACCTGTTCCGACAGCAGCATGGGGGCCAGTTCACGCTCCAGGTCGCGCCCGGCAAGGGTGTAGTACGCCTGCAGCGAGCGCAGCGGGGCCAGGTTTTTACGCTCGGCTATGCCCAGCGCCTTGGCAATCTGCCATGCCGCCCAGTTTGAGACGCCAACATAGCGCACATCACCACAGCGCACGAGCGTATCCAGCGCTTCCATGGTTTCCTCGATCGGGGTGAGGGGGTCCACGCCATGGATCTGGTACAGGTCGATATGGTCAAGCTGCAGGCGCTTCAGGCTGGCGCGTGCCTGTGCCAGGATATGGGCGCGCGAGGCCCCGCACGCATTGGGGCCCTTGCCCATGGGGCCAAGCACCTTGGTCGCGATCACCACATCATCGCGCGCGATGCCAAGGTTGCGCAGTGCCTGGCCGGTCATCTGTTCCGACAGGCCATCTGCATAGACATTGGCCGTATCGATGAAGTTGACCCCCGCATCAAGTGCCGTGCGGACAAGCACGTCCGCCTGCTCCTGCCGCAGGTTGCCGATTTCCTTCCACATGCCGTCACCGCCGCCAAAGGTCATCGTGCCAAGGCACAGTTCGGATACCAGCAGGCCGGTCTGGCCCAACGGATTGTATCTCATCGGCATTCCTCGCGTTTCATGCGTGCCTGGCCCGTGCGCGGACGGGCCAGTCAGGACCGGCGCATCATGCCGCGCCGGGCGGGGCTTGCATACAGGGATACAATCTGATCCTTGCACGATCCTATCATAGTGACCGCATGCCCCTGTCCGGCGCGCGCCGGACCTGCCAGCATGATGATGGAGAATGCATGATGTCCCTGCCAATCACCAACCTGCGCCAGACCATGCTGCGCCATGCGCTGGACGTACAGACTTACACGCCGGTACCGGGCCTGGTCCTGTTCCATTCCGTGGGGCAGACCCTGCCGATGGAATGCCTGTACCAGCCCCGTCTGTGCATGATCGTGCAGGGCAGCAAGCAGGTCACGCTGGGCGAACGGGTCTTTACCTACAACACCCGCAAATACCTGATCGCCACCGTTGACCTGCCCGTGACCAGCTGTGTGACGCAGGCCAGCACGGACAGGCCCTACCTGTCGCTCAGCCTTGACCTGGACCCCGCCGAGATCGCGGCCCTGCTGCTGGGCGCGCCGCCGGTCGTGGCCGATGCCCGCACACCGCCGGGGCTTGCGGTCAGCGCGCTGACGGATGACCTGCTGTGCCCCATGTCGCGGCTGGTCAACCTGCTGGACCGGCCGGAGGACATTCCCGTTCTGGCACCGCTGGTCAAGCGCGAGATCCTCTATCGCCTGCTGCAGGGCGAGCAGGGGGGACAACTGCGGCAGATCGCGCTGTCCGGCAGCCATCTGTCACAGGTCAGCCGGGTCATGGCATGGATCCGCCAGCATTACGCGCAGCCCTTTGATGTGGACAGCCTTGCGCGGCGGGCGGGCATGAGCACACCGTCTTTCTACCGTCATTTCCGTGCGGTCACGATGATGAGTCCGCTCCAGTACCGAACCCGTATCCGCCTGCACGAAGCCCGCAAGCGCATGATGAGCGGGGGCGAGGACGCCGCCGGGGCGGGTTTTGCCGTGGGGTATGACAGTCCTTCGCAGTTCAGCCGTGATTACCGCCGCTTTTTCGGCATTCCCCCAGCGCGTGACGCGGCCATGATGCGCGCGGCCCTGCTGGCGGAACCCCGGGCCGTGTGACCCGGGGCATGTAACCACGCGCCCGTCCAGCCGCCCCGGCCCTGCGTCATGCAGTGCCGTGTAATAGATATCTCGAAAATACGTGAATAGAATCACGCAGCGCCTGCGCTTCTGTCGCGTTGCTTTCCATGCATGTCTGGTTTTACTTCCGGGCTTGGCAGGGAAGAAATTTCCAATATTGCCCGCCGGGCTTATTGTTTCCATGTGTAACATATTCTAGGGATGCTGCGAGATCAGGGAATATGAGATGGCGAAAAAAAAGACCATTTACCACCTTACAAAGGGGCTGCGCGACAGGGTGGACGCCTTCATCATGCGCCAGTCCCTTCTGCCCGATCAGGCCGTATTCGATCCCGCCATCATGCCCTGGGTCGGCATGCTGGAGCGGCACTGGGGGGAAATCCGCGATGAAGCCCTGCGGGTGGGCGTGAACGACATTCCGTCACTGGGGGATATATCGCCCGATCACGGGCGGATTGCGGCCGACAGGCGTTGGCGTTCCTTCTTTCTGGAAGGCTACGGCTACAAACGGCAGGAAAACCGCGCCCGCGTGCCACTTACGGCCGCGCTGATCGACCGTATCCCCGATCTGTGCACCGCCAGTTTCTCGGTGCTGGAGGCCGGATGCCACATTCCGCGCCATCGCGGCATGACCAAGGGCATGCTGACCTACCATCTGGCCCTGCGTGTTCCCGATGACCGGAAGAACTGCTGGATCCAGATCGAGGAAGGCACGCACATGCATGTCTGCCCGTGGACCGATGGCCATTCCCTGCTGTTTGATGACACCTACAACCATGAAGTCTGGAACAATACCGGCCAGGACCGCTATGTCCTGCTGATCCAGGTCCGCCGCCCCTGCCGGTGGCCCGCGCGGCTGCTCATGAACCTGTTTTTTACGGGCGTCCGGTATTCACGCTTCGTGCAGGATATCCGCCGGAATCTTGACTGCGGCAGCTAGCCGCCCGACAGGGCCGGACCATCGCCGGCGGTGCCCGCCCGGTCGCGGCGGACCAGGCACATGATGGTTTCCATATTGAAGTCAAGCCGTTCGCGCAGGGCTTCGGGTGCGGAGAAGTCGCGGCTGAACAGGACCGACGCCGTATGGCGGCTGGTAAAATAATAATGACAGATCGCGGTAATGGTCATGACAAGCTGGACCGCATCAAGCCCGGGGCGCAGCATGCCGTCATGCGCGCCGCGGTCCAGCAGGGCCTGGACGCGGCGCATGAAGCGGTGGCTTATGGGCCGGAGCAGGCGGGATGTGCGGATATGCCGGGCATTGCACAGGTTTTCCGTGTTGACGAGGGTGATGAACTCCGGGTTGCTGATGTAATAATTCCAGGTAAAGCGCACCAGTTCCCTGATTGCATCCAGTGGTGGCCGTGCCTCCAGATCCAGCCGCGCCGCCTTTGTACGGATATCCAGATAGGCCCGCTCCAGCACGACCCTGAACAGGTTCTCCTTGTTTTCAAAGTAATGGTAGATCATGCGCTTGTTGGCGCGCGCGGCCAGCGCGATGGTATCCACCCGCGCGCCGTCCAGCCCGTTGGCGGCAAACTCCGTCCGGGCAGCATTCAGTATGCGCTGGCGTGTGGCCTCCGCATTGCGGGGTTGGGGGGCAGGCCGTCCTGTGTGGGTTGATGGCGTCATGGCCCGGCTCCTGCGCTGCTGGTCGTGCTTCATGGACTGGAAAACACGGTATGGGGCGGCATGGTACAGAAATCCATCACCGGGCGGCAACATGGATTCAGTGCATGGCAAGCCTGTATCCGCAACAGGCGGCCCCATGATGCCTGGCTGTGACGGCTGCGCAGCCCACCGGGCAGGGCATCCGTGGCGGATACATGAACGGACGGGGATAGGGTAACCATGCGGTTATGGGCCGCCATGCACGATGGCGGCCCCGATGGCGGTCGTCATGCCGTCATTACCCGCTGGGGCCTGCAGGCCCCGATGTGATGCGGCGGCGTTATGGTCCGGCCTGTCCCGACAGTTTTTCCCGGGCTTTCTGGCGGTAGGCTTCCTGTTCGGCTTCCGTGGCGGCCGGCAGCGGGGAATCAGATGACGGACCCCGCACCGGGGAACCGATCCGCCATGGGCGGCCCAGTTCTTCTTCAAAAAGTTCGCGGGCGGTCTTTTCCACATCGGCGCTGGTATGGGGCATGGAAGCGGTCCTTGGCATGGCGGCGTATCCGGCCATAGCGCGTCGGGGGCATGGCCGTTGCTTCACGATGTGGCAATCTGGCCCACCCGGCCTGGGGGCATGCCAGAGGGCTGTCGAAGCCGGATGGGGGATGGCGGTGACATATTATGTCAAAAATGCTATCATGGCGCATGGAACCCGCACAGACCAACCCGCTTCCGTTCCTTAGGCCGCAGGCAGCGGGCCAGGGCCGCAGGGCGCGTCACGCGCAGGGCATGGCCCTGCGCGGGCACACGGCGCGCGCGTGCCATGGTGCATGGCAGGCGCCGCCCGGGCGGGCGGACCCCGTGGGCGTGCTTGTTGCGCAGGGCCAGCAGCGCATACAGGACCTGCTGCCGGTCCGCTACGCACGCATGCTGGCCTCTCCCTTTGCGTTCCTGCGCGGGGCGGCGGCGGTCATGGCGGCGGACCTGGCCCATACACCGGCCGCCGGCCCGCGCGTTCAGAGTTGTGGCGACTGCCATCTGGCCAATTTCGGCAGCTATGCCTCGCCCGAGGGGACGCCGGTTTTCGATATCAACGACTTTGACGAGACACTGTCCGCCCCGTTTGAGTGGGATATAAAACGCCTTGGTACCTCGCTGGTCCTGGCCGGGCGGCAGTATGGCCTGTCCGACGGGCGAAGCCGGGCACTTGCGGTTTCCATGGCGCGGGCCTACGCCGTGGAGATGAAGCGCCTTTCACGTCTGTCGCCTCTGGCGGTATGGGCGGACCCGATCGACCTTTCCGCCGCCATTGCGGGGTTTGCGGACAGGCGTGCCCGCACCCTGGCCCGTACCCTGCTGGCGCAGCGCATGGAAAGCGCCCGGCGCCATTACGGCCTTGTCGATACGGGATCAGGCAGGCCCGCGCTGCGTGAGCACCGGCCGCTGGTCATGCGCCTGCCCGCGCATGACGGGGTGATCAGGAAGGCATTTGCCCGCTACCTCGCCACGCAGCCCGCTGAACTGGCCGTGCTGCTGGATCGCTATGCCCTGCGTGATGTCATATTCAAGGTGGTGGGCATCGGGAGTGTTGGCACGTTCTGCGCCATCGGCCTGTTTGCCACGGCGGATGGGGACATGCTGCTCCTGCAGATCAAGGAAGCGCAGCAGTCCGTCCTTGCACCATTTGCCGGGCCGTCGCCCTTCCACAACCAGGGGCAGCGCGTGGTGACGGGGCAACGCATCATGCAGGCGCAGAGCGACATATTCCTGGGCTGGACCCATAGCGCCGGTTCGCCCGACATGGCGCGGGACATGGCGGACCTGTCCGGTGCGGGCCGTCAGTTTTACGTGCGCCGCCTGAAGGATGCACGTCTGGCCGCCATAGGCTCCGACATCACGGCGGAAGGACTGCCTGATTACGCGCATCTGTATGGCCGCACCCTGGCCCGCGCGCATGCCCGTTCGGGAGACAGTGCGCTGATCAGCGGTTATGTGGGAAAGGGAAACGGCTTTTCCGATGCCATAGGCAGTTTCTCCGTGCTGTATGCCGATCAGACAAAGGCCGACTGGATCACCTTTCGCAAGGCGGTGAAGGCGGGCCGGATCGTGGCGGCGGGGTAGGCAATCCGCTTCCGGCACGCGGCGCCTGCCAAAAGGGGCCGGGAACGGCACCGGGCCGGGTTCATGACGGGCCATCCGCGGACTGTCCGTTACAGGGTCCTGCGTGCACGAAACGGGCCGGTTCAGACGGATCATCCGTCATGGCGCGGTCAGTCGGCCACCGGGCCTTCGTCTTCCTCATCGGGTTCCAGCGGTTCGTCCGGACCCGGAACGGGTTCGGGTGGCAGGTCCAGCGGGTCATCCGCATCGGGATCGTCCGCATCGGGATCGTAGGGGGGCGGTTGGTACATGGGCGCGCCGGGGCCGGGTGTTGTGGGGGGAATGGCGGCGCCGGGCGCATCTTTTCCCTCAATCCTGAGCATGGTCTTTCTCCATTACCGGGTTCGCGTGCAACGGGCGGCCGGGGCATGGGTTGCATGGGGCCGGGAACCGTAACCTGGGTGCGGCAGGCGTACCATCAAACCCGCTCCATGCGGTTGCGTTGGATGAAGGCTGCACCCATCACACAAGGGATATGATGCCTTGGCCCGTATGCTCAAAGACCGCCTTCGAGAAGGACATCCCTATCCGCGCGGGGCGACATGGGATGGGGAAGGGGTCAATTTCTCCCTTTTTTCAGCCCATGCGCACAAGGTGGAAGTCTGCCTGTTCGACCGTGACGGCATGACGGAAATCGAGCGCATCACCCTGCCGGAATATACCGACCAGATCTTTCATGGCTGGGTGCCCGATATCGGCCCCGGCCAGTTTTACGGCTACCGTGTGCACGGGCCGTATGAACCCGATGCCGGTCACCGCTTCAATCCCAACAAGCTGCTGCTGGACCCCTATGCCCGCGCCCATCTGGGGGACCTGCACTGGAACCCCGCGCTGTTTGGCTACACGATCGGGCACAGGGATGCGGATCTGAGCTTTGACACCCGTGACAGCGCGCGTTTCATGCCCAAATACGTGGTGATCGATCCCGGTTTTGACTGGCATGGCCAGTCGGGCCGCAGTCCGGTGCCATGGGACCAGACGGTGCTGTACGAAGCCCATGTCAAGGGTCTGACCCGGCTGCACCCCCGCGTGCCGGAGGGCGTGCGCGGTACCTATGCCGGGCTGTCCACGCGGGGGGTCCTGGATTACATCCACGCCCTTGGCGTCACGTCGCTTGAACTGCTGCCCGTGCACAGCTTTGTCGATGACCAGCACCTGCTGGAAAAGGGGCTGCGCAACTACTGGGGCTACAATACCATCGGCTTTTTCGCACCCGACCCGCGCTATGCGGCCGACCGCGCGGAATCCCTGCGGGAGTTCAAGGAGATGGTCTCCGCCATCCATGCGGCGGGGCTGGAGGTGATTCTGGATGTTGTCTACAACCATACGGCCGAAGGCAATGAATGCGGGCCGACGCTGTCGTTCCGGGGCATAGACAACGTTTCCTATTACCGCCTGATAAAGGACCAGCCGCGCTATTACGTGAATGATACGGGCACCGGCAACACGGTCAACCTGTCCCACCCGCGTGTCATACAGATGGTGACCGACAGCCTGCGCTACTGGGCGGATGAGATGCATGTCGACGGGTTCCGCTTCGACCTTGGCACCATTCTTGCGCGTGAACCCAACGGGTTTGACAACCAGTCCGGCTTCCTCAAGGCCTGTTCGCAGGACCCGACGCTGGAAACCGTGAAGCTGATTGCCGAACCGTGGGACTGTGGGCCGGGGGGGTATCAGGTTGGCGGCTTCCCGCCCGGCTGGGCGGAATGGAATGACCGCTTCCGTGATGTGGTGCGCAATTACTGGCGCGGGCACGAAGGGGCCGATGCCCTGGCCCCCCGGCTGCTGGCCAGCCCCGACCAGTTCGACCACCAGGGGCGCAAGCCGTGGGCGTGTGTCAATTTCCTGACCGCGCATGACGGTTTCACCCTCAATGACTGCGTCACCTACGGGACCAAGCACAACGACGCCAATGGTGAGGAAGGGCGTGATGGCGCCGAACTGAACAACAGCTGCAATTATGGCGTGGAGGGACCGGACGACGACCCCGCGCGCACGGCGCTGCGCGGGCGGCAGATGCGCAACATGCTGGCCACCCTGCTTGTGGCGCAGGGCACGCCCATGCTGCTGGCGGGTGACGAGTTCGGCCGCACGCAGGGCGGTAACAACAACGCCTACTGCCAGGATAACGAAATCTCGTGGGTCAACTGGGATTTCGGCGCGCGCGGGCAGGCCCTCGTCCGGTTTGTCACGCGCCTGACCGAACTGCGCCGGCGCCTGCCGATCCTGCGGCGCGCGCGCTTCCTGACCGAAGCGTATAATGCGGAACTGGATATAAAGGAACTGACCTGGACCCGCCCCGATGGCGCGGAAATGACCCCACCGGACTGGGAAGGCGCGCAATGCGTGGGGCTGGTGCTGGACGGGCGTGCGCAGCCCACCGGCATCCGCCGCCGGGGGGCGGATGCCACGCTGCTTATGGTGTTCAATGCGCGGCCCGAGACGGTTGCCCTGACCCTGCCTTCGGTATCCGACCAGCACTGGCGGCTGCTGGTCGATACCAGCATGGAGGAGGATACGAGCATCCCGGCCGGCACCCGGCATTTCAGGCCCGGCGCCACCTATTCCATGGTGGACCGTTCCTTCCTGCTGTTTGACCTGCTGCCCGATACGGCATCGGTTGGCGAACCGCTTCCCGCCTGACGGAGCGTCGCGCCGGACCGGCCTGACGCCCGCGCGCATGGTGGCCGGGCGGGTCAGGCCGGGGCCTGCCCCTTCGTCTCCTCTGGTGAAAGGGGGGGGAGCCCCGCAAGCGCCGCCAGGCCCGCCATGGGGGTGGCCAGCCAGCCGGGGCGGTTCGCGGCTTCGTAGCGGATTTCGTAGGCCGCCTTTTCCAGCAGGAAAAGCTGAAGGAGGTCGGCCAGTACCGGCGTGGTGCCGATCGCGGCCATGGCATCCCCCATGCCGCTTTTCCACCCTTCAAGGAATATCCGGCCCGCTTCCTCGCCAAAGGCGGTGACATAGGCGCTGGAACGCGCGGCCGACTGTTCCGCGCCGGGGTGGCTGCCGGTCTCGCCCCCGTCCAGCCGTGCGGTCTCGACCGCATAGGCGATCGAGCGCAGCAGCCCCGCCACATCGCGCAGCGGGCTGTGTCGGGCGCGGCGTTCGGCCAACGGCACCATGGGCTGGCCCTCGAAATCTATGATGACCACGTCATTTTCCACCACCAGGACCTGGCCCAGATGGAAATCCCCATGGATACGGGTCATGAGCGTGCCCACCGCGCCGCGCGCCAGTTCCTCCACCCGCTCAAGCAGCCGGGCGCGTTCGGCGCACAGCCGTGTTGCCAGCGCCCGCATGTCCGGCTGGGGCGGGTCGGGCCGGTGTTCAAGACTGTCCAGCGCCGCCGTGATGCCCGCGCGGATATCCGCAACCCAGCCCTGCACGATGGCGGGTGTCGCGGCCTGCGGGGCAAAGGCCGCATCCGCCACCGGCCGGGCCAGCAGCGCATGCATCCCGCCCAGCCGGAGGCCAAGGCGGTGGAAGAAGGCGATGTGATCGGCCCGGTCCTCCGCCGCTTCATCACCGCTCAGCGCCAGATCGGTGGCGGTGGCGCGCAGGTAGTTCACGCTCCAGCTCCAGCCATCGCCCTGATTGGGCATGAACCCTTCCGCAATGGCCAGCACATGTGGCGTGCCCGTGGCGTCGATATGGGTGACGTCACCCAGATAGGGCGCGATGCCTGTTGCGCCATGGCGGGTCAGGAAGGCGGTCATCTCCGCCTCGGGGTGGATGCCGGGGTGCAGGTGGCGCAGCAGCTTGAGTACCACCCTGTCGGCTATGACCAGTGAACTGTTGCTCTGCTCGGCACTGAGCCAGTGAATGGGGGCATCGGGCGGGAGGGACAGGTCATGGAGGGCGGGGGTGGCGTCAAAGACGATTTCACCATCCTCCGCCTGCAGGCGGGCCGTGCGGGCGAACGCCGCCATGAATTCGGTGGCAAGCGCGGGCAGGGTAAACCCGTCGGTCAGGTAGCCCACCCTGCGGCCCCGGCGCACGCGGCACAGCGCCAGCTGCTGGGGCAGGGCGGGCAGGCTCCCGCTTTCCCACGCAATGTCCAGCGGCAGGAAATAGCTGGCTTCCTGCGTGCCCACCATCGCGCTGATCCGGGTCAGGACCAGTTGCGCGCCCAGCGGCACGACCATGCCGACATGCACGGCCGAGACCGGCTGCCCGCGCGCGGCGGCCCATCGCCGCACGGGCAGGTAGGCGGGCAGGATCTCCTTTTCCAGCACCTGGCGGGCGGCAGGCGTGAACACATCGCCCATGCCGTGGCGCAGCACCAGTGTGCGCAGTTCGGGCAGGGGTTCGGGGGCAGGCACATGCCATGTGGGGCTGTCGGTCAGCGCGCACAGGCGGAACCATATGAAGCCGTAGGGCGGCAGGGTCAGCAGGTAGGGTAGCTGGCCGATGGGGGGAAACACGCTCTGGGCAATCATTTCCACCGGCACCCGGCCCGCGAAGGGCGACAGGTCCAGTTCCACCGCCTGCGCCGAACGCGCAAGGTTTGCGACACACAGGATCGTCTCGTCCGCGTATGCGCGCAGATAGGCCAGGATCTTGCGGTTGCCCGGTGACAGGAAGGTCAGCACGCCCCGTCCGAAGGCCTGCGTGCGCGCACGCACCGCCAGCATGCGCCGCATCCAGTTCAGCAGCGAATATGGATCGCGGCGCTGGGTTTCGGCATTGACCGCCGCGTAACCATAAAGCGGGTCCATGATAACCGGCAGCACCAGGCGTTCGGGGTCGGCGCGGGAAAACCCGCCATTGCGGTCAGGCGACCACTGCATGGGCGTGCGCACGCCATCGCGGTCGCCCAGCTGGATGTTGTCCCCCATCCCGATTTCATCGCCATAATACAGCACCGGCGTGCCGGGCATGGACAAAAGCAGGCTGTTGAGCAGTTCGATCCGCCTGCGGTCACGCTCCAGCAGGGGGGAAAGCCTGCGCCGGATGCCAAGGTTGAGGCGCGCGCGCCGGTCGGCGGCATAGGTGTTCCACATGTCGTCGCGCTCGCTGTCGGTTACCATCTCCAGCGTCAGTTCATCATGGTTGCGCAGGAAGACGGCCCACTGGCAGCCGGGCGGTATGTCCGGTGTCTGGCGCATGATGTCGGTTATGGGGAAGCGGTCCTCGCGCGCCATGGCCAGGTACATGCGCGGCATGAGCGGGAAGTGGAAGGCCATGTGGCATTCATCGCCATTGCCGAAATACTCGCTGGTATCCTCCGGCCACTGGTTGGCTTCGGCCAGCAGCATGCGGTTCCTGAAGCGCGCATCAAGCGCCGTGCGCAGGCGGCGCAGGATGGCGTGTGTCTCGGGCAGGTTTTCGTTCGACGTGCCCTCGCGTTCCACCAGATAGGGAATGGCATCCAGCCGCAGGCCGTCAATGCCCAGTTCCAGCCAGAACGACATGACCCCCAGTATGGCGGTCAGCACATGCGGGCTGTCAAAGTTCAGGTCGGGCTGGTGGGCATAGAAGCGGTGCCAGAAAAACGCGCCCGCCACGGGGTCGTAGGTCCAGTTCGCGGTCTCGGTATCGCAGAAGATCACCCGCGTGTCCGCGTAGCGGTCCGGTGTATCCGACCAGACATAGAAATTGCGCGCGACCGATCCCGGCCTGGCCTGCCGGGCGCGCTGGAACCACGGATGCTGGTCCGATGTATGGTTGATGACCAGTTCGGTAATGACGCGGATGTTGCGCGCATGCGCCGCCTGCACGAAGTGGCGTACATCGGCCAGTGTGCCGTAATCGGGGTGGACCGCGCGGTAGGCCGATATGTCATAGCCGTCATCGCGCCGGGGGGAAGGATAGAAGGGCAGCAGCCACACCGTGTTGACCCCCAGTTCGGCAATATAGTCCAGCCGGGATGTCAGGCCACGGAAATCGCCGATGCCATCATTATCCGAATCAAAAAAGGACTTGATATGGACCTGGTAGATCACCGCGTCCTTGTACCACAGCGGGTCATCGGACAGCTGGCTGGCGGCGCGTTTCATGGGGCTGTCCCTCCTGCCGGGCTGACCTGCCAGATCGCATGGGGCCTGTCGCGGGGGTCAAGGCGCACATGCTGTATCCTGCCGGTCCACACGGCATGCCGCCCGTCCAGCAGATCATGGGAGAGAAGGGAGGCATTATCGGAAAGTTTCCATTCCCACAGGGGAATTTCAAAATCCGCTTCCTGTGCGGCCTCCGGGTCCAGGCTTATGGCGACCAGGATCATGTCGGACTGGTCAGGCGCCATCTTGCCGAAATACACGATCCGGTCATTGAAGATGGTGTAGAACCGCAGGCCCATATGGCTCTGGAGCGCGCGGTGGCGCAGGCGCAGTGCGTTCAGCGCCGTGATCTCGGCGATGATGTTGCCCGGCGCCGCCCAGTCACGCTGGCGGATCTGGTATTTTTCCGAATCAAGATACTCCTCGCGCCCCGGCAGGGCGGTGGCGTCACACAGTTCGAACCCCGCGTACAGCCCCCACAGTCCCGACAGCGTGCAGGCAAGTGCCGCGCGGATCAGGTGACCGGCGCGACCGGATTCCTGCACGAAAAGGGGGTTGATGTCGGGCGTGTTGACAAAGAAATGCGGGCGGAAGAAATCACTGACCGGCGGCGTGGTCAGTTCGGTCATGTAGGCGATCAGTTCGGCCTTGGTCGTGCGCCATGTAAAATAGGTGTAGGATTGCGTAAAACCGGCCTTGGCCAGCCGGTACATCATTTTGGGCGCGGTAAAGGCCTCGGCCAGGAACAGCACGTCGGGATGGGGGGCCTGTACCTGCCCGATCAGCCATTCCCAGAACGGAAGCGGCTTGGTATGCGGGTTGTCGACGCGGAAAATCCGCACGCCCCGGTCCACCCAGAACAGCACGATGTCCAGCAGCGCCTGCCACAATGGCGGGATGGCGGTGGGGGCATAGAAATCCACATTGACAATGTCCTCGTATTTCTTGGGCGGGTTTTCCGCGTAATGGAGCGTGCCATCGGCCCGGTGGGCAAACCATTCGGGGTGGGCCGCCAGCCACGGGTGGTCGGGCGCGCACTGGATGGCAAAATCCAGCGCCAGTTCCATGCCATGTCCCCGCACGGCGGCAACCAGCGCATCGAAATCCGCCATCGTGCCCAGTTCGGGATGAATGGCGTCATGGCCGCCCGCGCTGCTGCCTATGGCATAGGGGCTGCCCGGATCACCCGCGCGCGCCTGCCGCGCGTTGTTCGCCCCCTTGCGGTTGACATGGCCGATGGGGTGGATGGGGGGCAGGTACAGCACCCCGAACCCCATGGCCCGGATGGCGGGCAGGCGCCCGATCACGTCGCGCAGCGTGCCATGCGCGCCGGGTGTTGTGCCAAGCGAACGGGGAAAGAGTTCATACCAGTTGCCAAAGCGCGCCGCCCCGCGGTCCACCCATATGCGCAGCGGGGCGGCCAGCGTGGCATGGAATGGCCGCCGGTCCGCCTGCTCCACCATGGTTGCGGTGGTGGGGGCAAGCAGCAGTTCGGCCGCCCTGTCATGGTCCAGCGTGGCCAGATGGTCCATCATGGGGGCCAGTTCCCGCGCCACGGGCGCGGGTGCCGCGTGCATGGTGTGTTCCAGCAGCGCGCGGCCATCGGCAATGTCGGCGGTGTCCATCACGCCCGCCGCGCGCCTGCGGGCGAGGTCGCGTACATAGGTGCCAAAATCGTCCCGCCATGCCTCGATCGTGAATACCCATGGCCCGACCCGGTCCGGCGCGATGTAACCCCGCCAGCGGCTGTTGCCGATGGGCTGCATGGCGGCATGGCGCCATGTGGCGTCCCCTTCGGGCCGCCACAGCACGCGGGCACGCAGCAGGTCGTGCCCGTCCATGAAGATATCGGCCTCCACCGCCACGCTGTCGCCAGTCACCGCCCTGGCGGGGAAACGCCCGGCGTCAACGCTGGGGGCCACGGCTTCAATGACAATGCGCGGCAGGGTACGCAGGTCCGGGGTGGCGGGGGCTACGGGGCGGCGCAGGGCGGGTTGCGGGCGGACCTGCAGCACGCGTATCGCGCCCGGCGCCAGCGTGACCTCCCCCGTGGGGGATGGCGCAAAGTCGGGTTCACCGTCAATGGCGTGACAAAAGGCAAAACTGCTGTTCCGTTCCGCCAGCAGCGGCGCAAGCCGGGCCTGCGCGGGCCGGATGGTGGAGGGATTGACCAGCACAAGGCGCAGCGGCGCGGGTTCCCCCCGGCGGGTGTCGCCCTGTCGGGTCATGACCGTCAGCCCGTCCACGGTCATGACCGGCATGTCCCGGTTGGTGGGAACGGGCAGAGCGTTGGCGTGGACCATCCGCCCGGCATGGCGCAGGGCGGCGTGCAGGGCTGGGCGATACGGGGGCAACGGCCCATCGGCCTGCCCCGGCGCATCAGGCGGGTCGCCAAAGCCCGCAGGCACCAGCACTCCGTCCCCTATTGCCGCAGCCAGCCGCAGCGCCATGCCGGGCGGGGTTTCATTCCCCACCGCCGCGCTGGCCGCCAGTGGCACGGGGCAGGCCAGCAGGCCGGTATGGGGCGGCAGGCCGTGGCGTTCCGCGCCCAGCCAGGGGGCAGTCCGGTCCCACCACGCAACGGAGGACGCGACCATGTCCACCCCGGTTGCGGCAATGGCCAGCGTGCCGGCATGGTCCAGCCCCACCGTCCAGCCAATCCACCGGCAGCCGGGCCGGACCTGCCGGGTTGCGGCAATGATGCGCGCCAGCGTGGCCACCGGCAGGCGCTGTGGGGCATCACAGCGGAAGCCCGCAATGCCCGCATGCAGCAGCATGGCGGTGATTTCCTGCCAGTAGGCCACGATTTCGGCTTCATGGGCGCCGTAGTCCAGCCGGGCGGCACGGGCATCCGCCCCGTCGGGCAGGCACCATTGCGGCCTGTGGCGCGCCAGTGCGCCATCACGGGCAATACGGTCCAGCGGCAGGTCCAGCAGGATGGCCAGCCCATGGCGGCGCCCCAGCCGGGCCAGCGCGCCCAGGCTGTCGGGCAGCGGCGCGGTCCATGCCGGCATGGACCCGGTCTCATGATGCGACGAGACAAGGAAGGGATCAGCCCCACTGGCAAAAAGCGGGGCGACCAGTATTTCGGTAAAGCCCGCATCGGCGCAGCGGGACAGCACCGCCTCCCACCGCTGCGGCCGGGCCAGGGTGGCAGGATGGACAGACTGGATGAACGGGGTCCATGCCGGGGCGGGCGTGCGCGGCGGGGAGCGGGTGGTGACGGTTTGCTCCTCCATGCCCGTATGCTCCTGCCTTGCCTGTTGGCCTGTTGTCCATCAGCACGGATGCGGGTCGGCACTGGACGTGGGACGCAGATGCCATGGCCCGTGCCCGTAACCGGGGTGCCGGCCGGTGAACGTGGGCCGCATCGTACAGGTTCCGTATCGGGCAAATATAAATGGCCCGTTACACCGTAACCTGCCGCCCCATGACCGTCATTACTGGATTGTGGCACAGAAAAAGGCAGGGCGGTTCAGGGCGCAACCCCCGGCGGCACGTCACGTTCATCAGGGTATCTGGCAATAACGTGGAAGAGCGCCATGTCCCGCAATACCGAAAAGCCCCGGGTCCGCTATGCCGTGATTGGCGGTGGCCAGATCGCGCAGCAGGCCTTCATGCCCGGCATGGCGCGCGCCAGCAATTCCACGCTGGTCGCACTGGTGACGGGCGACCCGCAAAAGGCAGGCAGGCTGGCCACGCGATACGATATTCCGGCGTATCATTATGATGACCTGCCTGAACTGATCCATTCGGGCGATATTGACGCGGTCTATCTGGCCACCCCCAACGCGCTGCACCGGCGTTATGCCGTACCGGTGCTGGAAGCGGGGCTGCACCTGATGGTGGAAAAACCCATGGCCACCAGCGTGGAGGACTGCGAAGCCATGCTGGAGGCGCAAAGGCGCGGCGGTGGCAGGCTGATGGTCGCCTACCGCCTGCATTGCGAGCCGGGCACGCTGGAACTGATCTCACGCTGCCGCAATGGTGACTTCGGGCACCTTATGGCGTTCACGTCCATCTTCGGGCAGAATTTTTCCGAAGCCAACCATCGCGGCCATTCCGGCTACTGGTCCGGCCCGGTGCCGGACATGGGCACCTATCCGCTCAATGCGGTGCGCAACCTGTTTGCGCGCGAACCGGCCGAAGTCCATGCCGTGGGTAGCAGGACACCGGGGCGCGGGTTCAATTTTGACGATACGGTCTCGGTTACGCTCCGCTTTGCCGAAGGGCAGATGGCGCAGTTCCTGGTCAGCTATGCCTGCGCGCCGGTCGAGAATTTTACCCTGACAGGCAACAGGGGGAGTGTCCTGGCCACGCCATGCTACATGTTTGGTCCCGATGTCGGCATTACCTATACCACCACCCTCGACGGGCGCAAGGAAACCCGCCGTCATGACCCGGTGGAGCAGTTCGGGGGAGAGATCGCCTATTTTTCCGACTGCATCCTTCACGGCCATGACCCTGAACCCGATGGGGACGAGGGGCTGCGTGACGTGCGTGTCCTTGCCGCGATCGAGCGCGCGCTGCTGACCGGCCAGCCACAGGCGCTGGCCCCCATGCCGCCCGCCCGCGTAGCACTGCCCGATCAGGTCATGGCCCTGCCACCGGTGCGTGAACCCCGCGCGGACGAACTGATCGGCATCGTGCCCCAGTCCGCCTGATTTGGTATTCCCGCCAGACATGATCGGCCGGTTCATGACCTTTCCCTTTGAAGCCCTGTCGGCCTGCCGCGCGGAACTGGAGGCGGAAGCCACCATCAATGATGGCCCGGCCGCCTTCCCCCATCACGGGCTGGACCGCCTGCGGGCGCTGGGCGTGCTGTCGGCCGCCCTGCCACAGGCATGCGGGGGGCACGGGTTTGGCACCGAAGCCCATGGCGCGTCGGGGCTGCTGCATATGCTGCGTCTGGTAGGCCACGGCAGCCTGGCGCTGGGCCGCATTGTGGAGGGGCATGTGAACGCGCTGCGCCTGATCGCCTGCTATGGAACGCAGGCCCGGATGGCGCAGGCGACAGCGGCGGTGCATGACGGCGCCCTGTTTGGCGTGTGGGTGACCGATGGCGCGCAGCCGCTGGCCATGGAAGCGGGTGACGGTACCGTGACATTGCATGGCGGCAAGGCCTTTGCCTCCGGTGTGGGGCATGTGACGCATGCCCTTGTCACGGCGGCAACGCAGGGGGGCAATGTGCACATGCTGCTGGTGGGGGTGGCGGATACATCGCGCGTCCATCATGGCCCCGACGGGCTTGCGGGCATGCGGGGCGCGGGCACGGGGCGGTATGATTTTACCGATATGGTGGTGCAGGCGGAATGCATGGTGGGACAGGCGGGGGATTACCTGCGCCAGCCCGAGTTTTCGGCCGGGGCATGGCGGGCCATGGCCGTGGCGCTGGGCGGGATTGAACGGCTGGCCACTGTACTGCGTGAACAGCTTGCCGCGCGCGGGCGCGCACAGGCCCCGGCCCAGCAGGCGCGGATCGGTGATGCGCTGATCGCGGCGGAAACCGCGTTCTTATGGACGCACAGGGCCGCCATGCTGGCCGCCGCCCCCGACCGGCATGCCACGGGTGATATTGCCGCCACCGTCAACCTTGCCCGCCTTGCGGTGGAACGGGCGGGGCTGGAGGTGATCGGACTGGTCCAGCGCGGGCTGGGGCTTGCGGCCTTTGTGCGTACCAATCCGGCCGAGCGCCTGCTGCGTGACCTGGCCACCTACCTGCGCCAGCCCGCCCCGGACGAGACCCTGTGCGAGGCCGCCGGATGGTTCACCCACCGTGACCTGCCCCGCATGGAGGCAACATGATGAAGGCCGCCGCCCTGCACGCCGCCCTGCATGCGCTGCCGGTGGTGCCGCTGGCTGACATCGTGCCGGGCACGGCCATGATCCTGGCGCCGCATCCTGATGATGAAAGCCTTGGTTGTGGCGGGCTGATCGCCGCGTGCTGCGCGGCGGGGCGGCCGCCGCTTGTGGTGGTCATGACCGATGGCGTGGCGTCCCATCCGCATTCATCCGGCTGGCCCGCCACCCGGCTGCGCATGCAGCGGCAGGGGGAAACCCTGCGCGCGGTGGCCTGCCTTGGGCTTGCGGCCCAGCGTGTCGTGTTCCTTAACCTGCCCGATACCGCAGTTCCGCATGAAGGCCGCCTGTTCACGCGGGTCGTGACCACGCTGGCCGGGCTGGCCCGCCGCCATGGCTGCGCCACGGTGCTTGCCCCATGGTGGGCCGATCCGCATTGCGATCATGAAGCAACATGGAAAACCGGCGTTGCCCTGTGCCAGCAGGGTGGTTTCGCGCTGTGGGCCTATCCCGTATGGGGCTGGCTTCTTGCGCCGGACAGGGAAATGGATGAGGGGGCACCGCATGGCGTAAGGCTGGACATCACCGCCTGTCGCGCGGCGAAGGCACAGGCGGTGCGGATGCATGAAAGCCAGTACGGCGGCCTGATTACCGATGACCCGACCGGCTTTACCCTGCCCGAAACCCTGTTGGATGCGCTGATCACGGATTTTGAGGTCTTTGTCAGGCCATGAACACACATAGCTGGCCGCGCGCGGTGTTCGAGCGCCTGCACATCCGTCATGCCAACCCGTGGGGCGTGGGCACAAGTGCCTACGAGCGGCGCAAATACCGCCAGACCCTTGCCCTGCTGGCGGGCCGGCATTTCATGAACGCGCTGGAACTGGGCTGCTCGATCGGGGTGATGACCGCACGGCTGGCGCGGCAGTGTGACCGGCTGCTGGCGGTGGATGTGTCCCGTATCGCACTCCGGCGTGCCCGGCTGCGCTGTACCGGGCGGGAAGGGGTGTCGTTCTACCGTGGGCACCTGCCCGGCGGCTTTCCCGCCCTGCCGGCGCGGGGGTGTGACCTGATCGTGATTTCGGAGCTGCTGTATTTCCTCTCCCCCGCCGATATCACGCGCCTTGCCGGCCAGTGCCTGCGGGTGCGCAGGTCCGGTGCCCCGATCATGCTGGTGAACTGGACCGGCCCGACCGATACGCCCTGCACCGGCGATGAGGCGGCCCGTCACTTCGTGGCCTGCTGCCTGCGGGCGGGGCTGCGGGTGGTCCATGCCCGCCGTCATGTCGGCTACCGCCTTGACATGCTTGCGGATGGCGGGGATGGGGCGGATACAGCCATGACGGACTGAAAACCGGTCAGAAATGGCACGCTGACAGGGATTTCCGGCTACCGTCCCGCATCAAGCCGGGACACCGTGCGTGGCAGCGCGCAGGCGGCGGTGCCCCCGGCCCCATGGGCAGGAGAAATGGGCCGGGCAGGTTTTTTAGGGTCTCTTCTCAATTTACTGGCTGCCGGTGCCTGTGCGCCGTCCGCGTGGCCGAGCGGCGGGCCAGCAACTGCCGCACCACGCGCCGTGCCTGCCGGTGATGCGTGGCCAGTTCCGCGCGCCGGACGGGAACGCGCACCAGCGCGGGGCTTGCTTGTTCCAGACCGTCCCACGCCACGCCGAGGAAATGCGCGCGCGCCATCCGCTCCACTTCGGCCGGGGGCAGGTCCAGCTGGTACGCAAGCCCGCACATCTCCACCCCCCATTGCCCGGACATGCGGGGCAGGGCGCGCAGCCGCCGCAGGGCCGCGCGGGCGCGGGCGCGGCGCAGGCAGGTCAGGGCGGGTTCAAGGCTTTCGTCCAGCAGGTCATCCTGCCTGAGCAGGCGGCGGGCCATGGTGTCGGCCATGCCGCCGCGCGCGCGGCCCAGCGTGCGGCCCGATACCGTAACCAGCACGTCGGGCGCATGGCGGATCACGCCGTCCACCCGTCGCACCGCCTTCAGGAAGGCCCGGTCCTCGCCCAATGGCAGCGGTGGCAGGCCGCCCGCGCGCCGCCACATGACCACGGATACGGCAATGCTGGCACCGGAATGCTCGGCATGGCGGGGCCACGGGTCGTGCGGGTCGGGGTCCACCAGGTCATGGATGCGGTCCAGCAGCATTCCGTAGCCGGTTTCCATCCGGTCATCCTCATGCAGGTGCATGGGAATGAGGGCAGCGTCCGCCGGGTTGATCAGGGCACGGCCACATACGGCATCCGCCCCTTCCTCGAAGGCGGCCAGGGTATTGGCCAGCCAGTCGGGGGCCACGGTGCCATCGGCATCGGTTGTCAGGATCACGCCGTCCGGCCCTGCCAGGGACGCGGCAATTTCCATGGCTTCGCAGCGCGCGGTACCCGCATGGGCAAGGGGGGCGGGATAGGTGCGCTCCACCCCATGCACGACAAAGGGCAGGTGCGGCGCCAGTGCGGGCAGCATATCGCGCGTGGCGTCGGTACAGTTGTTGAGCAGCAGCACGGCGTGGGCCAGCCGCGCGCCCTGCTGCCCCGCCAGCGCATGCAGGCAGGCTGCGATCCGTTCGGCCTCGTTGCGCACGGGAATGGCCACGACAGGGGTAGGGGCGGTGAACCTGACCGGCGGCATGCGTCACCTGCTGGAGTGGAGCACGCTCAACGCCCGCCCCACCGCCGGGTTGCATGCCACCGGGTCAGGACGGGACAAGCTGGTAGATCACACTCTCCCACGGTCGCAGCGCCAGGCTGCCGCCCGCCAGTGCGGCAGGGGGCGTCATGTTGCCCATCAGGCACGGACCCGCGCGCAGGTGGCCGGGCAGGGTGAACGGGGCCGCGATATCGGAAAAATTCAGGATGACCACAACGGCCTTCCCGCCTTCGCGGCGGGTATAGGCGTAGACCTGGCTGCCCGTTACGGAAATGTCCTCATACTGCCCGCCGGACAGGCAGGGCCATGCCCGGCGCAGGCGGATCATGGCCCGGTAGAAGGACAGGACGGAATCCGGGTCTGCGCTTTCCGCGCGGACATTGACCTGCCGGTAGTTCGGGTTGACCGCGAACCATGGCCTGCGCGCGGTGGTAAAGCCCGCATGCGGCGTATCATCCCACTGCATGGGGGTGCGGGCGTTGTCGCGGCTGACCTGGGCCAGGTTGCTCAGGTATTGTGCCGCAGGAACACGGCCCGACAGCACCTCGTTACGCCAGCCGTTATGGGCCTGCACGTCGTCGTACTGCTCGATCCGTTCAAAGGGGAAATTGGTCATGCCGATTTCCTGGCCCTGATAGATATAGGGCGTGCCCCTGAGCGAAAGCATCATCATGCCCAGCAGCTTGGCCGAGCGCGCGCCATATTCCGGCCGGGCGGAGCCGTAACGCGAGGCGGCGCGGGGGAAGTCATGGTCCTCCAGATAGACCAGCGGCCAGACATGCGGGTTGTCATTGAAGGCATTGTCGGCATTGAAGGCACGCATGTCCTCCAGCCTGCATGGCAGCTTGCGCCAGTCATCGGCATCCTTCAGCTGCAGGTCGAAGCGGAAGGCGGATGTGATCTCGCCCCGCCGGTCATCGGTCATCCTGATGATGGCGTCATGCGTGGCCCCCCATGCTTCCCCCACGGTGTAGAGGTCGGTTCCGGCAAAGACATGGGTGTGCATTTCGTGCAGATAGGCATCGAGCCCTGGCCCGACCTCGGCAAAGGACGCCTGGCCCGGATGCTGGCCGGGTATGAAGTCCTTCATGACGCTGGGCTTGGCAAGGCTTGTGATCGCATCGAAGCGGAAGCCGCTGACCCCCTTCTGCGCCCAGAAGCGCAGGATGTCGTACAGTGCCGCGCGGACCTTGGGGTTTTCCCAGTTCAGGTCAGGCTGTTTGCTGACAAAGGTGTGCAGGTAATACTGGCCCGTCGTGGCATCCAGCTGCCATGCCGACCCGGCACCGAACGCGGCCTTCCAGTTGGTGGGCGGCCCGCCGTCATGGCCGTCGCGCCATATGTAGTAGTCACGATAGGGGTTGGTGCGGGAACTGCGGCTGTGGACAAACCATTCATGCTCGTCACTGGTATGGTTGAACACCATGTCCAGAATGACGTGGATGCCGCGTGCCTTGGCCCGCGCCATGAACCGCTCGAAATCCGCCATGGTGCCAAAATCGGGCATGATCTTGCGGTAGTCGCGCACGTCATACCCGTTATCGGCATTGGGGGAGTCAAAGCACGCGGCAATCCATACCGCGCCAATGCCCAGATCGGCCAGGTAGTCCACCCGTTCGGCCATGCCCACGAAATCCCCGATCCCGTCGCCATTGCCATCCTGAAAGGAGCGGGGATAGATCTCGTACGCCACCACATCCTTCCACCACGCCACCCCGGCCGCGCGCGCGCGGGCCAGGCCGGTGGGGGCAAGGAAAAGCCCGGTGCCAAGCAGTCTGGTCAGGTCCCGTCGGGAAAGATCCATGTCAGTCCGTTCCTTGATGCAGCCCCGGCATCATGCCCGCAGGCGTGAGGCCAGGTTGGTGATGGCAAGGCCAAAGGCGGTCAGCAGGTCCGCATCCACGGCAATCTCGCCACCGGAAAGCCGGATGAAGCCCTCGGTCATGGCGTTCTGCACCATGCCTTCGGAATGGACGATCAGGCCATCGGCATCTTCCGTCGTGCCGCTGCCGCCATTGCCTTTTCTTTCACGCAATGAATCCCCCCATGCCGCGCGGCGGTATTGCGCCACTTTCTGCGGATAGGGGCGGCCATCGACCGTATAGCCCGCCAGCTTCTTGCCCTGGGCCGCCATGTAGCCGATCTCCACCGCGGTGCCGGGGTCCATGTCGGCCGCGCGGCGGAAGGGGTCGAGGCAGAAGACCCCCGCATCGCATCCATCCATCAGGTCACGGTCAAGGCGGGCGATCAGCAGGCTGGTCTGCGCGCCGGGGGCCAGGTCATCGACCTCGGCCTGCCCGTCAAACGGGCAGACACCTTCCAGACCGGCCCGGGCGCAGATGGCCTTCATGGCGCGGAACAGGTCCGCCGCGCCGGGGCGGAACACCGTATCGCCCGCAAGGTAGATGCGTGGCGCGCGCGGGAGGGATGGGGGGGGCTGGATGCTCATGGGGTTCCTTTCTTTTCGTTCTGAAACAACGGTAATCAATTCCGCCCCGGCTGTATCGCCTTTTGGGCGTGCGGGTGGTCTAATCCGGCGCCGCGCCGGCCGACCGGAAGGCGGCCTGCGATTTTTCTCCAGTGGAGCATGCATGAAGATCATTATCGACACCGATCCCGGGCAGGACGATGCCCTGACCATCCTGCTGGCGCTGGCCAGCCCGGAGATCGAACTGCTGGGCGTGACCACGGTCGCGGGCAATGTATCGGTGGAGCAGACCACCGAAAACGCGCTCAAGACACTCGACCTTGTGGGGCGCACGGACATACCCGTCCATGCCGGCGCCGACCGCCCGCTGCTGCGTCCGGGTGTGAACGCGACCCATGTGCACGGCCGCACGGGGTTTGAAGGGGTCGACCTGCCGCCACCCAGCCGTGCCGCCACACCGGGGCATGCGGTTGACTTCATTATCCGTACGGTCATGGAAAACCCGCCCGGTGCCATCACGCTGTGCACCATCGGGCCGCTGACCAACATCGCCCTGGCCCTGGCGCGTGAACCGGCGCTGCGCACGCGCATCGGCCAGATCGTGATGATGGGCTGCGCGTTTTCCGAAGTGGGCAACATAACACCCACGGGTGAGTTCAATATCTATGTTGACCCCCATGCGGCTGAAATGGTGTTCCGTTCCGGCATAAAGCTGGTCGTGTTCCCGCTTGACGTGACCCATCAGCTGCATACCAGCGCCGCGCGCCTTGCGCGGATCGAGCGTATTCCAAACCGGATCGGCCCGATTGTCGCGGCGTGGCTGCGGTTTGAAAAACGCTTCGAGGCCACGAAATACGGCACCGACGGTGGTCCGCTGCATGACCCCAACACCGTGATCTGGCTGCTCCGGCCCGACCTGTACCGCGGGCGTGAGGTCAATGTGGAAATCGAGACCGCAAGCCCGCTGACCATGGGCATGAGCGTGGTTGACTGGTGGGGGATCAGCGGGAAGGAAAAGAACGCGCTTTTCATGCGCGAAGTGGACGTGGAGGGTGTGTACGACCTGGTGGTCGAGCGCCTGTCCCGCCTGTAACCATTGGTCCGGGGGCACAGGGACGTGCCCCCGGCATGTCGTGTTACACGGCCTTGTGGCCACGGGGCAGGGGCGCGCGTGCGATATACTGGCCCGCGCCGCGTGTTACCCGCAGGTCACCATCATCCCACACCACGCGGCCCGCGCTGATCGTGCGGCGGGCAACACCGGTCACGGTCATGCCCTCGTAGATGTTGTAATCCACGTTCTGGTGATGGGTGGCGGCGGAAATGGTGCGGGTGCCGGTGGCATCCCACAGTACCAGGTCGGCATCCGCCCCTTCGGCTATGCAGCCCTTACGGGGGTGCATGTTGAAGATGCGCGCGGTGTTGGTGGACGTGATGGCCACGAATTCCTGCGGCGACAGGCGGCCGGACACCACGCCATGGTGCCACAGGATGCTCATCCGGTCCTCGATCCCCGGCGTGCCGTTGGGGATGTGGGTGAAATTGGTGCGGCCATTTTCCTTCTGTCCCGCGCAGAAGCAGCAGTGGTCGGTGGCCGTGGTCTGCAACTGGCCCGAAGTCAGGCCCGCCCACAGTGCATGCTGGTGGTGCTTGGGGCGGAAGGGCGGGCTCATGACAAAGCGCGCGGCCGTCAGCCAGTCGGGGTTGGTGTACACACTTTCGTCAAAGACCAGGTGCTGGGGCAGTACCTCGCCATACACGCGCTGGCCGCGCATGCGGGCCTCGGCAATGGCGTGGGCGGCTTCCTGTGTCGAGACATGGACGATATAGACCGGCGCATCCAGCAGCCCGGCCAGGGCAATCACGCGCTGGGCGGCTTCGCCCTCCACCGTGGGCGGACGCGAGCGCGGGTGGGCATCCGGCCCGGTCTGCCCTTCCGCCAGCAGCTTTGCCTGCAGGTAGGCCACCGCGTCACCATTTTCCGCATGGACGGTGCACAGCGCGCCCAGTTCGCCCGCCCGGCGGATGGAGTGCAGCAGCACATCGTCATCCACCATCAGGGCGTTCTTGTAGGCCATGAAGTGCTTGAAGGAATTGACCCCGCATTCATTGACCAGTGTTTCCATGTCCCTGGGCACCTGGTCATCCCAGTGGGTGACGGCTACGTGGAAGGCGTAGTCGGCCGCTGCCTTTTCCGCCTTGCCGCGCCATTCCTTCCACGCTTCCAGCAGGGAGCCGCCCACTTCGGGGATGACGAAATCGATGACCGAGGTGGTGCCGCCGGCAAGGCCGGCCGCCGTTCCGGTAAAGAAATCATCGCTGGCGACCGAGCCCATGAAGGGCATTTCCAGATGGGTGTGCGGGTCGATGCCGCCGGGCATGACCAGCAGGCCATCAGCCTCCACGACGTCACAGCCGGTGGGCGTGGCGATATCGGGGGCGATGGTGGCAATCTGCCCCTTGTCATCGCACAGGATATCGGCCTTGAATGTACGATCGGCCGTAACAATCGTGCCGCCTTTTACATGAAGCATGACCGTACCTTATCTCCTGTTGGGTGGCGCGCGTTCAGAACGGGCTTGTCATTCCATATCGGGACCGTATTGTTATTCTGACTTGATGGTCAAGATTATATCTTCGCTGGAACGGATTAAAAAGGGAAACGCCATGCAAGGCCGTACGGACCACATGGACAGCCATCTGGTGAACGAGGATCTGGCCCCCGTACGCGCGCGGAGCTGGAAGTGGTTTGACTATGTCTCCCTGTGGATGTCCAACGTGCACAGCATCGGGGGCTATATTACGGCGGGCAGCCTGTTCGCCATGGGGCTGCCGGCGGGGGATGTGTTCATTGCGCTGGTGGCGGGGATTGTCGTCATACAGGTGATCTGCAACCTGGTGGCGCAGCCCAGCTTCCATTCCGGCGCGCCCTATCCGGTCATGGCGCGCATGGCCTTTGGCGTACGTGGCGCGGTCATTCCGGGCCTTGTGCGTGGCATCATTGCTGTGGGCTGGTACGGTATCCAGACGTGGCTTGCCTCCAACGCGGTGCTGGTCCTGCTTTTGCGGCAGTGGCCGGACCTGGGCCCCTGGGCGGATGTGCGCCTGCATGGCCTGCTGGGGCTGTCCACGCTGGGGTGGGGGTGCTTCCTGTTCCTGTGGGGGTTGCAGGGTGCGGTGTTCTGGCGCGGGATGGAGACGATCCGGCGGTTCATCGACTGGGCCGGTCCCGTGATCTATGTGGTCATGATCGGGCTGGATGGCTGGCTGCTGTGGCGGGCAGGGGGGCATGTCTCGCTGGACGTGCTGGGTGTCGTGCCACAGGGCATGGGCGCGCGCATGCTGGGCATCATCAACGCAACCGCGCTGATCGTGGCCTATTTTTCACCCATTGCCCTGAATTTTGGTGATTTTTCGCGTTACGGCATCAGCATGGCCGATATCCGGCGCGGCAATTTCTGGGGGCTACCGGTCAACTTCATCGGGTTTTCGGTGCTGACCCTGCTGACAATCGTGCTGACCCGTCCCGTCTTTGGCCGCCTGATGGTGGACCCGGTGGAAGTGGTCAGCCAGATTGACAGCCCGACGGCGGTGGCGCTGGGGGTGCTGACGTTTGTCACGGCCACGGCGGGTGTCAATATCGTGGCCAATTTCGTTTCGGCGGCGTTTGATTTCTCCAACATGGCACCGCATGCCATAAACTGGCGCAGGGGGGGACTGATCGCGGCCGTGGGTGCTATTGTGGTCACACCATGGAACCTGTATGCCCGGCCCGATGTGATTCACCTGACACTGGACATACTGGGCACGTTCATCGGCCCGCTGACCGGCGTGCTGCTGGCGGATTACTACATCATGCGCAAGGGGCGGATGGACATGGGCGCGCTGTACACGGCGGACCCGCAGGCCCCTTACTGGTATCGTGGCGGGATCAATGTCGTGGCCATGGGGGCGCTGCTGTTTTCCGTGCTGTGCGGGCTGGCGCTGGTTTTCGCGCCGCTTTTCGCACCCGTACGCAACCTTTCGTGGTTTGTCGGTTTTTCCTGTGCCATCGGCAGCTACGTCGTGATGGCGCGGCTGGCGGCCGGGGGCGGGCAGGTGGCGGCATCCGGAAGCCGGGGCCATTCGGCCTTTCCCGCCGCGCCCCGCTCTCCGGGCAGCGATGACTGAACACGCGGCGCGGTATCGCCGGGCATGACCTTTATGGGGCCTGCCTTTTTCCCAATCTTTCGGTCAGGCAGGCCACCAGCGCCAGGGTGGGCAGGAAGATGCCCAGTGCGCAGGCCCGGTTCCAGCCCCCGGCGGCATAGGCCCAGCCCCCCATGGCCGAACCGATGGCCCCACCCAGAAAGAAGATTGCCATATAAAGCGCATTGAGCCGTGCCCGGTACGCGGCGGACAGGGAAAAGATGACCCGCTGCCCCAGCACCAGGTTGGTTGTCACGCCAAAATCGATCACGATGCCCTCCAGACCCAGCGCGATGACGAAAAACCGGGGTGCCACGAACCATGTCAGCGTAAAGGCCAGCGCGGTAAGCGCCATCGCGGCCAGTGTGGCACTCCAGATCCATCCCCGGTCGGCCACGCGCCCCGCCAGGGGGGCGGCTACCGCGCCGGCCACGCCCACCAGCGCGAACACGGCGATCTCCCCCTGCGACAGACCGAACCGCGGGCCGGACAGCAGCAGCGGGGTTACCGTCCAGAACAGGCTGAATGTCGCAAACATGCAGGCATGGTAGAAGGCGCGGCGCTGCAGGGGGCGCGTGGTGGCGAACAGGTGCGCCATGGAGGCCAGAAGCTGGCCATAGCCCTGCGTGCCGGTGCCCTGGTGCCGGGGCAGCACCTGGTTGAGCACGCGGGCCAGCACCAGCATGCTCAGGGCGGACAGCGCAAAGATCGCCCGCCACGAGGCGACCTGCGCAACAAGGCTGGCCACCGGGCGCGCCAGCATGATTCCCAGCATGAGGCCACTCATGACGGTGCCGACAACGCGCCCGCGTATGGCCGGCGGTGTCAGGTGGGTCACGAATGTCACCAGTACCTGCACCGCAACGGACAGCAGCCCCACAAGCCACATCCCGGCCAGGAAAGGGGCCGGGCGGGTTGAAAGGGCGACACCCAGCAGGGCCACGGCCACCAGTCGTGTCATCCAGACCACAAGGCCGCGGTTTTCCAGCAGGTCGCCCAGCGGCACGATCAGCAGCAGGCCCAGGCAGTAGCCCGTCTGGGTAACGGTTACGATAATCCCCGCCCATCGCGGCGCAAGGCCCAGTGAGGCCCCGATCGGCCCGGTCAGTGGCTGGGCGTAATAGAGATTTGCCACGATCAGTCCGCATGCGGCGGCAAAGACCATGATCAGGCCATGCCCGATGACCGTGCCGGACTGTGGGGGATGGGGGGCCGCGTCACCTGTGGGGGTGTTCATGGCGTGCGGGCCATCATGGTCGTCATCCTTGAATGAAGTTCATATGCCTGTCGGGGGGCAGCATGGCAGGCGGGCATGGCCCGGCCTGCCTGCCCGCCCCGGTCAGGGCAATGTGGCAAGCCGGGTGGCCAGAAGGCTGTAGAAGGCATCGGAATCGACTTCACGCACGAAAAGGGCGTTCGGCTTCCTGTCCGTGACCTTCCACCAGTCAACCACCGTCATGCCGACCGAAAGCCTGCCTTCGGTCTCGATGCCGACATTCACATGCCGCCCGCCAAAGAGTTCCGGCGCCACCAGCCAGGCAATCGTGCAGGGATCGTGCAGGGGGGCGCCTTTCCAGCCATATTTGTGCAGGTCGAACCGCTCGGAATAGGACAGCATGTCGGCCGCCGCGACGGAGCAGCGGTTCGCATTCGCCCGCAATGCCGCCAGCCGTTCCGGCGTGCCAAGGCATTTATGGGTGACATCAAGCGGCAGGACCACAAGCGGAATACCGGCGCTGAACACGATGTCGGCCGCCTGCGGGTCGGCATAGATGTTGAATTCCGCCGCCGGGGTGATGTTGCCCAGTTCCGACCACGCGCCGCCCATCAGCACGACCTCGCGGATGCGCCCGGCAATATCGGGGGCAAGCGTCAGCGCCATGGCAAGGTCCGTAAGCGGACCCAGCATGACCAGCGTCAGTTCCTGCGGCTGCGCGCGCCGTATGGCATCGACCAGATAGGTTACGCCATCGTGTTCCTGCACCGCCATGGCGGGGGGGACGGACAGGTCGATTCCGTCAAGCCCGGTTGGCCCGTGCACATGCTCGGCCGTGGTCTGGACGGGGCGCAGTGGCCGCGCGGCGCCGGCAAAGACGGGTATGTCGGTGCGTCCCGCCATTTCCAGCACGCGGCACGCATTTTCCAGCGTGCGTTCACGCGGGACGTTGCCTGCCACGGCGACAATGGCCTGTACCGTGATTTCGGGGGAGGCAAGGGCCAGGAAGATCGCGACGGCATCGTCCTGTCCGGGGTCTGTATCTATGATGATCCTGCGTTTCAAGAATGACAGCTTTCCTGGTTCCGGCCTGTTGGCCATCGGTTGGTTACGGGGCATGCCGTATGGCCCGCATCTTGTTCGAACATGCAATATTATGGCAATGCCCCGTTCAGGGCATGACGTTACATATGGGATAATTTTGCCACGATCGGCAATGAATTCACCCCCCGTGCGGGTGGGGATGCCGGCCCTGCGGCGGGTATGGCGCGGGGCGTCCGCCGGTACCGCAAGGGGCATGTCGGGGCGCAGGCGGTGGCGCCTGCAAGCATGGGATATGTATAAATAATTGATATAAATGGAATAATATTGAAATTCAGGCGTCATTTCCCGTGTCATGACTGTATCATGCGCAGCCTGACGCCTGCTGGCCGGGTGCAATGTGTCATTTATGCAACGTTTTTTAAAACCTGATCAGATGGTTAGAATCTTGTTGCGAGCCAGAAAAGATTTATACTACCATAATCTTATTGAATACGTGCAGCGAAGCACGAAGCGGGACGGAATAGAATAAAGACAATAAAGGCCTTATGCATACTTTGAATAAAAGTATGTGGTTTTTATTTTTATGTCCGTGGCGGAAGGTGAAAATAAATGGCTCAAATCTATTTGCGATCTCTGGTCAGTGCCATCGCAATTTCAACAGTTTTCTCGAGTTACGCTTCCAGTGCCCAGACCGTCCAGAACACGACGGGGCGCAAGGCGCCTGTCCGGCACGCGGGCACGGCATCCACACCGCGCGCCCATGCGGCCCCCACCCACCAGATGGCGTCCAGCCAGCCCGAAACGCTTGCGGTACATGTGTCTCGCCATGCCCGTGATGGCGGCGGCGGCATGATGCGCGTTGAAACCGAACCCCATGCGGTGCAGAGCGTGGGCAAGCAGTATATCGAAATGCGCAGCCCTGCCTCCACCGGGCTGGACCTGATCCAGAACCTGCCCAGCGTCAGCATCGCCCTGCCCGATCCGGGCGGCTTCAAGGGCGGGTCCATCTTCATCCGTGGGCTGACGGATGCGGATATGGGGCTGATGCTGGACGGCGCGCCGGCCTCGCTTGCTTCCTACCTTCAGCAGAACGTTGATTCCGAGAATATCGAGAGCGTCAACGTCATGCCCGGCAGCTCGCAGGTTGACATGCCAACCGCGAACGCCGCCGCGGGCACGCTTGACGAACGCACGATCACACCCAGCGAAAAGCGTGGCGGCAGCGTCGACTTTTCCTACGGCACCAACAACTTCTCGCGTGAGTTCATTCGCCTGCAGTCCGGTTATATCGGTCATTCGGGCGTGCGGGCCTATGTGTCGTTCTCCAACGCGCATTCACGGCAGTGGATGGGTGGCGGCATCAACGAGCGCAAGCACGTCGATTTCGGCCTGCAGAAGGATTTCGACAACGGCTCCTTCATCAAGCTGTTCACGTCGTGGCATAACTCGATGTTCACCATCGACAACTATGCAACGGCCGCTGAATTCTACAACTACAAGCATACGGGCGAAGGCTTCGACCGGTCCAACAGCCAGGCCGCCGGCGCCAATTACTGGAAGGGGAACCTGGATTCCTGGAACCAGTTCTTCGTCAGCGCGCCCGTCCATGTGGTGGTCAACAAGAAGCTTGATTTCGACCTGACACCATATCTGAGCACGGGCTTCGGCTGGGATGGCTCCTCCGCCGGTACCGTGGGCGCGACATCGGCGTGCAGCAGCGGCTGTTACTATAACAACGGCACGCAGGCAGCCAGCAACCAGCTGCTGAGCACCTATTACGCACAGGGCTGGTCGCCCGATGTGGGTGTTGTGGCCAAGGTCAACTACAAGATCGACCGCCATAACCGCTTCACCTTCGGTTACTGGTATGAAAACAACTCCGTGTCCGAGTTCTCTCCCACCATGGCGACCATGGCTTCGGGCCGTAACCCCAAGACCGATAATTCGGCTGCCATGCTGTACAACGTGGACGGGCAGAAGCTGGTCAGCACCGTACATTCCGGCTACGAACTGAACTCCTTCTTCCTGCAGGACAGCGCCAAGTACCTGAACGACAAGCTGACGGTCAACGCGGGCTTCAAGTTCGTCATGTCCAACTACTGGGACCGGGCCAGTGGCCTGCTGGCCGGCTCCGGCTCGCGTCTGGGTGAGAACACGACAGCACCCCTGCCGCACCTGGCCATTGCCTACCGCTTCAACTCGCATCACCAGATCTATGTGAATGCGGAAGGCGATTTCCGCCAGCCTTCGCCCTCCGCCCTGCCGGTTGGCGTGACCACGCTGCCCAAGAACCAGTATTCCATTACCGAACAGCTTGGCTACCGCTTCAACAACAAGTGGCTGATTGCCGATATCTCGCTGTTCAATTCCAGCATCACCAACCGCCTGCTGTCGGTGTACATGCCGTCCACGCAGTATGAGACCATCAACGCCGGTAACGAGACGATCCGTGGCTTTGATGCCATGATCGCGGGCCGTTCGTTCCATCATTTCAGCCCCTATGCATCGGTTGAATACCTGTATGGCCGGATGGATTCCAACATCGCGTATGGGGACTCCTACCTGCCGACCAAGGGCAAGCAGGCCATCAACACGCCGCGTGTCATGGCGAACTTTGGCCTGACCTATGCCAACCAGGGCTTTTTCGGCAACTTCAGCCTGCATTATACCGGCCCGCAATCCGTTACCATGGTGGGTGACGAACGCATGCCGGGCTTCGTGACCGACACGCTGGCGGTTGGCTATCACTTCCGGCCGCTGTCCTTTGCCAAGACGCCGACCATCCGCCTGAACTTCTCCAACCTGACCGGCTCCATCGTGCGTGTCGGCACGACGGGTGTTGCCAACAACATGAACGCGGTCACACTGCTGAATGGTCAGACCGTTGCGGGTGGCGCGGGTGCTTCCTTCTACGTCCTGCCCCGCTTCTCCATGACGGGCACGATTTCCACCGACTTCTGATAACGGGTATTCCCCATCGGGACGGTACTGGTGCTGCACGGCAATGGCCGTGCAGCACTTTCTGTTTGTACAGGTCAGGATGGATACGCGCCGGGATGCGGCATGGACCGGCGCGGGATCGATCCGGGCCTGCTGCCCGGCAGCAGGGATGCCTGCCCATGCATCCGCCCGCCCTGTCGCGCGGGTCGTGACACTGTATGAACCCGTGCGGGGGCCGGTGTGTGCCCAAGGGCGGTGCGCGGGAGTCCCGGGGCCTGTTTCTGGCGGCTGTCAGGAACATCCGGTCCAAGACCTTCCCTGTTCAGCAAGCAGCCCATCGGGGCGCAGGCCGCAACGGCGGCCCATGGCCGCGCCGGGCACATGCCTGGCCGTATCGGCGCCAGCGCGCTGGCCAGCCTATAGTCTGAAAACGGCGTCCAGACATGGACGGAAGCTTCCGGGTGCCGCCTTTATTGCTGGAAGGGGGGCAGGGCCGGGCGCATTCCGAACGCGCCGGGCCAGAGGCGTGGTGGCCTTTGCCGGAAGCCCTTGTTCAGGCTGCCTGTCAGGATATGAAGATGCCCGCGATCGCGGCGCTGGTCATGTTGGACAGGCTGCCTGCCAGCACGGCCTGCCAGCCCAGGGCGGCCACGTCCTTGCGCCGCTCGGGACACTGGCTGCCAAAGGAGCCGATCAGCACCCCGATGGAGGACAGGTTGGCAAAACCGCACAGCGCGAAGGAGGCAACGGCAAGCGTCTGGCGCGGAAGGGTGGCCTGGGTCAGGTAGGGTGTAAGGTCCCCATAGGCGACAAATTCGTTTATTGCGATCTTGGTACCGATGATGCCCGCCACGACACGGCACTGGTCCCACGGGACCCCCAGCAGCCATATGAGCGGCCGGAGCAGGAAACCCAGAAAGCCACTGATGGACAGGCCGGGATAACCCAGGCCGGCCCCCGCCAGGCCCAGCAGTGCATTGAGCAGGGCAATCGTGCTGATGAAGGCGATCAGCATGGTACAGACGGCCACCGCCACCCGCATGCCGTTGGTGGCCCCCACCGCCAGTGCGTCAAACACGTTGGCCGACCGCATTTCGGCGGTGCTGGTGGGATGCGGGGTGTCATCGGCCGGGCCGGGGCGGGCCGGCACCAGTATCTTTGCAAACAGCAGCCCGCCGGGCATGGCCATGAAGGAGGCGGCAAGCAGGTATTCCATTGGCACGCCCAGCCCGGAATAGGCCGCCAGCATCGACATGGAAATGGAGGCCGTGCCGCTGGACATGACCGACAGCAGTTCGCTGCGGCTCAGGCGCGCAAGATAGGGGTGGATGGCAATCGGTACTTCGGTCTGCCCCAGGAACATGGCGGTCGCGGCGGAAAAGGCCTCGATGGTGCTCACACCCGTAAGCCGCGCCAGCACCATGCCAATGCCACGGGCCAGGACCTGCATGATATTGTAGTGGTAGAGCACGGCGATGAGCGCGCTCAGATAGATGATCTGTGGCAGGACGTTGATGGCGAATATGAAGCTCCAGCCCGGTATGCTTCTGGCCAGGTCGGGATTGGCCAGCCCGCCAAAGACAAAGGCAATCCCGGCATGGCCGAAGTCGATGACCCAGGCAATGCCCTGCGCGATGGATTCCAGCGCCCTGCGGCCCGCCGGAATGCCCAGCATGACCAGTCCCGCCGCGATCTGGCAGGCCAGGGCGGATGCAATGACGCGGGGGCGGATTGCCCGTCTGTCCGTCGAGCAGGCAAGGGCAACAAGTAACAGGACCAGTATGCCCGCGAAGGGCCGTAAATGAAATGTCATGCTGCCCTCTGCCCGACAGGAAAAAAGACCCGGCTTATGCCTTTGCCCCAAGCGCAAGGGCGATATGCGTGGCCAGGCGGGCGTTGTTGAGCACGAGCGCGATGTTGGTCTCCAGGCTGCGGCCCGCGGTCAGTTCCAGCATGCGTGACAGCAGGTAGGGCGTAACGGCCTTGCCGGTAATGCCGTCCCGTCGGGCTTCTTCGACGGCCTGCGTGATGAAGGCTTCCATTTCGGCACGCGGAATTTCGCTGCCCGCGGGCACGGGGTTCGCCACCACCACGCCGCCGTCCAGCCCCAGTGTCGCGCGCATGGAGATCATGCTGGCGATCTCTTTCGCGCTGTCGGCGCGCAGCGGTACCGGCAGGCCGCTGGAGCGGCTCCAGAAAGCGGGGAAATCACTGGTTTCGTAGCCCACCACCGGCACGCCCTGCGTTTCCAGGAATTCCAGCGTGCGCGGCAGGTCCAGCAGGGCCTTGGCACCCGCGCACACCACGGCAACCGGGGTGCGGGCGAACTCGGTCAGGTCGGCGGAGATGTCCATCGTCTCCTCCACGCCCCGATGCACGCCGCCGATGCCGCCGGTGGCAAAAACCCCGATACCGGCCAGGTGCGCGCAGATCATGGTGGCGGCAACGGTGGTCGACCCATGCCGCCCCGCCGAAAGCGCATAGGCCAGATCGGCCCGGCTGACCTTCATCACGTCCTTTGCCGTGCCCAGCCATTCCAGCGTGCTGTCATCCAAGCCTATGTGAATCTTGCCCGAAATGATGGCGATGGTGGCCGGCACCCCGCCTTCGGCGCGGACCAGGTTTTCCACTTCCCGCGCGGTGCTGACGTTCTGTGGCCAGGGCATGCCGTGGGTGATGATGGTGGATTCAAGGGCCACCACGGCTTTGCCGCTGGCCAGGGCATCGCGCACTTCAGCGGACAGGACGAGGGGAAGGGCATTCATGTTCATAGGGCTGTTTCCTTGGCCTGGCTGTCTGTGCCGGCATGGGTTTTCATGAAGGTACTGATCTGCTCGTGGCTGATGCCGGGGCATACGCTTTCGCGGCATCCAACTGTCAGGGCGGCGGCGGCCAGTCCCTGGCGGCAGGCGCGCACGGTGTCCGTGTTTTCACTCAGTGCGGACAGGGTGGCGGCCACAAGGGCATCTCCCGCGCCGGTCACGTCCACCACATTGGTCCGGTAGGCGGGCAGGGCGCGCACGCCGCTGGCATCCGCCACCGTCAGGCCCCGCGCGCCTTCGGTCATGATCACGGTTTCCACCCCCTGCGCCACCAGCGCCATGGCGATGGCCGCACTGGTGGTGGCGGTGCTTCCCTCCAGCAGGGTCAGGGCCTCATCGCGGTTGGTGAACAGTACGCGCACGCCGCCAAGCTGGCCGCGCAGCCGTTCCGCCTTCGGGACGGAAACCGTATCGACCGCAAGGCTGAACCCGGCCTCGCGTGTTTTCTGCGCCAGCCACGCCAGGACTTCGGCGGATACGTTGCAGTCCACGAACAGCCATCCCGCCGCGGCAATCAGCGGCCAGCTGCGCTGGATGGTGTCGATGTCCAGCCGGTCGAACACGGCGGCATCAAACACCGCGATGCCCAGGTCGTGGCTGTCATCCAGTATGGCAATGTATTCCGCCGTGCTGGCATTGCCCGCGAACTGGATGCGTGAGGTGTTCACGCCGCAGTTCTTCATGTGATCGGCCAGGGCATGGCCGGGCAGGTCATCCCCGACAATGGTGATCAGCGTGGTTTCCTGTCCCAGGCGCGCCAGGTTCTCGCACACGTTGCGCGCCACGCCGCCAAAGCCGGTGTAGCCGGTTGCGGGGTTGGACGTGCCGGTAACAAGGGGGGAGGAAAGGCAGAATTTCCGGTCGATCGCAGCCCCCCCGATACAGACGATGGAGGCCCGCGTCGCGGCAACATAGGCACGTCCCAGCAGGTAACCCTTACGTGTCAGCTGGCCGATATAGGTGGCCAGCGTGGGGCGTGTCATACCGCACCGTTCGGCCAGATCCTTCTGTGATGCGAACGGATTTTCCATGATGATGTCAAGGACGGTCCGCTCCTGCTCTGTCAGGGTGTGGCGAGGTGGCATTGCATGCTCCATGATTGAAGCTGGACCGTAACAAATGTTGAAACGACCCACAATAGTTTACGTGCCACCCTCGCAACGAAATATCCGGGGCCTGTCCCGCCAGGCCACGCGTCCTGACCTGCCGGTGGCGGGGCTATTTCGTGTCCCTGCCGGGCTGGGCGGCCGTGGGCGGCGTGGCCAGAAGCACGGAAGCCAGCTGCATGATGGTCTGGGTACCCGTGGCGTAGTCCCGGCCCGTCAGGTGGGGTTTGCCCAGCACGGCGGCCATCTGCACCTGTACATCGGCATAGGCCTGAGTCATGGCCCACAGGCAGAACAGGAAATGCACCGGATCGACCTGCGTGATCAGCCCGGCTTCATGCCAGGCCCTGAATACCTCGATACGCTGCTCGACATGCTTGCGCAGCGTATCGACCAGAAAGCCATGGACGTAGTGGCCGCCTGAAAGCAGTTCATGGGCGAACAGGCGCGAGGCTTCGGGGCGCTTGCGGGAGAATTCCATCTTGGATTCTATGAAGCCCCGCAGCCCTTCGCGCGGGGGGCGGTCGGCGGAAAGCCATTTGCTGGCATCGCCCAGCCAGTCATCCAGCAACTGCCGGAGTGTTGCGCGGTACAGGTCTTCCTTGGTGCGGAAGTAGTAGTGGATATTGGCCTTGGGCAGGTTGCTGGCCTCGGCAATGTCATTCATGCGCGTGCCCGACAGCCCGTGGGCGGCAAAGACCTTTTCCGCGGCATCAAGGATCTGCCGTGTATTGTTCTGTCTGGGGGCGCTGGTACGTTTCCTGCGGGTAGGTGCTGACGGGGGAAGTGGGGGCATGGGAGAGACGGGATCACCTTTCGGGACGGGAATGATACATTATGTGAAGAACTTCCCCCTTTGGGGGGTGGAGGTCAATCTATTCCCTGCCGTGGGCAATGCTTTTCACGAATGTGAACAGGCGCTCGTCCTCGCAGTGCGCGACATTGAAGCGGAACCATTGCGAGGGTTGGCCGCCGGGGCGGAACAGGTGCCCCGGTGCCAGCATGATGTCGTGCTGGCAGGCCCGTTCCGCCAGGGCGCGGACATCCCTGTCCTGCCCGAACCGCGCCCAGGCGAACATGCCGCCCGAAGGCTGGAAATGGACCGTCATGCCCGCCTGTTCCAGCCGGGCGCAGACGCGCGCCTGCACACGGGTCAGGTGTTCGCGCAGATGGGCCAGATGGGGGCGGTACAGCCCGCTGCTGACAATGGTGTGGACGATTTCCTCGTTCAGCGGCGCGGTGGTCAGGTTGCTGGCCATTTTCTGGCGCAGGATGCGCTGGGCGGTATCCGCCGCGCACGCCACGTAGCCCACGCGCAGGCCGGGGCCGATCGTTTTCGAAAAACTGCCGATATGGACAACCCGCTCCAGCCCGCCCAGCTGTGACAGGGTCTGCTGCCCTTCGGGTGCCAGGTCGAGGAAGATGTCATCCTCGATGATCGTCAGGTCATGGCGCGCGGCAAGATCCAGTACCGCGCGCATGTTCCGCGTGGTGCTGCAACTGCCCGTCGGGTTGTGCAGGATGGAGGTGGTGATGAACAGGCGCGGCTGGTGCTGGCGGATCATGCGCGCCAGGGCGTCGGGGCAGGGGCCATCGGGCAGGCGCGGGATGCTGGCGGTACGCAGCCCCAGTGACTGGAGCGCGGGATAGAGGTTGCAGTAGCCCGGATCTTCCACCAGCACCGTATCGCCGCGCGTGGACAGGCAGCGTACCGCCAGTTCCAGCGCCTGGCTTGCGCCGTGGGTCATGATGATGCCGCCGTCCTCGCAGTACACGTCGCGGCGGGCCAGCATCTGGCGTATGTTGTGGCGCAGTCCGGCGTGGCCGTAGGGATTGCCGTATTCCAGCGCGCAGGCCAGCCGGGCCGCCGTCAGGCCCCCCAGTGCGCTACGGGCGGCGGATGTGAACAGCAGGTCCGTGGGCAGCCAGCCACAGCCGGCCTTGATCACGGGGGCCTCGTCCTCATAGGCGTACTGCAGCAGCCACATCGAATCGATGGAACGCTGGATCAGCGGGGCCGCGCGCGGTGGCGTGCAGACAAAATAGCCGCGCGTGCCCCGGCTTTCCACCAGCCCCGCCGCCGCAAGCCGCAGATAGGTGTTGGCAATGGTCAGGGTGCTGACCCCGCAGTCGCGCGCCATGCGGCGGATGGAGGGCAGCCGCTCGCCCCGGCGCAGTACGCCGCTGCGGATGCGGTGTGCCAGGTCCGCGCCGATCTGGCCAACCAGCGGGGTGGAACTGTCACGGTCCGGGCGGGGCAGGGCCTGGGCTGTCATAGTGGGGGTCCGATCAGTACAGTTTCGGGCAAAGCGGTGTGCTTGTACATATACAGGGAACCCGGTGCGAAATACGATGCACAAATGAATCGTCCCGGCATGGGCGCCGGGGGCGTATTTCATCCAGCACAGGATTGCATGATGGTTCAGGATTCAGAAAAGTCCGCCCTCCTCCGCAACGAGCGGGAAGGGGTTTACTGGCAGCCGTTCACCGCCAACCGCATGCTGCGCGCCAACATGGAACCGCGCACCATGGTCAGCGCCAAGGGGGCGTATTACACCAGCAGCGAAGGCGTGAAGCTGTTCGATACCCTGTCGGGTCTGTGGTGCACGCCGCTGGGCCACGCCCATCCGCGCATTGTCGAAGCCGTGCGCAAACAGGCGGAAACGCTGGACTTCGCGCCGTCGTTCCAGCTGACGCATCCCGGCGCCATCTCGCTGGCCGAGCGGATTGCCGACCTTGCGCCCGCGGGGATGAACCACGTGTTCTTCGCCAATTCCGGTTCGGAAGCGGTGGATACCGCGCTCAAGGTGGCGCTGGGCTATCATCGCATCAAGGGGGAGGGAAACCGCTTCCGCATGATCGGGCGCGAGCGTGGTTACCATGGCGTGGGCTTTGGCGGCATGTCGGTGGGTGGCATCGTGTCCAACCGCAAGATGTTCGCATCGGGCATGATGAACGGCGTGGACCACCTGCGCCACACGTACGAGCCGGCCCACATGGCTTTCACCCGTGGCCAGCCCACATGGGGCACCCACCGCGCGGAAGACCTGGTGCGGCTGGTCACGCTGCATGATGCCTCCACCATCGCCGCCGTGATCGTGGAGCCGGTTCAGGGTTCGACCGGTGTGATCGTGCCGCCCGTGGGCTACCTGCAGCGCCTGCGCGAGATCTGCACCGCCAACGGCATCCTGCTGATCTTTGATGAGGTCATTACCGGCTTTGGCCGCATGGGCGAGAACTTCGGCGCGCAGCGCTTTGGCGTGACACCGGACATCATCACCTTCGCCAAGGCGGTGACCAACGGCATCGTGCCCATGGGTGGCGTGATCGTGACCGACGAGATCTACAACACCTTCATGACCGGGCCGGAAAGCGCGATCGAGTTCTGTCACGGCTACACCTATTCCGGCCACCCCATGGCGGCGGCGGTGGGCCATGTGGTGCTGGACGTGATGCGGGAGGAAGGGCTGGTCGCCCGCGTGCGGGCACTCGAGCCGGTGCTGGAAGAGGCGATGCACGGCCTGAAGGACCTGGACGTGATTGCCGACATCCGCAACATCGGGCTGACGGCCGCCTTTGACATGAAACCCGCCGAAGGCAAGCCCGGCGCGCGCGGCCTGGCGCTGTTCGAGGCGGGGCTGCGCCACGGCCTGCTGCTGCGCTGCACGGGTGATACGGTGTCCTTCGGGCCTCCGTTCATTTCCACCGAACAGGAACTGCGCGACATGGCGGCCACGTTGCGCAAGCTGATTACCGAAGTATGCTGAACCGGTGCCACCGGGCAGGACACCATAACAGAACAGGACTGAAATCATGCCGTTAATGCATTTCCATGTGGTCAAGGGCGCCCGTACTCCCGAAGAACTGCGCAGCTTCCTTGACGCCGCCCACGACGCGATGGTCGAGGCGTTCAAGGTACCCGTGCGCGACCGCTACCAGCTTGTGTCGGAGCGTGAGCCCAGCCACATGATCGTGGAAGACACGGGGCTGGATATTCCGCGTACCTCCAAGGTCGTGCTGCTGCAGGTCTTCTCCCGCCCGCGTGGCAAGGAACAGATCGCCGCGTTCTACAAGCTGCTGGCCGAGACCCTGCACGCCCGCACCGGGCTTGCGCCGTCCGACCTCATGGTGTCCGTTGTCGAGAACAATGACGAGCACTGGAGCTTCGGCCACGGCCGCGCGCAGTTCCTGACGGGTGAACTGCCCCTGCCGGGTGCCAAGGCCTGATCCGGCCGTTTTCCGGATTCCTGTTGCAGGAATCCGGAACTTCCCTGATTGATGAATAAATTGCGACGGGTTTGTCGTTTCTTATTCGAAATATGATTATATCGCGTGGCAGGATGGCATCCCGATCAAGAAACCTGATCATATGGTCAGAAAAATATTGCGATCGGTTACCGATGCCCCCTATGATCACTCCATCAGAAAGTTGTTGGAGCTGTCATGCCGCAGGGTCCCGATATAGCGCCCGGTCGTCTTACCGATGCCGAGCTTGCGCTTAATTTTTCCGATGCTCACCCGCCGCTCACACATGCCCAGGCCGTGGTTGAAGCTGATCGCTGTTTCTACTGCTACGATGCGCCATGCATCGAGGCCTGCCCCACGGGCATCGACATCCCGCGTTTCATCCGCGCCATAGCGACGGACAACATGGCGGGTTCGGCCAGGGTCATCCTTGAATCCAACATCCTGGGCGGTTCCTGCGCCCGTGTCTGCCCCACCGAGATCCTGTGTGAGCAGAAATGCGTGCACAATACGCGTGAGGAAGGCCAGCCCATCCGTATCGGCATGCTCCAGCGCCATGCCACCGACTGGCAGATGGAGCATGGTGGCCAGCCCTTCACGCGCGCGCCGTCCACCGGCAAGCGCGTCGCCATCGTGGGTGCGGGGCCGGCCGGCCTTGCCTGCGCGCACCGTCTGGCCATGCACGGCCATGACGTGATGATCTTCGACCGCCATGCCCTTGCCGGCGGCCTGAACGAATACGGTGTTGCCGCCTACAAGCTGGCGGACGACTTTGCCCAGCGCGAGGTTGATTTCCTGCTGGCCATCGGCGGTATTTCCTTTGCCGGGAGCGAAGTGCTGGGCCGCGACATGACGGTCGCCGGCCTGCGGCGCGAATATGATGCCGTGTTCCTGGCCGTGGGTCTGGCGGGCGTGCGTTCGCTGGGGATCGAGGGCGAGGACCTTGATGGCGTGATGGACGCCGTCGACTTCATCGAGGGGCTGCGCTCGACCAGCAAGCAGACCGTGCCGGTCGGTCGCCGCGTGGTGGTGATCGGTGGCGGCAACACGGCGGTGGATGCCGCGGTCCAGGCCCGCAGGCTGGGGGCGGACGAGGTGACACTCGTCTACCGTCGCGGGGCGGAAAACATGTCCGCCACGCCAGTGGAGCGCGAATGGGCACAGACCAACGGCGTTACGGTCAGGCTGTGGGCATCGCCCGTGCGGCTGGTGGCGCGTGACGGCGCGCTGGCGGGCATCGAGTTCGCCCGTGGCGCCAAGGGGGCCGATGGCCGCGCCACGTATGATGCGCAGGACACCTTCATCCAGGAGGCGGACATGGTGCTCAAGGCCGTGGGCCAGACCTTCCTGCCCGATCCGCTCAATGGCGAGAGCATTGCCATTGCCGGTGGCCGGATCGTGGTGGACGAAAACGGTGAGACCACAATGCCGGGCGTTTATGCCGGGGGTGACTGTACCCCGGGCGAGGATCTGACCGTGGCGGCCGTGCGGGACGGGCGCAACGCGGCGGAAGCAATTCACGCGGCCTTCACGGCCGCGGTGGCGAAGTAAGGAAACCGGACATGGCTGATCTACGCACGAATTTTGTTGGTATCCGCTCGCCCAACCCGTTCTGGCTCGCTTCGGCACCGCCCACGGACAAGGAATACAACATCCGCCGCGCGTTCGAGGCGGGCTGGGGTGGCGTGGTCTGGAAAACGCTGGGTGAAGACCCGCCGGTGGTCAATGTCAGCTCCCGCTACGGTTCGCTGGACTATAACGGCACCCGCATGATCGGGCTGAACAACATCGAGCTGATTTCCGACCGCCCGCTGGCCACGAACATTGCCGAAATCAAGTCCGTCAAGCGTGACTATCCCGACCGCGCGGTCGTGGTCAGCCTGATGGTGCCCTGCGTGGAGGAAAGCTGGAAGGCGATCCTGCCCATCGTGGAGGAAACGGGTGCCGATGGCATCGAGCTGAACTTCGGCTGCCCGCATGGCATGTCCGAGCGCAACATGGGCGCCGCCGTGGGCCAGGTGCCCGAATATGTGGAAATGGTCACGCGCTGGTGCAAGCAGAACACCCGCATGCCCGTCATCGTCAAGCTGACGCCCAACATCACCAACATCCTGATGCCCGCGCGCGCGGCGCTGCGGGGCGGGGCGGATGCGGTCTCGCTCATCAATACCATCCAGTCGGTCATCGGGGTGGACCTGGACCTGATGGCCCCGATGCCCACGGTGGACGGCAAGGGCACGCATGGTGGCTATTGCGGCCCGGCGGTCAAGCCCATCGCGCTGCGCATGATTGGCGACATTGCCCGTGACCCCGAACTGGCACGCCTGCCCATTTCCGGTATCGGCGGCATCGGTTCGTGGCGGGACGCGGCGGAATTCCTGGCCATGGGTGCGAGCACGCTGCAGGTCTGCACGGCGGCGATGCATTACGGCTTCCGCATCGTCGAGGACATGGCCGATGGCCTGTCCGCATGGATGGACCAGAAGGGCTACGCCACCATTGATGACGTGACCGGGCGCGCGATCGAACGTTTCGTGCCGTGGAACCAGTTGAACATGAAGTTCAACACCATCGCCAAGATTGATCAGGATGCCTGTATCAAATGCGGCCTGTGTCACATTGCATGCGAAGATACCTCCCACCAGGCGATTGCAAAGACCCGGGTGGACGGTGAGCGGCATTACGAGGTGATTGATGCGGAATGCGTGGGCTGTAACCTGTGCGCGCATGTCTGCCCTGTCAGTGACTGCATAACCATGCAGCCCCAGCCGGTTGATGGTGTGCTGACATGGCCCGAGCACCCGAACAACCCCGCCCGCGTGGCAGTGGAGTCGTAACGGACCCCGCAAGGATGGTGGCCCAGCATGGAAGGAAGCTTATGACACAGCAAAACACCGCCCCACATGGCAGCAATATCGGCATCGATGGCCAGGCCCTGTGGGCGGACCTGATGGAAACCGCCAGATTCGGGGGCACGCCCAAGGGCGGCGTGCGCCGCCTGACGCTTACGGCGGAAGACAGGCAGGTGCGTGACTGGTTCGCGCGCACCTGTGAAGCGCTTGGCTGCACGGTCACGTTCGATTCCATGGGCAACCAGTTTGCCCGCCGCCCGGGGCTGGACAACAGCCTGCCGCCCATCACCATCGGCAGCCACCTGGATACGCAGCCCACGGGCGGCAAGTATGACGGTATCCTTGGGGTTCTGGGCGGCCTGTCGGTGCTGCGCGCGCTGGAGCGGTCGGGTTATGTGACCCGTCACCCGATCGAGGTGATCAACTGGACGAACGAGGAGGGTTCCCGCTTTACACCCCCCATGATGTGTTCGGGCGTGTTCACCGGCGTATTTACCGAACAGGAAGTGCTGGACAAGCGCGACCGCGCGGGCAAGCGTTTTGGTGATGAACTGGAGGCCATCGGCTATCGCGGCAGCGAGCCGTGCGGCCAGCATCCGGTCACCGCCTATTTTGAACTGCATATTGAGCAGGGGCCGATCCTGGAGGCCGAAGGCAAGACCATCGGCATCGTGACCGGCGTGCAGGGTGCCCGGTGGTATGAGGTTACGGTAAAGGGCAAGGATGCCCATGCCGGCTCCACCCCCATGCCCATGCGCCATGACGCGCTGTTGGCTTCCGCGCGGATGATTGAGGCCGTGAGCCAGGTGGCCTGTGCGCACGCACCCACTGCGGTTGGCACCGTGGGCCTGATCGAGAACCGCCCCAACAGCAACAACGTGGTGCCGGGGGAAGTGTTCTTCACCATCGACATGCGTGACCCCGATGACGCGGTCGTGCGCCAGATGGAGGAGGAACTGTACAGCCAGCTGCCCGAGATAGCCCGGCGCAGCAATGTAGAGATGGAAATCGTACGGATCTGGGATGCCCCTGCCGTGCATTTCGATCCCAAATGCATCGGCATGGTCGAGGCTGCGGCAACGGAAAGCGGTTACGGCGCCCGGCGCATCGTATCCGGGCCGGGGCATGATGCCGCCTACATGGCGCGCGTGACCCCCACGACCATGATCTTCGTGCCCTGCGCGGATGGCCTGAGCCATAACGAGGCCGAAAGCATTACCGAACAGGATGCGGCGGCTGGCGCGGGTGTGCTGCTCAAGGCCATTCTCAAGGCGGACGCCGCGTTCAACGCGGGCTGACGGCACGCAGGCCAGCGGGCCGCCCGTAATGGCGGCGCCGGCGTGCGTAAGATGAATGGCAGGCCGGCACGCAGCCTGTCCAGGGACGTGCCGGGTGAAGCTCTGTTCAGGACGCTTCGGCGGGTGTCGCCTTTTTGAAAAAAAGGTGACACCCGGAGATTTTTACTTTTTTATCAAACATCTGTTGGCAGGCAGTCCATAAGGCTGCACGTTACCGGGGCAGGGGAGGAAGTGCCCATGTCCATTCGCGTCGGTGTTGCAGGCTGGTCGATCCCATCGGCACTGTCCGGGCTGTTCCCTGCTTCTGGCACGCATCTTGAACGCTATGGCGCCCGTTTTGCGGCGGTCGAGATCAACAGCAGTTTCTATCGCCCGCACCGGCGCACGACCTACGAACGCTGGGCCGCAAGCGTGCCCCCTGCATTCCGCTTTGCCGTCAAGCTGCCCAGAACCATCACGCATGAGCATCGCCTGGTCAACTGCCATGCCCTTATGGAACGTTTTGTGGAAGAAACGGATGGGCTGGGCGCACGGCGTGGTCCCATCCTTGTCCAGCTTCCCCCCGGTTTCGCCTATCCCGGTGAGTGCGCCGAACGTTTTCTCAGTGACCTGAAAGCCATGGTTGCGGGTGCTGTCGTGCTGGAGCCAAGGCATGCAAGCTGGTTCCTGCCCCAGGTTGATCTCATGCTGAAACGGCAGCAGGTCTCACGCGTGGCGGCGGACCCGCCCCGGGCCTCGCCCGCCGCACGGCCCGGTGGCTGGGAAGGGCTGGCCTATTTCCGCCTGCACGGCAGCCCGCGCATCTACCAGTCACCTTATGGAAAAGAGGCCATTGCAACCCAGGCGGCCGTCGTTACGGCTCTGGCCCGGCGCGGTAGCGATGTCTGGACAATCTACGACAACACCACCTATGGCGCCGCCACGCAGAACGCCCTGGACCTTATGGGCATTCTGGCCGAAGGCAAAACCCCGCCACCAGCCTGAGCCGGTTCTGGGCAGGGCTATGGCAGGATGATCCCCGCGATCGCCGCACTCATCAGGTTGGACAGCATGCCCCCCAGCACGGCGCGCGCGCTTTTGCGGGCGACTTCTTCCCGCCGTTCGGGGCACTGGCTGCCAAAGGCGGCAACCAGCAGCCCGAGCGAACTGAGATTGGCGAAGCCACACAGCGCCAGCGAGGCGATTGCCGCCGCCCGCTGCGACAGGCGCCCGGCCTGAATGTCGGGTCCCAGATGCAGGTAGGCGACAAATTCGTTCAGCACCACCTTCAGTCCCAGCACCGAGCCCACCGTGCTGCATTCCGCGCCGGGTACCCCCAGCAGCCACGCCACGGGGGAGAAGATGAATCCCATCAGATATTCCAGCGACAGTCCCGGCAGCCCGACATACCCCCCCATGGCCTGCAGCATGCCATTGACCAGCGCGATCAGCCCGATACAGGCCACCAGCATGGCGGCCACCGCCATGGCGGTGTGGGCGCCCTTCAGCGCGCCTTCCATCACGGCTTCAAAAAAGGCGCGGTGATAGGCGCGGCCCGCCGCGCCGACCGGGCTGACCGGCGCCCCCGGCGGCCGGGGTTCCAGCAGCTTGCCAAACAGCAGCCCGCCGGGAATGGCCATGAACGATGCCGCGACAAGATATTCCGCCGGAACCCCCAGCCCGAAATACCCGATGAGCGTAGCCCCGGATATGGACGCCGTGCCGCTGCACAGGGTGCTGAACAGTTCCGTCGTGCTCATGGTGGCAAGATAGGGGCCAAGGGCTACCGGCAGTTCGCTCTGGCCAACAAAGATGGTGATGATCGCGCCAAAGGATTCAACGGGCGACGTGCCCAGCAGCCACTGTACCCCCCGCCCCAGCACACGGGCAAAGGTCTGCATGATTCCGAAATGGTAGAGAATGGCGATCAGGGCGCTGACATAGACCAGCGAGGGCAGGACCTGAAAGGCGAAGATGTAGGACCCATCGGGAAAGATTTCGTGCATGCGCGGCCCGACCAGCGCCCCGAACAAAAAGCGCGCGCCCTCGCCACCATAGGACAGCACGCCGGTCACCACGCCCGCAATCGCCTTGAGCAGCGCCTGACCCGCGGGCACGCGCAGCACCAGGACCCCGATGGCGGCCTGCAGCAGCAGGCACGATACGATGATGCGCGCATTGATACGCTTGCGATCCGTGGAAAAGATGATACCGATACAGATCAGCAACAATACGCCAAAATAGCCACGGATATGCATGTGGAACCCTTCAGGCTGCGGGCGGGAAATGATGTTTTCTGACCAGATGGTTAGGTTATCGTAACAGCATCGCCTGCGCCGTCAAGCAGCAGCCCGCCAGCCCGTGGCGCAGGCGGTATCCCGTCTGTCCACCGGCGCGACAGGGCTGGCGCGCGTCATCCAGACCCCAGAAATACCCCCGAGGCCCCCCGATGAACCATGACCCGCAACTCTGCACCGATCCATGCCAGATCATGACCTTCGCATCAGGTGACCCGGGGGAGAATCCGTGGGTCAGGGGCAGGCCACCACAGGAAGCCATCACGATACAGCCATGGTCCCCACAATGGGCGGAGCAGTTTGCCACGGCCCGTGACGCGATCCGGACAGCACTGGGGGACAGGGCGCTGGCGGTTGCGCATGTGGGGTCCACGGCGGTGCCGATGCTGGCGGCCAAGCCCGTCATTGATATTGACTGCATCATGGCCGACCCGGAGCGCGAAGACACCTATATTCCGCAGCTTGCCGCGCTGGGTTACTGGCTGAGCGTGCGCGAGCGCGGATGGTACGGCCACCGGATGCTGCGTCATGACATGCCGCGCCTCAACCTGCATGTCTTTGGCCCCGCATGCCCCGAGCATGCCCGGCACATCCTGTTCCGCGACTGGCTGCGCACCCACCCCGATGACCGGGAACGCTATGCGCGCGTCAAGGAGCATGCGCGGCAGGGTGTGGCCACGGTACAGGAGTACAACCGCAACAAGCAGGATGTGATCCATGCCATCTACCAGCGGATATTCGCTGACCGGGGCTGGACCGGCGCGGCCTGAGCCGTGGCCTTGCGGTGCATGGCCCGCGCGGTACCCCGGGGCGCGGGGTGTATCGGGTAAAATACGGGTTGCGTCCGCCCGTGGCGATGGTTTAATTCCATCCGGACGGAATGAAACTGCCGGGGGAACACATGGCGCGTCCCAGAACCATAGACCGTGAAAGCGTGCTGGACAGCGCCGAACAGCTTGTGCAGCGCCAGGGGGCGGCCGCCCTTACGCTGGATGCCGTGGCACGGGCGGCGGGCATTACCAAGGGCGGGCTGCAATACTGCTTTGGCAGCAAGGATGACCTGATCACCGCCCTGATCGACCGCTGGATTGCGGGATTCGACGCGCAGGTGGCCCGCCATGCCGGGCCCAACCCCACGCCGGGGGCGCGGGCGGCGGCCTATGTCATGGCATGCAGCCAGTCCGATGCCACGACCCACGCGCGGATGGTCGGCATGTTGGTCACGCTGCTCCAGTCGCCCCGGCACCTGCAACGGGTGCGGGACTGGTATGCAGGCTGGTTTCATGACTGCATGCCTGATTCGGAAGCGGGACGCCGGGCCGGCACCGCGATTTTCGCGGCCGAAGGGGCGTTTTTCCTGCGCTGCCTCGGCTTTGTTGAAATGGACGGGGCGCAATGGCAAAACGTCTTCGCCAATTTCCTGAAGCTGGCTTCGTGAAAAACCGGATGCCCTGACCACCGCAGACACGTTCTTTCAGACCCATCATGACATTTCTCACAGGTACGGAAAAAATGAACAAGGAAAGTCGTCCTTTCCCTCCCGGCACCACAGGCCCCGTTTCCGGCAAGGCGCCACAGGCCACGGACGGGTCCTTCCGCGCGCTTGACAACAGTCTCAGCCATGCGCTTTCCGCCGCCTGTGACTGGCTGATCGGCCAGCAGAAACCCGATGGCCACTGGGTGGGGCCGGTTGCGTCCAATGCCTCGATGGAGGCCGAATGGTGCCTTGCCCTGTGGTTCCTTGGCCTTGATGACCATCCGCTGCGTCCGCGCCTGGGTCATGCGCTGCTGGAAATGCAGCGCGAGGACGGGTCGTGGGGCATCTATTACGGTGCGGGCAATGGCGACATCAACGCCACGGTCGAATCCTATGCCGCCCTGCGCTCGCTGGGATATGCCGCGGATGAACCGGCACTGGCCAAAGCCGCTACATGGATTGCCAGCAAGGGGGGGCTGCGCAACATCCGCGTGTTCACCCGCTACTGGCTGGCGCTGATCGGGGAATGGCCATGGGAGAAGACGCCCAACCTGCCGCCGGAAGTCATCTGGTTTCCCAACAAATTCGTCTTTTCCATCTATAATTTCGCGCAGTGGGCGCGGGCGACGCTGGTGCCGCTGGCCATCCTGTCCGCCCGCAGGCCGGCCCGCCCCCTGCGCCCGCAGGACCGGCTGGACGCGCTGTTTCCCGGCGGGCGCGCGAATTTTGACTATGAACTGCCCCGCAAGGAGGGGCGTGACCTGTGGGCCAGCTTCTTCCGCACTACCGACCGTGGCCTGCACTGGCTCCAGTCGCGCGTCATGAAGAAAAGCAGCCTGCGCGAGGCCGCGATCCGGCACATGCTGGAATGGATCATCCGCCATCAGGATGCCGATGGTGGCTGGGGCGGCATCCAGCCACCATGGGTGTATGGCCTGATGGCGCTGCATGGCGAGGATTACCAGTTCCACCACCCGGTCATGGCCAAGGGGCTTGCGGCGCTGGATGATCCCGGCTGGCGGCATGACCGGGGGCAGGCCAGCTGGATTCAGGCCACCAACAGCCCGGTATGGGACACCATGCTTGCCATTATGGCGCTGCATGACGCGGATGGGGAGACACGTTTCACCCCCGAGATGGACAGGGCGCTGGGCTGGCTGCTGGACCGGCAGGTGCGGGTGAAGGGCGACTGGTCCATCAAGCTGCCGGATGTGGAGCCGGGCGGCTGGGCCTTTGAATACGCCAATGACCGCTATCCCGACACGGATGACACGGCGGTGGCGCTGATCGCCCTCTCATCATGCCGCAACCGTCCCGAATGGCAGGCGCGCGGGGTGGAGCCCGCCATTAAGCGCGGGGTGAACTGGCTTGTCGCCATGCAGAGCGAAAGCGGCGGCTGGGGCGCGTTTGACAAGGACAACAACCGCTCGCTGCTGGCCAAGATTCCGTTCTGTGACTTTGGTGAGGCCCTTGACCCGCCTTCCGTTGACGTAACGGCGCATGTGCTGGAAGCCTTCGGCGTGCTGGGTCTGCCGCGTGACATGCCCGCAATCCGGCGTGGCCTGGCCTATATCCGTGCCGAACAGGCGGCGGATGGCCCATGGTTCGGCCGCTGGGGGGTCAATTACCTGTATGGCACGGGTGCCGTGCTGCCTGCCCTTGCCGCCATAGGCGAGGACATGACCCAGCCCTACATCACCAGGGCCTGTGACTGGCTGGTGGGCTGCCAGCAGGCGGATGGCGGCTGGGGTGAAAGCTGTGCGTCCTACATGGAAATTGCCGCCATCGGCCATGGGCCGACCACGCCCTCACAGACCGCCTGGGCCCTTATGGGGCTGATTGCCGCCCACCGCCCGCAGGACCATGCGGCCATCGCGCGCGGCTGCCGTTACCTGATCGACCTGCAGCAGCCTGACGGGCGGTGGGATGAAAAGGAGTTCACCGGCACCGGCTTCCCCGGTTATGGCGTGGGCCAGACCATCCGGCTGGATGACCCGGCCCTGTCACAGCGGTTGCAGCAGGGGGCGGAGCTGTCACGCGCGTTCATGCTGCGTTATGACCTGTACCGCCAGTTCTTCCCCATCATGGCGCTCAGCCGTGCCGCGCGCGTGCTGAAGGCCGCGGGCTGATCCGGCCCCTGCGCCCCGGGGCTTTCCGCCGGGGCGCAGGGCACGAGGCCCCATAAGGTTTTCATTCCGAAAATCGAAATCGTCGCCTGTCACAAATGGGGGTTGTCGGGTCTGGCCGCATCGGGATCAAGTGCGGGCATGAACACCCTCGCTCCTGCCCCGGCTTCCGGCGGGCCTGTCATCCATGCCGCGCCGCCACGGCCGTCCTACATCCCGCCTTTTGGCATACGGACGGTCATCGGCTGCCTTGGCATGCTTCTGGCCGTCCATGTGGCGGGATTCAACGAACACGTAACCGAAATCGGCCTGTCCGACATTCGTGGCGCGATGCATATCGGCCACGATGAAGGCACGTGGGTCATTGCGATATACGAGGCGTTCAACATTGCCGCCATGGCGTTCACGCCGTGGTTCTACATGACGTTCTCGATCTACCGCTTCTCCATCTTCATGACGGCGATGCTGGCGCTCCTGTCCATCCCCGCGCCGTTCATGCCCGATGTGACATCGCTGTGCATCCTGCGCGCCTTCCAGGGGCTGGCGGGGGGCTGCCTGCCGCCGGTGCTCATGACCGTCATGCTCAAATACCTGCCGCCCCAGATCCGCGTGTTCGGCATTGGCGGCTATGCCATGAGCGCCACCTTCGGCCCCAACCTTGGCCTGCCGCTGGAAGCCTTCTGGTTCGAGCATGTCGGCTGGCACTGGCTGTACTGGGAGATCATTCCCACGGCCGCCGCCGCCATTGCCATGATGGCCTATGGCCTGCCGCGCGACCCGATACATCTTGAGCGCTTCGAGAAGTTCAACTGGCTGGGCATCCTTGTGGGCCTGCCCGCCATCTGCTCGCTCGTCATCGTGCTGTACCAGGGGGACCGGCTGGACTGGTTCCGCTCCCCGGTCATTACCGACCTTGCCTTCTGGGGCGGGGCGGCGTTCATCGTGTTCGTCATTAACGAGGCGTATCACCCCAGCCCGTATTTCCGCATCCAGTACTGGCGCTCGCGCAATATCCAGGCGTCCCTGCTTTCGCTGGTGGGGATACTTGCCATCTGCGCGATGATGGGGGACATCCCGGCCACCTATCTTGCGGGCGTGCGGGGTTACCGGCCGATACAGACGGCCCCGGTCTCGCTGGTGGTGGCACTGCCGCAGCTGATCATGCTGCCGCTCATTGCCGCCATCTGCAACAGCCGCCGGGTGGACTGCCGCTTCGTGCTGGCAGGCGGCATGCTGTGCCTTGCCGCCGCCGCGTGGCTGGGCACGTGGCTGACGGTGGACTGGGTGCGCGATAATTTCTACCTGATCCAGATATTGCAGGTCTTTGGCCAGCCGATGACCGTCATCCCCACGCTCATGCTGGCCACCATGGCCATGGGACCGGCCGACGGGCCGTTCATCTCGGGTATGGTGAACATGCTCAAGGGGCTGGCCAATGCGGTGGCGTTTGCCCTGTTCGGCGCACTGACGCGGCGGCGCGAGCAGTATCACTCCACCATGCTGCTGGACCATCATGGCACCCACCAGCTTGCGCTCCAGGGCATGGGCGACCCGATTGGCCGGCAGCTTGCCCCCACATCACCCGACAGCGCGCATGTGGCCCGCAACGCGCTGCAGGTATTCCACACCTATGTGCATGAACAGGCGCTGGTACTGGCGCTGGATGACATCTACTACATCCTGATCTGGGTGTGCCTGTTCTATGCCGTCATGAACCTTGTCCTGCCGCGCCGTGTCTATCCGCCACAGGCGCCTTCACCCGCTGCTCCAGCCCGTTAACCCGGAATTACCGATCATGATTTACAGGAAACCGCTGCTTTACGCAGGCTGCGCCGCTGCCGTGCTGGCCCTTGTCGCCTGGGGGGGCGCGCGTGCGGTCAATGGCGATGGCATCAACCAGTACACCAACGATGCCTATGTCACGGCCGACTTCCCCACCGTCGCCCCCAAGGTCTCGGGCCGCATAGACCGCGTGATCGCGCAGGATAACGAACAGGTCCACGCGGGTGAGGAACTGGCCCATATCGAGGATGACGACTACCGTGCCGCCCTGGACGTGGCGCGCGGCAACCGGCAGGCGGCGCAGGGTGACGTGAGCAACCTTGAGGCCGAACTGGCCCGGCAGGATGCGGTGATTGCGGGTGCCCGCGCCGCCGTGCAGTCCGATGAGGCCGACCTGGCCTTTGCCCGCCTCAATGCCGCGCGGTACCGCAACCTGTCATCGGGCGGGGCGGGCACGATCGAGCAGAAGCAGCATTCCGAGGCACAGGAAAAGGAAGCCCAGGCCGCCATCGCACGCGACAGCGCGGGCGTGGAGGCCGCCATAAGGCAGGTGGACGTGATCAGGGGCCAGCTTGAACGTGCCCGTGGCCTGCTGCTGCGTGCGCAGGGGGATGAGAGGCAGGCGGGACTGAACCTGTCCTACTGCACCATTCCCGCCCCCATGGATGGCGTGGTGGGCGAGCGTGGCGTGCGCGTGGGCAACTACGTGCATGCGGGCACCGGCATCCTGGCGGTCGTGCCCACGTATGAAGCCTATGTGCTGGCCAATTTTCAGGAAACCCAGCTGACAAAGGTGCAGACCGGGCAGGCCGCCACCATATGGGTCGATACCTTTCCCGGCCATCCGCTCAAGGCGCATGTGGACTCACTGGCGCCCGCCACCGGTGTTGCGTTCGCCCCCATCCAACCCGACAACGCCACCGGCAACTTTACCAAGGTGGTGCAGCGCATCCCGGTCAAGCTGACATTCGACCCCGGCCAGCCACTGGCCGACCGCGTGCGTGTTGGCATGTCGGTGGAAGTGAACATTGATACCGCATCAAAACCCGAGGGTCCGCATGCCAATGATGCCCGTTATGTCTGGCAGTAACGCGGTGCGGCGCCTGTTCGCGGGGGGGCTGTCGGCACTGGCGCTGGCAGGCTGCACGGTCGGCCCCACCTATCACAAGCCACAGGTCAAGGCACCCGCCGCATGGCGTGAAACCCAGCCCCCGGCGGAAAGCACGCCCGGTACGGCCTCGGCCGACCCGCAATGGTGGAAACTGTTCAACGACCCGCTGCTGACCCGGCTGGAAAACGAGGTGGCGGCGTCCAACCTGGACCTGAAGGCCGCCAGCCTGCGGCTTATGCAGAGCCAGGCGGAACGGCGGATCGCCAGCGCGGCCCAGTTCCCGCATGCGGAGGCCAATGCATCCTACGGGCGTGAACGTGCCAGCACCAACGGCGTGCTGGGGCTGCTGGGCACGATGGAACGCGAAGGCACCGGCTCCATCGCATCGGGCACGCAGGGCTTTGGCCCCACCGCGCTGCCCGGCAGCGTGGGCAACCCGTCGTTCAACCTGCCGCAATACGGGATGAATGCCTCATGGGAAGTGGACCTGTGGGGCCATGTCCGCCGGCAGGTGGAAGCGGCGACGGCGGCGATGCATGCGACCGAGGAAATGCGGCGTGACATCCTGGTCTCGCTCATGGCGGAAACCGCGCAGGATTATATCGACCTGCGGGCCACCCAGACCCAGATCGGCATTCTTGAACATAATATCGCCATTGCCACCAACAGCGTCCGCCTGACCACCCTGCGCCTGCAGCAGGGGGCGGCCACACGGCTGGATGTGGCGGAGGCAACGGGCCAGCTTCACACCTTTACCGCCCGCCTTGCGCCGCTGAAGGCACAGGCCACGCATCTGCTCAATGCGCTGAGCTTCCTTGTGGCGCGCGAACCCGGCGCGCTGGATGCCGGGCTTGGGCCGGTTGCGCCCATCCCGGTGGTGCCCGCCACCATTCCCGTCGGCCTGCCATCGGAACTGGCCGAACGCCGCCCCGATATCCGCATGGCGGCGGACCGGCTGCATGCCGCCACCGCCAGTATTGGTGTCGCGATTGCCGATTTCTTCCCCCGCATCACGCTGTCGGGCAGCCTGGACGTGCAGGCGCTGCAGTTCAGCGGGCTGGGGTCATGGGCGTCGCGCCAGTACGGTTTTGGCCCCACGGCAACACTGCCCATTTTTGAGGGCGGGCGCCTGACCGGGCAGCTGCACCTGCGGCGCGCGCAGCAGAAGGAAGCGGCGACGATGTTCCAGCGCACGGTGCTCAAGGCGTGGCAGGAAATCGATGATGCCATGGCCGACTTCACGGCGGCCCAGAAGCGGCGTGACGAGCTGACCGAAGCCGTGCATGAAAACGAAATTGCGGTGGAAACGGCCAAGGCGCAGTATGTGCAGGGATCGTCCGACTTCCTGAACGTGCTGACATTGCAGAACGCGCTCCTGTCCTCCCAGAGCGCGCAGGCGGATGCCGAAGCGCATGTGGCGGACGCGGTCACGCGGCTTTACCGTGCGGTTGGCGGTGGCTGGCAGGATCTCTACCCGGAGAAGAAGGCAAAAAAACATGGCTGAGGCAGGCATATGATGGACATAAGGCGCGCGGATACGCTGGGCACCGCGCATTCGGATGGCCTGGCCCTGCGCTGCCACTTTGCCTTTGCCGATTATCAGGACCCCGCGCACATCCATGATGGCCGCCTGCGTGTGCTCAATCTGGGGCAGATCGGGGCGGGGGCGACCTATCATCTGGGGCCGGAAGCCAGTGTCGATATCGTGACATGGGTGCGGGCAGGCAGCCTGCGCGGGCGGATGGACGGGTGTGACCCCCAACCGGTGGAGGCCGGTGGCGTGCATCTGGCCAGTACGGGCGGCGGATGCGCGGGTGTGGACTGGTGCGCGGGGGCCGATGGGGCCAGCTTCATCCAGTTCTGGCTGCTGGCCGATATCAAGGGTACCACGCCCGCGCAGGAAACCCGTACGGCCCTGCCGGGGGGCGATGGCGGTTTTGTGCTGCTGGCCTCGGGCTTCCCCGAGGATGACCCGGAGGAAAGCGGCGTCGTGGCCGATGGCGCGCCGGTAGCCCTTAGCGCGCGGGCACGGCTGGCCCATGCCGCGATTCCGGCGGGGGAGGGCGCGGCCTATGGCACCTGCATGGGGCGTGACCTTTATGTTGTGGTGGTGTCCGGCACCATCAGCATTGGGGAGGATATTCTTGATCAGGGTGATGCGGCGGCACTGACGGGGGCCACGGACCTGACCGTGATCGCGCGGCGCGACGCGGTCGTGCTTCTGGTGGATGTTGCAGCCTGAACAGTGTTTTGAAGTAATGCTTTGAAAAATAACAAAATATTTTGGGTGCCGCCTTTTTTCAAAAAGGCGGCGCTGTCCGAAGCTTTTTGAAAAAAGCGCCACCGGAAACCTTTTCATGTTTTGCCGGGCATTTCAGGCGGCGGGTCTAAAAAATATATTCAGATATATCTTGAATTTCGATATATCTGGATGTATATCGGATTCATGAAACACGAAAACAGACACGCAGGCGGTCGTAACCGCCAGACTTTCTCCCCCGAGGGGCCTGCGGGCCATGGCGGTCATGGCCGTCATCATGGCCGGGGCGGTGGACGCGGCGGGCGCCACAGGCTGTTTGATTATGGGGAGATGCGTCTCCTCGTTCTCAGCCTGATCGCGGAAAAACCGACCTACGGCTATGAACTGATCAAGACCATCGAGGAAACATCCGGTGGCAGCTATACCCCCAGTCCCGGCGTGATCTATCCCACGCTGACCTGGCTGGAGGAAGCGGGCCATATCGGCCCCGATACACACGAAGGCCGCAAGACCTACCACATCACGCCCGAAGGCACGGCCTTCCTTGCTGCAAACGGGGCACTGGTGACGGAAATCCTTGCCCGCGCCGCAACAGCGGAACCGGAAGGCCGCGGCGGGCGGCGTAATGTCCCGCTGCCGGTCATGCGCGCGATGGAGAACCTCAAGACCGCGCTGCGCCTGCGCCTGCGCAACGGCGGACTGGACCCGCAGGCGGAGGAAAAGGTTGCCGCCGTGCTGGATGAAGCCGCCCGCGCGGTCGGGCAGATATAACACACACCAACCAGCCGGGAGCACGCGCATGGATGACAGGATGATGGCGGTTCTTGACCTTTATCACGAGCGCATGCGCGCCGAACGCAGCCAGCCCCGGGTGGAACCGCCGGGCGGGCGTGATGGCGGCCACGACCAGCGCATGCGTGCCATCGGGCCGGAAACCGGGCAGTTGCTCAATATCCTTGCCCGCAGCCTTGAACGCCCGCGCATGCTCGAACTGGGCACGTCGTTCGGCTATTCCACCCTGTGGCTGGCCGATGCCGCGCGGGCCACGGGCGGGCGGCTGACCACCATGGAACTGCATGGTTACAAATCCGCTCACGCCCGACAGATGGCGGCACGCGCCGGGCTGGATGCATGGACCGACTTCCGTGTGGGGGACGCCGTGCGGATGATCGGTGAACTGGGCGAAAAGGTCGATTTCGTCTTCGTGGACCTGTGGAAAGACCTGTACCTGCCCTGTCTGGAGGCATTTTATCCCCGCCTCAGCCCCGGTGCGATCATCGTGGCCGACAACATGATCCGCCCGGGGACAGACGACGTGAAGCGCTATGCCCGCGCCATCCGCGCGCTGCCGGGCATGTCCAGCATCATGCTGCCCGTCGGCACCGGAATCGAGGTCAGTCGCTTCCTGCCCTGATACGCGCGGCCCCGCGCCAAGGAAATCGCATATGCATGTCCCCATAACCCCTGCCACGCAGCCAGATGCCCCCGTCATCCACCGCGTCCGCCATGAACTGCACCGCCGCAGCCTTGACGTGGTGGCGGTGGAGCGGCTGAGCCCGCACATGATCCGCATAACCCTTGCGGGCGCGGATCTGGCCGGTTTCACCAGCGCGTCGCCCGATGACCATATCAAGATATTCATTCCCGGCCTGGACGGTGCGCCCGTGCGGCGCGATTACACGCCGCGCCGGTATGACCCGGGGGCGGGCACGCTGGTCCTTGATTTCGTCAACCATCATGGCGGCCCCGCCGCCGCGTGGGCGCGGGCGGCAAGGGTGGGGGACCGGCTGGACATAGGCGGCCCCAAGGGGTCGCAGGTGATCGTGGCCACGGACTGGCTGCTTGTGGGGGATGAGACCGCGCTGCCCGCCATTGGCCGCAGGGTGGAGGAACTGCCCGCCCATGCCCGCGCCACCACGGTCGTGGCCGTGCCCGGCGCGGCGGATGAGCAGGTATTCCAGACCGCAGCCCGCCATACGGCCCACTGGGTCCATCGCCCCATGGCGCACGCGGATCAGGCGCGGGCCATCCTTGCCGCCCTTGATGGGCTGGAGATGACGCGGCGTACCTTCGTATGGGTGGGGGCGGAAGCCGGCGTGGCCAAGGCGGTGCGTCAGTACCTGCTGGACCGGCGCGGGCTTGATCCCCGCTGGATCAGGGCCGCGGGCTACTGGGTAAAGGGGCGGGCGGATGCATCGGTCAGGGATGTCGGCAGCCCGTAGCCTGGCCATGTGGCTATGTTTTTGGGTAAGGGTTTCACACTGACCCGTCGATAAAAGATGATGGAAGCTTTTCAAGAAAATTCACCAAAAACTTCCTTATGATTTGCAGCCTGTTTCAAAGCCCGGTTTTTTGAAACAGTTTCTGACGGTACAGGACAACTTCGTGCAGCCTTCCTCCACGCTCCATTCCCATCCAGCACCCGCAATGCGCCCGCTTGTTTTCACCGGCCTGATTCTGACCATGATCATGGGCGCGCTTGACCAGAGCATCGTCTCGACCGCGCTGCCCACCATCGTAAGCGATCTGGGGGGGCTGGCGCGTATGTCGTGGGTGGTGACGGCGTTCATGCTGACCTCCACCATCGCCACACCGCTTTATGGCAAACTGTCGGACATGTTCGGCAGGCGTCCGCTGCTGGCGTTCAGCATCGGGGCTTTCCTGCTGTCCTCCCTGCTGTGCGGCATGGCGCGGGACATGTGGCAGCTTATCGTGTTCCGCGGGTTGCAGGGCGTCGGGGCGGGGGGACTCATGACCCTGTCCCAGACCGTTATTGGCGATATGGTCAGCCCGCAGCAGCGCGGTCGCTACCAGGGGCTGTTTACGGGGGCGTTCGGGGTCAGCAGCGTGGCCGGGCCGTTCATGGGCGGTGTGCTGACCAGTGCCCTGTCATGGCGGTGGGTGTTTCTGGTCAACCTGCCCATCGGGCTTGTGGCCTTTGCGCTGGTCATGCTGGGTCTGCCCGCGGGCCGGGCGGAAAACCGGCCGCGCATCGACTACATGGGCGCAGCCCTGCTGGCCGGGGGCACGGCGGGGTTCCTGCTTCTGTTCAATTCCGTCGGCACGTCGCTGGCATGGACCGCGCCGCTGACATTCGTGCTGCTGGGGGCAAGCATCGCGCTTTTTACGCTGTTCATCATGCAGGAGCGGCGCGCGCCGGAACCGCTGGTCAGTCTTGACCTGCTGCGTATTGCCGATTTTTCCGTGTGTGTGGCGGCGACGGGGATCATGTCGTTCGCGATGATGGGGTCGATGGTTTTCCTGCCGCTGTACTACCAGCTCGTACTGGGCCTGACCCCCGCCGCATCGGGACTGATGATGCTGCCACAGGTGGGTACGATGATGGTCAGTTCCGTGCTGGGGGGCTATGTCTCGTCGCGCACGCAGCGTTACGAACTGCTGCTGGTGACTGGCGTGGGCATTGAATTCCTCTCCCTTGCCCTGATCGCGCTGTGCGCCCGCCATGGTGCGGCGCCGCCCTTCTTCCTGCTCGGCCTGGGCTGCCTGGGGGTTGGTATGGGGATTGGCATGCCCAATGCCACGGTCATCATCCAGAATGCCGTGCCCGCCGCACGGCTGGGCATTGCAACCGCCATGATGGGGTTCATCCGCTCGCTGGGCGGTGCGCTTGGTGTTGCCCTTTCGGGCGGGGTGATGGCGCTGACGCTGCAGAACCGGCTGGACGCGCTGCCCGGCAGGATTGATGCCGCCACCATCCTGCAAAAGGGCATGGTGGCACTTGATGCCCTTTCGCCCGCCCTGCACGGGCAGGTCAGCGCGGCCTACAAGGGGGCCATCAGCGCCAGCCTGAGCGTGAGCGGCAGCTTCATGTGCCTGGCTTTTTTCATGATCGTGGGACTGATGCTGCGCAAGGGCAGGATGCGCCGGGCCACGCCCGCGGACTGACGGCAGGCGCGGGCCTGCCCGCAGGGCCGTGTTCAAATTTTTTTAATCAGTTTAATATAGACATTGTCAATATTGTCAGTTGACGATGGATATTATGATAGTTTCGCACTTTTTTACATTTCTGTGCATTGATAATGGTCGGATCTATCAGGCAAACATATGCGACTTCAAGGAAAATCAGGCAAGAATAGCGTCCGTAACGGATATCGTCCATTGCGGGTATGCGATCACGCCCCTGGCTGGCCAGACGGGGATTGCCTTTACAAAGGGCACCCTGTTCATGTCGGCACTGCCAGACGGTTCGGTCACGCATGTGCCCCATTTACTGGGATGGGAACGGTTTCGTGTTTTTGACCGGTATCGTCCTTTTCAGGTGCCGTCCCTGCGCGCATCCGGTGAAATTCCACGGATCATACACCAGACGGATTCCTGTTCCTTTGTCCGGGAACAGTTTAAGAAAAACAGTAACGCAATAAGGGCGGTCAATACCGATTGCGACTATATTTTCTATTCTGAAAAAGACAGGCATGATTTCATATATAATCATTTCGGCTGGGAAATCCTGAATTTCTATATGAAAATCCATCCCGCCTATGGCGCGGCCCGCGCGGATCTATTCAGGTATCTGTGCATTTATAAATGTGGCGGGATTTACTTGGATATGAAGTCCGGGACCGAAAAACCATTTTCGAATATAATAAGGGACAGGGATGAAATCCTATTATCGTGCTGGGATTCCAAAAAATCTGACAGGTTTCACGGATGGGGCAGGGGAGCGGAAATATCCCATGCGAAAAACGGCGAATTCCAGCAATGGTTTATTATAAGCAGGCCCGGAAACAGGCTGCTTGAAAAAGTCATCAACCAGGTCCTGGCGAACATTGCCCTCTATGAGGAATCCATACATGGCGTGGGAAGGCAGGCTGTGTTCCAGACAACAGGCCCCTATGCCTTTACACGGGCCATACTGACGAACCTGAACAACACGCATTATAGAATAATAGATTCCGAAATGGAAGGAATCATCTATAACAACATAACAAATTATGAAAAAACCAGCCGTTATGACATGAACAGATTCTCACTTACAATATAAACGAATTCCTGTTCATCTTCCATTTTGCCGTTTCGCCATAAAAAACTGTTCCACGCAATATCTGTAAAACATGGGAAAGGTATTGGTGAAGCTTTTTCCAAAAATATTCAGGAGATGCCGCCTTCCTGAAAAAAGCGGCACCGGCGAGCTGTTATTGTTTAAACCGGACACTTACTGACCCGCGGGGTCCACACAGGCAAAGCTTGCGGCGTCATCCATGCTGCCATGGCCATCATGGCGGGCAACCTTGGGCCAGGCGCAGAGCGGCCGGGTGCGCACGACCTGCCCGTTTTCCACCCGCGCGGCAAGGACCTGTTCGGGCGCATGGCCATGGCTGACCCAGTCATCAATCACGCCCAGCTTGCTGAACGTATCGCAGCCCGCGCCGCCCTGGCAGTGGCCCATGCCGGGAATGGTGATCAGCCGCACCGCATCCGCGCCCACGGGGCCTGCGTTGCGCTGCACGGCCTGATAGTAGCTGGCCAGCTGTTCGGGGTTATGGCCGTCATTCCAGCCGATATACAGGAGCAGCCTGCCGCCACGGCGCAGGAAGGGGGTCAGGTTGTCATCCACATGCAGGAGCGGGCCGACCCTGCGCGTGGCTTCCTGTATGTCGGTACCCCAGTTCAGGGTGGTCCAGTCCCAGTCCGGGTTCTGGAAGGCGGCGTATCTGAACAGGTCGAGCGCTACGGGGAAGGCCCTGCCATCGGCGGAAAATCCATCCTCGCTGCCCTTGGCCGGGCCGGGAAAGATGACCTGGTGCGTCTGGGGGTCAACCGGGCCCTGATAGATGTTGCGGGCGGCGCGCACTTCGTTGGCGGTCAGGCATTTTGTGGTGTCTCCGCCTTTGCACTCAAGCTGTTCGGGGGTGAAGGCGCACCTGTCCGGCTCATCCAGGAAGCCCTGCTTTTTCCCCACGGGGGAGGCGCAGGCATTCATCACCGCCGCGTTCAGCAGGTGGAATTTGTCGCGCGATACGCGCAGCGCGGGGTCGTGGTAGCTCATCCATCCCGCCCAGAGCTGCTCGGCATTGAAATTCACGATCGGGTTGGGCGGTGCCCCCGCAACAATGCCGTCATAATCCTCAGGGTAGCGCTTGGCCTCGATCAGCCCTTCCAGCCCACCCAGCGAACAGCCGATCCAGTAGGCATGCGCGGGTTTTTTACCATAGAACGCGCGGACCAGTTTCCTGGCCGTCACCGTCATCAGGTGGTCGGCGCGGTAGGCGTAATCAATCATCTTCTCGGGGTGGCCCAGCGTGAAGCGGCCGCCCTGTCCCTCGGGCGTGGCACTGTCATGCCCGGTATCGGTGCTGGCCACGGCATAGCCTTCGGCAATACCTGTCGCCATGCCGTAATACATGAGCGATCCGGCCCAGCCGAAATTGCCGACCCCCAGCAGTTTGCCGTTCCAGCCCGAAAGGGGTAGCCAGATCTCGGTGCGGATCTGCGAATCAGGCGACGGGCGCAGGGTCGCTGCCACGCGGCAGAAGGCAGGATTGGCGGCCTGCCGCGCATGCCCGGCCAGGTTCATGCCGGGGGCGGACATGATGCGGGAAAGCTGGTCCTGCGGGGGTTGCCAGCTACCGGCGGCCACGGTCTCGACGGTGGTGAAGGTGGTATCCGGCAGGGCCTGCCGGGCCAGTGCGGCGCAGTCCGGCGCGCGGGCCTGTGCCACGGCCGTCAGGGCAAGAAGGGGCGCGGCCACGGCCATGCCCGCCACCACAGGGGCAAGACGGCGCGCGGAAGCAGGCCGGAATGGACGACAGAGGGGCGCGGACTGTGACATGGCGGGTTCCTGATCGGGCATGGCAGGTCTTGGGGAGCCTTGTGCGCCGGATGGCTGGCCCCTGTTGTAAAGGAAGGCGGCATTGTGAGCGCAAAAAGCGGCATCGGGAAAGCCCTTGATCCGGCGCCCGTGGCCATGCACAGTCCCGCCGGGGCGAGATGGACCCGCCCGATGGAATGAAGCAGGGGACTGGATGCGAAAGATTTCCTTTATGGCTGGCGGCCTGCTGCTGGCCATGGCGCCCGGCGTGACAGGCCCCGTAACGGCCCGTGCGGCCCCGGCCGCGGCCAATGTGGAGGACGGGGCCGCAATCCGCCAGACCCGCGCGGTCACGGCGGCGGCGCGTGCCTTTCTGGCCACCTTCGATGACGCGGGCCGCAGTCAGGTGCAGTTTCCATTTGTTACACGAAAATCCGGCACGCTGGCCCGTTTCCGCCGGGCCGGGCCGGGCCAGCCCGTACAGCCGGTCACGGACGCGCAGGCCAGCGCGCCCACCGCGCGTGGCCCCGGCATGGGGCCGCCCGGTGGCTTTGTAGGGGAACAGTACGGCACGGCGGTCTGGTCGAACTTCCCCGTAAGCGACGTGCCCCGGCCGGGGGTGCGGATGGGCCAGCTGACCGCGGCCCAGCGCGCGGCGGCGCTGCATCTGCTTGAAGTGGTGCTGAGTCCGGCAGGCTACCAGAAGGTACAGGACATCATGGGCGCGGATCAGGTTCTGGCTGACGATGGTGAGCCGTTTGCCGCCGGCCGCGCGGTCTATACCATTGCCATACTGGGCCAGCCCGATGCGGAAAAACCGTGGATGATCCAGTTCGGCGGCCACCATCTGGGGCTGAATATCGTCATTGATGGCGTGCACGGCACCATGACGCCCACCCTGACCGGCGCGCAGCCCGCGCTGTACCGGACGGGGGGCAGGACGGTGCGTGTCCTGTCAGGGGAAAACGATACGGCCTTCGCCCTGCTGGATGCACTGGATGCCAGCCAGCGCAGGCAGGCCATCCTGCCCTACGGGGTGAAGGATCTGGTGCAGGGGCCGGGCCATGATGGTGAGACCCTGGTCCCCGAAGGCATAAAGGGTTCCGCCCTGACCGCCGCCCAGAAGGAAATGCTGATGGGCGTGATCACGCAGTGGGCCGGGATTGTGAACGATGCCTATGCCGCCCCGCGCCTGAAGGAAATCCGCGACGGGCTGGACAGCACATGGTTTGCCTGGAGCGGCCCCACCACCCATGCGCCGGGGCATAACGGATCATCCTATTACCGCATTCAGGGGCCGCGCCTGCTGATCGAGTTCTCGCCCCAGGGCGTGGGCGATGACCCGATGAAAGGGGACAGTGAGGATGGAAGTAGAGGATGACCGGGATTTCGTGGGATTTGCGGGGATGCCGTGGGATCGAGAAATGCCGGTTGCTCTAAGCGCAGGCTAGTCTGGTGGGGAGTTATCCACAAGACGAAATCGCCATTTGGAAATGTCTGGAAGCAAATGGCGTTTCCAGGATATGGGACACACCCTCTGGAACCGTGGCATGTTCAGACGGCAGCACGCTCTGAACAATCTTAGCGGCCTCTTAAAGAGCCAAGAAGATAAGCCATGAAACCACCTTCAGATCGTTATGAAGGAGTTTTCTTAATTTTCTTCAGTCGTATGTGGCAGTGATCATAAGGATAGTAAGGCGGCGCAGATAGATATCCTTTATTCAGCAGGTCATACCTAAGTGTTGGATTTCTTTCCTCGGCTATTTTTGCATCAACTGTAGATGCTGCGGGACCAGAGGGAATCAATACATCCTGCCATTCTAAACCTGTCAAAATGCTTACAAGGTTTCTATATTTCTTTCTAGCGTAATAGACGGCGGTTATTGTTCGACTCAATGCCGATAATTGGACATGAACAGGTACTTCTCCATCTAATGATATTTTATTCCTTTCCCACAAATCAGGAATTGCACCTTCTTTTCGGAAATATTTTCTGCACTCTTCCAACCACGGCCAATGAAAATCTTTCTGCAATTCATCTCTAAAACTAAGTAGCCATTTCTCTGGATAGAATCGTTCTGAAAAATCATGCCAGAAAATTTCCATAAGAATGGATTTGTATTTTTCAGGGCAATGAAACTGACATCTATAATCAGACATAGAAGTTTCAAATTCAGATAGCATTTCATATGCATCAGGAAAAATACTGTGTTCTGTCATTTCCGGCCCATATAAACTATGTATTTACTTATGACATTGCCTGTAGTCTGAAGGCGACGCGACCGATTACGGTGATTGTGTTATCGCCATCGGGTTTTCCCCATCGCACGCGGGATATATCCGTGAAAAATGGCGGATAAAGCGGGTTATCCGAGGCAATGCGGACCTTGCCGTCTGGTTCAGTTGACACGCGTTTGACCAGAAGGCCGCCGTTTACGACCAGGACGTGAACGCCATCAAGGATGTGCTGCTGGCGGGTATCGACGACGAGACGGTCTCCGGCCCGCAGGGCTGGTTCCATGCTGTCACCACGGGTTTCCAGCATAAGGGCGCGATTTGGTTCCAGACCAAGGTCTTGCCGCAGGAAGCGCTTAGAGATGGCGACTTTCTCGGGCTTTTCTGCCTCATCAGCGCACAGACCGAAGCCTGCTGACGCGGCGATATTGTAATAGTCAATGTAGGTTAGATCGTCGTCGTTCTGCATCGGCGTAGACAGAACGTGAGCTTCCTGCTTTGGCGCATCCTCACGACCAGCCATCCATTCCAGCGATACGGTGCAAGCGCGAGCAATCTTTAAGGCAGCACCGAAAGGCATCTGGCGACCACCAAGATAGTTTGTGAGAGATCCAAGCGGCACTCCTGAGAGAGCTGATACCCGCTTATTGCCTCCTGCGTTTCTGATCGCCTCACGCAGTCTTTCAACCACCGGATCAGAGGAAGCCACATCCGAGTTTACATTCGAAACTCGGATGTTGCGGTCATCAATCGCATCGGATCTGTTTTTTGTAGTCATTTCAATCGCTTCCGGTGCTTACGCACAGGTTTTCCACACAAAACAACTCGGATGTGCCTTTTTGGAGCTTGAAGGCAAACTCGGAAACGGTAATATCACGGCACACCTCGCGACGAACAACAGCGGCGTAAAGTCGCTGAAGCGGGGTTGAAGAAAAGGGCGGCTGGCACCGCCCCGAATCTCAGGAGCTATATATATGGCACAGAAGCCTAGAGGAATGCACGCCGAGGACATCAAGGCGGAACTTCGGAAGCGATACGGCTCGCTTGCGAAGTTTTCCACCATGATTGGCCGCGATAGCCGTGCCGTGAGCAAGACCATCGGAACTGTGGGATATTCGGTTCCGATTGAGCGCGAGATTGCCAGGGTGCTGGGGCGTGAGCCGCAGAATATCTGGCCGGGTCGCTATCATCATGACGGGTCTCCTGTTTCCATGACCGTTATCAGGACACCTACCGCCCTGCCGCATGATGCGCACCGTCAAAACGGAGTGGCGGCATGAACATCGAACAGATTGCCATTGCCGATATCGACGCGGATGAGCGGCTGCGGGAAATAGACCTGGAGGCGGCAGACTTCATCGCTGCGTCTATGGCAGAATATGGCTTGCGCCAGCCTATCGAGGTCAGGAAGTCCGGCAAGCGTTACAAGCTGATCGCCGGGGGGCACCGTCTGGCAGCGGCAAAGAAGCTGGAATGGGCGGATATTCCCGCCGTTGTCCTCAAGGCCAACGAACTGGAAGCGCAGCTTCTTGAAATCGACGAGAACCTGTTCCGGCGTGAACTGTCACCGCTGGACCGCTCCACCTTTCTGGCCAAGCGCAAGGAGGTTTATGAGGCGCTTCATCCGGAAACAAAACACGGCGGCGACCGCAAGACGGATCAAGTTCTCAACCTTGAGAACTTGATCGCATCCTTTGCGGAATCCACTGCCGAACGGCTTGGTATTTCCAAGCAGACCATTGCGCGGTCTGTTGCCCGCTACAAGAACATCATGCCGGACGTGCGCCAGAAGATCGTGGGCACATGGTTGGCAGATAGCGGGTCACAGCTTGATGAACTGGCCAAGCAGGAGCCGGACATGCAGCGCCAGATCGCGGGTTTCGTGATCCAGTGGCCCGGCGTGCGGAAGGTGTCCGAGATCGTGCGGCAGCTTGCTGGTCGCCCCAAGCCTACACCGCCGGGCGTGATTGAGAAGGTTGCAGGCATCTGGCGCAAGGCATCCCCCGCGGAGCGCAAGCAGATCATTGAGTTCTTCGCGCCGCACCTTCCCGGTTATCAGCCAGAAGAAAGGGCAGCAGCATGACCCGGAATGCACCCGAACAGCTTTCCTTGCTGGACTGGGTTCCGCCCAATCCGGTGGTGCGGTTCGACCCGCGCCTGATCCGCGCCAACCAGTTCACATCACGCCTGTCACGCGCCATTTCCGTGTCGCTGGAAACATGTGGACGGTCGCGGGAGCAGATTGCGGCGGAAATGTCCGCGATGCTGGAAAAGCCCGTCAGCATCAACATGCTGAATGCCTATGCCAGCGTGCAGCGTGAGGGCCACCAGATCAGCGTGCCCCGGTTTGATGCGTTGATTTCCGCCACGCAGGACCGGCGGTTGCTGGAATTTATGGCGGAGCCGTTCGGCTGGGCCGTGATTGAACGGCGCTACCTGCCTGCCATCGAACTGGCGGCAGTTTCTGAACACAAAAAGGAGCTTACGCGGCGGGAAAATGCCCTGCGGCGGCAGGCCATGCGTGGGGGGAGCTGGTGATGGCGGTTACTGCACAGCAGCACTGGTTTTCGCTAACCGAACTGGCGGCAATGGCACTTCCCACTCTTCCTGCTACCGAACGAAACATGCGCGAAAGATGCAATGCGGAAGGATGGCTAAACCCTGAACTTAAGGGGCAGACGTGGCGAGAACGCAGCGGCCGGGGTGGTGGATATGAATTCACCATGTATTCCCTGCCGCTCCCGGCACAGGCTGCCCTGGTCATGCGGATGCAGGCCGCCAATCCGGCGGTGCAGAAGCCGGATGAAGACCGCACCCGGCGCGAACGTGAAGACCTGTGGTGGCGTTTCGACGCCATGCCGGAGAACAGGAAGGCGGAAGCCCGCCGGGCATACCAGATACTGGATGCGGTGGAGACACTGATCCAGCATGGCGTGCGCAAGAATTACGCGATCATACAGATTGCAGCGCTGCGCGGCGTGGGCACGACCACGATATATAACTGGTATCGGGACGTGCGCGGGCTGAACCGGTGCGACTGGCTGGCCGCCCTGGCACCGCATTACGCCACGGCCAAGTCGCGCGCGGAATGTCCGCGTGAGGCGTGGGAAATCCTGAAAGCCGATTACCTGCGCCTGTCTGGCCCGACCTTCAATGACTGCTACCGACGCTTGCAGGGACAAGCCAAAAAGGAGGGATGGAAGTTGCCATCAGCAAAGACGCTCAAGCGGCGTATGGACGCGCTGGGACCGGCGCTGCTGACCCTGTGCCGGGAGGGTAACGACGCCCTGCGCCGCATGTTCCCTGCGCAGGAGCGTGACCGGTCCATCTTCCATGCTATGGAGGCGGTGAATGTCGATGGTCATGTCTTTGACGTGTTCGTCGATTATCCGGGCATTCAGAAGCCTATAAGACCCGTTTTAGTGGCCTTTCAGGATCTGTTTACCGGCATGATCCTGTCATGGCGTCTGGATATTTCCGAAAATAAGGAGATGGTCCGTCTGGCGTTTGGTGACATGGTGGAACGCTATGGCATCCCGCAGAAATGCTATCTGGATAACGGGCGCGCCTTCGCCAGCAAGTGGCTGACCGGCGGTGTTGAAAACCGCTACCGCTTCAAGTTGAAGGATGATGAACCACAGGGAATCATGCCCCAGCTTGGCGTGGATGTGCGGTTTGTTAATCCCTATAGCGGGCAGTCAAAGCCGATTGAGCGCGCCTGGCGCGATCTGGCGCAGGGGCTGGCCAAGCATCCGCTGTTCGAGGGGGCGTATGCCGGGAATAACCCGATGAACAAGCCAGAGAACTACGGCAGCCAGTCCGTGCCCCTGGAGTTGTTCATCAAGGTAGTGGCGGAAGGCATTCAGGAGCACAACGAGCGCATAGGGCGGCGCAGCAAAGTGTGCGGTGGAAAACTTAGCTTCAAACAGGCTTTCGAAGCGTCTTATGCCACCGCCCCCATCACCAAGGCCACGCCGGAACAGCGTCGGCTGTGGCTGCTGGCGGCGGAAGCCATCCGCGCGGACCGGACCACGGGTGAATTCAAGCTGGAAGGCAACCGCTTCTGGGCTGAAGAACTGACCGCGTTGCGCGGGCAGCAGCTTGTGGTGCGGTTTGACCCGCAGGCGTTGCAGGGATCGGTGTTCGTTTACCGCCTGGACGGTACCTTCGTGTGTGAAGCACCGTGTCTTGCAGCGGCAGGCTTTGCCGACAAGGGCGCTGCCCAGTCCCACAACCGGGCGCGTAAGGCGTGGATCAAGGCGCAGAAGGACATGGAAAAGGCGCAGAACCGCATGTCCATCGCGGAATTGCAGGACATTTACGCCCCCGATCCCGATGCGGCGGAAGAAACGCCCATGGAGGCCAAGGTGGTGCGGCCGTTTCGCCCTGCTGCCGCCATATCCGGCAATGCTGCCATCGCCATCCAGCCGGATGAAGAAGACGACTATCTGGTGCGGGCCATGGAAATGGAACGATCCGAACGGCCCGGCCTGCGCCTTGTTGACCCGGACGAATACTGACCGTCCACAAGAACTAACCGCCTAATACAACAGAAAAGAAAACGGAACGATGGTTAAAGAAACCACGAACGCCCCAGCCATGCCTGATGCAGGCAGCCTGCGCAACCGCGCGCGCCTGGCACAGGAACAGCAGGGCCTGTCCAACCGGCAGGCATCGGACGCCATGGGCGTTGCCTATACGACCTACAGCGCGTGGCTGAACAACAGCTACGCAGGCAATAACGACCGCATTGATGAAGCCGTGGAGAAATGGCTGAAATCTCTGGATGCAAAGCGGCAGGAACGCGAACTGACCCCCATCATTCCGGGGTTCATCATGACCGCAACGGCATCGCGCATCTTCGCCATGCTGGATGGCGCGCGGTTCGGGCCGGACATGGCCATGATCGCGGGGGATGCTGGCGTGGGCAAGACCGTGGCCCTGAACGCCTACCAGCGCCGGAACAACAATGTGTGGATGGTCACGGCCCGGCCGGCCATGCGTTCCCCCACCGCGATCCTGACGCGCATTGCCAAGGAACTGGGGCTGCGTGAACGCGGGAACGGCCTGGACGAAGCCATCATCGAGCGCCTGACGGATACCGGCGGCCTGCTGATCGTGGATGAAGCCCATCATTTGAGCATTCAGGCGCTGGAAGAAATCCGGTCCCTGCACGATCTGGCGGAAATCGGTGTCGTGATCGCGGGCAATGCCCCGCTGAACGACAAGATCGACGGGCTGGGCCGCAGCAAGGAACATGCGCAGCTATTCAGCCGCATCGGCCTGCGCCGCTACATCCAGCGCCCGCTGGAACGCGACATGTGCGCGATCATCGCGGAATGGAACATTCAGGATGATGACGTGAAGGTCGCGGCCAAGGGCATCGCACAGAAACCCGGCGGCCTGCGCTCCATGAGCAAGGTGCTGCGCAACGCCATGCGCATGGCCCGCATCGCCGGGAACGACAACATCACCACAGACGACATGAAACGCGCCTGGGCGGAACACATGACCGGCGAACTGCCGAAGTTCAGGCGCGTGGGAGGCTGATTATGTCAGACAACAGTAAAACCGTGGCCGGATACGTGATTCCGGCCTCTATCACCGCGCAGCAGATCAAGAACGCCTGCATGGCCAATGGCTACAGCATGATGTTCGTGGCGCGCGATGAAAACCCGACTGGCATGCTCATGCATATCATCGAAGCATTGGGGCATCCTGTATTCCGGGGTGTGCGCGTGGAAACAGCCGCGAAAATCCGGGTCATCAGCGGTGCCAACGAACTGGAATGCATCGCCTTTAATCCGTCTGTCGTCCCGGACGATGAATATACCGATGTGGTCCGTCGCAGCGATATGGATATCGCCCGCGCCGGTGACATGGCGGCACTCCGGGATATGGACCACAAGAACGCGGCCCTGCACCGGACCATCACCCGCCTGACCGATGCGCTGCTGCACATCAGCACTGCCCCACCGTCAATTTATGACGCCCGCAATTTCCGTGCGATTGCGCGTGCGGCCCTGCGTGAAGGGGAGGCTGCATAATGCCCGCGTTTCCTACCCACTACCTTGTCCCCGCGCGTCTGACGCCCGAGCAGACCACGGATTTTTTTGACGCACTCGCATACGACATTGACTGGGGCGGCAATCAGGTTCCCGAGGGCGCAAACGCGATGATCCGCGCCGTTGGCACGCCCATTGTGCTGTGCACGCTGCTGGATGCGGCAACCGGCGCAGCCCTGGACGTGGGGGAAACGGCATGAGCGCCAGCCTCCACATCATCCCGGCACGCCCCCCGCGTGTCGGCCCAGCCATCGTGATGGAAACCCTGCGCCGGATCACGAAATACACCCGCTTCAACGATGCGGACGCTTTCGACCCGCTGCTGGAAGACCTCATCCTTTATCTGCGCGATATGCGCCGCGTCACGCCACCCCTGTGCGCGGCCCTGATTGCCCAGGGGCTGGATGTTCCTGCTGCCCACCCCAGCCACGAGCGCCAGAACGTCATCGTCACATTCTTCCGTTCCCTGCCGCCGCGCATGACCGCGCGCCTGATCCTGTCCGGCCTGGAGGGCCAGTAAATGCCGCATACCACCCCGCTGGCGCAGCTGCGCCACAACACCCGCAGCATGCGCGAGACCGCAATCCGCATGCGCGAAATTAAAGACGACCGCACCCTGACCGCAGCCGAACTGCACGACCTGGGCGACTGGCTCATGCGCCAGTGCATCGAGATTGATGGGGCCATCGGCACCGCCGCCCTTGCCGGGCACCTGCCGCACCTGGGCAGCATCGTGGTCGAGGGCGAATGCCGGGAGATCGGGGCATGAAGGAACAGGTCAGAATGCAGCCGAACGACTTCGGGGAAGTCCTGAAATCGGTCACCGATACTGCATCGGAAATCATGGCCGCCGGGCCGAAAGACCTGAATGACCTGCTTGCCGCCATGCAGGACGATCTGGAGGACGCAATCGGCCGTATGGAAGCGGGGGATTACTGGCGGGCCGACCGATCCGCGCGCCGCTCGGCAGCCCATACACTGCTGATCGCCGCAGCGATCTACCGCATGGCCAGCAATGTGCCCGCAGCAGGAAAGCGTCACTGACATGACCTGCACTGCATATTGCAGCAGGGATGGGGTCATCGGCATTGCCGATGGCCTCCACTTCCCCGATGCCTGCCTGCCCATCGCCACCGGATCGCGCGGGCACCTGTCCTTCCAGATCGAGGAACTGGCCGAACGGACCCGCAAGGGCCGCGCCTGGCGCGTGCCTGGTGTTACCGGCCGTGAACGCGACCATGTGGCCTACACCGCCGTCCAGACCTTCGCCGCCACCATCCTGACCCGCAACGCCAGCCTGCGCCGCTGGCCCATCACCATCAATCACAAGGGAACCCGCTCATGAACGCCACCACACGCATCGCCGCCGCCGAAACCACGCCCCTGCCGGACGTTCTGACCAGCCCCAACGGGTTTGCCGTTCCCACGTCGCGCATCCGCGATGACATCCTTTTCCGCCACCAGACAGCGACCGCGCTGGTCGAAGCCGCACAGGCCCTGCATGACGAATTGCGGGCACGCAAAGAGCAGTTTTTCGCGGATGTGGATGCGTTCATTGACCTCACGCTGGAACGCTACAACGCCCGTCTGGGCGGCAAGCGCGGCGGTCTGGTGATCGCCAACTTTGGCGAGACCGTGAAGGTGGAAGTGAGCACCGCCGATTACCTGCGGGTGAACGAAGCCATTGTCGCCGCCCAGGCGCTGATGAACGAGGTGCTGGACGATGTGGGCGAAGGTGCGAACGATGACGTGCGCACCCTGCTGGCCAATGCCTTCGTGCGCGACGAAAAAACCGGCCGCCTCAATATCCAGCGCCTTCAGGAAACCCGGCGCGTCAAGCTGTCCCATCCCAAATGGCCGGACGTGCAGGCCGCCATTGCTGATTCCCTGGAATGGGCCGGATCGCGCCGTTACATCCGCTTTCATGTCCGCAAGGATGGGAACGCGCGGTGGGAACAGATCAACCTGAATTTCTCGTCGCTCTGAGGGCAGGATGAACCCGGCCATGCCCATAATCGGGATGTTTGCAGCCCTGCTGTTCCTGACCTGGGGCGTGCTGCATTTCTGCACGATGCGCGACCCCATGTTTGACGATCCCATCTACATCACCTGCATGCGGGAGAAGCGTGACCTGTACGCCTGCCAGATGCGCCTTATCCATGCCCAGACCGCCCGCGAACTGGCGCGGCGCGAGGCTCTGTCCCACACGGGGAGCAAGTAAATGCCCGGAACTGACCCGAAGCGCGGCGCGATCTATGCCAAGCTGCACATCGCCCGCAAGGAACTGGCGCTGCCGGATGAAGCCTACCGCGACATCCTGCACCGCATGACCGGCCATTCCAGCGCGAAAGAGGCCACGACGCCTGCGCTGGAAAAGGTGCTGGCCCATTTCCGCACGCTGGGCTGGAAGCCGAAGAAAGGCAGCCTGTCCAGCAGCGACAAGCCGCATGTGCGCATGATCTACGCCGTGTGGCGGGACATGGCCCCGATGCTGGCCAGCGGGGGCTCGCGTGCAGCCCTGCGTGCCTACGTCCAGCGGCAGACCATGACGCCGGACCATCCCGGTGGCATCACCGCGCCCGAATTCCTTGATGGCGTGCAGGGACGGAAGGTAATTGAGGGTCTGAAACGGTGGAAAACGCGGCTTGAGAGGGGCTTGAAATGACGAATATCTATCCATGGCTGGCCGCAGCGATAATGGTCATTGCGGTTGCTTTCACAGTATGCGCGGCCAACAGTCGCAATTTCACGATGATGCTATGCGCGGCGTTGGTCAGCATCATTGCGATAGTTCTCATATTCGGCTTGCGGTCCTATTAATAACCTCACATGCAGCGATTACAGAAACCGCCCCTATCCGGGGCGGTTTTTTCGTTTACAGACAATACTGGATGCCTGTTTATAAAAGGGACGATTTCGCTTAATGATTACTGATGATGATCTGAACGCCCTGCGTGGCAAAATCCGCTCCCTTGTCCGCCAGTCCGTAATTGCCGGACGGCATGCCACCAGCGGCGAGGATGCGGCGCGCATTCAGGACCAGATGGTGGCGGCAGGTGAACGCGCGATCATGCTGGATATTGTCGCCTTGCTGGCAAGATATGATGGTAAAGAAGTGACATGAACATTCAGCCGCCTGCACAGATTGACTGGCTTGTTGCCGATGTCGGTGAAGATGCGGCACTCTGCTTTATCGAAAGCGCGGGCGGCAGCCGGATATGGGTGCCGCGTAAATGGGCGGGTTCCGATCTGTGTAATACTTACGGCGAGGACATTGCCCGCAGCCTGTCAAACCATTATGGCGGCGAACAGATAGAAGTGCCCATCTGTCGCCACTGGCGCATCCAGATGTATCGCCAGATGAACCTGACCATTGACCAGATCGCCGTGCGCGCCGGGGCCACCAGACGCTGGGTCAAGAAGGTTCTGGAAAACGGCCCCTGGCTTCCGCGCACGCGCCGGGAAAGCTGGCGCACCGATCCGGGTCAGTTGAACCTGTTCTGACCAGCCTGACAGGGGAACAACACCCCCCTGAAAGCCCACGCATGTCGCGCGTAACCTGCCGACATGCAGACCAACTTCCTCACAATCACAGATTTTACCCTTGGCGAAGAGGGTCTGTACCAATGTTGCAGGAGCGACGGCGGTAACTGGACCGGCGGCGCGCAGGGGCATGGGTTTCTTGTCGGCACCATGCGCGGCATTTCAGCGCCCACCATGGTGCGCTGGACGGGCGGAAGTCCCGCTGCCGTTACGGCAAAAACCATGCAGTCCATTGACGTGCCGACATTCCGTGCCATTGCCCGCGCCTTTTACTGGCGTCCGCTGAACTGTGACCTGCTGCCCGCAGGTATTGACGCCATGGTGTTCGATTTCGGGTTCAACGCAGGCATCCGCATTGCGGCGCGCCAGTTGCAGGCTGCTGTCGGCATGAAGGGCGCTGCCCTTGATGGCGATATCGGGCCTGCCACGATTTCCGCCGTGCTGGACGCTGTGGCGGCCCCGACGGGATCGCGCCTGATCGGGTTGCTGGCGGACATGCAGGCTGCCTATTACCGGAACTGCCGCCTGTTTCCGTCCTGTGGTGAAGGCTGGATTGACCGCACCATAAGTCGTGAAGGGCTGGCGAACACGCTGGCGCAGAAAGCCGCAAAACCCGCCGTCGCCTGACCTCATACGGTCATGCGGGCGCGCATGGCCGTTTTTATTCCGGCGAGGACGCAGCGCCAATTTCGGGAAAATCCATGTCCATCAAATGGAGTGCGATCCTGCCGGATATCTTTGCGGTCCTCGGCAATATCGGCAGTGCTGCTGCCGGTAACAAGATTTCCGCCTACAACACCGCCGCACAGACCGCCGTAAAGGCTGCCGTGACCAAGGTGGATGGCGGTATCGACAAGCTTCAGGCAGCTTTCACCAAGTGGGAAGACAGTAACGAGGTGGCGCAGGAAGCCATTTCCGGCACTGTCACGCTGCTGCGCGGTCTTGGCGTTACGGTGCCCGACCTCGACGTCGTGACCACGCATGTGAAGGCGGCCGTAGCTGACCTGTCCGGCATTCTGGTGCCGCAGGATACGACGGCGCAGGCCACCACCACGGCAGCAACCCCTGCCGCGACGGCCTGATCCATGCAGATGATGACCCCGGCCGCGCCAGGCGTGACGCCCACGCTGCTGATTGTCCTGGTGCTGGCCGGGGCCATCATCGCCCTTGGCTTCGTCGTGGTCGTATCGCGGCACCGCAATCTGGTTATCCGCCACGAGGCGCTGACGCAGGATGTCGGCACGCTCAAGGCGACCATGAGCACGATTTCCGCCCGGCTGACCGACATCAGCAAGGACGGAAAATACAATACCGAGCTTCTTTACACCATCATTCGCGGAACCTTTGAGTCCGCCAACGGGAAACAATCATGAGTGCCGAAAGTGCCCTGATCGAAGACCGCCGCCTGCGCATCCTGAAATCCCTGGAGGAAATGCAGGACCGCCGCCTGAACGAAGAAGTTCTGGTGCGCATGATTGCCGCCAGTGGCCGGTTTACCGATATCGACACCCTGCGCGCCGACCTGACATTCCTTCAGCATCAGGGCTGCGTTTCCATCGAGAAACTGCCCCGCATGCATGGCGACCTGTGGGTCGTGAACATGACCGATATCGGTGCGCGCGTGGCATCCGGCGTGCAGCGCCTGCACGGCGTGGCCCGGAACCTGATGTTCTGATCCATGGCGCGTCCTTCATCCATAGAGCGGCTGCCGCCTGAAATCCGCGAGGTCATTAACAGGCTGCTGGACAATCACTGCACCTTTGACCAGATCGTGGCCAAGCTGCGTGAACTGGATGTCACGCATATCAGCCGTTCGACAGTGGGACGATATGCGAAGGGACATCGGGAACTGGGGGAACGGCTCCGGCGCTCGCGCATGCTTTCCGAGGTATTGGTGCGCGAACAGGGTGACGCGCCACCGTCGCGCACTGCCCAGCTCAATCTGGAACTGATGCATACGGTCATTTTTGACCTGTTCACGGCGCTGGAAGATGGCAGTGACGCTGCCATTGAAAAGCTGAAGTCCGATCCGAAAGCCATCGAGCAGCTTTCCAAGGCGCTTGATCACCTGTCGCGCAGTGCCAAGACCGATGCCGATTACAGACAGAAGCTGGCCGAACAGGTTGAAGCGCGCCTGCGCAGGCAGGTGGAACAGACCGTCACTGCCAACGCCAAACGCCAGGGCCTGTCCGCCGAAAGCGTGGCCGCGATGCTGGACGGTGCATTCGGAGTAAAGAAATGACCGCCGCCACCAGCCCGATCTTTCTGCAATACCAGTCCGCCACCATGGAAGCGGTCATGAACAACCGTGTTGTGGTGGTGGAGAAGTCCCGCCGCACCGGCCTGTCATGGGCGGCGTCGTTCATTGCCGACCTTGTGGCGGGCATGGACCCTGCCGCTGGCGGCATGGATGTGTTCTACATGGGCTATAATCTGGAAATGGCCCGCGAGTTCATTGATTACTGCGCGGAACACGCGACGATGCTTCAGGTGGTCGTGGGTTCGGTCAATGAATCGTTCTTCCGCGATCCGGGAAACCCTGAAAAGGACATCAAGGTTTTCCGCATGGACATGGGATCGGGCAGCAAGATACTGGCCCTGCCATCCGTGCCGCGCGCCCTGCGCGGCATGCAGGGGCTGGTCATCATTGATGAAGCAGCCTTTCATGATGATCTGGACGAACTGCTGAAGGCCGCGCTGGCACTGCTGATGTGGGGCGGCAAGGTGCTGATCATCAGTACGCATGACGGCGATACCAACCCGTTCAACACGCTGGTCCAGGACATCCGTGCTGGCCGCAATCCTTACCGCCTGCTGCGCATTACGTTCGATGACGCCCTGCGCGATGGCCTGTATCGCAAGATATGCCAGAAATCCGGGGAGGAATGGAGCGCGGAGAAAGAGGCGGCGTGGCGGCAGGAGATTGTCCAGTATTACGGTGATGACGCCGAAGAAGAACTGTTCTGCATTCCGTCCCCCAGCACGGGCAGCGCGATCCCGCTGGCACTGATCGAGGCGCGGACCGTGGACAACATTCCCGTGGTCCGCTGGTCATGCAAGGCGGAATTTGCCCTCGCCCCCGAAGCGGTGCGCGCCAGTGAGACCCTGCGGTTCTGTGAAACCGATCTGCTGCCCCTGCTGGATGCGCTGGACCCGAAGACGCCGCATGTCTTTGGCGAGGATTTTGCCCGCTCCGGTGACCTGACGGTGATCTGGCCCATGGCGGTGGAACGCTCCCTGCTGCGGCGCACGCCCTTCATCGTGGAACTGCGCAACGTGCCGTTCGAACAGCAGAAACAGGTCCTGTGGTTCATCATCGACCGCCTGCCGCGCCTGCGCGCGGGCAAGATGGATGCGACCGGAAACGGACAGTGGCTGGGTGAAGTGACCGTGCAGCGATACGGCAGCCGGGTCGAGGCCGTGAAGATGTCCGAGGGCTGGTATCGCGACAACATGCCCGCCTTCAGGGCGGCGTTCGAGGATGCCCGGATCACGGTTCCGGCCGACCGGGAAATCCATGATGACATCCGCGCCCTGAAGATGGTGCGCGGCGTGATCCGCGTGCCCGACCAGCGCGCGACCAGCAAGGATGGCAGCAAGCGCCATGGCGACGCTGCTGTGGCCGGTGCGCTGGCCTACGCCGCCAGCCGTGCGGACCCCGAGGCATACGGCTACCAGCCCGTGCGTTCGCCCCTGTCTTCCGGCGCGGGCGCGTCCAGCCCGGATCGCTGGCCGGTTGAGGATGAGATCGCGGCTGAACGCATGGGCATCCGCATGGCGAATTTAGGATTGAGAGGAAGTGTCCAGCTATGACCTATGCCCCATGGATTGCGGCAGGCGTGATTGTCATCATTGCCTTCATCGGCTTCCTGCTGATCCGCAGTGACGCCAAAAAGGCGCAGAAGGCGAAGGATGAGGCGACGGCCACGGCGGTCGCGCAGGATACCACCACGGTCGAGGTCGCCATGGCGCAGGCCGGGGTGGATGCCCCCACCACGGACAGCGCGCTCGATGCCCGGCTGGATGCGGGGACGGCATGACCGATCACGAGCGTCATTATCCCAGACTGTCGGACCTGTTGCCCAATGCCCTGGCATGCCCTCAAGGCCCTCGCCCGCCCCGTGGCCAGCGCCTTGGCGGAGCGATACTGGCCCTTGCGGTTTCTGCCATGGTTGCTCTGGCCCTGGCGGGTTGTGCGCATCCTGCGATGCGTTCGGTCTGCATTCCTCTGAAAGCCTACTCAGCGACGGATGAGAAGGCTCTTGAAGCAGAACTGAAGGCGCATGCCGACATGCCGCTCACGCATGATGTGGCCCGTGACTGGCTGCGCATGCGCGACGAGGACCGGGCCTGCCTGTCTCATTCGGGTAGCCTGAAGACCGGACAATGAGCCGGACATCACGAAAAGCGCGCCGCATCGTGGCGGCTGTCGCCATGGTTCCGCGCCGGTGCATCCGGCCCGATACAAGGCTGGACGGTCTTGGGCTGGACATGCTGGACCGCATGGAAATCGTGGTTGCGGCGGAACGCGCCACGGGTGGCTTCGTGCAGGGCGAAAACGACTGGGAGACGGTGGGCGACGTGATCGCCGCCTGCCGTGCTGCCGTGATCTATGGGGACTGCCAGCATGGCGCAGCTACTTGACCAGTATGGCCGCCCGGTAAAGGCGCAGGCCCTGACGCGGGCAGTTGCGGGACCAACGCTGCTGGGGCAGCGTCCCGCCATCACCACCACGCCAATCGGGGGACTTACGCCTGCCACGCTGGGGGCGCTGCTGAACGCCGCCGATATGGGCGACAGCCTCGCGTGGATGGAGTGCGCGGAAGAACTGGAACGGCGTGACCTGCACTACCTTGGGGTGCTGAACACCCGCAAGCGCACCGTATCCCAGCTTCCCATTACCGTCTCCCCCGCCAGTAATGACCCGGCACATAAAAAGCATGCCGAATTCGTCAGTGACTGGCTGGACCGTGGCGTGCTGGAAAAGGCGCTGTTCGACATGATGGACGCGGTCGGCAAGGGCTGGTCCGTCCATGAAATCATCTGGCATGCCGAAGCGGGCAACTACTACCCCGAAGACCTGGTCTTTCGTCCGCAGCGGTTCTTTGAGGTGTCCTACCAGGACGGTGAAAAGATCATGCTGCGCGATGAGCCGAACAGCGTGGCAGCTCCCGCAGCGCCCGGTGGCATCGGGCAGGAAGGCTTTGCGGACCTTGATCCGGCGGCCTTTGTCATTCACCGCCATCCCTCCTGGTCGGGGCTGACCCTGCGCGCGGGCCTGACCCGTGCCGTGGCGTGGGCTGTCCTGGCGAAGATGTTCACCATGCGCGACTGGGGTGTATTCGTGCAGAATTATGGCCTGCCTGCCAGGATCGGGCGTTACGGGCCGGATGCATCCGAGGAAGACCGCAACGTCCTGTTCCAGGCCGTGACGGATTTCGGCGGCGCGCTGGCCGCACTCATGCCCAAGGGCATGGACTTCGAACTGGTGGAACCGAAGATGTCGGGCAGTCATGACCTGCACATGATCCGCGCGGAGTTCCTGAACAGCGAAATCAGCAAGGCGGTTCTGGGGCAGACCGGCACCACGGACAGCAAGCAGGGTGCGCACGCATCAGGCGCGATCCATCGCGAGGTGCAGGAAGACATCGAGCGCGCGGATGCAGGGCTGCTGTCCACCACCATTGGCCAGCAGCTTGTCGACCGCATGGTCGCCTTCACGTTTGGCCCGCAGGCAGCCTATCCCCGACTGCGCATCGGACGGCCCGATGAAGTGCCACTGGATACGCTGATGAAGGTGGTGCAGTTTGCCGGGCCGCAGGGGCTTCCGTTCCCGAGGCAGCCATTTTATGACCGCATGGGCATGGAAGCGCCGCAGGAGGGGGATGCCGTCTTTGGCCTGCCAGCCCAGGCGCAGCCCATCCAGCCTGCGCACGTCCTGCCTGCCCAGGACAGACCGGCGCAGGACATGCCCCCGCGTGACCCCAATCCCACGATTGCCAGCCCACAGGCGGACGACCAGCAGCAGATCACCCTGCATACCCGGCTGGGCAGGCTGCTGAGCAGGCATACCCGTGCGGACGGCGCGCATATCATCAATCTGATGAGGCAGCGTCTCGCGCGCGACGCGGAAGCGGGTCTTGACCAGATGACAGACGCCGTCCGGGCGGAAATTGAAAAGGCTCCGTCGCTTGTTTCCCTGAAATCCACGCTGGGGAAGATGGACCTGCCCCATGACCAGTTCCAGCAGGCCATGCAGGTGGCGCTGATGGTGTCGGAACTGGCGGGCGAAGCCATGGTTCTGGACGAAATGGCGCGCAATGGCTGACACGGCCGTCAGTGCCGCGAAGCTGCCGCCCCGTGATGCGCTGGCCTTCCTGCGCCAGAAAGTGCCCGTGTCCGCCGCGACATGGACCGATCTGTGGCATGAGGCCCATGACGTGTCGTTCGCCGTGGCAGGCGCTACGTCAAAGGCTATCGCGAAGGATTTTCAGGATGCGGTGATCCGCACGATGGAAGCGGGCGGCACACGGCGCGAGTTCCAGAAGGAATTCGACGCCATCGTGAAGCGGTACGGGTGGGAGCATACCGGCACGCCGGGCTGGCGCGCGTCCATCATCTACGACACCAACATCACCACCGCCTATTCCGCCGGGCGCTATCGGCGTATGACCACGCCCGAATCACTGGCGCTGTATCCATACTGGCGATACCGGCACCACACGTGCCAGCATCCGCGCCCGCAGCATCTGGCGTGGGATGGCATGATCCTGCGCGCCGATGATCCGTTCTGGAACACCCATTACCCGCCCAACGGCTGGCGCTGCCACTGCACGGTGGAAGTGGTTTCCCAGCGCATGCTGGACCGCAACGGGTGGCAGGTATCCAGCAGTCCCGTGATCGAGACACGGCCATGGCGCAATCCGCATACGGGCGAGATCGTGCATGTTCCCATCGGCATCGACCCAGGTTTTGCCTACAACCCCGGCAAGGCGTGGCTGATGAACGAAGGCGCGCGGGTGGTGACCGAACCCACGCCGAAGCTGCGTCCCATGCTGCCGCCTGCGCAGGATGCGGGACCGGCGCGGCCTGTCCCGGCACGCCCCGCTGCGGCCGCCATGGTGCCCGAACCGCCGGGCGTTGCGCCATTGCCCGCACCCGTTGCACCCGAACCCGTGCCCGATGTTCCGAAGCGCGAGCAGGCGCAACAGGACGCCATTGTCCGGTTGCGGCATAGGCCGGTTGGCACCGTAGAGGCAGGCGAAATCCCGGCGCATGTCCAGAACGCGCTTGGGGGTGGCAGCCGGACCGTTCATATGTCCGGACAGACAATGGAAAAACAGCTTGAGCGCCATCCCGACCTGACGGATGACGACTACCGCATGGTGCCGCAGGTTCTGGCCAATCCGGCCGTGGTTGCAGCCAGCCGGGCGCGGCACGTCATGCTGCTGTCGCATGCAGGCAGGCTTTACCGCGCCATCGTCAAGGTCACGGGGGACGGGAAGGAAAACTGGCTGCAATCATTCCATCGCACCAATGCCGTGGAAGGGCGACGTGCGATTGCGAAGCTGCTCCTTATCAGCGGCAGCATGGATGATCTGGAAAATGACGCGCCGGGGGGGCCTCCCGGAAACCCCCCATAGCGATCCCGCCACAAGGGCGGTCCTACGGCTGGGAGAATAACACCGTGTCTCGGCGCGTCTCCATCAACATAACCATTGTGCAGGAAGATTGCCACCATGGCGTTCATTTCCATCTCCGGGAACACCGATCCCATCCAGTCCGCGCTGGACGCCATTGCCGCCATCGGCACGCGCCCGCAGGCCGTGCTGGAAAGCATCGGGGGCGAACTGAGTGACAGGACCATGCGGCGCATGGATCAGGGCGTCGATCCGGACGGCATCCGGTGGGAAAGCTACGCAGCACTCAACCCGCTATATGAGGAAGACAAGAAGACCACGAGCATCCTGATCGAGAGCGGATACCTTCGGAACAGCATCCATCCGGAAGTCGAAGGCAGTTCCCTTCTGGTCGGAACGAATGTGCATTACGGTGCCATTCACCAGTTTGGTGGCCTCATCCAGCCAAAGAGCGCCTTGCAGCTTTCTTTCGTCATGGGCGGCGAACTGTTTCATGTTTCCAGCGTGCATATCCCCGCACGTCCCTACCTTGGCCTGGGCGTGGGCGACGAGGCCGTAATCATCGACCGACTGGACGAATTCCTGTCCATCGCCATGCGCGGACGCTGACCCGGATCGGCATTCGGGTTTTAAGAGACCCGTAAGAGGGTTTAAGAGGGGGCAGGATGCGTTTTTACGTGTTCCGCGTCCGATTGCGCGTCCATAATCGTCACACGCGCCTGTAGGGCAAAAAATCCGGCAGCGTCATTTTTCAGGCAACAGGGGGTCTTGTTCCCCCTGAATACCGTCTCCGATACCCGCCATGCTTGCGGGCAATGAACACGACGCTCCATTACCACACCGCACTGCCCGGCCTGGATAACGGCAAGGTGCCCGACTGGGTCCACCTGCTGCCTGCCGGTGAGTTTTCCGGCGCTGACGGGCGCGGCCCGTACCGGGTGTCGGACGCACGGGCGCTGATTACCCATTCCATGCAGGCCGAGGGTGGCAAGCTGCCCATCGACGAAAACCACGCCACCGATCATGCCCTGGTATCGGGCGGCCCGGCTCCGGCCGTGGGGTGGATCGTGGAGCTTCAGGCCCGCGCGGATGGCATCTGGGGGCGCGTGGACTGGACGAAGTCCGGGCGCACCATGGTTGCCGATCATGCCTATCGGGGGATTTCCCCCGCGTTCGCGGCCCCTGATGGCGTCGTGACCCGGATTGCGCGCGCCTCCCTGACCAATGCGCCCAACCTGAAAATCAACACCCTCCATACCACGCAGAAGGAACCGGCCATGCTGCCGCTTGAAGATGTCCTGAAGGCGCTTGGCCTTCCGGCCACGACGACGAAGGAACAGGTAATCGCCCGGCTGAAGGAGATGAAGGGCTGCATGACCATGCATTCCCAGCTTGCTCCGCTGGCCGGACTGGATGCCGACGCAACGCCCGAAGCCCTGGTGACGGGGCTGCGGGCGAAGCTTACGGATGTCAGCACCCATTCGCAGCAGCAGATCGAGGCGCTGACCGGCCAGATCGCGGAACTGAAGAAGGCCGGTGCGCTGACGGCGTCCACCCATGCCGTTGAGCAGGTCGCGCGCACCAAGGTCATTTCGGACGAGACGAAAGCCGACCTGATCGCGCTGCACACCACCAACCCGCAGGCGGCGGAACGCATCATCAGCGGCCTTCAGGACGTGCCGTCCAGCGGGCTGAACCTGAACACGCGCAAGGTGCCCACCGCAGGCAGCGGTTCTGCTGAACTGGCGGCCATGGATGACGCCTTCGGCACCACGGAAGATGAAGTGAAGAAGTGGGAGGCGTCCAATGCTCGCCGCTGATCGCATCCTTGCCGAAAAGAAGGTTCCACCTGGACCGGAGTTCCCGCACAACGTGGCGGCGGGCTTCCGGCTGTACCGCAATTCCATCACAGCCGTCTGTGCGGATGGAACGGCAGTGCCTGCGGGAAGCACAGGCACGCCGTCCGCCCTGGTCGCCATCGTGGGCGTATCCAGCGCGCAGTATGACAATACCGGCAATTCCAGCGCGGTTCCCGACATTGATACGGGCGGTGCTGCCTGGATCAGGAAAGGCTGCTGGGCGCTGCCGTTCGACGTGGCTCCCACGTGGAGCAATGTCGGTGCACCTGTTTACGCGGTCGATGATGAGACCGTGACCCTGACCGAAAACGCCGGGACCGAAGCGGCCCCCGTCAACCGGCTTCAGGTCGGCACGCTGGCGGGCCTTGAGGCCGACGGCACCCCCTATGTCCTGATCCCGTAAGGCAGACCCATGGAAATCAATATCGGCAACATGAACGCGCTGACCGCGCGCGTGAATACCGCCTTCAACAAATTCCTGACCGTGGCTCCGCCGCTGTATCAGGAATTCTCCATCATCGTGCCGTCCTCGGCTGGCTCGAACATCTATCCCCGCATGGCGGAAATTCCCGGCCTGCGCGAGTGGGTTGGCGAGCGTGTGGTGCATGAACTGGAAGCCAACGGCTTCGAAATCCGCAACCGGACCTTCGAGGAGACCATTTCCGTCCGGCGCGAGGACCTGGAAGACGACCAGTTCCACGTGCTGACACCTGCGATCCAGCAGCTTGGTTACAATGCTTCCGTGCTGCCCGACGAACTGGTGTTCGACACCTTCCAGGCGGGAGCCACGAAAAAGGGATGGGATGGTCAGTATTACTTCGACCAGGAACACCAGACCTACGACGAGAGCGGAAAGGTCGTGGCCTATTCCAATCTCCAGACCCCGCAGGGCACCGAAACCGCAGGCGCGGCATGGTACGCCCTGGTGTGCGACCGCCCGCTGAAGCCGATGATCTACCAGACCCGCAGGCCGTTCGTGATTACCGCGAAAACCAGCCTTCAGGACGGGGTGGTGTTCAGCAAGAACCGTTTCATGTGGGGTGTGGACGGGCGTTGCAACGCGGGCCTTGGCCTGTGGCAGCTTGCCATGAAATCCACGCGCCCGCTGAACGTGGATACGTGGGCGGCAGTCAAGGCGGCGTTCGCCAGCCTGCGCCGCAAGGATGGTGCGCCGTATGGACTGGTGCCCACGCACCTGCTGGTGCCGTCCAACCTGGAAACGCAGGGGAAATACCTGCTGAACGCGGATTTCGTGCCGACGCTGATTTCCGGCTCTACGGCGGCGGCATCCACATCCAACCCCTACAAGGGCGACGCGAAGCTGCTGGTCTGCCCGCGCCTGTCCCAGAGCATTGGAGGCTGATGAATGACCCGCAAGCCTGAAAAGCCGGATGCGGCTGACCTGCCGGGAGCCGATGCGGCGCGCGCGCTGAAGAGCGAAGAAGACGCGCGCGCGGCCTTCGGCGCAGGGGTGTATATCCTTGGAGGTGACGCCGAACGCATGGTCCCGCCGGGCCATGTCATTGTGGTCTGCCGTGATCCCGGCCTGCGTCGTGGCGGGATCGTGCATCCTGCGGTGCATGTCTATCCGCGCGAGGAACTGACACGCGGGCAGCTTCGTGCGATGGCCAGTGAGCCTGCACTTGAAGTCATCGGGGTCGGCTGATGGCTTATGCCGCCCTTGCGGACATGCTGGCGAAGTATGGCAATGCCGAACTGATCGCAGCCACCACCGACCTGGACACGCCACTGGATACGATTGACCAGGGCAAGGTGCAGGCGGCGCTGGATCAGGCGTCGAGCCGGATGGATAGCTACCTGCGCCGCCGCTACGTGGTGCCGGTGGCCAGTCCGCCGCCGGTGCTGGTGCAGTATTGCTGTGCTGTCGCGCGCTACCTGCTGCATTCGGGCGGCAACAGCAATCCCAGCGACCAGATGCGCGCCGATTACAAGGACGCCATCGCGTGGCTGAAGGACATCAATAACGAACACGCCACGCTGGATGGCGCGATCCCGGCCAATACGACCGAGGAATTCGCCCGCATCCAGACGCGGCCAGCGGGCTTCCAGCCCGGAAGGCTGTACTGATGGAACTGCCTGAAAACCAGTATCCGCGTCTGTTGCTGTATGGCGGACCGATCGTGGAGGCATTCATGGCGCTGCGCCAGCGCCTGCGTGAAGCGTTCCCGCCTGACATTTTCCGGCACATCATCGTGCCGCCCAATGCCAAGCGTGCAACGTGGGAAAGGCTTCTGACCACAAAGCCCGTCATCGGGCTGGCATGGAATGCATGGAAGCCGCATGGCGATTGTGGCGCGACATTCCGGGGCGATCTGGTTTTTGCCGTGTTCATCGCCGTCCAGCACGCGGACTCCGGTCGGCTGTATGTCGGCGTCCCCGGCAGTCTGCGCGGCATGGGCGCAATGGGCGCGGCGGGAGCCGCTACCGCTTTCCTGCATGCACGCCCGCTTTCCGGTGAACTGGGCACCCCCATGGTTCGCATGGTTGCACTGCCACCCACAGCAGACTGGCTTGCAGATGATGTTGGCCTGGTCTCGCTGGAAGTGACTGTTCCCAACGTGTCGTTCGATGGCCCGGCGCTGGCGCAGCAGCTTGATGACTTCAAGGGTCTGCGTGAGACGTGGCAGGACGCCGATGGCGACACGCTGGTCGCCCCCCCACCCCAGACAGGAGAAACCGCATGACCACGCTGGTGCATGTGACGCCCGGCCGGGTGGTGAAAATCCCGGCTGGAAACAGGACACGGACGCTGCCCGATACGGGCTTTAACGTGAACGAGCGCGATCCGTTCTGGGCAGCGCTGCTGCGCAATGGCGACCTGACCGCGGGTGACGTGCCTGCGCAGGCTGCCGCCTCAACCACCACCTCGGCGAAGGCGACCGCTGCCGCCGCGACCACGGCCACGACGCCGGCTGCCAGCGGGAGTGCCACGAAATGAGCGAGGCCATTTCCTTCAGTGAAATCCCCGCAGGCTGGGCCGTTCCGGGCAGCTACGGGGAAGTCACCACCATCCCCAGCGGCAACGATGTGACCGACATGCCGCTGCGACGGCTTGTGCTGGGGCAGAAGGGCGACGGTAAGGGTGCGTCGCTGGTGCGCTACCAGAATATCTCGCCATCACAGGCTGCTGTACTGGCGGGTTCGGCATCTGCGCTGGCGGCCACCGTGGCCGCCATGGTTGCCGCCGCCCCATACGTGGCGGTGGACATGGTGATGGTGGATGCCCCGACCGGGGGCACCGCCGGGTCCGCTACCCTGACATTCACCGGCCCTGCCACGGCCAACGGCACGGCGGCGATTGAAGCCAATGGCGTGCGCGTCCCGTTCGTGGTGACCAGTGGCATGGCCGCAGCCGACATGGCCGCCGCCGCCGCTGCCGCGTTCACCAGCGACGTGTCGGTCCAGACCGGCCTGAACGCCACGGTCGCCCTGGGCGTGCTGACACTGACCAGCGCGGAAACCGGCACCTTCGTAAACGATATCGACGTGCGCATGAGTTCGCTTACGGCCGACCTTGTGCCGGGTATGAGCGTGGCGGTCACGGCCATGACCGGCGGTGCGGGCACGGTCGACCTATCGGCAGCACTCGCGCTGGTGTCCAATGTCTGGTTCACCGATATCGTGTCCTGCCTGAATGACGCGTCCAACCGGAACGCGTTGGAGACCGAGGCCGAACGCCGGTTTGGCGCAATGGTCAAGAAGGACGCCCACGTCTATTACGGATACCGGGGCACCTATGGAGAGGTGCTGGCCTTGGCGGAAACAGTCAATAGCCGGTTCATGACCTGCATTCCGGCACAGAACCCGCGCTGGGCACCATGGATCATGGCAGGCGTGGCCGGTTCCATCGCCGCTCAGGCGCTGAACAATGACCCTTCGCGGCCGTTGCGCACGCTGGAACTGACCGGCCTGACCGGGATGGCACCGGATGATGCCGACCTGTTCACGGACGCGATGCGTAACGTGCTGCTGCAATCGGGCATGTCCACCTTCACGGTTGACCAGGACGGGACCGTGCGCATCGAGCGCATGGTGACCAATAACCAGAAGGATGCCACGGGCGACACGGAAAAGGCATGGCGCGACATCATGGTGCCCAAGACCGTGACCCGCGTGCGGTATGAGTGGAACACCTACATTGATGCGACCTATCCGCGCGCCAAGCTGGCGGACGATACATCAGCCATGGTGGGCATTGCTGCCTATGTCGTGACCCCCAAGGCACTGAAGGGAAGCTGGGCCGCGCAGTCGGAACTGTACGAGACCGTGGAGGGATGGTTGCAGGACACCGATACGCTGGCGCAGCAGGCGGTGTTCACCATCAACCCGACCGACCGTAACCGCTGTGACGCAGCCCTGCCCATCCGTGTGATGGGATCGCTGATCGTCATGGCCAATTCCATCCAGCTACAGGCGTAAGGGCACATGGCAGGACAGACAGTTGGCGTATTCAGGGCCTGGTGGAACGGCCAGCAGATTGAAATAAAGCCGGGCGCAACCGTGCGCCTGCCCGGCACGCAGAACAAGACCGAGATCGCGGGGGGCACGGGCTTCCGTTACCAGCAGTATCAGGTGGGGCAGTTCAAATGCACGCCCGTGCTGGTCAAGGGGAGCAGCCTTGCCGCTTTCCAGCCGGGTGATGAGGGCGAATTGCAGGTGCTGGCCGATACCGGCCAGCAGTGGGTTTTCCCCGATGCCTACATCCTTGACGCGCCCGATCTGGCCGACAGCGGCGGCAACATGCCGCTGACCTTCAACATGAACACCTACAAGGAACTGCTCTCATGAATGCTCCCGTCGTGAACGGTGCCGCTATCCCTGCAACGACCCCGGCCGCCACCGCGCCGGTTGCGCGCCCCGACCGGCCCAAGCTGCCCGAAGGCGCGGAATATCAGGCCAATGGGTCGGTCAAGGTGACGTTGCAGTATCCGGTGGAACAGAAGGCCATCGTCAACGGCACGCCGCAGACTGAACAGGTCAGCAGCATTGTGCTGAACCGTCTGAAAGGACGCGGCATTACCGAAATGCTGAATGCCGAGGGCGAAGGCAACCGCCTCCGCGCCATGCTGGAAGCATCCGCAGGCATGACCGGCCCGAAGGCCGATGCCCTGCTGGGTGAAATGGACGGCGAGGACTTTCTGACCCTGACACAGGTCGCCAACACTTTTTTGAAGCGTGGGGCGAAGACTGGCCGGTCCTCCTAGCCGCACTCGCCCACGAGACCAGCTTTTCCGAAGCTGAACTGCTGGACATGCCGCTGCACCGCATCCGGTTCTGGTCCGCAGCCCTCGGGCAACTGGCCGAGCGGCGGAATGAGGCGATCCAGCAGCAGATGGCCATGATGGACAGATAGGGAGGCCCCGTTGTCCGGTAACAACATGACGGCGGCCTTCCGTCTGGACTTTGCCGTTGGCTCCATCGAGCCATTGCAGCAGATCCGTTCGGTTCTGGTAGAAATCAACGGATCGCTGGCGGAACTGGCCCGCGCGGCCAATCCATTCGATGAAATGCAGCAGCCCGTCGCCCGCGCGACCGAGGGCGTTGCCGGGCTGAACAAAGTCCTGTCCGAAACCGGCGCGGCGGGTGCGGAAGCAGCGGCAGCCGTCGGCACCATTGGCGAAACCGCTGGTGGCATCGAGGCCGCGACCGCCGCCGTGACCGGTCTGGATGAAACCCTGACCCGCACCACGGCCGCTGCAGCCGAGGCAGGCAGCGGCATGAACCGCATCGGCACCGAAGCCGAGGAAGCCGCCGACCGCAGCGTGTCCGCGCTGGGGCGTATCCGCTCCGCCGCATCGGCGCTGGGTAGCGGCGGGATGGGCTATGCGCGCGGCGTGGGTGGTGCCGTGCGCGGGTTCGGTCAGTCCATTCAGGAAGGCGTGGGCAGTGCCTTCGGGGCCGCTGCCACCGGCTTCGGGATCGTGATGCCCGTCAGGGCAGCGGCGGAATACGATAACGACCTGACCCATATCGGCATCGGACTGAACCTGCACGGCGCGGAGAATACCCGTTTTACCGAGACATTTGGCCGCGACATCGACCGGCTGGCGCGTGATACCGGACAGCGCGGTACCGACCTTGTCGCTGCGGCCGGGTATTTCTCACGCGAAGGCTACACGCTTGACCAGATAAAGGCGGTCCTTCCGACCGTGGCGCGCATTGGCACGGCCTACAACGCAGCGCCGGATGGCGTGGCGAAGACCACATTCGCCATGCAGGAGAACCTTGGCATTTCCGCTGCCGAGATGCCCGGCGCGCTGTCGGCCATGGCGCTGGCCGGGAAGTCGGCCGACCTGCCATTCGAGAGGCTGGCCCCGCTGTTCCCGCAGGTTGCAGCCCAGGCGGGCGCGCTGGGCGTGCGCGGGCGCGACGGCCTGAATGATATGGCGGCCGCGCTGGCGGTCATGCGCAAGAATACCGGCACGGAAGGCGAAGCCGTGACCGACATGCGCGCCTTCCTGCAAACCATCACATCCAGTCATACGGCCAAACGGTTCCAGAAATATGGAGTCGATCTGTTCGGTGTCCTGAACAATGCCCGCGCCAATGGTGTGGACCCGATGATGGCGGTTCTTCAGCAGGTCAACCGGATCACGCATGGCGGCAATGACCTGCGGGCCGTGGGTGAACTGTTCAACAACGAGCAGGACCGTGGGTTCGTGAATGCCCTGCTGCACCATCTGGGCGGGGAACAGGGTTATTTCGCCATCAGGAAAAGGGTTGGCAGCGCGGACCCTGCCATGGTGGACGAAGATTTCCGCACCGGCATGGGGTCCACTCTGACGGAACTGCATTCGTTTGAGGAAGCCCTGTCCCAGCTTGAGCGGCGTATCGGGCATGGGTTCGTGCCGATCCTGAAGGTTTCGACCTCGGTCCTGCACGGCCTGACCGGCATGTTCGAGTGGCTGGACGATCATGTGCCGGGCGCATCCACCGCCATCATCGGCACGGCAGGCAGCCTGCTGGCGCTGGCCACGGCGGCGGGTGCCGTGGGTGCTGTGGCCGGGCCGCTGCGGGCCGGGTTTACACTGTTCCGCGCAGTGCTGCTCCCTATTGGCGGGCTGCTGGGCGGTGTCAGTCTGGCCACCGTGGGCGTGGTGGCCGGGCTTGCGGCGCTGACGGTCGGTGTCGTGGCGGCCGCACTATATGTCTCGCGCAACCTGACGCGGATTTCCCACGCGTTCGACGCAGGCGGCAGCGGGATCACCGGAGCACTGAAAGGCACCTGGAACGTGGCCAAGATGGTGTTCAACGATTTCACCGCATGGCTGGATAGCTGGGGCGGCGGGATTGGCACCAAACTGCACAACATCGTCACGGGGCTGGCAAAAGTCTTCAGCGTCCCGCTTGTCGCCATGTTCCAGTATATCAAGGCGCAGTTCGCAGCCCTGGACCAGGCATTCAGTAATTCGTGGGTGGGGCGGCATGTTGAATCGCTGATGGGCCGTGGCGTGCAGCCAGCCCCCGCCATCCCGGCGGCGGCACCCGCGCGTGCCGCCGCATCGGGTGGCCAGTTCGGCCTGCATGTCTCGCATGACCCCGGCCTGAAAATCCGCCAGACGGCGGGAGCGCAAGGGGCCGTGCGCATTACCCCTGATCGCGGAAGGATGGTGGCCCAGCCATGAGCATTGGAACGGGTATCCTTGGCAGCCAGCTTGGCCTGACGGGCGGGCTTGCGGCATCGCCGCTGTCCTCCATCCTGTCGCTGGCGAGCTGGCGCGGCGTGAACTTCTACATGCCCAATTCCCGCGAAGCAGCGGGGCGTCGGGTCGCGCAGATGTATTTCCCCGGCCGCGACGATTTCCGCATGCAGGATTTCGGGCAGTTCGATGGCCCGATACAGGTGCGCGGCATTCTGGTGGGCGATGATTACGTCCTGCGTGCCGACCGGATGCGCAAGGCGCTGCTGGCCAAAGGGGCGGCAACGCTGGTGCATCCGTGGTGGGGCGCGCTGCGGTGCTACCTGTTGCAGGCCGGGCAGATCGAGTTTTCGGACCGGGAAATCCGCATGGCCCGGTTCGAGGCCACATTTGTCCGCAAGCCGCCCGCGTCCATTTCCACCGGCCTGTTCTCGACCATCACCGACACCCTGACCAATGTGCTGGAAGCTGCTGATGCCCTGGTCGATCAGGGCGTTCTGGCCCTGCGCGGGCTACTGTCGCCCGTTGTCCTCCCGCTGGCGCTGGCGAGTGCTGTCAGCAGCACGATCACGGTAGCGGCCAATGTGTGGAATGCAGCCACGACATCGGCCCCGGAACCTGTCCAGTCAGCCACGCAGACATCACTGGCGGCATTGCAGACCGGCATCGTCGCCCCGGTGAGCAATACGGATACCACCTATGCCGACGGGGTGACGGACCTGCTGGTCAATGTGCCTGCTACCATCGCGGGCGCGGTATCGACCGGCCAGACGGCGGCCATTGCGCCGGCAACACAGGTGGCGGACGGGAGCCAGACCAGCGTGGACCCGGTGCAGGCGACAGCGCTGCTGCTGGATGGTGCCACGCAGATCGGCGCGCAGGCGCAGGCCCTGTCTGTCAGGTCACTGGCCCCGGCCGATGTGCTGGTGATCGGTCTGGTGGCGCGTGCCGGGACCGTGGCGCAGGCCATGGCGGCCCAGTCGGCCATGACCTACGCCAGCCAGTCGGACGCCATTGCATCGCGCGATACCATGACGGCGGCGCTGGATGCGCTGGCCAGTGACCTGACCAATGTGATCCTTGCCGGGGCGGAAGTTCCGCTGGCGGCCATGTCGGGCGCGATCCGCGATGCCCGCGCGGCTGTGGTCGCGGATATTTCGTCTCGCCTGGGGCGGTTGCCGAAGGTGGTCGCGGTGCCGGTGCCGCGCCAGATGAGCGCGTGGCTCATCGCCTATGCCGTGGCAGGCGATACACCCGCGAACGTGGCGGCCGTGTGGGACGATCTGGTCAGCCGCAACGGCCTGACCCATCCCGCACTGGCGGGCCCCGGCAGCGTGGACGTGCTGGAAACATCGTCATGAGCGGCACAACCAGCACCACGGTCACCGCGCGCGGCATGACCGTGATCGTGAATGGCCGCACGCTCAAGACCTACACCATGGCGGAATGCGGGCGCGATCTGGCGGACATCTGCGGGGCGTTCCATGTCGAATACCTGGATGAGGTGCGGGCCAATCAGGCGCTGGGGGGAACCCTGCCGGAATGGGCCATGATCCGGGAGAACGACCCCGTGGAAATCCGCATCCATGGCGCAACCTGCCTGCTGGGGCATGTGGATGACATCCAGCTTGAAATGGCGGATGGAGAAATCCGCGCCACCATTTCCGGCCGGGACAGGACCGGCGATCTGGTGGACTGTTCCGCCAACCCTACAGGACCGGGGGAATACCGTGCAGTTCATCTTGTGGATGTCATCGGGAACCTTACCGGCCCGTTCGGGCTGGCGGTGTCGGCCGACGTGGATACGGGGGATCCATTTACCCTGGTCGCGGTCGATCCGGCCGAACCTGCCATGTCCACCATCGAAAAGCTGTCACGCCAGCGCGGGGTTCTGGTCACGTCTGATGGCGTGGGCGGGATTGTCCTCACACAGGCGGGCAGCACGCGCGCGCCGGGGAAACTGGAATTGCCAGGCAACGTGTACCGCATGGAATCACGGGTATCGGCACGCGGCCGGTATTCGGACGTGTGGGTCAAGGGGCAGTTCAGAAGCCTCTTACGGCCCGCTAATGCCACCCTGAGCATGGATGCGGAGCCGCTTTCGGAAACGCCCGAAGATGCCCCAAGCGCACACAGCGCCACCGATACGGAAGCCGCCGCCATCGTGCGCTATGGGCACAGCGTTGACCCAGGCGTCGGGCGCTACAGGCCCCGTGTCTGGCTGTCCGCCACCCAGAGCGGTGGGTCAGTTTCCGCGCAAGGCACGCCAAACCCGCCGCTGGACAGCGCGGCCAGCGGGCTGACGGCAGACCCCGGACCCGCGCCGGCCGCCTACCATGCAAGCAACCGGCGGCCAAAACGCCAGCGCACGAAGCCGCGCACGGATGGCAGCCCATGGACGTTGCAGGACCAGGCCGACTGGCGCATGCGCTCGACAAAGGCGCAAGCCACGGCAAGGGTCTATACCGTGGTGGGATACCGGGGTGAAACGGGGGATATGTGGCTGCCCAATGCCCTGGTCTATGTGAATGACCTGTATGCAGGCATTGACCGCGATATGCTGATCGGGGCCGTGACCTATGTGGATGCGCCAGATGGTGAGGTGACCCGCATATCCGTGGTGGAACGCGATGCCTATGACCTGACGGGCGACATGGACCACGGCCATAACGGCGCGCGGCGCGCAGGCCATATCGTGGCGCGTGACGGGATGGCGCGATGATCGACCGGCTGTTCATGGCCGTGCGCGGCCTGTTTGTCCGCGCCGTGGTGCGCGCGATTGACGATACCGGGGCCGAGCAGATGCTGACCGTCCAGCCGCATTACGGGCGCGTGCGCTCGCGCGTGCCGGTCCATCAGCCCTTCGGCTTTGCATCCCATGCGCCATTGGACGGGGCCGTGGCTCCCATTGTGGCCGTGGGCGGCGACCATGCTGACCTGATGGCGCTGCCGCCCGCCAATCCGTCCAAGGCGCGGTTTGGTAAGCTGGGTGAAGGCGACAGCGTGCTGTATGACGCCTGTGGCCAGCGCATCTATATCCAGAACGGGAAGATCGTGCGGCTTGACTGCACATCGGAAATGCTGGTGACAATAGGCGGCAGCCCGATCCTTGACCTGACGGCAAAGCAGGCCACGCTGAATGTGCCGCTGGCGGTCAAGGGCGGCATTACCGCCACAGAAGACATCGCAGCCCAGGGCGATGTGAAGGCGGGCGGTATCAGCCTGACCAACCACACCCACCCGGTGACGGATGCGCCGGGCACGACCGGCAGGCCCCAGTAAATCTGATAACAGGGGAAGAACCTCCCCCTGAATGGATGTCGCCTGCGCGCGGATACTGCGCGCATGACGGCATCCGTTCCTTTTTTCCAGATGGCCATGGCCTGGTCACCCCGCGCCATGGCCTGCGATCTGGTAATCCAGCCCACCGGCAACGGGCGCGGCCGCATTGCCATTGATGCAACGGCCGCCACGGCGCTGCTGATCGCACTGGGCACCGACCGGCGCGCGGAAGCTGATGACACGCTGCCCGATGATGTGACGGGCCTGCCCGCACAGTCGGCCGGGCTGCTGGCGATGCGTGGCTGGGTGGGTGACATCTGCCTGCCTGAAGGCCAGCGGCTGGGCACGCGGGCGTGGCTGGAATCGCGCGGCAAGGCCACGGAAGAAACCCGCGCCCGTCTGGCTGGATACACGGCGGAAAGCGTGGAGCCGATTGCCGATTACCACGGCACGGACATTGCCACCGGGGCGGCGTGGCTGACGGGTGACACCATCCAGATCACCGCGCAGGAAAGCGCCACATCAGTCGCCACCGTGGTGGGGAACTGATGCCAGCGGCAATTCCAACACCGGAACAGCTTGCCCAGCGTTTCGCGTCCGGTCTGGCGACAGTCAGCTTTACCGCCAGCGATGGGACGCAGGTGGTGCTGGACGCCAATGCGCCGGGCAGCCTGGAACAGGTTCTGTCCGTCGTGGTGGGGATAATGGGTGCCGAACAGTATCGCTACATGCGCGACTGGCTACTGGAAATAATGGTCGATACGGCCACGGTGGACGGCCTGCTGCCCAACCATGGTGTGCAATGGGGTGTGCCGCGCAACCCGGCTACGTCCGCTATCGGCAATGTGGTGGTGACCTGTTCGCAGGCCGAGGTCATTCCCATTGGCACGCTGCTGACGGTGGACGGGTCCATCCAGTGGGCAACCACGGCCGAGGGTAGTATCGCCGCCGGTGCGTCCGGCTCCATTCCCGTGCAGGCGACCGCGACCGGTACCACGGGCAATGTGGGCGGTGGCATCACGCTGACGCTGGTATCGCCCATTGCAGGCGTCACATCCGTTGTGACCGACAGCGACGGGCTGGCCGGTGGCGCTGCCATTGAGGGGCAGGAAAGCTGGCGCGCGCGTATCATTGAGAAAATCCGCAATCCGCCCGCAGGCGGCAGCGTGACCGACTACGAAGGATGGGCCGAAGACGCGGGGGCCGCTTACGTCAACGTCGTGCCGCGATGGGTCGGTCTTGGCACCGTGGGCATCATCGTGGCCATGGCTGGCCCCACGGTGCCGACATCGGCCGAGGTCGCGGCCATCCAGTCCTATATTGACGATCCGACCCGCAGGCCCGTGCGGGCGAATGCCTATGTGGTGCCCGCACAGCTTGCGCCACAGAACCTGACGCTTTCGATCACGCCAGACACCCAGCAGAACCGTAATCAGGTGCAGACCGCGATTGCGGCCTATTATGCGACCACGGACATTGCGGCGAAGCTGCTGGTAGCGCGGATTGACGCCGCCATCGCGTCGGTCACGTCCGTGACCAGCTATATCCTGTCGGTGCCCACAGCGGATGTGCAGTTGGCTGATAACCAGATTGCGACGCTGGGCACCATCACATGGCAGGCGTCGTCATGAGCCGCACGGCCGCCGAGATACGCGACGAACTGCTGGGGCAACTGATGCCGTCCGGCTGGGCGTGGCCAAAAAGCACACAGAGCAATCTGGCAGCCTTGCTGACCCCCTTCGCCATTATGGGCGCGCGGTTCGAGGCCGATATCGACGCTCTGCGCAACGAGATCAGCCCGGCGAAATCGACTCTGCTTCTGGCGGATTACGCACAAGTGCTGGGGCCTGACCCATGCGGGCGTGACCTTGCGGACCTGACCACGGCCGAGATGCAGGCACTGCTGAATTCGCGCTGGGTTGGCGGCGGTGGTCAGTCCGAGCAGTTTTTCATCGACCTTGCCCAGGCGGCCGGGGTGACCATCACCATCGACTACCCCGAACCCGCGATCTGCGGTGAAGCGGTGTGCGGTGTGGATGTGTGCAGCCAGGACACCGACCGCCTGATCTGGATCATCAACCTGCCCAACAAGAACACCGGCCTTGAATGCCCGATCCAGCGGTTCTGTCCGCCGGATACGGCGCTGGTCTTCAATTACAAGGATGCTGCCTGATGGATTACACAAGCGCCCCCGGTTACGTCACTGATGCGCAGGGCCGCAGGCAGTATCAGGACCGCGATCTGCTGAACGGCGTCAAAGGGACGTCCCTGGTCAAGGCAGATCGCAACGCCATCATGAATTCGCTGATGTATCTGATCCAGATGGTCCAGATCATCCCCAATCCGAGCGATGACAGTCAGGTCTGGGCGGCGATTGAGGCAATGATCAAGGCTGCGCTGATCGGGGTTGGTGGATCGCTGGATTTTACCCCGGTCCAGCAGGGTGGCGGAGCGGATCAGGGAAGCAACAAGGTCAATATTGGGTGGGAGATCGTAAACGGCACTTCCACAGGCCGCCTGCGCTACCAGATTGACGCGACCGACATTGGACCGATTGCCAACTATTCGGATGTCACGGCTGTCCAGTCTGACCTTGCGACTGAACAGGCCGCGCGCGCCAATGCGGACACGACTCTTTCCGCCCGGATAGACGGCTGCGTCCTCCAGCAGTCCGACAGTGCGACAAACCCGGTCACACGGCTGGGGGTGAATACATCGGACTATCGGGTCCGCGCCTATGACCCGGTGGAGGCGGTGTGGAAGGTAATAGCCAACTATTCCGATGTTGAGGCGGTGCAGGCCACGATAGGCGAGTTGACCACCGCATGGGGCTATGTCCTTGCCTCCGACAATATTGCCGTTCCCGCATGGGCAACCAGCGTGGAAATCGAAGCCGTGGGGGCGGGAGGGGGTGGTGGTGGTTGCCAGGGTTCCAGCACGGCGGAAACCGTATCCGGCGGAGGCGGGGCATCTGGTGGCTACATAAAGGCGATCTATCCGGTGGCGGGTGGCGACACGCTGGGCATCACCATCGGTGCCGGAGGCGGCGGGGGAGAAGGGGCGTTACCAGGCAAT
>NZ_NKTZ01000039.1 GCF_003207855.1 Komagataeibacter rhaeticus | reverse complement strand
GTCACGGCAGATGGAGCGGGTGCTGTCGGCCGCGCGCGGTGCCGGGGCCAAGGTCGTGCTGGTGGGTGATCCCGAGCAGTTGCAGGCGATCGAGGCCGGTGGTGCGTTCCGGGCGGTGGCCGAGCGGGTCGGGTCGGTGGAGATCACGACGGTGCGCCGGCAGCGTGAAGGCTGGCAGCAGGCGGCCACGAAGGCGCTTGCGACCGGGCGGACAGAGCAAGCGCTGGGACGCTATGAGGCGGCTGGCCTGGTGCGCGGGCATGATACGCTGGAAGAGGCGCGGGCCGGGGTAGTGGCCGGGTGGGATGAAGCCCGGCAGGCTGCGCCCGAAGAAAGCCAGATCATGCTGGCGCACCGGCGTGTCGATGTGCGGGCGCTGAACGAGGCGGCACGCGCCATCCGGCGGGAGGCGGGTGAGCTGGGTGAGGACGTGCTGGTACCGACCGTCCAGGGCGAGCGGATGTTTGCCGACGGGGAGCGGGTCTACTTCCTGCGCAATGACCGGGAGCTGGGGGTGAAGAACGGCACGCTGGGCACGGTGCGGGGCATCACGGGGTCGCCTGATGCCGGGGATCTCGTGCTGTCGGTGCAGCTCGACGGGCCGGGTGGTGCCGGGACTGGCCGGGTCGTGTCCGTGTCGGTGGCGGATTATGACGCGCTGGATCATGGCTATGCGGCCACCATCCACAAATCGCAGGGTGTGACAGTGGACCGGGCGCATGTGCTGGCGACGGGGAGCATGGACCGGCACGGGGCCTATGTGGCGCTGTCACGGCACCGGGAGAGCGTGTCCGTCCATTGGGGCCGGGATGACGTGGGCAACTGGGACGGGTTGGTGAAGCGGCTGTCGCGCGAGCGGCTGAAGGATACCACGCTGGATTACCCGCAGGTCCGGGATCGGGATGCCGGGTTCGCGCGGCGGCGCGGGCTGTATGTCCCCGAGAGCGAGATCGTGGTGGAGCGCGGCAAGGCCGTCGCTGGCCCCCGGAAGGACAGGCAGGCCGAAGCTGTCCGTACGCCAGATCCGGCACCGGCGCAGCGGAAGCGCGGGATGTTCGACGGGCTGGATCTGTCCGTGCGGGGGCGTGGCCGGGCGGCGGACAAAGACGTATCGGCCGGGATGGATGCCGGGGCCGGCAAGGGGGAAAGTGGGGCCGGGCGTGAGGCTCCCGCCTCGCCCTTTGCCGGGTTGCGGCTGCCGCGTGTGCAGCGCGCGCAGGTGCCGGCCGGGCTGGGTGGGTTTGTACCGGGTGGTGACCCGCTCCACCAGGCGGTGGAGCAGTATGCGCGGGCGGTGCGGGACATCGGGCGCATGGTGGAGCAGGACCTGCCGGTGCTGGAGCACCAGAAGAAGGCATGGCTTGACGCCAGCACGGCTCTGGAACGGCTAAGGCCCGGGGCGGTGATCGCTCTGGAAACCGCCGTGAAGCATGAGCCGGAGATCCGGCAGGCCCTGTATGGGCTGGAAGGGCCGGCACGGGCGCGCAGGCTGGTCGAGGGGCTGGAGCACGAGGACAGGGTGCGGACAAGTCCAGAACTGCGGGCCGCGCGGTTCGTGAAGGCGTGGGACGGGCTGAGCCGCGAGCAGCAGGGTGTGGCGCTCAGGGAGCTGAAGCGGGACGCGCAGCTTGAATCCCTCCTGCGGCAGAAGGGGCATGAACTGGGCGTCCGGAAGGGATCGACGCTCGATCATGGATTGCAGCCGCAGCGCACGCGCTCGCTGTCGCGCTCCAGGGGGCGGGATATGGATATGGGGATGTAAAACAGGAGACGTACAGAAAACTGTACGTTATAATGGTCATGGAGGACCGATCATGACCTGTGTTTCCTATACCGACCTGCGCCAGAACCTGGCGCATTATCTGGACGAAGCCGTGAACAGCCGCGCGCCGATCGTCGTGACGCGTAAGACCGGGAAAGGCAGTGTCGTGCTGATGTCGGAAGAAGAATTCTCCGGCTGGCAGGAAACCGTGCATCTCCTGAGCAGCCCACGCAACGCGGAGAGGCTGTTGGGGAGCATTCGTGACATCGAGCATGGGGTGGCGACCGAGCGTGATCTTCTGGAGCCGCAGGGTGAGCCGTCGGCGTGAAGGTCATTTTTCATGAAAATGGCTGGGCGGATTATCTTTCCTGGTTCCAGTCAGATCATGCTGTTCTTGGGAAGGTTAATGCCCTGATCGAGGATGTAAGGCGGCATCCATTTCAGGGGCTGGGCAAGCCGGAACCACTGAAGGGACAACTTTCCGGGTGGTGGTCCCGACGGATTACGGGGGAGCATCGTCTGGTCTACCGGGTTCAGGGCCGCGCGGGAGAGGATCAGCGGATCGAGGTTGCCCAGTGCCGGTTTCATTACTGAAGGAGAGGCGTCATGAGCGAGACGGATCCGGCAGCCCGTGCCTTTGAGGATCTGTGCGCCGAAATGACGGTGCTCCGGCGCAGCGTGGAAGCGCTGCCCCAGGCATGGCGGGACAGCCGGCCGCCAGACTACACGCCGGACCTGGCCAGGCTGGTCAAGGCCCTGAACGACGTGGGCGCGCGTATGAAGGCGATCGAGGCCAGTCCGACCCTGAAAATGACGCCGCAGGCGTATGGGCAGGGGGTACGACAGGCAGGGCTTTCCGTCTGTCAGGACATGCAGGCCGCCTTTCATACCGCGATCCGTGCGGTTCAGGTGGAGCGGCAGCAGCTGACCGACATTGTCGGGCAGGCGCGCACCCAGGACCGTCAGAATTGGTGGGTGCTGAAGGTCGGGCTGGCCTGTCTGGCTGTCGGGATCGGGTTCTCGCCTATCCTGACCTACCTCCTGCCGTCCTCACTGGGGACGCGCGTGGCCTCGTTCATCGTAGGCGGACAGGATCGGTGGGAATCTGGTGCGTTGATGATGGAGGCCGACAATCCCGAAAGCCTGCGGCATATGGTCCGGGCCAACCGACTTGTGGACGCCAGTCGGGACCGGATCACCGCCTGCCAGAAAACGGCCAACGAGACGAAGGTGGACCAGCCCTGTGTCCTGACCATCCGGCCGGATGGGTCATAACTGACGACACGCCGTAGTTGTCCTCGCAAACGCCCTGCTTCACAAAGATCGGCTTTGGACGCCAAAAGCCGCTTGACCACAACGGATACTCTCAAATGACGGTTATGAGAGCGTACGTTTTTGAACAAAATCTCACCGTTCCCCAATATGACTTTTCAGGACCGCAGGAGGCGGCCGGATATTGATATCAATCAATGCGCCGGATATTCCATTCCATACTGTGACTGCGGCAATCTTCCAGGAATCCCAGACAATGACCGACCTTCCCTGGCTCACCTCCAAGCCTGAAGCACCGGAACCCATCCGCGGTGATCGTGGCGCAAGCATTCTTGGCCCCCGCAACCTTCCACGTGAACGCGAGGTGCCCGACCTCCTCGCCTCCCCCGATACGGACGCCGGAACCATCCCGAACCTGAAGTTCTCCTATGCCGACGCGCGCAACCGTCTGGGATCGGGCGGATGGGCACGCGAAATCACCATTCGCGAACTGCCTGCCGCCACGACGCTGGCTGGTGTGAATATGCGCCTCAAGCCGGGTGGGTATCGCGAGCTGCATTATCACAAAGAAGCCGAATGGGGCTTCATGATCGCGGGCAAGGCACGTGTCACGGCACTCGATACCGAAGGCCGCCCGTTCGTGGATGATGTGGAGGCCGGAGACATCTGGAACTTCCCCGCCGGCATTCCCCATTCCATCCAGGGACTGGGCACCGAAGGATGCGAATTCCTGCTGGTCTTCGACGATGCCAATTTTTCGGAAAACGAGACCTTCCTCATCAGCGACTGGTTCGCGCATACGCCCCGCCACATCCTTGCCAAGAATTTCGGCGTGCCGGAATCGGCGTTCGCCAACCTGCCGACCGACGTGGAAAAGACCCGCTGGATCTTCAACGGCACCGAACCCACCGTCGCCAAGGAAGACGCGATCAGGTGCCCGCAGGGTCCGTCCCCCATCCGCTATACGCACCGCTTCCTGCAGCAGCCCCCGGCAAAGGCAGCGGGCGGGACCGTGCGCGTCGTGGATTCGCGCAATTTCCCCGTGGCCTCGACCATCGCGGCTGCCATCAATGTCGTCGAACCGGGTCGGATGCGTGAACTGCACTGGCATCCCAACAATGATGAGTGGCAGTATTTCGTGCGTGGCCGCGCCCGCATGACCGTCTTTGCCTCCGGCGGGAAGGCGCGCACGTTTGATTACTGCGCGGGGGATGTCGGGTATGTGCCGCTTGGCATGGGCCATTACCTTGAAAATATCGGTGACGAGCCGATGGTGTTCCTCGAAGCCTTCAAAAGCGACAGGTTCGCCGATTTCTCCGCCAACCAGTGGCTGGGCCTGTCGCCACGCCAGATGGTGAAGGAACACCTCAACCTTGATGAGGAAACCCTGTCGAAATTGCGTCAGGACAAGCCCCTCATCGTCTGATGAACCCGGCCCTGTACCCTGTCCTGCGTGTCGCGACACTGGGGCTGATCGCCGGTTATGTGGATGCCGTGGGATATGTCGAACTCCACGGTATCTACAGCGCGGCCATGACCGGGAATTCCACGACCTTTGGCGTGTCGCTGGCCCGGCATGACTGGGGGCGGGTTGCCAGTGTGGGGACCGTGCTGGGGCTATTTTTCATGGGTGCGCTGGGCGCCGCCATCGTGCGCCGGTCACTGCGGCAGTGGCGGTATGAATGGCTGTGGATCGCAGCCCTGCTGCTGCTGGCGCAGTTCGTGCACTGGTCCCATGCCGCGAACGCCAGTTCCCGGGCCGAGACGCTGTTCCTGACCGTGGCCATGGCCATGCAGGGGGAAGTGCTGTCGCGCTTTTCCGGCGCATCCGTACAGACTATCGTCGTCACGAACAACATCATTAAATTCGCCAACAACATCATCGCGTACCTGTGGGGACTGAAGGACGGGAAGTGGGCATTGTCTCCCATCTCCATGCTCCCCGGCCTTGGGTGGGGCTGCTGCATCGCCGGGGCTTTCCTGTCCGTACCGGCGCAGGACATGACATCGGCTTTTTTCCTGTTTCCCATCCCGCTTCTGATCGCGTTATGCTTCCTTCATACTGCGGATCTGGAAGAGGGCTAATCCATGTCGTACACGACTGCATGTCCATGATTGGCATGCGCAGTCGGGACACGTCATTAACGCCCGCGTCCCGGCGCGCCCTTCCGATTTTCCGGCTGTCCCCATGTCGGAGCGTATCTGCTTCAGCGTGGATGCGAAGCGCCACGACTGCTCCGAACGGACTGGGACCAAGTCCCCCCCCCCCCCTCTTTTCTATCAACCTTCTGACGCAGATGGTCAATCGCGAGATAACGCAGGGGGAGCGGTCAGCAGGGATACATCTGGTGGTTTTAAAACGGGTGGCGTATATAAAATGGGCACAGATATACGCTAAGGATTATCGGCGATTGTGATGGCTTGCTAGAACGGGCAGAGTTCCTCGGGGAACTCGATCCAGTCGAGCGTGAACAGCATAAGCTCGACGGGGCCCATCTCTCGCAGGGCAAGGGCGAGACCGTTCGAGTGAGGATAAGAACCGAGCCGTTCCAACATCTGCGATGTGCTGGTGACGCCGGTAAGGATCAAGGTGGCGAACGGCCTAGACGGTCGAGTTTCCAGACCACCAGCGTATCCCCTTCCTTGAGCCAGGCGAGGCACGTCTTGAGGCCCGGACGATCATCGTGGGCACCAGAGGCCTTGTCGGAATGAATGTTGCGTGCATCGTTAAAAAATAGCGGATGCCACTTTTTTTCGAGACTACTTTGCAGATACGATAAAGAACAATATCTCTCGCAAAAAGGAAATATAAACCGTAAACATATCTCAAAAAATATGACACGATATTTTTCTATATATAACGACTTTCCATAAAACATTCAAGAAGATACATAAATTCATATTGTGTTTTGTATTCAAGCGCGCCCAAGCATTGTGTGGAGATTACCATCCCTTGTCATGTCGATTGCAAGCCGGGTCCGCGTTATGCTTTTTCGTAGTGCTGTACGCCGGTCCCACCCATGCGCAGAACGTGCCCACCATTGACCTGCATGGCGTGACCATAAAGCCCTACGCCACGGATCAGCTTGATGTGGGCGGGTTCGCCGATGCGTCCCCCGCCCATCCGGGCACGGGGGCACGGGGCGCGCGCATGCGCAATGGTGTGCGACTGAATATCCACAAGCAGGTTGAAATCGGGGCCATATGGGATTTCGGTCCCGCGCCCGGTGGGCCAATGCGCCTGTTTGAAGGTCAGGTTTCCTATGTTGGGCTGCGGCATTTCGTATTCACGGCAGGGATTTTCAAGCCCAGCTTCGGCCTTGAATCCATGCAGGCGCAGGGCGATACCGTCTTTATCGAACGTTCCAGCATCTCCACCCTGACGCGCAACCTGGCCACGGGTATCGAACGGCAGGCCGTGCAGGCGGAAGCATACGGGAAACGCTATCATTTCGCCCTGTCCGCCACCGCAGGCACTGCGGGACCGGGCGAAAACGGCAACCAGCGCGCCATGGCCTTCCGCCTTGTCGGCCTGCCGGTGCGCACGCGCTCCGTGCTGTTCCATCTGGGATTCTCGGGGGAATGGGTCTTCCGCCCGGCTTCCGCACGCAACGCCGCCCCCGCGCTGTCATTGTCCGACAACCCGGAAATCAATCCGGGGACGGTTTCAAAATACCTTGATACAGGAAAGATCCTGTCCGACAGCGGGGGTGCCTTCGGGGTGGAGGCGGCCGTATCATGGAAAAGACTGCTGTTTCAGGGCGAGGCCTATGACATCCTGCTGAACAGCCACCTCCATAACGATAGCGAGCAATTACGCTTTCACGGATGGTACGGACAGCTTGGCTACACCATCAATGGAAAGCAGCGGGAATGGAAGGGACGCACGGCAGCATTTTCCTCGCCGTCATGCGACAGGAAACAGAGCGTGCTGTGTAACGGCTATGGCGTGCTGGAAATCGCGGCCCGCTATTCACAGGTCGATCTTGAATCCGGCCCCATACATGGCGGCGACCAGCAGACCGGGTCATTGGCCGTGAACTGGTGGCCCACGGGCATCATCCGCACGACTGTGCAATATGAATACGGGCAGGTCACACGCACGCCGTCTGCCGAACATTTTCATGCGGTCATGTCGATGTTCCAGATAAAATTCTAAAAGCCCGATCCGAAAGTTTTTGAACAATACCAGCCTGTTGTGATTCATCCGTTTTTGTAGAGAGATGGAGTGAATGGTGACATGAACTGATATTGCTCAACATGAACCTAGCCGGGAAAGATTGTGATATCTATCGGATATGACGTACGGGGAGGAAACTTTGATCATGCCGTTCGTCCCCCGGGCCAAACGGGGTGGTCGCCCTCGCACGACGGATATGCGCGAGGTAGGGCTGACGACACGAAAGTGCCTTTTACGTACGTTTAGGTAGAACGCGTTGAGAACGTCGGTAGCGTTCTGCCGAGCGTGCGATAGACAGTTGCCCGGCATGACGCACAACGACGCGTTCGCCATAATCAGCAAAGTCCGTTGCAGAGATGCCGAGTTGATGGGTGGTGAATGCGATCATGGCTTCTGGCGGCTGTACCGATGGGGGCACGACCCCGTAATGTTGGGCATAGGAGGCGGGTAGTCGCTGCAGACATTCCCGGATCCCGCCGGCCAGATCCTCACGCTTCATCCTGCCCAACCTTTTCCTGACACCGGATTTCCCTAACATGATTAAGGTTTATGTTAAAACCTTAATCATGTTAGCCAGAAGTAGGCCCTTGCGTAAGGTTCTGCCAGATTGTGCGGGTGGCTACAGGTGACGTGGATGAAAAATTCTCCCCGCCCCGAACCTGTCCGGTAATATGGATTATCGGACAGATTGTTAATGCCCGTTTTCCCGACGTCAGAGCGCAGTACTCCGACGCCTCAAAGCGGATGTAGCTACAAGGTGTATGAGGATTGGTTTCGGTCAAATCCAGAGCGGTTCACGGCGCCTTGTCCTTTTACTCGCCCTGTCAGGCTTCAGTCAGTCTGAAAGGCCGATCTCACGCCCTCAACAAAGCTTTCCCATTCTTCATCTGTGACTTGTCGGATGACAGAGGTGGTCCCCATTTTTCGGACAGGGCGATAAGCTATCATCTGGCCTGAACGAGGACGGGTTTTATGGGCAAGGTTACGCGGAAACGGTATGCGGCAGAGTTCAAGTCACGGGTTGCGCTGGAGGCGATCCGTGGGGAACTGACGCTGGCGGAACTGGCTTCGAAACATGGCGTGCATCAGACGATGATCGCCCAATGGAAGCGCCAGGCGATCGAAGGCATGGCAAGCCTTTTTTCTGGTAAGTCAGTAACGGAACCTTCAGTCAGCCCTGCTGATGTAGAGAAACTGCACGCCAAGATCGGCCAGTTGCTGGTGGAACGGGATTTTTTGCGGGATGCCTCTGCTCGGTTGGGCGTGATCAGAGGCGGCAGATGATTGACCCGAAGAGAGCATGCCTGCCGATAATCCGGCAATGCACGCTGCTGCAACTCAACCGGTCGGGCGTCTACTATCGGCCTGTGCCACAGAGCGAAGCCAATCTGGAGCTGATGCGGCTGATCGACGCCCAGTTCCTGGAAACGCCGTATTATGGCTCACGGCAGATGACATGGCATCTGCGCCGCCAGGGACATGAAGTGGGCCGCAAGCGGGTCCGGCGGCTCATGGCGATCATGGGCCTGCGGGCGATCTACCAGAAGCCGCGCACGACCGTGCCCCATCCGGAGCATCGGAAATATCCATATCTGCTAAGGGATCTGGTCATCAATCGGCCTGACCAGGTCTGGTGTTCCGATATCACATATATTCCCATGAAACGGGGATTTCTCTATCTCGTGGCGATCATGGACTGGTTCACGCGCAAGGTCCTGTCCT
>NZ_NKTZ01000038.1 GCF_003207855.1 Komagataeibacter rhaeticus | reverse complement strand
CGACGCCATCTGGTCCGGGGTTAACCCCGGACCAGATGGCCAACAGCAACGCCGTCAGAAGGGCGGCATAACAACAACCGGGTATAGCTTATCAAGCCCGCAAAACTGTCCGAACGGACGGGACCACCTCTAGTGATAACGTCTCAAGGGGTGGCAGACCCATGACCTGTTACACTATGATGTTGTACTCCTCTTCATAAGCCGTAAGGCTTATGAAAGGATACACTATGATGTTGTACTCCTCTTCATAAGCCGTAAGGCTTATGAAAGGATACACTATGGGTAATAGTGTAACAGGCCGGGCCTGAAACCGGCCGGCCTGTCCCGTATCAGCGGCGGTTTTCCTGTCCGGGTCGGGAGAAGTGTGTTACACTTTTCGGGACATCATGCCCAGACCTGCCCCGAAGGCCCCTGTCCGGCCACCTTGCCAGCTGTCGCTGTTTCCCGAAACGGCGGCGCTGGTGCGCGTGGACCCGGCCGCCAACTGCTGGCGATTCTACCATCTGTCGCTGCAGCCCGACCTGTTTGGCGGCACCGCCCTGGTGCGGCAGTGGGGGCGGATCGGGACGGCCGGCCGGCAGGTCTGCGAACTGCATCATGATGCCGGGCAGGCGCGCGACGCCCTCGCCCGCCAGCTCCGGGCCAAGCGCCGGCGGGGCTACCGCGACAGGGCGGCCGGATGAGCGGCCCCCGGAAACCGGGACAGCGGGCGACCCCGGCCGGCGCCCCCGGCGGAATGCAGCTGTTCGACCGCGACGGGAGCCGCAAATACCTCACGGTCGCCGAGCGGGCGCGGTTCCTGCGCGCGGCCGAGCAGGCGCCGCGCGAGGCCCGCACGCTGTGCATGACCCTGGCCTGGTCGGGCTGCCGCCTGTCCGAGGCCCTTGCCCTCACGGCGGACCGGGTGGATCTCGCCGGCGGCGTGCTGGTGTTCGCCACGCTCAAGAAGCGCCAGGACGGGATCTATCGCGCCGTGCCGGTGCCCCCCTCCCTGCTCGAGGCCCTGGATCTGGTGCATGGCATCCGCGAGGCCCAGCGTCGGCGGGGCCGTGGATCGGCCGCCCGGCTGTGGCCCTGGTCCCGCATGACCGGCTGGCGGGCCGTGCATGCGGTCATGGACGCCGCCGGCCTGTCCGGCCCGGCCGCGTCCCCCAAGGGCCTGCGCCATGCCTTCGGTGTCGCCGCCGTCTCCAGCGGCATCCCCCTCAACATGGTGCAGAAATGGCTCGGTCACGCCCAGCTCTCCACCACCGCCATCTACGCCGATGCCGTCGGCGCCGAGGAGCAGGATATCGCACGGAAAATGTGGGGGTAATTTTCTGTCATTCTCTCTTGTAGATAGAGCAGATTTTCACGTATGACCACATGCAAACATGAGGTCATGTAAGGACGTTCACATGCCAACAATAGCGATTATCAGCCAGAAGGGTGGGGCTGGAAAAACCACTCTGGCCTTGCATCTGGCTGCTGCGGCTGAGGATGCTGGCCATACGGCATTGGTGATTGATGTGGATCCACAGGCGACGGCGAGCCAATGGGCCGCATGGCGTAAGGATGCTCCGCCGGTTGTAATTGACAGTGCTCCGCCTCGTCTCGCGGCTAAGATCGGACAGGCAATGAGCCAGGGTGCTGAGTTCATCGTGATTGATACTCCGCCTCACGCTGATAGTGCGGCTAGTGCTGCCGTTGAAGTCGCCGATTTGGTATTAATTCCATGTCGGCCGAGTGCGTTCGATCTGGCAGCAATCAAAACGACTGCCAGCCTTATAAAAATGCGTGGCAAACCAGCCTTCGTCGTTTTTACAGCGGGAAGTCCGACTGCTCCGCGTATGTATGAGGAGGCCACACAACTCGTACAAAGTTACGGACTGAACGCATGTCCACATATTATCGCTGATCGTGCAGTTTTCCGTCATGCTGCGGCGGAAGGGAAAACTGCAATGGAAATAGAGCCTAAAGGCAAGGCGTCTGATGAGGTAAGGCTGCTTTACAAGTGGACATGCAAGCATGTAAACATGCAAGCATCAAGGAAGCGGAGAGCTAGTGCATGAGCCGGAAGGGGTCTCTACTGTCGTTGCGGGATCGTGATTCCGCAATATCGCCGGTTGCAGTTGCATCAGAAAGCAAGGTTGCTGCTACCAATGTTGTTGGTACAGCCAGCAAGCAGGTTGCGCCGAGCCGTCAGGGCAAGAAAGCCATGACCGGCTATTTTAGTCCGGAAATGTCATTTGCTATGCACATGACCGCCAGAAAGCATGGAATGAGTTTACAGGATGCGATGGCCGACGCGTTTAACGACTGGCTACGCAAGATGGGAGAAAGTCCTGTGGGCAAGTAGGCATGTTTACGTGCGGTCATGTTTGCATGCAAGCATGTACACTTGCTGGCGTATGCCGGAATCAGCGTATTGGGTTGCGTTCGTGCCGTTTTTTACAAAAGCCAATAAAGGCTCCGGCAGGGCTTTTAAGTTCTGGTTTTCCCATGTCGTGCCACCATGAAACCCATTCATCATGGAGAGCATAGATGTCATATCCTGGCGCAACGGTTTTAGCGTCATGCATGGTTTCGGGGTCGATGTAGGGAGCATCCCTCACAGGGGCGATAACATCGCCCCTTGTTTTAAGGCTCAAACGGTTGCGAAATAGAATGATGTCGTTGGCCATTGTGATGGCATAGTCAGGAAAATGAGCATGACTGGTGTCATGCGCACACACTTTCTTAACCAAGGATCGAAAGACGCGAAGCGGGCTATTTGAGCCACATTTTTTTTGCAGCAGTTCTAATCCGATTTTCCATTCATCTTTCATACCGCAGTGTTTGCGGGCTAGTTCGTACATGCGTCGTTCGAACGGTTTACGAAGTCGGAAATAGTCTCGGTGAAGTGTTAGGACATTCTTGCTGATGACTGAACGATAGACCCAATCTGACAGAGTGATTTCAAGATCAAGCATTCGGCCATCAAACGTCTTACGGGTGATTCTAGCTTCTTCGATCAAACCGAAAATTCGCGTTTCTTCAATGCCGCCTGTTTGAATGTTGGTTCGCACAGTTGTTCCGCGCAAGCGTGTCAACGCGTCGGTCAGGAGCCTATAGCCTGCTCCGCTGGTTTGACGATTGGTAGCGACCAGCATGTCATAAGCTTGAAGGCGGAGTGTTCGGCCTGGTTGTTCGCCGTGATTCATTTTCGCAACGAGCTGAGAGATGCAGTAGATTAGGATATCCTTGTCATGGATCGTTGCCAGCCCTTTGCCAGACGGGATGATCTCTATGATATTCCCATTGTGTTCATAGCGTCGCATCCGGTTGTCTGGCTTGGTCGAGAGCGAAAAAACTGGATGCTCCATTGACGCCATATCATCTTTGGGAATGGCATCGAGCACGTCACAGATGAATAGATCCTGATTTGGATGGCGGACTGGAAGGAGGGGCGTGCGATCATCACCTTCCACAGCCAGAGAAGGTGCAATGTCGAACAAGGAAGGAGAAGATTCTATCGTCATTTCAATTACAGATAGCTACTATCGTCACTTCACATACGTGTCAGGTTGCGAGACGTCATTGGCGTAATCAAGGATGTCGTCGACCTGCTTCATGATGTCACGACCAGCCGGTTTGATGTGATCAGGATTACGGAACGCGGGATGTTTTTCAAGCCACGACGTGATGCATTGGGCGGGAGTTATGCCGCCCAGAACACGCTGCCGACGATGATTGTAAGCGAAACAGAAGCCTCTGAGCAGAATTTCCAGATCCTTATGGCTTGAGACACAGACCGGCAACACCTCTGTGGCGACACGGCCATTGAAGCGTTCGACCATTCCATTGGTCTGAGGGGAGTAAGCTTTGGTCCGGCGTCGGTCGATTCCCATGTCATGACAGGCTTTTTCGAAGGCATCCGCCGTAAAACAGGAACCACGATCGGTCAGAATATGGGTGATCCGGAAAGGAAAGGCAGTTTTGACAGCTTTGAGGAAATCGACGGAATTATCGGCATTTTCCGCGTCATAGACGGCCAGATGTACCGAACGGGAGCATCTATCAATGGCGACATATAGGAAACGTTTCCGCCGTTCTCCATCTGCCGTCTGCAATTTAGGCAGATGTTTCACATCAATATGGACATAACCGGGATCGTAATCCCGGAATGTTCCCTGTCCCCGAAGTGGTCCGGTCTTTGGAGCAGGAGGCAGCCTGTTCAATCCGGCATCTTTCAGAATACGCCAGATGTTGTCCCGGTTCAGATGCGGCAGGAAATGCCGCACGACAAAGGTCAGGTCATCCAGGCCAAAACCGGTAGAACGCCGAAGCTGACAGACAATGGCGCGCTCTTCCTCCGAGGCTTTCCAGGCCAGTTTCCGAGGACGGCTGCTGCGGTCCTGGCAGGCGTCTGAACCACGCCTACGCCACTTGCGGACAGTTTCCTCGCTGATCCCGTAGCGTCTGGCGAGCACGGATGTCGATTCCGATGAGCGGGCTATGTCAGCCCGGACGGCCGGTGTCGTGCGTGCCTGTGGATGGATCTGAAGCATCATTCAGTCTCCCTGGAAACGGAAGAAAACCATGAAGAGTAACGCGGTATTGCCCACCCTACATCATCCCAATGACGTTTCACAACCTGACACATACGCAAGTCAATTATCGTCATTTTAGATTCAGACTGAGCTTATCGTCATTTCAATTACGCATACTTTCTATCGTCATATTAGATTCAGTTTATCGTCATAGTGGATTCAGTTTATCGTCATAGTGGATTCACAGGACGATAGAATCTCTCGATAAAATCTTTATTATTCAGTATGTTATTTGAACCATAAAAATCCGTAACACCATTTAAACACCTACTTAAACACTCTAATGTTGTGGATAACTTTTTATTTCCTGAAATTTTCAGCCAAATTAAACCCAAGCACCGCCTCTTGGGGGCTCCGCCCCCGCCGCCTCGCGGCCTACGGCCGCCCCGATCGCGCATAGCGCGATCTCCCACCCGGCATCCCCCTGCTCGCCCTTTCAGGGCTGCGCTAAACGGACACGCCTACGGCGCGAAATCATAATCTGACGATGCGTTCCCGCATCGTCTCTCCACCAGCACCTTCCTCTCCCGCGTCGGCGCCTTCGACGCCCTACGGAGCTCCCGCTCCGCGCTCGCCCGACGCCTGCAACACCAGAAAAACCGAGCAAAACCGTAATCTGCTCAAGACGCACCGGTGTTCAGGCGATCATTCAGCAGCTCACGTGTCGCAGCATGCCCATCAGACGCCACAGGGTGGCCGTACAGGCATTACCGCGTGTGGTGGCTAGTTTGTGGGCTATAACGGGAATTGCGCTTTGTGCGGCCTCTCAGGGCGCTCTGCTGGCTTTATCAGGAATTGATGGGCTGTCCATTTCTGTCTGACCGTCCAGATATCCTCTTCCTGACTTTCAGTGGGATAGTTCTGATTGAAAAACCCAAGCGTTAGGGATATGGTGCATTATGCCGACGCTTCTGCGCATCAATGGATTTCGTGTCGTGATTTACACAGCAGATCATGTGCCGATGCACGTTCACGTCATAAGCGCGGATGGGGAAGCGGTAATTGAAATTGGCAGGAAAGCCCGACTGATACGAGCAGGTGGCATGAAAGATAAGGTCATACAGGAAGCCCTTGTCATCGTGCAGGACCACGCTGAGATGTTGGCTGAAGCATGGGAGAAGATACATGGCGAATGACATGAACTATCAGGCCGCTCGTGAAGCAGACGCGCTTCATAGAGCGACAGTTCCTCATGCGGTCTCCGCACGGTTGATCCGTGCGCGCCGCGCCCTTCATGTCACGCTCTCCAACGGTGTTGAAATGAGCGTGCCTGTGGATCTACTACAGGATTTGCACGACGCTTCACTGAATGATCTGGCCGAGATCGAGATCACCCCGCTGGGGAATGGCCTTCACTGGCCACGTCTTGATGCTGATGTCCTGGTCGAAGGTCTCATCCACGGTATCTACGGTTCCCGAAGCTGGATGGCGGCACAGATGGGACGTGTGGGCGGATCATCCGCCAGCCAGGCAAAGGTGGCGGCTGCACGCCGGAATGGTGCGAAAGGCGGTCGGCCAAGGAACGTCGCGTAAGAAAGACTGCTTACCACTATGAGCAGACAGGCCGGTGAGCCTAGTGGTTGCTGAAACCGCAAAAAGTTATTACAATAATAATAACATAAAGGGGGCTGTCATGGTCGAACTGAAAGTGCGAAAATTCGGAAACTCACTCGGGGTCGTACTACCCAAGGAAGTGATCTCACGGCTGAACACCCAGGATGGCGCGCCCCTGTATCTGACCGAAGCACCAGAAGGCGGATATCGGCTCGTGCCCTATGATCCTGACTTCGAAACCAAAATGACAAAGGCTGAAGATATTATGCGGCGTTACCGTGATACGCTGCATGTTCTGGCTCAATGACAGCCTTCGTCTGGATAGACGAACGGGATACCCTGATCCTGCATGATCGGCTGTTGGGGGTGCATGGTGGCGCTTCCGGCTTACGGGATGCAGGTCTTCTGAAATCCGCGCTTGCCCGGCCACAGCAGCATGCGGCTTATGCGGATCCGCTGGATCCAGTGCATCTGGCGGCCGTCTATACGGCGGGTATCGTCAAAAACCATCCTTTCATCGATGGGAACAAGCGTACGGGCTTTGTGCTCGGTGTGCTGTTTTTGGAACTGAACGGCTATCGTTTCACGGCAGCCCAGGAAGATGCAGCAAATGCGGTTCTCGCGCTGGCGGCAGGTCAGATGGACGAACTGGGCTATGCGGCATTCCTGACCGCCAATGTCGCATCCGAAAGGGTATGACGGTAAACGAGGAACGCGATGAGTGTGCTTTTTTCGTTTCCTGAGGTAGTTCTGGCGACATTTGTCTTGATGGACCAGACTAATATGGCTAAGTCTTTTTTTTGAGTAAACTCAGGAGGCTTTCGCCATGCGCACGGTCAACATCCACGAAGCCAAGACCCATCTGTCCCGGCTGATTGACGCGGCCATGAAAGGGGAAAGCTTCATCATTGCCAAAGCCGGCCGGCCGATGGTGCGGGTCAGCCCGATTACGGCTCCTGAAGAGTTACAGCAACGGCGTCTGGGGTTTCTTGCTGGAAAAATCCGGGTGCCCGAAGATTTTGATCGCATGGGACAGGACGATATTGTGTCTCTGTTCGACGGTCCGGCATGAGGCTTCTTCTGGATACCCATCTGCTGCTCTGGGCAGCCGGAGAGCCAGATAAGCTGTCAGCACGGGCGAGAACCCTGATGGAAGATCCGGGCAATGATCTGGTCTTCAGTGCGGCCAGTCTCTGGGAGATCACCATTAAGACCGGGCTGGGACGGGCAGACTTCCAGGTCGATCCTCATCTGCTGCGACGCGGTCTGATCGAAAACGGTTATGAGGAGTTACCGATCACCAGCCAGCACGCCTTGGCAGTCGGACAACTGCCAGATGTGCATCGGGATCCCTTTGATCGGATCCTTGTGGCACAGGCCACGGTGGAAGGATTGCTTCTGCTGACCCATGATCCGCTGGTAAAGGCTTATCCAGGCCCGATCGAAGCAGTCTGAAGGAGATCGACCAGTATGAGCTACAAAAATAGGTCCATGCCCTCGCTGCACAGTGACGACGCGGCCGAGGATTTCGTCGCGACCGTCGATCTGACCCGGTATGACCTGTCCGGTTTCAAGCCCATGCGCTTTGAGATCGAACCCAAGGCGGCTGCCCTCAACATGCGCCTGCCGGCGTCCCTGCTGGAGACCGATGTCGCACAGACGCGGTAAAGTATATTCCGACCAGAACAGAGGAGATCGGGCGATGTAGGTACGCTCGGAAATCACTCCGCGCGTCATGGAGGGGAAGCTCCCATGTCTCGCACCTATCATCACAGCCGCAAATACGGTCATGATCATCGCTGGGCCAACCGGCCGGATCGCTGTCATTATGGAGGTTCACGTGAAGCTTCTGAATCTCCCAACTGGTACAGCCATCTGCATGATATCCGTCCTGGCCGTCATCATGACAGGCATGTTGCCCGCCTGATCATCAAGGGCGATCTTGATCCTGTCGAGGCGGTCTTTCCGTATACCGGCACCCGGCGACCCCACGAGTATTACTGGTAATCTTCAGCGCGGGAACGATCTTTCGTTCCCGCGTCCCGCGAGGCCATTAGGGGGTCGGTACATAAAACGGGCACAGATATACGCTAAGGATTATCGGTGATTGTGATGGCTTGCCGGAGCGGGCGGAGTTTCCAGACCACCAGCGTATCCCCTTCCTTGAGCCAGGCGAGGCACGTCTTGAGGCCAGGGCGATCGTCGCGGGCACCAGAGGCCTTGTCGGAATGAATGTGGCGTGCATCGACGCCAGCCGCGATCAGCGCATCGCGCTGGAGATCCACTGACTGGCGTTCGTCGGCTGAGGACACTCGCATATAACCGACCAGCATGTACGACAAACCTCATCAGAAGAGTTTCCGCACAGTAATGCAAAGCGACATGGTTTGTCGTGCAGTTTTTGCTACCTTGGTGGCTATCTTTTCCCGGCAAGAAAAAAATGACGGAAAACACCTGTTTCCCGTCATATACTCTCAGCAGCCAGCCTTAGCGTATATCTGTGCCCGTTCTATGTACCGACCCCTATTTGAAGGGTAGCGCCGCAAGGAGGAAAGTAATGGCATATTTGTCATGTTTTTCAACAGATAACCGACCTTCCGTTTACTTTTCTTTCTTCCATATGAATTAGGTTAGTCTTAAACAGACTATAGTCAGGTTGGGACAGAGCAAAGCTATGCGAGAATAAGGGCTATATGTCGGTTTTTGTCAGGAAGTCTGAATGGGACAGACTTCCAGCCATTTCTATTAAAGTTGTCAAAACGGATATTGTGAAGCGAGGTTTTTTTTATGACGATGGGTCTGGCAGTGCCGGTTCTTCCCCGAAGGGACGATTGAGGATCGTGAGCACGTCTTCGGCGGCATAGATCCGGTTGCGGGCATGGCCGGTGCGTTCGGTCAGTATCCCGACCTGGCAGAGCTGGGCAAGGGCCGTCTGGGCGGCCGGGGGCGTGATGTCCAGCAGATGGCCAAGGCGGCTGGCCGTCAGGACGGGATAATCGGTCAGCAGGTCCAGCGCGCGCAGCGCGGCCGAGCCCTTACGGAAAGCCCGGCGCTGCCGCCATGTGGCCTTCAGGGCCTGGGTTGCCTGCCGGGTGACCTGCACTTCGGTGACGGTCCGGATGATGGCGTCTGACAGGAACCCGATCAGGGGCGGCCAGTCGAGCCGTTGCTGGGCCCGTTTGAGCGCCGCGTAATAGTCCTGTCTGTGGGCCTCGATATAGGGAGAAAGATACAGGGGGACCTGAGCGTCAGCGGCCATCATCAGCGGCAGCAGCAGGCGGCCAACCCGGCCATTGCCGTCGTTGAATGGATGCACGGCCTCGAAATGGGCATGGGCGATGGCTAGCCGGGTGATGAGGGACTGGGTCATCTGCTGCATCCCGTCGGCCTGCATGTAGTTCAGGGAGGCCTCCAGACAGGCTGCCACCTGGTCAGGCGGGGGCGGGTTATAGGTCGAATAGGCGATATGCCCTGTCCCGCCGATCCAGACCACGTCCTGGCGCAGGGTGCCCGGTGTCCCGCGATAGGCCGGGTCGTGCTGCATGACCGCCTGATGGAGCGCCAGCACGGTGGGCAGACGGAATAAGGCCGGGCCTTCGCTACAGGCCTGTGGCAGGAACTGCTCCAAGGTTCGCGCATAGTCGCGGACCTGCCGTGTGGCATGGGAAGCGCCCTGGTCGTCCTCATCGACCACCAGAAGCTCATTGAGGGTGCTGTGGGTGCCTTCCAGGGCGGAACTGCTGAGGGCTTCCTGACGGCTCAGGACGCGGCTGATCAGGTACGGATCAGGCAGGGTGCGGGCGAGGGCGGCGATTTCACCCAGGGCGGACAGGGCTTGCCCATGGCGGACGGCGGCATCGCCCAGCATAACGCCCGCTTCAGGCGGCGGCGGGGGCACGACCCCGTAATGCTGGGCATAGGGGGCGGGCAGCCGCTGCAGACATTCCCGGATCCCGCCGGCCAGATCCTCACGCTTCATCCTGCCCAACCTTTTCCTGACACCGGATTTCCCTAACATGATTAAGGTTTATGTTAAAACCTTAATCATGTTAGCCAGAAGTAGGCCCTTGCGTAAGGTTCTGCCAGATTGTGCGGGTGGCTACAGGTGACGTGGATGAAAAATTCTCCCCGCCCCGAATCTGTCCGGTAATATGGATTACCGGATAGATTGCTCACACCTTCATGTCAGCCGCTCAGATTGGCATCCTTCTTCCCATATAGTCGACATAATTGTTACAATGTCAGGCGATGTTCAGGATAACTGTTTTAGGACCGGTAACGGTAGCGATCTAGTTAACGCCCCCTAGCGAACTTCAGCGCCCAGCTCTCCCTAAGCGCGGCATCTTCGTCGTCCTCATCTGGATCGAAGTCGACAGCAAGCTTATCTGAGGACAGAACCGTAAGCGTGAAACCGTAAGACCCCAAGCCAACGACCTGTTCATCAAGAGCGGGATTTCGGTCTGTATCGAACCAGTCGCGAAGGCGGCACTCACCTATCACCTGACGGCTCGCAGCCACATTACTAGCGACTGCATTAAAACGAGCTGTAATGGAAGAGCTAGGGAGCCTACATCCTTTCGGCAAATAGATGTTTTCCCCGAGGCGTTTGAAGCTTTCCGAGCAAAAGGCGTAGCGCACAGTGGAGCAGAAGTGGTCCCCATTTTTCGGACAGGGCGATAAGCTATAATCCGATCTGAGAGAGAACGGGTTTTATGGGCAAGGTTACGCGCAAGAGGTATGCGGCGGAGTTCAAATCACGGGTTGCCCTGGAAGCGATCCGTGGGGAACTGACGCTGGCGGAACTGGCTTCGAAACATGGGGTGCATCAGACGATGATCGCCCAGTGGAAACGGCAGGCGATCGAGGGGATGGCGGCGACCTTCTCCGGGAAGACGGTGGCGGAGCCCCCGGTCAGCCCTGCTGATGTGGAGAAACTGCACGCGAAGATAGGCGAGCTTCTCGTGGAACGGGATTTTTTACGCGATGCCTCTGCTCGGTTGGGCGTGATCAGAGGCGGCAGATGATTGACCCGAAGCGAGCGCGTCTGCCGATAATCCGGCAATGCACGCTGCTGCAACTCAACCGGTCGGGCGTCTACTATCGGCCTGTGCCACAGAGCGAGGCCAATCTGGAGCTGATGCGGCTGATCGACGCCCAGTTCCTGGAAACGCCCTATTATGGCTCACGGCAGATGACATGGCATCTGCGCCGCCTGGGACATGAAGTGGGCCGCAAGCGGGTCCGGCGGCTCATGGCGATCATGGGCCTTCGGGCGATCTACCAGAAGCCGCGCACGACCGTGCCCCATCCGGAGCATCGGAAATATCCATATCTGCTACGGGATCTGGTCATCAATCGGCCTAACCAGGTCTGGTGTTCCGATATCACATATATTCCCATGAAACGGGGATTTCTCTATCTCGTGGCGATCATGGACTGGTTCACGCGCAAGGTCCTGTCCT
>NZ_NKTZ01000037.1 GCF_003207855.1 Komagataeibacter rhaeticus | reverse complement strand
AGGACAGGACCTTGCGCGTGAACCAGTCCATGATCGCCACGAGATAGAGAAATCCCCGTTTCATGGGAATATATGTGATATCGGAACACCAGACCTGGTTAGGCCGATTGATGACCAGATCCCGTAGCAGATATGGATATTTCCGATGCTCCGGATGGGGCACGGTCGTGCGCGGCTTCTGGTAGATCGCCCGAAGGCCCATGATCGCCATGAGCCGCCGGACCCGCTTGCGGCCCACTTCATGTCCCAGGCGGCGCAGATGCCATGTCATCTGCCGTGAGCCATAATAGGGCGTTTCCAGGAACTGGGCGTCGATCAGCCGCATCAGCTCCAGATTGGCCTCGCTCTGTGGCACAGGCCGATAGTAGACGCCCGACCGGTTGAGTTGCAGCAGCGTGCATTGCCGGATTATCGGCAGACGCGCTCGCTTCGGGTCAATCATCTGCCGCCTCTGATCACGCCCAACCGAGCAGAGGCATCGCGTAAAAAATCCCGTTCCACGAGAAGCTCGCCTATCTTCGCGTGCAGTTTCTCCACATCAGCAGGGCTGACCGGGGGCTCCGCCACCGTCTTCCCGGAGAAGGTCGCCGCCATCCCCTCGATCGCCTGCCGTTTCCACTGGGCGATCATCGTCTGATGCACCCCATGTTTCGAAGCCAGTTCCGCCAGCGTCAGTTCCCCACGGATCGCTTCCAGGGCAACCCGTGATTTGAACTCCGCCGCATACCTCTTGCGCGTAACCTTGCCCATAAAACCCGTTCTCTCTCAGATCGGATTATAGCTTATCGCCCTGTCCGAAAAATGGGGACCACTTCTCCTGCTGGAAGGGGGAAGTGATTGGCACGCTGGGGGTGGATGTCGTGTCCTACCAGGGCCGGACGGGGGCGGCGACGGTGGTCGAGATCACCCGCTCCGCCGATATGGAGCGCGCGGCACGGGTGACCTGTGCTGCGCTGAACCTGTCGGGCTTCTTCGGGCTGGATTTTGTCCGCTGCGCGCGCACCGGCACCTATCATTTCATAGAAATGAACCCGCGCCTGACCCAGATCGGCCATCTGTGCCATGGCGGCACGACCCTGATCCGCCGCCTGCTGCAACATGTGCAGGGAAGCGCCCTGGCCACACGCCCCCATCCGGGCCAGGAAGTGGGCGAGCGCAGCGTAATTGCCCTGTTCCCGCAGATCCTGCGCGCCGATGCCGCCAGCCTGCACAATGCGGGCGCATGGATCGACATTCCCTGGCGCTACCCCGAACTGGTGGAGGAACTGCTGCGCCGCCCCTGGCCCCGCCGTGGTTCCGTGGCCCGGCTGGAGGAACGGCTGCGACCCAACATGCCCTATGGCAAATCGGTGGACCGGGGCGAAGCCCTGGGCAAGCTGTCCACCCTGCTGCAGGGCGGCATGATGACGGACAGTTCGCCCATGGCGGCGTTACGGACCAGCCATATATAAAAGGGGCCGGAATTACCCTGCAATCATAGGGAAGTTTTTGGGGAAGCTTTTTTCAAGAAGCTTCAAGGAACGTCGCCTTTTTGAAAAAAGGCGACACCCAGAAACTTTTATTTTTTCAAAGCATTGTTTCAAAAATATGCTCTTAAAAAAGCCGCCCGGAAAGCCGGGCGGCCCTGTCATGCCCTTACGCGGGGCAATGGATTATTTCGCGCTATCCCACTGCTGCAGGATATCGGCCTTCACGCTGGCGGGCACCGGCACGTAATCAAGGCGATAGGCTGCGGCATCACCGCTTTTAAGCGCATAGCCAAAGAACCTGCGCACATCCGCGCCATGGGCGGTCTTGCCCGTCGGCACGGGAACCAGCACATAGGTGGGGGACATGATCGGCCACGCACCCGCACCGGCGGTATCCAGCAGGTCAACCGCGAAATGGGACGCATCCTTCCAGTCCGCTGCCGCGGCGGCGCTGTTGAAGCTGTCCATGTTGGGGGCCACAAAGGCACCGCTATGGTTCTTCAGCTTGACGGTAATCATATGCGCGTTGGCGGCAAAGGCATATTCAACATAACCGATCGCGCCTTCGGTATTGCGCACGGAAGCCGCCACGCCATCATTGCCACGCGCGCCAATGCCACCGGGCCATGCGATGGAAGCCCCCGCACCCTGCCCTTCGCGCCATTCAGGCGAGACATGGGCCAGATAGCCGGTGAAAACCGCCGTCGTGCCCGACCCATCGGCACGATGCACGGTGGCAATCGCGGTATCGGGCAGCTTCAGGCCGGGGTTGAGGGCCGCGATGCGGGGGTTGTTCCACTGATCGATCTCACCCCGGTAGATGGCGGCAAGCGTGGGACCATCAAGCTGGATCTGGTTGGCGGCAATGCCGGGCAGATTGATGACGGGCACGATCCCGCCCATGACAGTGGGAAACTGGAACAGATGCGCCGATTCCAGCTTCTGGCGCTCCATCGGCACATCGGATGCACCAAAATCAACCGTACCGGCCAGGATCTGGTTCTGGCCCGCGCTGGAACCCACGGTCTGATAATTCAGGTTAACGCCAGCCGCACTCCGACCGTCTGCCCCCCAGGCTCCATAAATGGGCGCGGCAAAGCTGGAACCGGCACCCGTGATATCAGCAGCATGCGCCATGACCGGCAGGGCGGTTGCCAACAGGGCACATGTAAGCATTCGAGCAGGAAAGTACATAATACTCATGTTCTCCGACATGAAAATACAGACGCGTCTGGCCGTGAAGCCGACAGGCCAGACAATAAAAAAATGACCGTGTAAAATAAAATGATAAGTCCATGACAGTTTTATGAAGGAAATATGAATTCTTCCCGACCCTGTCCGGATGCCTGCGCCGGATAAATCCCAAAGGCGTTTCCAGCGACGCCTTTTCCCAAAAACCGCGCAGACACTGCCTTTGTAAAAAAAGGCGGCACCCGGGTCCTTTTATCTTTTTTACCAATCCGTTGTTTTGCAACGCGCCCAATAAAAAAGGGCGCGGTGTGTCACACCACGCCCCGATAACACGCCCCTGCCGTCGGGTCAGGCACGGCTGTAGATGTCTTCCACACGCACGATGTCATCTTCCCCCAGATAGGGACCGGACTGGACTTCGATCAGGGTCAGGGGAATACGGCCGGGATTTTCCAGCCGGTGCAGGGCACCAAGCGGCAGGTAGACACTCTCGTTCTCACGCACAAGGATCTTCTCCTCATTGCGGGTGACCTGTGCCGTGCCTTCCACCACAACCCAGTGCTCGGCGCGATGGTAATGCTTCTGCAGTGACAGCTTTCCGCCCGGGTCCACCACGATGCGCTTGACCTGGAAGCGGCTGCCCTCGATCAGGCTCTCGTAAAAGCCCCACGGACGATAGCACCGTGTGTGGCTTGCCGCTTCCTTGCGCCCGGCCTTCTTGAGCAGGGAGACAATGGCCTTTACATCCTGCGCATGCTGGCGGTGCGTAACCAGGACCGCGTCATCATTGACCACGACCAGCAGGTCCTCCACCCCGGTCACGGCGGTCAGGACGCCGTCGCTGCGCACGTAGCTGCCCGATGTATTATGCATGAACACATCGCCAATGCTGACATTGCCCGCGCTGTCCTTGGGGCTGAGTTCCCACAACGCATCCCAGCTGCCCACATCGGACCAGCCGAAATCACCGGGAATGACGGTCATGAGCGTGGTCCGTTCCGCCACGGCATAGTCAATCGAGATATCGGGGCAGGCATCGAAGGCCGCTTCGTCCAGCCGTTCGAAATCAATGTCGGAACGCCGCTCGCGCACGGCCTGCGTCACGGCGGCGATGATGGCGGGTTCAAACTTTTCCATCTCGGCCAGCATGGTGCGGGCGGTAAAGACGAACATGCCCGAATTCCACAGGAACCGGCCCGATTCGAACATGCGCGTGGCATTTTCGGCATCCGGCTTTTCAACAAATTTGGCAACGGAAAAGGCACCCGCGTACCCATCCAGCGCCGCGCCCTTTTCAATATAGCCATAGCCGGTTTCCGCCTTGGTTGGCGTCATGCCGAAGGTCACGATGCGGCCCGCGCGCGCGACCTGGGCCGCAATGGCCAGGGCGGGGGCGATATTCTCGGGCTTCTGCATCGCGGCATCGGCCGCCATGACCCACAAGACCGCATCGGGATCGGTTTCGGCCGCAAGCAGGGCCGCCGCGGCGATGGCGGGTGCCGAATTGCGCCCCACCGGCTCAAGCAGGATGCGCGCCTGCGTGATCCCCACTTCCTTCAGCTGCTCGGCCATGATGAAGCGGTGCTCGTTGTTGCACACCACGATCGGGGCGCTGAAGCCCGGTCCGTGGCTGCGCAGGGCGGTTTCCTGCACCATCGTATGCTTCGTGACCAGTGGCCAGAACTGCTTGGGATAGGAACTGCGCGAGACAGGCCACAGCCGGCTGCCACTTCCACCCGACAGGATAACCGGAACCACAGGAATCTGCCCCGGCTGCTGCGTTGTATGCGTCATGGAAGTGCCCATCGTAACTCCTTGGAAAAAAAACCGCCATCTACGTGAAGCGGCATGAATGAACCTGTTTTTCCATTCTGTCGCGCTAATGTAGCTTCTGCGTGGCCTGCCGCAAGACGTCGAGCGAGGCGCGAAGCTGCATCGTCTTCTCGTAATCACTGATCTGCTGGTGATAGGCGGCGAACAGGATGGCATCGACACGGATGACCAGCTTGCGCAGCCGCCAGAACTGTTCGGAATCGATGATCAGCGTGCGCGAGGTGTCCTCCAGCGCGCCAACCTGGACATATTTCAGGTTACGGACGGGGTCATCGTGCAGTTCCTCCACGAAGATGGGGATGAAGCACAAGGGACCGGGACAGGGGGCGGGCACATAGGGACGTGTCTCATGCCCGTCATACAGTTTCACGCGACTGATATCGAATTTCTGGTATTCCCTGACCAGCCATGCCATCTGCGCGGGTGGCGCGACACGCGCGAAATCCGCGCGCGTGATATCCAGAAAGACACGACGGTTCTGTATGATCGTCGCGTCATATTCGGCAAGCTGGCGGGCATAGGCCGCTTCTTCCTGCGAATGCTTCATAAGCACATTATGGCGGGCAAATCGGGCATCACTGTGGTTGTTCCAGCTCAGGTACCCCGCAATGCTGCCCAGCAGGGCCAGCAGCACCGGCAGCGCCATGCAGGCCCAGCGATGCCGCCTGATAAAGCCTGGTACATCCGTATGCCCGTAAATATGGACCGGATACATGCGACGCCTCCCAATCCGCGCGCCGTCTGCCACGCGCCCTCTTCATCCATGATGGAAAGGCTCCAGGCCAGCGGGGCGTGCTCCTCCCCCTGCGCGAAACCCGTTCCGGAGCTCCACCCTAACAGAGACACCACATTTCCGCCATGCATGCCCCCCCAGGCCACCCATCCGTGACCGGGGCCAAGGCGCTGCTTCAGGCACACATGGGCAGTCCGCCTGCCGCCGCCTGACCGGCCGGCAGAAATGAAGCCCTGCCGCGTGCGGGTATCCGCCATCCGGCATTCCGCCCCCGAAGGCATGGCTACGGATGCGCGCAGCAGTGCGGGGGCACCTTTTGGCATAAACATTATATGCATCATGATTGATAATATCATTATTCCGGCCCATGGACGGGCGGGCGGCAATGCCGGGCCGCCGTGCGACAGGATGTCAGGGGACAGACCGCGCCATCCCGGACGGAAATTTATGATGATCCGGTACAGCATATGCCCGGTATCCCGCACAAAGCCGCGAATTCCCGGTCGGAAATAAACGGCTGGAATAATCAATTATTAATTGATCTGCCTTAGCCGGAAAGCAGTGCGGTCCATCGAAGCATCGGTCCGCTCCGTGCCAAGCCCCAGCCAAGGTAAAGACATTGTCCGCGGACCTGCTCCTGACACTGACCCCTACGGAACAACAGGATATCAAGATCATCCGGGAATCCGGCCAGTTCGACACGGAATTCTACCTTGCCACCAATCAGGACATAGCCGGGTCGGGCTATGAGCCGCTGGTGCATTATGTCAAATACGGCTTCCGTGAAGGGCGGCGGCCCAACCGCAATTTCCGCCCCGCCCTGTACGTGGCGCAGCACCCTGATGCCGGGCTGGACAGCCGCAACCCGTTCATCCACTTCCTGCAGACCCATAATGGCTGCCATATCGCCCATCACGGGCTGCTGACACGCTTCCGGCTGGAGGACCTCAGCCTTGGGGTCAGGACACTTGAGCAGCTGCCCTTCTTTGAAGCCGGGGACTATCACGACCTGAACCGCGACGTGGCGCGTGATACGACCGACCTTGCCGAACATGCACTGCTGTATGGCGTGCCGGAGGGGCGGCGCCTGTTCAAGGCCCTGCGCGTGTCCGAAACACTGGGCACGCTGTGTATCGGCACCGAGCCAGATCATGCCACCCAGACGCTGCCCGATGGGCCGGTGCCTGACAGTATCGGCATTTTCTATAATTCAGGTGGCAATGTCTTCATTCATGAAATCGCGGCCGACCTGCACCGCACCCTGACGGAAGCGGGGCTGAACTGTGTCCTGCTGGATGAAAACACCGATCCCGACCAGCGCCCCGACCTGTGCATCTTCGTTGCCCCGCATGAATTCTTCCATATCGGGCGCGGGCAGGTCTGGGCCACGGGCAGCATCATCCAGGATGCCATCATGTTCAATACCGAGCAGCCACAGACCCTGTGGTTCGAGCGCGGCATCCCCTTCCTGCTCATGTCCGCCGGTGTGATCGACATCTGCCACCAGATGGCCCGGAGCTTCCATCAGGCCGGGATGCCCGCCATCCATTTCACGCCCAATATCGACACCACGCGCGGCTACCTGCTCAAGGAGGACATGACCCACCCCATGGTGCGCGTCCTGCCGCCTGCCTGCCGCAAGCGGCCCGACCCGCTTATCCCCTTTGCCCGGCGGCCACTGGACATCAGTTTTTTTGGCGGCAGTTCCGCCCACCGCGAGAAGTTCTTTGCCCGCAATGCCGGTTTCCTCGCGCAGTACCGCAATTACTTCTACTACCGCAAATTCACCACACCGATCGACAGCAGCCCGCGCGACAGGCTGCTCTCCCGCCTTGCCGCCCATGTAGCGGGGCATTCGCGCATCGCGCTGAACATCCACCGCGATGAATACGGTTTTTTTGAATGGCACCGCATCGTCAAGGGCGCGATGGCCAATGGCAGCGTGGTGGTATCCGAACCCTGCCTGCCGCACCCGGTGTTCCGTCCCGGTATCCATTTCCTGGAGGAAACCGGCCGCCACATCCCCAACCTGATCGAATGGCTGCTGCACACCCCCGATGGCCAGGCGCGGGCGGAAGAAATCCGCACGGCCACATGGCAGCTGATCGGCACCCCCGCCGGAAACCGCGCCCGCTGCGCGCGGATCCGTGGATTCATCTCGTATGTATGGAGCACGCCGGAAGCATGAGCCTCAACGCCCCATGGATGGCCACCGGCCAGTCCGCCCGCACGTTCAAAAGCCGCCGCAAGAAGCCGGCCGACCTGATCAGCATATGCCTGACCAACTACAATTACGGCTGCTACATCATCGATGCACTGGACTCCATTGCCGCCCAGACCCATACGGCCCTGGACCTGGTGGTGGTGGACGACCATTCCACGAAGGACGGGTCGGTTGACCTGATCACCGCCTGGATGGAAGCCAACCAGAAGCGGTTCTGGCGCGCCAGCCTGATCGTGCATGCGCGCAACCTGGGTCCCTCCGCCGCGCGCAACACGGCCTTCGGGCATGCCATGGGCACGTTCGTATTCGTAATGGATGCGGACAACACCATCTATCCCCGCGCCCTTGCCCGCCTGCACGAAGCCGCGCGGGATGGCGGGTTTGACGCCACGTACAGCCAGATCGAGTTCTTCGGCCGCGAGCAGCGCCTTGGCCTGGCCGACATATGGGACCCGATGCAGATGGCGCGCGAGAACTATGTGGATGTCATGGCGCTGGTCCGCCGGCAGGCCTGGATGGATGTGGATGGCTACAGCCATATTGACGCAGGATGGGAAGATTACGATTTCTGGCTGAAATTCATGGATCATGGGCTGGAAGCGGGCTACGTGCCCGAAATCCTGTGCCGCTACCGCGTGCATGGCGATTCCCGCACCACGAACGATGCCTGGGCCGCACATGAAAGCCTGCGTGCCATCATGGCCTTCCGCCACCCCGAACTGACCGCCCGCGCCCGCATGGCCACACAGGTGGTGAAAGCATGACCGGGACATATTTCCGCCAGCGCCCCCTGCCCCTATGATGGGAGCATGACAACACCCGCTTCCCCTGCCACACAGACATGCACGGACCACCGGATCATCGTGACCGGTTGCGACAGCACATATTTCGTACTGGTGGCAGAACTGGTCGCCTCCATCCGCGCGTACAGGCCCACCCCCATCGGGGTGATCGACTGCGGCATGACACCAGACCAGCGCGCCACGCTGCACGCGCAGGGCATACGGGTCCTGCCCCCTTTTATTCCCGATTACGCACCCCGGCGCGCGCTACGCCGCCGCCCCAGCCTGGGCATCAACATATCCAAGCTGTGGCTGGACCGGATGCTGCCGGAATTCGACCTGATCCTGTGGCTGGACGCCGATACATGGGTGCAGGACGGCATGGCGGTCGAACGCCTGTTTGCCGCGGCACGCAGCGGCACACTGGCCATCGTGCCCGAAATCGGGGCCAAGCGGGCCGACCTGCTGGGCGTGCGCTGGATCTGCCCCGGCTGGATGCAGATTCGTTCGTTTCTGTACAAGAACGCGGCCCGTGCGCGCCTGCCCTTTTCCATACGCAGGCGCATTGGCGCGAAGCCCCTGCTCAATGCTGGCGTGTTCTGCCTGCACCGCCAGGCGCCGATCTGGCCTGTCCTGCGGCGCTGGCAGGCACTGATCCTGCCCCGGCGCAACATGGCCTTCACGCAGGACCAGCTCTGCATGGCGCTGGCGGTCTATATTGACGGGCTGCCGGTCACATTCCTGGACAACAGCCACAACTACCTTGGCCCCTGGCTGCTGGATGAGGCTACGGGCCAGCTGGCCAACCTATTCTTTCCCCACGCGCCTGTCGGCATCGTACACATGGCCTCGCAGAAGGCCATGCGCGCGGCACTGGACAACACCATGCCCGTGCCCACCGTGCAGGGCGGGCAGGTGGCGCTCAACCTGCGTTACGGCGCCATGCGCCTATGCCGGGCGGCGGCTGTCGGGTGATGCGGGGGCAGCCTTTGCAGCACGGGCGGCCTGCACCTTCCCGGCGGCTGCGGTCAGCTGCCGGGCAAGGTTGAGGGCAAGCTCCGGCGGCAGCACGGTCACGACCCGCCTGTCACCCTTTGGCATATGTTCGGGTGCAGTGGCCATGAACAGGTCCATGACCACAATGGAATCCTGCACCGCTTCCGCCCCGCAGCTTACGGTGGGATAGACCACGGCGCGGCCGGTGGCGTCACGTTCTTCTGTCATGATCGTGTATTTCCTGTCATATGGCCCCTAGCGCGTGGTGGGCGTACGGGCCTGTTCACGCCGCAGCTTGAGGTTCAGGTCCTGTATGGTCTTGCGGGCGACCGTCAGTTCGTCGCGCACACGCGCAAGTTCCGTCCTGAGTGCGGCGATTTCAGCCCGAAGGGCAGGAGGATGATCAGCCATCTGCATACATTCCTTACACTATCAGGCGGTTCGGGCCGTGGCGGCAAAGCGGGTCCGCACCTGCTCGAACAGCGTGCGCGCCGCCATGTCCCTGGGGTCGGTATGCTCCATGTGGTGACGCATGCGGGCCGCGATCTCGTCGGCATGCAGCACCTTTGCCTCCACCAGCATCTGCATGAGATCCATGACCACAAGCTGCTGGGCCGCGATCATCTTCACGACAGGCATGACCTTGGCCTGCGCCGCATCACCCGCCGCCTGTGCAAGCGCCTTGCTCAACTGGTCGGTTATCGCCTGTTCGGTCATGAGCATGCTACTCCATTCCTGTCATCATGTGGCATACATGGTGATGGCAAACCACCAGCACAGCAATGCTGCCCACGCAGGGCGGGCCATGAGCCTGCGCCATATCTCCCCCATCCCAGGACCGTAAACCGCCATGTCGCCGCCCGTCATTCCCGATGATGAATTACATGTGACCTATATCCTGGCCTCCGGCCCGGGGGGGCAGAACGTCAACAAGGTGGCAACGGCGGCCCAGTTGCGCTTTGACGTGCGCAATTCCCCCTCCCTGCCACCACGCACCAAGCACAGGCTGGTTGCGGTGGCGGGCAGCCGGATGACGGGCGATGGCGTGATCGTGCTGACCGCGCGCCGCTTCCGCAGCCAGACCCGCAACCGCGAGGATGCCATCAACCGCCTGCATGAAATGATCGGGGAAGCCAGCACGGTGCAGGCCCATCGCGTACCCACCCGCCCGTCACGTAGCCAGCGCCGCAGGCGGCTGGACAACAAGCAGCACCGCAGCCGCATCAAGCAGGGACGCAGCGGCCGCTTTACGGACTGAGGGCGCATGGCCGACGCCGACAGTAGATCATGGCAACGCCAACGGCCATGCTCCCTGTGCCGCGCAGGGCGTCAGGCAGCTATATCATGCCATACAGGTAACAGTTGCCACACCTTTTGATATGGTTGCATATGGAGAGCACGCTAGCAGCGGGACCGATTGATAAACATATGGTATACACGTCTACCATCGCGGTATTTATAATAATTGATAAATTTAATTTTAATTTCGTATAATATGAATGAAAAAGCCTAAAGACCGCGATCAGGCCCTCGGCATGATTTTTTTCAATGGGGCGACAATCCACCCCCATCACAAGCCGGCCGGGGCTGTCAAAAAGGGAGATACAGGAGACACCACAGGGATTGTGAGAAACTTGGCTTTGGCACCAAAGGGTCTGCGTAACTGCGGATGGGCATGGTAGGGCGTGTCTACACGCTGTCACCCGGATAGACGCACGAACTGCCGTGTGCCCGTGCCTGATGACCTGCCACACCCACCGATCCATGTCGTCTGCGATCATGGGTATGCATCGTTTCGTGAGAGTATCTGGAACTGCGGATCTCGTCCAGTCATTCTACAACGGCACAAAGGCCCTGCAGTCGCCTGTCCCAAATGAGTATACAGGCACCGGCATGTGGTCAAAATCTGTGGACAGAGCCCAAGGAATGGCAGTTTATCGCGACCCGATATAAGAAGACAGCCGCATCCTTCCTCTCCGTCATCTTCATCGCTGCTACAGCAGACTATTTAAGGTTTAAACATGCCGTAGGGGCTGCTTAAAAAAAGCAGCATTTTCAATTTTCTATTATTTCCGTGCAGCTTCCATTACAGCTTCATCACAAATTACAGCGCTTTTATTACCATTTTCTCCCGGTTCAAAAACAAAATCATTGCCTGTATTCTCATCAGGATTTTCTATATAATGCCTGAAAAAACAGCGCATAGCATGAGAAACACCAATCGGGTTTATCTCCCGAAAGTCCTGTTCATAATACATGCCAGCAGAGTAACCACCTGTAATAATTTCATATGAAGGAAAATAATCGACCCAGTCAAAGCGTTGGGTCATCATTTCCCCTACGACCCGTAAAACCGACTTGCTGTAGGTATTTGCCGTTAGTACATGCTGGTTTTCATAGGTTGCAATAAGGGGAACTGGGGATACGGTCAAAACACATTTAACATTTTCATTAACTTTTTTCAGCTTAGTTAGAAACTCGCTCATTTCTTTAGCCGTCTGGTCAACATTGAAATTGATAAACTTGAATTTTTCTTTGTCAAATTCGCCGGCAACGACACCTGGAGCCAACGGGAAGACCGTACCGTCAACTTGGGAAACCCATGCTTCCGTCAGACCAAGAGTGAAAACGAAAATATCACAGTTTTCAAAAGCATTTTTGACATACTTCAAATGTTCGGAACGCGCTGCCATAACGTCTTCCGGAGAGACGAATCCGTCTGGCTCAACCTGCTGGCGCCAAGGGTCAACAGAGGTGGTCCCGTCCGTTCGGACAGTTTTGCGGGCTTGATAAGCTATACCCGGTTGTTGTTATGCCGCCCTTCTGACGGCGTTGCTGTTGGCCATCTGGTCCGGGGTTAACCCCGGACCAGATGGCGTCG
>NZ_NKTZ01000036.1 GCF_003207855.1 Komagataeibacter rhaeticus | reverse complement strand
ATCAACCGGCTCCACGAACTGTTGCCATGGAACTGGAAACCCGTGAATACACTGCACAGACAGGCCGCATAATCAAGGCGGCCCAGAGCGGCCGGTTACTTTTCAGCACTATTTCTTCCAGCATAGACCTCATCAAACAGTTGGTTCAACTGTGCTGCCGTATAAATATTACCATACCGCGCTGAGAAAACACCAAACTGCCTCTTCCTGCGTGTATCCTCTGGCAAGTCTGCGCCATCTTCAGGAACGTAATAATTAAACCCGATGTCTGAAATTTTGCGTGAGATATGCTGGGCAAAACAGCTACCAGCCGTGACGACTTTTGATGTTTTTGCAATCTTGAAGCGGGTATTGGTAACGGGATCGACCTGATGCGCCGGAACGCGCGAAATGGACCGCCGCCAGAACTGATAGTCTTTCAGATTAGCATAAGGATTACTCATTTCCAATTATCCCTTTGTCATCAGGCTTGAAACTACTTGGTAACGGGAAACTGCATAGTCCTCAACCTGTATCGCATGACCATTTTTTGTGCAGTTATTATAAAAATTATAAGACTCAAATAAATAATTTTTCAGGCTAATTAAGTTATATTCACCAAAAATCTTGAAACGATAATCTCCATGTACTCCATAGTTTTCAGCAACTTCCGTATACACAGGGAACCCCGCACCTGTTGCCAAGTTATCATGCGGCAGGAAATTACTATCTTCATATGAACTAAAATCATTTTTGCGTAAAAATTCACGTGCTATATCAAAAAGACAATTTATTTTCGGATGATTTATACTGTACATAAATGGAGAACGTCTACTCCAATTAATTATATGCTGATCTATATTAATGCCAGCACCCTTGAATTCATTAGAAAGCGCTTGAACGGATGGCCCCCACATATCAAAATATCCAGCTTTTTGATATACATTCCTATTATAAAATTTTTGAGCCTGCTCTACAGTCAGACCATTATTATATGCTGATATAGCAATAATGGAATTATAGGCGTCAAGAGGCGTCTTTACCATATCATTACCTGCATGTGCATAGCACAGATCAGGATGGTAAGCATGGAACAAGATGTTTGGAATCGTCTCAACTCTTTTTGCATAATCCATATTACTATTTTGTATGGATTTCACTTCAGGGGAGGCAATAACCATATCATAATTTGAAATAATATTCTTTGAATCATATATTTTGTTTTTGAACTCCCATATGTCCATCCCGGATACATCTGCATCAGGACATAAGAGATTCAGTGAATGTGCCAAGCCATATGTCTGACAATTTGATATAACCAACCATTTCTGTGGCATAAAATTGATATCCATCTTCATATTATAACATAGGCTTGTAGCTTATATTATTTTTTAATTATTTTGCAATATCCAGTCAAGATAAAAATTTTAAGAAATATTCTTATATACCCCAATAAATAAAATAATTATATTGCACAATAAGAAAAAAATAGGAAAAGCCCCCTCATGGCAGAATCACAGATATCGCCATGAATATATGGAAACGCATGTTTATTAAGCTATGCCAAGCCTATAGAAAAGAAACTATCGCCCCATGACCATCTTTATAGCTTTTTCCTACCAGAACCTGTTAGGTGTCTGAATGACAGAATGGACCACATTGCGTTTATAATTGGCATGATACAGTTTATCTTTCCTGATCAGGCCCGAAATGTCTGAAGAACTCTGATCAAGAAAGCCCGGCCGAAAGGCCAAGGCCCCACCGAAGACCCTTTGATGAGCAATATCCACGAGTTTCCGCTGCCATCAGAACAGCGCAAAATGGTGCGATCCTGCGCTCAGGCTTGACCTTTGGTGAACGGCTCATAACTGTTCATTTGATGGCCAACCAAGGCTTGCTGCAGGGCAGCGCCTCTTTGAAAGAGGCCAAAGACAAGCACCGGCTCCTGGATATGGTTTTTCTTGATAAAACGACAATCTGCGCCCATCACAAGGCGGCCGGAGCGGCCAAACAGGGGGTATAGAGGACGCCACGAAGATCATGCAGCAGATGACATCAAGGTCTGCCAGCTGGAAAAGAAAACTCGTTCTCTGAGCAGATGTGCCTGAAGATATCAGTCTTTTTGAAGTCCGCCTGTTTACCGATACCGGGGCCAGGCTTGATATTACAGCCATCAGGATCACCATCACGCGCCCCCCATTGAAAATGGCCACCAGGTTCAGGGCCATGCTCGGGAAGGGCATGACATATTCTGGCGCAGGCATCACGAGCGCATGAATAACGCGATACCGTGGCGGCCTTCTGACCACCTGCGACAGGACAGGCCATGGCGCATCGTCCTGATGACAGCGCAGAACGGCTGAGTTTTCCCCCCGGACGGCCCCGGCCGCCGTCCCCCCCAATCCGGGACAGGAGGTGGCGGGAGAAGGGACGGGCAGCCCCCTGTCCAGACACCCGTGCCGCCCGTTTGTACGCCCCCATGGCCTGGCAAAACTGGCCTACCCCCTGCGGGTTGCGGTTTTCTGCCCCCCGGCGGCCGGGGGCTGCGGCGTATGCTCGGTCCAGCCACCACCCAGCGCGCGATAGAGCGTGACAAGGTTCTGGTAGCGCGAGACCGCGATGCTGATCTGCCACTGCTGCGCCTGCAGGTAATTCCGCTGCGAGACCAGCGCGGTCAGGTACGAATCCGTCCCCGCCCTGTAGCGCATCATTGCCAGGCGGTAGGCATCTCCGGTGGTCGAGACATACCTGTCCATCTGTCCCGTCTCGTCACGATAGGTATCGCGCGCGGCCAGTGCATCCGCCACTTCGCGGAAGGCGGACTGCACCGTCTTTTCATACGCCGCCGCCTTGGAGGCCCGCATGGCGCGCGAGGCCTTCAGGTTGCCGCTGTTCTGCCCCCAGTTGAGCAGGGGCACCTGCAGCTGGGGCGAGACACCCCATGTCGTCGCGGCCGATGTGAACAGCCTGTGCGGCTGCAGGCTGCTGATCCCGTCCGATGCCGTAAGGGTGATGCGTGGATAGAAGGCGGCCTTGGCGGCGCCGATATCGGCATTGGCGGCCAGCAGGTCATGCTCGGCGGACATGATGTCGGGCCGGTGTTCCAGCACCTCGGCCGGCAGGCCCGGCGGCAGGTCCTGCATGATGGTCTGTTCCCCCAGCGGGCGGGCGGGGGGCAGGTTGTCGGGGATTGGCTGACCGATCAGCAGCGTGATCAGGTTTTCATCCTGTGCGACATGCCGGCGCGATTCATCGCGGAAGGCGCCGCTCTGCGCCACCTGTGTCTCGGTCTGGCGCACGGTCATCTCATCCGTCTCGCCATGGGCGAAACGGGCCTTGACCATATCCAGCGTGGCCTGCTGGGAGGCCATGGTCTCGTCGGACAGACGCAGCGCGGCCTGGTCCCCCAGCCATGAGATATAGGCCGTGGCCACCTGCGAGATGATGCTGATCAGCATGGAACGCGCATTCTCGCGCTGCATCAGCGCATGTTCCGCCGCCTCACGCGACAGGCTGCGGATACGGCCGAACAGGTCGATCTCGTAGGAGGAGACACCAACCCCCATCTGGAAATACTTGAACATGGGCGGGTTGCCGGTATCCAGCCCCGGCGCGAAGCTCAGGCCCGCCGCACCCGATGGCCCCTGGAACATCGCCTCGCCCCCGCCACCGATGGCGGGGAACAGGCCGGCATGCTGGATATCGAACTGCCCCTGCGCACGGCGGATATCGGCCGCGGCCTGACGCAGGTCGCGGTTCTCACGGATGGCAATGGCAATCAGCGCGCGAAGCCGGGGGTCGGTAAAGAACTCCGCCCAGCCCAGATCCGCCGCCAGCGGGTTTTCAATGACCGGCTGCCCGGTATTGGCATAGGCGGGCCAGGTTCTGGCCAGCGGCGGCGTGGGGCGCTTGTAATGCGGGATCATGGTGCAGCCCGCCAGCAGCATCATGGCCATGCCGGCGGTACCGGCCCGCCTGACTGTGGAGAGAAGGGTCATCGGATTACTCTCCCTTTGCCCGTTCGGACAGGCGCTTCACCCGGAACAGGCGCAGGACCACCACAAAGAACAGCGGCACGAAATACACGGCCAGCAGGGTTGCCGTCACCATGCCCCCCACCACGGCGGTGCCGATGGCCACACGCGCGGCGGAACCCGCCCCCGTGGCGATGGCCAGCGGAAACACACCCACCACGAAGGCGATGGATGTCATGAGGATGGGCCGCAGGCGCTCACGCCCGGCTTCCAGCACCGATTCCTCCAGCGTGGCCCCGTTCTCGAAAAACGCCTTGGCGAATTCCACGATCAGGATGGCGTTCTTCACCGCCAGCCCCACCGTGGTCAGCAGGCCGACCTGGAAATACACGTCATTGGCCAGCCCGCGCCCCAATGTGGCAACAATCGCCCCCAGCACGCCCAGCGGAATGACCAGCAGCACGGCAAACGGGATGGCCCAGCTTTCATACAGCGCCGCCAGACAGAACAGGATGACAATCAGCGCCAGCGCATAGAGCGGGCCGGTGGCGGCGCCGGATGCCATCTGCTCATAGGACAGGCCGGTCCATTCATACCCGACACCCGGGGGCAGCTTGGCCAGCACATCCTTGATGGCGGCTATGGAATCGCCCGAACTGTAGCCTGCGGCGGGCTGGCCCAGGATTTCATAGGCGTTGAGGCCGTTATAGTCCTCCACCTTCTGCGGCCCCATGATCCACTGCCCGGATACGAAGGCGTTGAACGGCACCATCCCGCCAGTCGCGTTGCGGATGTACCATTTGTTCAGGTCATCGGGGATCATGCGCGCATCGGGTTCGCCCTGGATATAGACCTGCTTCACACGGTCATCGCGCAGGAACTGGTTGACATAGATCGACCCCAGCGCGCCCTCGATGGTGGTGTTGATATCGGCAATGGTAATGCCAAGGGCATTGGCCTTCTCACGGTCGATATCCAGATGGAACTGCGGCGCGTCCTCCATGCCGTTGGGGCGCACGGCGGTCAGCCGATGGTCCTTTGCCGCAAGGCCCAGCACCATGTTGCGCGCTTCCAGCATCCTGGCATGGCCAAGATGCCCACGGTCTTCCAGTTCCACGTCAAAACCCGTGGCGTTACCCAGTTCCAGCACGGCGGGCGGGTTGATGGCAAAGATCTGGGCGACGGGATTCATCCAGAAATGCATCATGATGCGCATGGCGATCGCGGCCGATGTCTGGCTGGCGGCGGGGCGGTCATCCCAGTCCTTGAGCCGGATGAAGAAGGCGCCCGCACTCTGCCCCTGGCCCGCGAAGTTGAAGCCGTTCATGGAATAGACGGATTCAACATTCCTGCCTTCGGTCTTGAGGATATAGTCCGCCACCATGTGGTTGACGTCCGCCGTCTGCTCCAGGGTGGCGCTGGGCGGCATGGTGACCTGGCCAAAGATCAGGCCCTGGTCCTCATCAGGCAGGAAGCCCGCGGGCAGGCGCATGAACAGGAAGCCCACACCCGCCGTAATCACCACGAATACCAGCATGGACAGGCCGGTATGGCCCAGCACGCGGGTCACCCCCTTCTGGTAGCCATTGGTCAGGCGGGTGAAGTGGCGGTTGAACCAGCCCGCGGCCCCGGTTGTCTTTTCATGCGTGCCGGGCTTGAGCATGGTGGCGCACAGGGCCGGTGTCATGACCATGGCCACCAGCACCGAAAGCCACATGGCCGCGACAATGGTGATGGAGAACTGGCGGTAGATCACCCCCGTGGAGCCACCAAAGGCGGCCATGGGCAGGAACACCGCCGTCAGCACCAGCACGATGCCGACCAGAGCACCCGAGATTTCATCCATCGACTGACGGGCGGCCTCGGCCGGGGAGAGCTTCTTCTCCGTCATCACGCGCTCGACATTCTCGACCACGACAATGGCGTCATCCACCAGCAGGCCCACCGCCAGCACCATGGCCAGCATGGTCAGCGTGTTGATGGAAAAGCCAAGGACGGCCAGGATGCCGAACGTGCCCAGCAGGACCACCGGCACGGCGATGGTGGGAATGAGCGTCGCGCGGAAGTTCTGCAAGAAGACCAGCATCACCAGGAACACCAGCACGATCGCTTCCGCCAGCGTGATGACCACTTCCTTGATCGACAGGACGATGAACGGCTCGGTATCCAGCGGATAGACCGTCTTCAGCCCCGGCGGGAAGAACTGCTCCAGTTCCTTGATCTGCGCGCGCACCGCCGTTTCGGTCTGGAGCTGGTTCGCACCCGGCGCCAGCTTCAGCGCCATGCCCGAAGCCGGCATGTTGTTATAGAAGGAATGGGTATTGTAGGTCTGCGGCCCCAGTTCCACGCGGGCCACGTCACGAATGCGCACCTGCGAGCCATCCTGCTGCACCTTGAGCAGGATCCTGCCGAATTCCTCGGGCGAATGCAGGCGGGTCGGGCCGATGATGGTGGCATCCAGCCGCGCGCCCTTCACTGCGGGAACGCCCCCCAGTTCACCCGACGAGACCTGGATGTTCTGTGTCTGGATGGCGGTCTGCACGTCGCCCACCGTCAGGCTGTATTTGTACAGCTTCGAGGGGTCGAGCCAGATGCGCATGGCATATTCCGCGCCGAACAGCGTATGATCGCCCACGCCGGTCACGCGGCTGAGCGGGTCGGAGATGTTCGAGGCCACGTAATCGGCAATATCAGCACCCGTCATGCTGTTATCGGTCGAGATGAAGGCAATGACCATCATGAAGTTCTTGACGGCCTTGGTAATGCTCAGGCCCTGCGCCGTGACTTCCTGCGGCAGCTTGGGCTGGGCCAGCTGCAGCTTGTTCTGCACCTGCACCTGCGCGATGTCGGGGTTGGTACCCTGCGCGAAGGTCAGGTCGATTTCCATCTGCCCCGAGGCATAGGACTGCGCGGAAATATACTCCAGATGGTCAAGACCGAACATCTGCTGCAGGATGGGCCGGACGACCGTGTCATTCACCGTATCGGCGGACGCACCGGGATAGGTGACCGTTATGGCGATCTGTGGCGGCGCGATGGAGGGATACTGCGCAATGGGCAGCCGGAAGATGGAAACCCCGCCCACCAGCATGATGATCAGCCCGATCACCCATGCAAAGACAGGCCGGTCGATAAAGAAGCGCGACAGTGACATGGGGTATTATCCTGCCTTGGCCGGAGGCGCGGCGGCATCGACCGGGGCCACCGTGTCGCCTGCGTGAATTTTCAGCACCCCTTCCACCACCACGCGCTCGCCGTTCTTCAGCCCGCCCGTCACCAGCCAGCTGGTGCCGATGGCCTGGCCCACGGTCACGGGGCGGAGAGCGACCCTGTTATCGGCATCCACCACCCAGACCTGCGGGTCCCCGTGGGAATTGCGCTGCACCCCTTCCTGCGGCACCAGCATGGCGTTGGGGTCCGTGCCTTCGGCCAGCTGGGCATGCACGTACATGCCCGGCAGCAGCAGCCGGTCGGGATTGGGCATGACCGCCCGCACCACGACGGTTGCGGTCGCCTCATCCACATTGACTTCGGAGAATTCCATGCGCCCGGTGTGTTCGTATGTCGTGCCGTCCTCCAGCGCTATGGTGATGCTGGCCGCGTTGTCACCCGCACGGGTCAGCCGCCCTTCCGCCAGTTCGCGCCTGAAGCGCAGCAGTTCGGTCGCGGGCAGGTTCACATCGACATAAATCGGGTCCAGCCGGGTCACGATCGCCACGTTGTTGGTCTGGTTGGCCGTGACCAGCGCGCCCACGGTCAGGATCGAACGGCCGATCCGGCCGGTAATGGGCGCGTTCATGTGGGTATAGCCCAGGTCGACCATCGCGCGTTCAAGCTGGCCCTTTGCCGACTCGATATCACCCTGCGCCGCGCGTTCGGTGGCCAGGGCGTCATCATATTCCTGCTGGCTTACGGCATGGGCCTTGAGCAGCGGCCCGTAGCGGTTGAGCTTGGCGCGGGCCGTGACCTCGCTGGCCTGGGCGTGCAGCAGCTGGCCCTGCGCCGTATCCACGGCGGCCTGATAGATGCCGGGGTCGATCTGGTACAGCTGCTGGCCGGCCTGTACGTCCGTGCCTTCCTGGAACAGGCGCTTCTGGATCACGCCGCTGACCTGCGGGCGCACCTGCGCGATCTCGAACGCCTCCGTACGGCCGGGCAGCAGGGTCGTGATCCGTACCGGCTGGGCCTGGAGCGTCACGACCCTGACCGGCTGCGGCGGCAGCTTGGGGGCTGCGGCGTGCCGCTGGCAGGCCGCGAGAGACAGTATCAGCGCCGCCGGGGCTACGATACGGGAGTAATGCATCATGGTCACCAACCGGCCTGTCCGCCGCTATGTAGTATGTTTCCGAACAACGTCCGTGTCGTTTGCCGCACATGGCCGCCATAAGAAAGCCAAATAACGAAACCATTTGGTTTTCAATGAATAGAAAACTATATCGTCTCCATAAGGCGGTCAAGCTGGGCTTCCGTGCAAAATGGTCGGAGCATGTTACGAATGAGTAAGAATGGACATGAAGTGCAACTGTCCGCCGCCACCGGATGCGACAGCCGCAGGCGTGGTCCGGGCCGGCCGCCGGAAATGGAGGAATGTGAACGCCGTGAACGGATACTGGACGCGGCCAGCACGGTGCTGCAGGAATGCGGCTACCATGCCGCATCCATGGACAAGGTGGCGCAGCATTCCGCCATGTCCAAGCGCACGCTGTACCAGATGTTCAATTCCAAGCAGGACCTGTTCCACACCCTGGTCAGCAGCAGGCTGTTCAATGTGACGGCCCCGTTCTGCCATGACATAACCGACCCGGCGCGGGAGCTGACGGACCTGCTGCTTGCACTGGGGGAGATCATTCTCCGCCCCGACCGGATGAGCCTGATCCGGGCGCTGATCACCGAATCACAGGAATCGGCCGACATCCGCCAGATCCTGACCAGCCTGCGCTGTGGCGGCCGGGACAATGTACTGACCAGCTGGCTGTCGTGCTACGTGCACCGCGAGGGATATGTGGTCGAAGATGTCGCGATGTATGGCAACATGCTGTTCGGCATGACGATCGGGGACCTGATGCTGCAAAGCCTGGCCTGTGCGTCGGAAGCATCATGGATCGAGCGCATGATGCGCCCGCGCTTTGAATGCGCGGTGCGGATTTTCCTTGCGGGTTTCGGGCAGGCGGAAGCCACGCCGGGCGGGTAAGGCCCCGGCCGTGAGCATGCGGTCGGAAGCCGCCCGGGATGCGGGGCCGTCCGCTTTCCATCCAACCCAGACCCCTGGAAAACAGCCCGGCAGGTCACTGGCCGTGCGCCATCATGGCGCAGGCCCGTGGGAACAGGCCTTCTACCTGTTCAGATGGGGGCTGCTGTCAAAATCCCTGCGCCCGGGGCACTGCGCACGGAATTATACACCCTGACGCGCACGGCCCGCCCCCATCAAGCGCTGTCATATGTGCCCTTCATGCTGGCCGGTCCGGTGCCTCTCCACCCGGGGCCTGACTGCCATGTCCTGTCGAACCGATGCGTTGCCCGGGTCTGGCAAATGCTGGCATGCGTAACGCTGATCGACAGTTCAGCCCCCCGTCCGGCAATAATGGTCCCAACGTCCTGCGCCAGCCGTTCCGTCCCACGCAGTCTGCCGACGCGAAACCTGGTTGCGACCTTCATGGCCAAAGCCATGCTTACGGCAGTGACGCTGGTTTCATCCGCCATGACTTCTTGGCGGCGGCTCATGCCTTTGCTTTCCGATAATATCTCCCTTTCCTGCATGATCCGACATACTCTACAAGTTGCGCTTTCTGAAGACCTCCAATGTCCCTGCGTGCGGTCTTCAGGCTTACATTCCATACAGCCATGATGTCTGTGGCTCTGCATCTGCTTCCTCGCTCGAGTCGTAGCAGGAACCACCGTTGCCGTTCATTCAGTTCCCAATGATCAGGGACAGTTGCAGGGTCATGTTCAGGGACATGTCCACGATCATTCACCCTTGCAGGCATAGCCTGTCCGCCACCTGCCGCCACGCCAAGCCGATAAGCCTCTCTGGCTGCAGTGAGTGAGGAACATTCTGTCGACCGTATCGTGATATCAACCTCAAGCCCGCCGGCCAGCCCGTAAACGAATGCCCGGATGACCGGCGACGAAACAACAAGACGCAGGAAATATATCGTATCCGGTCCATGCCGCGCTGAAAGCCAGTGTTTGACACTTTTTTCACTGGCACCTGTCTGCCGCATAAGTCTCTTGATCACACCGTGGCTGTTTTCATGCTCTCCGCGCAACAGTTCGGAAACCGCCCTGGCATAGTTTTCACGATGTCCGAGAACGCCTTTCCACAGAGGTAATGTCCTACCCTTTTTCGGCAACATCTTCCGGTTCTTCCGCTGCTAGAATAATCCCGCTTCAGAATGACGGAACAGACTCGTTCTCACTGCGGGGAAAGATGTCCGGGCCTCCGTTATCGGCCTGGGAAAGGGCAAAACGTGACAAGCCGGAAATGCTACGATGATGATCGTACCGAGCCGATGGAACGCATCGTTCGGGCTGCCGAATACGTCCGGATGTCAACGGATCTTCAGAAATATTCGACAGAAAATCAGTCGGAAGCGATCAGGAATTATGCCGGGGAGCGCGGGATCGGAATCGTTCGAACTTATGCCGATTCTGGAAAAAGTGGCCTGAAAATTAACGGGCGCAACGCCCTCAAACAACTTATTGAGGACGTTGAGACAGGAAACACTGATTTCACATTGGTTCTTGTTTACGACATCAGCCGTTGGGGACGATTCCAGGATGCGGATGAGAGCGCTTACTACGAATATATCTGCCGCCGCGCGGGCATTTCGGTCGAATATTGCGCCGAACAGTTCGAGAATGATGGAAGTCCGGTATCAACCATCGTCAAGGGCGTCAAGCGTGTCATGGCTGGTGAATACAGCCGCGAACTTTCCACCAAAGTATTCGCAGGCCAGGGAAGGCTGATCGAGAAGGGCTATCGTCAGGGAGGGCAGGCTGGATTCGGCTTACGTCGCACCCTGATCGACGAGAACGGCGCCATCAAGGGCATTCTTGGGCGGGGCGAACATAAAAGCATCCAGACCGACCGCGTTATCCTGACACCCGGCCCCGCTGATGAAATCAACCTGGTCCGCACCATCTATCAGTCTTTCGTTCATCAGGGACGTAGCGAGAACGAAATTGCCGCCGATCTCAACAGACGTGGCATTTTGACAGATCTCGGACGTCTCTGGACCAGAGGAACAGTACATCAATTACTGATCAATGAGAAATACGTTGGTGACAACGTGTGGAATCGTTGTTCCTTCAAGCTAAAAAAGAAACGTGTCCGCAATGAACCAGAAATGTGGATCAAAGCGCGCAATGCATTCGAAGCCATCGTTGAGCGAGAGCTATTCGAATCTGCAAGGCACATCATCCATGCGCGCTCTTTCCGTCTGACTGATGAAGAAATGCTGCATTCCCTGAAGGAACTCTATCATTAGAAGGGCCTATTATCGGGTATAATCATTGATGAATGTGATGACTTGCCCTCCAGCGGCGCCTATAGCGCCCGTTTCGGCAGCTTGCTTCGCGCCTATCATCTTGTCGGGTTCAGGCCGGATCGTGACTATCGGTACATCACGATAAACCGTCAGCTACGCAGGCTTCATCCGGAAATCATTCGACAAATAATAGAAGTGGTCCCCATTTTTCGGACAGGGCGATAAGCTATAATCCGATCTGAGAGAGAACGGGTTTTATGGGCAAGGTTACGCGCAAGAGGTATGCGGCGGAGTTCAAATCACGGGTTGCCCTGGAAGCGATCCGTGGGGAACTGACGCTGGCGGAACTGGCTTCGAAACATGGGGTGCATCAGACGATGATCGCCCAGTGGAAACGGCAGGCGATCGAGGGGATGGCGGCGACCTTCTCCGGGAAGACGGTGGCGGAGCCCCCGGTCAGCCCTGCTGATGTGGAGAAACTGCACGCGAAGATAGGCGAGCTTCTCGTGGAACGGGATTTTTTACGCGATGCCTCTGCTCGGTTGGGCGTGATCAGAGGCGGCAGATGATTGACCCGAAGCGAGCGCGTCTGCCGATAATCCGGCAATGCACGCTGCTGCAACTCAACCGGTCGGGCGTCTACTATCGGCCTGTGCCACAGAGCGAGGCCAATCTGGAGCTGATGCGGCTGATCGACGCCCAGTTCCTGGAAACGCCCTATTATGGCTCACGGCAGATGACATGGCATCTGCGCCGCCTGGGACATGAAGTGGGCCGCAAGCGGGTCCGGCGGCTCATGGCGATCATGGGCCTTCGGGCGATCTACCAGAAGCCGCGCACGACCGTGCCCCATCCGGAGCATCGGAAATATCCATATCTGCTACGGGATCTGGTCATCAATCGGCCTAACCAGGTCTGGTGTTCCGATATCACATATATTCCCATGAAACGGGGATTTCTCTATCTCGTGGCGATCATGGACTGGTTCACGCGCAAGGTCCTGTCCT
>NZ_NKTZ01000035.1 GCF_003207855.1 Komagataeibacter rhaeticus | reverse complement strand
CGACGCCATCTGGTCCGGGGTTAACCCCGGACCAGATGGCCAACAGCAACGCCGTCAGAAGGGCGGCATAACAACAACCGGGTATAGCTTATCAAGCCCGCAAAACTGTCCGAACGGACGGGACCACCTCTGTTCAGCTGAATCTGGGGATGCTTGAGGTACCATACATTGTTCATGCGGTAACCAAGTGTCAGATCAAGCTGACCATGGGCGGGCAGTGCTTCCGTGTTCATTTCGTCAGCCCACTGCCTTGCGGTCCAGTGGTAACGCATGCTGCCGAAAATATGGCCATCATCGTAGTTCAGTGCCGCATTGACCATCCATTCGGGGGCCAGCACCGCTGTCTTGCCTTTTGTATGGATTGTCGAGATGGCGCCATTTTCGGTGACGACCGACACGTCATTGTCTTCCGACGCATGCAGGTAGGATGCGGAAACGTAGGGCGAGAAATGATGCCATGGGCGCGTACTGAATTCCATGTCCGCGCCACGCAGCGTATTGCCGCCACCATTAAGCGTGGTCTGGTAGGCTACTGTATTCGCACCGCTACCCATGTTGATGACCGAATTGAGGTTACGATTGGTAATATTGATGTTGTAGAGCGATACGGCAAAGTTCAGCAGCGAGCCATAGTGGCGGAAGCCCAGTTCTTCCGTAATGGCATATTCGTTCTTGGTATTGTACCCGCCGGGGTAACCCGTTCCATCCCACGGGTTGTTGTAGAAACCCCTGAAATAGGTGGAAGCCGATGGCATCTTGAAATTCGTGGTGCCGGAAATATAGATCTGGTCATGCGGGTTGATCTTGTAGCTGGCCGACACACGGGGTTCCGGCACGGCGGTATTCATGCCGACACGATAGGGAAAGTCGCTACTGGACCCGGCCCCCGGCAGGTTGTTGGTGCCACCACGGTTGACGATGACTTCACGGAAGCCCGCGCTCAGCTTCAGCCTGTCATTGAGATATGAGGCCGAGTCACCGAAATAGATGCCGTTCGTCTGTGTAATGAGGTGATAGTTCACGCCATACAGGATATTCCCGCCCGATGTGCGCAGCTTGCCGCTGCCCCATACGCTGTTGGGCGATCCGTCAGTACCATACTGGGAATATGTCTCGCTTTCATAATCATCATTGTAGTCATACCACCAGCCAAGGGTCAGCTTGTTGTGGCGGTCTGCCCTGAAATCCACCGATGCATTGATACCGGGATGGAATTCGATCTCGGTATAATAGGCCTGCCCGTTGAAATACCCATCGGATACCTGGTTCGCATAGGGAAGGGCGATGGACTGCCCGGGATAGGCCTGGGCCACGGTTTCCGTGCCCGAATAGAAGCTCGATGCCGTTGCGGGAAAGGACGAGCCATAACCGCCGCCGCCCGCGCCGTAATAGAAATAGGGCGAGACATGCAGTTTCCAGCGATCCGACAGCTTGAAATGCATGGGCATGACAAGGATCAGGTTGCTCCATCCCCCTTCCGCGCTTTTCCAGTAGGTGGAAGGGTCGGATTTATCCCCCGTATACTCGCTCAGACCCTTGATACCGCCCTGCTGCCAGTCCGACATGCTGGGATAGGTATAGCTGGGCGTATTGTTTTCGTTATAGGCCTCGACAAAGCTGACCGAGTTGCCGTCGCCCCATTCCTTGATGAATTTGGAATCGATATGACGGCGCTGCCCCGCACCGTAGCCACGCCACACATCCCATGTCGCATTGGAATACGAGATATAGCCGCGCAGGCCCGTATTGCCGATATCGCCGGTTTCCAGCCGGATGAATTCACGATTCGTGCGGTGCGAGCCATATGAATAGTCAACCAGGCCACCATAATGATGGGAAGGGTTGATCGTCCTGACGTTCATCGTACCCGCCGTGGCATTGGCCAGCGGTGCGTTGATGTCCGACTGCCCCTGCGAGAGCTGGACTTCCTGGTAGTTTTCGGTATCGCCCCATTCCGTCGTATAGGGGGTATAGGTGTCAACGTCCGCGATGGGGGCCCCTTCATACAGGTACCCGATTTCAGACTGCTGCATGCCACGGACATTGATGGATGTGGCGTCGGACAGGCCGAACGGATCAGAAGAGGCGATGTTGGCGCCGGGTGCGAACTGCAGCATCTGTGCCGCGGATGTCGCGGGGGCCAGCTTCGAGATGAAGTCGCGGCTGACCGTGGTCTGGGACTTGGCCTCCGTCTCGCGATGCATCAGGCCGCCGCCCATGGCCCGGCCGGTCACGCCATCGGCGCTTACGCCGCTGCTGGTGACATGGATGGTCTCGGCAACGGGCTTTGCCTCGACACCGTTCGTGGGGGCGGTGCCCGTCGTGGGCCTTGCCCTGGTGGCGGGGGGCGACATGTGGTTTGCGCTACCATGGGTACGCGCGTGCGGGGCTACGGCCGCGGTCTGGGCGCGGGTGGTCACGCTCTGTGCCATGCCGATGGTGGACAGGGCGGTACTGGCCGCCAGAATTTTTGTGATACGCCAGCTGATCAATGGTTTTACCCTTTACTGATAACGGCCGTTTTTTATTGTATCACCGCAACGTATCAGCGCGGCCTCGTCCTTTTAAGACAATATCTTTCTGCCCGTACAAAATTTTTGAACATGAGACACATGTACAACATGTATCGACCCCGATGTGTCTCATCCCCCTGATCCATGCTAGTAACGCCGGGCGCGATACGAACATGGCAAGAAGTAGAGCAGGTCCTCATGTCTGCAAGTCCATCCATTTTGGTAGGAGACCCCGCACCCTGGTTCGTGCAGAAGGGATCCGATGCCCATGGCGACTACCATTTCGACAAGGCGGCCGGACGTTACAGCGTCCTCTTCTTCTTTCATTCGGGCGCGCAGGCGGATGTCGCCTCCAGCCTGTCACGCCTAGCGGCACAGGACGGCCGGATCGACAGCATCCATACCCTGTTCTTCGGTATCACAAACGACCCGCGGGATGTCGGGCGGCTGGATGCACTGTCATCCAATGCCGGAATACGGTTCTTCTGGGATACGGACCGCAAGGTCAGCAGCCTTTACGGGTTCGGCCCCGACACGCGCCCCTTCTGGCTGCTGGTCGATCCCCTGCTGCGTGTCCGCGCCGTGTTTCCCCACACCCCGCAGGTGATTGACGAGATTCTGGCCATACTGGCCGCCATTCCCGCCATGATGATGCGCGAGACATCCGGCCCGGTTCCCGCGCTGATCCTGTCGGATGTATTCGAGCCCGAATTCTGTGACCGGCTCATGCGGTATTATACGGAAAAGGGTTCGCGCCCGTCGGGCATATTCATGGAGAACGCGCCCGGCCGCTCGGTGCCCGTGCTCGATTCACAGTTCAAGCGCCGCCGTGACTGCCCGATAGAGGACGCGCACCTGATCGATCAGGTGCAACTGCGCATAACCCGGCGCATCGTGCCGGAAATACGCAAGGTATTCCAGTTCAATGCGACACGGCTGGAGCGCCTGATCATTGCCTGCTACGCGGCACATGAACGTGGCCGGTTCGGCCCCCACCGTGACGATACCCTGACCGCCGCCGCCCACCGGCGCTTTGCCGTATCCATCAATCTGAACGACGCCTTTGCCGGCGGCCAGGTCACGTTTCCCGAATTCAGCCCACGCGGTCTTGCGCCACCGGCGGGTGGTGCACTCGTGTTTTCATGCGGTCTCATGCACAGGGTCGACCCCGTTACGCAGGGGCAGCGTTTTGCATGCCTGACCTTTCTGTATGACGAGGCCGCCGCCCGCATACGGCAGGCCAACTGGCAGGCCGCACGCGCCCGTCATGGCGCGGCAGGGTCATCCGGTTGACATGAAGGCGGCCTGCACCATGCCCGGGGATGGCAATGACAGCCTTGTGCGCAGGTGTGTCATTGTCATGCCGGCTTCCCCTCCATACTGTTCCGGGACGACAGTCATGACACAGGCGAACCGAATTCCGTGGCAAGGATAGAAGGAAGCGGTCCGGAAACCGTGGAGCGTCCGGTGCCACCGGCATTGCAGACCATGGCGCCGGACCGGATATTCTGGAGCCATTTCTCACCCAACCTTGCCCCGGCGGCCTGGGTTATCGGCGTGCTGGTCGTCAGCCTGGGGCTGAGCGGCTGGCGCGCGTTCGTGGTGGTGCTGGCAGGCAATGTGCTCGGCGCGCTACCGGTTGCCGCCTGCGCGGCCATGGGGCCCGATACCGGCCTGCCGCAGATGGAGGCCTCGCGGTTTTCCTTCGGCAGCACGGGCAAGCGGCTGCCTGCGCTCATCAACTGGGTGAACTGTATTGGCTGGGATGCGGTCAATAACGTGCCATCCGCCATAGCACTGATTCTTCTGGCCCGGATCGGGGGGATCGAGGTGCCTTTCTGGCTGGCAATGGCGGCACTGGCACTGGCGCAGCTGCTGGCCAGCGCCGCCGGGCATGATACCGTGCAGACCATTGAAAAATATCTTGGCTGGATTCTGCTGGCCGCCTTTGCATTCAGCGGATGGATGGCCGTCACGCACCGGCCGCAGGGCGGGCCTGCGGCCATGCCGCAGCCAGCAGATGCCGCCCATATCCTGCTGGCACTGGGGGCAACCAGCAGTTTCACGCTGGCATGGACCGCCTATGCCTCGGATTACACCCGTTATGTTTCGCGCCATACGGGACGGGGCAAGGTCTTTGCCCTGACTTTTGGCGGCATATTCAGTTCCGCCATGCTTATGGAAAGTTTCGGGCTGCTGACAGGCGCCATGATTGCAAGCCCTTCGCCTGAATCCGTCATTCTTTCCCTGCAGACCTGGATGGGGCCGCTGGCACCTGTCGCCCTTGCGGCCATTGCACTGTCGTCCATTGCCATCAACGCGGCCAATGACAACACGGCCGCCTATGCCCTGATCTCGGCCGGCTCAAGGATTCCCCGGCCGCTGAGCGCCGTACTGACCGCCGGACTGGCCTATATGCTGGCCGTAATGGGGGAAGGGCGCTTTACCACCCTGTATGAAAATGCCCTGCTCATGGCGCTGTACTGGATCGCCCCGTGGTGCGGCATCGTGCTGACGGACTGGTACGCCCGCCCGCCCTGCCTGCAACAAGGCCGCATGACGACACCGCCGGGCTGGAGCCCGTCCGCAACCCTGTTCGTGGCCGTGACGGGGATCACGATCCTCATGTTTTCGTCCACGCCCCTGTACACCAGCCCTGTCGCCCATATGCTGCAGGGGGCCGATATTGGCTATCTTGTCGGTTTCGCGCTGGCCGCAGGCGGCCAGTATCTTATCCTGCGCCAGCAGGCGCGCCGTTTCCGCCCGACCAGCACGAAGGCTGACCAGACATGATGGATCTCGTCCTTGCCAACGCCACATTGCCCGACGGTTCGCGCACCGACATCGCGGTCCGTGATGGGCGGATCGCCCACCTGGGGCCAAACTTCACGGGTCAGGCCGGGCAGAGGATCGACGTGGGCGGCAACCTTGTCTCACCCCCGTTCGTGGATGCCCATTTCCATCTCGATTCCACGCTGACGGCCGGGATCATACGCCACAATACGAGCGGAACACTGGCCGAAGGCATTGCCATCTGGAAAGAACTGAAGCCGACCCTGACCGAGGAGGACATCTACAACCGGGCGAAGCGCCTGTGTGAAATGGCGATTGCCAAGGGAAACCTGGCTATACGCAGCCATGTTGACACCAGCCCGGAAGAACCCCGCGCCGTGCGGGCCCTGCTGGCGTTGCAAAGGGACATGAAGCCCTGGCTTGACATCCAGCTTGTCGCGTTCCCGCAGGATGGCTATTTCCGGATGCCACAGGCTGCGGCGCGCCTTGAACGGGCGCTGGATATGGGGGTGGATCTGGTTGGTGGCATCCCGCATTTCGAACGGACCACCGCCGAAGGCACGCAGTCGATCGAAGCGCTGTTCCGCATTGCGGCAGAACGGGGGCTGGATGTCGACATGCATTGTGACGAGACCGATGACGCATCCTCCCGCCATGCCGAGACCATGGCGGCGTGCACCATCCGCCATGGCCTGCAGGGCAGGGTGGCCGGGTCCCATCTTACGTCGATGCATTCGGTCGATAATGCCTATGCCGGCAAGCTGGTTGGCCTGCTGGCGGAAGCCGGTATGGGGGTTATCGCAAATCCGCTGATCAACATCACATTGCAGGGACGCTACGATACCTATCCCAAGCGGCGGGGCCTTGCGCGGATCCGCGAACTTGTCCAGGCGGGCGTACCTGTCGGGTTCGGGCATGACTGCGTCATGGACCCCTGGTACCGGCTTGGCAGCCATGACATGCTGGAAGTGGCCTCCATGGGGGCACATGTCGGTCACATGACCGGCGAGGATGAACTGCTGGACTGCTACCGGGCGGTCACGGAAACCGCGGCCCGCATCATGCGGCTGGAAGGATATGGGCTGGCGGTGGGGCGGCGGGCGGATATGGTGGTACTGCAGGCGACCTCCCCGATCGAGGCACTGCGGCTGCGCCCGACCCGCCTGTATGTGATCCGCTCAGGCAGGGTCATCGCGCAAAGTCCCGCACAGCGCACCGTACTGCATCTCGACATGCCCGCCTGATGCCGCGAACGTGGCCGTCCCTGCATTACGGCCGCATTCCGCACCGCTTCAGGCCATGACAGGCCGCGTGGCCGCTCCGTCCTTTCCGGTGCGGCATGCCGACTGCACGAAGGCATGTTATGGCGTTATCCCGTCAGGCGGGATCATGAATTTCCATGCGGTCACGATGCGGGTGGACGGCCTTCCGGCCGGGAATCCGTTGCGGCCGCCGCATAGCCCTGTTCCGGTGGCGCGCCTGAAGGACAGGCGCAGCGCTCCGCTCTCGGTCAGGAGGGTTCTGCTTACAGTATTAAATATACATCACGATATGAATTAAAATTATATAATAATATTAAAAATATAATGCACATATATCCTATAAAACCAAATTTATAAATATATAAATATTGCATATATGAATTTATACTGATATAAGTATTGATATATTTTCATTTTATATTTACAATTCCTGTGTTGATGGAGAAAACATTGATGAATGACTGCAAAACCATGCGTTCCGTTCGCTTCATGGCGCCTGGGCGCCCGTTTTCTCTGCGTGCGGTTTCCGTGCCGTCCCCCATGGCGGATCAGGTACGGGTGCGCATTGCCGCATGTGGCGTATGCCGGACCGACCTGCATCTGCGCGACGGCCTGCTTGATCTGGGGAAAAGGGATTTTACCGTCGGTCACGAAATTGCAGGCACCATCGAAGCCTGTGGCGATGGCGTGCCGGCGCACTGGCTGGGCCGCCGCGTGGTCATCTATTACTATATCGGCTGTGGCCTGTGCCGGTACTGCCGCAACGGGGAGGAATATCTGTGCCCTACACCCAAGGCCCAGCCCGGATTTTCGAGCGATGGCGGCTATGCCGAGAACATCGTGGTGCCGCTGCGCAACTGCGTGCCGCTGCCGGACAACGTTGACCTGGCGGAAGCCGCACCCATGGGCTGCGCGGGTTCCACCGCGGTCCATGCGGGCCGGATGGCTGAAATCCACCCTGGTGAATGGGTGGTCATCAATGGCGCGGGCGGGGTTGGCATGGCGGTGGTGCAGTACGCGCGCTATGCGGGTGGCCGGGTCATTGCCATAGGCATGGGGGCCGAACGGATGGCGCTGGCCCGCCAGCTTGGCGCGGAATACACGATTGATGCGGCCGAAGTGCCCGACGTGGCGGCGCGTGTAGCGGAAATTACCGGGGAGGGAGCGGACGTCGTTTTTGAACTGGTCGGCACCAGCGCCACGATGAAGGCCGCCGTGACCATGCTGCGCCGCCGGGGCCGGATGGTCATGATCGGTTATACAGCCGAGGATTTTCATGTTCATCCCGTTGAGTTGATCGTGCGTGAAATTACCGTGCGCGGGTCGGTCGGCTCATCGCTTGAGGACCTGTACGAAGCAATCGACCTGCTGGCGCGTGGTGTCATCCAGTCCCCCGTGGCCCGCCGGCACGGACTTGAGGAATTCGAGACGGCGCTGGCTGAAGTGCAGGCCGGCGAGTTGCCGGGCCGTGTCGTGCTGATGCCGTGAGGCAGGCGGGCAGGGAAGGGCATTCCCTGCCCGCAACACCTTATGACGCGCCGGAAAGAAGACGGCACAGGTGGGGCACGACGACCGCATCAAACGCTTCGGGCTGCTCCAGATACGGCACATGATTCGACCTGTCGATAAACACCAGTTCCGGCCCACCCAGTGCGGTGCGACAGGCTTCACCCACTTCGGGCGGCACGGCCCTGTCCTGCTTGCCCCATACCAGCAGCATCTTGTCCGGCGGGTAGAGCGCGCACAGACGGCCTGCCACATAATCGGCGGAAATACCGTTGACCAGATAGTCCCCCAGTCGGCCAAAGGCCGCCCCCGCGCCGGGGAAGGTATTGATCCGCCATTCTTCCTCGATCATCGCGGGGGTAATTCCCGATGGATCGTACAGGACGAATTTCAGCTTGTTTTCAAACAGGCCTTTGTCCTGTACCCGGACATTGCGGCTGATGGTCTCCGCCACTTCCTGACTGATCGGCACAACGCCCAGCGCCCCGACCAGGACAAGGCCCGGCACGCGCCCCGGCGCGGTGCAGGCCGCATAGGCTGCGATATGCGCCCCAAGCGATGTGCCCACAAGCGGTGCGGAGGGGACATCCAGCCTGTCCATGACCTGCACGATGTAATCGGCAATGGCGGGAACGGTCGCGGGCGCCGTCGCTTCCTTACTGGCAAAGCCATGGCCCGGCAGGTCACAGGCAATGGCGCGGAAACCCAGCGCGCCAATACGTTCGACCGTGGTGCGCCAGCGGTCGGCACGGGCGCCCAGACCATGAATGAACAGGATGGCGGGACCGGTCCCGGCCTCGATGATACGGGTAAAGCCGTCTCCGACAGCCAGAGGATAGCAGATGGATGGGAGGGTCATGAAACTGGGCTTTCAGCTAGGGTTGCGATGGCCTCGATTTCCATCAGGGTGCCGTCACCGATCAGGCCCGCCACCTGTACCAGCGTGCTGGCGGGGCGCCATTCGTCAAAGATTTCGGAACGGACCTGATTGAGGGCACAGCGGTCGCGCAGGTCGGTCAGGAAAAAGGTGAGCTTGACCACATGCCGCAGGTCCGATCCGGAACCTGCCAGAATGCGCTCCAGCAGGCCGAAGATATGCCGCGCTTGGGCTGCCGCATCCCCCGCGCCCACCAGCCTGCCATCCCCATCCAGGGACAGCAGGCCCGAGACGTGGATCAGCCCCCCCGCCAGGACGGCATGCGAATAAGGCCCCACCGGCACGGACAGGCCGGAAGGGCAGAGGGCACGGGGCATCATATCGGCGTGGCCAGCAGGGTCAGGATGGCACCGGTATCGACCACGACCCGCATCCTGACAATCCGCAGCACGTTGTCCACGCGCCTGAGTTCGGCATGATAGCGCCCGACACTGAACAGGCGCGTCTCCCCCGCCTGGATGGACTGGAACAGGGAATACGCGGCCGTGGCGGCCCAGCCATCGCCCTGCGGCGTTACCCGCACCGGACCGATGAGGTGGCAGTCATAATGAATGTTGAAGACGTTGGCTTCACGCAGGGAATACACGCGGTCATCCAGCATGTCGCGGCTGTCGCACAGCATGAGCGACAGGGGCAGGTTCTGCTCGATGTTCTCCCGGCTCATGATTTCGTAGCGGCAGTCGGGCACGAACAGGGTCGTCCACTCTTCCAGGCTGTCCGCGTCCAGAAGGCGGCCATATTCCTCGAACAGCATCGTGACTTCCAGATGCATTTCGGGCGAGACGCCACGGGGGGTGCCTGTCATGCCGTCTCTCCCGCCCTGATACCCATAAGCTTGCAGTAATAGATCCAGAACCCGCGCATGGGCACGTCACTGATCAGGTTTTCCTGGTCAACGACCGGGCCCCGGCCGCCGAACTCGACTATGGAATGCTTGTCCATATCACGCACGATGGCGCGATGGACCAGTTCCACCGCCTCGCCATCCTCCATCGAGACCAGTCCCGCCGGACCGGCCAGGTTGGCCTTGCGCAGGCGGTGGCGTGTCATGGCCTCATCATCATCCTCATAACCGAAGAAGGTCGAGACGATCTCGAACTCATCTGCCGAGCGGGGGCGCAGCTGGCGCACGGCCAGGGTATTGCCGATCTGCTGCAGCGCGGCATTGGCGAACAGCGACGTGACCGCAAGTGTCAGGTCATCGGGGAATTCCTTGTGATAGCGCAGGAGGGAGGGGTCCTTCAGCCTGATGTTCATGTCGCCCCGGTCCGTCCCGGCATATCCCCCTTCGGCACCGTCTTCCTGTGCTGTGCGCCCGCCCTGCGAGGCCCAGGACAGGTTGTGCTTCCCGTCCGCATCCACCCGCGCGCCGCCGGTGCCGCTCAGGCGCGCGATGCCGAAGGTGATCTGGAACATGTGCAGCAGGCCGCCATGGTTGGGGTCACGCAGATTGTCCGTATAGAGCTTCCAGTTGCCGAAAATTCTCTGGCGCTGATAGCCCAGAACCCTGACGGGCTTGTGGAACAGCCGCCTGACCTGATGGCTGAAGACCGGCCCCAGATAATCCTCCAGCGGCGGGGTCTCGTCGCAGAACGTGCCGAAAATGGCGCCATTCATCGTCTCAACCCGCAGGCGCTGCAGATTGTGGCAGGCCTTGTCGAAATCGGCCGGCAGGCCGCCGACACCCTTGATCCCCTTCTGGAAGGGCACGCCAATCAGTTTGCCGGTCAGGTCAAAGGACCACTGGTGGTAGCAGCAGGTATGCACCTTGGTGTTGCCGTGCAGGTTGCGCTGCACTTCCGCGCCACGGTGGCTGCAACGGTTGACCAGCGCGTGCAGGCTGCCATCGCGCGCACGATTGACGATAACCGGCGTATCGCCCACCGCGATCAGGCGGTAGTCACCCGGATCGGGAATTTCCGCTTCCAGCGCAAGGTAGTTCCATATCGGGCCGCGAAAGATACGTTCCTGTTCCAGTTCGAATACATCAGGGTCGCGGTACATGCCGTATGGTATGCGACTGCAGTCGGCCGCGGGGAAAGTATAGCATGACAGGGCGTCAGCCCCGGCAGGTGCGGTCATGAAGGATACTCCGTATGGGTCAGTCCGGATTGGCGGGAAAGCATTACGGCAGCTGCATCGGGGTATGGCCGGTGGATTCACGCGTGTACAGACGTGTCCAGTAGCCCTGTGCGTTCTCACAGGGGTGGCGTGGTATCTCCACTGGCATGTCAGGCAGCACGACACGCCTGCCACCAAGCCAGATGTCCATGATGCGCTTACGCTCTTCAAGCTGCGTGATGTCGGCCAGCGGGTCGGCGTCAACGACAAGCAGGTCGGCCAGCTTGCCCGGGGCGATACTGTCGAATTCCCTGCCACCCCGCAGCAGGCTGCGGTTACGGTGCGTCGCGGTGCGCAGTACCTCATCGGTGGGCATGCCAAGGAATCTGACCAGGATCGAGAGTTCGCGGGTTGCCCATTCGCCGTATGGCGTCATGGAAAACCCGCTTTCCGATCCGCTCAGGATCGGCACACCCGCATCATAGGCACGGCGCAGGTTGTCGGTTGCTTCCGCCAGTTCCTGGCGCTGCACGTTGGGCCACCAGTCATAGGACGGGTCATCGGGCCGGGCATACTGGATGTTGTTGACCAGCATGAGCAGGGAGGGGCAGATCGCGCAGCCTTCCCCCGCCGCGGCACGCACGCCCTCATCATCAATGCGGGAGGCATGATAGAGGATATCCACACCCGCGCGGGCGGAATAGAGCACGCCCTCCCGCCCACGGGCATGGATGGCGACCCGGCGGCCAAGGCGGTGGGCCTCCCTGACCATCGCGGTGGTCTCTTCTTGTGTGAAAGTTGCGTACAGACCGCCCGAATTGCCGCCCTGTATCCCATCCATCGCGATCTTGATGATATCGACGCCATCTTTGGTCTGCTGCCGGATGGCTTCAATCGCATCGGGCAGCGATGTCACCAGCCGCCCCGTGGAACAGGGTGGGCAGCCGATCCATGACGGATAGTAGTCATACAGGCCCTGGCGGGATGTCAGCGCCGCTCCGGCCGCGGTGATCCGCGGCCCCTGGAACATCCCCACATAAAGCGCGTTGCGCAACGACGGCGTAACCAGCCCCGCGCAGGCAGGATCAAGCAGGCTGGTAAAACCGGCCGCAAGCATGCGCTGTGCCGCCGCCAGGGCACGGATTGCTCGGTATTCCAGGTTTGGATAAAGATCGACTTCCTCTTCCGACCGGGCATTGCCATAGGAAAGATGGGTATGCAGGTCGCTCAGCCCCGGCATGACAAGGTGGTGGCTGTAGTCGATCACCACATCATCGGGCGCCGGGGCGGGAAGGGATGCGAAGGGATGTAGCGCGACGATCCGTTCGCCTTCGATGACCAGCGCCTGATCATGCCGGTAGGTGGAGTCCGTACCGATAAAGACGCGCCCGCATTTAAGGATGGTTCTCATGCGGCATATCCGGTGGCTAGAAGAAGGGAAAGCGCTGCATCCACATCCGCTGCCCGTTCGGACATGATGGCGTGGCCGCAATCGCCCAGAAGGACAAGATCGGCATGGGGCATATGGTCCAGCACCAGCCGGGCCATGGGGCCGGGCGGGCAGGCGCGGTCAAGCAGTCCGTGCAGGATCCGCAGGGGCACGCGTATGGCGGCGGCTTCCCGCGCGGGCAGGGCGGCCGCGCGCAGGCAGGCATCGGGATCGGCCAGCATGGCGGCGAACGCGGCGCGGCGCGCGCTGTCGCCCGCAGCCTGCCAGCGGGCCTCCACCACCATCGGAGACGGGATGGCGCAATCGGCCGTCATCGGACGCATGGCCGCCGCCAGCGCCGCCCGGTCAGCCGGGGCGGACCAGAACGCCCGCAGCGCGGGTGTCGCGTGCTGCTGCCCGGCGGGCGCGCCGATCACCAGCACCCCGCGCAGGGCCGGGCGCCGTGCCGCCACGCGCAACGCGAGCGCGCCACCAACCGAATTGCCGATCAGCACCGCATCCGGCCCGGCATGGTCCAGCACCCTGCCGATCTGCTCGATCCACAGGTCCACGTCGAAAGTACAGGTCCTGCCGGGCGGGATGGCCCCACCAAAGCCGATCAGGTCAATGACATGCACGTCATGCCACGCGGACAGCCGCTCCAGCAGGGGCGCGAAATTGATCTGCCCCGTCGTGCCCGGACCAATGCCATGTACCAGGACAAGGGGGGGCGCACCACCCGTACCCCGGCGGATGCGCCATGAAAAGGCAACATCCCCCGCCCTGTCCGATGCGCAGGCCCACGTCGGGGCCGCATCCGGTAGCGGCGCCTTCATCGGGCGGCTCCGTTACTGTCGGGCGCCCAGTACAGGATGTGGCGCAGCACACGGTCCACCACCGTCCAGATCAGGACCGTCATGAGCGCAAGCACGAACAGCGCGGCAAACATGACATCGGTCTGGATGCGGGCATTGGCATTGAGCATGACATAGCCAAGCCCGGCCGAAGCCCCGACCCACTCCCCCACAATCGCCCCGATGGGCGCGATGGCCGTGGCCACACGCAGCCCCGAGCCAAAGGCGGGCATGGCGGCAGGAAGCCGCACATGGCGCAGGATGGCGCCGGGGCTGGCCTCCATCGTGTGGGCAAGATCCATCCAGCCGGGATCCGTGTGCCGCAATCCGTCGGAAAACGCGGCGGCAACGGGAAAGAAAATGACGATCGTGGCCATGACCACCTTGGAGGCCATGCCAAAGCCGAACCACAGTACCAGAAGCGGCGCCAGTGCAAAGGCGGGTATGGCCTGGCTCAGCAGCAGCAGCGGCATGATCCAGCGCTGCAGGCGCGGCGAAAAGGCCATGGCCAGCGCGCACAGGCTGCCCAGGATCGTGCCGATGACCAGCCCCAGCGCCATTTCGGAAAATGTGGTGAGCGTGGCCGAGGCCAGCAATACGCGCTGCTGCCAAAGCGCATGCAGCACGGCGGGCGGCTGCGGCAGCAGGTAGAAGGGAATGCTGGCCAGACGTGTTGCCGCCCACCATGCGCCGATCAGCACCACAAACGTGACGACCGGCCTTGCCAGTGTCAGGATCATGCGCGATGTCCTTCCATGAGAATACGCATCAGATGCCCCTGGATGTGAAGCAGTGCGTCGTCATCCGGTGCGCGGGGTGTGGGGCCGGGCACGTGTATCGGTTCTCCCAGCCGTGCGGGGTGGCCGCTCAGTACCACCAGCCGGTGCCCGATGCGGCAGGCTTCAAGCGGATCGTGGGTGATGAGCAGGACGGTATGGTCCTGCAGGAGCTCGGCGGTCAGGTCCTGCACCTGCGCGCGCGTGAAGGTATCCAGCGCCGAAAACGGTTCATCCATCAGCACGAAGGGATGGCTTTCATAAAGCGTGCGCGCGATGGCAACGCGCTGGCGCATGCCGCCGGACAGTTCTGACGGCAGGGCCTTCGCCCGTTCATGCAACGAGACCCGCCCAAGCAGGTGACGGGCGCGATCGGGTTCCTGGCGTTCACCGCGCAGGCGTGCGCCAAGCATGACGTTCTCGATAACGGTCAGCCACGGATAAAGCAGATCCTGCTGGCCCATATAGGCGATGCGCCCGGCAAGGGGGCGCCCGTCACTGGCCGTGACCGTGCCGGTGCTGGCCCGCGTCAGGCCGGCCACGATCTTGAGCAGGCTGCTTTTGCCTACGCCGCTCGTACCCAGCAGGACAACGAATTCACCCCCCTGAACCGTCAGGTCCAGATCGGTGAAAATGGCACGTGAACCGTATTGCAGGCTCAGCCCGGAAATGCGCAGGCCCGGCAGGTCGACCTGTCCGGGGGCGGGGCGGTGGGTGCGGGCGTCATTATCGGTCATGTATACAAATTGCCGAAGTCAAAACGGTAACGCAACATGATTCGATATCGATTCGAAAAAATTAATCTGCCGTTTTCCGAATTACCCTTTTTTGTAACAAGGTATTCGCGTTTTCGCGCCGGGCGCGCCAGTTTTGTTATTGCCGACCCGTAATGTCTGTGTATACATTTTATGGGAAATGTTCTTTTTGCCGACCGCTCCGGACGAACAGAAAAGGCAGCACATGAACCAGCAATCAGGAACGGATGCCGCAAGGCGGGATGCGGGTTTGACGGCGCGGTGGGACAGCCGTGCCGGCAGGACCAGTTCGACACCCTTATTACCCCGACGCGGCTTTATCGGAAGCGCGCTTGCCATGGGCGCGCTCGGGGTCCCGCTGTCGCCCGCGCGCGCGGCGGGGGGTGAAAAACTTACGGTCATTCTGGACTGGCTGCTCAACGTCAATCACGCGGCGCTGTTCGCCGCGCAGGAATGCGGGGCATTCACGCGGGCGGGGCTGGATGTGGAACTGGTCTCCCCCTCCGACCCGGATTCCCCCGCCCGGCTGGTCACGGCCGGTCAGGCGGATGTGGCGCTGGGGTATGGCACGCAGATCAACCTGCTGGTGGACCAGGGGCTGCCGCTGGTGCGCTTTGGCACGCTTATCGACCGGCCGATCAACGTTGTGGCCGCGATGGGCAACGGGTCCGTCCGCACCCTGGCCGACCTGAAGGGCAGGCGCGTCGGCCTTTCGGTCAGCGGGGTTGAGGAAAGCCTGCTGGCCGCCATGCTGCATTCCGCCGGCCTGTCAATTTCCGATGTCACGGTCACCAAGGTCAATTACCAGATGGTGACCGCCCTGCTGACCGGGCAGATCGACGCGGCGATAGGGGCCTACCGCAATGCCGAGGTGCTGGAGATCGAACACACATCGGGTATTGCCCCCGTCATCTTCGCAGGTTCTTCCGTACTTTTCGTGATGATGTTTTTTGATTATGCGGGCTGAAGGACACGCGCCCTGAGGAGTTCGAAGCCTGCTCTTCCGAACATGGTTC
>NZ_NKTZ01000034.1 GCF_003207855.1 Komagataeibacter rhaeticus | reverse complement strand
AGGACAGGACCTTGCGCGTGAACCAGTCCATGATCGCCACGAGATAGAGAAATCCCCGTTTCATGGGAATATATGTGATATCGGAACACCAGACCTGGTCAGGCCGATTGATGACCAGATCCCGTAGCAGATATGGATATTTCCGATGCTCCGGATGGGGCACGGTCGTGCGCGGCTTCTGGTAGATCGCCCGCAGGCCCATGATCGCCATGAGCCGCCGGACCCGCTTGCGGCCCACTTCATGTCCCTGGCGGCGCAGATGCCATGTCATCTGCCGTGAGCCATAATACGGCGTTTCCAGGAACTGGGCGTCGATCAGCCGCATCAGCTCCAGATTGGCTTCGCTCTGTGGCACAGGCCGATAGTAGACGCCCGACCGGTTGAGTTGCAGCAGCGTGCATTGCCGGATTATCGGCAGGCATGCTCTCTTCGGGTCAATCATCTGCCGCCTCTGATCACGCCCAACCGAGCAGAGGCATCCCGCAAAAAATCCCGTTCCACCAGCAACTGGCCGATCTTGGCGTGCAGTTTCTCTACATCAGCAGGGCTGACTGAAGGTTCCGTTACTGACTTACCAGAAAAAAGGCTTGCCATGCCTTCGATCGCCTGGCGCTTCCATTGGGCGATCATCGTCTGATGCACGCCATGTTTCGAAGCCAGTTCCGCCAGCGTCAGTTCCCCACGGATCGCCTCCAGCGCAACCCGTGACTTGAACTCTGCCGCATACCGTTTCCGCGTAACCTTGCCCATAAAACCCGTCCTCGTTCAGGCCAGATGATAGCTTATCGCCCTGTCCGAAAAATGGGGACCACCTCTTTACCTCCTACGCCAGCACGCCCACGCCTGCGGGCACGCTGGCCTATACCCTGCGTGCCGACCTGAACAGCGACATCCGCCTTGGCCTGCGCGGCACCGCGCGCATCTACGGCCCACGGCACATGCTGGTGCTGTGGGCCCTGCGCAAACCACTGGGCGTGGTACGGCAATGGCTTTCCTTCTAGCCAGCCCGCAAGGCGGCGCATGAACGCGCGCGCTCCCTGGCCTGCCCTGCGTGATGACCTGGAACTGTTACGGGGGCCCGTTGTAACCGGCGCGCCGACATGGACCCTCTATGACCCCACCCGCCACCGTTACGTACGCGTTGGCAGCATGGAAATGGAAATACTGCAGCGCTGGGACCTGGCTGACCCGGACACGATTGCCCGCGTGGTCAGTGAACAGAGCACGTTTGATGTGCAGCCTGCCGATGTCACGGCCTTTGCCGCCTTCCTGCGGCAGGCCGGGCTGACCACGGCCCAGACCAGCACGGACAGTGCCCTGCTGGCCCGGCAGGCGCGCAAGCCCCCATTGCTGTCATGGATCCTGCATCATTACCTTTTCCTGCGGGTACGGTTATGCAATCCCGATCCGGTCCTAAAACGTTGCATTCTACTAACGAACTGGCTTTTTACCCGTCAGTTCTGTACCGGCCTTGTGCTGGCGGTGGGGCTGGCATTGATCCTGGTCGTGCAGCAATGGAGCCTTTATGCCGCGGGGTTCATGCATCTCATCACCCCGCAAGGTGCGATCGGGATTGCTCTGGCGCTGACATGTAGCAAGATGGTACATGAACTGGGCCATGGTATCGCGGCACGCCATTTTGGCTGCCGGGTACCCGCAATGGGGATTGCCTTTCTGGTCCTGTGCCCCGTTTTATGGACCGATACAACTGATGCGTGGCGACTGATCCGTGCGCGCGACCGGCTGGTTATCGACTGCGCTGGCATGGTGGCGGAAATCATGCTGGCGACACTGGCCACCATTATCTGGAGCATCGTGCCCGACGGCGCGCTGCGTGACGGCCTGTTTACGTTAAGCAGTTCGACATGGGTCCTTACCCTGTCGGTCAATCTCAGCCCACTGATGCGGTTTGACGGGTATTATATACTCTCCGACCTCATGGGCATTCCCAACCTGCAGGAACGCGCATTTGCGTGGACACGCTGGCGTACCCGCAAGTTCCTGTTTGGTATGGATACCCCCCCGCCCGAGGTCTTTCCCGCGTACCGGGGGCTCATGCTGACCGGCTACAGCATGGCGACATGGCTTTATCGTTTTTTCCTGTTCACCGGCATTGCACTGGTTGTCTATCATGCGGTTTTCCCCGCGCTGGGCGTGGTTCTGATGGGAATTGAAATCTGGTTCTTTGTTGCCCGCCCCATCATGGGAGAACTGGCGCAATGGGCACGGCAGGCCCTGCATGCGCCAGGCAGCCGCCGCGTGCATGTTACGGGCGCCGCTTTGGCCATACTGCTGGCACTCCTGGTACTGCCATGGAGTCACTCTGTGCGCGCACCTGCCGTATTGCGGGCGGAAGGGCAGAGTATGCTTTATACGCAGGATCCCGGCCAGGTGGTGCGCCTGCTCCCGACAGGCAGCATGGTACAGGCAGGCGAAACCGTGGCCGAACTGCGCTCCCCCCAGCTTGACCATGACCGCGCCGTATCGATGGCACGACTGGCGACGCTGGAAGCCACATTATCGGAGCGGATGTTTGGCGTGGAAGATACAGCCTCGCTTGATGATACGCGCGACAAGATCGAGCAGGAAACAGCCGAGCGCCTGCGGGCTGAAGCCGCCATAAGGCAGTTGACCCTTACCGCGCCCTTCGCCGGCATGCTGGTAGATGTTCCACCGGAAATCCATGTCGGTGATACGCTGAAACAGCATGATTATATCGGATCAATCATAACAGAAGACCATGCCGCCATTGAGGCATATGTGCATGAAATGGACATCAGCTTCATACAGCCCGGGGCAAAGGCCAGTTTTATGGCCAACAGCCCTGGTGCCAAGCGGATAACAGGGCATGTACGGTCGATTTCGGTTGCATCAGTCCCGGACATCGATGCGCTGGAACAGGCCTCCCTGTATGGCGGGCATATCAAGGCACATCGGGACGAAACCAGCCACAGGATCGTACCGGAAGAAGCGGTCTACCAGGTTATTATCCTGCCTGATGGGCCGCTGCCACCAGTCAGACAGCGCATAGGGGGAATGGTCCGCATACACGCCACCGCCACCAGTTTTATGCAGCGGACCTATCGCAAGATTGTTTCGGTCTTTATGGGAGAAGCTGGCCTGTAGCAGCAACACGCAGGATCTAGCAGGCTGCCGGAGCGAAGCCGAGCCGTTTCATCCCTGCGAACGGCGCCGGGCAATCGCGTCCCGCAATTCGGCGAAGACGGTCTCGGCCGGGATGCTCGACCCGCTCTCGTCCCCAAGCCGGATCGCCTCCCGCAGGGCATCGAGATCGCGGCGATCCGTATCGCGCCGGCGCATCCATTCGCGCAACGCCTCGCGCACCACCTCGCTGGTTGAGGCGTACTCACCACCGTCGACGGATTGCCGCAGGATCGCGGCCATCTCGGACGGCACGGTGATGGTCATACGTTCGATTGTGGACATAAGGCGGTTCCTCCCAAGTGAGCATACTTTATCATACTTATGAAGTATCCGCTTTGTCAGCCGAAAACCTTCAGGCGAGCAGCCGACATCAAATCCCAAGCCCACGCTTCCGCCCGAAATTCCAGTCCACCGATCCACCCGGCGACAGGGTGCCGGACCCCACGACGACGCAGGAAACTTTCGCGATCTTCATCGGTTTTCGCGACCAGTGCCTGCCGGGATGCCTGGATGCCGGAGACAAATGACGCCGGGCTGGCCGTGGCGAAATTCCGTAGCGCTGGTGTGGCCTGATGCACGAAACGCGAGGCGGCGAACTTGCTATGCCGGATCGTGATCTGTTCGAAATTTTCCACGCCCCAGAGCATTCTGTTTTGACACACTCCGCGCAGATAGAATGACGCAATGCCAAGGCTCTTGCTGCCGACTTCGGAATTCCAGGCGTAGAAGCCCCGGAAATAGAGATCGGGATCGCCGTTGGGCAGGCAGCCCGCCTCGATCGGGTGCGTGTCGTCCACAAGGAACAGGAACACATCGCGGTCCGATGCATATTCAGCCTCGATGGCTTCCTGCTCGGTATGCAGGGCTTCGAGACGGGCGGTTTCTTCGTCAGAAAGCGGCATTTCCGTGCCATCGATTTCCGCGAACTGCCGTGTGTGGCCCCATGGGAATGCCAGGGCGGTTTCGACCCACTTCCAGCCCTCGGCGCGGACCTGTTCAGCCGCCTCCTGCAGCTTTTCCATGACCAGCCGGTCCAGAATGGCCGGATCCTGCAGCCAGCCGCCGTCATCGGCCTCGAACAGGTCGCGCATGATGTGGCCGCCAGCCGCAACATAGACATCCAGTCCGACGAAGCGCCCGCGGCGAAGCGGAACTGCGCCTTCCGGACAGCAAAACCGGAGCGAAGACTGTCCAGTTGGGCACGGCAGCGGTTGATGTCCTGAAGACCACCCCTCGCCTGCCCGACAATCCCTATGTCATCACCGGACGCAAGGCTGGCGAATATCTCACTGACCTGCAAAAGCCGTGGCGTCGTATCCGCAAGGCGGCAGGGCTGGATGGCGTCAGGCTCCACGATCTCCGTCATTCCTTTGCATCAGATGCCCTGGAGATGGGAGCGGACCTGACAATGATCGGCCGGATGCTGGGCCATAGCGACATCAAGACCACCTCCCGGTACGCCCACCTGAAGCGGGAAAACGTCAAACGCTCGACGGATCAGGTCGCCCAGCGCATTTCATCCGCGCTCACCGGTGCAAGGATACAGGCCTGAATGCCGATCATACCCAATCAACGGCCTGTCCGTCAGCATCAGCCTACGTTTTAGGTCTCGGGAACAACCAGCACATAGCTGGTGCTTCTTCCTCCTGCCGCCTCCCTGACCAGAATATCGCGCGATACGAGATCATTGATATCTCGCAGGGCTGTATCCGGTGACGTTTTCGCCAGCTTCGCCCATTTGGATGAGGTCAGCTTACCCTCGAACCCGTCCAGCAGACGGTTCAGCATGAGGCGTTGCCGGTCATTGATCGATTGTCCGACCAGATTATCCCAGAAACGGGCCTTCTGGATGACCTTTTCCAAGATCAGCTCAGCGCGATCAAAAGCGCGATCCAGCGCCCCCAGAAACCAGTGAAGCCAGGACGTGACGTCCATATCCCCCTTCTGGGTAGCTTCAAGGATTGCGTAATAATCCTTCCGTTCCTGCCGGATCTGGGCCGACAGGCTGTAGAAACGCTGCTCTGTCTGTTCCGAACGCGCCAGCATGAGGTCACCGATAGCCCGTGCCATGCGCCCGTTTCCGTCCTCAAATGGATGAATGGTCACAAACCACAAATGTGCGATGGCTGCCTTCAGCACAGGATCCAGCGCTTGCCCGGCATTGCACCAGTTGAGGAAGACCTGCATCTCTGCGGGCACCCTGCTGGCTATCGGCGCCTCATAATGAACCTTCTCCCGTCCGACAGGGCCTGACACGACCTGCATCGGGCCGGTTCTGTCATCGCGCCACTCTCCGACCAGAATGCGTGACATGCCGTTTCGGCCAGTGGGAAACAAAGCCGCATGCCAGGCGAACAGCCTTTCCTCGGTCAGCGGATCGGCATAATGCCGGGTCGCATCCAGCATCATCTCCACAATGCCTTCGACATCCCGATCCACCGGTGCCAGCGCGCCAATATCCATCCCCAGTCGCCGGGCAATGGAAGAACGCACCTGCTCACGATCGAGGTTTTCGCCCTCGATCTCGCTCGACTTGATGACATCTTCCGTCAGGGTCTGGAGCACGGCTTCCGACCTGAAATCGAAGCCGAGGCTTTCCATACGGCCCAAGAGGCGTCCCTGCCGATGACGCACTGCGCCTAGTTCATGGGCAATGGTGTCCTTGTCCCACTGGAAGCCGGGCCAGTCTTCATGCTGATGAATGTATCGCGCCATATTCCCTGCACTCCTTGCAGGGAATATGGCGCCTAATCGCCGCAGACTGCAAGGCTATATCCGCATGATATGCGGCGAATAAATCCTTTATCCCTGCACACACGCTGGACGGTCTTGTAAAAAATTCTATGTCACACACCATTTTGCCCGTTTGGTATCGAGCAGGAAGATATGCCCATCTGAAACGTGAGAACGCTAAACACTTCACGGATCAGCAAGCTCACATGAAATGGCTTGCAGGTCACATCATACAACATTATTGTTGTAAACATGATTCCTGACCTTATCCCTGCGGCTGGCTCGCCCTGGCCCTTGCTACCGCCCGGCGTCCATCCAGCAAGCCTTGATGAGGTGAGCGTCAGATTCGCAACAAACCCTTGGCGCCGTAGCCTGTTTGATGGCCTAGTTGACGCATCAAACCTATTGCGTAACGCGGGGTGCCCGACGATCTACTTGGACGGCAGTTATATATCGGGGAAACCAAAGCCAGGTGACTTCGATGCATGTTGGGATCCGACAGGTGTCGACCCGACGAAGCTTGATCCGGTGTTCTTGGACTTTACCAATGGACGCGCTTCACAGAAAGCCGCGTTCAAAGGGGAGTTTTTCCCAGAGGTGGTCCCCATTTTTCGGACAGGGCGATAAGCTATCATCTGGCCTGAACGAGGACGGGTTTTATGGGCAAGGTTACGCGGAAACGGTATGCGGCGGAGTTCAAATCACGGGTTGCCCTGGAGGCGATCCGTGGGGAACTGACGCTGGCGGAACTGGCTTCGAAACATGGGGTGCATCAGACGATGATCGCCCAGTGGAAACGGCAGGCGATCGAGGGGATGGCGGCGACCTTTTCCGGGAAGACGGTGTCTGAGCCCCCGGTCAGCCCTGCTGATGTGGAGAAACTGCACGCGAAGATAGGCGAGCTTCTCGTGGAACGGGATTTTTTACGCGATGCCTCTGCTCGGTTGGGCGTGATCAGAGGCGGCAGATGATTGACCCGAAGCGAGCGCGCCTGCCGATAATCCGGCAATGCACGCTGCTGCGACTCAACCGGTCGGGCGTTTACTATCGGCCTGTGCCACAGAGCGAGGCCAATCTGAAGCTGATGCGGCTGATCGACGCCCAGTTCCTGGAAACGCCGTATTATGGCTCACGGCAGATGACATGGCATCTGCGCCGCCTGGGACATGAAGTGGGCCGCAAGCGGGTCCGGCGGCTCATGGCGATCATGGGCCTGCGGGCGATCTACCAGAAGCCGCGCACGACCGTGCCCCATCCGGAACATCGGAAATATCCATATCTGCTACGGGATCTGGTCATCGACCGGCCCAACCAGGTGTGGTGTTCCGACATCACTTATATCCCGATGCACAAGGGCTTTCTCTATCTGGTGGCGGTGATGGATTGGCACACGCGCAAGGTGCTGTCCTGGCGTCTGTCGAACACAATGGATGCGGAGTTCTGCGTCGAGGCACTCCGGGATGCGCTGGTGCGCTACGGCTCCCCGGAGATTTTCAACACGGACCAGGGTTCACAATTCACGACGCCCCGGTTCACCGAGGTTCTGGAACGACGCCAGGTTCGCATCAGCATGGATGGGCGCGGTCGCTGGCTGGACAACGTGTTCATCGAGCGTCTGTGGCGGTCGCTGAAATACGAATGCGTCTATTTGCACGCGTTCGAAACCGGATCGGAGCTACGGGCCGGGCTTGGCAGATGGATCGCCCATTATAACGAAAGGCGTCCGCATACGGCGCTGGCTGGACGTACGCCCGATGAGGCGTATCATGACGTGCCGACGCCATCTGGTCCGGGGTTAACCCCGGACCAGATGGCCAACAGCAACGCCGTCAGAAGGGCGGCATAACAACAACCGGGTATAGCTTATCAAGCCCACAAAACTGTCCGAACGGACGGGACCACCTCTCCCTTCATCCATGACATGTACCGATGTCGGACGCACATTCGTCGAATTTTTCCAACAAGATCGCTTCACGGGGAACCAGAAAGGAATCATCTCTATCTTACTTCAGACTGATCCACTTTTGACTGGAAAGGTGCAGCCATGATCTACAGCGACAAGCAATGTGGAATATCGAGAGCCCAGCTTTCAAAGCTACAGGCTGCACTACGCACCGCAACTGAACACGTGTCCGACCAGTCGTGGCTTAAGCAAGCAGAAATAAACGCACTCAAAAGCCAGATATCGGATATCGAGGCTGAGATTACAGAATATGAACTACTACGGTCTGGTCAAGTTTCCTTCACGAAAGCTTACGCTCTTGATGAACTCCCGCGCATACTAGTTCAAGCACGGATTGCGGCAGGCATGAGCCAAACCGAACTTGCTGAGAAACTACATCTAAAGCCGCAACAAATTCAGCGCTACGAGGCCAGTTTCTATATGGGAGCTAGTCTCTCACGCTTAATCGAAATTGCGCATGCTCTCGGTGTAAAAGCCTCGGGGAGCTTTGAAGGACCGAGACAAACTGACAGTGCTATCTATGCATGGGGCACTGCAGACGATATCGTTTGGGGCCAACTCCCCTATAAGGAAATGATCAAACGCAAATGGTTTGATGTTCCACGCGGCACCAATCCCATAGAAAAAGTCAAAGAGTATTTTTTACATGCTGCTGGGCCGCAATTCGCGTCAGCGCTACATCGCAAGAAAATGCATAGTGGCAATGCCCCTAATGAGTACGCCTTACTCGCATGGCAAGCACGCGTAATAGATCGAGCACGACAGAAAATAGCACTTGGCAAAACAGGAAAGTTTGAACTTGATGACACGTGGCTTGGACAGATTACACAACTTACTAAAAAGAAAAATGGACCACTTCTTGCGCGAGATTTATTAGCCACGCACGGAATTACTCTCATTATTGAACCACATTTGCCTGGTTCTTATCTTGATGGCGCAGCAATGGTCATTGATGGAGATCGACCAGTTATCGGCCTTACATTACGTTATGATAGGCTCGACAACTTCTGGTTCGTGCTAATGCATGAACTCGGTCATATTTTTCTTCATCTTTTTGATGGATTACGCTTTGACTTCTTCGACGACGAGAACGCGAGAGATAGTGATACAATTGAAATCGATGCCGACAAGTTTGCTCTGGATGTGTTGATACCAGAAAATCTATGGGATCAATGCCTCTCTCGTTTTGCCTTGTCAGAAGAATCCGTTAGAATTGATGCTGAAACCGTAGGCATTCATTCCAGCATAATTGCTGGCCGCATCCGTAAAGAACAAAATAACTATACCATTCTAAACAATCTGGTTGGCCAAGGGCAGGTACGATCATTGCTTGAAGAGGTGTCCCATGATCTTGACTAAAGGAATGTACGTGCCGGCACTTCGTTGGAGACTAGGAGAATACCAAGCTCTCAATCGACTAACAGACGTAGCTAAAGATCTGATTGTCCCTTATATTACTATACCGGAGGTCGAATTCGACTTTGAACTATGGAAACCAAAAAAAAGTATTCAAGAGCATGTCGAACCATTTCCGGATCGCTTTAAAACCAAATGGGGACACAGACCTGCATGGATTACAGTTCATCCTGAAATATTAGGAAAGCCGATGGACAGTAGTCAGGATATTTTCACGTATATTTTTGAAAATCTTCGAGCATACGAAACAAATGCTGTACCAGCATTACCATTAGATGCACCACTCGCCGTTATTCCTGTCGTAAGGGACATTATTGCTATCGACCAATTGGGAGTTGCAATAACGGTACGCATGGAAGATTTGATGAAGCCCGATGCTCGTTTGCGCGTCGAAACTCTGTGTTCAAAGCTGGGGATTAGCCTTGAAGAAACGGATCTCGTAATTGACCTTGGATCGCCAAACTTCGAACCTTATCGTGCATTCGCGGGAGCGATGACCGTGGCACTGCAACGTTTTGGCGATTTAGGAATATTCCGAAATTTCACAATAATAAGCACTGCGATCCCAGAAACATTTAAGGATGTTGCCCGCGGTGCAGATCAACTTGTGCGACACGATTGGCTATTTTACCAGACGTTGATTACAACCTTACCCACTCACATGCGGCGACCTAATTATGGAGATTATGCAATAATTAATCCAAATTTTGCGCCGGTAGACATGCGCAAGATTAAAGCGTCTGGAAAACTCGTATACACGACACCTAAAACCTGGGAAATCCGGAAAGGTGGCGCCTTCCGCGATCACCCTGAACAAATGCATGATCATTGTGCATCAATTGTAGCGTCAGGTGAATTTTCAGGTTCGGCGTTTTCGAGTGGCGACGATTACATTTATAAATGTGCTTTACGCACAAAAGGACATAGCAATCAGACTAGATGGAAAGAAGTTGCTATCAGCCATCATATTATGCAGGTTCTCAGCGATCTCGCCACGTTCGGCGCTGGACCATAAAAGATCGAATAGAGGCCGTAAGCTCTTTAGGAGTCATTACTCTGCATAATATTTCATAAAGTTGCTTTCTCGGCTGCCTAAGATCCTTAGCTGAGTATCCAGCTTGTTTTAAGAGATCGACGACTTCGTCACGCCAGAGCAAATGTGCCATCATAAACGGATCAACCAAAGGGTTTATGGTAGCAGTCCGTAAAACACTAAAATTAATACCACCTCTTATACCTCGCTCAGCTAAAATTAAACCGCACCACTCAGGAACAACTGAAACAATATCTTCCAAATGCTTTTTTGATGCGACAAAAGTAATCTTCTGAAGCGATTTTGTATATGTTGATATTTGTATATCAAGTCTATCCAAATTATCTTTTTCGCTCTTTATTTCATAACCATGAATATGACCATTAATAACTGCAATATCAATACGACTCTTTGCATGAACCAGACCGAGTTCATCTATGATAAGGGTATTCGGACGTGAGTTAGCACGACGCAAATATTTTGCGTGCAAGGCCTTCCGTATCTCTAAATCCGATGTTTCGATCTTCTTCATCACAATCACATATGAGCTAGTCTGGGGGTTTTTACAGATTTTCCCCACTGAACCAAGGGTCTTTTTAAGGCAATTATGCCCCTACTCGCGGCATCCGCGCCTTCTTTCTAAACAAACAACGCCATTCAACTGGAAAGAGCTTGGACACTTCAAAAAATAGAATGTTTCCTCACAATTGACAAGGATTGGCAAAGAATGCCATTCTATTAGTCGGAGGCACCTATAGCAACAATGAACGTGTCCCTGCCCGGCCCCATGAAGAAATGGGTGGAAGACCAAGCTAGGACAGGACGATATAGTAATGCGAGCGACTATGTCCGCGATCTGATCAGACGTGATCAGGAGGCACGTACCATGCATAGCGAACTCCAAGGCCACGTCGTCGCAGGTCTACGTAGCGGCCCGGGAACCAGGAGTATGGAGCAGTTGCGAAAAGACGCCCGTGCGGCAGCCGAACCAACGGATAGTGACCTATAAGTTCGCTTGCCCACCTCATCGTCCCGAGGGAATGGCTGCGAGCTCGACTGCTGATGCTGGCTTTCTGCCCCGCCGCTGTTTCTGGAAGGCCCGATCGGTCTCCATAAAGCGCCCGACCATGAGCGGCACCAGTCTGGCCGCATCGGGGATGGCATCTGCCGTCTCACCTGCTTTCCCGGAGATCAGTTCCGCATACAGCAGCAGATCGCGATGTATCTCTGCGGGTAGTTCGATGGTCAGCTTGACGGGCCGACTGTCTGGAATGGTGCTGATACGGAGTTTTGTCATGGCGTAGCTCCTTCATGCGGATGCCAGGGTTTGAGGACCAGATCACGATTGACGATCAGGGTAAACGGCAGGCCGGGCCGATCGGTCAGCGTGGGCTGCACATCCATGCTGCGGTCGATCAGGCGATTTCCCACCATGGAAAACCCGTTGCTGGCCCCGCTGCGGATCGCCTGAAGCAGGTTGTTCTCACCCCATGATGTCCCGGCTTCAGAGCCGACGCTCAGCATGGTTGTCACCAATGCTGCCCTGAAAAGCTGGCCCCAGTGCTGGTCCACCATATCCTTGAGCCCGGTCTGACCGATCGCATCGGCACCCGGGATCCTGTCGAGCACAATGCTCTCGCCATCGGGACGGATGAGACGGGTCCAGATCACCTGCGTGCGCTGCTGCCCAAACGAGACGCTGCTGTTATAGGTGCCGAAAAGGGTGCTGCCCTGCGGCACAAGCAGGTAGCGTCCGGTCGGGCTGTCATAGACGTTCTGGGTCACATGCCCGATCAATTGCCCCGGCAGATCCGAACTGACCTTCGAGTTGAGCGCGCCCGCGATTACCGTCCCCGCCTGAATGATATATGGGGAAACAGGCAGGGTCAGCGGCTTGGTCCGGCTGATATCCGATGGCGGCACGCTGAGATAGAGCGTCGTGGGGCGGCCGCCACGCACGATGTCGGGGATCCGCCACGTGCAGCGGGATGTCACCTTGGCCACGACCGGATCACGATACAGGCCAAGGAACGACATGGCGGTAGACAACACGCCGGACCGTTCGTTGGGGGACTTGTTGAGCAGTTCCCGAGCGGCCGACGCCACCACAGGGTGCGGCCCCGCCTCTCCCAGATGCTTCGTGCGCATCATGGCGCGTAATGTCGTCTCGATCGGGCGTTTTGGATCGGAAAGCAGATTTGCCACGCCGCTGAGGGTTTTGTCCTTCTCCGCATACAGGACATGCAGGATGGCCCCTACCAGAAGGGAATGGCTGGTCTTTTCCCAGTGGCTGCGGCGTTCCAGCGAACCCTCGGGATCGACCAGCACGTCAGCCACATTCTGGGCATCCCGCACCTCCCACTCACCCCGGCGGATTTCCAGCAGAGGGTTGTAGGCATCCGAGCGTGGATTGGTGGGGTCAAACAGAAGGACACGGCTGAATGTTCCCCGGAAACCTGCGGTCTCCTGCCAGTTCTCCCCCTTGATGTCATGCACGATGGCCGACCCCGGCCAGGTCAGGAGTGTCGGGATGACGAGACCCACGCCCTTGCCCGAGCGTGTCGGCGCGAAGCACAGAACATGCTCCGGGCCATTATGCCGAAGATAGGTCTTGCGGTGACAGGGCGATGTGCGGGTTGCTGGCGAAAGCATCCCGCAGGGCCAGCGTGCGCCAGGCCGTCAGTTCGGTGAGCAGCCGGTCAGGCAGCGGCTTGATCCCGTCTTCCTCCTCGGGGTCGACATCGGGAGAGATGGTGTTGCCCTCCCCGCCCGCATCGTCGCCATAACCCGTAAGACGTTCATCCTGCCCATCATACGCGGGGTAATCGTATTCATCCGAACCGTCAGCATCATCGTCTTTCGGCTCGGCTGGCATGTCTTCGGGCAGCACAAAGCCTCGTTCCACCTGCAATGTGCCATCGCTGTCGAAGCTGACAAAAGCCCCGGCCCGCGCCATGTCAGCGGGATCGAACGCCAGAGGCCGTTCTTCGAGGGCAAGAATGGCCTGTTCGATCTCGCCCAGCCGCGCATCGACCTCGTCCGGATATTCGTCGGCCTGGGCATATTCGGCCTCGATACTTTCCTGCTCGGTATGCAGGACTTCAAGACGGGCTGTCTCTTCATCGGACAGTGGCACTTCCGTGCCATCGATCTCCGCGAACTGCCGCGTATGACCCCATGGGAATGACAGGGCGGTTTCGACCCATTTCCAGCCCTCGGCGCGGATGTCGTCGGCGGCTGCTTGCAGCTTTTCTATGACCAGCCGGTCCAGAATGGCCGGATCCTGCAGCCAGCCGCCGTCATCGGCCTCGAACAGGTCGCGCATGACGTGGCCACCCGCTACGATATAGGCCTCCAGCCCTACGAAACGGGCACGGGCGTCCGAAGCCCGCACGGTCTTTTCCGTCAGCATGCGGCGGATGACATAGGGCTCACGGTTATGGCCCTGGGACACGATATCCCAGACCTGTTCCTGACGGGCATGGTCATCGCTGATGGAAAAGGCCATCAACTGCTCCAGCTTCATGCCGTCCTGCTCATAGATATCCAGCAGTTTGTCGGACACGGTCATGAGACGCAGACGCTGCTTGACCACAGCGGGTGCTACAAAGAACGCAGCTGCAATTTCCTCCTCGGACATGCCTTTCTCCAGCATGTCACGGAAGGCACGGAACTGGTCCAGCGGATGCAGGGACACCCGCTGGACGTTCTCGGCCAGGGAATCATCCTCGGCGAGAATGGCCGATCCGGCCGCGCGCACCACGCACGGCACCGAGGCCGTCTTCGCGAGCTTCTTCTGCTTCACCAGCAGTTCGAGGGCACGGAAGCGTCGTCCGCCGGCAGGCACCTCATAGGTACCGGTCTCGGCCCCGGTATCGTCGAGAACGGGGCGGACATTCAGGCTCTGCAGCAGCCCGCGGCGTTCGATGTCGCAGGCCAGTTCCTCGATCGACAGGCCGGACTTCATACCCTGCGGCACAGCTTTGCCACGCACCTGCTTGAGGATGGTGTCGATGTCCGCGTGATCCAGGTTCTGCTAGGTCATTCCCGTCTGGAGACCACGGCCCTTTATACAAAAGTTGCGACACGGACCGTGCGGGCCGTCATCAGTCCGCTCGACAGACTGGGCATGCTGGCGACAATGCAGGCGAGACCCGACGGCTGATCCCCGGGCGGGGCGGTCATGTCTGCCTCCCTCGAACTGGGGGACATCTTCCGGGTTGCCGGCCCTGCCTGGCGGTCAGCCCATGCCGGCCGTCTCCCCCTGCAGCAGCTCAAGGTCATGTCGGCGATCGAACACTGTCGCACCGCGGCCCTTGGTGGTCATGTCGCGGCCTGTGGTGACTGTGGACACTGGCGGATCGCCTATAACAGCTGCCGCAACCGTCATTGTCCGCGCTGTCAGGGGAACGCCGCGCGGACATGGCTGGCCGAGCGGGAGGCCGATCTGCTGCCGGTCGGGTATTTCCATGTCGTCTTCACCCTACCTGCGCGGATCGCCGACATCGCGCTCCAGAACAAGGCCGTTCTCTACACCCTGCTGTTCCAGGCGGCCTCGGAGACGATGATGACGATCGCCGCCGATCCCCGGCATCTGGGTGCCCGCATCGGCATCACCGCCGTGCTGCACAGTTGGGGTTCGGCGCTGACCCACCATCCCCATGTGCACATGATCGTGCCGGGTGGCGGTCTCTCGTCCGATGGTCGGCGCTGGATCTCGTCACGCCCTGCCTTCCTGCTGCCCGTTCGCGTGCTGGGCAAACTGTTCCGCCGCCTGTTCCTGACCCGGCTGCGCGCACTTTTCGATGCAGAGGTGGTCCCCATTTTTCGGACAGGGCGATAAGCTATCATCTGGCCTGAACGAGGACGGGTTTTATGGGCAAGGTTACGCGGAAACGGTATGCGGCAGAGTTCAAGTCACGGGTTGCGCTGGAGGCGATCCGTGGGGAACTGACGCTGGCGGAACTGGCTTCGAAACATGGCGTGCATCAGACGATGATCGCCCAATGGAAGCGCCAGGCGATCGAAGGCATGGCAAGCCTTTTTTCTGGTAAGTCAGTAACGGAACCTTCAGTCAGCCCTGCTGATGTAGAGAAACTGCACGCCAAGATCGGCCAGTTGCTGGTGGAACGGGATTTTTTGCGGGATGCCTCTGCTCGGTTGGGCGTGATCAGAGGCGGCAGATGATTGACCCGAAGAGAGCATGCCTGCCGATAATCCGGCAATGCACGCTGCTGCAACTCAACCGGTCGGGCGTCTACTATCGGCCTGTGCCACAGAGCGAAGCCAATCTGGAGCTGATGCGGCTGATCGACGCCCAGTTCCTGGAAACGCCGTATTATGGCTCACGGCAGATGACATGGCATCTGCGCCGCCAGGGACATGAAGTGGGCCGCAAGCGGGTCCGGCGGCTCATGGCGATCATGGGCCTGCGGGCGATCTACCAGAAGCCGCGCACGACCGTGCCCCATCCGGAGCATCGGAAATATCCATATCTGCTACGGGATCTGGTCATCAATCGGCCTGACCAGGTCTGGTGTTCCGATATCACATATATTCCCATGAAACGGGGATTTCTCTATCTCGTGGCGATCATGGACTGGTTCACGCGCAAGGTCCTGTCCT
>NZ_NKTZ01000033.1 GCF_003207855.1 Komagataeibacter rhaeticus | reverse complement strand
TTCCAGTCTCCCCTTACCACCGCGGGGTGGAGCAGCCCGGTAGCTCGTCAGGCTCATAACCTGAAGGCCGCAGGTTCAAATCCTGCCCCCGCAACCAAAACTTATACAATATAATCAGCATGTTAAGCCGTCCGTAAGGGCGGCTTTCTGTGTTTGGGACATACGCGCAGGATGCACATAGGATGCAGATGGGAGTGAAACTCTAGCGTAGTTTGGGCTGATTTCACGTGTGCGTGAACCGCCAGAGCGAGGTCATTTGGGCGGGAACAGATTCGCCGTCATGAACTCGATAAACACCCTGAGCTTCGGTGAGAGATAGGGGCTGGACGGCCACAGAAGACGGAAGACCCCCGAATGTTCGGTATGGTCGGACAGCACAGGAACGAGGTGTCCTGTCCTGAGATGCTCGTAAAGCACAAAATCCGGGAGGCTGACGATACCCAGGCCGGCTTCGGCCATGCTGATCAACGGCTCCAGCGCCGAGGCAACGACGGTTGCCGGTGGCTCAATAGTCCCAGCCATGCGATCCTGCCGCAGGGGCCATGCTTCCAGTTTCCCGGTGGTGGGATATCTGTGGCGCAGGCAGGCATGATGCGCCAGATCAGCCGGTTTGATGGGTATCCCACGGCAATCCAGATAGGCGGGGCTGGCAACCAGCCGGTGATGGAACGTACCGACGATGCGGGTCATCAGGCGTGAGTCCGCGGCATCTCCGGTTCGGAGAACCACATCGAAGCCTTCGCCGATGACATCCACGAGACGATCGCTGAAATCAAGATCGGGCTCGATCTCAGGATAGGCCTGGATAAAGGCGTTGACCGCCGGCATCAACAGCATGCCGACCATGGGGAGGCTCACGCGCAGACGTCCCGATGGTGTGGCGTGTGTATCCGCCAGTTCCTGTTCTGCTGCCTCGACCTCTCCCAGAATCCGACGGCAGCGCGCCAGGAAGAGATGACCTTCCTGGGTCAGCGTGATCGTTCGCGTGCTGCGATGAAACAGCCTGACGCCGAGACGCCCTTCAAGACGGGCAATGGCCTTGCCGACCGCAGAGGCAGACAGGCCCAGTTGATGACCAGCGACCGTGAAGCTGCGTGTTTCGGCGGCCTGAATGAAAATGGGAAGAGCACCCAGACTGTCCATCGCATGATCCGGCTATTGCGGACATCTCTGTCCATTGTGTGTGGAACTATAGCCTGATTAATCCGGAGCAGGGACCATCTTATCGTGAGGGCAACGAGGGGCCAGAGCGGCAGACAGCTCTGCGCCACGGCATGCTTTGAGATGGATGACTCCATGACCTCAGAAACCACAGAATGCAACCTGTCCACATCGGAGCGCCTGCCGTTGGCGGGCCTCCTGGCCCTAGCCACATCTGGCTTCATCACCATCCTGACCGAGGCTCTGCCAGCAGGCCTGTTACCGCAGATGGGTAGTAGCCTGAACGTATCGGATGCGATGGTCGGACAGCTTGTCACACTTTACGCAGTCGGTTCCCTTGTCGCGGCCATCCCGCTGACCAGCGCCACGCAGGGCTGGCGACGGCGCAGATTGCTGCTTCTGGCCATTGGTGGCTTCGCTGTCGTCAATACGGTCACGGCCGTCTCAACCAGCTATGTTCTGACCCTCGTCGCCCGCTTTCTGGCAGGGGTATCGGCCGGACTGCTGTGGGCGCTGCTGGCGGGCTATGCCAGCCGGATGGTGGCACCCGCCTTGCAGGGACGGGCCATCGCTGTTGCAATGGTCGGGACACCGCTTGCCCTGTCATTCGGCATTCCTCTTGGCACTCTTCTCGGGACGGTTGTGGGGTGGCGTTACACTTTCGGTATCATGACCGTGCTGACCGTCGGGCTGCTGGGCTGGGTCGTGGCTGCGGTGCCGGACTTTCCCGGCCAAGGTCAGGGACGACGTCTGACGCTCAGGCATGTGTTCCTGATGCCGGGGGTGCGGACAATCCTGTCTGTCACGCTACTGTTCGTCCTGGCCCATAATATCCTCTACACATATATCGCGCCTTTCCTGCTGCAGGTCGGCATGGGCGGACGGGTGGATATGGTGCTGCTGGTATTCGGTCTCACCGCTCTGGTCGGGATCTGGCTGATCGGCGCCCGCATCGATCACTGGCTGCGGGCGCTGGTCCTGGCGAGTATTGCTCTTTTCGTGATCGCAGGCTGCACATTGGGTTTTGCAGGGACCAGTCCGATTGCAATTTACATCGGAGCCGGTCTGTGGGGGCTGGCCTTTGGTGGCGCGGCCACGCTGTTCCAGACGGCGTCCGCGCGTGCAGCAGGCGAGGGGGCCGATATCGCCCAGTCGATGATCGTGACCGTATGGAACGCGGCCATTGCCGGCGGCGGGATCATCGGGGGTCTGCTTCTCGACCATCTTGGCACGACCGTCATTCCGTGGGCAGCAACAGTTTTGCTGCTCTGTGCCCTGATGATCGTCGTGATGGCCTCAGGAAGCGGGTTTACACGCATGCCACGCAATGGCTGACCAAACGCGCTTTTTATTCCCCCGATAGCTGGCCCGGACCGATGCGCATATTCTCCTTCAGGAACTCAAGAACGGCCTTGATCCGCGCAGGCAGCGTGCCACGATGTCCCAGATAGACCGCATGCACATCGACAAATCTGTCGATCTGAAAGTGTTCAAGCACCGATGTTAGTCCCCCGGCGGCGATGTGTGGATCAACCTGAAACGCCGCGAGGTGCGCCAGCCCCATACCCGCCAGTGCCAGTTCCAGCACCGCGTCGCCGTCGCTCGCCAGAGCGCTGCACGCAGGGAGGGGGAAGCGTGCGCCGTCCCCATCCTTCATCTGTGGCCAGCCGTCATGCATGCGACGATAGCCAAAGCCGATCCGTTCATGTCGCCGGAGATCGGCAGGCGTTTCCGGAACGCCGCGCGCGGCGAGATAGCCCGGCGCCGCGACGATCTTCATTTCCGCCTGTCCCAGCTTGCGGGCCATCAGACGTGAACTGGTCAGCGGGCCATGGCGGATTGCGATATCCGTACGGTCTTCCATAAGATCGACTACGGTGTCCGTCAGGACGATGTCGAGGACGATATCCGGATATTGGGTCTTCAGCGCCGGGACAAGCGGCAGCAGGAAGCGCCGCCCCATGGGCACATTGATGTTGATCCGCACGCGCCCCTGCGGCAGGGCGCCGGCTGATGCGTTCTGTTCCGCTTCGGCAAGGTCGGCCAGAACCTGCAGGCTGCGCTCATAGAAGGTGCAGCCTTCGGGTGTCAGCTGCAACTGGCGCGTCGAGCGGTTGAACAGGCGGACGCCCAGTCGCTGTTCCAGTCTGGAGACCAGCTTGCTGACGGCGGACGGCGTCATCCCTGAAATCCGGGCGGCGGGTGTAAAGCCGCCCGCTTCCACCACATGGGTGAAAACCTCCATCTCGCCGGCCCGGTTGATCTCCAGTCGTCCCATGATGACTTCATCTCACAAATGATGTTCCTGAACGCAGTCTAGTGCATCAATCAGGCTTCCTCCACATTCGTCGTTAGGACAGGGACTTCGGAAAGGTGTGACAATGGTCGATCCCGAACTCGGGCATAACGGAACCAGCATGGCGGGAACCGGGTGGGTCGGCAGTTGGATGGCCGCCCAGCAGCCCGTCTGGGACGAACATTTTCCATTTCCTGTCGGGCTGCCGTCCGTCCTGGAAAACGTCACGATCCGGCAGTTCGCACGCCTCAGTCTGGGCGGGCGCCGCCTGCGTGTGGTGCTGTCCAATACCTATGGTTCGGTGCCTGTGACAGTTCGGGCAGCGTCGGTGGCGCGGGCACACGGTCCCGACAGTGCGGTTGAGACAACCCCGCTTGTTGTGACGTTCGCGGGAGAGCCTTCTGTGACCATTTCACCGGGCAACGACAGGATCAGTGACCCCGTTGCCCTCCCGCTCTCGCCGCTCTCCACCGTGGCCATGTCGCTCTATCTGCCGGACACGGTTCGCCCGCAAAGCTTTCACTGGGATGGACGATCCACCGCTCTGATTGGCGAGGGGCAGCAAACAGATCGCGCTGCATTTCCTGTTGTCACCACGACAGAGACGCGATTTCTCCTGTCGCGAATTCTGGTCGAAGCGCCGGAGCATCAGGGCTGCGTGGTCGCATTCGGGGATTCCATTACCGATGGCAATGGCGTTCCGGTAAATACTGAGACGCGCTGGCCCGACTTTCTGGCGGCACGTCTTCAGACAGGCCGGGTCTCCGTCCTCAATACCGGTATCTCGGGAAACCGTCTTTTACGTGACGGCATGGGCCAGTCCGGTCTGACGCGCTTCTCGGGCGACGTCCTGTCGCATCCGGGTGTCAGGACGGTCATCGTCCTGCTCGGGATCAACGACATTGGAATGCCTGGCACGCCACTGGCCCCTGACGATCCCACTGTCAGCGCCGGTGAACTGATCGCGGGCTATCAGCAACTGATCACCCAGGCGCATGATCATGGTATCCGCATTATTGGCGCGACATTGCTGCCTTTCGAGGGCGCGTTGTCGGATACGCCTTTTGCCGGGTTCTGGTCGCCCGCGAAGGAACAGGTGCGACAGGACGTCAATCATTGGATCCGGACCGCCCAGGCCTTCGATGCCGTCGTGGATTTCGATCGTCTGCTGTGTGATCCCGCGCGTTCCTTCCGGCTGCACCCCGTCTCTGACAGTGGCGACCACCTCCATCCCGGTCCGGAAGGCTATCGGCGTATGGCCGATGGAGTGCCCATGAGGGATCTCCTCTCAGAGTAAGAGGCCCATCAGTTCGGAAAATGTAAGATCAGAAAGGAGAGAGTCATGGAATATCGTCATCTGGGCCGGTCCGGCCTGAAAGTGCCCGTCCTGAGCTTTGGAGCAGGGACATTCGGTGGTACTGGCCCGCTGTTCAGCGCATGGGGTCAGACCGATGCCGCAGGGGCAACACGTCTTGTCGATATCTGTCTTGATGCAGGCGTGAACCTTTTCGATACTGCGGATGTCTATTCCAATGGCGCTTCCGAGGAGGTGCTGGGTGCCGCGATCCGAGGGCGGCGTGACCAGGTCCTGATCTCGACCAAGACGACGCTGCCGATGGGGGATGGTCCCTATGACGCCGGCTCATCCCGTTCACGTCTGCTGCGGGCGGTCGAGGCGTCGCTGACGCGGCTGGGCACGGACCATCTCGACCTGCTGCAGCTCCATGCCTTTGATGCAATGACCCCGGTGGAAGAAGTGCTCTCCACCCTGGATGATCTCGTTCATGCCGGGAAGGTCCGCTATATCGGCGTATCCAACTTTTCCGGCTGGCAGATCATGAAATCGCTGGCCGTGGCCGATCATTATGGCTGGCAGCGCTATGTGGTCAATCAGGTCTATTACTCCCTGGTCGGCCGCGATTACGAATGGGAACTCATGCCGCTGGGTCTCGATCAGGGGCTTGGAGCCATGGTCTGGAGCCCGCTGGGCTGGGGACGTCTGACGGGTAAACTCAGACGCGGCCAGCCCCTGCCGAAAGACAGCCGTCTCAACCAGACCGCTGAGTTCGGGCCGCCCGTCAGCGATGACCTGCTGTTTCGGGTGCTGGACGTGCTGGAGGAAATTGCGGCGGAGACTGGGCGGCTGGTGCCCCAGGTTGCCCTAAACTGGCTGACCCGGCGGCCGACCGTATCATCCGTCATCATCGGGGCGCGCAACGAGACGCAGCTTCGCCAGAACCTCGATGCCGTGGGCTGGACGCTGAGCGATGACCAGATGGCGCGCCTCAATGCCGCCAGCCTGACGGAAGCGGCCTATCCATATTTCCCCTACCGGCGGCAGGAAGGCTTTGCGCGCCTGAATCCACCAATCGTCTGAACAGTAAAACAGGAGACAACACCAATGTCGCATACAGCACTTGTGGTTGGCGCCACCGGGATCGTGGGCCAGAACCTTGCCGCCCGGCTGGTGGCGGAAGGCTGGACTGTCTATGGACTGGCCCGGCGGCCACGCCATGACATGGCGCCCGTCCTGCCCGTGGCAGCCGACCTGCTGGATACCGAAACCCTGCGGACCGCTCTGGCGGAGATCCGTCCGACTCATGTCTATTTCTGCTCGTGGATGCGCCACGACACGGAGGAAGAGAACTGTCGCGTGAACAGCGCGATGGTGCGCAATGTCTTTGCTGCACTGGCCGAACCACAGATGCTGCGCCACGCGGCACTGACGACCGGGATGAAGCATTATCTGGGGCCGTTTGAGTCCTATGCCAGCGGTGCCCCGCCGGAAACGCCCTTCCGGGAGGAGATGCCGCGTCTCCCGTTGCCCAATTTCTATTATGATCAGGAAGATGCTTTGTACGAAGCATCGGAGAAATACGGGTTTTCATGGAGCGTGCATCGCCCGCACACGATCATCGGTTACGCTATCGGCAATGCGATGAACATGGGGACGACGCTGGCGGTCTATGCGTCAATCTGTCGCGAGACGGGCCGGCCATTTGTCTTTCCGGGCTCGCCCGCGCAGTGGCATGGGCTGACCGATCTTACCGATGCGCGTCAGCTGGCCAGCCAGTTGCACTGGGCCGGCACGCGCGGCGAAGGCCGCAATCAGGCGTTCAACATCGTGAATGGCGACGTTTTCCGGTGGAAATGGCTGTGGCCCCAGCTTGCGGCGTGGTTTGGTCTCGAGGCTGCCCCCTATCCGGGACAGGCCGGTTCTCTGGAAGCCATGCTGTCTGGTGATGAGACACTATGGGCGGAGATCAGTGGTCGTCACGGTCTGAAGGAGGCAGAGATCGGGCGGCTCGCCTCGGCCTGGCATACGGATGCCGATCTTGGGCGCCCGGTGGAGTGCGTGACCGATATGAGCAAGAGCCGTCGGGCCGGATTTACAGCCTATCAGTATACGCCAGACTCGTTTTTTGACCTTTTCACGCGGCTTCGTGCGGAGAAGCTGATCCCCTCGTTCTCTTCAAAATGAGAACCCGATAATTCTTCTTCCTAATGAATCCGGACAGAGAACTGGGATCTGCATTCGGAGGCTGTCACAGGTTCTCCGACTGCAGCGATGTTTGCTGGGTAAGGTATTGGTTCATGTTGGACTACCACATTCTTTGGGATGACTGTTAGGCGGGGGAAGCGGACGTCAGCTTTAGCATTGTTCGAAAACATAACCAGACGTAGGTTTGGCTCACTTCCCGCGTAGATAATCTTCCGCTTTGTGAAGTATTGCCTAGACGCCCGACGCCGGGGTTTCACGTTATATCCGCAATAGCGTGCGCATGGTCCGGTCATTGTGCACGTTGCCTGTATTAAGGGTCGTTTTCGGCTCCAGCAGAACAACATGGCATTCGTCGCCTAAAGCCTCGGTATAATGCTCGACCCCATACGGAACAATGATGAACTCACCGACCTCGATGTCAATGTCACGATCCCGGAAATGCATGCGCAAGGTTCCGGAGATGACCAGGAACAGTTCGTCCTCATATTCGTGATGGTGCCAGTCAAACGTGCCCCTGAATTTGGCCAGCTTGATCTGGAAAGTGTTGATATCGCCAGCCACACGGGGGCTCCAGTAATCGGAAAATGTCGTGAAAGCCTGAGCCAGGTTGATTTTTTCCATTGAATGTCTCTGTCAGAGTTGCTGAACGATCGTCTGGACATAGGCAATCTGCCGCGCCAGATCGGGTAGCGTGGGGAACGCACCATCCAAAAGTGCCGTGCCGACCGTAAAACCGGCTGCCCCTGCCGAGGCGGTGGCACGGATACGCTCCGCCCGATCGAGCGAACCGGCCACGATGACAGGCTTGCCTGCCACAGCGGTGCAGACCTGCCGCATCAGGCCGGGCACATCTCCCGCAAACCGATAGGCCAGCAGGTCCAGCCCATGAACGCCACGCCGGGAAGCGAGATCGACCGCGCTGCGCACGATTGCGTTTTCGGTCCCTTCGAGAATGCTCGGATGCCCGCTGATCTGACCGGGAAAAGGGTAATAGCGGATCGTCGTGCCTTCCAGCAGCCTCAGCGCATCATCGACATGGGTGCCACCCAGCAGGTAATCGACACCCAGCGCGATCCCGGCCTGTACTGAACGCAGTTCGCTATCGCGATCGAGCGAGACGACTTCCAGATAGACCTTCGCCCCGGCCTGGCGGATGGTGCTGGCAAGCGCCTGGAGTGCGGCAAACGGCAGGCCAATATCCTTGAACCCGATATGGCGGATGCCTGCCATGCGGGCGGTTTCGAGCAGATCGGCAGCGTTCTCCACTGTCCGGTCATGACGGGTCAGCATGAAGATGAAATCAGGTCGGGTCATGTCGTGGCTCCGGTCGTGAGGCGAAGGGCGTAATCGAACGCCGTCTCCAGGCTCGAGGGGTCAGCAATACCCTGCCCCGCAATATCGAAAGCCGTACCATGGTCGGGGCTGGTGCGGACGAAAGGCAGGCCGAGGGTAATATTCACACCCTGCGCCAGACCCATGTATTTGACCGGAATCAGCCCCTGGTCATGATACTGTGCAACCACGACATCAAAGCGCCTCCCGCGCGCCTGCATGAAGACCGTGTCGCCGGGCCAAGGACCGGACGCATCAATGCCCTCGCTGCGTGCCTGTGCGATGGCGGGCCTGATGATGCGGGTCTCTTCATCACCAAACAGGTCCCCTTCCCCGGCATGGGGGTTAAGGCCCGCCACGGCAATGCGCGGATGTTCGATCCCCAATGCGCGTGCTCCCGTACAGGCCAGCCGGATTGCCGCCATCTGGGCCGGAAAATCAGCGCGCAGGATCGCATCCCTGAGCGAACAGTGGATGCTCACCAGAACGACCCGGATGTCCTCGTTCGCCAGCATCATGGCAACGCGCGCGCCGCTAGCCTGTTCGGCCAGGATTTCCGTGTGGCCGGGATAGGGCAGCCCGGCGGCGGCCAGCGCCTCCTTGTGGATCGGCGCGGTGACGATGCCCCGGATGGTGCCCGCCTTCGCCAGCCGGGTCGCACTCACGATTGCCGCATAGGCTGCGCGGCCACTTTCGGCGCTGACCTGCCCCACCTGCGGCAGGGCTACGCATTCCGACGACACCAGCACATTCAGTGCCCCGTCATCAAACCGGGCATCGGCTGGCGTCGTGATCCGGCGCATGCGGGTCGATGGGTCAAGGGCTGCCATTACGTGGCGCATCACCAGCGGATCGCCCACCACGATCCAGCGCTGTTGGGCTGGTCGCCGCAGGAACATCCGGACCACGATCTCCGGGCCAATCCCGGCGGGATCGCCCATCGTGACAGCCAGCGGCAAGGTGGGACGGTTGGTTTCTTTGATCATTCCGGTGAGAATAACGAAACCATCCATGAGGAAAATCGATATGAACTGACCTGTTCTGGTGATAAAAACTGACCAATGAAACGCTCAGACATGCCATCGCTGGACGACCTGCGTGCCTTTGCCGCGGTTGCGCGCCTCGGCTCGGTGCGGGCGGCGGCCACGGAACTGGCTCTGACACACGGGGCGGTCAGCCGCCGGGTGTCCAAGCTGGCCCATGACCTGAAACTCCAGCTTCTGGAACCTGACGGGCGCGGCGTGCGACCGACGCGGGACGGCCTGCGTCTGGCAGAAGCGGCAACCGATGCGATACAAGGGATCGCGACAGCACTGGCCGAGATCCGGTCGTCATCCGGTGTGCAGCCGATCGTGCTGTCGTGCGAGCGCTCGCTGGCGATGCGCTGGCTGATCCCGCGTTTGTCCGACTTTCAGGACCGCTATCCGGGGATCGATGTGCATCTTTCGACCGGCGGCGGCGCGCTGGATTTTGCGCGCGACCGCGTCACGCTGGCAATCCGGCGCCTCGACTTTCCGCTCGCTCCTGACTGGACAGTAACGATCCTTGCGCAGGAGACGGTGGGGCCGGTCATGCGCCCTGACAGGGCGCAGCGTTTCGCCAGCGAGGATTATCTGGCGCTTGGCGCGCGTACCCAGCCCGAGGCATGGAAGAACTGGCTGGCATCCCGGCCCGACATGCCCACGCCGCGCGACATCCGTCTGTACGACCATCATTTCATGATGCTGGAAGCCGCTGCTAATGGTCTGGGCGTCGCCCTGTCGCCCTATATCATCGCTACGGACGATCTCGCAACCGGCCGGCTAGCAGCGCCGGTCGGGTTTGATGCGGATGGAACATCTTACGGGCTGATCTGGCCTGGCAGGATGAAAATGACGGAAAACGTCAGGGCCCTGGAAGAATGGATCATCAAACACATGCCATAACTCGTGATGGACATGACCTTGCTGCATCCAAACAACTCCGATCCGGTAGGGCAATTGTTCACCATTACCAGATAGCTCAGCGTGCCGATGCCTGCACCCGGTTAGGTAGGAAGCATCCATCATCCATCATAAAGCGCAGACAGTGGCCCAGATGGTGTCTCTGCAAACCTATTTTTCCCGTAACCGTCCCGAAAGGGCATGAACGCTTCAGGCATTGCGGCAAAGCGTTCAAGAACGAAATCCGCAAAAGCGCGAACCTTGGGAGAGAGCGTGCGAGCGGCAGGCCAGATGATCCAGAGTGATCCAATAGGCATGCAATATTTCTCAAACAGAGGAATCAGATGCCCGGAAGCAATCGCATCCCGTGCCACATAAACCGGCAGATGAACCAAGCCCAGACCGTCAGCGGCAGCCCGGAGTGCCGCATCGCTGTTGTTGAAAATCATGGTTTCGGGAAGCCGGACCTGATCATGTGGTGGCCCGTAGACCCACGGAGCAAACAGGCCGGTATTGGGATAGCGATAACGCAGACAGCGATGGTTCTGAATTTCCGCAGGCAGGAGCGGTCGGCTGCTCGCTTCCAGATAGGAGGCGCTGGCACAGGTAATGAAATGCTGATCGCCCAGACGTCGGGCGATCAGGCGCGAGTCCGGGAGGTTGCCGCTGCGGATGACAACATCAATATCTTCCTCGATCAGATCGACAATCCTGTCTTCCAGCGCAATGTCGAGTTCGATCTCCGGATAGCGGCTCACAAAATCCGCAATGAGCGGCATGAGCAGGTGCCGTCCCACGATATGGGGCACATTGACGCGTAGGCGTCCTGACGGCGAGCCTTTTGCATGATGCAGCGTCGCCTCGGCATCCCGTATGACCTCCAGAGCCTGACGGCAGCGTTCATAAAATACCACTCCGGCTTCCGTGAGTCCGATGCTGCGAGTGGTCCGGTTCAGCAACTGGACTCCCAGCCGGGCTTCAAGTCTTGAAACACTTTTCGCGACGGCCGAGGAAGAAATCCCAAGATGTCGACCAGCTTTGACATAACTCCGAAATCGGGCTGCAAAAACGAATGGTTCCAGACCTGATAGAGCATCCATGGCCACGCTCGCCTTTCAATACAGGACATAATATCCGTTTAATGCGGACATGATGTCGTTTCTCTAAAAATTAGAGATATTATATCCGTAATGAATGGCTGATACACGCTCTCTTCCCACAGCGACCGACTTCAACCTGAGAACCGCAATCTTTCGACCCGTTCTGGCCATTGGGACAGGAACCAGTGCCATGGGCCTTGCCCTCTCTGCGCTGCCTCCCGTCCTCCAGGCACGGTGGTCCCTGTCCGTCACAACAATCGGCTGGATCATGGGAACACAGTCCGTGGCGACACTCCTGTCCCGGCTGCATGCCGGGCGATTGAGCGACAGACTGGGAGGCGACCGGGCACTTACGCTTGGTCTGTCTGCGGCTGTGTTGTCCGGACTTTGCTACGTTGCGGTAATTCTCCCCATCTGGTCGCGACCAATCGCTCTTGCGCTGGTGTTTCTGGGCCGTCTTTTCATGGGGTTGAGCGAAGGGCTCATGGTGACAGGCGGGGCTGTCCGGATCATCGGGGCTGTCCCTCCTGACAGGATCGGGGCGGGCATGTCATGGCTGGGGCTGGCCATGTTCGCGGGCCTCGCGGCGGGTACAGCGGCAGGCGCGGTCATCGAGCAGAACGCCAGCTTTGACACGGTTGCCATCATGGCCTCGATCCTGCCTGTCGCAGGGATGCTTCTGTCGGGCTGGTCATTACATCCGGCTTCCCATTCCGCCGCTCATGGCGCCGTCCCATGGAAACAGCTTTTCCGGATGGTTCTGCCGATGGGATTGCTGCTCGCCTTGTCGTCCGTAGGTTTTGCCACGATCTCATCGTTCCTCGTTCTCGCTTTTGCACAGGAACATTGGGTATCTGGTGGATACGCACTCGCCGCATTCTGCGTTGGCCATGTGGCAGCGCGGTTTGCCGGAAGCCACAGGATCGACCATTATCCAGTGGCCATCTCCGGTTCGGTCATGTTGCTGACGGAAACCCTTGGCTTTGTCATGGTGTGGCTGGCACCTGATCCGGGTGTCGCAATCGCTGGTGCCTTCATCGGGGGAGCCGGATTTTCCCTGACCTATCCGGTTTTTGCCATTCCGCTTTTACCGGCGCAGCCATAGGACTTTACGACATGTTTTTTGATGTCGCCCTGGGAGCAGGATCTGTCATTGGTGGCCTGCTAGCGCAAACATTTCCGCTCCGTACTGTATTTCTGATGGCGGCGCTTTCGTCTGGAGTGGGCATGATCGTGCTCACTTTGTCCCATCACTGCGCTCGAATAAAGACGAAGTAAGTAGTCGTATTCTTCGTCTGCTTTGTCGCATCGTGTTTTGCTGATCGGATGACCGAATTGAGGGCGACTGCCGCCTGTCTGCTTCTGTATCACTGAGCAGATAGATCAGCAGAGGGTAATGGAAGGTCCGCTGTCGGATGGCATGGCCAGAAAGGCGGCCACAGGGAGGCCAAGCGACGAGCAACCGGCATGGTGGATAATGAGACCCGTGTGCGAGTGCTAGACGCTGCGGTCTATTGATGATTCTCTTACGCTGGATATTGGGTATTGGAGAGTAGGGTGGTGCATCGGTCGATTGGACAGGATCGCCTTTCATTTGGCGCCGCCAACCGATGCACGGCGTCTCGGGACAAAATTGCGGGCCTGATCGGCTGATAGCGGGCTTATCACCGCCCCATACGCTGCAGCGAAGGGGGAAGCGCGTGGCCGCCCGTGTCGATGTTCCGGGCGATGCTGCTTGCCGTGTGGTATGATTTGTCTGATGTCAGACTAGTCGGGGACTGTCACGAATTTCGTATGCGAGATCCAAAGGCCATCTGCTTGAAATCTATGCCGTAGAGGCTCCGCCCGACCTGATCAGCGTCATCACCGACGAGGCATCGGACGCCAACCTGTGGGGGCCGATCTGAGCCAGCAGGCATTCCCCCCAAGATGACGCGGCCCTCAAGCTCATCTTCCAGGCCTTGCACTGGGCCAAGAAAGCATGGATCATGCCTCCAAGAGAATAATCCGTGGCAAGGCGCGGCTCACTATTCTCATCGGTGGCCGTTTCGCACACGCCACCATCTGATCAACAATATGAACAGCGTCTCACAAACGAAAGTCCGTTTATGCCGCCAGATATCCGCTACGTTGTTGTCCTTATGCTCGAAAATCGGTCGTTCGATTGCATGTTGGGACAACTATACACGGACAGGGAGGACTTCGACGGCCTAAAGGGCACAGAAACCAACACATGGCATGACGGGAAGACGAACCCTACGTATCCCGTTCGAACCGATCCTACCGACGGCCCTGCAGACATGTTCACACCGAATCCAGACCCCGGAGAACAGTTCACGGATATCGCCATGCAGATCCATGGCAAGAGCGGCTTCGAGAAGCCGATGAGCGGTTTTATCGACAACTACATGTCCCACGCAAAGCCGGAAGCGCCACGTGTACCGGACGCTGTGATGCATTACTTCACACAAGCGCACGTTCCCGCCATCAGCCAGCTCGCGCGCGCCTTTGCCGTCTCGGACAGATGGTTTGCTTCGGCCCCCTGTCAAACTTGGCCGAACCGGCTCTTCGTGCACACGGGGAGCGCTGGCGGAGACGTCAACAACACAGGGTGGCATGTGCCCTACATGATGCAAACGACCTTCGAGCGTGTCGCCGCAGGTGGAAAGACCTGGGGCATCTATTTTCACGACGTGCCCCAGACGCTCACACTCGGTCGTCTGTGGCCGCATCGCGAACACTTTCACCCGTTCCAACACTTCCTAGCCGATGCCAAGGCCGGAAGCCTGCCGTCCTACAGCTTCGTCGAGCCAAGATATTTCGCCGATCCGCTTGGTAAGGCGATGCCAAACGACCAGCATCCGCCGCACAACGTAGGTTATGGCGACGCCCTGATCGCCGACGTTTACAACGCGCTGCGCACTGGGCCAGGATGGAAGCATACCCTTTTCGTCATCACTTATGACGAGCACGGCGGTTGCTACGACCATGTCGCTCCAGGCCCAGCCGTGTCTCCCGGAGGCGAATTCCCGGATGGGTTTCGGTTCGACTCCTATGGGGTTCGGGTCCCGGCCGTGATCGTCTCACCGTTCGTGAAATCCAAGAGTGTTATCAGGCCGACCGGCACGGTACCGTTCGATCACACAACCATTTTTAGGACCCTCCAGGATCTCTTCGGGTTAGACCCGGAACCGCTGACCCCACGGACGGCATCGGCGCCGTCGCTAGTCGAACACTTCACGGCAACTCCGGACAACCTCGGTCCGTCTTCGGTCGATGCGAAGCGCCCCTCGCCGTCGCCGCAGGAACTCGACAATGCGTCCAAACTGCCGCCGAATGGCTTGCAGGAAGCACTAGCCCAAGGCGCGTCGCGGCTTCCCAGTTCTGGCACCGACCCTGTCCTACACGTGAAACGCCTGGGTTCGATAGCATCGCCTTTTCCTGTTCATACAACCACGGGGGAGGCAGGCGCCGACGCTCGATCCCACGTGAAGGCCTTCCGGGGAGAGTGATTTCATCCGGCGTGAAACCCCGATCTGGGGGCAACAGCGGACCAACTATATGGAACCGGTATGGCGTGTGTCCGTAGGGCGCATTGGCGTCACCGGCTCTTTTCCGAGCCTGAGCGCATTGGTGACGACCGTGACGGATGACAAAGCCATGGCAGCGCCCGCGATCATGGGTGAGAGCAGCATGCCAAAAACCGGGTAGAGGGCGCCTGCCGCAACCGGGATGCCGATCCCGTTGAACAGGAACGAGAAGGCAAGGTTTTGCCGGATATTGCGCATGGTGGCATGCGCCAGCATCCGGGCGCGGACCAGGGCGCCAAGGCTTCCATGCGCCAGCGTGATGCCCGCACTCTCGATGGCGACGTCCGTTCCGGTGCCCATGGCAATGCCGACGGAGGCCGCCGCCAGGGCGGGTGCGTCGTTCACGCCGTCGCCTGTCATGGCTACACGTGCGCCGGATGCCTCCAGATGCCGGATGATGTCCGCCTTGTCCTGCGGCTTCAGCCCGGCATGGATTTCCGCGATATGGCCTGCTGCCTTCGCCACCGCTTTCGCGGTCGTCTCGTTATCGCCAGTGAGCATGACAATGCGCAGACCGTCCGCATGCAATGCCGCAAGGGTGGCCTGAGTATCCGCCATCAGGGGATCGGCCACGGCTATCAGCCCTGCCAGTTTTCCGTCGATCGCCACGAACATCACGCCCGCGCCACCCTGCCGCCGTGCCGTGGCGGCAGCCTCCAGCGGTGTTGTGTCAGCACCGGCCTGTTTCAGCCGTTCGGCATTGCCAATCACCACCTGATGGCCGTCCACCGTACCGCTGACGCCAAGGCCGGGCTGCGAGGCGAAATCACTGACCGGCGCGGGATCGCCGTGACGATCCTTCAGCGCCCGCACTACTGCCTGGGCCAGCGGGTGCTGCGATTGCGCCTCGACCGATGCGGCCAGGCGCAGCACGTCGGTCTCCTGCCAGCCTTCTGTCACGTCAAGGCCGATCAGCCGCGGGTGCCCTTCCGTCAGTGTGCCTGTCTTGTCCACTACCAGCGTGTCCACCTTGTCCAGCGCCTGCAGGGCTTCGGCATTGCGGACCAGAACGCCCTCACGCGCTCCGCGTCCGGTGCCGACCATGATGGACATCGGCGTGGCTAGCCCCAGCGCGCAGGGGCAGGCGATGATCAGAACCGATATGGCATTGAGCAGTGCATGGCCGAAACGCGGCGCTGGACCTGTGACATACCAGGCAATGAAGGTCAGCACGGAAATAGCCAGCACCAGCGGCACAAACCAGCCCGATATCCGGTCGGCAACGGTCTGGATCGGCGCGCGCGAGCGCTGCGCGGCCGCGACCATCTTTACAATGCGGGCCAGCATGGTGTCGCTGCCTACGGCCTGTGCCTGGATTTCCAGGCTGCCGGTGCCGTTGATGGTGCCCCCCGTA
>NZ_NKTZ01000032.1 GCF_003207855.1 Komagataeibacter rhaeticus | reverse complement strand
AGGACAGGACCTTGCGCGTGAACCAGTCCATGATCGCCACGAGATAGAGAAATCCCCGTTTCATGGGAATATATGTGATATCGGAACACCAGACCTGGTCAGGCCGATTGATGACCAGATCCCGTAGCAGATATGGATATTTCCGATGCTCCGGATGGGGCACGGTCGTGCGCGGCTTCTGGTAGATCGCCCGCAGGCCCATGATCGCCATGAGCCGCCGGACCCGCTTGCGGCCCACTTCATGTCCCTGGCGGCGCAGATGCCATGTCATCTGCCGTGAGCCATAATACGGCGTTTCCAGGAACTGGGCGTCGATCAGCCGCATCAGCTCCAGATTGGCTTCGCTCTGTGGCACAGGCCGATAGTAGACGCCCGACCGGTTGAGTTGCAGCAGCGTGCATTGCCGGATTATCGGCAGGCATGCTCTCTTCGGGTCAATCATCTGCCGCCTCTGATCACGCCCAACCGAGCAGAGGCATCCCGCAAAAAATCCCGTTCCACCAGCAACTGGCCGATCTTGGCGTGCAGTTTCTCTACATCAGCAGGGCTGACTGAAGGTTCCGTTACTGACTTACCAGAAAAAAGGCTTGCCATGCCTTCGATCGCCTGGCGCTTCCATTGGGCGATCATCGTCTGATGCACGCCATGTTTCGAAGCCAGTTCCGCCAGCGTCAGTTCCCCACGGATCGCCTCCAGCGCAACCCGTGACTTGAACTCTGCCGCATACCGTTTCCGCGTAACCTTGCCCATAAAACCCGTTCTCTCTCAGATCGGATTATAGCTTATCGCCCTGTCCGAAAAATGGGGACCACTTCTAATTTCCGCACCTGCGCCCAGAGCATCCAGCTTGCCGCGAGCCACATTACGCGGCAAAGGCGCCATACCGCAATTGGTGCAGGGATAAAGCTTGTCGGCATCCACAAATTGAAGGGCTTTTCGTAGCGTATTTGCGACTTCGTCTGGAGTTTCAATGGCATTGGTGGCTACATCAATGGCGCCGACCATGACCTTTTTCCCACGAATAAGTTCGATCAGATCCATCGGAACGCGGGAGTTCTGACATTCCAGTGAAATCAGATCGATATTGGATTTCTGCAGTTTGGGAAAGATCTCTTCATACTGCCGCCACTCTTCCCCAAGGGCATTTTTCCAGTCGATATTGGCTTTGATACCATAACCATAGCAGATATGGACGGCGGTTTCGCATTTCAGTCCTTCAATAGCCCGCTCCAAAGTGGCGATGCCCCAGTCATTGACCTCATCAAAAAAAACATTGAAGGCAGGCTCATCGAACTGGATGATGTCGACACCAGCCGCTTCCAGTTCTTTCGCTTCCTGATTGAGAATTTTGGCGAATTCGCAGGCCAGTTTTTCGCGGCTTTTGTAGTGGCCATCATGGAGCGTGTCGATCATGGTCATGGGACCGGGGAGCGCCCACTTGATGGGCTTCTTCGTCAGCGTGCGTAAAAACTTCGCATCCTCGACAAAAACAGGCTTCTCGCGCGTTACAGCGCCTATGACTGATGGCACGCTCGCATCGTAGCGGTTGCGAATTTTGACCGTCTGGCGATTCTCGAAATCTACACCATTGAGATGTTCAATGAACGTCGTGACGAAATGCTGACGCGTTTGTTCACCGTCACTGACGATATCGATCCCAGCGCGGTCCTGATCGTCCAGTGTCAGGCGTAGCGCATCCTGTTTGCCTTCGACCAGTTCCTCTCCGTGCAATTTCCAGGGCGACCACAGGGTCTCAGGCTGTGCGAGCCATGAGGGTTTGGGCAGACTACCAGCCGTTGAGGTGGGGAGCAGTGTTTTCATGAGAGATGACCTTGTCTTTCTGATGGATCAGCCGGCGTCACTGGCAGACCACTGTTCGAGGATATCGTGATATGGCCAGATGAAATTTTCTTCCGTATATTTTCCCTGAGCGGTTGCCAGTTGGCTCCGCTCTTCCCGGTCGTAGACAATTCGGGTGTTTGAATAATCCTGATGATTCAGGCTTGGCTGATAACAGTCAGCCGCCGCAGAATTGGCATTGTAAATTTCAGGACGGTAGACCTTCTGAAAAGATTCCATCACGCTGATGGTGCTGATCAGTTCAAGGGCAGAATAGTCAGACAGCAGATCGCCAAAAAAATAGAAGGCCAACGGTGCAGCACTATTGCGCGGCATGAAATAACGAACCTGCATACCCATTTTTTGAAAATACTGGTCTGTCAGGGAAAATTCTCGCTGCTCATATTCAACGCCGAGAACAGGATGCTGATTTTCCGTCCGATGATAGGTACGATTGGTCGAAACACTGAGGCAGATGACTGGCGGTTTTTTGAAATTCTGCTTGTAAGCAGACGAGTTCATAACGCTTTTAAAGAGATTTCCATGTAAGTCCCCATAGTTATGGGGGACACTGAATTCGGCTTTCTCTTTATTGTAAGCCGGTAACAACACGCTGAAGTCGTAATCCCGCACATACGAGGAAAAACTGTTCCCGGCGAGGCCCTCTATCCGTTTGTTGGCGTTTTTATCAACAATTGTTGTGTAGAGGACTTCGATCAGAGGAAAGCTGCCGCTTTTGCCAGAAAAGGCGAGATCCATCTCGACAGAAACGATTTCAAGTTCAAGAGTGTAGCGATCTCTGTTGGCATTATCCCAGTGCGCCAGATCATTGAACCGGTTGTCGATCATGCGCAGCACGTTGCGCAGGTTTTCCTGACGGCTTTCCCCTCTCGCCAGATTGGCAAAATTGGTCGTAAGGCGCGTCCTGTCAGAAGGATGATAGTTCTCATCGAAGCGGAGCCTATGGATACTGAATGTCGAGTCCTGAATCATTGTGGTCCTGTGTCCCTTTTCCACCCCAATCCAGAATGAGGACAATGGTGATGCATGGCATCCCCAGTTTGGCTTCTGCCTCTCTCAGGCGGTGGTGGTCATCGTCATCGCAGCTTTATGCCTGAACGTATCCGTGAGTAGAAATGATTTGATTTCATAAACACATCAATTTTGTTCATGGTAAAATGTGGCGGCGTTGTCCCCGGAAAGAACGACACCGGAAACTGATCAGCGCACTGTTTGTCTTCGGGAAATCAGGTCAATCAGACGCATGGTCTACATACGAAAAACTGATATCTGCCTTCCGCCGCTCCATGATGTTCCAGCTTGCACTCTGGATGCGTTTGGCGGCATGGTGCAAAGGCAAACGCTTCAATGGTCCCGCGCGAGCGGGTTAATAGGGAACTCCGTTATGTTCTGGTCAGACATTCGGCCAGAAGCAAAGTCGGAGGCTGCTCCCGCAACTGTAGGCGGTATGTCACTGGTTCGTTCACTTTGAACGTGAACCACTGTTCTCATAGGAACGGGAAGGTTGGAACCGGTTGGCCATGATCCGTGAGCCAGGAGACCTGCCATTGCTCAGCCACCAACCGTCGGGCGGGATGACCGAAGGGAGGAGAGAATATATGCCTGTCTGCCTTATGCCGCGGTCGTTCCTGATGAATCAGGCGGTGGCCTCTTGTCCGGACACGGTCTTCTGCTCTGTTATTCCTGACCGATATATGGACAACGCTTTTGTGCTGCTGACAGCATTGATCCGTTAGAAACTTTCGGTTCAGCCGGCGGACACTGACGCATTCTGTCCGGTAATTGATAACGAGTTATACCTGCTCAGACAAAATGCGAGAGACGACATAACGCTCCATGACTTGGGTTGCGTTGTTTCCTTTGCGCTGAGCCAGTTGAAGTGTCGAGGTAATGGAAAACGAGCTCCACCAAATTTCAGACCATTCAGCGTGCGCGGTACAGATTGATTTAAGACGTGTCAGAACCAACCCGGATTTCTGGTATCCTGTCGCCTGGTCCCGTGAATTGGGAGGGGAAAAGGCAATCGATGTCCGGTTTGCAGGACAGCATATCGTCATCGTACGTCCTAAAAGCGGCGTTCCTTATGCGCTAGATGGCCTGTGCGCCCATCGGCAGGTTCTGCTTGGCAAAGGAAAGGTTTGTGGTGACCAGATAAGCTGTCCCGCTCATGGTCTGAGATATAATCGGGACGGCCAATGTGTTTCGCCCAATGTTTCTGCCGAAGCGCAATGTCTGCGTCTCAAAAGTTGGGCCTGTCGCGAAAAAGACGGGCTTATTTTTGTTTTCATGGGGGATCAGTCTCTTGCAGAGATTGTCCCGCTCCCTGACTTTCCAAGGGTGAGAGATACGCGTTATCGCACGCGACGTTTCGGGCAGATGGTGAACTGTCATTACAGTTTCATGCATGAAAACCTGATGGATATGAATCACCAGGTCCTGCACAGTCGGTTGGTCGGAAAAATGAAGCCGCGGTTTCTGGGAATGGACCACGGTGATGATTTTGTTGAAGCCCGCTACACCTTTGCACGAACCGGCGGCAAACAGCCTTTGAGTGAGGCGCTGATCTACGGCCAGAGACGCCGTGATGGTCGGGATTTTGCCTATCGGGACGTCATGACCATCAGGACACACTATCCCTATCAGAGCCTGCGTATTGAAACGCAGGGGATTGAGGAACCCGTGATGGAGTTGTGGATCTCGTATGTGCCACAGGACCGTGAGCAAATGACCAACCGTGTTTTCGGTCTGTTGTCGATCAAACGATTGAAAGTGCCTTTTTTACTGGATCTTGCCTGGCCAATACTGGTCGCATTCACGGAGCGCGTCTTCTTTGAAGATCGCGAGATTGTCGAGCTGGAACAGGCGGCATGGAAAGACCTCGGTGGAGATCACAATCGGGAAGTCTTTCCTGTTATCAATCAACTTCGCAATCTGCTCAGGCGATGTGGTCAGGCACCGGAAAGCGCAGAAAAGGCAGCACTATGAGATTGCCTTTTATAGCACCACCTTCCCACGCTTTTCATCCTTTGCTGGAAAAGATCATTCTTCTGGCGCCTGATCGAACCTGTGTCATTTCTTTACTGGGGACAGATGCAGTTTTACCTGAAGAAGAACAATTGCAGCAGAATGGCTATGATCTTTTCCAGATGACTGTTTCCAATCTACCAACAGACCATCAGATGCGTGGTGACTATCTGGAAGCACATTTCAGGCCGCTTCTCGACACAGCGATAGAAATGGCGATGGCGCTGACTGACAGGCCAGCGCATGTGCAGGAAGCAAGTTACGTGCAAACCTATATAGCGGTTCAGAATCTGATTGGTGCACAGAAAGCTGCGATGGATCTGTATTGTCGTGTGCAAGTTGTATCAATATTTTCATGATTTTCCTTGTTACGCCCTTCTCCTTTGTTTCAGGGCGAGAGGGTCGACGTCAGTCAGTGGATGCAAGCTGAAACTATGATTTCCTGAAGAGTTTGAGCCAGAGGAGACAGGTCATGAGTAATGTTATGGATTTCCCCATCCAGAACGGGGCGGCCAGGTCCTATCTGGCTGCGAAAGATCTCACAAAAGAACAGTGCCGTTTTATTCTCTCTCTACCGATAAATGGTGAATATGGCATTCCCAGAGCGGATCGCGGCGCCATCCGTGGATCATTGATATTGATGGGATATGTCGCGGCCGGGTTTTCCGCACGCTGGGGCAGTGCTGCCGCTCGCCTTACCAGTCGAGGACGCATCGTGCATCGGAAATTGATGTCTGGTGAAAACCTTTGATGAAGTGGCATAGGATCTGAAGAGGGAAAGCTAACATAGGCCATTTGAATGGTGGCCTCGAATTTAGAATCAAAAAATTATGCGATGTCATCGGGACTGAAACTAGCCGATCACTCATGAAACAATGTCCGCTTACGGGATGACTGCATTCATGCGAACACGTCTGCAATGAGGCGACTGCTGCCCGTCCGCTCTGCTTCTGCTATACTGACAGGTATGTTGCTGCAGGAATTGTCCATAATGCTTAGCGGTCAATCTCAATCACCAGCTTTGTTCCGCTGGAGAGAATGCGCATACCGATCTCCCCATGTTTTGAGTGCCTGAATAACTGGTTTCAGGGTTTTGCCCAGATCGGTCAGGGCGTATTCCACATGCGGTGGTACCTCGGGGAAGACGGTGCGTGACACCAGGCCGTCTGCCTCGAGTTCGCGCAACTGGTTGGTCAGCATCCGCTGTGTGACATTGGGCAGGCGGCGGCGCAGTTCGCCAAACCGCAGCACCCCGTCCTCGAACAGGTGATACAGAATCAACGCCTTCCACTTGCCCCCAAACAGTTCGAGCGTGGCTTCCACCGTGCAGCCGGGGCTACAGGCCAGCGTGGTGTGACGAATGCGGGGCATGGTATCATTCCTGACACTAGTGGCGGTTTATGTGCGTTCTTGCGCACACCAGAGGGTGGGTCAATGTTTACACGCGGGCCGGACGGATGTCCTGCATTTGTGAACAAGGTTGATCATGTCTTCGTCTTCTTTATTCGATCCTGTGCGGCTGGGCGATTTGTCCCTTGAAAACCGGATCTTCCTGCCACCCCTGACACGCTGCCGCAGCACGCAACCCGGGGACATCACCAACACGCTGATGGCCGAATATTACGCGCAGCGCACACAGGCGGGGTTCCTGATTACCGAGGGCACGCAGATCGAACCCCGCGGACAGGGCTATGCCTGGACACCGGGCATCTACTCCCCTGAACAGGTCGCGGGCTGGAAACTGGTCACCAATGCGGTACACGCAAAGCGGCAGCCCATCTTTGCACAGTTGTGGCATGTCGGCCGCGTGTCCCACCGCGCTTTGCAACCTAGTCATGAGGCGCCGATCGCCCCGTCGGCGGTTGCGGCAACAGGCGTGAACGTGTTCATCCCCACGGGACCGGGCACGGGAAAGCTGGTCCCACCCGACATGCCGCGCGCACTTTCCATTCCCGAAATCCATGAACTGGTGGAGATGTATGCACAGGCGGCACGCAATGCACTGTCCGCCGGGTTTGATGGTGTGGAGATTCACGCCGCCAATGGTTACCTGATCAACCAGTTCCTATCCGAACGCGCCAATTTCCGTACCGATGCTTATGGCGGCAGCCTGTCCAACCGCCTGCGCTTCCTGCGCGAGGTGGTCGAAGCCGTCTCCGCCGTGGTTACGCCCGACAGGCTGGGCGTGCGATTTTCCCCACTGTTCGGCACGACCACGGAAGAGCGTGTCTATCTTGGCCTGCTGGAGGACAATCCGGCGGAGACCTACACGCAGGCCGTGCGCGTGCTGGCGGATGCGGGCATCGCCTATGTCTCGCTCGCCGAAGCCGACTGGGATAATGCGCCGGAAATGCCGGACACCTTCCGAGCCAGTGTGCGCGACATCTTCGACGGCCGCATCCTGTGCGCGGGCCGTTACGACCTGCACAAAGCCCAGCATGTGCTGGCACATGGATGGGCGGACATGATCGGCTTTGGCCGGAAGTTTATCGCCAATCCGGACCTGCCTGCGCGGCTGGAACACGGCTGGCCGTTCAACTCGCTGGACCCGGCGACGATGTATGGCGGCGGCGCGCATGGCTACACCGACTACCCGTTCCATAATCAATAAACAGGGAAACAGACCAATGAGTTTTTACCAAACCCTCAACCCGACCACGGAAACCGTGGAACGCACGTTTGAACTACATACCGCCGCGCAGATGAAGGCGATTGTCGATCGCGCGGACCATGTGTGGAAGACCGACTGGAAAAAATGCGACATCGCCGAGCGTAAGGTCGTCATGTCAAAGGCCGCCGATCTGCTGCGTCGCGATCGTGTGGCCCATGCGCGCCTGATCGCGACCGAAATGGGCAAGGCGCTACCGGACGCGCTGGAGGAAATCGACATCACCGCCGATATTCTCTCCTTCTATGCCGATGGCGCGGAGAAATTCCTCGCTCCCACGCATCTGAAGGTCAAGGAAGGCCATGCAAAGATCATCAATCAGCCGCTTGGCCTGATCTACTGCATCGAGCCATGGAACTTCCCCTATTACCAGCTTGCCCGCGTAGCGGGGCCGAACCTGATGGCAGGTAACGTGGTCATCGCCAAGCACGCGCCCAACGTGCCGCAATGCGCGCTGGCCTTTGAAAAGCTGTTCCACGATGCGGGCGCGCCTGTGGGCGTCTATACCAACATCTTCCTCGACAACGACCAGTCAGCCGAACTGATCAAGGATGTCCGCATCCGTGGCGTCGCGCTGACCGGTAGCGAACGCGCCGGCCAGGCGGTCGCGGCCGAAGCGGGGGCGGCGCTGAAGAAGGACACGATGGAACTGGGTGGCAGTGACGCCTTCGTCGTGCTGGATGATGCGGACCTTGAACTGGCGGTCAAATGGGCGACATGGGGTCGCTTCGCCAATAACGGGCAGGTCTGCACGGCGGCCAAGCGGATGATCGTGCATGAGAAGGTCTATGACGCCTTCCTCACCGGTCTGAAAAAGGCGATCACGCAGTTCCGCATCGGCGATCCGCTGGCTGAGGGCACCACCCATGGCCCGATGAGCAGCAAAAAGGCGCTGGACACTGCGCTGGCGCAGACTGACGAAGCCGTTAAGGCAGGGGCAACTCTGGTGGTTGGCGGCAAGCGGATGGATCGCAAGGGGTTCTTCATGGAGCCGACTATCCTGACGAATGTCTCCAAAGACAATCCGGTCTTCTATCAGGAGATTTTCGGCCCCGTTGCGGTCGTGCACAAGGTCGCGTCAGAGCATGAAGCCATCGAACTGGCCAATGATTCCCCCTATGGTCTCGGCGGGTCCGTGTTCTCCCGCGACCTTGCTCGCGCCGAAAAAGTGGCGGAACAGGTCGAGACCGGCATGATGTTCATCAACACCGCAACGGCTGCAGCGCCTGAACTGCCCTTTGGCGGGATCAAAAATTCGGGTTTTGGTCGCGAACTGTCTTTCCTGGGCATCGAGGAGTTTATCAACCGCAAGCTGATCCGCGTTGCCTAAAGATTAGGCGAATGCTGCGCCCTGTCCCAGATAAAAACCTATCCGGGACAGAGGTGTACTACTCACCAAGTTAAATATCGCCTGCGGGTCAAGTGATATTGGGAAATGATATCTATCTGCTTTGCCAACCGTACGATTAGTCATCGAATGACCGGGATGAGGCGAAAGCGGCAAGTAATCTTTCGCCTTCATGGCCGTCATTCCAAAGAACGCCGGACTTCAACACGGACCAACAGATCATCTGGCAGAGGCCGCTGAAGCTGCAGAGCCTCCTCCGCTGGCGCATTCATCCACACATCCAGTTCATCCGGCTGCGTCAGGATCACAGGCATGGCCTTCGGATGAACCGCGCCCACTTCCCGGTTGGCCTCAGTGGTCAGAAAACCGAACAGGTCATCCGTCGTCTCCCCGTCCGCCAGTTTCCGCACCGACGTCCACCGGCACCAGATCCCGGCAAAGAAAGCCAGCGGCTCACCGTCGCTGCGGACAAACCACGCAGGCCGTGATTTGCCATTAGGCAAACGCTCCGGTTCCGAAAAGGCGGTCAGCGGCACTAGACAGCGATGCGCCACCCCTTCCCAGCGCTTCCACCATGTCGAGGTCGGATTGCGGATATTGGTCATACCGCGATCCACTTTATGGCCTTTCAGGTAACCGGGCGGTGTCGGCATGCCCCAGCGCGCCATGACCAGTTCACGGCCATTGTCTCCATTCCGCACAACCGGTGCCATCGTGTTCGGGTAAATCTCGGGCAATGGCTGGAGATTCCCCGTGCGATCCTCGAGGACTTTTGCAACGTCCTTGATCGCCTGTGGGTTGGAAGTCATGGAATAGAGATTGCACATCCGCCTGTCCCCTTACGACCACATGCCGCGCAGGCGGGCGGCCATGTCGATCCGCACCGAATTCACCGCCTCCTGCCGGGCCTGCTCTTCCGGCTTCACGACGGGCCACGACACAGCCTCGAACAAGGGCAGCATGTCCCGGTCGATGAAACGGGTGCGTGAGGCATAGACATGCCGGTCGCCCCGGCTGTGCTGGCCATGCACATAGAAACGCTGCGGCACCATGATATCGAGACTGTCCTTCGCCCGCGTCATGGCGACATACAGCAGCCGGCGCTCCTCCTCGATGTCATCCTGCTCGCCTGTCGCCAGATCGGACGGAATGCAGCCATCCACCACATTCATCACGAAGACATTCTTCCATTCCTGCCCCTTGGCGGAATGGATCGTCGAGAGGATCAGGTAATCCTCATCCAGCAGCGGCACGCCAGCCTGGTCGGACGTGGCATCCGGCGGGTCCAGCGTCAGTTCGGTCAGGAACTTCTCGCGTGACGGATAGCCGCCGGCGATCTGCTCCAGCTGCACCAGATCGGCCAGACGGGTGGAAGCGTCCTCATGTAGACGCTCCAGATGCGGTTCATACCAGTAGCGCACAGCCGCGATCTCGCCCGGCCAGCCGACCTGATGGCCGCCAAGAGCGGTCAGCAGATTCACAAACCCCGTCCAGGCCTCGCCACTGCGCGGTGGTGCTTTCACGTCCCGCAGCGCATCGAAGGGATGGGCATTCTCGCCCATTGTATCCAGCACGCGCCGGGCTGAGGTCGGCCCCACGCCCGGCAGAAGCTGCAGAATCCGGAAGCCCGCAATGCGGTCGCGCGGGTTCTGGGCAAAGCGCAGCAGGGCCAGCACATCCTTGACATGGGCGCTGTCGAGAAACTTCAGGCCGCCAAACTTCACGAACGGGATGTTGCGCCTTGTCAGTTCCACCTCCAGCGTGCCGCTATGGTGCGAAGCCCGGAACAGCACCGCCTGCTGCTTCATCCGTGTGCCGGCCTCACGCTCTTCCAGCACCCGATCCGCGATGTAATTGGCCTGCGCCGTGTCGTCCTGGATGGTGACCAGTCGTGGCTTTTCCTCCGACGCCCGTTCGGTCCACAGATCCTTGGTGAACCGCTCGGCTGCTTCCCCGATCACGGCGTTGGCGGCATCCAGAATGGGTTTCGTGGAACGATAGTTCCGGTCCAGCGTCACGACGCATGCTGGAGGATCGAAAGACGCCGGAAAATCGAGAATGTTGCGCACGGTCGCGGCCCGGAAAGCATAGATCGACTGCGCGTCGTCGCCCACCACCGTAAGGCCGCGTCCATCCGGCTTCATGCCCAGCAGGTTCTCCGCCTGCAGCCGGTTGGTGTCCTGATACTCGTCAACCAGCACATGATCCCATTTGCCGCCGATATCGGCGGCCAGTACCGGATCGCTGACCATCTGCGCCCAGCACAGCAGCAGGTCGTCATAATCCAGCACGCCCTGTTCCTGTTTCGCCGTGACATAGCCTGCAAACAGCTGTTTGAGCTGGGCTTCCCAGCCCGCGCACCACGGATAGTGCTTAAGCAATACATCGGCGAGCGGTGCGCCGGAATTCACCACGCGGGAATAGATGGCAAGACACGTACCCTTGCCGGGGAACCGCTTCTCGGTTTTCGAAAACCCCAGATCATGGCGGATCAGATTCATCAGGTCAGCAGAATCTTCCCGATCATGGATCGAAAACGCCGGGTCCATGCCAATCTGCTGGGCATACTCCCGCAGCAGCCGCGCACCGATGGAGTGGAACGTCCCGGCCCAGGCCAACGCGTCAGCCAGAGGTCCGGCTTTGCCGCCGAGCACCGTTTTGCAAATGCGCTCTACCCGTCGCGTCATCTCTACACTGGCCCGCCGCGAGAAGGTCAGCAGCAGGATGCGGCGCGGATCGGCGCCTGAGGCGATCAGATGCGCGACCCGATGGGCCAGTGTGTTGGTCTTGCCCGATCCGGCGCCAGCAATGACCAGCAGAGGGGATGAATCCGCCCCGCCCGGCGAGACTCCGGTCCCGTGCGTGACGGCCTGCCGCTGCGCGTCATTCAGACGGGACAGATAATCGTCGCTGCCCGAAGCGGGAGAAAGTTCTGGATTCAATTCCTTAGCGCACTTTCATCAACGATACTGATCCAACATCGGATACCAGCATGCCGGATACGGAGCGAATTTGCATTGACTTGCGTAGCATGATTAGAACAAATCAGGAACATATAATCATGAAATACGCCTGCACAAGGACCGTCGAGCCGTGACATGACTGCTGAAATCCATAAAAAACCCGGTCTGGAGACGCTGCGGGCCGCAATCAGCCGTCTCGAAGGGCACAGCGACCGACGCCGCACGGTGCTGCCTTTTGGCGTGCGCGAGATCGACAGCCGCCTGCCCGGTGGCGGGCTGGCGCTCGGTGCCCTTCATGAAGTGGCCGGCGGTGGGAATGACGCCTTGCACAGTGCCGCCGCCGGTCAGTTCTGCGCCGGGATTGCGGCTCGCACACGTGGCAAGGTGCTCTGGATCGTCACCCGCCAGGATGTGTTCGCCCCCTCCCTGAAACAGGTCGGGCTTTCTGCTCGGCGGACCATTTTTGTCGAGGCCAGTTCGGATGTCGATGTGCTGGCCTGCTTCGAGGAAGGGCTGCGGCATGGTGGCCTGGGGGCCGTGGTCGCCGAGGTGGCGCGTCTGTCCATGACCGCCTCACGTCGCCTGCAACTGGCGGCCGAGACATCCGGCTCTCTGGGCATCGCGATACGCCGCTGGCGACGACAGACTGATGCGGCGGATTTCGGCCAGCCGACTGCCAGTGTGACCCGATGGCGGGTGTCCGTCCTGCCATCCGTGCCGTTGCCGGTGCCCGGTGTGGGACGGCCCCGCTGGCTGCTGGAACTGATCCGTGCCCGGGCGGGTGAATGTGCCGATTTTGAAGTGGAGGCCTGTGATGCCAAAGGAAGGCTCGCCCCCTGTATCCCGGTCGCGGATCGTCTCGCTTTACCTGCCACTCTGGGCGACCGACCGGATCAGGAAACGACTTGGACCAGACGCGCCCGCGCCTGAAACGCCGCTGGCGCTGGCCGGGCGCGAAGGACGGCGACGGATTGTCTTGTCGGTCGATCTCGCCGCCCGGAAGCTGGGGCTGCGCCCCGGCACGCCGGTCGCCAAGGCTCAGGCGCTCTATCCCGATCTGGTGCTGATGGACGCCGATCCCGAGGACGACCGACTGGGTCTGGAAAAGCTGGCGCTATGGTTCCAGCACAGGATCGCGCCCATCGTGGCCGTCGATGCGCCGGACGGCCTGGTTCTGGACACGACCGGGGCGGATCACCTGCATGGCGGTGAACTTCCCATGCTCAAGGACATGGTTCATCGCATGGCGGGCGCCGGGTTCCGGGCAAAGGCCGTGGTGGCGGAGACGTGGGGCGCTGCGCACGCCATCGCCCGCTATGGCCGGGTACCGATTGCCGTTGTGCAGGCCGGTGATGCGTCAAAGGCACTGGCCGATCTTCCCCTTGAGGCGCTGCGCCTGCCCCCCACCATTATCGAAGGTCTGGCCACGCTGGGTGTGTCGCGCATCGGACCACTGGCCGCCATGCCACGGGCACCCCTAGCGCTGCGGTTCGGTCCTGATATCGCCCGCAGGCTGGATCAGGCCTTTGGACGCATCGGGGAAGCCATCCTTCCGGTCCGTCCCGTCGATCCAGTCGAGGTCAGCCGGAACTTTGCCGAACCCATCGGCGCTGCTGAGACCATCGCGCGCTATATCGGCAAGCTGGTGCCGCTGCTCTGCCAGGGGCTGGACGAACGTGGACAGGGCGTGCGCCGCCTCGACCTGCTGCTGCATCGCGTGGACAGTCGCACCGAAGCGATCCGTGTGGCGACCGCCATGCCCGTACGGGACGTGAAACGTCTGACGCGGCTGCTGTGCGAGAAAATTGAAACGATCAATCCGGGCTTCGGCATCGAGCGCATGGTGCTGATCGCGTCACAGGCGGAACCCATGGACCGGCGGCAGACGGTCTCCTCCCTGATTGCCGAGGAAGAGACCGATGTGTCTGATCTGGTCGACACACTGGCCAACCGTGTGGGTATGCAGGCGCTCTATCGGTTTGCCCCGGTGGAAAGTGATCTGCCCGAACGCTCCTTCTGCCGCGTGCCCGCTCTGGCCCCCGAGGAGACGAAGGACTGGCCGGATCACTGGCCGCGTCCGACGCGCCTGCTCGCACGACCTGAGCCGGTGCAGGCCATGGCGGAACTGCCGGACCAGCCGCCGCTGTTCTTCATCTGGCGAGGGGTGCGGCGGAAAGTGAAATGCGCTGACGGCCCGGAGCGGGTCTTTGGTGAATGGTGGAAGAATGATGCTGAACTGACCATCGACCGGGATTACTTCCGGGTGGAGGACACGTCTGGAGAGCGCTTCTGGCTCTACCGGGCGGGTGATGGCGAGCATGGCGAGACCGGCTCGCAGGGCTGGTTCTTGCACGGAATCTTCGGATGACCATATCCGCACCGCGTTATACCGAACTACAGGTCACGACCTATTTCTCGTTCCTGCGCGGGGCATCCTCCCCGATCGAACTGTTCGAACAGGCCAAGGCACTTGGTATGGAGGCGCTCGGTATCTGCGACCGCAATTCTCTGGCCGGCATGGTACAGGCGCATGTGGCGGCGAAACAGGCGGGGCTCCGGCTTGTCGTGGGATGCCGTCTCGATCTGGCGGATTTTCCGCCCGTGTTGGTCTACCCGACGGACCGGGCCGCCTATGGCCGGTTGTGTCGTCTGCTCACCATCGGTAAGGCGCGCGCTGGCAAAGGGAAATGCCATCTGCTCTGGGAGGATCTCGTCACCTGGGGTGAAGGCCTGATCGTTGTCCTGATCCCCGACACGGCGGATGATGCCTGCGGTCTGCATCTGCGCAAGCTGAAGGACGCCTTTGCTGACCGTGCCTATATGGCGCTCACCCTGCTACGCCGTCCCAATGACCCGATGCGGCTGTATGAGCTTGCCAACCTGGCGCATCAGGCACGGGTGCCAACCGTTGTGACCAATGACGTGCTGTTCCATACCCACGACCGGCGCATCCTTCAGGATGTCGTCACCTGCATCCGGCATAACACCACCATCGACGAGGCCGGGTTCGTCCGCGAGCGTCACGCGGACCGCTATCTCAAACCGCCACAGGAAATGGCCCGGCTGTTCAGCCGTTACCCTGAAGCCGCCGCCCGCACCATGGATATCGTGGAGCGCTGCCGCTTCTCGCTCGATGATCTGGCCTACCAGTATCCTGATGAAGTCTCCGTACCTGGCCAGACACCCCAGCAGGCGCTGGAGGCGCTGACCTGGGAGGGCGCCCGTTCCGTCTATCCGGATGGCGTACCGGATGACGTGGCGGAAACGCTCCGCCATGAACTCGGCCTGATCGGGCGCATGGCCTACGCGCCCTATTTCCTGACCGTGAACAGCATTGTCCGCTATGCCCGCTCTCAGGATATTCTCTGTCAGGGACGCGGCTCGGCGGCCAATTCTGCCGTCTGCTACGTGCTCGGCATCACAGCCATCGACCCCGCCCGTAATTCGCTGCTGTTCGAGCGCTTCGTCTCCGAAGAGCGGGGCGAGCCGCCGGACATCGACGTGGATTTCGAGCATGCACGGCGCGAGCAGGTCATCCAGTGGGTGTATGAGCATTACGGACGTGACCGCGCGGCCCTGACAGCCGTGGTGATCCGCTATCGCGCCAAAGGGGCTTTGCGGGATGTTGGCAAGGTCATGGGCCTGCCGGAAGACCTGATCCGCACGCTCTCGGGCCAGACTCATGGTTGGGGCCACAGGCTGGACGATGACGCCCTGACTGATAGTGGCATTGATCTGTCAGACCGCCGTATCCGCCTGACGCTTGATCTGGCCCGCTGCCTGATCGGCGTACCCCGTCATCTGTCACAGCATCCCGGGGGATTTGTGCTGACGCATGACCGGCTGGATGAGCTTGTGCCCATTGAGCCTGCGTCGATGGAGCAGCGCCAGATCATCGAATGGGACAAGGATGATATCGACGTCCTGAAATTCATGAAGGTCGATATTCTGGCCCTTGGCATGCTGACCTGCATGAAGAAAGGTCTGGACCTGCTGGCGGCGCACAAAGGCCAACACTTTACGCTCCAGGCCCTCCCGGCCGAGGATCCGCGCACCTACGCCATGATCCGCAAGGCCGACACGATCGGCGTGTTCCAAATTGAATCCCGCGCGCAGATGTCCATGCTGCCGCGCCTGAAGCCGCGTGTGTTCTATGATCTCGTCATTGAGGTCGCGATCGTGCGTCCCGGCCCTATACAGGAGGATATGGTCCATCCCTATCTCCGCAGGCGCGAAGGGATCGAACCGGAAAACTATCCGACACCTGAACTGGAAAAGGTTCTGAAAAAGACGCTCGGTATCCCGTTGTTTCAGGAACAGGCGATGCAGGTCGCCATGATCTGTGCAGGGTTTACCGCCGCCGAGGCCGATCAGTTGCGTCGCGCGATGGCGACTTTCAAGAATACCGGTACCGTCTCGCAGTTTCAGACACGCCTGATCGAAGGCATGCGCGCCAATGGGTATGATGAGGAATTCGCCGAGCGGATCTATCAGCAACTGGAAGGCTTCGGTTCTTACGGATTTCCCGAGAGCCACGCGGCCAGTTTCGCCATTCTGGCCTACTCGTCGTCATGGATGAAATGCACCCATCCGGATGTGTTTCTGACCTCACTCCTGAACAGCCAGCCGATGGGGTTCTATGCGCCGGCACAACTGGTCCGCGATGCGCGGGAACACGGCGTGGAGGTCAGGCCTGTCTGCGTGAATGCTTCACGCTGGGACAGCACACTGGAAGGGCCGGAAACACCGGAGGGTCGCTTCGCCGTGCGGCTGGGCATCAGTCTGGTCAAGGGCCTGGCCAATGACGATGCGGCCCGGATTGTTGCCGCACGAGCCTCCCGTCCCTTTACATCCATTGATGATCTGTGGCGTCGGGCTGGCGTGAAGTCGGCAGCCCTGACCCATCTGGCCGAAGCGGACGCGTTCCGCCCTTCGCTCGGGCTGACACGGCGCGAGGCGCTCTGGGCGATCAAAGCTCTGCGCGATGAACCCCTGCCCCTGTTTGCGGCTGCGGAAGTAACGCGTGAAGCGGAGGAGCCGGATGTGTTGCTGCAGCCCATGCGGGATGGCGCCGAGGTAGTGCGGGACTATAACCGGCTTGGCCTGACCCTGCGGGACCATCCCCTCGCATTTCTTCGCAGGGATCTGCGAGAACGGGACATCGTCACCTGTCGGCAGGCGCTGGCGGCAAAGGATGGGAAGCGTCTCACCGTGGCAGGGCTGGTGCTGGTTCGGCAGCGACCAGGGTCTGCCGAAGGCGTGGTGTTCATGACGCTGGAGGACGAGACAGCCAACATGAACGTCATCATCTGGCCGGATATGTTCGATGCAAACCGGCGCGTGGTGCTTGGTGGGCAGATGCTGGCGGTGACGGGCATGCTCCAGAAGGAAGGTGACGTCGTGCATCTGGTAGCAAAAGAGATCACCGACCTTTCCGGGTTGCTCGCAGACATCGGTAATCGCTCCTCTGCTGAGAGCACCCATGACAGCGATTCCGCCGGTGAGCGCATCGTCGTCAGATCGCGTAATTTCCACTGATCGATAAGGCTGCCGACAAAGATCACGCCATCGTGAAACGCCCCGATTTCAGTCCTATCTACGCTGGAGTTTCACTCCCATTTGCATCCTATACGCATCCTGCGCGCGGAGCAGAAACGCAAAAGGCCGCCCATGAGGCGGCCTAAGTATTTGATATTAAACGGGATTCATGGTTGCGGGGGCAGGATTTGAACCTGCGGCCTTCAGGTTATGAGCCTGACGAGCTACCGGGCTGCTCCACCCCGCGGTGGTAAGGGGAGACTGGAAGA
>NZ_NKTZ01000031.1 GCF_003207855.1 Komagataeibacter rhaeticus | reverse complement strand
CGACGCCATCTGGTCCGGGGTTAACCCCGGACCAGATGGCCAACAGCAACGCCGTCAGAAGGGCGGCATAACAACAACCGGGTATAGCTTATCAAGCCCGCAAAACTGTCCGAACGGACGGGACCACCTCTTAAAGACCAGATGTCCTTCCGCTGGATGATCGGGATGCACGTTGTCAAAAAAACGCACGCGCGCATCAGGGGGGAACTGTGCGGTCTCGGTTGCCGGCAGGCGGATCTCGATCCGGCGGGACAGGGCAGGGGCGACCATGAGGATACGCTCGCCAGCCTCGACCGGGCGTCCCACCCACTCTGATGGGTCGTTGTAAAGCGCCAGCCCATCTATCGGGGCGGTCAGGGTGGCGCGGTGCAGCAGTTCGCTCTGGTAGCGCATCTGGGCTGCTTCTTCATCGATACGGCCCTTGAGTTCACCAGCCTGGGCACGGGCCTTGGCATCCAGCATACCAGCCTGAATGGCTTCATCATATTGGGTCCGCGCCACTTCCAGCGCCTTGCGGGCAACCTGGTACTGGCTTTCAAGCTGCGCGCGCTCCAGTTCCACCACCGGCGTGCCGGCCTGCACGGCGGTATTGGGGGGGATATCAAGCTGGTGGACGATACCGGCAAAGGGCGCACGCACATAGGCAGGGGCCACCGGCACGACTTCGGCCGGGGCCAGGACCCATGAATGGACCGGGTAGAACGCCACCAGTACTGCGGCCGCCAGTATGGCACCGATGCGCCTGCGCATCCGTGTATCGCGTGGCCTGGGTGGTTGAGAGGCGATAAGCTGGCGGCTTTCCGCATACTCGCCGCCAATCATGCACAGGGCCTGGATGTCGGGCGGTGTCCACGTATCCGGTCGTGCGACAAGCAGTGTGCCTGCGCGGCCATGCCGTCCGGGCAGCGGAATGAGCACGGCATGGGGGGCCATCCATTGCGCCCATTCATCGCGCAGTGCCGCAGGCAGGGTCGCGGCATCGAGTACCACGGCCTCTGTCCGGGGCGTGATGCTTTCGAACACCTGGGCCAGCCAGCGCACATAGGGGGCGGAGGCATCGAATACCGCCGTGCCGGATATGGCGGCAATCCCTGCCTTGTCCGTGCGGTAAAGGGCGGCCTGCTGGTAGGGAAGGAGATTATGGCTTTCGTTGACCAGCACGAAATCCAGCTCATCGGGCGGGCAGGTCCGCAGGCGTTCGCATAGATGCACAAGGGCCGACAGCCGCAGCAATGCGGCCTGCCGCCCTTGCTGCATGCGTGCGGGATCAGGCGGGGGGAAGGTCATGATCCGTCAGCCATCCGCCCTCATTGACCGAACTGGGCTTCTCCTGTCATGCCCGGCAGCAGGTCAGGGGCGGGACGGGTCAGCTTGCCATAGACCTTGATGGTCTTGCTGACGGGGTCCACCTTGCCCGAGATGCGGCTGATGGTTGCAGGGTAAGTGGCATCCGTTTCCAGTATGTGGACCTTGAACGAGGTACCGGGCTGCAGATGGCGCAGTTCCATGGATGAGACGATCATGGACAGTTCAAGCGAGGTATCATCCAGTATTTCCAGCATGGGGGTTCCGGCTGAAAGATACTGGTAATTATGCACCATTGTATTGGAAACACGCCCGTCAAACGGGGCCTCGATCACGCACTGCGCCACAACGGCGCTGGCCATTTCCAGATCGGCATTGGCCGCGCGTTCATCGGCCGCGGCCGAGCGCAGGTCCGATACGCTCCATTGGCCCAGTGCCTTCATCTTGTTCTGTACGTCCAGCAGGCCACGGCGCTTGATGTATTCGGCATGGGCGTGGGCAAGGGTTGCCTTCTGCTGGCCGCAGCGGAATTCGGCCAGGACGTCGCCCTTATGGAAGTGGTCACCGTCGCGCAAAGGAAATTTTTCAAGCTGGCCCGACATGCTGGCGCTGATCTGCGCACTCATGGGGGCGGTTACCTGTACGCTGGGGGCATGGACCGCCGTGCTGTCCGGTTCTGCCGTGGGGGGGATATCAGGCTGCGGGACAGGCGCCGTGGTGGCTGGCGTCATCCCGGCGGGCGCGACCGGTCGTGCTGTCTGGGCCAGGACCGTACCGGGCATAAGGGCAAGCGCCAGCGCGGAGATAAACGAATACATACGCATATACACAACCGGCCTTCCAAAATAAAGGCGCCACTCCCGCCCGGGGACGAGGTGGCTTTATGACATTACTTATTGATAATGAGTTGCAAGCTGGCAGATCAGCCGGGCGTAGCGGCAGGCTGTGCCGTATCCATCTGTGCGACAGGGGTGGCAGGCGGCGCAGCCTGCTGCACCGGTGCCGCGACGGGTGCCGTGCTGTTGCCCGCATCCGGTTTCTTGACATTATCGGGCAGCGTCAGGTCAGGCAGGCGGCCGTTTTCCCACAGGGCAATGGAATGCTCGACCTGTGCTGTCAGGTGCTTGAGATCCTGAATGTCGGCATTGGCGGGCACAAGGTCCACGCCAATGGAGGCATACAGGTTGGCCAGTGCCTGATGGGTATGCGCAAGGCTGCGGCTGTATTCAAGCTGGCCCAGCAGGGCCGCCATCTGATGGCGCACGCGATTGGCCTCGGACTGCGCGCCTGCGGCGGAAGCGGAGACGGCAAGCTGCTCCATCTGCAGGCTGACATCATTGATCTGCCGCGAGGATTTGAGGAAATCCACCGCCGTGACGTATTTCTGCGCGCTCAGGTTGATCTGGGCCAGAATGGCGACACTCAGTGCAAGGCGGCGCATTTCCGAGAGTTTGACATTGCCCTTGGCCACGGCGATGGCACGCGGCCCCTGGATCATGTTAATCAGGTTGACAGTCGCCCGGACCCCGATCTGGCCCCAGATATGGTGGTAGAGCAGGGCATTCGAATCAAAGTTGCCGTTGCCGATGGCCCCGATACCGGGCATCATCTTCAGGATTTCCTTATAGACATCCTGACGGTCAACTTTCTGCTGGTACACTTCCATGCGCAGTTCGGGGCGCATGACCAGCCCCATGCGTTCCAGCGTGGGGATGTCCAGGTTACCCAGCGGCTGCACATCCTGCGGGTGGGTGGCAAGGTTGAGCTTTTCATCCTGCGGCACGTTGATGAGGGAGGCGAGCTGGATCTGCGCACCGACCAGTTCATCCTTTATGCGCCGCATTTCACCCAGGATCTGGATGATGTTCTGCTGGTAATCAAGCAGCGTAAGGGGGGACTGCAGGTGCGCGTTACCCGCATCCTGCGATGCCGCCAGCATGGTTTCCGCATCGTGGATGATGGGGTCAAGGCGGGGCAGCATGACCTGGGCTGCCGCGGCTTCCCAGTAATTGGTGGTAACGGCCTTGACCAGATCATTGATGGCGCGCCTGCGCCGTTCCACGGCAATCAGGGCGCGGAAGGCCTGCTGGCGGGCGGAGAAATAGCTGATCCCCGCATCCATCGCGTTCCATGAAAAGCTGATATCCCCGCTGCCATGGCTGGGCATTTCGGAATAGGAATAATCCAGTGAGCGCTGGTTGCTGAATTCATCAATACTTTCAGCAGCATTGTTGTTGCTTCTGTCGGTATAGCCCGCATCGGCGGCAAGGTGCGGCAGCATCTGCATCAGGGCCAGATCAAGCTGCTTTTCCTGCTGGTTGATCTCAAGCTTGGCAACCTGTGAATCATAATTGAACTTGAGCGCGCGCGCGATGGCGGTGCCCAGTGTCAGGTCACCGTCCAGCGGCAGATAACGGGCCTCGATCGTGGCGTGATCCGCATCCGCACGCTTTATATGGTCAGCCAGCGGCATGGGCCTGGGCCGCATGCCACACCCCGCCAGAAGCATGACTGTCGAGAGCGCAGCGCAGGAGACCAGACGTAATTTGTCGCGGGTAAGCTGATGCGTCACAGTATTTACCATGAATTTCCGGGTTGTGTTCAGAACGGGAAGAAAAATTTTAATAAAATCTGGCAGAATCAGGGTTTTGGTTACCTGACTATATAGGGGTGTATATAGGTATGGTTTTGTAATACCAGCCTATTTTACAGTTGCGCTGCGCTCGATACCGGGCGCGGCATGGTAGTTATGGTGCCAACACATTTCTGTCAACTTCATTCGTTGTAACATGAGCAAAAAAATTGTAGACGGAATGCGAGAATTGAAAATGCAGCCGTGGCGCCACTGCGGAGTGGCAATGATTCATCTCATGGAAACCATAGTCTGGCATTCATAAACAAATTATTGATAAAACTGGATTTTTCATGCGTCTGATTCTTGAGCAGAGATATCTTTTTGATGGCAGCGTGGCGCATGTTACCCATCATCATGGGGTGGACAGGCACCATCACGAGAATCAGGGGGAAAATGCCCATGATGCCCCTGTTGTGGATGAAGCCGTCGGTTCCCTGCCGGATTTACCTGCAACCACTGGTACAGGCCGGTCGTTTCATGAACGTGATGGTGGAAAAAAAGACAGTTTTACCGATATCGTCTTTGTAGATTCCCGGGTCAGCGACTGGCGCGAACTCACTGCCTCGCTGGGCGATAACGTGGGCGTGGTGGTGGTGGACAGCGCGCGTGATGGCATGTCCGTCGTCTCGCGTGTCCTGTCGCACCAGCAGGACCTCAACAGTGTCAGCTTCCTCACATACGGGCAGTCAGGGCAGATCGATCTTGGCAGCGCCACCATAAACGCCGCCACCATCATGGCCGACAGCAGGCAGGTTGCGCAGTGGGGCGATGCGCTGGGGGCAAGCGGGCAGATCCTGTTCTGGGGCTGCGATGTGGGGCAGGGGACGGCCGGGCAGGCGCTGGTGGAGGACCTGCATACCCTGACCGGCGCGGGCGTTGCCGCCTCGACCGACCGCACGGGCCTTGCGACACTCGGTGGTGACTGGACCCTGGAACTGACCGATGATGTGGCCGCGAATGCGGTGGATAACCCGTTCTCCGCCGCGGCCGAGGCCGGTTATGACAGCGTGCTGGACAGCCCGGGCGCTACGGCGGATGTCGCGATTGCGAATACAGCCGGCACCAGCACCCTGCTGGGCAATTCCTTTTCACAGGATATCACCTTTACCAATCCTTCCACCAGCGTGGGGTATGGTCCCTTTGTCGAGGTCTTTGCACCAAGCACCACGCCGCTGACCTCCGTCAGCTATCTGGGGAACGACCTGACGGTCAAGGCGGTGACGCTGACGACGGATTCCAACGGAGTCGTGGGCGCCCTCAACCCGTACAGCACCGGGGCAAACGGCCAGCCGGAATTTGTGGATGCACCATCCAGCTTCAAGGCGGGCGATACCATGTACGTGGTTTCCCTGCCATTTGGCAGCTATACGCCAGGCCAGCCTGCCATCACGCTTACGGCCCAGTTCGCCAACAAAACGGTCGAAACCGTTGACCAGTCAAGCGGCACGGGGGCCCCGATTGTCATCGCGGCGGCCGGGGGGTACCAGTATGGCAATGATGCGCTGAGCGATCCGGCCACGGACCCGACCATTCAGGGAGCGGTTGTAAGCAATTCCGTTGCCCAGGACCTTGTTCACGTCAGCGCCGGGATCATTACCTCGCCCCTCGGGGAAGACGAGGTCCCGACCGGTCAGGATTATCCCGCCACATATGAGGTCAGCGTTACCCCGGCCGCGGCAACGGCTGGTAACCCGATCACGGACATGACGCTTGATGTGACGCTGCCCAATAGCGTCAACTATATCGGCGACAAGTCGGTTACCATAACGGCACCTGATGGTTCTGTAGTCACCGGTGCCAAGATCACCTATGTGCCCTCCGCCGATGGCACGACCGGCGGCTCGTTGCATGTGGTGCTGCCCAGTGTGGCCTATGACGCGGGTGCATCCTACAAGGTTGATGTTCCTGTCTATGTCGGCCAGACGGATGCGGTAAACAATACGATCCTGAATACTTCCGGCGGGACCACTGCGCCCACGACCATCGCACCCGCCACCGTAACCTATAGCGGCGACTGGACCCCGCCCGGGCAGGACGGCGCCATAACTCTGGCCAGGACGACGGTGGATACGGCACCCACCGCGTTCAACGCCAAGGCGTTCGCGGTACAGGAGACGGATACGGTCACAGATGCGGCGGGCAGCCAGACCGATGGGCAGGTCATGCCCGGCGATACCGTCACGCATGAGATCCATATCGAAAATTCGGACTATTATTCCAGCACCGGCATGATGGTGACCGCCACGCTGGGCGATGGCCAGGCCCTGAAGCCCGGCACGGACCCGACCTTTACCTATACCGATGCCACCGGAACATCGCATGAAGTGCAGTTGGGCAGTGACTACTGGTCGGCCACGCCGGGTGATAACGGGCAGACCGTGGTAACAATGAACATTGCCCAGTACCTGATTGACAATAACCTGCCTGCCATGGGCGCAGGCAAGCAGGGCACGATCAGCTATGCCAGCACGGTGCTGGATAATTATACCGCCTCGAACACGCCGGTGACCGAAGGGGATACGGTCAGCAGCAGCGTGAGTGTCAGCGCGCTGGCAACGGCCCCCGATGGTACAACTTCGCAGGTGCAGGATAATTCAAGCAGCACGCTTTCCGTGCCCAGTGGCACAACGGGGCTGAAGATCGTGGCCGTCAACCAATCCGGCACGGACGGAACGACACCTGTCATCCACGCAGGTGACGAGGTCACTTACGAGGCGACCTACACCCTCAAGACCGGCACCTACAGCGACCTTGACCTGTCATCATACCTGCCCGTGCCGCTGTATGACACGAGCAACCCCACGGGCACCGGCGATTCCGCCTTCACGGCGGCCAGCAGCACGGACCTCCTTGACCAGAAGGCAGGCACCTACAGTGTGGTGAGCGTACCGGGTGGTGTCGATCCAAGCCAGGTCCAGGTCTCGACCCAGGCTTCGAGCAACAGCATCAGCTTTGATATGGGCAGCAGCGACATCCCCGCATCGAGTGATGCCGGCAAGACGGTCACCGTGCTGTTTACCGTCAAGGCCACCTCGACCCCCTTTGCCGATGGCCTGAGCCTGACCAGCCAGGAGCAGTCCACCTTCACCAACGGGCAGAATACCCAGACGGCCCAGTCCACCCTGCAGTCGGTTACCGTTGGCGAGCCAGCAGCCGTGATCAAGACAGGCGTGGTGTCGGTCATGAACGGTGACAGCGCGGAAAAGGTCACCTATACGCCCCAGACGGCGGGTGAGGGGACGGATACCGATCCCACCACCACCTTCAACGCCGCAGGATCGGTTGGGGGGGCCTATATATCGGTTCCTGCCGGTGGCGTCAGCGGCCTTGGCGCGGTCAATGACCTCAATGCCACGGGGGCCAAGGGCGGCGATACCGTGCGTATCGCCTCCACGGTGGAAAATACCGGCTCGGCCGACATGTACGACCTGACGGTATCGGGCGCCCTGCCAGCCGGGTTCTCGACGGCGGATGTGACGAATTTCCAGATCACGCGCCCCGATGGGACGGTGATCTATCCCTCTGCCAGCAGCTATTTCAGCACGGGTGGCCTGACCATACCGGCCACATTGGCAACGGATCCGGTCCTGGCCAAGGGGCAGGACCTGACCATTACCTATGACCTGACCCTGCCCACCGGCCAGAACCTTGGCGATACGCTGGTGGCCAACGCAACGGTGGTGAACTTTGGCAACAGCCCCGGCGCCGTGGCCCAGGGGGACGGGTTCGTGACCAATCACGTACCGATTGGCGGGCAGGCCTCGGACCTGACCGATCCGGCCAGTATCACCCTGCAGGCGCCCACCATCAGCAAGACCATCAGCGCATCCAACCTGCCCACGAATGATGGCGTTGCTACGACCACGTCCAGCGGTAACATTGTCAGTGGCGAGACGCGCACCACCACCATTACCGTAGCCGTGCCCGAAGGCACGCTTACCAATGGCGATGGTGATGTGACGGTGGTGGAAACCCTGCCCGCGGGCATGGATTATGCCGGGGACTTTGTTGGTACCCTGGCGGGTGTGACCGCCTCCAGCGTCGGTACCGACGGCAGCCTGCCTGCGCCAACGGTGGTCAATAACGCTGATGGCACCACCACCCTGACCTTTGATCTGGGCAGGACGGTTACCAATTCCGGTTCGGCCCCCGGCACCATAACGCTGGCCTATAACGGTTATTATGGCAAGAACAATGCCCCGGCCAATACGGATACGATCACTTCATCGGCGGTGCTGAACTACAGCGTACATGATGATACGGCCACCGTTGACGGGCCGGATGGCATGAACACCGTGGCCGAGCAGGCTGGCCCCGCCGACGTGACCGTAACCGAGCGCAAGCCCTCCCTCACCGAAACCATTACCGATGATACGAATGGCCAGCCGCTGTACAGTGGCCAGAAGGTGACCTATACCCTGACACTGGGCAATAATGGTGATGTGACGGCCTATGACATTGATCATGCCATCACGCTGCCGTCGGGCCTCACTGGCGTGACCATCACGGGTGGGGGCAATACCATCACCGTGGCCGCTGGCCAGACATCCGTCGCCCTGTCCCAGCTTGCCGCTCTTGCCCGTGGCGCTTCGGTCACCTACACCATTACCGGCACGGTTGCCAACGACCTGCCGGCCGACACACAGCTTACGGTAACGGACGCCTACACTTGGCATTCGGCGCCAGAGAGCTACGTATTCATGCCCCCATCGGGCACCGCGTCCGGATCGGGGGATGCATCGGCAAAACCGCAGGATGTGCCTGAAGCCTTCAACGGCACGGTCAGCGATGCGCCAGCGGTTGGCAGTTTCACGTCCGTGCTCGACATTGTGGGTGAGAGCAATGACACGACCGGCGGCATCTCCTACCGCGCGCCGGTCACTGTGGCCAATACCGTGCCCGGCGACCAGATCACCCTGCAGGGCGAGGTCCTGATCCCCGAAGGGCAGAACCACAATGTGACGCTGACCCTCGCGGTGCCGGACAATGTGCAGCTTGACCCCACATCGCTGCGCCTGCTTCTGGCCAGTCCGAACGGGGAGATCACCTCGTCCAGCCTTGGCAGTGCCGCGCAGTTGGCCGAAGGAACGACAGCGGCCCTGACCATGCAGGGTGGCGGCAAGACCTTCACGCTTACGGATCCGGCGGAGGCCGCGCTCAACAGTAATGGCGCGGCCATAACCGGCGTGACAACGGACTCCTCCGGCCAGACCGTGCTTACCATCAGCCTGGGCACGGTAACCAACAACGATACATCACCCGTTCCCAACTATGCCATCATCCAGGTGGCGGGCACGGTGCTCAATACCACGGCCAACAAGGATGGCACCGCCCTGAGCGAGAGCCTGACGGCCAGTACGTCACCAACTTCCACGGCGACACCCATATCCACGCCCGCCTCCACCGTAAGCGAAACGGTCAAGGAACCCACCGTCACGCTGGGCAAGGCGGTGACCGCGATCGATTACACCGCTGACACCGTCACCTTTACCGATATCCTGACCAATACCGGCGATGCCACGGCTTATGATGTCGCCCTCGATGACCCGCTGGTGACAGGGCAGGAAACCATTGCTGGCACTGTTGCGGCCACGGGTAATGGCACAGTGGACACCACGATCAATGCCAGCGGCAGCGTGGTGAGCGCGGATACGGACGGCGTGACCACCAGCGGCCTGACGCTGGCCGCCGGTGCCAGCGAGACCGTGACCTATACGGTCAAGCTGTCCGACCTGACAAAGGGGCTGGCGCAGACCACGACCGATGTGACGTGGGAATCACTGGCCGGGGCCACGCCCGCCACTTCAGGCGGAACGGCGCAGAGCCGCGATGGCTCGGCCGGGCAGGCTGGCACGGCAGGCACCAATAGCGCCGATACCTATGAACGTTCGGTCACGATGGGGCTTGGCACCCTGTCGGGCCAGATCTGGCAGGCGCTGGGCAACACGCCCGGCACCTATGACAGCGCCATCGATACCCCACTGAAGGGCGTAGGCGTTACGGTTACCGCGCGCGGGCAGGACGGCACCTATGCCAACGGCCTTGTGCAGACAGGCATCCAGACCGATGGCAATGGCAACTACGCGGTGCTGGTGCCGGTTTATGGCACGCCCACATCCTCCATTGCGGAAATTACCGTGCCGACCACAGGGGGGACGGATGGCGTGCCTGCCAGCGAGACGGAGGTCTACAACCATGATGGCGCGGTGACGTCAGCCACAACCGCTGTCAGCCCCGATGCGGGTTCAACCAATGGCATGAGCGCAACCCATGCCGACCTGGCCTATGAACTGCCCGATACCGTCCCCACCATTACAGGCTGGCAGGATACCACGCCGCATGTGGCCACCGCTGGCGCCCCCACGGCAATCGGCGATGGCGGGGTAACGGTGGATGACCACGAACTCGATACCTTGACCACGAAGGAAAGCGACACCTACAGCTATGCCGGTACCACACTGACGGTGCAGCGCTATGCTGATGGCAAGGCCGCCCCTTCGGCCGCAGACAGCTTTGGCGTGACGGGCACCGACGTGAGCATGGCGGGTGGACAGGTAAGCGTGAACGGTACCGCGATCGGCACTTATACCGACACGGGCGGCGTGCTGAACTTGACGTTCAATACAGCCGCCACCAAGGCCGGCATCGCCACACTGGCGCAAGACCTGACCTATACCTACACACCCACGGCAACCGACCCGGCAACACAGCTTGATGTCACGCTGGGGGCCACGTTCTCCGATGGCAATACCAACCTTACGGGCACGCAGGTCACCACTGGCGCGCAGGGCACGGGGGGCGTGCAGACCAGTGCGCCCATGTTCACGCGTGTCAGTGTGGGCGGCAGTTCCTTTGCCACCACCTATGCCGAACCCAATGATATCCCGGCCATGACCAAAGCGACGGATCTGGGATCGTATCTGTCGGTAGAGGATGCGTCGGGCACGGGTACGGGTTCAATCCAGAAAGTGACGGTGCAGATCGCCTCCGCCACGGCAGAGGATGTACTGGCCGCCAGCACGGCGGGTGGCATTACCGCCAGCATGGACAGCGCAACCGGCACCCTGACACTGACTGCGGGCACCGCAACCACACTGCAGGACTGGCGGAGCACGCTGGCCAGCCTGCAATATTATGACAGTTCCGATACGCCTGTCGTCGGCACGCGTAACGTGAGCATATCGGTCTTTGAAAACGGGGTGAGTGCGCCCATCGTCACAAACGGCACGATTGCGGTCATTGCCGCCAATGACTCCCCGATCCTCGATCCCTCGGTTCCGGTCTCCCTCAACGATGCGCAGGAGGACTCCGGTCCGCCGCAGGGTGCGGTCGGCACATCGGTCTCGCAGCTTGTGGGCTATGCAGGGGCAACAGGTGGCGCAGGCAACGTGACCGATCCTGATGGCGCCGGCCTGACGGGCCAGACAGCCGCAGGCGTGACCCCGCTGCCCGGCATCGCCATTACCAGTGCCGATACCACCCACGGCACATGGTGGTACAGTATCAACAACGGCAGGACATGGACCGAATTCGCCGGTAGCGGCGTGAGCAACGCGATAGGCGCCGACAGCGCGCTGCACCTGATCGATAACGGGCAGGCGCGGGTCTATTTCCAGTCCACCGACCCGAACTGGAACGGCAAGGTCAATGATGCCCTGACCTTCCGCGCATGGGACCAGTACGATGGCGCGGCCAATGGCAGCATCTCCACGCTGCCGGCTGTGGCTGGGCTGGGCACGGGCATCAATACGCCGGGTTCGGCCTATTCGTCGGCCGTGGATAGCGTTGCGCTGATGGACGACAACGTGAACGACGCCCCGAACGTGGTGGTCAGCAACAGCGATCCCGGCGCTACGCCGGTAACGGGGGGGCTGCCCGCTTCGTGGCAGGTAACGGAAGACACGCCGCAGGCAGCGAGCGTGCAGGACCTGTTTGGCAGCTATTTCTCGGATCAGACCGACCAGCAGCACAGTGCCACCAACCCGGATGGTTCCACAGCCAACACCATGGCGGGCGTGGCCATAGTGGGCTACACGCCCACGGCTGCGGGCACATGGTCCTATTCAACCGATGGCGGCAAGACGTGGACGCAGCTTCCGGCCGCCATCTCGGACACGAATGCGCTCGTACTGTCCAAGGATGCGCAACTGCAGTTTACGCCCGCAGCCAACTATAACGGCCAGCCCGCAGGTGGCGATGACCTCAAGGTGGCGTTGATCGACAATTCGGATGCGACATCCGGCAGTCCCGCCCTTGCGGGAGCGGACGGGCAGGCCCTGACCACGCCAGATGGCACGCCCCTGACCGGGGCCGCGCTGGATTCCGGCACGATGGCGATAGCCGGCGCCGATGTCTCGACCCGTGGCGGGCAGACAGCGCTCAGTGTGGGCACGGTCGACCTGTCCACTGCGGTAACGCCGGTCAATGACCCGCCAACCATGGCGCCAGGGCACTATACGTTGCCTGACGTGACCTCCAACAGTGCCGAAAGCACCAATACGGGCGCCACGGTTGCAAGCCTGTATGGCGATGCCGTGCAGGACGGGGCCGATGCACAGCAGGGCGCGGCCGACCCGACAGGCTCCACCGCCGACCATCTGGCCGGCGTGGCCATTACCGGCAATACGGCCAACCCCACGACCCAGGGCACATGGCAGTATTCAACCGATGGTGGCAGGACATGGACGGACGTGCCTGCTGATGTCTCGGGCAGCAATGCCCTGGTGCTGGGCGATCAGGCCACATTGCGTTTTGACCCTGTGCCGAACTTTACCGGCACGCCTGGCAGCCTGACTACGCAGGTTGTCGAGAGTTCGGCCGCCGTGCCGATAACCGGCACCAGCAACGGTGTCGCCACCAGTGTTACGGGGCAGGCGCTTGACGGCACTGCCACGGCCCTGACGGGCGTAAACATAACCCGGATGCAGCACGATTACCCCAACGGGTCGGTCAGTACCAACAGCCAGCCGCTGGACATCACGGTTACACCGGACAGCCACAGGGACATCAGCCTTCCGCCCGGCCAGGAAGACCAGCCGGGCACGAAACAGACCGTGTCTGACCTGTTCACCGCCGCAGACGATCCGAATGGTGTGGGCGGTGTTGCCATTACCGGCAACGCCACGCCTGCCAGTGAAGGGACGTGGATGTATTCCGTGCCCGGTGGTACGGCGCAGGCGCTGCCGACCGATCTTTCCGCCACCAATGCGGTGGTGCTGCCCAAGGATGCGCAGGTGTGGTTCCAGCCTGCGTCCAACTTTAACGGTGATCCGTCCAACCTTTCGCTTACGGCAACGGTGGTGGACAATACCACGGCCACCGCCTTTACGGGGGCGGATGGCAAGGCTGTGGCGGGTGACGCCATAACCGGTGTCGCGACGGGTGTGGATGTAAGCAGCACGGGCGGGGGAACCGCGCTCGATGTCGTGCCGGTGCATGTGCATACCGGTGTCATACCGGTCAATGACGCACCGGTGGCAAGCGGTAGCGCGACCCTGCCATCCGAATACACCAACAGGCTGGACGTGAAGGGCGATAGCGTTGCCAATCTGTTCGGGCCGACTTTTTCGGACCAGGTCGACCAGCAGCGCAGTGCCTCCAACCCTGATGGCTCGGTAGCCGACCATCTTCAGGGGATCGCCATCGTGGGCAATACAGCCAACCCGGCCACGCAGGGGACATGGCAATACTCAACCGATGGTGGCAGGACATGGCAGGATGTCAGCACCGCGGTTTCCGCCACGGCGGCGCTTGTGCTGCCGGCCAGCGCGGAACTGCATTTTGCCGCCGTGATCGGCTTTACCGGTACGCCGGGCGGGTTGTCCGCCGCATTGGTGGAGACCAACAGCACGTTGGCGACGGGTAACGCCGCACAGGTTGCCGATGTGTCGGCGCTGATGGCGGATGAGACCAGCCACGTCTCGCAGTCCCCCGTGATGCTGAATACGAACGTAACGCAGCAGGAGGGTAATCCCGCCCTTTCCGGCTCCACCCTGAACAACGATCTCAGTTCGTCCAGCATGCTCAAGACATCGGTGGAGGATGCGTTCGAGAACGAGTTCCAGCGGGGTTTTGGCGTCGCGCACCAGACATGGATACGCGGCACGTCGCTGTACCGGTTTGTGACGACCAATCAGCAGTATGATGTTGATGTGCCTGCCGGTGCCTTCATCAGTTCGGATGGAACGGACCTCAACCTGACCATTACGGCACGGCAGGCGGGCGGCGCGCCGCTGCCGGACTGGGTTTCGTTCGATGCGGATCGCCGCTGCTTTTCCATGATCGCGCCGGATGAAGCCACCGGTTCCATCGACCTGACCCTGATCGGTCGCGATGAATATGGCCATGAAGCGGAAGTCGATGTGCATGTGGTGATCGGGCACGAACATCCCGCATGGCAGATGGCCGATGACCCGTCCATTCCCCGGGCGGTGGACCAGGCAATGCAGGTGGTGGAGCAGGACATGAACTGGCTTGCCTTCAACCCCGACTTCCATCGCGGTGGCCACCACGATGCCGGGCCAGCCCCCGGCAAAAAGGGGCTGCGTGCGCAGATGCGTCAGATCGGCCAGAGAGCAGCCCATGCGCGTGGCCGTGATCTGGTCAATCACTGACCACCTGTCAGGCTGCTGAATGCGGTGCCCCCTGACAGGATGTATGGCCTGTTACAGGGGGCCTGCAGGCTGTCGGTATGCTGGCAACCAGATGTGCCCCTGCACCTGGCATGTTCGATACAGAGTTGCCAGACCACCGCCGATGTAACGGAACGCTGCCACCCAATGTCGTAGTTTACGGGGTCGTTCTCCGAGATCCGGCGATGAGGATATCGACAAGGCGCTTCGCGCTGGTTTCCCAGCCGGGACCGGCCGCATAGTTCGAAACGCCGGCCAGGGCACGAAGCAGATCAAGCGGATCGATATCCGCGTTGATGTCTCCACTTGCGACAGCAGCCGATACAAGCCCCTCGATCGCGTTCTGCAGAATCGTGCCGGATTGGGCATAAAGCGCGCACGTTCCCCCAACCAGCCCATTGAGTGCGGGGGCAATCACCTGTTTGGCCGCGATATAGTCCACAAACAGCCGCATCCATGCCCGCAGCGCCTCCACCGGCGGATGCTGCGCGGCAAGGGTCGGCGCAGCATTGGCAAGGCGGTCCAGTTCAGCGCGATAGACCGCCTCGATCAGCGCATCGCGATTGGGAAAGTGGCGGTAAAGCGTGCCGATCCCGACACCCGCACGACGGGCGACCTCATCCAGCGGGATATCGACTTCCCCTGCCGTGAACGCGGCCTTGGCCACTGTCAGCAGGTTTTCCCTGTTGCGCTGTCCATCGCTGCGCGGTCGGCGGCGCGGCTTTTTTTCGTCGGTCACCAGTTTCCCTCTTGTTAAGCGGAGTAATGCTCCGCATATATCAGGCGGAGCTACACTCCACATAACACCCCGCATGCCGCTTCGGCAAAAAACGGATGCATCCTTTCAAGGAGTTCCACCCATGACACAGATTTTTGGCGCAAGCTCGACAACGGAAGATGTCCTCTCCGGCGTATCCCTGAAGGGAAAACGTGTTCTCGTGACCGGCGTTTCCGCTGGCCTGGGCGTTGAAACCGCGCGTGCCCTTGCCGCACATGGTGCCCAGGTGGTGGGGGCGGCGCGCAATCTGGCAAAAGCGGAACAGGCCACCGCACAGGTCCGCGCGGATGCTGCGCGTGGGGGCGGGGGTTTCGAACTGGCCGCCCTGGACCTTGCGGATCTGGACAGTGTCCGCACCTGCGCCGATCAGTTGAATGCTACCGGTCTGCCCTTTGATCTGATCATTGCCAATGCAGGCGTGATGGCCACGCCGTTCGGCCATACGAAGGACGGGTTCGAGACGCAGTTCGGCACCAATCATCTGGGGCACTTCGTCCTCGTCAACCGGATCGCGGGACTGATGCGCACCGGTGCGCGGCTGGTCAACGTGTCCTCGGCCGGACACCGCTTTGCGGATGTTGATCTGGAAGACCCGAATTTCGCCCATACACCTTACGATTCATTTGCCGCCTACGGGCGCTCCAAGACGGCCAACATCCTCTTTGCCGTTGCGTTTGATGCGCGGCATCGCGCGCGCGGCGTGCGCGCCACGGCGGTGCATCCCGGTGGGATCATGACCGAACTTGCACGTCATATGCAGGCTGGCGCCATCGAGGCGATGGTGAAGGGGATCAATGAACAGGCTGCGGCTGAAGGCAAACCGCCGTTCCAGTTCAAGACCATTCCGCAGGGAGCGGCCACGTCGGTCTGGGCAGGCGTAGTGGGGGCGGCTGACGCGGTCGGCGGCCATTACTGCGAAGACTGCCACGTCAGTCCGGTCGTGCCCGATGACCAGCCGATCAGTCTGGTCAGTGAGGGCGTGCGGGCCTACGCGGTCGATCCCGCGCATGCCGAGGCGCTGTGGGCGAAAAGTGAGGATATGGTCGGGGAAAAATTCTCCTGAAGCTTTCACGTTTCTGTTTCCGGTATTGTTCGATGCGAACCGGCGCGTGATGTCTGGTGGGCACATGGCGTCGGCTTCCGCTTCTTTTACTTGGTGGCTACATTCAGCGGATATCCATGTCGTCCCTGCGCGCCGGAACGCATGCCCAGTCGAAACCCAGGGAAGATAACGCATGTCGAAGGACGATCGCGCCAAGGTCGTCCTTACCGCTGCTACAGCGGACCATATCAGGGTCTGACAAGCCCTGATCTTGCAACATACATTTATGGAAAACAGGTCTGCTGGCAAAATATTCGATGAACTGCTCCCCTTTTACTGATTTTTCAAAGGGATGGACAAGCGCCCCCGGCAATGGATTCACGCGGAATGCCCCAATCCCGCGGGCTCTTATGGTGTCTGCCATACCGGCCAGAAGGCAGGACCGGTCATGCCCGGTAGATGTAAACCGTTTTTCATGCCGTTTCGGGAAGTGGCGTGATGCCGCGCGGCCAAAGCGCCAGGAAAACGAGTTGCAGCGCGCTGCTGCCCAGCGGCAGCCATACGAACCCGGCCGTGACCCAGTGTTTCAGCCCGATAAAGACCGTATCGGCCCCGCCCGTATAGTGGCCGTAAGACAGGAAGGATGCGAGTAGAAAGCCGGTAACACCCATGGATACTTTTGTAACCAATGTATTGATTGAATAGGCCATGCCGGCGGTGTTGGCAGATGACATCAGCCGGCCCCGATCGATCGCATGCGCCAGCAGTACATAATAAAGTGGCGACCCGATACCCTGTGCCAGGGTAAGCATGGAAAAGGCGGCAAGGAAAAACGGTGTGGAGCCACCGGCCAGGAAAAGCAGCGCATAGGCCATGACCTGCACGCACAGGCAGGTCATGGCCGTTCCGACAACACCCAGGTGACGTACGCCGTGCGGGCATACGAGCGCACCGCCAAAGCCCATTATGGTGGCAACGGTCAGAAGAATGCTGCCCAGTTCAGCCCGGCCTCCCAGAACGACGCGGGCATAGTACAGCGCAAAGCCATACAGTGTTGCCAGACCGACAAATTGCAGAAATACCAGTGCATTGCATATCCACCAGCTTCGGTTCCACGCCAGGGCGCGCAGCAGGACCGCGGGTGGATGACGCGCGGGCAGGGGGGGGTAACGGGTAACGCAGATCCGCCCGACATAGCGCCAGAGTACGGTTGCCGTAACGGCAAGTACCAGTGCATAAATGGCCATGCCATGCTGGCGTTGCGGCATGCCGCTTCCGCCCCCCAGCCACGTAATGGCCGGAATGGTAAGCAGGGAGACGATAAACTGGCCGCTCTGGCACCCCATCATCCTGAAGGCGTTCAGGTCCACCCGGTCCTGCGCGCTGCGGGTCATCATCGTGCCCAGCGCGCCATAGGGTGTATTGATGCACGAATAGATGGCCCCGAATACAATATAGGTCAGGGTGGCCCATGCTATCTTTCCCTGTGGGGAAAGGGGCATGGCCACAAAGCACAGGCAGCCGAACAGGCCGAATGGAATGGCAAGGCTGCGGATCAGGCGGGACACGACATGCCCGCCCCTGCGGTCAATGAAATAACCGATGGCCGGATCGCAGAATGCATCGAAAATCCGTGCCGTCAGCAGGATCCACCCCACCGCCACCACGGGCAGGCCATAGATGTCCGTGTAGTAGAACATGAGGTAGGACGACGTCATGCCCCACATCAGGTTGGAGGAAAGATCGCCGCATCCATAAGCGATTTTCTCGCGTAGGGAAACTTCGGTGATGATGGATGACATGGCGGACTCCCAGAGGTGGTCCCGTCCGTTCGGACAGTTTTGCGGGCTTGATAAGCTATACCCGGTTGTTGTTATGCCGCCCTTCTGACGGCGTTGCTGTTGGCCATCTGGTCCGGGGTTAACCCCGGACCAGATGGCGTCG
>NZ_NKTZ01000030.1 GCF_003207855.1 Komagataeibacter rhaeticus | reverse complement strand
CGACGCCATCTGGTCCGGGGTTAACCCCGGACCAGATGGCCAACAGCAACGCCGTCAGAAGGGCGGCATAACAACAACCGGGTATAGCTTATCAAGCCCACAAAACTGTCCGAACGGACGGGACCACCTCAGTGCGACGAAGAACGCGGCAGCGATTTCTTCCTCGGATATACCCTTCTCCAGCATGTCACGAAAGGCGCGAAACTGATCCAGCGGATGCAGGGCTACCCGCTGGACATTCTCGGCCAGGGAATCATCTTCGGCGAGAATGGCCGACCCTGCCTCGCGCACGACGCACGGCACGGGTGCCGTTTTCGCCAGTTTCTTCTGCTTCACCAGCAGTTCGAGCGCGCGAAAACGACGCCCACCGGCCGGCACTTCGTAGGTACCGGTCTCAACCCCGGCATCGTCAACGACTGGCCGGACATTCAGGCTCTGCAGCAATCCGCGGCGCTCGATATCGCGGGCCAGTTCCTCGATCGACAGGCCGGACTTCACACGCCGCACATTGGACTGGGACAGGACCAGCCGGTTGAACGGGATATCACGGGACGAACTGAGGCTGATTTTGGGAATAGCGGTCGCCATGGCGAAAAACTCCATGACGGGCGGACAGGAGACTCTCTCCCACCCTCTCAACCCGTCACGAAATTTCGCGCAGCCCTCTGACTCTAAAAGGCCCGGACGCACCCAAAATCCGCAGCCTTTTCCCGGCAGAAAACGACGGCAACGGGGGGGGAAGCGGAATGTCCGGTTGTGGCTTAGAAATTAAAACAGCGGACATTCATTCGGACTGACGTCGGTTTTCGATTGTTCTCAGTAAAAAATATGACCTTAGAAGGGGCAGAGAGAGACCCCCGCCGGGGTCTGGTGGCCTTTATTTATTTCCCAATCGATTGTTAATAAGAACAAAATAACCTTTAAAATCATACGCTATGATAGAAGACAGATTTCATATACCATTGCAGTATTAGAGGCTTTGACACGTACGATCACGACTGCACACGGTGAAACCAGCAACACTGGGCATCCATCATGATGTAATTATGGTGTCTCAACCTACCTGCTTAGAGATTTCGACGTAACCTACTAACTCTGCCGAATAACTTTTGTTGCCATTCGCATCCCCCCTATGTCTCAGCTCCCGTTGCAGGGTTGGCTCTACCATGTGAGTAAACAGATCGTTCCGCTGATCGGGCAGAAAGATAGGCGTCGTCGGGGATGCTTGTAGGTATGTTTCACAAAGACGCTCGACCGCTGGAACACGCGTCCCGTCTTGTTTGACGGCAATGGGCAGCATCATTACGCGGCGCTCGCCCTTATCGGAAGATACTTCAACCACCCATATAGACAACAGCACCGGCTCTTCTACGTCGCCGAACACGGCAATACCGACTTCCTCTGGCGCCAGGCCACGCCAGCGAGTCAATTCCTCCTGTACCAACGAATGATCCAAGCCCATCAGTTGCAGATTATCCTGATTGGTCGCAGCTTCGCGGCTCAGAGTAAATTGAATGCTAGGGGCGCCATCGACATTGACGAGGTCGTATGTCGCGTCGTTCACCTTGATCAGTTTCTGCTTACGATCCACGACCGCCGCCGACAGAAAATGAACCAGACGATCTAAGCTGGATGATACGTCAGAGAAAGGTTTGTAATCGTCAAGACTGAAACCATCCAGGTCTTGGAACAAGTCGAACACCACCTGCCGTGCCTCTCGGGAGTTCGATAGTGCAGCCTCTAATTCCACCTGTGTTCGCTTTAATTCGGGGTCGGAAAGCGCCTCCTGATACAGACGGTCGTAATTCAATCGTTCTGATAACTGACCAAGAATCTGCGCACGTAAGTCTTCGGCCACATTGCCATGCTCATCCACCTTACCGACGGTACGCGCGATCTCGATCAGTTTCTCGTCAAGCAATAGGAAGATGCGACCTTCGATAGTATCCGACAGCACCAAGTTGTAGACCTGCGCGGTATGGCTCTGGCCGTAACGATGGATGCGCCCGATGCGTTGCTCCATATCCATCGGATTCCACGGCAGGTCGAAATTGAACAAAACGCGTGCGAACTGCAGATTGATAGTTGCCCATGCGTTGAGCCATGATCTGGTCGAAGACGGATCCGTCACCGCGTGATAGAGCGCGGCCATCAAGTGCGATTTACCGAGGCCACGTTCGCCGATCACGACTACAGGCCGACCTTTATTAGGACCAACGGCCTCAATGCCTTTTAGCAAATCATGCGTGGGATAAGTAATTTCCAAAAACTGTTTGGCGGCAATTTGAGTCGCGCCGGTTTGCTGGTCGTTAGACAGCTCGATAGCTGTGCCTTTGAGGCGCTTGCCTCTAAATTCTTCTCTGAGCGTAAGACCGAGCATTACATCAAATTCCGTAGTTAGTTTTTATGAATGAACGGAATGCGGGTCGCACCCCTGCTATTGCTGTTTTGCCTACATTCGGCAGATCAAAATAATTCGTACATGTGGGGAATTTAAAAATCTGCATTACGCGATTTCTTCGGCAGCACAGCCCCTACGTGCTTGTACAAAGTAGTTCTCGAAATACCATACTGCCGCGCCACCGCCGCCACCTGAATCTCTGGGTCGCGCAAGAGAGCTTTAATCTCGCGCACCTGCTTCTCCCCCAACTTGGGTTTCCGACCACCTGAACGCCCTCTGGCACGTGCCGCAGCGAGCCCTGCGTGAGTGCGTTCACGGATCAGGCTACGCTCAAACTCCGCAAGGGCCGCGAAGACGTGAAAAACCAACTTGCCCGCCGCACTGTTCGTTTCGATTTTCTCGGTTAAGCTCTCGAAACCAATTCCCAAACATTCCAACTCGGCCACGATTTGCACAAGATCAGGCAAGCTACGCCCAAGTCGATCCAACCGCCACACCACCAGCGTATCACCGCTGCGCAGCGCCTTCCGGCATTGCTCCAGCTCCAAGCGCACAGCGTTCTTGCCAATCGCCGCCTCTTCATAGATGACACGGCAACCAGCCTGCTGAAGCGCATCACGCTGCAGGTCTAAATGCTGGTCCTCCGTGGAAACCCGCGCGTAGCCGATCCTCTGATTCATTGACACAACCGGGACGTTGAAAAACTGACGCCAATGTTAACGGAACAATTATGGTTGCGATAGCCCAATATGGGAATTTTCAGCATGTCTAGAAAACTACCGTTTAATGGACATTTCTTGGCTGTCCGCTATGCGGAAATCAAATCGCTATGTCGCATGTCCGCCATGTAGGCGGCTGCCGCCTGTTTGCTTCACTTTCCTTGAGCGGATAGGCAGTTTAGGGGGGGGGGGACAGCGGAACATCTGTTGTACAACGGAAGCCGAAAAAAGCTGACGTTGTTGGCAATCCAGCATCACGATGCTGCCCAATCATGAAAATCAGATAGGTTCCCGATCGCAATCACTGACTGAGTGAGGAACCCCGCGGCAGCATGCGTCCAAGCACTTTGTCTTTCAGGACAAACTGATGAAAAAGCGCCGCCGCGCCATGGCCTGTCGCAAGACCCATAATCAACCAGGCGTTCCAGTAATGTAGCGTCTGAAACCACGTCACGGTTTCCGCCGGGAACCGCGCGAACGGGGATGGAATCAGGAGGCCGAAAAAACTCATCGTCTGCCCGGCACCCCATCGCCAGAGATAGCCCAGCAAGATTTCCGCCAGAAGCAGCACATAGAGCGTGTACTCTGCTCCAAGGGCGAATACCCGGTCCACAGGCACGAGAAGGTCCGACAGATGCCGGCCTTTCGTCAGACGCCAGACAATGCGGAACACCATAATTGCGGTCAGCAGGATGCCGGCTGTCAGATGCGCGACCACCATCAGATGATGGACGGGTTTTGTTGGCCAGTTCCAGGTTTCGCCAAGAGCAAACTGAAGCAGCACCAGAAAGGCCGTCATCCAGTGAAAGATGATCGTCGGCCTGTCGTAACGCAGCAGGCTATCCGTGATGTCCGGCGTTGAATAAGGCATATACGTCTCGGCAAAAAAGAACCCTGAATCCACTTCCGTATCATGCTTACCTGACAGGATTCTGAACAGAACAGATTTTCCTAAAACATAAATAATATTGAAAATAACTCGCAATATCAGAATGAAATATCTGTTGTCGCGGCAAATGATGCATTTTAACCTTTATTTGTATTCACCAGAAGCAGCAGGTCATCTTATGTCGCGCCTCCATCCTTTGGCCGAACGTCATGCCGTCGAGAAACTGGGATGGCTGCGTGCGGCTGTTCTCGGCGCCAATGACGGAACGCTGTCGACCGGCAGCCTCATCGTCGGCGTTGCCAGTTCTCATGCGACACGCGGCAGCATTCTCATCGCGGGTTTGTCCGCACTTGTCGCAGGCGCCCTCTCCATGGCGGCGGGCGAGTATGTCTCGGTCAGTTCCCAGGCCGATTCTGAACACGCCGACATCGCCCGCGAGAAACAGGAACTGGTCACGGACTGGGAGGGCGAAGTCACCGAACTGGCCGGGATTTATCAGAAGAGAGGGCTGGATGAAGACCTCTCGCGCAAGGTCGCCGTTGCCCTCATGAAGCATGATGCGCTCGGTGCCCATGCAAGGGATGAACTGGGTTTGTCCGAGGCCACGGCGGCACGACCCATACAGGCGGCATTCGCCTCGGCAACCGCCTTTTCATCCGGAGCATTACTGCCCGTGCTGGCAGCTGTTCTGGCCCCCGTGGCGTGGGTATCCTGGGGCGTGTCCTTGACGTCCGTCGTGCTTCTCGCTGTTCTGGGGGTCGTTGGCGCGATTGCCGGCGGCGCAGCGCCTCTGCGCCCAGCACTGCGTGTGACGTTCTGGGGTATTGTGGCAATGATCGTCACGGGCGGGATCGGCCGCCTGTTCGGCGTGTGACGCCGCGTTCCAAGCTCTGAACGAGGCATGTCCTGGGTGGTCTTGACTTCATCCCATATATCCGTGATCGTCGATTTATGGATACAGAATCCGCACTCTCGGCCCTCAACGCCCTGTCCCAGTCCACGCGGCTGGAGATCTTCCGCCTGCTGGTGCGCCACGAACCGGACGGGCTGCCCGCCGGGGACGTCGCGCGGCACCTTGATGTCCCGCAGAACACGATCTCGGCCCATCTTGCCACCCTGACACGCGCGGGCCTGCTGACCTCGCAGCGCCACAGCCGGCTGATCGTCTATCGCGCCTGTCTTCCGAGCCTGCGGGGCCTGATGCTTTTCCTCGTCAGGGACTGCTGTGCGGGCAGCCCAGAACTCTGCGCGCCCCTGATCGCAAACCTGTCCTCCAGCTGTCCGTCCCCGGAATCCTGCCCATGACCGTCACCATCTACCACAATCCGGCCTGCGGCACGTCGCGCAACGTGCTGGCACTGATCCGCAATGCGGGAATCGCGCCCGCGATCATCGAATATCTGAAAACGCCACCCAGCCGTGCGGAACTGGTCGATCTGATCGCCCGTATGGGGGTTCCGGTGCGCACGGTCCTGCGGGAAAAGGGCACGCCCTTTCATGAACTCGGCCTCGATAATCCGGCCCTGAGCGATGATACGCTGATCGACGCCATGATCGCACACCCGATCCTGATCAACCGGCCCATCGTTGTCACACCGCTTGGCGTGAAACTCTGCCGTCCCTCCGAGGTGGTTCTGGACATTCTACCCACGCCACAGAAGGGTGCTTTCGCCAAGGAGGACGGCGAGAAGATCGTGGATGAGGCCGGGAAACGGATCGTCTGATGCTGGCCCTTGCCATTTTCATTGCAACACTGGTCTTCGTCATCTGGCAGCCACGGGGTCTGGGCATCGGCTGGAGTGCGATAGCCGGTGCCGCCGTGGCACTGGCGACCGGTGTCATCCACTGGCACGATATTCCTGTCGTGTGGCACATCGTCTGGGACGCGACCTTTACTTTTATCGCGTTGATCATCATCTCGCTGCTCCTGGATGGGGCCGGGTTCTTCCATTGGGCCGCCCTGCATGTCGTGCGCTGGGGCAAAGGGCGAGGCCGGACGCTGTTCCCGCTGATTGTGCTGCTGGGGGCGGCCATCGCGGCCGTGTTCGCCAATGATGGCGCGGCCCTGCTGCTGACACCGATCGTCATCGCCATCCTCACCCAGCTTCGCCTGAGCCCCGCCGCTTCGCTCGCCTTTATTATCGCGACCGGCTTTGTCGCGGATACAACCAGCTTGCCGCTGGTAATTTCCAATCTTGTGAACATCGTCAGCGCCAATTTCTTCGACATTCCCTTTGACCGCTACGCCGCGATCATGGTCCCCGTCGATCTGGCCGCCCTTGGCGCGACACTTGCCGTGCTGTGGCTCTGGTATCGGCGGCAGGTGCCCCAGACCTATCCCGTCGCCGAACTGCCAGCACCCGCCACCGCCATTCGTGACCGCCTTGTGTTTCGCGCGGCTTTTCCGCTGCTGGCCCTGGTGCTGGCGGCTTATTTCCTGACCGCGCCATTTCATATTCCGGTCTGTATCGTGGCTTGCCTGGCTGCCATTACCCTGCTGGCAGTTGCTGGATATGGAAGGGTCATTCCCATCCGTCGGGTGCTGCGCGACGCCCCGTGGCAGATCGTGATCTTCTCGCTGGGGATGTATCTGGTGGTCTACGGACTGCGCAATGCCGGGCTGACCGATCATCTGGCGGCGGCACTGGTCTGGCTTGGCCATCAGGGTCCGTTCACCGCCACGCTTGGCACCGGCTTTCTGGCGGCAGCCCTGTCGTCGGTTATGAACAACATGCCCAGCGTTCTGATCGGCGCGCTGGCGATCCAGCAGGCGCACGACATTACGCCTTTGACCCGCGATCTGATGGTTTACGCCAACGTCATTGGCTGTGACCTCGGGCCGAAATTCACGCCAATCGGCAGTCTCGCCACCCTGCTGTGGCTGCATGTGCTGGCATCCAAAAACCATCGGGTCACTTGGGGGCAATACATGACGGTGGGTCTGGTGATCACGCCACCCGTCCTGCTGGTCACACTTGCCGCACTGGCCTTGTGGCTGCCCCTGATCAGCCATCCCTGACAAGACCGAAGGATCTGACGGAACGATGTCCAAACCGGAAATGCCCGCCCTGCACCCGGAGTATCTCGAACAGGTCGATCTCGCACGATTGGAACCGCAACCACGGGTTGACCACCCACCACGCATCCTGCTGCTGTATGGCTCGCTGCGTCCTCGGTCCTTCAGCCGCCTGCTGGTGCTGGAGGCCGAACGCATCCTGAACGTACTGGGGGCCGAAACACGGGTGTTCGACCCAACCGGTCTTCCGATCGCGGATTCCGTACCGGCCACGCACCCGAAGGTGCAGGAACTGCGTGAACTCTCGATCTGGTCGGAAGGCCAGGTCTGGTGCAGCCCCGAACGCCACGGCAACATGACGGCAGTATTCAAGAACCAGATCGACTGGCTTCCCCTCACGGAAGGTTCGATCCGACCCACACAGGGCCGCACGCTGGCTGTCATGCAGGTCTCCGGCGGGTCACAGAGCTTCAATTCCGTCAACGCCCTGCGGGTGCTGGGCCGATGGATGCGGATGTTCACCATCCCTAACCAGTCCAGCGTGCCGATGGCCTACACCCAGTTCGGTGACGACGACCGAATGAAACCGTCTCCCCTTTATGACCGGATGGTGGACGTCATGGAGGAGTTGATGAAGTTCACTTGGCTGCTGCGGGACCGGGCCGACTACCTTGTCGATCGCTACAGCGAGCGCAGATCAGAACACCGCCTGCCTGAAAAGCTGTGAGCCGGGAAATGGCGGAACAGTTCGATGTTGTGATCGTGGGGGGTGGTCAGGCAGCACTCGCCGCCTCTTATTTCCTGCGCCGGGCCGGGCTGACCTATGTCATTCTGGACAACGGCGCACAGGCGGGAGGGGCGTGGGTGCATGGCTGGGACTCCCTGCATCTGTTCTCGCCGGCGTCCTACAGTTCGCTGCCCGGCTGGCCGATGCCAGACACACCGGATGGCAGCTATCCGACCCGTGACGAGGTGCTGGACTACCTGCGCCGGTACGAGGCGCGCTACACCCCGCCGATCCGCCGTCCTGTAACGGTCGGGCGCGTGGAACGGGCCGGTGGGAAATTCCTGAATATCCGCACAAACGCGGGCGATTTTCTGAGCCGCGCCGTCATCGGTGCGACCGGCACATGGTCGGCCCCGTTCATTCCTGATGTCGCGGGGCATGAATTCTTTGGCGGGACGCAGATCCATTCCGCGCACTATCAGATCCCCGCACCTTTTGCCGGTCGGCGCGTGCTCGTGGTCGGTGGCGGTAACTCCGGGGCGCAGATTCTGGCGGAAGTGTCACTGCTCGCGAACGCAACGTGGGTGACGCTGCAGGATCCGGTATTCCTGCCCGACGATGTGGATGGACGGGTTCTGTTCGAACGGGCGACCGCACGTGTCCTGGGCAACGCCGGCGCCATGCCGACAGGAGGCTTTGGCGATATCGTCATGGTGCCGCCCGTACGGGCCGCCCGGGAGCGCGGTGTCTTCCACGCGGTGCGCCCGTTCGTGCGCATGACGGCTACGGGCGTCGTCTGGCCCGGCGGACAGGAAGAAGCCATTGACGCGATCATCTGGTGTACAGGCTTCCGTCCCGCGCTCTCTGCATTTGCACCACTCGACGTGATCGAGCCGGACGGGCTGATCCACGTGAACGGGCAGCAGGCCATCAGGGAGCCACGCCTGTGGCTGCTGGGATATGGCTCTTGGTGCGGTCCCGCATCCGCAACCCTCCTGGGGGCGGGCCGTGTCGCGCGATCCATGATCCGGCAACTCACGGACTGGCTTGCATCACCGACACAGGATGTCCGCTTACCAAAACCTTGAGCGACTCTCTTTACGACCGACATGACGGCGACTGCCGCCTGTCTGCTCCTACATCACTGAGCAGACAGGCGGACTAGGGGGGGAAGCCGAATGTCTGCTTCAGAACTGGCCTGATCATAAACTGCCACCATGGGAGCACGTATAGTCCTTGAATTTTCCATGAGGATTTTTCAGATTCTGACACGTGAGGATGAGGCCGCATAACTATTTCGGGTAATCTTCCGTCAAATGCAGAATCGACTGGCTGCGAAAAAAGTCAGGAGAACTAATTATCAAACGGAGAAAGTGCTTCAATAATTCGGCATTCTGAAATATTACCTCCCCCGCATGATTCTATCATCGTAGAAAGTTCATGGCGCAATGCGATGAGATCCGCAATTTTGCGCTCAATTTCTGCCATATGGTCACGAGCAATTCTATCAACTGTCTTACAATCCTGGGTTCCCTGATCCGTTAGGGATAATAGAGCTCTTACCTGGTCTAATGAAAAACCCAGATCCCGAGATCGACGAATAAAAGACAGTCTCGCGAGTGCCTCATCATCATAAGTGCGATAATTGCCATCGGTCCGCTGTGGCGGAGCCAGAAGACCGATCCGTTCGTAATAGCGGATCGTCTCGACTTTGGTATTCGTCGCCTTCCCCAAGGCACCAATCGATCGCATTCCCTGCCTCTTGACCCTGTAGTTGCTACAGGGAGCATACATTAAAACAGATGATTCGTCAGGGAGGCGCTGGATGGCAGGAGGATGCTGTGGTGGATGCACAGATACGCCGCTACCAATCAATAAATCATGGCGGAGAGCGCTCCTGATCGCGCTTTTTCTCAATGCCAGCATGTTTGCCGTTGAAGCTGGGGCTGGCGTGTCGGTTGGATCTGCATCCGTACAGGCGGACGCGATTGATTTCCTTGGCGACAGCGCCAACTACGCAATAAGCCTCAGTGTTGCCGGAATGGCATTGCGATGGCGAGCTGGCGCGGCCTTTCTGAAAGGCCTGACCCTGTTCATGGCTGGGCTATGGGTAATGGCCAATGCTGGGTGGATAGTAATGAACAGCAACCATCCGCCTCACCCAGACGCAATGGGCGGCATTGGTCTGCTTGCCCTCGCGGTCAATCTGGCCTGTGCCCTCATATTATGGACACACCGGAAAGGTGATGCCAACCGCCGTTCTGTATGGATCTGCTCTCGTAATGATGCGATCGGAAATGTTGCCGTTGTGCTGGCAGCTCTGGGCGTGTTTGGCACTCGTTCTGCGTGGCCGGATATTGCGGTAGCTGCCATCCTTGCGATGCTTGGTATTAGTGGAGGTGTGCAGATTATGCGACAATCGAGAGTAGAACTAACAGATAACAAATCAGATATATCACGACATATCAATGTATAAATCATATAATACTCTAGAATATATTAAGCAGGTAAGGAGACGCACACGCTATAATGCGGCATTCATTCTCCTGATTTTTCCCCTGCTCTGTGGCTGTACAAATAGTGATCACTCAAATATTTCGCCGGAATCAGATGTCCAGAAATTTTCCAGCCGTCAATTTACGGATGCCGGATTGCAAGAATTCATTACAAAAGTTCTCGGACCAAACGTATCGAGTCAGGAAAACGCATGGGGCATCACTCGCCTGACGCTTGCTACCTTGTATTTTCATCCCGATATCCTTGTAGCTAAAGCTGAACTGGAAACGGCTCGCGCTGGAATCAAGACAGCCGGTCAACTGCCCAATCCCAGTTTCACGGTGCTGGGTGGCCCATCGGCTCATTACGTCGGCTACGGCGCGTCAATACTGATCGAATTTTTCGGCAGGCGTTATCACCGTATCAAAGAAGCCAGATATCGGGCTGCCGTCGCGCAATGGGAAGTCATCAATACTGCATGGAAACTACGCAGCGACACGCGGTCTGCTCTTCTCGGCGTCTGGGCTGTATCCGGGCGCCTCAAGCTTGTGGAAGAGACTGCGGCAGCTAAACGCGAACTCTTTACCCTGGAACAGGCACGTTTTGATCAGGGGCGAGCATCCGCTCTCGAAATATCGCAGGTACGGACGGAAATGATCCATGCCGAGTTGTCTGTCAGTGATCTGCGGCGCGAGTATGCCGTCCGTAAGGCAGCTCTGGCAGGAGCAATCGGGGTTCCTGCCGAAGCACTTGATTCCATTGCTCTTGATACAAAAGCATTTGATGTCTGTCCCGACCTCATGGAATACCGCGATTCACAGGACATGAGATACCAAGCCGTAATGCAACGCGCGGATCTGCGGGAACTTCTTGCGTCTTATGACGCCGCCCGACAGGCTCTACGGGTCGAAGTTTCCCGACGCTATCCCGATGTCACCATCAGTCCCGCCTATAACTGGGATATTTCAAATCGCTTTGAGGTAAATCCCTCTCTGCAAATTCCGATTTTCAATCAGAACGAAGGCCCCATAGCTGAAGCTGTTGGGCAGGAGCATGAGGCGGCGGCTCGTCTCCGGCGTGCAGAGAACACGGTGTTTAAGTCCATCTCGCAGGCTACGGCCAATTACCGCGGCACGACATCAATTCTGCTACAGGCGGATGAACTTGCCAAAACCGTACGGGTAAGGCTGAACCAGATGCAGCACCGCCTTCAGTCAGGCGCAATCGACCGACCAACGATGGTTATGACTCATATAGAGCAGATTCAAGCAGAGACCGCTCTTCTTGAAGCAGAAATTCAGCAACGGCAAGCCATAGGTCAGATCGAAGATGGCATGCAGCAGCCCATTTTTGATCACACCAGTGCCGCGCAGGTTTCCGGCCTGCTTGAAAATAACCAAAGGAACTCACCATGAAAGCGAGGGCCTTCTGGCTGCCTCTTGTAGGTCTTTCTGTCTTCCTAGTTCTAAACGTGGCGGACATTGCTATTGCAGATGATGATGATCCACCAGTTTCGGTTCTTGGCGAAGAGGCGACCGTGACGGTCTCCCCGGAAGCAGTTACGAAGAGTGGCATCGCTTCTGCACGACCCAGCATCGTGCCTTGGAGAAAGTTGGTTCCCGCCTATGGTTACGTTCTGAACGCAACACAACTTATCACTCTTGTTAGTGATTATGCTGACATGAAAGCGCGGCTGGAGAGCATGCAGGCACAGCAGACGCTTGCCCGTGCGAAACTCGATCGTGACAAAGGACTGTATCGCGACCGGCAGAATATCTCTCAGGAACAATTCCAGGAGACAACAGCCAGATTTCAGTCCAACTCAGCTATGGTAAAAGCAGAACAGGTCCGGGTGAATAACGCACTTAATATTATCAGACAGCAATTTGGTTCGGTCATATCTGACGCTACCGAAAAAAATACAATTTTCATTACACAGTTACTTCAACAACAAGTGGTCTTGGTCAAGGTGACCCTTCCACCAGATACGGATCTACCAACCCCACCAAGTCAGGCGGATGTGACCGATTATGGAAACACGGGTGGACACGGGACAATGCTCCACTATTTGTCTCCTGTAACCATGACCGATCCTGCTATTCAGGGGCGTAGCTTTTTCTATTTTGCGTCGGCTGAAAGTCAGCTTGTCGCGGGCATGAATGTTTCCGTTCTCCTGCCTACCGAAGAGGAACGTCCCGGTATCCGGATACCTGCATCAGCTATTATCTGGCTGCAAGGTAAGTCGTGGATATACCGTGATAACGGACACGGAAAATTTACACGCCTACCCCTTACGACCGACGTGCCGGACCGAGAAGGTGGCTACCTGATCCAAGATACTCCAGGACAAATCACACACGAAACGCAAATCGTCGTAGAGGGTACGCAATTACTTCTGTCTGAAGAATTCCGAGCTCAGCTTGAATCAGGAGACGATGACGACTGATGACGGGACGTTCTTTCAGCCTTCAGGCAGCTATTATCGGGTTTTCGATCCGCTTCCGGGGCGTGGTTATCGCAACCGCATGTCTGTTGTTCTTCTATGGCCTGTATGGCTTGAGACATGCCAGCTATGATGTGTTTCCGGAATTCATTCCGCCACGGGTCACGATCCAGACCGAAGCCGCTGGTTTTACGCCGGAACAGGTCGAAACATTGGTTAGTCGCCCAATGGAAATTGCCCTGACCGGCCTCCCGGGTATTCAGCGCGTGCAATCGACTTCGATTCAGGGACTGTCAGTCGTCAACGTCCTGTTTGCGACATCGACCGATATTTATCGCGCCCGGCAACTGGTCGGGGAACAAATGAATGTTGTTGCACAGCAATTGCCAGCCGGTGTTCATGCTCCGACTATGACGCCACTGACCTCATCCGCCGGTCTGGTACTGGTGATTGGTCTGACGTCGGAACAACAGTCCCTCATGCAGTTGCGCACGCTTACTGACTGGTCATTAAGGCCGCGTCTGCTGGCGTTGCCTGGTGTGGCTGGAGTCAGTGTGTTTGGCGGGGAGCGTCGGTCACTCCAGATACAGGTACATCCAGACCAACTCATCTTGCATCATATCGGACTTGATGACGTCCTTGCGGCTGCCCAGGAAGCAACTGGCATACAGGGGGCCGGCTTTATTGATACCCCGAACCAAAGAGTCGTTCTTCAGTCTGACGGTCAGGCCCTGACGCCAGAAAGTCTGGCCCGCACTGTGATTGTCCGCTCTGATAATGGTGCTGTCACACTGGGCAGTATTGCCACTGTAACTGAAGCCCCTATTCCCGCCTTCGGCGCGGCCAGTATCGAGGGAAAGACAGGCATTGTGGTTAATATATGGGAACAGTACGGTGCCAATACGATGGCTGTGACCCGGGAAATCGAGGCGGCACTTACCGATTTCCGCCCGCAATTGCAGGGACAGGGGATTACATTGCATGCTGACCTGTTCCGACCCGCCAATTTCATTACGACCGCATTGGGGAATGCCACACGAGCATTGCTTCTGGGCGGTTTTCTAGTGGTTGCCGTAATCTTTCTTTTCCTTTTTGACCTGCGAACCGCTGCAATCTGTTGCGCCACCATACCTTTGGCTATTCTGATAGCCCTGTCGTTGCTGGAGACACTCGGGGTTACTTTGAATGCCATGACCCTGGGGGGGCTTGCTATCGCCATCGGCGAGGTCGTGGATGACGCCGTGATCGGGGTCGAAAATGTTACACGCCGATTGCGTGAAAACCGGCTTCTGGTCCAGCCCGCATCTACAGCGCGCGTCGTACTCGATGCATGCGTTGAAGTCCGCAGTGCAGTGGTTTACGCGACCTTTGCTGTCATTATCGTTTTCTTGCCTGTCATCGCCCTTCCCGGACTTTCGGGACGACTGTTTGCTCCACTGGCAACAGCTTATGTTCTTGCGGTCATGGCTTCTCTTGCCGCTGCTGTAACCGTTGTACCTGCACTCTGCGCATGGCTCTTGGCGACGCCTGGAGAAACCCGGAGAGAGCCCCCCCTGGCAGGATGGACCGCCAGAGCTTATGAATGTCTTCTGGCCAGATTAATGCGCCATCCCCGATTTGTTATAGGCGGGATGATCCTGACCACCTTGATAGGGTTTGCGGCCCTTCCATTCCTTGAAAGCGATTTCATTCCTGATTTCAAGGAAGGTCACCTTATCATTCATATGACGGCTGCTCCGGGGACTTCCCTGGAACAGTCTCTGAAATTAGGTAGACAGGTTACAGAAAAACTTCGTCAGCTTCCCGAAATCCGTTCGGTTGCTCAGAGAGTCGGACGCGCCTCGCTGGATGAGGACACGTATGGACCACATACCAGCGAGTTTGAGGTTGATTTGAATCAGGTGGATGGGAAGGCTTCCCGACAGATTGATGCCCGCGTTCGCAAAGCGCTTGACGGGTTCGTTGGGGCCAGTTTTTCTGTCAGTAGTTTTTTGACGATGCGCGTAAACGAAACCCTTTCTGGTTCGTCTTCGGCTGTGGCAATCAATATTATTGGCGATGATCTGGATGTATTGGATATCCAGGCAAATAATATTGTCCGCATGTTGCATCAGATACATGGCGCAACAGATGTCCGGATAGAAGCACCCCCTGGTGTTCCGGAACTTGCTATTCGGCTACGCCCTGCTGATCTGGAGCGCTGGGGGCTTCGGTCGGCGGATGTACTCCGATCCATCCATACAGCCTGGCAGGGTGAAACCGTGGGGCAGATATACGAGCGTTCTGCGGCTTTTAATGTTATGGTTCGTCTTGATGACGCAAGTCGTAATGATGTTGCGTCTGTCGGCTTCCTGCCACTGCATACTGTTCACGGAAACTACGTACCACTCCGCGCTGTCGCAGACATATATGAGACGAACGGTCGCTATCAGGTGTCACATCTGGGAGCACAGAGAACACAGACTGTCACCGCAAATGTTACAGGACGATCAGCTCAATCTTTCGTTCAGGACGCACGCACGGCTATAGCAAAAAATATCAAACTGCCTCTTGGAACCTACGTTCAGTTTACATCCGCAGCGGAAGCTGAATCACAATCACGCAAGGAACTGTTTATAAATTCCGGGCTCGCTGCCATAGCGGTCATGATTCTGCTCTCAATAATCACACAAGGATGGCGCAATCTCGCTCTGATACTCGTCAATCTTCCCTTCGCATTTGTCGGCGGCATTCTGGCAATCATTGTTTCCGGCACAACGCTAACTCTTGGGGCAACAGTCGGCTTCGTTACTCTATTCGGGATTACGCTTCGGAATTCGGTGATGATGATTTCGCATTTTGAGACTTTGGTCGAGCGGGAACATCTCACATGGGGAGTAACAACAGCGCTCCGGGGGGCCAGAGACCGCGTCGTCCCCGTACTCATGACATCGCTCGTTACGGCGCTTGGACTGGCGCCTCTGGCTGTTGATATGAATGCGCCTGGGCGGGAAATCGAAGGACCTATGGCAGCTGTCATTCTTGGAGGGCTCATGACATCAATGATACTTAACCTGTTTGTTTTGCCTATTCTTGCTGTCAAATTTGGTAGTTTTTCTGAAAACGAAACGGGAGTTCCGGAAACCTTGTTCAAGTGACAGGTATGGGCCACTGCTGCACAGAACTCCTTGAAGATTATGTCCGATATGCCAATAGAACCCAGAATGAAAACTGCTTCCGTATCACGCTCGGCCACCATTCGGTCTGGCTCGACCTTCTGGTTGGGTTCGGAATTGCCTTCATGAATCTTGACGCTGTCCAGAAAATCTGGATTGCCGCCCGCACCGAACATCATCGTGTCAAGGCCGAAAACCGAAAGCATCGTTGCCCGATCCAAATGATTTATACTCCCTGCCCAGTGGCTTCGGGCGTGTCTTGCTACGGCCAACCTAAGCGCCTGTATTCTTGCTGGTTATTTCCCATAACGATCACCCCACTCTCGGCTCCAAGTGATAGCGGGGGACTGCGCGGACTATGTCCGTTATGCGAAAGGCGAGCCAACCCACTTTTATGTCCGACATGAGGCGGAAGCCGACATGGAGGCATCGCTCCGTCATGCAAAACTACCCGCAAGCCACTCCCTGAGCTTCGACCACCGTCGCCTGCCACCCTGATTGCGCACGGCGATAGCAAGCGCCTTCTTCTGGCCCACGAGCACGACGAGCTTCCGCCCCCGTGTGACGCCGGTGTAGAGCAGGTTCCGCGCCAGCATGGCGTAATGCTGCGTCACCAGCGGAATCACCACCGCCGGGTATTCCGAGCCCTGGCTCTTGTGGATGGTGGTGGCGTAGGCCAGCACCAGTTCGTCCAACTCGCCGAAGCCATAAACGACATCCCGTCCATCGAATGAGACCGTCAGTTCGCCCTCTTCCACATCGATCCTGCCGATAACGCCGAGGTCTCCATTGAAGACATCCCGGTCATAATCGTTGGCGATCTGCATCACCTTGTCGCCCGGACCATAGGTCCAGCCGAACCGCTCGACCTTCACCTCGTCCGGCGGGTTCAGCGCCTGCTGCAATTCGATATTCAGCGACCGCGCCCCAAGGCCACCCCGGTTCATCGGGCAAAGCACCTGCACGTCGCGAACAGGGTCCAGCCCGAACCGCGCCGGGATGCGATCCCTCACCACGGCCAGCAACTTGCGCAGCCCGACCTCGGGCTCGGCCGCCTCCACGAAGTAGAAATCCGATCCCTCTTCCGCGCTCAGTTCGGGCATCCTGCTCTCGTTGATCCGATGCGCATTGGTGATGATCCGGCTCTGTGCCGCCTGACGGAACACCTCGGTCAGCCGCACCACAGGCACGGCGTTGGAGCCGATGATGTCGGCCAGCACCTGCCCCGGCCCGACCGACGGCAACTGGTCCACATCGCCGACGATCAGCAACGCGGCGTTGTCAGGCAAGGCGCGCAGCAGGGATCGCATCAGCAGCACATCGACCATGCTGGCCTCGTCCACGACCAGCAGATCGCAGGTCAGCGGGTTGGTATCATCCCGCTTGAAGGTGCCACTGGCCGGATCCGTCTCCAGCAGTCGATGGATGGTCTTGCCTTCCAGTCCGGTGCTTTCCGACAGGCGCTTCGCCGCCCGACCGGTCGGGGCGCAGAGCTGCACGTCCGTGCCCTTGGCGGTCACGATCTTCAGGATGGCGTTGACCAGCGTGGTCTTGCCCACGCCAGGACCACCCGTGATCACCAGCACCTTGCTGTTCAGGGCAAGGCGCACCGCCTCCTGCTGGCTGGGCGCGAGCGCAAGCCCGGTCTTCCGTTCCACCCAGGTCATGGCCTTTCCAGCGTCGATCTCGGGCCAGGGCGGACGGCCGACGACACAGGCACGCAATCGCTCGGCGATGCTCTGCTCCGCGCGATAGAGACCCGCCAGGAAGATGCATCCCGTCTCGCCCACGCTGTCGGCAATAACGTCGCCCGCCTCCAGCTCCAACGTGAGAGCCGTCTCGATCAGGGGTGCCGCGACCTCCAGCAGTTCGGCGGTGCTGGTCAGCAACTCCCGGACCGGCAGGCCACAATGCCCCTCATCCATGGCCTCGCCAAGCGCGTAGGAGATCCCGGCCCGCACCCGGATCATGGCGTCGGCCGCAATCCCCATCTTCCGGGCAATCTGGTCGGCGGTCTTGAAGCCGATCCCCCGGATGTCCTTCGCGAGCCGGTAGGGGTTCTCGCTGATCAGTTGGACCGCGTCCTGCCCGTAGGTCTTGAAGATCCTTACCGCCCGCGAGGTGCCGACGCCGTTGCTGTGCAGAAACAGCATGATCTCGCGGATCACCTTCTGGTCCGCCCAGCCACCGACAATCCGTTCGGCCCGCTTGGGGCCGATGCCCGTCACCTCCCGCAGACGTCCAGGTTCCTGCTCGATCAGGTCGAACACCGCCTCGCCGAACGCTTTCACCAGCTTCTTCGCGTAGACCGGACCGATGCCCCGGATCATGCCGGAGCCAAGATAGCGCTCGATCCCCTCAACCGTGGTCGGCGGACTGGCTTTGAGAAACTCCGCCTTGAACTGCAACCCGTGGGTGTGATCATTGAACCAGCGCCCCGACATCTGCACGAACTCGCCTGCCGAGATCATGGCGGCATGGCCGACAACAGTGACCAGATCGCGCTGCCCCCGCACCTTCACCCGCAGGACGCAGAAGCCGTTCTCGGCGTTGTGGAACGTCACCCGCTCCACGAGGCCAGCCAGCGCTTCCGTGGGCGAAGAGTCGATGGCGCGCCCGCTCATCCGACCTGCCGGAAGAACGGCACTCCCGTATCGTTCATGACTCGCCCTCCCCTTCCGTGATGCCGCCGTAAGCCAGTATTTGTACGACGCGCCACTATCCGGGACTACCCATAACTACGATTCCGCACTCTGGAGCACGCGCATGCACGCCTTCTCGTATTACCGTTTTCCATTGAAATAACAGTCATCTGTCCGGATCGTGTGTCTGTTTTCCTTGCCTTACGGTCGGAAGAGAGCGACGATGACGGACAGACCCAGCCAGTCCATTGCCACGGCGTATCGGCCGCCCGAGCCCGAGTTGCGGCTCGTCCTGCGCCCCAATGCCCCCGACCCGCGTCTTGTGGCGCTGGTCCGCCTCATGGCCCGTCGTGCGGCACGGGACTGGTTCCGGTCGCAGCAACAGGAGCAGCGCCGCCGCTCCGGACCGTAAGGGATACCCCGTCATGAAGGTCGCGCTCTACGCCCGCTATTCCTCCGACAACCAGCGCGACGCCTCGATCGCCGACCAGCTTCGGGTCTGCCGCACCCACGCGGAGAAGCAGGGCTGGAGCATCGTCGAGGAGTATACCGACCACGCCATCTCGGGTGCCTCCCTGATGCGGCCCGGCATCCAGGCGCTGATCGCGGATGCACAGCGCGGACGGTTCCAGATCGTGCTGGCCGAAGCGATGGACCGTTTGTCCCGAGACCAGGAGGACATCGCCGGCGTCTTCAAGCGCATGAACTATGCTGGCGTGCGGATCGTCACTCTCTCCGAGGGCGAGGTGTCGCATCTGCATGTCGGCCTCAAGGGCACGATGAACGCCCTGTTTCTGAAAGACCTGGCCGAGAAGACGCATCGCGGCCTGCGAGGCCGGGTCGAACAGGGCAAGTCCGGCGGCGGCAATGCCTACGGCTATGACGTGGTGCGCAAGCTCGACGCCAACGGCGAGCCGATCCGGGGCGACCGCACCATCAATCCAGCGGAAGCCGACGTGGTCCGTCGCATCTTCCGCGACTTCGCAGCCGGACTGGGACCACGCGCGATCGCCTTCCGCCTCAATGACGAAGGTATCCCGGCACCGGGCAGTGGTGCGTGGGGCTTCTCGACCATCAACGGCAACCGGCTACGCGGCACCGGTATTCTCAACAACGAGATGTACGTGGGCAGGCTGGTGTGGAACCGCCAGCGCTTCATCAAGGATCCCGACACCGGCAAGCGTCAGCGCCAGCCGGGACACACGCGACACGTCATCGCCCGACCACTTCCGCGAGAAACGCCGCCCCCGTTACCTGTTCTCGGGCCTCAGCAAGTGCGGTTGCTGTGGTGGCTGTTGATTTTCACTGAGAACTGACCCGGGTAGGGCGGAAATTTTCATCGAGATTTGGGTTCTTCCGTACTTTTCGTGATGATGTTTTTTGATTATGCGGGCTGAAGGACACGCGCCCTGAGGAGTTCGAAGCCTGCTCTTCCGAACATGGTTCGC
>NZ_NKTZ01000002.1 GCF_003207855.1 Komagataeibacter rhaeticus | reverse complement strand
CGACGCCATCTGGTCCGGGGTTAACCCCGGACCAGATGGCCAACAGCAACGCCGTCAGAAGGGCGGCATAACAACAACCGGGTATAGCTTATCAAGCCCACAAAACTGTCCGAACGGACGGGACCACCTCACATCATGGGCCAGCAGAAAGGGATTTTTGCCCGTCACGGCTTGGAAACCGGGGTCGTCGTCTCTCCATCCTGGGCCAACATAGCCGATGGGCTGGCGTGGAACCGCCTGGATGCCGCCGTCATTTTCGCGCCCCTTGCCATGATGACGGCACTCGGGCGGCGCGGGCACGATACGGGGGTGCGTCCGTTCGGCCGGATCAGCCGGGGCGGCAACACGATCATGCTGCGCGGTACCAATCCGGTCGCGGGCGTATGGAAGGCGGGGTCGCGGGGGCGGCAGGCTTTTGAATGCTGGCGCACGGCTATCGGCCGCAGGCCGCGGATAGCGGTTGTCCATATGTATTCCACCCATCTCCTCATTCTCAGGCGTTTCCTGGAGCGGATTGACGTCAGCATGGAGAACGAAATCGACCTGTCGGTCATGCCGCCGACGGACATGATCACGGCCCTTGCGGAAAATGCGATTGATGGTGGCTGCGTGGGGCCGCCATGGGGAACCGAGGCGGAACAGCTTGGACTGGCATTCCGCGTTGGCGGATCGGCCACCGTTCTGCCCGGCCATATCGAAAAGATTCTTGTGGCATCGGGCCGGCTGCTGTCGTGTGAAACAACGGCCCGGTGCCTGTCAGCCGCAATGCACGAGGCGCTGGCCTTCTGCCAGCAGCCCGGACACCGGGAGGAAATCACACATGTCCTGGCCGCTCCCGTTGCGGATGGCGGCCTGACGTTACCCATGAAGGCAACGCGTGCGATCCTGCCTGGCGGGGATGCGGCTGAATGTCTTGCATTTACCGGCGGCAGTCTCCTGCCATCCGATCTGGACTGGATCATAAGCGACATGATGGCGCTGGGCTGGCTGGACAATGCCGAACACCGGCTGCTGATGCGCTGGATCGGTCCTGAACCTGCCGACCCGACCCGTGCCTGCGCGGGCCCGCTGTAGGGCATGGGGCAGGGAGACGGAAACATGCTGTTCAATTTTGAAATGGATTTTGCCACATCGTTGCGCTGTGTTCCCATGATCGTGCGCATGAAGCTTGATATATGCGGCATAAAGCTCAGCCTGCGTCAGTGGAGCCGTTTCACGCGCGAAGACAGGCATGCACTGGTGGCGCGTTCCATCGATACACGGATGGAGCGGGTGGCGTACCGCGCGTTCCTTCTGCACCTGATCCGGATACGGGCGGGAGACATGGCGGAATTCCTTCCACCAGCCCGGGCTGAAGCATGGCAGCTGCCCGATGGTGTTCCCGATGCCATCAGGCTGAAAGCGGAAACGGACGGGCTGAGGCCCCCCACACCGGAGCAATGGCGGCATCTGTCCTCACTCCAGCGTTTCGCCCTTGTCAAGCTGACGCGGCGGGGTCATGAAAACCAGAATTTCGGACCGGCCCTGCGGGAATTTCTTGATGGAAACGGATAACGGGGGCAATGGCCGCCAATCCGGATGCCCGTTTTCCGGATGATGGGGTTTATTGAAATCCGTCATGCCGGTTACGGGACGCGCCGGTCTGCCCGGCGCTGTGTCATCAAAACCCACAACCGATACATCTTCGGGCACGCGCGCGGTCTGGATATTATATCAGGCTATCCGGGATGAGATATGCGCGGGAGGAAGTCTTTTTATCCATCTGCGGTCGTGGTCAGGGACAGTTCACGCCAGGCGTCGATGTCGGTCTGGAGTGCTTCCCGTGCAATGTCCGCATAATGCAGCGCATCTTCCCCAAGCAGTAGATGCAGTGGCGGGTCTGGCGTATCCAGTGCCAGCAGGATTGCCGCCGCGGCGCGATCCGGGTCCCCTTTTTCGTGGCCTGGTGCCGATGTCAGGATGCGCCGTGCCTCGTGTGCCCCGCCGTCGTAATCTTTAATATCACCCTCTGCCAGAACAAGGGAGTGACCGGCGAAATCGGTCCGCATCCCGCCGGGTGCCACATTCATGACCCTGATCCCCAGTGGCGTCACTTCCTGCGCCAGTGTCTGGCCGATGCATTCCAGGGCATATTTGCTGGCCCCATAAATTGCAGTGCCGCTCCAGGGTGCGAGACCGCTGACAGACGTGATATTGATGATGTAACCTGCCCGCCGCGCGCGCATGAAGGGCAGCACCGCCTGGATCATGGCGATTGCACCGAACAGGTTGACATCAAAAAGCGCCCGGGCCTAGTCGAGACTGGTTTCTTCCAGTGCACCGACCAGACCATAACCGGCATTGTTGACAAGGCGATCAATGCCACCGGTTTGTACTTCCGCCCCGTTCACAACGCGATGGATCGCCGCCGGATCACGCAGGTCGAGCAGAAACCCGAATGCCCGGCCGGGCGCCAGGGCTTCGAATGCGGTGCATGCCCTTTCATCACGTAGCGTTCCGCATACGGTATCACCCCGTGCCAGCGCCGCGGCAGCCAGGGCGCGGCCAAGCCCGCGCCCCGCGCCTGTTATCAGCCAGTTTGTCACCACGTCTCTCCTATGTGTGGATGGGGCGCCGCGAATGGCACCCCCAGAAAACTGTCCACCCCTTTATCGCGCGAGCCTTTGATGATGCCGGATTGAGTCCGGACAAGTGGACCAGAAAACGTTTTTCCATAACCTGAAGACAGGATAACCGTCCCCAGAAGCATTGCCATGGTGATCTGTGGTATTTTCCTGTTCCTGCCTGCGATTGCCCGGTCGCGCCTTCTGTCAGGCAGGACATGCTTTGTGAGAGTGTTTATGCCGTTCTTCCACCAGGCTTTCGTGACTTCCCGAATGGACTTCTGGAAACAGGCCGTCAGGGCTATTACGCATACGCAGGAAAGACGCGTGCTCATGTGACGATTCCTCCGGGATGCACGGTGGAAAATCCTGATCCGTGATCACAATGCGATACCGACCGGATACCGGGCGACAGGAGAGAGGATATTACAATATCACTACGATCAGTAATTGCCTTGATTGACTGAAAAAATTGTACGAACAGGAGAGATACAGGCCATGATCAGCCAGTCCTGCCGCGTGCCGTTGCCCGAATGATTTTTAACCAGCAACAATCCGGGCGCATGGAATGCCAGATTCATGCAAAAATGATCTGCTTGCATTGCATTTCTCATCATTTTCCATGAAACAGGACAATATTGTCCAACCTGTTCAATTCCCATTCATAACCGGTCGGGCTGGCGATGGAGGGCTGTCTTTTCGTACAATTTTTTGGGTCATCCGTGCATAGATATTCGTTACGAATGCGTACAACAATGGTTCCGTAAAGCCGTCCTTGCCTGGATATATGGACAAGTGAGCGGATCTCAATTCCTGGGATCGCACCATGCGATCACGCACAATAAATCTGATTTTTTCATATGATGTTTGGGCGGACGGCGAATATGATCAAGATTTGTTCTTCTCAGCGCCTGTTGCTGGGTGTTTCCGTTTTGTCGGTATTTTGTTATTCAGTAGCGCACGATGCTTACGGGCAAGGCACTCATGCCGCACCTGTAGTAAAGCCGAATGGCAAACATTTGGCATCCAGGGCCGCGCAGGATCAGAATGTCGGGAAACAGAAGGCGGAACAGCTGCTGGTAACATCCAGCAGGGTTGAGCGTATGGTACAGAAGACACCTACGTCCGTAACCCTGCTTTCTGGAAAGACCCTTGATCAATCAAATATTGTATCTCTCTCAGGGTTGAATGGGTCAGTTCCGGGACTGAATGTCAGCCAGACGGCCGGTTACCAGACCAATATTACAATTCGTGGTGTCGGCATGCAGACGCCGGAAAATACCCTTAACACGTCTACCGGCGTGGCATTCTATGTCGATGGTGTTTATATCGCCAATTCCATTTCACTGGACCAGACCCTGTTTGATGTAGATAACGTGAATGTCCTGCGTGGGCCGCAGGGAACGGTCTATGGCCAGAGTGCGCCCGGTGGTGCGATCATCCTGAATACGAACCAGCCCAAATTTGACCGGATCAGCGGGCATGTCGAAGCGACGGGCGGTAATTACAATCTGTCGCGCGGCCGGGTCGAACTGAATGTGCCCATTACCAGGACCCTGGCCATTCGTGGATCGTTCCAGAAATTTGATCACGATGGGTTTGCACATACGTCTTCCCCTTATATTGGTCATTATCAGCTGGATGACCAGCACGACATAAGCGGGAAGCTTGCCATCAAATGGCAGCCGATCGATAATTTTAGCGCAACCCTGACGGGCCAGTGGTATGGCGCCTATCCCAATGGTCCGGAACAGAAGAACATAAACGACCCGATCTCCAATCCGCGTATTGTCAGTCAGGATTATCCGACCAAGTACAATCTTCACACATCGTTCTATCATCTGAATCTGGAGTGGGATCTGCCATGGGCAACCCTGACATCGGTTACGGCAACACAGCATGTGAACAGTATTTACCAGTATGATAGCGGGCGCCTGAATTTTGCCGATCTGGGCAAATATGATTATGATGCCAAGAACAACAATTCCCTTAACAACTATTCTGAAACGATTGCCCTGCGTTCCAGGGCAGGCAGGCGTCTGGACTGGACGGTGGGCCTGTATGTCATGGGGCAGCGCGGGCATCAGCTTGTGACCGAATATGAAGGCACGATGGCAATCGATCCCGTTATTTCCGTGCCGGCCAATGTGGTGTCCAACCCGCAGTCCAATCTTGCGTATGGCGATCAGGAAACAGCAAACCGTTTTGCCATCCAGCCGTATTTCCAGGTTGGATACCGCATTACGAAAAAGCTCCATATAAATGGTGGGGTGCGTTATAATTATGATCGATACAATGCATCGAACATTTACTTTTCCGCATATGGTGGGTCCCAGAGCAATCATACCTATTCCACATCCATTCCCACATGGAAGGCGGAACTGGATTATGATGTCGATCCGGACAAGATGGTGTATTTCAGCATTGCAACGGGATACAAGCCGGGCGGTGTTAACGGGAATGATAACGCAAAAATCATAAAATATAATTTCCAAGCCGAACAGAATATGAATTTCGAAATTGGGGCCAAGAACTGGTTTCTCAACAGGACATTCATGTTCAATGCATCGGCATTCTTTTCCGATTATAAAAACATGCAGTATATCGCCAATGATCCGTATCCATATGCCTACGGGGTCGCGAACCTGCCCAAGGCGCATATGTACGGGATCGAGGGAGAAGCCGCCTATCTCATGTTTCATGGCCGTCTGCGCCTTGAGGGTAACCTGACATTGGAGGATGGTCAGATTGTAGGCCATCCTTCTGCAATCGATGCGGCTGCCCTGTCCCAGGTCTATGCAACCGCACCGGCGTGTGGCTATGGCGGGTCTTACTATAATCCGGCCTGCTGGTCAGCCGCTGCCGCGGCGGCGACCAACCTGCATGGTAACAAACCACCAGGACTGGTGTCGGTCCAGGGTTCCCTTTCGGCATCTTATCTATGGAACGTACCGTACGGTAAACTGCTGACAAAAGTACAGTATATCTATCGTGGACCCTATGAGGCACGGATATTCAATAACCCGGCCTATGATCATGTTCCCTCGTATAACCTCTTCAATTTCTACATGGATTACAAACCCAATCGTCTTCCCATGGATTTCTCGCTTGCCTGCAGTAACCTGACAAACATGGCGGGTGTGAACTCCCGCTATACGGACCCGTATGGCACGAACCAGACAAGCATCCAGTATATCGCGCCGCGTCAGATCATGGGTACGGTCTCTTACGATTTCTGAGCGCGCGTCTGGAAACAGCGCGCCGGTAAGCATTCATGGAAATTGCCCGATGCTACCCTTCCCGGAGAGGTTATAAAAACCAGAAACTTCCTTGCGGCCCGCAGGATATCTGCAGGCGCCCGTTTCGAACGGTCTTTGCTGGAGAGAACAAGATCATGTTGGATCAGGCTAAGTTCCGTGAAGGCATGGCGTGGCTGGCGGCATCGGTCAACATCATTACGACCGATGGAGCAGCGGGGCGGCATGGTTTTACGGCTTCGGCTGTATGCAGTGTAAGCGATACACCGCCCACCCTTCTGGTATGCATGAACAGGAATGTGCGTTCTTATGCTGCTTTTGTGCGGAATGGCGTATTATGTGTCAATGTGCTGTCCGGCGGCCATCGGGTGCTGTCACGGCTGTTTTCCAGCAGCCAGGCATCCAGTGATGAACGTTTTGGTTCTGCGGCCTGGTCGGTCCTGAAAACCGGTGCGCCGGTGCTGGACGGGTGTGTCGTCAATTTTGATGCCTCCATCAGCCAGGTTCTGGATGCGGGAACACATGACATTCTGATGTGCCGGGTTGAAGCCGTCCGTCTGGATCACGCGCGTGGGGGACTTGTCTGGTTCGGGCGTGCCTATCACGACCTGTGTACTGGAACCGCGCCGTAAGCGATGTGGAGAACATCCAGTCAATCCATATGCCGGCATGGACAAGAACCGGTTTATGAGAAAGCCTATGCTGCGCTGCTGTCGGTCCTGGCTGGTGCCATGTGCCGAGCATTGCCATCGCGGGACCTGAGCCCGCCAATATATGACGAGGACAGACCATGAGTGTATCGACCGTCCCCAAACCTGTAACCGGCCCGGCCGCATGGCGGGGTGATGGACTGGGCCAGTCGCAGGAATGGGTGTTCCAGCTTTCTCCCGGGCAGGTGACGGAACTGGAAACACTGGGTGAGCGCTTCATGCGTGACGATCCTGACCTGCGCACGGTCCAGGCTACGGATTACCCCCTGGTGGCTACAGCCGATGCCGTGCAGGCATGGAGGCGGGATGTTGACTGCGGTCGGGGCTTCGTGCTGGTGCGCGGGTTGCGTACCGATCTTTATTCCGATGCCCTGTCCGCCGCGATCTATTACATTCTCGGGCTGCACATGGGTGAACCCATCCGGCAGAATGAACATGGTGATCTGGTCGATCATGTCTATGCCACATCGGACAAGACGATGGACGATCCGACTGCACTGTCCTCAAAGGTGCGCGATCAGCTGGTCTATCACTCGGACAGTTCGGATGTCGTATCCCTGATGTGCCTGCGGCCCGCACGGGCGGGCGGTGCGTCCTGCCTTGTGTCGGGAGCGGAGATTTACAACGAAATCCTGCGACGCAGGCCCGATCTGGCGCCCCTGCTGTTCGAACCGTTTTACTGGGACTGGAAACGGCAGGATCATGAGGCACCCGGCAATACTTACACTTCGCCGATTGTCAGCATCGTCGACGGTGTATTCAGCATGTATGCTGGTGCCCTGTATATTTTCACGGCCCAGGATTACCCGGAAGTTCCGCGTCTGACACCCCGGCAGGTGGAGGTGCTCGAACTGTTCGATGCGATCACATATGAACCGGGCATGGCCATTGAAATGGACTTCCGCCCCGGTGATATCCAGTGGCTGTCCAATTACGCGGCGCTGCATGCGCGTACGGGGTTTACCGATTATCCGGAACCACAGCGGCGGAGGCACCTGCTGCGGTTATGGCTCAGCCGCAAGGGAGAACGGCCGGTGGTTGAGGGATTTGGCAAGAATGCCGTCGTGCAGCCCCGTGCAGCTGCAAGGGACCCATCAGTGCAAACGGATAACAATCATTTCCACATTCGTGTTGCCGCAGTGCCACGGCTGATTTCGTGATGAAAAGATAAAAAGGGAGGCGGGTCCTCCCTTTTTTTGATCAGGTCCATGCCCGCAGGACATCATGTGTGCTGATCGGCAGCGCACACTGGCCGGACAGGGCGCCAAGGGATGCTTCATGCGCGGCCATCCCGTAATCGGCGCAGGCATCCTTGACGATAAAAATATTGAAATCCCGATGAAAGCCATCACGGGCGGTCGATTCAACGCAGCAGTTGGTGGAAAACCCCGTCAGGACCAGTGTATCGATACCACGGCCCTTTAATATGTCTTCCAGGTTCGTTCCGTAGAAGCATGAGTAAAGCCGTTTCTGTATTTCAATCTCACCCCTTTCGGGCTGGACCTGATGATATGCGGCGCCCCAGGTATCCTTACGGCAGATGGCAATTGAATCCGGGTCCTGGCCAGTGCGCCGGGCAAGCAGTTTCTGGGCCCTGGTATCGGTTTCCGGCGTTGTAATGACGCGTGCGAATATGACTGGTGTTCCCGCCGACCGGGCGGCGGCGATCAGGGCATGGATATTGTCCAGGGCAGGGGCAATGGCTGACATGTCAACCCCGGCGCGGCCGATGGCCCCAGCGGGGGCGGCGAAATCGTTCTGCACGTCAATAACCAGTAATGCGGTGCGGCCTGTATCAAGCATGCTGCCGGTTTCGGGCAGGGGCAGTTGGGGGGCGGTGCTCATTATTATTTCCTTTTCGTTATGATTTGCTGTAGCATTTTCCATATTCACCATCCTGGCGGTTTCGGGTCGTGGGGCGGTGGTGTGGCGTAGCCCAGCGCATAATTCCGGTTCCGGGACAATCATGGAGGGACAGATGCAGGCATGGAAGTTCAATCTGGCGCAGCAGCCGGATCAGGACCCCGCCACCTTGTGGCAGGAAGTCATGGCGCGGCTGTTTCTTCCTGCCGCGCGTCCTCTGGAGCCACAGACCGGTTTTTTTGGCAGTGCGACCCGGCTTGTCTCGCCCCTGGGTATCGAACTGACGCGCCTGACATCCGCCCCGCAGCAGATTGCGGGGCGTTACGTCAGGCAGTCGGATGGCATATGGCTGGCCCAGATTCTGGATGGGCATGGTACCCTTGCCACAAGCATGGGTGACATTGCCCTCAGGACAGGCGATGTCGCCTTCGGTCCGGTTGCAACCCATACGGTACTGACCCTGCCGGTGGAATTTTCGTTGCTGTATGTGCGCCTGCCGCGTCTGGTGCTGCATCCACGCCTGCTTGGTCCAATGCCCGTGCGGGTGGGCATGCTGACAAATACACAGGGCATACAGCAGGTTTTCAGTGATACCCTGTGTTCCCTGGGGCGGGCGCTGGATCATCTGACCCTGCCGCAGCTGCGGGCGGTTGAACTGGTCCTGTCTGAACTCCTTATTTCCAGCGTACTGAGTGATGAGGCCTCCAGCCTTGGGTCTTCGGCTTCCAGCCGGCGTATCGCGCTGTTCCACCGTCTGTGCCAGACAGTGGAAGCGGAACTGGCGGATCCTGATCTGAACGTGCAGAAAATAGCCAAGCTGCAGGGTATTTCCAGCCGTACGCTGCAAAAGCTGTTCTCCATGGCCGGGCGCAGTTTCAGTCAGTATATCCGCATGCGTCGGCTGGAACGGTGCCGGGGTGATCTTGCCAGTCCGCTGTACACACATCTGTCCATTTCCGAAATATGCTTCCGATGGGGCTTCAATGACGCTGCACATTTCAGCAGGACATTCCGGCAGAGTTACGACATGACACCGCGTGAATGGCGTAATGCCAATCACGCGGCGGTTGATGATAAGCTTAACGCCCATCCTGTCATGCCCGCAGCCGTATCTCTTGCGAGATGAGTATTCCGGCTGGCCGGGTGCTGCGCTTTCCCGTGTAACCGGCTTCTATTCGCGCGTGTAGCCGTCCGGAATGCGCGGTTCCGGTCCAGCCTTCCCCCACAGTACGATCTCGTTATTCCACGGATCGCGGAAGGCATGGTTGTATCCGTTGAATTCCTTCCAGTAATGATCGCGCCACAGTATTGTGGCCCCCTTTTCTTTCGCTGTTGCCAGTATGCGTTCGGGTGTATCGTCGTCGCTGATCAGAATCCAGACCCGTGCCTTGCGTCCTGTATCGGCCAGTGTGCGTGGGTCCGACCCTTCCGGCAGCGGGTAGGGGCGTGCATTTGCCGCGCGGTATATGCCGATATGCAGGTTGCCAATGGTGCTGTCCGTACCATCCTTGTTGCGGAACTGGCCCCCGGGAATCATGCGGTGATAGACCCCTTCGGGCCGCGGATCGTTTACCCATCCGAATACTTCAGCATAGAATTTGGCTGCGGCTGATGGATCATCGGCAGCAAGATCAACAAAAATCAGGGTATTGGGATAGGCCATCGCGGATATTTCCTTCAGTGGTTCGTCATGACTGCCTGCAACGACCTGTTACGTTGCACCATGTTCCCGGTGGCAGGAGAGGGGGCATGCCTTATCGCGCAGCCGGGAATCGAATTATCTTACAGACTGGCGACCAGGGCAGACTTGTCTGAATATGCGTGACGATTAGACCCAGCAGGAACAAATGCATGAAGGGTATGGACAAAACATGCAGCATGAATTTGGCTTGTTATTGAAACGACGGGGCGTTCAAACCCGGTGAAAGGATATGCACGATGCGTATGCCAGTCCTATTTTTTGGCCATGGTAGCCCGATGATTGCGCTGCAAACCAATGATGTGACGCGGCGCTGGGCTGAAATTGCCCATGAAGTCGATACCAAATATGCGCGTCCGCGCGCGATCCTGTGCATTTCCGCGCATTGGCTGACACGTGGCGCTGCGGTGACGGCAATGGAAACGCCCCCGACCATTCATGATTTTGGCCGCTTTCCGCAGGCATTGTTCGATATCCAGTACCCGGCTCCTGGAAGCCCGGCTTTGGCCGAGAGGGTCAGCCAGTTGCTCAGCCCTGAACCGGTCATGCTGGACCATGGCGATTGGGGACTGGACCATGGCACATGGTCCGTACTGGTCAAGGCATATCCGCAGGCTGACATACCGGTTGTGCAGCTGGGTATGGATGCCACCCGTCCACCGCAGTGGCATTACGAGATGGGTATACGCCTGCGTCAGCTGCGCGATGAGGGCGTACTCATTATCGGGACGGGCAACATTGTCCATAACCTGCCCCGCATGGACTGGAACAACCAGCATGTGCGGCCCTATGAATGGGCGGCACGTTTCAATGATTATATCCATGATGCGATCGTGGCGGACCGCCTGCGGGATGTCGTGAACTTCATGGAACTGGGTGAGGCGGCGCGCCAGTCGGTGCCAAGCCCGGACCATTTCTGGCCGCTTCTTTACGTGCTGGGTACGCGTGAGCCTGATGATCAGGTGACATTTGGCCCTGATCATATCGAGCATGGTTCACTCAGCATGACGAGCATTGCCTTCTGGCCGGGGATGGCTGCCGGTAAGGCGCCCCCACATGATGTGAATGCGTGAAAATCATAGTAATGATCTAATGGTCAGGCGTTAACAAACAAGAATTACGGTTATTTATCTGTCTATGTATTCGGGGTGCCGGTTTTGTAAAAACCATTCTATTCCGCCCTGAAATCGGTTGCAGTCGAGGATTTCCATAATGAACCCTTTTGTTTCTCCTGTTTTTGACCTTCCATCCGAACGGGGCGGGAAGGATTTCGGTATTTTCATGCCGATTGCCAATGGCGGGTGGATCCTGTCCGAAACCGCACCCAAAATTGATGGCTCATACGAATATAACCGCAAGGCAGCCCTGCTGGCGGAAGAGATCGGGCTGGACTTCATCATGTCCATGGCAAAATTCCGTGGGTATGGGGGCGTGACCCAGCACTGGAACACATCACTGGACAGTCTGGTGCTGATGTCCGCGCTGGCGGCGCAGACCAGCCGGGTCAAGGTCTGGACCACCTTCCATACCATGCTGCAAAATCCGGCCGTGGCGGCAAAGATGATTGCAACTCTGGATCAGGTCAGCCATGGCCGTGCCGGCCTGAATGTTGTGCCCGGTTCATACAAGGGCGAATTCGAGCAGATGGGGGCCTGGCCCGAAGGCATGGGTCATGATGAGCGGTACGACCTGGCTACCGAATGGCTGCGCGCGGTAAAGGCATTGTGGAGCGAACCATCGGTGACCATGAAGGGAAAGTATTTTCATCTTGATGACTGTGAATCCTACCCGAAACCGATACAGAAGCCACGTCCCTTTATTGTTGCCGCCGGAATGTCCGAACGGGGCATGCGGTTCAGCGTTGAGGAAACGGATGCCATCTTCATCGGTGGCCGGGATGATGCCGAGATGCGGGCGGTCAGCCTGAAGGCCAAGAGCATGGCAAAAGCCGCCGGCCGGCGGTTACGTACCTACGCCATGCAGATTCTGATCATCGAGGAAACGGATGAGGAGGCGCAGGCGCTGGTGGATCATATCCGGCAGGGGTTTGATGAACAGGCCTTCTACGGCATGATGCGTTCCTACGGCATGATCGATGCGGAAATCGGCAAGGAAAATGCCATGACAAGCCGTGCGCGTTCCGGCTTCATGGCGCCGTTTACGGCCGGCAGTCCCGCAACGGTGTGCGAACAGATCAGCGCCAAGATCGAAAATGCCGACCTTGATGGTCTGATGCTGATTTTCCCGGATTATGAAAGCGGGTTGCGCAAACTGTCGCAGTCGGTCCTGCCAGCCCTGCGCGCCCGTTTTTCCGGCTGAGCAGGATGTGGACCATGATGGAAGAAAAGGTTGCAGGAGGATACGTCAGCCATGAATGCTGCTGATATACAGATACGGCCCCTGACCTGCAGGATCGGTGCGGAGATCAGCGGGGTGGACCTGTTCCGTTCCATTGATGCCGATGTGTTCAGGATACTGCATGATGCATTGATGGAGCATCTTGTAATTTTCTTTCGGGACCAGGACATAACGCATGAAGATCACCTGCGCTTCGGGCGCCTGTTTGGCGATCTTGCGATACATAGTGGCGTGGCCGGCCTGCCTGATTATCCGGAAATCGTGGCCATCCATGCCGATGGCAGGTCAAAATTCGTGGCGGGTGAGAACTGGCATTCCGACCTGAGCTGTAATGAATGCCCCCCCATGGGCAGCATCCTGTATCTGCCTGTCGTGCCGGAAATCGGGGGGGATACCCTGTTTTCAAATATGTACAGCGCTTATGAAGCGTTATCGCCGCGCATGAAGGATCTGCTGACCGGGCTGACCGCGACCCATGACGGGGAACATGTCTATCGGCCCATTGTCAATGATCCTACCAGGAGATTTCCGTGCAACAGCCATCCCGTTATCCGCACGCATCCGGTTACGGGAAAAAAGTGCCTGTATGTCAATTCATCCTATACCACGCGCATCGACCAGCTTCCCAAGGGGGAAAGTGATGCCCTGCTGCAGTTCCTTTACGTGCACTGCATGAATCCGAACTTCCAGGTCCGGTTTCGCTGGCAGCCACGTTCCGTTGCCTTTTGGGACAATCGCTGCACGCAGCATCAGGCTGTATGGGATTACTTCCCCCAGACCCGCTCAGGCTTCCGGGTCACGATTGCGGGTGACAGACCGTTCTGATCAGCGCGCGTTCCGCGCCGGAACATGTGATGGTGCGGGATGGGTGCCTTAATCTCCCCATTACTGAATGGCCCAAGGGGACATGCCATGGATCAAGATAATAAACCTTCGTTCTGCAACGAATCTTTTATGGACAGTCTCGAGAGTTCCATACTGCCAACGGAAATGGCCGAGAGCCTACCCCCCCTATGCTATGTTGATAAAAGTTTCTACGAATTCGAGAAGAAGGCCATTTTTGATCATGAATGGCTTTGTGTCGGCCGGGAGTCATGGCTTGATGAAGCCGGTGAATACTTTACGACCACAATCGTAGGTGAACCGATCCTGGTGACGCGCGGGCGTGATGGCGTGCTGCGTGCCATGTCCAGCGTCTGCCAGCATCGTGGCATGCTGGTGGCGGAAGGGCATGGCAGGAAGCGTTCCTTTGTCTGTCCTTACCATCACTGGACCTATGGGCTGGACGGGCAGCTTGTCGCGGCACCCGCAATGGAAAAAACCTGCGGATTTGACAAGGCATCCGCGTCACTCCCTGCTTTTCAGGTCGAGGTATGGGAAGGGTTCATCTTCATCAATTTCGACCCGGATGCCCCCCCGCTTGCTCCACGCCTGGGCGCGGTAAGTGAAGTGGTGCGGAATTACCGCCTGGCAGAGGCCGAAGGACCACGCCCCGGGGAGCCATTACATTATCCCTGGAACTGGAAGGTCATGTTCGAGAACAATAATGATGGCTACCACGCCAATAAACTGCATCATGGCGTGCTGCATGATTTTGTTCCCAGTGAACTGGCGGCCTTCCCGACCCTGCCGGAAGATACGGCCGGCTATTACCGGACCAATGGTACCCTGCATGCGGATGCAAGCTTTAATGCAACGCAAAAGGCGGTCCTGCCGCTGTTTCCCGATCTGGACATGGCGGGACGCAGCCAGATGGTTTTTGCCAATCTGCCGCCCACCCTGTCGCTTGTCCTGACCAGTGACATGGTCATCTACATGATCCTGCGGGCTGATGGACCCGAAAGCCATTATCTGGACCAGGGCGTACTCGTGGCACCCGGGGCAATGGCCGATCCGGCGTTTTCCTACAAAATGGCCATGAACATGCAGGCTGCCTCGGATATCATCGCACAGGACCTGCATGTTGATGAACTGGTGCAGGAAGGATTGCGCTCACGCTTCGCGCCACGCGGGCGCTATTCCTGGCAGGAAGGGGCGCAACGGGTCTTCAACTGCTGGCTGGTGCCCCGTTATCGCGCTCAATGGCAGCGGCAGCGTGCGCAACAGTCTCCGTAAAGCCTGTCTGGACCATGGGGGCACGATCGGCCCCATGGTCACGTCATCCTGCCCGGGGTTGTCCAACCCGGCAGATGAGTCCGGGATGCCGCGTTGGCCCATGCGGCGCCCGCGTCAGAGGAATGGCTGTATGAAGCAGCACATTCGCGCCTGCCCGGTGGAACAGTGGTCTTTCATGCAATGGCGTGTATCGGGGGCAGCGGCATGCCTGGCCCGTTCCTGACCGCAGGGGTCAGGACGTCCAGCAGGGTCCGGCCCCCGGTATGGTCATGATCAGGGGGCAGGGCTGCATGGATACAGATTTCAGTCCGTTTTCCGGGCGCCGGAGGGAAAGATATTGCGTGGCATGCGGACATGGACGCCCTGCGTGCCGTCAACGACCTGTGTCACCGTGAAGTCTGACGCAACACTCATCAATGAATAGGCGTCGTTGCGCGACAGCCCCTTTTCTCCCAGCAGATCCAGCATGTCCAGCGAGGCATTCTTCATGGCTGCGTTCAATGTATCTCCAAATCCATGGACGATCCAGTTTTTCGGCGTTTCAAGTAATGGGGACGGGAAGGAGAAGTCCTTGCGCAATATGATCTGGAACAGGACATTCAGCGAAGCCTCGATGGCGGTGCCGCTGATCTCGCCATCGCCCTGACTGATATGGGGATCACCGATGGAAAACAGCCCTCCTTCCACCTGCACCCGGTAATACATGGTGGCTCCGGCCCCGATACGCCAGTTATCGATGTTGCCGCCATGCAGGCCCGGCGGTACGGTACTGACGCGACCGGTGATGTCAGGGGCAACCCCCGCCGTGCCCAGGTGCGGGCGAACCGGCACACGTACCCCCTGCAGTGCCATGCGGCGGTCACATTCGGGGCAGTAGGTAATGCGTCCCGGGGTCAGGTATTTATCCGCGACATCATAGGCGTAGGCAGCCTGTGCCGTGTTGGTGTCAGCATCAAGCTGATAGATGGTCACGCGTTCCGTTTCATCGAATTCCTGATAGAGCTGTCCCCAATGCGCCGCAAGGTTTGAGCCATGCCTGAATCGCGGCTGCATGGACAGATAGCGCACTTCCAGCATGTCGCCCGGCTTTGCGTCGCGGATGTAAATCGGGCCGGTCATGATGTGGACGCCGGGCGTCCGGTCGGATTCAGGTGTTCTGTTCCAGATTTGCCACAGCTTGTCGTCCATCATCAGGTGAGGATCATCTCCCGCATGGTGGGTTACGGCCTCGGCCTGGATCAGGTCCCCTGAACTGATGATCAGAGACGGGGCACGGGCGGCATCAAAATACCCCCAGTGAATGGTCTCGGGCAGGGCATCAAGCCGGTGCAGCGCGCCGGGAACAACGGATGGACGTAGGGTTTCCCCCTCGCACATGAATGTCATGAATGTCCTTACTGGTTGCCGATAATGGGTCATGCGTTATCGAAAGGCGGACGGGCGCTCAGGTGTCGGCCTGTATACGCGCCGTCATGGATGATAATGGTATCACGGGCGTGGAAGTTGTTCAGGTCCGCACCAATACTTGTTCAGCCCATCCTATCGGCAATCAGGCGCTTGTCAGTATTTTGTGGGGGAGGGACAACTGTTCCCACGGCTGTTCCTGTATCAGGGCATGTGCCGTGCTGGCCCCCCGCAGGATGGGATATTATGGAAGAACCGCTGCACGCTGTCCGGATACACCAGATCCATGCGTTCTCTCCTGATATCCGGGTGCTTGACCTGCGGGCGCGGCATGACGGCTGTCTGCCGTCGTTCAGTGCCGGTGCCCATATTGACCTGCACCTGCCCAATGGGCTGGTAAGGCAGTATTCCCTGGCCAATGATCCACAGGAGACACATCGTTACCTGCTTGCGGTTGCGCGGGAAAAAAACAGCCGGGGTGGCTCCGCCTTCATTCATGCTTCAATGCGTGAGGGGGATGTCGTGCAGATCGGTGCGCCGCGTAACCTGTTTCCTCTTGCGGTCGGTACCGGGCAGAGCGTGCTGATTGCGGGTGGAATTGGCATTACGCCGTTATGCAGCATGGTGCAGCACCTTGCCGCCCAGGGGCGTCCATGGACCCTGCATTATGCCATGCGCCACCGTGCGCAGGCCGTCTGTCTTGATATGGCGCATGCAGCCGCCGCGCGGACAGCGGGGGGAATGGTCCAGACCTATTGCCGGGAAGTCGATGGTGCGCGCATGGATATTGCCGGTATTATCCATGCCGCCCCATCCGATGCGCATTTTTACTGTTGCGGGCCCGCATCCATGATCGCGGCGTTTGAGACCGCCTGTGCCACGCTTCCCCGGACACAGGTGCATAGTGAACATTTTGCGCCCGTTGCAGCACCAGATGTAACGGGCGGTTTTACGGTCGTTCTGGCCAGAAGCCGCAGGACCCTTGCAATACCGGCGGGCAAGACCATTCTGGATGTGCTTAAGGCGGCAGGAGTGGCCGTTGCATCCTCCTGCCACGAAGGGGTGTGTGGCATGTGCGAAACCACAGTGCTCGAAGGCATGCCGGACGCCCGCGATTCCATCCTGACGGATGCCGAGAAGGCGGAAGGCAGGACGATCATGGTCTGTTGCTCCGGCTCCCGGACCGCGCGTCTGGTTCTGGATCTGTAATGGCGATGGATTTGTAGTGGCCCGGTAGTCCTCTTTTATGGTTTTACCGTAACCCGGCTCCGGGGCATGGCGCCTTTTTCAAAAAGGCGACACCCGGCAACTATCCTGCCCGGCAATGGAACCTGCCGTGCCCGGAGTGTGGTCAGGATGGGAAGGGACTGTCATCATAAACACCATCCCCTGACACGCATGCCGGCCGGCTTTCATGGCGACCGCATACCGCAAGCATTGTCAGGGCGTATATCAACGCACTGGAAGTCAGGTCATCAGGTGTCGGACGCCAGCGTGGCATGCCTGTTGTCAGGGCGGGGATGCGTTGCATGTTGAAGACATTATGGTCCCGCCACATGCTGGAATAGACAGGATGCGCCATGGGGGCGGGCTGGTGACGCGCCAGTTGCGTTGCAAGGTCGACGGCACCCGCCAGGGGCGCCACACGGGCACTGTCGGCTTCAAAACCATGGCGTACGACCACCGGTTCCAGTTCAAAGCCTTCCAGATCCAGCGTGCGCAGGACGGCATTGAGCTGATGATATATCTCGGCCACGTTCTGCTCTGGTGTCATGATGACTTCCAGATACAGCGCACACACTTCCGTGCCGGCTCCAAAATCGGTGGGACTTCCCCCCCGTACGGACGCGATCTGGGCCTTGGGGCGGGAAATGCCACCGGGACCGGTATGGATATTGTTGTGTTCGTAAGCGCGGCTCCACTCATGGAGTGCATCAATGACCGGGCCAAGGCGGTAAATGGGATTGGGATGGCTGGTGGTTCGTGCCGGGGTATCCAGAATGGGGGTGAACAGTCCGCGCCCCAGAATGCGAATGCGCATGACAGTGTAGCCACACCCCTGCCATGTCATGCCGAAATCCGTTCCCTCCGCGGCAATGGCATAGTCTGGTGCGACGCCACCGTGATGAAAAAGATAATGCGCACCGATGTCCTTGCCCATGTAGTCGATGCCGGCAAACTCCTCAATGGGTTCGGGGCCGATTTCTCCAGGGCAGGCGGTCAGGTACACCTTGCCCGCAAGGTTGATCCCCGCGCGTTTAAGGGCCTTGGCTGCAATCAGCATGCAACTCATCGGTCCCCGGTCATTGGATATCGGATAGCCATGCAGGTGCCCGTCTTCCAGCCAGCATCGTGTCCATTCCGGTTCCGCCAGCGTTGCGGGATGGTAGCGGAACCGGTCCTGTGTCGCGTTGCCGCTTGGGCTTTCGGTATCCAGATGGGCGGTAAACAGCAGGTTGGCACCTGTGCCATGTCCGCCGTATTCGCCAATCACATTGGGCCGTTCGGGTGTGGCACCCGACAGATGGGGGCGGAACCCTTCCGCCTGCATCCAGTCATGTACAAAGGTCGCGGCTGCAAGTTCCTCACGCGAACGACTGGGAATGTTGCCCAGCGCCAGTGCCAGATCCAGCAGTTCGGCCGGGTCAATGGCTGCGGCCACGGCATCGCGCTCGGCCTGTGTGATCGGGTAGGGCGCTTTGGAAGCATTGGCGAAATTGATCATGGCAAGCCTGGTGTCCATGGTGGAGAATGACGTGGGAATTAGCCTGCCTCGGGCATGAAGATATCGGCATCGGCGGTATTCCTGGGCATGGGGCGACGCATGAGCAGGACCGTAAGGAACAGGACGGTACCGATTATTACGAGAGAGAGGAACACCAGCGTGAAATTACCTGTCCGGTCCCGGACCATGCCGCCGATGCCCGGGCCAAGGGCCGCCAGGGTAGAAATCATGCACATGAGCGAATAAAGCTCCAGATTGGCGCGGCGTCCGAAATAGGTAAGCAGCAGCATGGCCGTGCTGACATAACTGGACCCCATGCCAAGACCCATGCAGATGACAAAACCGGACAATGCCAGTGCAGTCGGGGGGAAAAGCAGGCAGGTGGCGGCAAGGCCAAGGCTGCCAAGCGAAAGAAGGGTCAACTTGCGGGCATCCACCTTTTCCCCGCATAGACCGGCCAGGGTGGAGGCCACGGCGCCCACCAGTGCCCCCATGCTGATCAGGGTTGCGGCACGCCCCAGTGTCAGTCCCTGTTCACGGAAGTGCTGTACCGCAAAGGTGTGGACTGTCGTATTGATCAGAAGGCAGGTGGTATAGGCGGCGATGATGATCCAGAACTGTGGCGTGGCCAGGGCCGCGCGGGTCGACCATCCGCCCGTTGTCGATGTTGCCGCGTTTTCCGTGTCGTCATCCTGCCTGAAGTGGTAGCCGTGCGTGGAAAATGCCGCGGCCCCGCCAATGACCAGGGCCGCGCAGCAGCAGATCATCCAGAACACGCGCCAGCTGCTGCCGCTCTGGTTGATCAGGAAAAAAAGCATGGGGCCACACACGGAGCCCAGACTGCCCAGGGTGAAATAGATCCCGATTGGCGTGGAGGGGCGTTGGTACAGCCGTGAAATGACATGCACCCCAGCCACTGTTCCTCCGAAACAGAAGCCCAGCCCCATGAATACCGTTCCGATGTGATAGGCCCGGACCCCCTGTGTCATCGCCTGACACGCGAAGCCCCCTGCAAGCAGGAGTGTCCCTGCGGCAATGGTGGCACTGACGCCCACGGTACGGATGACCACGGCGGGCAGAAGACTGCCAAGCCCGCAGGCCAGTCCCAGCAGGGAGAAGCCGAATCCAGCCTCTCCCCAGTCCATGTGCAGGTCCTTGACCATAAGGGGCAGCACCGCGCCCAGTGAGTTGAAGGTCCCGGCCATGAGCAGGAAATACAGCAGGCTGAGTGTGGTCGTTACGATAAAGCGACTATGTATCTGTGCCAACATGAACCCGCGCCTTGTATGGTGTGCCGGAGATGGGGAAGGAGCCCGGTGACCTTCCGGACTGTCGTCACTGGATAGGGGGGCGTCAATAGATCTTCAGATTGACGGGACCGGAAGACCTGCCTGCAGTCTATGTAAGTGGGTACCCGCCGTCTTGATCACAAACGCCCCGATCCCTTTTAGAAGTACGACATATGCGCCGAACCGGAATTATAACGAATTCGTTACATAGGGCCATTCTTCATGGAAGCACATCACGGGGTGGATGCCCCGGCAGGGGGGCAGGGAGTAAGATCTCTGGTGCTTGAAACCTGAGGCCGGGAAGACAGTCGCGTGTTTTCCGTCCGGATGACGTCAGCGTGTCGTGCGTTGTCTGGAAGATCGTCGGCCGGATTGCTTGGAGACTGTTTGATAAGTCAGCTCATGAGAGCGCTTTAAAATTAAAGAAAGTTTTTGGTGAAGCTTATGGCAGAAGCTTCGAAAGAACGCCGCCTTTTAAAAAAAGGCGATACTCAAAAACTTTTATTGTTTTTTATCAATGATTTATTCTCAAACAGTTTCTTACGTATTTGTGCTGCCCGTCGTGAGAATGGCGACAGGCTAGGCTGCCTTGGCTGTTCGGGAGGCAGTGGGCATGGCGGGTGGAAACAGGCCCGGCATGATGCGGGTAGGTAGCCAGGATCGACCGCGACGGCACGGCCTGTCCGGGAATATCCTGGCCTCCTTGCGGCTCAGTTGGATGTTCCGGAATGCATCAGGAATGGCATGTATTTCCTGCTTATCGTACGGCGGTGTTGCGCTGTAGGAAGGGATTGCCCCGCGCGGGATCAGGCGAATATGCGCATGTTTCATGCGGTCTGCAATGATGCGGACTGCCCTGACGGAAGCCGGTCATGCAAGGCTTCTGCCGATCAGTCTGCTATTCAAAGAAGATTCACATGAAAACGCCTGGCAGTCTTGTTGATATGACATCAAGGCTTTCAGGGACCAACGTACTATTCGGAAACATCGGCAGCGGAACAACTGGCTGGCGCGGTAACGGGGTTGCATCGTGCAATAACCCCACCTGGGAAAGACACGGTAAAATCATGCCACGGTGCCGGTTCAAAAGACGGGTAGTCCGTGCTGATGATCTGTGCGCCGGACTGGAATGCTACGTCCCGGCGGGTGGTGTCGTTCTGTCTGGCTTCAACCGTATTGGCGTCGGAACGGGTCCTGACCAGATAGCCTTCTTTCACCAGATCCTGAATCTGGCGCAGGGCTGTTGTATTGTTGACTTCGGTGCTGCCATTGCCCGCATGCCCCACAAAGCCTTCATTGGCTTCCGTATAGGCGGCATCGGGGGCGCCGGGCTGGCCATTTGTAAATACAACGCGCCCGCGCAGGGCAGGGTGGCCGAGCAGATAGCGCGCCGTGTCATGCGGGCGGTCAAAGGTGAACACCACCTTGCCACGGCCATAGGCCAGTGTGGGCCATCCGCGTGTACGGATGGCTTCGTTCAGGGTTGCGCAGGAGCCACGCACGTCATCCGGGGTGACAATACGCTCACGCCCGAACACGGATAGCAGCTCGGCATCCAGCCTGTCATAGGTGGCGGGAGTGAACTGTTCCGGTCTGGTGAATGCACCATTTTCAAAAGGAACGTCCTGCTTGGTTTCAATATCTATATAAAGTGGCAGGTGGTTGGGATGGGCATCCGACCACGCCTTTATGACCATCAGGCAGTTACGAAGCGGTTCACAGTTCGAGCGCTGGTCAATGTCAACAATATGCATGACCTTGAAGTCCGTACCCTGCGCGTCCGTCACGTCGCTCTGGTCCTTATCGGGCGTCAGCCCTGCTTTTTTCTGCCATTCCGCGCCACGGGGACTTGCATAACGCCTGCCGGTGCGATCCGCATAGATATCAATTTCAAGCTGACGCACGCCACCATCCAGCTGGGCCGGAATGGTACCGTGTTTATAATCCAGTGCCTCGGCCATCTGTGGGGACTGGCCTTTGAGCCAGGCAAGTGTACTGGGGGCAATGCTGCGGCGGTAACTGTTATGCGTTCCAATAATCTGGATCTGGTTCATTTTTACCGCTTCATCAGACGCAAGGCCCGCATGTGGCGCGGATAATGCAAGCAGTAAGGCTATGGCTGGCATGATACAGGAAACTGTTTTCATGAATCTGTCCGGTCAGGCGGTGGAAAAGGAACCCGAAAGTGCAATTCAGGGAACATAGCAAATCCCAAAATGGAATAGAATAAAGGAACGGGATTTTCATATTTCTTTCACGGAAACGAATTCCAGTGACCTGAATCCGGATGGAGCGGTATCTGGAATACTGTCTATACATAAAAATTTCATATATTGATTCTTTACAATATTATTTTTCAAAAATACCATTTTAATTTTATGGTCATGCAATCAATATAACAATACAAATAAAATAAACACATTCATATTAAACTTATATTACACATCATGAATCGACTTTTTATTTATAAAGTTTTTTCATAGTCTCCTGGCCATCTTGCAGTGCCTGTGACTGAAGGCGTGTCTGCTGCGCAGGTAATGCCGCGGTCAAACACGGGTTGCGCCACACATGGGTTGGAAAATTAAGTTAATGAAAAATACGTTTTTTAAGCTTTTTTTATGCTGTGGTATTGCCCTGCCTTACGGAGCATGGGCGCAGGCGGATGGTGCAATGTCAGCAGATCAGCCGCAGCAAAGTAAAAAATACAGTAAAAAATCCAGGGTGCTCCGTACCGGCAAGGCAGATGCAACCGCAGTTGAAAACAGGAATACGGAGCATTCCGGGCTTGAATCCGTTGTCGTAACGGCGCAGCGCCGTACGGAAAACAGCCAGAGCGTGCCCATCTCCATCCAGCATATCGACGGCAAGACCCTGGCCAATGCGGGTTATACGGCCCTGACCGACCTGCAGTACCTTGCGCCGGGCGTGCAGTATGATCCGACACAGGGTGCCGCATTCCAGATTCGTGGCGTAGGGAGTGAGTCCTTTGACTTCTCGAACGCAAAATCTGTCAGTGTGGTGGTTGATGATGTCGTGATGGACGCACAGCGCGCCAACGGCATGATCGGCATGGTTGATATCAATAACGTTGATATCATGATGGGGCCGCAGGGCACCTTGTTCGGCATGAACTCCACCTCTGGCGTGATTTCCGTTACAACGGGAAAGCCTGTGCTGAACAGGCTGACCACGCGCGTGAGTGCCAGTTATGGTGAGCATAACGAGCGCATTCTCAATACCACCCTCAACATACCGCTGGGGGACAGGGCGGCCTTCCGTATTTCAGGATTTGACAACGCACAGGACGGTTTTGGCCGCAATGTCATACTGAACAAGCTGGTCGGTTCCACCAATGAATATGGTGTGCGTGGCAAATTCTACGTTGAACCGACAGACAATCTGGATATTACCCTGCAGGGGGATTATGCCCATCACTGGGATAGCAGCGTCCGTACCCCTGTGGGCGGCCAGACTGCGGCCGTTACATCCGAACTGAATTCATTGGGCATTTATCCAAATGCCAAGAATGCTGATACCGCAGACCCCATATACGGAAATATTGTTTCCCAGGAATATGGCGCGGCCCTGAAAATCCATGCCAAACTGGGTGAAAATGACCTGAACTTCATCAGCGCATGGCGCGGCTCAACCTATGACAACAATACGCCGGTTGATCTGGTGCCGCTAAATGTCTACGCCTACTATCCCTATAATTATGGCCAGTTGAGCACCCAGAAATTCAGCGATGAAATCCGTTTTTCTTCCCCCAGGGGGAAGTTCATGGAATGGCTGGCCGGTGGTTTCTTCAACCGGCTTGACGCACGCCAGACCCAGTATCAGTGGGGCACCGCGGGGTCCCCGCTTTATGTAAACGGGCAGCCCGCGCAGACCCTGTACAACAACGAAGGCGCGGTCGGGCAGAGCGGCAATACGTCCCTTTTCCAGTCACGTAACGAATCCCTGGCCGCGTTCGGACAGTTGAAGTTCAATATTTCGCATCACTTTGATATTGCGATCAGTGGTCGTTATACCCATGACAGGAACTCACAGGGGTTGAGTTTCATCAATTCGGACGTGCAGGCCATTACGGGTTACAGCCCCACCCTGACGCCAACGCATGATGCGCCTGTCTATCCCTGGGGGCAGGTAAGCGGACAGAATTTCTCCGGTCGAATTTCCCCCGAATACCATTTCAACCCCAATGTTATGGCATATTTTACCTTTTCCACCGGGTACAAGCCCGCCGGTATTGCCTTTGTGGGCAATGTATATGACCCCTATCGCAAGGAGACCGTCAAATCTTACGAAGTGGGCATGAAGTCGGAGTGGATGCATCACAGGCTGCGTTTCAACATGGATGTTTTCCGGGAAGACTTTACGGATTTCCAGGCCACGGTGCTGACACCCGTGCCCGCGGGTAACGGCACAACCATCCTGACCAGTGCCATTGGCAATGCGGGCGGACTGGTAAGCCAGGGCGTGGAGGGCAACGTGGCATTCAGGCCCATCCGGGACCTGACCCTGTCCGGTTCAGTCTCTTTCACAGATGCGCATTTTACGGATTACCGGCCCAAGCCGACGGTTGACTATACCGGCACCCGCCTGACCAATGCGCCAGTATGGGCGGCCAACGCGTTTATTGACTATCACCGTGATCTTACGCCGCATCTTGGCCTGCAGGCCCATCTTGATTACGCCTATCGTGGCACGGTATGGACAGTAACCGGTCAACCCGACTACTCCAGGGTACCGGCCTACAGTCTTGTCAACCTGCGTGTCAGCCTTCTGCCACTGAACAAGCGGCTTCAGGTCGGGTTGTATGTGCGGAACATGTTCAATCAGTATTTCTCGACCGGGTATCAGCTTTATGGAACTGCGGGTTACCTGCATTACACATCGCCTGATGCACGGCGCACGATCGGGGGTTTTATAAACTTCAGTTACTGAAACGAATTTTTATGGACCGAACAATATAAACATACTGATGAAAAGCAGAGGGTTCAGGGCGCCGTCTTTTTTCGGAGAGGCGGCGTTTCCTGTTGCTTTTCCGGGTAATGCCGCTTTTCCTGGAAAATCAAGTGCGTGGCGCCGCATTGCCAGAAGACCGGGGGCGGGATGGCAAAACGGCCTGCAGGTCAAAAAAATGTTTCAGAGGGTCAAGAATAATTTTGAGAGAGCAGTTTATCGTAGCGATAGAAGTCAACCCGTACTTCATGTTAATCAGGGCGTCCTGCATACGTGTTTCCTGATATGCCATCATAATTTCTGTTGTGGACAATGACCCGACCCTCCCTGCCTTCCGTGTCTCCCGCCCATTCGTTGCATAATGCCAATAACCCGCCCCGGGAACTCCAGCGTCGGTTCGGTGTTTTTCACCTCTGGGGTATCGCCGTCGGGCTTGTGATCTCGGGGGAGTATTTCGGGTGGAGTTATGGCTGGGCCGCGGCAGGCACGCTTGGCTTCCTTGTTACGACCTTCATGGTGGCGCTCATGTATGCGGCGCTGATTTTTTCCTATACCGAACTGACAACCTCCATCCCCAGGGCGGGTGGTCCCTTTGCGTATGTACTGGCGGCTTTCGGCCCGGTACCTGCTTTCCTGACGGGGTTTGCCTCGATTATGGAATTCGTGTTTGCGCCGCCCGCCATCGCGCTGGCAATCGGGGCCTATCTTCATGTCCAGTACCCCGACGTCAGCGCCACGGCGGCGGCGACGGGGGCCTATGTGGTTTTCATGGCGCTCAATATATTCGGGGTCAATATCGCCGCTACATTTGAACTGGTCATTACCATAGCGGCCATTGTGGAACTTCTGGTTTTCATGGCCGTGGTGCTGCCCGGGTTCTCATGGGCCAATTTTGTCCATGATGGCTGGGCAGGCTCCGATACGTTCAGCCTGCACGCGGTGGGTGGCATCCTGGCGGCCGTTCCTTTCGCCATATGGTTTTTCCTGGCGATTGAAGGGGTGGCCATGACGGCAGAGGAAGCGCGTGCGCCCCACCGGACCATTCCCGTGGCCTATATCGCAGGGATCATCACCCTGATGGTCCTTGCATTCGGTATCATGATCCTGGCGGGAGGGGTGGGGGACTGGAAAGCCCTGGCCAACCTGAATGATCCGTTGCCACAGGCCATGCTGAGCGTTGTCGGCCCCCGCAGCGGTTATGTGCATATGCTGGTATGGCTTGGGCTGTTCGGTCTTGTGGCGTCTTTCCACGGGATCATCATGGGATATTCGCGCCAGATCTATGCCATGGCGCGTGAAGGCTACCTGCCGGCAGTACTCGGGCGGCTGCACCCCCGGTTCGGAACGCCATGGGCCGCGACCCTGGCGGGTGGCGTGGTGGGAATGCTGGCCATTCATGGTGACCGGTATGTCACGATCGGGGGGCAGCCGCTGACCGCGGGGATCGTGACCATATCGGTGTTCGGTGCCCTGACCATGTACCTGTTTGCCATGGCCAGCCTTTTCCGGCTGCGCCGTAACCAGCCGGATCGGGTGCGGCCGTGGTCCGTGCCAGGCTATCCTGTCGTGCCGGGATTTGCCTTTGTCGCGGCCTTCTGTGCGCTGGCCGGCATGGCGATCAGCCACATGGTGATTTTTGGCATCTATGTCCTGTTCATGGGAACGGGACTGCTGGTCTATCTGCTGAACCGGGGTTGCCGCGCCTGACGGCTTCCGTCCCGGCGGGACGGCATGCTTCCTGCCCGGGATCAGGTTGTGTTGCCGCAATATGCCGGACCGACGGGATACGCCCTGCAATACCGTGGGTATTGTGATGGGGATGTTTAACCGCGACGGCAGGGTTCTGGTGGCTGAGTGATGAAGTCTGCCAGCTGCATGGTCTAATTACGTTTCCTGACCTGGAAACGGGTGCACAATGATGTACAGATCGGTTGATGTAATGATTATTCCACGAATATTCATTGTGTTTCATGATTTGTTTCCCATGCAGAGATGTCAACAATATGTTTCATGGGGTCAATTCAGATCCGGATATAAGTTATTATACTGTAATGAAGATGAAGAATTGTTCTGTATGACATTGATGGAAACATTGGGAAAATGGAACGCAAAGACGACCAGACCGGGCTGTGGAACAGGCAGCCGGATCATCTGTTCTGGCTACGGTGCAATGATTGTGGCCGTGGTCGTTAATGGACCTGATCCGGACATTTTTTATGGCTGTCCTGAAAATACTTGTTTTTTAAATTAAAAAAATAATTCCGAATAAAAAATGATGTTTCTGGCTGCATGCTTCTGCTAAGGGTCAAGGGAGAATGATATGAAACACCGTACCGATGTTTTATTGAAAACATTTGCCGCGGTTCTTTTTGTTTCCAGTTCCAATGTTGCGCTTTCCGCCACGGTTGCGTCAAAGGTGAAGCCCGATGGAAAAGTCACCTCTGTCAGCCGGCATGGTGTTGCAACATCATCCGCTTCCAGGGCAATGGCCGCGCTGAAACCGGAAACACTGGGTGTTGTCGGACACCGCCAGCGTGCCGTAGGCGTCAAGGAAGTGGTTTCCTCCCAAATGATCAGGGAGGAAGTGCCCGGAACCAATGCACTGAAAGTGTTGGGGAAAATGCCTGGTATCCTGTTCCAGTCAGCAGATGGGCAGGGGCTGGATATCTGGTCGCAGTCGCTTTACATGCATGGCTTCCTGCTCAATCAGGTTGGGGTCACGCTTGATGGCATTCCGCTGGGGGACCAGCAGTACCATGCCCTGAACGGCCTGAATGTCATGAACGCGCTGGCATCCGAGAATATCGGCCACATGGATGTCTCTATGAGTGCGGGCGCTGAATCCGTTGCCTCCACTTCCAATCTCGGCGGTTCGATCGAATATTTCTCAGCCGATCCAAAGCACAAGATGGGGGGGCAGGTGAACCAGACATTCGGTTCCAATTCCACCATGCACAGCTTCTTCCGCTTTGACACGGGCGACATGAACAAAACCGGCACCCGGATGTTCGTATCCTATATGCGTAATAACGCGGAGAAATGGAAAGGTGGTGGCAACCAGTTCATGCAGCAGGTCAATGCCAAGCTGGTACAGCCGATTGGTCAGGAAAGCCAGATTTCCGCACTGTTCGACTGGGGCGATCTGGACCAGTACCAGTATCAGGACCTGTCGTTTGACATGCTGCATAATGGTGGCGCGGGGATCGACAATTTTATCGGCACGCCCAATGCCTATGCCAATGCCTATCATCTCGCGCTGGCGGCGAACAAGCTGCCAGGGGGCTCCCTGCCCGCGGGGTACAGCAAGATGTCGGACCCGTATGATGCGTCCTATTATGATGGCGGCACGGTTGAACGCGACTATCTGGGCGGCCTGAATCTTGATTTCGCGCTGACGCATCGCCTGCACTGGAAAACCGTTCTGTATGCGCAGGGCCAGTACGGCCGTGGCACATGGGCCAGCCCCTATCCATGGTACAGCAGCGGGCTGATGCCCAATGGCTCGCCGATATTCGACCAGATCACCAATGTCCATGCCCAGCGTGGCGGCTTTACCTCTGCCCTGCATTACGAAATCGCGCATAACGATATCAGCGCGGGCGTATGGTATGAACATTACCATGTGGATGAAATGCGCAATGCCTATTACGAGCCGGTGCTGGGCGAAGGCTCACCGATCAATTCCATGGGCAAGCTGCCATCCCCGATGGCCAATCTGTGGGGTGATACCTTCAGTTCAAACAGCTTTACGGCCTTTGTGCAGGACACCTATCATGTCCGGCCCAACCTGAATGTGCATTTCGGTTTCAAGTCACTGCTTCAGACGGTTGATGGACGTGAAACCGCCAATCTCTCCGCCTATACCGGAACCGATGCCATTGCCAGTGGCAGTGTGACCACGGCCAAGGCATTCCTGCCGCATATCAGCGCGGACTGGCATTTCCTGAAGCATCATGAACTGTTCTTTGATGTGGCGGAGAACGTGAAATCCTATCCCATCGCAGGTTACAAGATGGGGGCCTCGCCCTTTGCCATGACCCAGTCCGCCTATGATTCCATGCAGTCGCAGGGGGGGCTGAAGCCGGAAACCAACTGGAACTATGCTGTCGGTTACCGATACATGGCCAGGATGCTCATGGCATCGCTGTATGCCTACCATACCAATTTCCACAACCGGCTGCAGCAGGTGACAAGCGGGCCCATCACCAACCCGTATTCCGCCGTCATGAACGTTGGCGGTGTTACGATGAATGGTGTTGATGCCGGTGTGACCATCATGCCGGTCAAGGGGCTGTCCATTTTCAATTCCATTAGCTGGAACCATGCAACCTATGATCAGGATGTGACATCCGGCGGCGTGCGCTACGGCACGCAGGGGCAGCAGATCGTCAATTATCCCCGCTTCATGTACAAGGCCAGCCTGACCTATTCCTGGCATGGCGCGAGTGCCCATATCGATACGCAGTATATCGGTGAGCGTAACTTCAGCTATATTGGTGATACCCATGTGCCGGGGTACTGGGTCACGTCGCTGGGCGCACGTTACAACTTCTCTGATCTGGCGCGCAGGAGTGACCGCTACCGGTATCTCAAGCACCTGACGCTCAGCTTCAACGTGTATAACCTGACCAATACGCAGTATATCTCCACCATGGGTGAAAACGGCAACCCGATGAGTGGTGATGACCAGTCCTTCCTTATTGGCGCGCCACGGCAGTATTTCGGATCGGTTGCCATCGAATTCTAGAAAATGGAGGAAGGCACGCCATTGCGTAGTGCCTTCCCACCTCTGGAATGGCGGAACCGGGCCGTTATGGCGGTGCCTTGCGGGCTGATCCGTTCCCGGCCTGGGGATGGCTGGACAACAGGGTGCCATTCATCTACTTGAGTATTGATAAATAAAATATTTCTGGGTGCCGCCTTTCTTGGAAGGGCGGCGTTTCTTTCATCTTCCTGAAACAGGTTCTGCCTTTATGATTTATGGACCGGCATGCGCCTGTTGCGGTCAGGCCAGCAGGCGGGGCGTGGTACTGCCGTAACGGATGGTGGCGGAATCGGGGTACCATTCGCCGGTGTTTTCATTGCGTCCCTGTAGTACGAACCGGGGGACCGGCCCTGCCTGTTCGTGCACCGCGCGGCGGGACAGCGCGCCGATCGGGCCGGGCAGGCAGCGGTTGATGATGACGGCCAGCGCCGTATCGGCAAAATCGTGCAGCATCTCCACATCCCCGTCGCTATCGCCAAAGACCATGAGGGGACCGTACCCCTTCCGCCCCGCCAGTGCCTGACGGATGGCTGTCACCTTTCCCTGCCGGTAGGTCAGTGGCCAGTGGGGTACATCCTGCGCACCGGGATAGGGTGCATCATTGTCAGGGCGCATGCGCACACCCAGAACATTTTCCGCTGGCAGGCCGTAGCCATATTGGGGGTCGGTTGCAAAAACACGCACGATATCCACAAAGGAAGCCGAACAGACATAGACATCAATGCCCTGCGCGCGCAGGCAGGCATGCAGCGTTGCGATCTCGGGCGTCAGGCGCAGGCATTGCATGAAAGTATGGTTGATGCAGCCCGCCCGCCCCGGCCGTTGTGGCGGGGTCTGCCATGTAACCGATGTGATGGCCTGTCCCAGATGCCAGGCGTTGGAAGCCTGGACAAGCCTGCGCAGGCTGTCGGGTGTATGGCCGTTCAGCATCCATATGATCCAGCGATAGGCATGCCCCACGCCGGCACTCGCCATCATGGCATCATAGGCAAAATACAGCTTGGCCCGGAAACACGACAGGACAGGGTCAGTGGCCGTACGTGCCATGAAGCCGCCATCCCGCAGGGGCTGAAGCCCATAGGCCCGGACCAGCGTGGTGTAATCGCCCGTCAGGTCTGCCATAAGTGCGTGACGGTCCACCTGCTGGCCCGTAATGGTGCGGCATGTCGCGGCAAGCAGGCCATGCCCCAGACCGCGCCGCAGGAAAGTGGCAAACTGCGCTGGCGTGACCATGAAGCACAGGTTGTCAATCATGAAACGGAGCAGCGTTTCGGCGCAATCGCCAAAAATACAGGTATTGTCCCAGTCAAACACGGCATAGGGCCTGACCGCCCTGTCGGGCCCGGTCCGGCCATGGGCGCGGATCACGGCTTCGACCGCGTTTCGTGTCGTAGTGGCCCATTTCAGCGGGGGCAGCAGCGATACGGGTGCCGCGCTGCCTGCCGCACGCGCCTTATCTGCCCATTGGGGAACGGCCATGGATGACAGTCCCGCCAGGGCGGCGAACTGGCGACGGGTAAAGGATTTCGTCACGCTTCATGCCCCTTCGACATGTGTGAGGGCGGGATGCCGCCCAGACGCGGATCGCTGCGGCTGGGCCGTCCCGTTTCCAGATGACCGGCCAGCCTGATGGCAGGATGCGGGTGGGTGCCGCATGTCAGGCACAGGTCATACCAGTGATCCGACGGGGCGAGGTTCCACTCATGGGTCATGCCGCCCAGCGGGGGCAGGTCCAGGCGCACCGGCGCGTATCCGGCATATCCCATCATGTCCATTCCGACACGCAACCGCGTCCTGTGCCGGTTGCGTAGCGCCAGGCGCAGGGTGCCGGTATCGTAGGATTCCGTTACCTCCAGCGCGAGGGTGCCGCGTGGTATGGTCCATACCCGGACAAAGCCATTGGGACCATGAAGGCGCAGGGTACGGGTGGCGCCGCCCGGGGGAAGCGGGAAATGCAGCATGCTGCGCCGGTCCACGGTAAAGTGCCGTGGCCCCCGGATATCCAGCCCATACAGGCGGAATACCACCCCGACATTGCCCGGATTGTCCAGCACAAGGGTCGGCACGCCGCCCTGGTCACGTAGCTGCGCGGTATGACGGTAGGGCAGGGGGCGGGCGGGGCGCTGGCCGCTTTCCTGTATGGGTAAGGCCTGCTGGCGTGGCACCTGCGGGGGGACAAGGTGACAGCCTGCATCCGTCTGCGCCGGATAAGGCGTGGTATCGGGCAGGTCCGCCTGCCATTGCCGGTCCGTGGCCGCGAAATCGAAAAGCGAGGTCAGGTCGCCACACACACTGCGCCGCCATGGGGTGATGTTGGGTTCCATGACCCCGAAACGCTGTTCCAGGAAACGGATGACCGAGGTATGGTCGAACATCTGCGAATTGACCCATCCCCCCTTTGTCCATGGCGAGATCACGATCATCGGCACGCGGGGACCCAGGCCGACCGGCTCACCCTGATAGACCTCGCCGGTAACGGCTACGTTGCCGCCACCCTGTGCTGCGTCCAGTGCTGGTACGGGGGCGGGGACGTGATCGAAAAAACCGTCATTTTCATCATAGTTGAGAATGAAAACGGTTCTGGACCAGACATCGGGATGCCGGGAGAGGACATCCATCAGGCGGGAGATCAGGTATTCGCCATATCCCGGCGGCGCATCGGGGTGTTCACTCAGATGCTGGGGCGGTACGATCCATGACACCTGCGGCAGGGTGCGATGTTTGATGTCATGCTCCAGCGCCGCGACCAGAAACTGCCCCTGCGATGCATGGGCATTGCCGGCATCGGAACCCGGCACGATCGCGCGGGCCGCGCGGTAGCGGGCCGAATGGGGGGACAGGTTGCGGAACTGCGCGAAGGAGGCGAGGGGATTATCGGTAAAGTTGTCGTATTCCTGATAGATCTTCCAGCTTACGCCGTGTTCCAGCAGCCGGTCGCCATAGGTTTTCCAGTCAAATGCCCTGAAATCCCTGCGGTCCAGCGCCATGTCGGCCGAGCCATTGCCATCATCGACATTGGTTACGACCTGCACACCATCGCGCCCGCAGGCAAGGCCACTCGTGCCCGTGAACAGGAACAGGCGGTTGGGGTTTGTCGGCCCGAAAATGGAGGCATGATAGTTGTCACAGATGGTGAAGGCATCGGCCAGCGCATAATAATAGGGAATGTCCTGACGGTCGAAATACCCCATGGTCATGGGTGTCTTGGCATCAATCCATGCATCCCAGCTGTTCCATAATGCCTGAGATCCCTTCCAGCTATGGTCAAGGCTGGGCAGGCATCCGGCGCTGGTGGTGGCGGTATTGAAGCGGAACGGCAGCACCGTCCGCCCCTTGCGGTCGCGCTGGAACAGGGGGGAGCGGCCATCGGGCAGGAATTCGGGCTGGGGATCGGAATAGCCGCGCACGCCCTTCAGGCAGCCGAAATAATGATCAAAGGCACGGTTTTCCTGCATCAGGATAATGACATGTTCAATATCCCCTATCCCGCCGCCCCGTCGGTCCGGTGGCACGGCCAGGGCACGCCGCACGTTTTCGGGCAGTGCCCCCGCCATGGCGGTCGCGGCCGACATCCGCAGGAAATGACGCCGGCCTGGACGGATGAAACGGGGCATGGGCCTTGTTCTCCTCATCTTCCCGCGCGGGCGGGGCATCAGGGGCAGGAATGTCCCGCCAGCGTAACGGGCGCGGGTATTAAGGGCTTGACAGAAGACTACATAGTTTTGGCATCATGACGTTAAGGCTTGTTCTGGTCCGTCAAAGCATGAAAATTGGCGGTCGCTTCAAGATGTAGGACAGGGACGATGCTGCCTGGCGATATACCCGGCCCATCAGACAGCACGATCAGGCCACCCCATGTGCTCGCCGCCGCCGCCACGGGCGTGTACCAGTTCATCCGTGAGCAGGGATGCGACCCCGATCGCGTGGCCCTGTCCGCCGGGCTGCGGCTTGACCAGGGCCTGCCCCAGACGGCGCTGCTAGACCTTGCCGGATACTGCCTGCTGTTTGAGGAGACCACCCGCCAGAGCGGATATGCGGGGGTGGGCCTGTCCTACGGGCGGCATTTCACCCCGGACATGCTGGGGCTGATCGGTTTCATTGCCATGGCCTCGCCCACGCTGGGCAGCGCCATAGAAAATGTGGCGGAACTGTTCCCGTATCACCAGAGCGGCACCATGACCCGCCTTGTCTATCAGGACGATGGCTGCGCGCGGCTGGAATACCGTATCCTGACCGGCGGCATCATAGGGCGTGAGCAGGATGCGGAACTGACCATGGGCATGTTCTGCAACATCTTCCGTCATGTCCTGGGGGAAAGCTGGGCGCCACGGGCCATATGGCTTGAACACCGCCGCATTGCCACCCCGGCCGAATATGACAGTGCGTTTGGCGCGCCGGTGCATTTTGGCATGGATGTCAACGCCGTTGTATTTGACAGGGCGGGAACGGAATGTGGCATGCCGCAGGGCAATGTCCGGCTGCTTGACGTGCTGCGGTGCAGCCTGACGGCGCTGTCGCCCGCGGTCACGGCCCGGCCGGTGGAACCGGCGACCGACCCGCTGCTGTCGCGCATCCGTACCGAAATCCGGTATTCGATGGGGCAGGGCGTGCCCGCGCTGTCACAGGTGGCGGAAACGTTGCGCATACCGCGCTGGACCCTACAGCGCCGTCTGGATGGCATGGGCATCACGTTCTCGGTGCTGGTGGAACGGACCCGGCAGGAACTGGCGCGTGAATATCTTGCCCGCCCCATGATGCCGATAGGCGAGATTGCATTGCTGCTGGGATATTCGGAAATCAGCGCCTTCAGCCGGGCCTTCCGTAAATGGACCGGGGTGTCCCCCCGCCTGTACCGTGCATCACGCCAGTCAGGCGGGAACATCTGACATGTGCCGTGCGGAGGCAGGTCAAGTCTTTGTGCCTGTCGGTCAAGATATTTGAAAACAAAAGCTTATAATTCAGACATCGATAAATTACCTCCCATCGGGAAGGCTGTTGTACTGTGTCATATCATGCTTTTCTGGGGGGAGAGAAATTCCGCTTTTCCTCCCTGAAACAGGTGCTTGCCTATGCCTCGCCCTATCGCACCGGTGATGAACTGGCCGGGGTTGCCGCCCCTGATCCCCTGCAACGGATCGGCGCGCGTGAGGCACTGGCGAACATTCCGCTCAGGACCTTCCTTGATGAAGTCCCGGTCCCGTACGAGACGGATGAAGTCACACGGCTGATTATTGACAGTCACGATACCACGGCCTTTGCGCCTGTTGCCCATATGACGGTGGGCGACCTGCGCGACTGGCTGCTCCATCATGAAACCGACGGGGCAACGCTTGCGGCCCTCGCGCCGGGCCTGACGCCGGAAATGGTGGCCGCGGTCAGCAAGCTCATGCGCAATCAGGACCTGGTCAGTGTCGCGCGCAAGATCACGGTCCGCACGGCCTTTCGCAATACGCAGGGGCTGCCGGGGCGCATGGGGTCGCGCCTGCAGCCCAATCACCCGGTGGACAGCCTGCCGGGCATTGCCGCATCCATGCTGGACGGGCTGCTGCTGGGGGTGGGGGATGCCGTGGTGGGCATCAACCCGGCATCGGACAACATGGCCAATGCCCGTGACATCCTGCATATGCTGGAAGGGGTGCGGGTGCAGTACGACATTCCCATGCAGACCTGCCTGCTGACGCATGTGACCAATACACTCCAGCTTATGGAACGTAACGCCCCGGTGGATCTGGTGTTCCAGTCCATATCCGGCACGCAGGAGGCGAATGCGGGCTTTGGCATTTCTCTGTCGGTCCTGTCCGAAGCCCATATGGCCAGCCAGTCACTGGGGCGGGGCACGGTTGGTACCAACACCATGTATTTTGAAACGGGGCAGGGGTCGGCCCTGTCGGCCAATGCCCATCATGGCATGGACCAGCAGACGGCGGAGGTGCGGGCCTATGCCGTGGCGCGGGCGTTCTCGCCGCTGCTGGTCAATACGGTGGTCGGCTTTATCGGCCCGGAATACCTGTATGATGGCAAGCAGATCATCCGCGCGGGACTGGAAGACCATTTCTGTGGCAAGCTGATGGGCCTGCCGATGGGGTGTGATGTCTGTTACACCAATCATGCCGAGGCCGACCAGGATGACATGGACAGCCTGATGATGCTGCTGTGCACCGCAGGCATCAATTTCCTGATTGCCGTGCCCGGCAGTGATGACATCATGCTGAATTACCAGAGCCTGTCCTATCATGACATCCAGACCCTGCGTTCGCTGTTCGGCGTGCGGGCGGCGCCCGAATTCGAAACATGGCTGGCCGCCCATGACCTGATCGATGCCCGGGGGCGGATGCGCGTCAATTCCCCCGATATCCTTGCCAGAATGATACCTTGCGATGACTGATGATCCTCCCGTCTCATGGCAGAGCCTGCGGGCGCGGACCTCGGCCCGGATCGGGCTGGCCCGTGCGGGCAACACGATTTCCGGCGCGGCCGTGCGTGAGTTCCAGTTTGCCCATGTCCGCGCGCGTCATGCGGTATCGGCCACGCTGGATGCCCGCCGCCTGAACCTGCCGCAGCCCTGTATCGAGGTTGAAAGCCAGGCAGCGGACCGCGCGGAATACGTGCGCAGGCCCGATCTCGGGCGGCAGTTGTCCGCCGCAGGCCGGGAGCGCCTGCCGCATGGGCAGTATGATGTCGTGTTTGTCATTGCCGATGGACTGTCGGCCATGGCGGCGGAGCGGCAGGGGGCGGCGGTGCTGGCGGTGGTGCGCCCCCTGCTTGCGGACTGGCGCATCGCCCCGCTGGTTGTGGCGCACAGGGCCCGGGTGGCCTTGGGCGATGAAATCGCAACCTGCCTGGGCGCGCGCTGCGTGGTGATGATGATCGGGGAGCGTCCGGGCCTGCGATGTGCTGAAAGCATGAGCCTGTACATGACATGGAACCCGCATGTGGGCATGCGTGATTCGGGACGGAACTGCATTTCCAACATCCATGGCCATGGCGGCCTGTCCGCCATGGCCGCCGCGAACAGCCTGGCGTGGTTGCTGAAGACGGCCCGCATGAGAGGCTACAGCGGTGTCAACCTGAAGGACGAAACCTGCATTATCGAACACGGCGCGGGTCAGGATCAGAAGGCGGTCGCCACTGACGGGCGGGAAGAATGAAAGCGCATCCGGGTGCGCGTGGCTGATGCGCAGGGCGGCCGGCTGGTAAACCCGCACTGACTCCGGCCCACGGCATGCCGCATCCGCCTGCCCGAAACGGGTATGGGACAGGGGATTTTAGCCGGATGTGCCCCCTGAATGCGCTATAGGGCGGTCCATTGCCCGCAGCTCTGCCGGGCAGGGCCAGTACAATTGTGTTCTTCCGGCATCACTTCCCGATTATATCCATAAAGATACATATATATGTATGGATATATATGGACAATCCTGCATGCGTCCGGGCAGAAGGAACCACTCTTTAATGTTTGATGCTTACATTCCGGGCCTATCTGAACCATGCATGACCGTTCCCATACCTTTCTGGTGACCACTACGTTTGGTGCTCTCCTGCTGACCACGTCGGCGCTGGCGGCAACGCCCGCATCCGTACGGCAGCAGGGCGCAACAAACGGCCAGACCACCGTGAAAAAGCCCGTCACGGCAAAACCGGCCAGCAGTCCGTCCACCACCGGCGCATCAGGTACCGCAGCCCCCATCGCCGGGATACTCGATGGCTCCAATGGTGAGACAATAACCGTCCACGGCCATCATGCGGCCGATGGCACGGGCGCGAAATACATGAACAAGAACATCTATCTCGGCCCGCTGGGCAACCGGGATACGCTGGATACGCCCTATTCCGTCATGGGGGTCACGCATGATGTCGTGGTCAACCAGCAGTTGCGCAACATCAATGACATGGCGGAATACCTGCCTTCGGTACAGCTGGAAATCCGTGGTGATCCCAACACGTCACGCCCGCAGTCCCGCGGGTTTGAGGCCGACGTGGTTTCCAACTCCCGTCTGGACGGGCTGAACGTGGTCTCCACCACCCCGTATCCGGCGGAATGGGTCGACAACCTGCAGGTCCTCAACGGTCTGGCCGGGGCCATGTACGGGCCGGAAAACCCGGCCGGCGTGTTTGAATATACTCTCAAGCGCCCGACCAACCGCCGCACCGAACGGCTTTCGGTCGGTGTGGATTCCATTGGCACCCCCACGGTCAATGGCGATATTTCCGGCCGGATCGGCCGCAATGGCTGGTTTGGCTACCGCCTGAACATGCTGCATGCCAATGGTTCGGCCTATGCGCCGGGCAGCTGGATCCGGCGTGAGATGGTCAGCGCCGATTTTGATATCCATATTGATTCCAAAACGGTCATCGAGCTTGATGCCAGCCACTATACCTATGACGAGCGCGGCATGGCGCCCGGTTTTGGTATTTCCGCCGGTACCGCCACCAACCCGACCGGTATTGGCGGGAAGCTGCCCGAAGCGCCGGATCTGGGCAAGAGCCTGGCGCCCGACTGGAGCGGGTACAACATGGAAACCAATACCTTCCTGGCCAAGATCAAGCACCAGATCAACAGGGACTGGAGCTTCACGCTCGGCGGGCTGTACCAGGATGCCATGCGCCAGTCCTTCGGCATAAGCGATACGCTGAGCGCGACCCAGGGGTTTGAGGGCATCTATACCTCCAAAGCCACGGCAACGACGACGGCGGATGATTTCCGTGTTGGCAGTAACATGGCCTATTTCAACGGCCGTGTCCGTACCGGTCCGCTCCGGCATGATCTGGTTATCGGCACCAATGGTTACATGATGGGGAACTATAACCCGACAACCGCCCTGACATCGGCGCAGAGCCTTGGCACATACAGCATGTATGGCGCCGCGCCGACCAACGGCACGCAGCCCTATTACAGCGGGCGTTACAAATCCAGTTCCATCATGAGCCAGTCCTTCATCATTGGCGACACGATGCGCATCAACAAGCACTGGTCGGTCATGGGTACGCTGGCATGGAGCTGGATCGACCAGAAGGGGGCGCTCAATGCCACAAGTCCGCTCAAGCGGACCTTCCAGGCCAATGCGACGTTCAGCCCGACAGCCAGCATCATGTACAAGCCAACCCAGAACCAGACCCTCTATTTCACCTATGGGCGCTCGGCTGAAGCGGGTCCGGTTACCCCCAACAGCAAATACTATACCAATACCAACATTGCCCTGCCTGTCGCGCATTCGGAAGAATACGAAGTCGGCTACAAGCTGCGGTTCCAGAAAATGCAGTTCAACGTGGCCGGGTTCCGCATGACCTCGCCCTATGCCATGTATATCCCCGCGGCGAATGGCTCGTGCTCGGGCGGGACGACCTGCCAGACCTATGAATATGGCGGGACGCAGCGCAACTATGGTGTGGAAGCCCAGATTTCGGGTGAGGTGCTGCCCAACCTTTCCGTTCTTGCGGGCATGACCTGGCTGGATGCGGAACTGGTCAACAGCAAGACCGCTGCCTACAACAACAAGGAAATTGTCGGTGCGGCCCCGCTGCAGGCCAATCTTCTGCTGGATTACCGCCTGCCGGCGTCACTGGGTGCCTTTGCGTCGGGCTGGGCCTTCAATGCCAGTGTCCATTACATCGGCAACCGTGCGGCCAACATCACCAACACGCTGCATACCGGGTCGTACACAACACTGGATCTGGGCACGCGGTATGCCTTCCATGTTTCCCGCTTCCCGTGGGTCGCGCGTTTCGGGGTAAGCAATGCCACGAACGAGCGCTACTGGGCCTCGGTCTACACGGGCGCGCCCAGCGGCACGTCGGGTGCGGCCTCCACCCTGTATGCGGGACTGCCGCGTGTGTATCACTTCACCCTGTCACTTGAATTCTAAAAGGCTGTTTCCAGAACAGTCCTTTTATGAAAGGTATGAAAGTTTTCGGGTGTCGCCTTTTTCCGGAAAGGCGACGTTCCCGGAAGCGTCCTGAAAAAAGCTTCTCCAGGAACTGCCCTGTGATCACAGGGTATCCTGCCCGCAGCTTCCATGCCCCGCGCCGGCATCATGCCCGCCGGGGCGCTGCCGCTGCTTCGGCCAGTTCCCTTACGCTCGGTCAGGAACATGGGCGTGCCTGCTACCGGCCTTTGCGGATGCTCCGGTAGAAATTGCCGGATCTCAGCGCGCTTTCAATCCCTTCCAGCGTGGTGCCGGCCGTTTCAGGCACATATCGCCAAACGAAGGCGAAGGCGGCGACGTTTACGAGGCCAAACAGCCAGAACGTGCCCGTCGTGCCCAGTGCCTGCACCAGTGACAGTGTGACGAGCGAGACAAGCGTATCGGACAGCCACACCGTCGCACTGGCCATGCCCATGGCCTTGCTGCGTACGAACAGCGGAAAGACTTCGGCCGCGATCAGCCAGACCGCCACGGACAGGGAACCGAAGTTGAAGAAGATATAGCCCAGAAGGGACAGCACCATAAGGACCAGCCGCATGCCCGACAGCGGTGCCGGACTGAGAAAGACCGCCCCCAGCACGAACAGCGACAGGGCTGCGACCGGCAGCATGTACAGCATCATGCGCCGCCGGCCGATCCGGTCGATCAGGGCAATGCCCATCGCCGTTGTGATGGTTGATGTGACACCGACCGAAACCGATGTCAGCAATGCCGCCGAATGTCCAAGCCCGGCCTGTGACAGGATGATGGGCGCGTAATAGACAATGACATTGGGGCCGGACAGCTGGGAGAAGGCTGCAATCCCCAGTGCGGCAACCAGGGCAGGGCGGATCCAGCGCTGCTTCAGGCTGAAGCCGCCGGCGCCGGTGGTCGCATCCGCATCCACGGTCAGGACATCATCCAGTTCCTGACGGACAAGGTCCTTGTGCCCCCGCAGTCTGTACAGGATCGAGACGGCATGCCGTTCACGTTCATGATGCAGCAGCCAGCGCGGGCTTTCCGGCAGGAAAAGCATGCCAAGGGCCAGCAGGATGGCGGGTATGGCCCCCAGCATGAACATGGACCGCCAGGATTCCGCGCTGCCGGACAGTTCATATCCCACAAAGAAAGCCAGAAGCAGCCCCAGCGAAAAGACAAGCTGGAACAGCGAGACCAGCCCCCCACGCCGGGATGCCGGGGCCAGTTCAGCCACATAGACCGGCACGATCTGGGTGGTTGCGCCAATCGCCGCCCCCAGCCACAGGCGCGCGGCGATAAGGGTGCCGACATCCGGCGCAAGCCCGCACCCCAGTGATGCCGCAATGAATATGCCCGCCGCCACCATGATGGCCGGCCTGCGCCCCCAGCGGTCCGATACGGGACCACTGAGCAGGGCACCGAAGATCGCCCCGATGTTCAGCGCCGCCGCCACCCATTCCTGCCCCGCGGTTGATAGGGAAAACGTCTGTGTCACGAAGATCAGGGCGGAGGCGATGATCCCGGTATCATACCCGAACAGCAGCCCCCCCACGGCGGCCACGGCAGCGGCAATGGATACATACCGGCGGGCCGACAGGGTCTGGTCCCCCCGGTGCACCAGGGCCGCAAGGGCGGACAGGGCACGTTCATGCGTATGGTCACGGGTCGTGGCCGGGATGTCCGGGATGGATGGCATGCCGGGATTTCCTTTTCCCTGTGGTGGGGCTGCGGGTCAGTCCGTGTCGGATGCGCCGAATATGTCGCGCAGGGTCTGTTGCATCACGCCTGCATCAAGCGTTTTTCCAAGCCATAATTCCACGCCGATCACACCCTGATTGACCAGCATGCCCAGGCCATCAAGCGGCGTGCAGCCACGCGCGCGGGCTTCACGCAGGAAACGGGTCCGGGGGGGATTGGGGATGACATCCGCCACGATCTGCCCGTGCGCCAGCGTATCCAGATCAACCTCCGGCATGGCCTGCCCGTCACCCAGACCCACCGATGTGGCGTTGATGACGATATCCGTCCCTTCGGGAATGCGGGCCTTGCCCACCCATGGGCAGCCCGTGGCGGCACTTCCGGTATTGTCCCGCACCAGGGCGGCAATGGCCTCGGCTTTTTCCGGGTCACGGTTGGCAACCGTTATGTGCGCGGTACCTGCCAGACCCAGTTCCACCGCAATGGCCCGCGCGGCGCCACCGGCCCCCAGCAGGAAAACCTTTTTGCCTGCCGGGTCGGTCACATCGCGCAGCGAAGCCAGGAATCCCTTGCCATCCGTATTGTTGCCGATCAGCCTGCCATCCCGGATGGTGACACAGTTCACCGCGCCAATGATCCGCGCGGCCTGCGCCAGTTCGTCCAGATGGTCGATGACCGCGACCTTGTGGGGCAGGGAGCAGTTGAAGCCCACCCATTCCATGGCCACGGCGCCCTTTACGGCGGCGGCCAGATGCGCGGCGCTGACATCGCAGTTGATGTAGCGCGCATCGATCCCGGCATGGTGGTAGGCGGCCTCGATCATGGCGACGGTCGGGTTGTCCGCACAGGGTGTGGAAAATGAACCGGTAAGGATGCTGCGGAAATTCTGGTTGCTCATACGGCGGTCCTGACAGATGAAAGATTGCATAGCTATGCAAAACAACACGCTTTTCACATCAGGGTGTAAGCCCTAATCGTTCAGGGCGCGCAGCCCGTGCTGCCGCGTTCGATCAACTGGGCGTCAACGACATATGTGCGCGAAAGCGGCGTGTCCTGTGTTGCCAGGGCTTCGTCCAGCAGTTCCATGGTGCGGGCAACCATATGTTCGGTGTGCTGGCTGAAGGATGTCAGGTCATAGCTGCGCCATGCCGCCTGCGGAATATTGTCATAGCCAAGGATGATCACGTCACGGGGGCAGTGCAGGCCCATGCATTCGCGCAGCGCGTCAATCGCGCCACAGGCCATCATGTCATTGCTGGCAAAGATTCCATCCGGCCGGACGCCGCGTTTTTTCAGGCGGGCAATGGCGTCGTATCCGCTGTCATAGGTATCATCACCCTGCAGCACGCTCAGCGCGGCAGGGGGGCTGCCCGCGTCATGCAATCCCTGCCGGAAGCCTTCGCCCCGTGCGCGTGAGGCCGCGTTCCGGACGGGGCCGGTCAGCCAGACCGGATATCGTATCCCGTTGTGGGCCAGCAGGCGGGCTGCTGTCAGGCCGGCCCCGTGGTTGTTGGAATTCACGGTTGAAATCCATGGTCCCACCCGTGATGAATTGAAGCAGACGACCGGAATCCCCAGTTGCGACAGTGCCCGGACAACGGTGTCCGATCCGATTGCAAGCGATGTGACAACCGCGTCGATCCGGTAGCTGACCAACTGGTCCAGCGCGCTATCAAGGGTTACGGCGTCTTCCACATGCATGAGCATGACCTGAAGCCCGTTTTCACGCAGCGCCGTTGCAAGCTGCTCCAGCGCGGTGGCGTAAAACGGATTCTGCAGCCCGCCGATCACCACGCCCACCATGTATGACCGGCCTGAAAGCATGATGGCCGGGATACGGTTGGGGCGGTAGCCAAGACTGGCCGCGGCGGCCAGCACCTTCTGCCGTGTCCGGGCCGAAATGCTGGCCGTGGGGGAAAAGGCCCGCGATACCGCCGACTGGGATACCCCTGCCATCCGTGCGACATCAGTGGAGGTAACGGCGCGAATGATGGTCTGCTCCTGCCTGTCATGGTTCCGGGCAAGTCTACCGTCTTGCGCATCATGGCACCATGGTTTCAGGCAGGGGGCATGGCGCGTGGCATGCGCGGGGCACACATGAACACGATTTAATTTTATTTTGAGGTCAGGGTCTGTATAAGGAAGACTGGTCCTTGAATGGACTTGTCTTTCTTCGGAAAGCTGTATGCCCGATGGTGAAGCGCTATCAAAGGTTGTGTAGGGGCCTTAATCCCTATTCATTCACTTTGCGGAGTCGCCCATGGCGGATGCAAGCCATACCCCCGATACTACCAGCACCCTCCCCCTGAAAGCGGATATGGTTCCGTTTTTCGATGTGGATGACTTCTGTTTCAGGGAGCGTCCCGCGGCAGGAACCGGCCAGGCCCCCGACAGCACGAATCCTCCCGCTCTGGCCGCGGAAAAGGCGCCGCTGCCCACGCCGCTGGATGATTTCTGGTACAATCCTGATGCCCGCACGGCAGCGGAGGAAGCGGGCGGGGGCAGTTCCACCTTTCAGCCCCTGCCTGTCTGCGCCCCGCTGGAAAGCGATGCCGGATTCCATGAAAACGAACGGCTGCTGCTGCGCTACGCCTTTCTGCTCGATCCCCTGCCAATCCAGCCCGTCACCAACAGCGCGGAGTTCATCTTCGATACACTGAGCGCTGAGTTCCCCAATTTCGTGGAGGCGCTGGACTACATATGCTCGTTCGTCAGCATGGCCCGGCTTGGGCAGGGGCCGGTCTATTTCCCGCCGCTGCTGCTTGATGGCCCCCCCGGTATCGGCAAGACGCGCTTTGCCATGCGGGTTGCCAGCCTGTGCAATGCGGGTTTTGACATGCTCTCCTGTGGGGGAATGAGCGGCGGCATGGCCCTTCAGGGTTCGGAACAGGGCTATTCCGAATCACGACCGGGCTTCTATGCCGAAACATTCAGGAAGACTAAGGTCGTCAACAACGTGATCCTTCTCGACGAAGTGGAGAAGATGATGACCGACCACCGTGGCGGCGACCCGTATGCGGCACTCCTGCCATTGCTGGAACAGCAGACCGCCCGTGTGCACAAGGACAACTGCCTGCAGGAAACCATCAACCTGGGCTATCTGTCCTATATCCTGACGGCCAACAGCGTTGACACCATGCCCGAACCGATGATGACGCGCGTGAGGATGGTGACAATACAGCCACCTGGCGTGAACGATCTGGAGCGGATCGTGCCCCATGTCATCAATGATGTGAAGGCATGCTACAATCTGGGGAATTACGATTTTGTACCTGACATGGACGAGATCAGGCAGGCTTACCTGGCAAATCCCAACATCCGTAACCTGAGGGCGATCATCGAATACCAGATCCGTGCCACGCTGTGGAAACCCAGAAGCGGCCGGATCGCCTTTACCCGTCCCGTGCAGAAGGCGACCATAGGCTTTGCCCGTTAGGGCGGTCAGACCCGGCGGTCCGGTGTTCAGTGCCGGCCTGGATGGCCGGTGTTGATGGCCTGAGCCGCCATGTAGCCTGCGGTTACACTGGCCATGCAGAGTGTGACCGACAGGCCGATATTGAGCAGCGCACGCGCGGGCGTGCCGTTCCTGAGCAGGTCGAGCGTCTGCAGGCTGAAGGACGAGAACGTGGTATAGCCGCCACACAGTCCGACCATGAAGACAAGCCGCCCGGTTTCCGATACGGGCAGCCGCCCGCTGGCTGCCGTAAGGGTACCGAAGAAGGCGATTGCGAAGGAGCCGGTGACATTGATCATGATGGTGCCCCACGGCAGGGCCAGGCTCCAGCGCGCGGTGGCCAGTCCCAGCCAGTAACGCAGGAGCGTGCCCCCGGCACCGGCAAGACCGATAAGGAGCGTGGGCAGCACATTCGCGGACATGGAAAGCATCTCTCTTTATCTTGATGGGGGATGGCGGCTTCAGTGATGGGTCAGCAGCGGCAGGGGGGCGTGGGTCAGGATATCCAGCGTCGGCCCCCCGAACAGCCATTCAAGGAAATGCGGCCGCCCATACGCGCCCATGACCAGCAGGTCCCCCTGTGCGGCCAGTGCCCGGATCCGGGCACCCACATCCGTATCGGTACTGATGAATCGCTCCACCGCCACCGTTACGCCCTTGTGGCGCAGGGTGGCCACCAGTGCCGGGTCGGGCTGGGTGTCCAGCCGGGATTCGCCAATGATGACCGTTACCTTGCGGGCCTGTTCCAGCAGGGGCCATGCGCTTGCAATCGCGCGCTCCAGGCCGGGCGATGCATGCCATGCCACGACAGGGTTCAGCCCGATGGTGGCATAGGCCCGCAGGGGCGCCATCACAACGGCGGCCCGCGCATCGTACAGCGCCCCGGCAAGGGACGGGCTGATGGCGGCCGCATCGCCCGCATGCGGACGGCCCATCACGACAAGGTTGCTTCCGCTGGCTTCATGGGCGACAGTCGCGCGGATGTCACCAGCCCGTTCAACCCAGTGCGTGTCGGTCGTGTGGCCGGTTGCGGCGGCCCAGTCCGTGCAGATCCGGTGCAGCTGCGTTGCCCGGTCGGCAATGGTGCGGGCAAAGTGCAGGCGCGCTTCATTGCCGGGCATTCCTTCATCGGGACTCTGGTAATCCGGGTCGGTGGCGGGCTGGGGCTGGAGCACGCGGATATCGTGGCACCCCAGTCGGCAGGCCAGTCCGCCTGCGGTTTCCAGTGCCGGGAGCGCGGTTTCCACGCAATCAAGAATGACGAGAATACGCATGTCACTGCGCCTGCCGGCAGGGCAGGGGGCAATGCGCGCAGGGCGGAACACGGCCTGTCCTGTTATCGGGTGCTGGCGGGATGATGGAAACTGCAGGATATGGGATCACGGACACACTCCTCCCTCACGCATGATATGGCGGGGTAGGAATCATCAGCCCGGCGGGCGGTTCGATTTCATCACTGAAATCAGGCAGAGTCCATTGCCGCCCGTATTATGGGGATACTGTGCGGGTGAAGTCAATCCCTGCATCATCCCGGCAGGGCAGCCGTATGCCTAAAAACGGCAGAAGTTCCAGGGTATCGTCTTTATTGCATGAAGGTGATGTTTCCTGAATCTTTCTAAAAAAAACATTCATCAAAAGTTTTCTTATTATTTCAGTATTGAAAGATAATATGTGGAATAACGAACATTTTTGTTTTTATAAATAAGTATTTACAATAATGGATGAAATGGACTTCACCTGTATTGAGTGCAATCTTCCTGCCATGCCCAGGACAGTCGTGGTGCAGCCACCTGGTGGCTTCGGGAATGTTGCCCTCTCGCAGCAGCCCGCCCACCCGCCCGGACAGGGTGAAATCAGGGTACGGCTGCATGCCTCATCGCTCAATTACCATGACTATGCGGTTGTCAGTGGCATGTGGGGGCCTGCAGTCCCGCGCATTCCCATGGCCGATGGCGCGGGAGAGGTGCTGTAAGCCGGTGCCGGTGTAACGGAATTCGTGCCGGGGGATCGGGTTGTCAGCACGTTTTTCCCCACATGGCTTTCCGGCAGGCCGGAGGTGATCGGGTTTGCCACGGTCCCGGGCGATGGCGTGGACGGCTATGCCCGTGAAGAGGTCACGGCCGCCGCTACATCGTTTACCCATGCGCCGCGTGGCTGGACGGATGTCGAGGCTGCCACGCTGACAACCGCCGCCCTGACCGCCTGGCGCGCGCTGTTTGTCGATGACCGGGTCAGGCCGGGCGATACGGTTCTGGTGCAGGGGACCGGGGGTGTTTCGATCTTTGCGCTACAGTTCGCGAAAATGGCCGGCGCCAGGGTTATCGCAACATCATCCAGCGATGCGAAACTGGAGCGCCTGCGTGAACTGGGGGCGGACCATGTGATCAATTACCGGCAGGACACGCAATGGGGCCAGACGGCATGGGACCTGACGGGCGGGAAGGGGGTTGACCATATCATCGAGGTCGGCGGCGCCGCGACGCTGGAACAGTCGATGGCCGCGATCCGGGTTGCGGGGCATATTTCCGTCATCGGTATCCTCAGCGGTGTTGCGGGCCAGCTTGCCATCGTGCCCATGCTGCTCAAGCAGTTCCGCCTGCAGGGCGTGCTGGTGGGCAGCCGGGCGGACCAGCAGGCCATGGTGCGTGCGTTTGACAGCAGCACCATCCGCCCCGTCATTGATCGTGTTTTCCCGCTAGAGGAGATTGTGGCGGCCTTCCGGTATCAGGAAGGCAACCGGCATTTTGGCAAGATCTGCCTGGCGTTCTGACGTGGCGCGGCCCCGCACCGCCCTGGCGGCGGCGAGACCTGTGGGCCGGTTTTCCCGTGTTCCCGTATCCAAAATTAACCGTTTTTTTTGTTTTCTGTATGAAAACACATGCCATCACATGGAATGGTATGGACATAACAATGACCACAACCACGGGCACCACGGCATCTGGCCTGACCTATACCGAAACCGGAACGACGCTTGGTGTGGGGATAACAACCACATCCTATGACGTCACGATAACGGATGCGAGTGGTGCGACCGTTGCGCACCTGACGGATATCAGTACCGGCCTGGACGTGCTGGGCCTGAAAGTACTGCCGACAGGGGATGTGGTGACGGGGTCGGATTCCGTTACCACGCTGGTCGGCGTTCTGGGTGGTACCTATGTTTCCATGCCGGGCAGCACGGGTGGCATCACTGTTGTGGCAAATGCCATCAGCGCCAATACATACTATATTGGCGGTGATACCGACATCAACATCCTGGTCAACGCGCTTTCTGGCAATACCATCAATATCTATGGCGGCACGGCAACCTTCTCGGGTGATCTGGTGGCCGGGCTGCTGGCCGGTTCGACCATCAACATAGGGTACGGCGGGACCTATGATGGCGGTGATAACCTTATCAGTATTCTCACCGGTTCCACCGTCAATTTCCAGACCGGGGGCGGCACGCTTGTACTCAATGCCGATAATTCGGTCCTCAACCTGATCGCCTCCAACGGGGTGGGCGGGGTGACGTTCAGCGGTTATGATCCGTCACAGGATACCATCCAGCTCCAGAACACCACGGCCCCCATCGCCGGCTACACGATCAGTGGCGACAGCACGAAAACCATCACACTTTACGGCAGCGACGGTACGGAAGTCGCGGCCTACCAGGTTTCACTGGCTACCGGCATAAGCCTGGCCAACGGCACCTACAGCACGACGGGTGATACGACGGCCAATCCGCTCCAGATCACCTATGTGGATGGCAATACGGATATTGGTGTCTGTTTCCTGTCCGGCACCATGATCCGGACCCCGGGCGGGGATGTACCGGTGCAGGATGTCACGATCGGTGATGATGTTGTGGCTTACGTCGGGGGGCAGGCACAAACCCGCAGGGTCATCTGGACGGGTACGGCCCGTACCGTGGTGCGCCATGGCCTGCCGGATGACGAGGCCGGCTACCCCGTCCGTATCCTGAAGGATGCCATTGCCGATGGCGTGCCCTGCAGGGACATGCTGGTCACGCCGGAACATTCGCTGTTCCTTGGTGGCGGGTTCGTGCCGGTCCGCATGCTGGTGAATGGCCGCTCGATTTTCTATGATCATGCCATTACCGCCTATGATTACCACCATATCGAGACGGAGCGGCATTCGATCATCATGGCCGATGGCGTGCTGACCGAAAGTTATCTCGATACGGGGAACCGGCACATCTTCCACCACAGGGGGCCTGTCGTCAGCATTGGCAGGGGGCCGGTCCGTTCATGGGCGGTGGATGCGGCGGCTCCGCTCATCGTGGCGCCGGATGTGGTGGAACCCCTGTACCGCCAGCTGGAAGCAAGGGCACGGGAAACCTTTCATGACATCCGTGTCGCATCGCCCGTGCTCCATCACGATGCGGGCCTGCATCTGGTTGCGGATGACGGCGCGGTCATCCGGCAGATGCGCGAGAACAGGGGGTTTGCCATTTTCATGATCCCGCCCGGCGTGCAGGCCGTGCGCATCATGTCGCGTACCAGTCGCCCCTGTGATGCGATCGGGCCTTATCTGGATGATCGCCGCCAGCTTGGGGTGCTGATCGGGCAGATCAGGCTGTTCGAGGGCAGTGTCGCCTATTCCCTTTCGTCCCATCTGGATGATGCGGCGCCCGACGGGTGGTGCAATGGCTGGCACGCACCGCGCGATGGACGCTGCCGCTGGACTAATGGCCGGGCCGAACTGGTGCTGGGGCCGCGCCATCCCACGCTTATGGGGCTGCTCTGTCTCGAAATCGTCGCGGGTGGTCCCTATGTCGATACAGGTCATGCCCCGTCCGAAGACAGGCCACGCCTGACGGCCTGACCATGCTGGCCCCCCGCCCCGCCTGGCGCGGGGGGCAGACCCCACGGGCATGACGGATGCCCCTGCCCTGATAGGCGGGCAGACATGGAACGGCGCACTCTTCACGCATGGTATGGCCATGCCATTTCCGATTACGGCCAGCCGCGGCCCCTGCGCCATCATCAGGGGCCCGGCGGGGGGGAGGAAGGCCGTGATCAGGGGTCAGGCCGCCGGCCCGTAATACGCCCTGTACCACGCCACAAAAGCGTCAACCCCGTCCTGCACCGATGTTGCCGGGCAGAAACCGGTCAGGTCCCGCAGGGCGGTACAGTCGGCCCAGGTGCGGATGACATCGCCGGGCTGCATGGGCATGTAATTGCGGATGCAGGGCCTGCCCAGTGCCTTTTCAATGGCTTCGATGAACGCCATGAGACTGACCGGCTGGCTGTTGCCGATATTGATCACCCTGTAGGGGGCAACGGGGCTGGCACCGGGGTCGGGTTCTCCCGGCCCGCGTGGTGGCTTTTCACATAGCAGGCAGATCGCTTCCACCAGGTCATCAATATAGGTGAAGTCGCGCTCCATCCTGCCGTTGTTGTAAACATCGATCGGTTTGCCCGCCAGGGTATTGGCGGTAAACCTGAACAGCGCCATGTCCGGTCGCCCCCACGGGCCATAGACCGTAAAGAAGCGGAAGGCGGTGACCGGAACCTGCCAGATATGGGAATAGGAATGCGCCAGTTCCTCGGTCGCCTTCTTGGTGGCGGCGTAAAGGCTGAGCGGATGGTCGCAGCGCTGGGATTCCACAAAGGGCACATCCGTGTTCGCGCCGTAGACGGAGGAGGTCGAGGCCAGCATGAAGTGCCGGGGCCTGTGCTGCCTGACCTGTTCCATCACATTGTAGGTGCCCACGATATTGGCGCTGATATAGCCGCCGGGGCTTTCGATACTGTGCCGCACACCCGCCTGCGCGGCCAGATGGATGACCAGTTCCGGCCGGCACTGCGCGAAGGTCCGCTCCATGGCCTGCATGTCTTCGAGCATGAATTCGTGGCAGGTGAACTGCCCGAATGCCCGCAGCATGGCATGGCGCGCCTGTTTCAGCGTTACGTCATAATAGGGGGTCATGCCATCCACACCCGTAACCGCATGGCCCTCCCGCAGCAGTCGCCGGGCGACGTGAAAACCGATGAACCCGGCCGTGCCGGTAACAAGGATGCGCATCCTAAACTCCAGAAAGATGTGGCGGCCGGGAAGGGGCGCGCCAGTTTCGTTCAGCCTTGCGCCATGATATGCAGCGCCCCCGGTGGCCCAGCGGCGGCAGGAAGACGGTTACGGGACAATGATCGGGATATGGCGGGATATCCGGGTGGTGCCAGGGCCGGACAGACGGCATAACCGGAGAGGAAAGAGGCGTGCCATGCCGGTCGCGTTGTGTTTCCCTGATGAAATGGCATATGCGGGCTATATGGCACAGGCCGGGGGCGGATGGCCAGTCTGGCCACAGTGTTGTCATGTCCGTCCATGGCGGCCCGGGTGGGGTGGTTGCATGGTGGCGGACAGGCATGGGACAGTGTCCGTGCCGCCGCCGGCATGGCTTTGCCGTGGAACGGGTCATTCAGCGATGCTGAACCCGTGATGCATGCCGTCCGCCCGGCGCAGAAGGAGTGGCCCGTGGGAAAGACGCCGAAGCTGATCCAGTCCATAGAGCGCTCCGTCGCCATTCTGGAAATCATCGCGCAGGAAGGCGGCAGCGCGCGCCTGCAGCAGATCGCCGCCATTTCCGGCATTGGCAAGACCACGGTCCACAATATCCTCCAGACGCTGGACCATCTGGGCTACGTGCAGCGCCGGGCGGGGGATGTGCGCTATCATCTGGGGGGGCGTATCCTCAACCTGTCGCGTATCGCGGGTGATGATGACGGGCTGCGGACCCGCATGCGCCCCGCGCTTGAAGCCATTGCCCATGAAAGCGGGGCAACCGTGTATCTGGGCGTGCCCAGCGGGGATGAAGCGGTCTATCTGGATATTGTGGGGCCACAGGACCCGGTGGTACGGGCCTCCCGCCTGCGGCGGCGCGAAACGCTGGAGGGGGCGGCGGTGGGGCTTGTGTTCCTGGCCTTCATGCCCGGCCTGGGCAGAAGGGTGTGCGCCACGCGCGCCCGGGCGCTTGACGCCACGGTGCTTGACGAGATCGAGGCGGTCAGGGTGAAGGGATATGCCCTTGACCTTGAAGCCTACCGCCCCGGCGAGCACGGGGTGGCAGTGCCATGGCGGGAGAACGGTGAAGTCCGTGCGGGCATCGCCCTTACGGGGCCTGCGGCGCACCTGCCCCGCTACCGGCTGGTCCGGCTGGCGTGGATGATGATGCGGCATGTGGAACAGGCAACCATTCAACAATGTTGAATAAATGGGGATTCCGCTCATTGGCGTGTTACGCCCGGTCCCATGCGTGGCTAGTTTGCATTTTTTGACACTGAAGACCCGGAACCACGTCATGAAACTTTCCCAGGCAACCACAATGCTTGACGCCGCCCATGATGAAGCCCGCAGGCGGGGGGTACGCGTCTGTATTTCCATTCTCGATGCGCAGGCATGGCCCATGGCGTTCATCCGCATGGATGGCGCCCCCCTGGGGGTGATCGACGTGGCAAACAGGAAAGCCCGCACCGCCGTGCTGTTCCAGATGGATAGCGCCGATTTTGCCAGAATAGGTCACCCCGCAGGCGAGGCCTATATGCTGGAACACACCAATGGCGGCCTGACCAGCTTTGGTGGTGGCGTTGTGCTGCGGGCGGCCGATGGCGGCATGCTGGGCGGGATTGGCGTATCCGGGGCCAGCACGCAGGATGATATCGATATTGCCCGTATTGCCGCGGCAACGCTCGTGGCCTGAACCATTCTTACCTTCTGCCGGACTTTATCAAGATGACACAGACCATGTCCCCCCCCGGGGGCGCCCTGCCGGTTGCGGCGCCCCATGGCACGAAAGCCGCCTTTTTCATCCTGACGTTCGGCACGTTCGTGGTCGGAACGGGTGAGTTCGGCATCATGGGCATGCTGCCCGAATTCGCGGTATCGCTTGGCCTGTCACCCTCCGATGCCGGGCATGCCATTACCGCCTATGCGCTGGGTGTTGTGGTGGGCGCGCCGCTCATCACCATTCTGGGTGCCAGGCTGTCGCGGCGGGAACTGCTGCTGATCCTGTTCCTGATGTTCGGGCTGTCCAATATCCTCAGCGTGGTCATGCCCACGCCGGGACTGGTGGAAATCGCCCGCTTCATCACCGGCCTGCCGCATGGCGCGCTGATGGGGATATCGGCGCTGGTGGGTGCCTCCATGGTGGAGCGGGCGCGACGGGGCTGGGCCGTGGGGCGTATCCTGTCGGGCATTGCCATTTCCACTCTGCTGGGGGCGCCGTTTTCCACCTTCGCCGCCGACCATTTTGGCTGGCGGGTCGCCTACCTGATCATCGCGGCCCTGGGTTTCGTGACCTTTGCGGGCATATGGCGCTACATTCCCGCCGATACGCCCAACCGGGCCAATTCTCCCCTGCGTGAGGTCCGGGCGCTGGCCAATACCCAGCTTCTGCTGACATTGCTGACAGCGGCCATCGGCTTTGGTGGCATGTTCGCCATCTATACCTATCTGACCAGCGTGCTGCAGAATGTCACGCATGTGCCGGAATGGCGGATCATGATCTACATGGTCGTGTGCGGGGCGGGCATGCTGATCGGGGCGAATGCGGGGGCATGGCTGACTGACCGCAATCTGGACCTGGCCGCCCTGGTCGCGCTGGCGGGCAGCGCGGCCGTCATGCTGGTCTTTCCCATGGTCCTGCATAATGAAGCGGGCCTGATGCTTGATGTATTGCTGGTGCCGGCCTTCGTGAACGCACTTGGCCCGGCATTGCAGACACGGCTCATGGATTTCGCAGGGGATGCCCAGACACTGGCGGCCTCGCTCAACCATTCCGCCTTCAACGTTGCCAATGCCCTTGGGGCGTCGATGGGCAGTTTTCTGCTGGCCAACCGGTTTGGCTATGGTTCGCTGGGGGTGGGCGGGGCCATGCTGTCGGCCGGTGGGCTTGCGGTCTATCTGGTGGCGCTGGGCGTGCTCAGGAGCCGTGGCATGACGGAAGTGCGCGGTCCGATCGACTGATCCGTTTCACGGCATGCCGGCCGGGCGGGACTGCCCGGTCCGGTGCGCTACAGCGGGCCGGTCCCGTCATGAAACCGGCGGAAGATCCATCCATGGCGCGGCACCTTATGGGGCCGCCTGCATGCGTTGACAGAGGGCTGGCTGATTTGTAAAACGATACCGTACCGTTTTATCAATGGCGCGGCATGCCAGATGCACGCCCCATGCCGACAGGACAGGATCGTATGAACAGGGGCAGCATGACCGGTTGGGGGCACCGCGATGGCGCGGGCAGGGCGCGTCGTATGGTCCGGGGGATGACGGTAGCGGCGGCGCATGGCCGCCTGCGCCTTTCGTGCCGCCTTCTGGCGGGGACGGGGTCCGTGCTGCTGGCTGTCACCACACTTTCGCATACGGCCCGCGCACAGGCCGGATGTGGGGCGCAGGATGTCCGTATCGAACTGTCGGCCCGGCAGGTCGGGCTGATGGTGGGGTACATGTGGGGCCGGGGCGTGCTGCATGACGGGGCGCATGTCTATCCTTTCAGCGTGCGCGGCGGGGGCATGCTGTCGCTGGGCGGGGCCAGGGTGTCGGGTCAGGGCTGCGTGCGTAACCTGGCGCGCATCAGGGACTTCAATGGCACGTACTGGACGGTGGGGGGCACGGCCACACTGGGGCACGGCGCGACCGGCATCGACATGGAGAACGCGCGGGGGGTTGATATCCGGTTTTCAGGCCGGAGCCATGGCGCCCAGCTGTCGGGGCAGGTGTCGCGGCTGTATTTCCACCTGGCGGCCAACGCGGTGCAGCCGTGACATCCATGGCCGCCGTATGGCGTATGATGGTGGTTTTCCAGGCAATGGAATGGCTGGATCCGGAAGCGCTGGAGACGTAATGGCCCTATCCGTTCACAAATCCGGCGGCCGCCCTTCCGTGGAGGGGACGGAAGCACTGGATCGCACCGTTCTGGACAGTGCAACCCGGGCCTTTCTTGCCGACGGCTACGCCGCCACGTCCATGGAGCGGATCGCGCGCATGGTGGGCTGCAGCAAGGCGACCATCTACCGTCGCCACCATTCGAAGGAGGACCTGTTCAGGGCGGTCGTGCGCGAACGGTGCAGGCATCTGTTCGATGCCATGCAGGAGGCATCGCTCTCCCCCGCCGATCCGCTTCTGGCGCTGCGGCAGCTCATGTGGCGTTTCCTGGAATTTTCCCTCATTCCCGAAACGGTGGAAACATACCGGGTCATGATTGCCGACGGGCGGCGCATTCCCGCCCTGCTGGACAGTCTGGCGGATGAGATTGGCAGGACTTTCCACGATCATATCACAAACCTTCTGGCCCGGGCGCTGCACGCGGGCGACACCCCTGCGGAGGCCAGATGGCTGGACCAGCTTGCCCATGGCCTGACCGGCCTGATTTCGGGATGGGCGTTCCGCCTGGCGCTGGTGGGCCGGCAGCCGTTTGAAACGGCGGCGGACAAAAAGCAGTTTTTCGATACCACATGGTCTGCCTTTGCGATGATGCTCCAGGCCAGCCGGAAGAACAGGGACGCGGGGCCGTGACACCATCCGATCAGACAGCGCTCATGGCGATTGGTGAAGCCATGGATGTCAGGCCCGGCACCAAGCTGTTCCGGCAGGGTGATGCCGCAACGCATATCTATATGGTGGAAAGCGGGGTCGTGCGGATATCCCATGACCTGCTGGACGGCAAGCGGCAGGTCCTGGCGTTCCGCTGGGGAGGGGACGTGTTCGGCATGGCGGCCGGCGGGCGCTACCTGAACAATGCCGATGCGCTGGACAAGGGGCGTATCCAGCGTTTCCAGGCAGAGAGGCTGCAGGAACTGCTCCTGTCCCGGCCACACATGCAGAACAGGTTCCTGCTGCAGGCGACAGCCGAAATCAGCCTGCAGCAGCACCGCATCATTCTCATGGCGAAATATGACGTGGTGACGAAGGTGGTGGCCTTTTTGCTGGAATGCTGCGGCAATGGCCAGTGCTTCGACCCCGCCACGCAGATCCTGAAACTGCCCATGAGCCGCCCCGACATAGCGGATTACATGGGTGTTGCGACCGAAAGCGTCAGTCGTGCCCTGGGTGTGCTGGAACGCAGGAAGATCATCCATCGCCACGACATGCATCATCTGGCCATCGACCTGCCCCGGCTGCGCGACTGCGCGCGGCTGTGACGGTCGCCATGCGGGCCTCCCGGCCCTGAATGGCGGGGATGGGGCCGCGCCCTATGCCTGCGTGATGTGTGTCTGGCGCCGTGCGGCATCCCGTCGGCGCAGCACCCACATGGCCCCACCGGACAGCGAGAAGAAAATAACGCCCGTCCCGCACAGCAGCACGGCGGTTTTCCATATGATGGCCACGGGATGCGGGGCCACCAGCCTGGCTTCATGCATCATGTGCAGCCACTGGAAGCTGCGCTCGCCCCCGCGCTGCTGGCCGGGGTCGCGGGTCAGGTCCAGGCTGTCGGCCTGGGCATCATAATGCAGGGAAGCGGGGCGGTTGGCGCCATAGGCGGGCAGCACGACTTCAAGCGATTGCTGGGCCGGCCCCTGTCCCAGCTGCACCGAAAGCAGCCGGGCCTCCGGCATGCGGGTTTTCAGGGCCTCAAGGGCCGCGTCCACGCCGGCCTCCCCCGGTATGCCGGGGGTTGCATGCACATGGGGCGTGGCGGGGCGGCCGGCACCGAACAGCGGGCGCATGAAGGGAAATGCCAGGATGGAACCGCTGACCGCCATGAACAGCAGCATGCCCGACAGCCAGAAACCGAGGCTGACATGCATTTCACGCCACAGCCGGCGACCGCGGGCGCGGGGGGATACCATGATGGTCCGGCGCCACTTGCCCGACTGCCACAGGGCGGCGGGCGGCCACCACAGCACCAGCCCCGTCAGCGCCATGGCCGTGACCAGCACCCCCATGATGCCGGTTGCGTTCTGGCCATAGGGCAGCAGGAGCAGGTCGGCATGCAGGTTATGCAGGAAGCGGATGCCGGCGGGAATGATGTAGGTGCCCATGACGGCCGGATGCACCGGATTGACAAAGACCTCGAACGTGGGATGCCGTTCGCCCGGTGGCCCATAGGTCACGATGGCGCTCCGCCCCGTGGCGGGCGGGTCGAAACGTAGCGGGATCATGCCCTGTGGCGCGCTGGCGCGGGACGCGGCGATCATGGCCTCGGCCCCGGCATGGGGGCCGGCCTCGCCCGTGGCAGGTGGGCCGGGCAGCAGCAGCGGGATAAGGATGAGCAATGCCCCGGTCAGGCCCTGCAGCATGAGGGGGAGCATGAGGACAAGCCCTATCCAGCGATGGACTTTACGGAGCATGCGGCATCTTTCCTGCAGACCGGCGACGGATGCGCATGATATCAGGCCCAGCGCGGCGTACCAACGGGCCGGGCCGTGCCGTGCAGGTAAGAAAACGTATCAGCTCGCCCCGGGGGCCGTATTCATGCGGTTTCGAACAGGTGCCGTGCCATCTCCCCCATGACCAGGCGGCCCGCGAACGAGGACGGGCGCGTGCGGTTGGTCACCAGCGCCAGTGTCAGCGGTGACAGGCGCCTGTCGGCAATGGGGGTAAAGCACAGCGTGCCCACCCGGACCTCCTCCATCACATCCAGGCTGCTCAGGATGCCAACCCCCACCCCTTCGGTGACAAGGGACTTGATCATCTGGACGTTATCCGCCGATGCCGCGACCTTGACCGGCATGTCCCCGGCCGCCAGAAGCCCGTCCAGTTCATGGCGCAGGGCCAGCGGGGGTTCGGGCATGACCAGCGCGTATTCCGCGCACTGGCTGATCCGTGCGGTGCGCAATGCGGCAATGGGGTGAGCGGGCAGGGTGACAAACCCCAGGGAAACACTGGAACTGCTCACCACCATCAGGTCCCGCATAAGGGGCGGGTCAAGCATCAGGCCATGATCGACCTCGCCCTGGGTTACGGCGGCCGCGACATCCTGGTTATCAAGAATATTGGCGCGGAGGGTAATGCCCGGGTGGTTCTGGCGCAGCGTGTGGACCAGACGGGGCACCGGCCCGCTGGCAAGGGCCGCGATCAGGCCGATTGTCACATGCCCCCGCCGCAGACCCCGCAGGTCGGCAATCTGCTGCTGCACGCGCTGCATGCCGCGCTGCCAGTCCTGCCCTTCCGCCAGCAGGCACTCCCCCGCGGGCGTCAGGCGCAGGCCGGTGGGCAGGCGTTCGAACAGGGGAACACCCAGCGCCGCCTCGCCCTGCAATATCTGCCGGTCTATGGCGGACGCGGCGATACGCAGTTCCTCCGATGCCCGGCGGATGGAGCCGAAGCGGGCCACCACCATGAAATAACGCATGAAACGGGAAAAAACCGGCACGGCACAACCGCTCTCTTTTTGCGAACAATCAAGACGATATTATGATATATACGCGCATACGGACATCGGAAAAGATCAGTCATCCGCTGCTTTTCCAGGATGGCCCCCATGTCTCCCTCCATGCACGCTCCCGACACGCTTCCCCGCAACTGCACGTTCGAACCCGATGACTGGGCCATTCTGGCGCGTTTCTGGTACCCCGTGGCGCTGGAGCGTGATGTTGGCGACAGGCCCGTTGCGGCCATGCTGCTTGATGAACCCCTGGTGGTGTATCGCGCCGGGGAAGACATTGTCATAGCCCACGACCTGTGCCCGCATCGTGGCGTGCCGCTCAGCCTGGGCTCGGGCGATGGCGGCAGCATCGCCTGCGCCTATCATGGTTTCCGTTTCGGGGCGGCGGGGCGCTGCGTGCGTATTCCCGCCCATCCCGATCATGCCATCCCGTCCAAGATGCACCTGCGGACCTATCCCGCCATCAGGCGCTACGGCCTGATCTGGACCTGCCTTCGCCCCGATGGCCAGTGGCCGGACGATGCCACTGCGATCATGGCCAATGCCGATATTCCGCTCATGCCGCACTGGCAGGATGCTGGTTTCCAGCAGATTGTCTGCCCTTCTATCGACATCCATGGTTTTGCGGGGCGGCAGATGGAGGGGTTTCTCGATGTTGCCCATTTTGCCTTCGTGCATACCGCAACCTTCGCCGACCCTGACAATCCCGTCGTACCCGGCTACAGGCCCGTTCGGACGGACAGGGGGTTTGAGGTCGAATACCGCAGCACCGTCGGTAACTACCCGATTGGCCGGGTGGACCATGGGCGCCCCGGTTTTGAATGGCTGCGCCATTTCCGCACCCATCTGCCCTTTACCGCGACCCTGACCGTCCATTTCCCTGATGACGGGCGACTGGTGATCATGAATGCGGCATCCCCCGTTTCCGCGCGGGAGACGCGGCTGTTCGCGCCCATCTGCCGCAATTTCGATACCGATCTGCCCGTACAGGACGTGTATGACTTCAACCGGCGGGTGTTTGAGGAAGACAAGGCCATTGTTGAAGCCCAGAAGCCCGAATGCCTGCCTCTTGACCCCCGGCTGGAAGCCCATGTGCCGGCTGACCGCAGTTCCATCGCCTACCGCCGGGGGCTGCGTGAGCTAGGGCTGAGCCGCTTCTTCATTTCCTGACCCCCATTCCCGGCGGCGCAGGCATGATGCGGATGTGGATACGCTGCGCCATGGCACGCTGCTGCAGGTTGGCAAGGAGTCCGCTCCGGTGCCGCTGCGCGGGCCTGTCGCAACGCTGTCCGTCATCGACGACCGGCAGGGGCGTGCGAACGGCCAGACCGCTCTGGTACGACATGGCCCCGGATCAGCCAGCGCCGTGCCAGCCGCCCCCTGCTACCGTTGCTGTGCATGGCCATGCCGGTCGTGTTGCCCCGGACCGAACAGGATGCCCTGGTGGCGCTGACACGCAGGGCGCAGGCGCGGTTCATCAGCACGCAGCAATGCGACCCGCCCGATGCCGACATGCAGCAATACCTGACAAATGGTGTTTACGGATTAGTCCCGACCGGGGCGGCCTGTATTGCGCATGTGTACGCAAAAGACAGGTCATGAAATAAAAAATTCATATCAGCAGACTGCCGTTCATGGACGGAGCATACGCGATTGCGCAGCGGGCATGTGCGCCCTGACTCGGGTTCCCAACGCGATGCGCCGGGCAGGACACACCGGGTGGAATTCATAAGCGACAAAAAATATCCTGTTTCAATAAACTGTAACATATTGATATATAATAACTTACACTGTGTTCCTTATGGCACCAGATGCACACCTCACGATTACGTTACATGTTTCGCGCTTGCCGTACCAGTCCGGTCTATATATCGATGAATACAGATGGTTCCCCGATATCGCACCGGGGCGTGTCCCGACACTGTTCGGTCTGGAGGGAAGGAATGTCTGCCGGATATGCACGGTCATGACCTGCAATTCCGTAACGGACAGTCGTTTTCACCATGCCATACTGTATTGTGGATTACATCCATGCCTTCGTTTTGTTTTTAACTTCAGGATTCATGAAAAAATCCGGAATGAACAATAATGTTCTCTCTGTATTTTATGGTTTCTGAGGAATTGTACTGAAGGAATATTCTCATGTCAGTAGACAGTCTGACGGCTGCACCGCCGTTCAAGTCCCGCTATGGCAACTATATCGGTGGCAAATGGGTGGCCCCGGTCGAGGGACATTACCTGACCAACACATCCCCCGTGGATGGCCGTGTGCTGTGTGAAGTGCCTGCTTCCACCGCGGCTGACGTGGAACTGGCACTCGATGCCGCGCACAAGGCCAAGGCCGCATGGGGCCACATGGCACCGGCCGACCGCGCGCTGATCCTGCTTAAGGCCGCCGACATCATGGAGAAGAACCTTGATCTTCTCGCCCGTGCCGAGACATGGGACAACGGCAAGCCCATCCGCGAGACCCTGACCGCCGACATCCCGCTTGCCATCGACCATTTCCGTTATTTCGCCGGCTGCATCCGTGCGCAGGAAGGCACGCTGAGCGAGATCGACGCCACCACCATCGCCTACCACTTCCATGAACCGCTGGGTGTCGTGGCCCAGATCATTCCGTGGAACTTCCCGCTGCTGATGGGTTCGTGGAAGCTGGCGCCCGCCCTGGTTGCCGGTAACTGCGTGGTCATGAAGCCCGCCGAAAGCACGCCCGCTTCCATGCTGGTGCTGATGGAACTGATCGGTGACCTGTTCCCGCCCGGCACGCTGAACATCGTCAACGGCCTGGGCCGCGACGTGGGCGCCGCCCTGTCCAACAGCGACCGCATTGCCAAGATCGCCTTCACCGGTTCCACCCCCACCGGCAAGATGATCGCGCATGCAGCCGCCGAGCACCTGATCCCGGCAACGCTGGAACTGGGCGGCAAGTCGCCGAACATCTTCTTTGCCGATATCATGGACAAGGACGACGATTACCTGGACAAGGCGATCGAAGGCTTCACCATGTTCGCGCTCAACCAGGGCCAGATCTGCTCCTGCCCCAGCCGTGCGCTGGTCCATGAATCGATCTATGAGAAGTTCATGGAACGCGCGCTGCCCCGCATCAAGGCGATCCGCCAGGGCAATCCGCTGGACCCGAACACCATGATGGGTGCCCAGAACTCCCATGGCCATCAGGAAAAGATCCTGTCCTACATCGATATCGGCAAGGGCGAAGGCGCCCAGCTGCTGACCGGTGGCGGCCGTCCCGACCTTGGTGGCGACCTGAACAACGGGTGCTACGTGCAGCCGACCGTGTTCAAGGGCAACAACAAGATGCGCATCTTCCAGGAAGAGATCTTTGGCCCGGTCCTGGCCGTGACCACCTTCAAGACGGAAGAAGAAGCGCTGGCCATCGCCAACGACACGCCCTTCGGCCTTGGCTCGGGTGTGTGGAGCCGCGATGCCAACACCTGCTACCGCATGGGGCGCGGGCTTGAGGCGGGCCGCGTGTGGATCAACTGCTACCATGTCTATCCGGCGCATGCGGCATTTGGTGGCTACAAGAAGTCCGGCATCGGGCGCGAGACCCACAAGATGGTGCTCGAACACTACCAGCAGACCAAGAACATGCTGGTCAGCTACAGCGAGAAGAAGCGCGGCTTCTTCTGATGCCAGGGCGGTGAGAGCCGCCACACCCTGAGCGACAGGCAGGACGGCCGGGCCGGGTTTACCGGTTCGGCCGTCCGGCGTCGTACCCATGCCGACAGGGTAGGAGTAGACGGATTTTTTTGATTTATCATGCATGCAGCAGGTTTTCCCCCGGGGCCGGGGTGCTGTGCGGCAGGGTTGGAGGAATGTAGGATGGCACAAAAGTTTCGGGTCGTGATCGTGGGCGGAGGCGTGGCCGGACTGGCGCTGGCTACCCGGCTGGGTGATTCCATCGGCAAGTCGGGCCGTGCGCAGGTGACACTGGTCGACAAGAGTTTCGCCCATGTGTGGAAACCCATGCTGCACTGCTTTGCCGCAGGCACGGCCGCCAACGAAAATGACCGCATAAGCTTCCTGTCACAGGCCAGCCGCCATCATTTCGAGTTCTGGCCCGGTGAGATCGCGGGCATGGACCGCACCGCCAAGACCATCACGCTTGCCCCGGTTGTCGAGCCGACGGGAGAGGTCATACTGGACGAACGCAAGCTGGAATATGATGCGCTGATCCTGTCCATCGGCAGCCGCGCGAATGATTTCGGCACCCCCGGCGTGGCCGAGCACTGCCTGTTCATTGACAACCTTGTCGAGGCCAACGGCTTTAACGAGCGTTTCCGCATGGAACTGCTCAAGGCATTTGGCAATAACGAGGAACTGGACATCGCCATCGTGGGCGGCGGCGCCACCGGCACCCAGCTTGCGGCCGAACTGCACAAGGCGCTTGACCTGGCCTCCCTCTACAGCTTTGGCAAGAAGCCGCCGAAGCTGAAGATCACCCTGCTTGAAGCCGGTCCCCGCATCCTGCCTGCCTTCCCTGAAGCGGTTTCCGCCGCCGCGCAGAAGGAGCTTGAGGCGATTGGCGTGACCGTGCAGACATCGGCCATGGTCAGCGGCGCGGATGAAAAGGGCTTCATGCTCAAGGACGGGACCCGCATTCCCGCCACGCTGCGCGTCTGGGCGGCAGGGGTCAAGGCACCCGATGTCACGCGCAAATTCGGTGACCTGAAACTCTCCCGTTCCGGCCAGCTTGAAGTGCGTCCCACGCTGCAGCTGGTGGAAGACGACAACATCTTTGCCGTCGGTGACTGCGCCTTCATCGCCGAAAAGCCGGTCGCCCCCACGGCGCAGGCCGCCCGCCAGCAGGCCCATCATCTGGCCCGCCATATTCCCGCATGGATCAATGGCCGGGCGCTGCCGCCGTTTGCCTTCCATAACAAGGGCGCGGTGGTGGCACTGGGTGACTATAACGGCTGGGGTACCTTCCCCGGCGGGCGTGTGTTCGGTGGCGGCTGGCTGCGTGGCATCAGCGCACGCATGGTTCACCTCATGCTCTACCGCCAGCACCAGTTCGAGCTTTACGGCACGTTCCGTGGCCTGATGTCGTGTCTGGTGGACTGGCTGGATGTTTTCGTGCGGCCCTCCGTCCGGCTGGACTGAGTCCTCGTGCCACCTCTGGTCCGGCATCTTCCGTTTCGGGCGGCCAGGGGGCAGGCATTACACGACGGGTTTCATGCCGCCGCGTGCCCCACAGGGCGCGCGGCGTTTTCCATTTGTGTCCATGATGAAGGATGGAAAACGCGGATGCGCCCGGCGCGGGGCACCGGCTTGCCTGTGCCGGGAGCGCAGGGTTATAACACCCTTCACGATGACAGTAGCGAGGATGCAATGAAGGTCAGCGCACGTAACCAGCTTTCGGGCCGGATCACCAAAATCGTAAAGGGTGCGACAACATCCCATGTCAGCATCGATATCGGCGGCAAGGTCATTACGGCCTCCATCACCAATGAGGCGGTCGATGACCTCGGCCTCAGGGTTGGTGAAGCTGCTACCGCCATCATCAAGGCTTCCGACGTGATGGTGGGCGTCTGAGCCTGCGCGGCCCGGTCGCGGCCTGTCCGCATCCCGTGGGGGACAGGCGTTCCGGCCCGTCCGCCGCCTGTTCCCCATGCCGGTCTTTCTGCTGGTGACAGGGCTTTTGCCCCATGCGGGATGCCTGCTGTCGCTGGCATCCGTCCCTATCGTATTCCGCCATATCGCATCTTGCGGTACAGGGTCGCGCGGCTGATTCCCAGATTGCGGGCCGTGGCCGTGGCATTGCCGTGGCAGCGGGCCAGACCCGCGCGGATCACGTTGGCTTCCGCCTGCCGGAAGCTGAGGTCCGGCTCCTCCACCACGACGCCATCATGCGGGGACGGGGGGCCGCCCGTGTCTTCCGTCCAGCCGGTCAGCATGCGTGCGGCACGGGTGGCACCCGCCATGTCCCCCCTTGCATCCAGTGCGATCAGGGGGGTCGAGCACCCCTGTGCCACGCCCAGGCTCAGAATCCTGTGGTCGGGGTAACAGGCCCGGAAAAGCAGTTCCTCGATCCGTCGCCCCGCCTGCAGCAGCACGTCCAGCAGCAGCGCGGCAACAGGGCGCGTGGCAGTGCCCGCAAGGGCCGCAAGGTTGAGGGCGCCGGCCATGCGTCCCCGCGCATCAAAGAGCGGCACGGCAAAGCTGGTCAGCCGCGCAAGGCAGAACCGCCAGTGTTCACCCGGCCCCAGAACAATGGGGCGGCCGGCTTCCACTGACGTGCCGATGCCATTCGTGCCCGCCACCCGCTCGTTCCAGATCGCCCCCCTGCGCAGATATAGGCGCCGGCTTGCGGAGAGTTGGGTTTCATCAACGCAGCGCGCCAGGATCATGGCATCGGCATCCGCCAGCAGCACCATGAGGTCCAGCCCCCGCAGCAGGGTGAACAGGTGGCGCATCTCGGGCAGGGCGATCCGGACCAGCGCGGCGGAACGTCCACTGACATGCCGGAATTCGGCGCCGGACAGGACGGTGGCCGTCCATGCCTGCGCGGGATCAAGATGATAGAACCCCGCACAGCGCTGCCAGGACCGCTCGATCTCGCCGGGAGGTGTCTTTTCCGCCACCGGCGCGGGACGGATCGCGGCAGGCTGGGTACAGTTCCTTTTCATTCCCATCACTCACCATAGGCGCATTGGCTTGCGACATGACTGTTGCGCCGCGCCAGCGGGCGGCAGGCTGCTCATACAGCATATGGTCCCTGCTACTGTATGGTCTTTATTCTAATGGATTTGTAATCAGCCACGGGGCCACCGTATCCCCGCCAATCCATCCATCAGCCTGCAAAAAAGGGGTGCCGGCCGGAACCGGACACCCCTGGCGTGCCTGCGCGGCGGTTACTGTGCGCTGGCGGCGCCTTTTTCACCATCAAGCGTATAGGCGATGATGTAGTCACCACTGCGGGTGCCAAGGCCCCCATGGCCGCCTGCCGCGATCAGGACATACTGCTTGCCCCCGATCTCGTAGGACATGGGCGTTGCCTGGCCGCCCGCGGGCAGGCGGTCGGTCCAGATGACCTTGCCGGTGGCAAGATCGAATGCCCGCAGGTAGTCGTCCGCCGTGGCGCCCATGAACACAAGCCCGCCCCTGGTTACAATGCTGCCGCCAATATTGTACATGCCCGTGGGCAGCGGCAGGTTGTTATGCGTGCGGAACGGGCCCGTGTCGCGGGTCGTGCCCACGGGGTGCTGCCACACGATTTTCTTTGTAACCAGGTCGATGGCCGTGATCGTGCCCCATACGGGTCCCTTGCACGGGATCTGCAGCGGGTTCAGCCACGGATTGGTCAGCGCGATATAGGGCGTGCCATAGTCAGGCGAGACGGATAGCGCATCTCCCTTGGCGGCCGGTTCCTCGCCCTGGCCATTCCACCTGGGCAGCACGCCCTTGCCTTCCAGGCCCTGACGCTTTTCCAGCTTGATGCGGAAGGGCAGGTAGCTTGCATTGGCCAGCATGATCTTGCGCTGCGGGTCAATGGTAATGCCCTGCCAGTCCACCACGCCATAGAATGCGGGGTAGACGATTGTGGTCCTGCCGACATGTGGCGGGGTGAACTGCCCTTCGTAAGCCGACTGACGGTACTGGATGCGGCAGATCATCTGGTCCAGCAGTGTCGCGCCCCACATGTCGCTTTCCTTCAGGTTGGGCGGCGTCAGGCTGGGCATGGCGGCGGGGTAGGGCTGCGTGGGCGATACGCGGTCATCCGGCGCGGCACCTGCGGTGGGCACGGGCCGTTCCTCAACCGGATAGCCGGGTACCGGCGCGCCGGTCCGGCGGTCCAGCACGAAGAATTCGCCACGCTTCGTGCTCTGCACCAGAGCGGGAATGCTTTCGCCGTTCGGGCCGGGCAGTTCGACCATGGACGGACCCGAGGGAATATCCATGTCCCACAGGTCATGATGCACGGTCTGGTATGTCCAGCGCCGCTCACCCGTCACGATATCCAGCGCGATGGTGGCCGATGATGTCGCATCATCGAACGGACGGCGCGAACCACCCCAGTTGTCGGGCGGTGCGTTGCCGGTGGGAATGTAGACCATGCCCAGCGCCGGGTCCGCCGTATAGACGCCCCATGCATTGGGTGTGTCGCGGGTCAGGACATCGGTGGGGCCGGGTTTCCACGTTTCGGGGGAATGACCGGCATCCCATGCCCAGGCGATCTCGCCGGTCGTGGCGTCAAACGCGCGGATGGCGCCAGAGGGTTCGAAATTGGCCTGGTTGTCAAAAATCCACCCGCCCGTGATCAGGCGGTTCTTGGCCACCAGCGGGGGCGAGGTGATGAAGTGGAAGCCATGCGGTACATGCCCCAGATATGCGCGCATGGAGATGAAGCCGTGGTCGCCGAAGTCATCACAGGGCTTGCCGGTTTCCGCATCCAGCGCCACGATCCGCACATCGGCCACGGGGGAATAGATGCGGGTGCGGCAGCTTGTCTGGATCTCGTCGGGAATACGGTAATAGCTGACGCCACGGCATGCCAGATAGACGTTCTTGGCCAGATCCGCCGTATCGGGATGCGGGTCGAACTTCCACTTGACCTTGCCGGTCGTGGCATCAAGCGCCATGACCCAGCTATGGGGGGTGCACATGTACAGCGTGTCACCCACCTTGAGCGGCGTGACTTCCAGGTTGAACTCATGCCCCTGGTCGGGGCCTGCAACCGTGCCTTCGCCGTCCTGCTCCACATCACCCGTGCGCGTGACCCACGCCCGCTTGAGATGACTGACATTGCCCCGCGTGATCTGGGCCAGCGGGGAATAACGGTCGCCCCCCATCGTGCGCCCGTAGGCCTGCCAGTCGGCATCGGCCACGCCATCGGCTGCCGGGTCGGCCTGCCCCTGTGCCGCCATGCGGTCATCAGGCACCGTGCCGTCGATGGAATAGGACGTAAAGCAGCTTATGACCAGCACCACGACAGCCAGGCCGATCGCGCCCAGCATATCGCGCTTGTCCGCCAGCCAGTTCCCGCCGGAGCGCCAGACCCATGGCAGCAGCATCCATGCGCCAAAACCGATGGGGGCGAGCAGGCGTACCTCCAGCCCCCAGATGTTGAACCCGGTCTCGGTCAGTGCCCATATCGTGGCCACCACCAGAAAGGCCGCATAGACCCGCATGGCCAGCTGCGGGGCCTTGACCCCCGCCACCGCCACGGCAAGCAGAAGGCAGCCCGCCAGCACATAGAACCATGACCCGCCCAGGACCATAAGCTGGGCACCGCCAAAGAAAAGGAAAAGTCCCACCAACGCCAGCAGGGCTGAGGTTATGATGGAAAACAGCTTTTGTTTACCCTCTCGCATTCCTGCGTTCTTTCTGAAGTTTTCAATAGGCCGCGGGAACATGATCGACTCAATGCCCGTATGCGGCCAGCGTGTCTGCACTGCATGGTGCAGGCAGGCGGCGCCAGATGGATTGCGGGGAATTTCACGGGCATGTGATTCAAACGGCAGGTCCTGTCTCATGGATGAGACAGTTCCCCCGGTCCCTGCGGTCACGGGGATGGCCCGGTTGACCCGGCACGGCAGTCATGCCCACAGAAGCGGATCTGAACCTGAAAGAGGACAAGGATACATGGCTGCCCCCACCCGGCGCCTCGCGCCCGATGACCTGCTGCCGACCATTGCGTCCATGCTGGCCACGGAAACCGATCTGATTGCCAATATGGCGAATGTCGCGGCCCTGATCTACGAGGCCCTGCCGGATCTGAACTGGGCCGGCTTCTACCTGTGGAAGGACGGCCAGCTGGTGCTTGGCCCCTTTCAGGGGCGGGTGGCCTGCACGCGCATCGCATCCGGCAGGGGGGTGTGCGGCACCGCCGCGCGCGACCGGGTGACGCAGGTCGTGCCCGACGTGCATGATTTTCCCGGCCATATCGCCTGTGACGCGGCATCCGCTTCGGAAATCGTGGTGCCCGTCCTGGCAGGGGACCGGCTGCTGGGCGTGCTGGATGTCGACAGCCCGCGCAGGGACCGCTTCACCCATGCCGATCAGGCCATGCTGGAAGCGGTCGTGGCGCTGCTGGTACGCAGCCTGCCCCACAAATGACTATACCCGTGCATATATTGTAAAATAGGGTTGGCGCGAAGAGAGAAGGGAACATCATGAGCGCATGTACGAAAAGGGGCGCGCTGGCAGCCCTGCTGGTTCTGGCCATGGGGGGGATCGCCACCCCTGTAATGGCGGCGGAACCGGGGCCGCATGATGCCCCGGCCACATGCGCGGGGACGGTACTGCCCGATGACCTGTCCGGCTGGGCCACGCCTGAAGCCGTGGCGGCGGCACGGGACGGGGCGGGGCTGGGCAGCGTGATCCTTTTGCCCGGCCGTGCGGTGCTGGCCCGCCTGCACCCGGCAGGCGAGATGAAATACGCGCGCGCGCCCGCGCAGCCGGGCGATCAGGGCAGTACTGGCGGCATGATGGTTTTTCAGGCCCCCGAGGCCGGGACATACCGGATCATGCTGGGCGCGAAGGCATGGCTGGAAGTGGTGCGGGGTGGAGAGACGACCGAATCCGTTCACCACCAGCATGGACCGGCATGCAGCGGGATTGGCAAGATGGTGGATTTCCAGCTGCCCGCCGGCCGCTCCGTCATTGAACTGAGTGCCGCTGGCAGCCCCGAAATCGAGATCATGGTGGTGGCGGTGCCATAAGCACGGGCCAGTTTCCTTGGGCCGGGCAGGCCATCGGGCAGCCGGTGGCGGCCGCCTGATGGTCCGGTTCCGCGGGCCGTGGCCTGACGGGACAGGGGCATGGCCCCGTGTCAGGCCACGGCCCGGACAGGGTCAGGCCAGCCCTTCTTCCCTGAGTGCCTTCTGCGCGGCAGGCCGCGCAAAGACCCGTTCATGCAGGGCGCGGGCCTTCGGATAGGCAGAGAGATCCACGTTCACATGTGGCGCCCAGCTCAGGATGACCGCAATCAGCGCATCCGCCTGCGTGAATCCCGTGGGCAGCATGTATCCGTCCGTGCCCGCCGCCAGCTCGGCTTCAAGCTGGCCCATCCGGCGCGCGACCACGGACAGTATGCGTGTGCGCGTCACATCCGGCAGGTCGGGTGCGAAAAGTGGCCCGAAGGCCGCGTGTACGTCCTCGCAGAAGCCCAGCGCTTCCAGCAGGCGTGCCTGTTCCAGTGAACCGGCCGCCGGGTGCAGGGCGGCAATATCGGACTGCGCGCCGATATAGGGCAGTACCGCCACGTTCTGGGTCAGCACCACGCCGGGGGCGATTTCCAGCGCCGGGACCGCGCCGCGCGGGTTTATCCTGAGATAATCCTGACCATCCGCCGTTTTCTTGGTTTTCAGGTCCACCCGTTCCAGGCTGTAGGGCAGGCCGGTTTCGTTCAGGATGATGTGGGACGCGAGAGAACAGGCACCCGGCGTATAATAAAGCTTCATGGTGTATTCCTTCCATTGGCATGGCTGTCCGCCCTGCCGCCCCGGGCTGTCCCCCGGGCGGGCAGGGATGAAGGGTGGCACAGGGATCGGGTGGTGAGAAGCCGCCCGGTCCGGGCGGCAGCCTTTCCCCCATCGGGGTGGCGGGAGTGTCAGAACGGGACTGTCAGAACCAGCCACGGATGCCAAAGCTGAACCGCATAGAACCCGTCTCCCCCTGCTGGTCATGCACGATACGTCGCGCCTGGGTCAGGTAGCCGGAATAGGTTACGGCCACGTAGGGGGCGAATTTGCGCCATATCTCGTAGCGCAGCCGCAGCCCCGTATCGACATCGGACAGGCCCGCGCCAACCTGCCGCGCGGGGTCGGACTTTGTATAGAGATTGAATTCCGCCTGCGGCTGCAGGATCAGGCGGTTGGTCAGCAGGAAATCGTATGACCCCTCGACCCGGGCGGCAAACCGCCCCCGGTCACTGGCATAGGCGGTGGCCTGGAATTCGAACTGGTAGAGGGCAAGCCCCTGCACCCCCAGCGCGCCCCATGTGCGGGTCGGGCCATCGTCAATATCCGCGCGCACGCCGCCCTGCAGGTTGAAATAGGGTGAGATTGCACGGCTGTACAGCAGTTCATGATCGCCATCGCCCAGCCGCCCCCGCTCCAGCGTGCCTTCCGACTTGAGCCAGACCCGGTTGTAGTCGGTCCCGTACCACGCTTCCCCATCCCAGCGGAAATCGGAACCACCGGGCGCGTAGCGTCCTTCCAGTTCATCCATGATGCCATGGAAATAACGGGCATGGTCCATGACCGGCTTCATGTTGCCCAGATAGACCACCGGCGTTGCTGTGGGGGCATCGGCGGCATGGTAGACGGGTGCGGCAGGATGGGGGGCCTGGTGGGGCGTGCCCTTGCGGGCAGTCATATCCATGGCAGGTTTTCTGGCGTTGGCGTTGGCGTTGGCGTTGGCGTTGGCGTTGGCGTTGGCGTTGGCGTTGGCGTTGGCGTTGGCGTTGGCGTTGGCCGGGCTGGTGGACTGCGCCAGTGCGGCCGTGCCCATGCCGGATACCAGCATGGCCGCCACGTAGATCAGGCCCCTCATTCCACGATTACCGTGCGGAACATGCCCAGTTCCATATGCAGCATGAGATGGCAGTGATACGCCCACATGCCCGGCGCATCGGCGGTGACCAGATAGCTTAGCCGTGATCCGGGCTGCGAGATGATGGTATGCTTGTAGGGGCGGTAATCCCCCTGTCCGTTTTCCAGTTCGCTCCACAATCCGTGCAGGTGGATCGGGTGCTCCATCATCGTGTCATTGATCAGGGTAAAGCGCACCCGTTCGTTATGCTTCAGGCGGATCGGCCCGGATTCCGAAAACTTCCGGCCGTTGAAGCCCCATATGTAGCGCTCCATGTTGCCCGTCAGGTGCAGGATGATCTCGCGCGAGGGCGGGCGCGGGTCCGTGCCGGGCCGGGTGGCGCGCAACTGCCGGTAGTCCAGCACGCGGCGGCCAGTGTCTTCCAGCCCGTCACCGGGGCTGCCCAGGCGGTCGACGGGCATGCGGGCGATATTCTGGTTTTCCACATTCAGGGGCGGCGGCCCCGGATCATCGATTTCCAGCGGCGGCGTGTCCGCTGGCATGGCATGGTCTTTGTCCATGTCCGGCATGCTGTCGTCCATTTGCATGTCGGACATATCCATGTCCGCCATGGCATGGCCCGGTTCCGTGCGCGGCATGTCCATGCCCTGCATGGTGTGGCCGGGTTTCGTGTCCGGCATGTCCATATGCTGCATGGTGCGGTCGGGTTTCATGTCCGGCATGGGCATGTCCTTCATGCTTTCGCCCGGTTTCATGTCGCCCATGCCCATATCGACCATGGTGCGCACCGGGCGCGGGTCCATGGGCGGGATCGGGGCGCTCATGCCCGGCCGGGGGGCCAGCGTGCCACGGGCGTAGCCGGTCCGGTCCTCGCTTTGCGCGAAGATGGTGTAGGCCGCGTTGCCGCGTGGCTGGACAATCACATCATAGGTTTCCGCCACCCCGATGCGGAATTCATCCACCGGCACGGGTTCGACGTCATTGCCATCCGCCTGCACCACCAGCATTTCCAGCCCCGGTATGCGGATGTCGAAAAAGGTCATGGACGATGCATTGATGAAGCGCAGCCGCACCCGCTCACCGGGGTGGAACAGCCCGCTCCAGTTCATGTCGGGCGCATGGCCATTCAGCAGGTAGGTGTAAATGATGCCGGTCACGTCCGAAATATCGGTCGCCGCCATGCGCATGCGCGACCAGGCCAGCCGGTCCTTCAGGGCGGGCAGCAGGCCGCCCGCCGCCCGGGCCTCCCGTGGCAGGGAGGCGGCCGTGCGCTGGCGGAAGACGTAATAGTCATCCTGCATCTTGAGGTTGCTGATCATGTCCATGGGCGACACATCCGTCCATTCGGACAGAAGGATCACGTAGTCACGCGCACAGGCATGCGGGTCGGGGCGCAGGGGGTCGATCACGACCGCGCCGTACAGCCCCTGTGCCTCCTGCATGCCGGAATGGCTGTGGTACCAGTAGGTACCGCTCTGGCTGACGGGAAAGCGGTAGGTGAAGCTCCGGCCCGGCGGGATTCCGGTAAAGCTCAGGCCGGGCACGCCATCCATGGTGTAGGGCAGGCGGATGCCATGCCAGTGGATGGAGGTATCCTCGTCACGCAGCGTGTTGGTAACGGTCAGGGCCACCGTATCGCCCTCCCGCCAGCGCAGGATCGGGCCGGGCACGGCGCCGTCCACGCATGGTGCATGGAGCACCTTGTGGTCGATTTCGATGCGGGTGCGGCCCACATTCAGGTTCCATGCGGCACGGGGGGTATCGGGAACCGTGCCCGTGGGGCTGGCATGGGCGGATGGGGGACGGGGCAGGGCGGCCGCAAGGCCACCCGCGCCCAGTCCCGTCACGAAGCGGCGCCGTGTCAGGCGCGCGCGCGTGCGCTGGCGGTCGTGCATGGGAAAATCCGGAAAACAGGGCTGTCAGAACCCGCAATGGCTATGGGCCAGCGGGGGCATGGAGCACGCCTTGTGGCGTCTATGCGATCCGGGTTTTGGGTGGGCGCAGCGGGGGCAGCCAGTCGCGGCCCGCGTGATGGGCCTGTGCCGGGGTCATGAAGGCCCCCGTAACCCTGACAGGGTGGCTGATCAGGCAGGCCGTGGGGGGGGAGGGTATATCGGTGCCCGCATGGACATGGCAGCACTGCCCGCCCGCAGGCGTTCCATGGTGGGCATGGGCCATGTGGGCGGCATGGGCTGCGGGTGTCATGCACTGGGGCTGGTCTGTGTGTGTGCAGGCGATCAGGGCGGGATGCGCCTGTGCGGGCAGGGGCACGGAACCGACCAGCAGCCCGGCCTGCACCAGCAGCCAGGTCAGCAGACCAATCCAGATCCGGCCATGTGTCCTGACCATTCAGGGCTCCCGTGCACAGAGGGGCTACGTGCAGACACGGCTTTATAATACCCTTGGGGGGCATGGGGGAAGCATTTTTTCCACCGTGATCAGCGGATCAGCTTGCGCACGATGCCCAGCAGTTCATCCATCACCTCGTCACCGCCATCTTCCAGCACGGCCTTGCGCACGCAGCCCCTGGCATGGCTGGACAGGATCTGGATGGCCACCCCGTCCAGCGCGGCCTTTATGGCCGAGACCTGGGTCAGGATATCAACGCAGTAACGGTCATCCTCGATCATGTTCAGCACGCCGCCCATCTGGCCTTCAATGCGGCGCATGCGGTTGATCAGGGCCCGCTTGTGGGGCTGTTCGACCTTTTTCGTGTCCGGCTGCGGGGCGCACCGCGCGCAGTCCGCGGCTTTTCCTGCCGTCTGTCCGTTTTTTGCCATGCACCCTTTTCCTGGCTCGTGTCGCGGCACGATAGCAGCGTATCCCGTCCGATACCACGCATGCCCCTGCGTACAGCGGGGTTTCAGGTGCCGGGGCGGGGGGTGGGCTTCCAGCGGTTGAGCAGCAGCGAGTTGCTGACGACCGAGACCGAACTCATGGCCATGGCCCCGCCCGCCACGATCGGGTTGAGCAGGCCGAAAGCCGCCAGCGGCAGGCCCAGTATGTTGTAGATGAAGGCGAAGAACAGGTTCTGGCGGATCTTGGCGATGGTGGCACGTGAAAGCGAGATGGCATCCAGCACGCTCACCAGTTCACTGCGCATCAGGATGATATCGGCCGTGTCCAGCGCAATGGCGGCGCCCGCGCCAATGGCAAACCCCACATCCGCCGCCGCCAGGGCGGGGGCATCGTTTATGCCATCGCCCACCATGCCCACGACCGCGTTTTCGGCCCGGTATTTCTGCACCACTTCCGCCTTGTCGGCGGGCAGCACGCCCGCGCGGTAGTCATCCACGCCCACCTGGCGGGCCACCACTTCCGCCGTGTGCTGGTTGTCGCCCGTCAGCATGATGACCCTGATCCCGGCGGCCTTCAGCGCGCGGACGGTTGTCACCGCATCCGGGCGCAACTGGTCGGACAGGGCGATATAGCCCATAAGCCGCCCGCCCGCGGCCACCCCGATCGTGGTCTTGCCTTCCCGCTCCAGCCGCCCGGTCACGGTGGTATCCGGCGTGATGTGGCTGTCCGCGAGGAAACGGGGCGCGCCAAGGCACGCCGCCACCCCGTCCACGCGCGCGGTAACCCCCCTGCCGGGTATGGCCGCAAAATCCGTGACCGCCTGCGCCCGGGCACCGTTCGCCACCGCATGTGCCACGATGGCGCGGGCCAGCGGGTGTTCGGAATTCTGTTCCAGCGCAAGGGCCATGGCCAGCAGGGCATGTTCCGTCACGCCGGGTGCGGGTATGACATCACTGACACCGGGCCTGCCCTGTGTCAGCGTGCCGGTCTTGTCCACGATCAGGGTGGTCAGCTTCCGGGCCTGTTCCAGTGCATCGGCATTGCGGAACAGGATGCCCGCGCGCGCGCCCAGCCCGGTGCCCACCATGATGGCCGTGGGCGTTGCCAGCCCCAGCGAGCACGGGCAGGCGATGACCAGTACCGACACGGCCGATACCAGGCTCCACCCCGCGCTGCCCGTAACCAGCCAGCCCGCCACGAAGGTCACCAAGGCAATGGCCAGCACTATCGGCACGAAGATGCCGGCAATCCTGTCAACCAGCCGCTGCACTGGGGCCTTGGACCCCTGGGCCTGTTCCACCATCCGTACGATATGGGCCAGGGCGGTGTCATGCCCCACGCCGGTGGCGGTGGCGCACAGGGTGCCGGTTGTGTTGGTCGTGCCGCCATAGACCATGCTGCCGGGCTGCTTGACCACGGGCAGGCTCTCGCCCGTCAGCATGGCTTCGCTGACTTCCGATGTCCCCTGCGTGACGCGGCCGTCAACCGGAATGCTCTCGCCGGGGCGCACGCTGAACACGTCACCCACCCGCACATCTGCTACGGGCCGGTCCACCACGCTGTCCCCCGTCTGTACATGGGCAATCTGGGGCTGGAGCCGCAGCAGGCTCTCCAGCCCGGCGCCGGTCTGGTTGCGCGCCCGGTTTTCCATAAGCCTGCCCAGGGAGATCAGGGTGATGATCGCCACACTGGCCTCGAAATAGACCGGCTGGCGCAGGCCCAGCGCCACCACGACGGCGCTGAAGCCATAGGCGATGCTGGTGCCGAGCACGACCAGCACATCCATGTCCGCCCCCCCGCCACGCACCGCCCTCCAGGCACGCTGGTACATATGGCGCGCGCAGTAGAACTGCACCGGCGTTGCCAGCGCCCATTGCAGCCAGCCGGGCATCATGTGCATCGAGCCTGACAGCATCAGCACCATCTGCACCCAGAAGGGCAGCGACAGGATCAGGGTCAGGCCAAACGCCCGACATGCCGCGCGCCATTCGCGCGCGCGTTCCGCACGCGGATCGGCCTGTGGCGTATCCCCGACAGGTTTCGCGCCATAGCCTGCCTTTTCAATGCGGGCGATCAGGGTGGCAGTATCGGTCACGCCGGGCACGAACACGACATGCGCCCGCCCGGTGGCCAGGTTCACGCTGGCCTGTGTCAGGGGCAGGCGGTTGAGGACCTTTTCAATACGGGCCGCGCAGGCGGCGCACGACATGCCGGTTATGGACAGGTCGATACTGTCTTCACCCACGCTGAACCCGGCCTTGCGGATGGCGTCAACCACCCCCTGCGGTGTGGCGGCAGGCGTGTCCAGCGTGACCTGCACGCGGCCGGTGGCGAAATTGACGCTGGCATGCACCCCATCCTGACGGTTGAGGACTTTTTCAATACGCGCGGCGCAGGCGGCGCATGACATGCCGCCAACTGGGAAAGCAAGGGTCTGGGGCATGGGTCCGCTCCGTATGCGTGCCCTGATGAGGTTATACCCCCCTATGGTATTATCAAGGGTGGCGACGCTTTATTTTACCACCTTCGCCTTTTACCACCTTTGCCGGTGCCGTCGGCCATCAGGCATGCAGCCCCGGTGCTTCCTGCCCGGTGCGCGCCACATAGTCCGTATAGCCGCCATCGTACTGGTGGATGCCGTCGGGTGTCAGTTCCAGCACCCGGTTGGACAGGGCGGAAAGGAAATGCCGGTCATGCGAGACGAACAGCATGGTGCCCTCGTACTGCGCAAGGGCGGTGATCAGCATTTCCTTGGTGGCAATGTCCAGATGGTTGGTCGGTTCATCCAGTACCAGAAAGTTTGGCGGATCGAACAGCATGAGTGCCATGACCAGCCGTGCCTTCTCACCGCCTGAAAGCACGCGGCAGCTTTTTTCCACCTCATCGCCCGAAAAGCCGAAACTGCCCGCCAGCGCGCGCAGCGAACCCTGGCTGGCCAGCGGGAAGGCATCATCCAGCGTCTCGAACACCGTGCGGTTGCCATCCAGCAGGTCCATGGCGTGCTGGGCGAAATAGCCCATCTTCACGCTGCCCCCCAGCGTGACCGTGCCCGCATCCGGTTCGGTCGTGCCGGTGACCAGCTTGAGCAGGGTGGATTTGCCCGCGCCGTTCACCCCCAGGATGCAGCACCGCTCACGCCGGCGCACCAGCAGGTCCAGCCCCTGATAGATCACGCGGCTGCCATAGCGCTTGTCCACCCCACGCAGCCTGACCACGTCCTCGCCCGAGCGCGGCGCGGGCGGGAACTCGAAGCTGACCGCCTGCCGCCGCTTGGGTGGCTCCACACGGTCGATCTTTTCCAGCTTCTTGACCCGGCTCTGCACCTGTGCCGCGTGCGAGGCGCGGGCCTTGAAGCGTTCGATGAAGTTGATTTCCTTGGCCAGTGCCGCCTGCTGGCGTTCGAACTGGGCCTGCTGCTGCTTTTCGTTCTGGGCGCGCTGCTGTTCGTAAAACTCGTAATCGCCCGAGAAACTGGTCAGGCTGCCGCCATCGATCTCGATCACCTTGTTGATGACCCGGTTCATGAACGCCCGGTCATGTGATGTCATGAGCAGGGCGCCATCATAACCCGCCAGGAACTGCTCGAGCCAGATCAGGCTTTCCAGGTCCAGATGGTTGCTGGGTTCGTCCAGCAGCATCACATCGGGGCGCATGAGCAGGATGCGGCCCAGCGCCACGCGCATCTTCCACCCGCCCGACAGGCGGCTGACATCGCCATCCATCATTTCCTGGCTGAAGCCAAGGCCGTGCAGGACCTCGCGCGCCTTGCTATCAAGCGCGTAGCCCCCCAGTTCCTCGAAGCGGGCCTGCACCTCGCCAAAGCGTTCAAGGATTTCTTCCAGCCGGTCGGCCTGATCGGGGTCGGCCAGCGCGTTTTCCAGCGTGGCCAGTTCGGCCGCCACTTCCGAGACCGCGTCCGCGCCTTCCATTACCTCGGCCACGGCACTGCGGCCCGCCATTTCGCCCACGTCCTGACTGAAGAACCCGATGGTGGTGCCGCGATCGATCAGGATCTGGCCCTCATCGGGTTCCTCCTTCCCCGTGATCATGCGGAACAGGGTGGTCTTGCCCGCGCCATTGGGGCCGACCAGCCCGATCTTTTCCCCCTTCTGCAGGGCGGCCGAGGCTTCGATAAAGACCAGGCGCTGGCCGTTATGCTTGCTGATGGTGTCGAGACGAATCATGGAACCTCGGGGGCTGGGGCTGTCGGCGCACTTAATACAAACCACAGTGCCGCGTAAACCATGCCCGCCCGCCGTGGGGGCGCCGTTCAGCGCGTGGCGGCGGGGGCATTCCCCGTCGTGGCATAGGCATAGGACCCGCCCCGGACCAGGGCGCGCTGGCAGGCGGGACGGGCATGGATACGGCGCAGGAAGGGACCGATATGGGGGCGACCGGCCAGTGCCCCCGCGCGGGCGGCGGCCACTTCCAGCGGGAAACTCATCTGGATGTCGGCGGCCGTGAATTCGGGTCCTGCAAACCATTCGCTGGCGGCAAGGCTCTGTTCCCAGTAATCCATGTGCAGCCTGACCTGCGGATTGATGGCCTTTGTCAGCGCGCCCCCTGCAATCAGGGCGGCAAAGGGCCGCAGGGGCCACGGCACGCGGCCGGGCAGCAGGCCAAGGACCAGCTTGAGCAGGAGTGGCGGCATGGCCGAGCCTTCGGCATAATGCAGCCAGTAGATGAAGCGCGTATGCGCGGGCGTGCCGTGTGCGGGTTCCAGTCGGCCATGGCCGTATCTGGCCAGCACGTATTCAATGATCGCCCCGCTTTCGGCCAGCGTCACGTCACCATCGGTATCGGTCAGGACGGGGGCCTTGCCCAGCGGGTGGATGCGGCGCAGGGACTGTGGCGCCTGCATGGTTTTCGGGTCGCGGCTGTAGAAATGGATGTCGTAGGGCAGTTCCAGTTCTTCCAGCAGCCACAGGACCCGTTGTGAACGGGAATTGTCCAGATGATGTACGGTCAGCATTGCGGTGGCCCTTCCCTGCGGGTGTGACCCGGGTCCTGCCGGAAAGCCGGGAGGGCCTTCCATGATGCGACCCGGATAACAGGAAGAAGGCGCGGCCCGCCGCAGGGTTGCAGCCTGCTGGTGGCGCATGCGGGGCGCTCACGCCCGCCACCGGATTGAGACGTGGGCCGCTCCCGCGGATCATGGAGCAGGGTCCGGCAAGGCGGTTTGCGGAAAGCATCCGCAGGCGCCACCCGTCCCGAAGGCAGGAGGCACCTGGATACTTCCGTTTCCAGACGGCTTTTCAGCCCATCAGCGCCGTATCATCCGCCGGGCCAAAGAACGCGTAGCGGATCTGGCCGTCCGGCACGCCCGCCGCGCGCAGGGCTGTCACCATGTCGCGCATGAAGCCGTCGGGGCCGCAGACATAATAGGTCGCGGCTGGGTCCACCTGCCCGCTCAGCCATTCCGGCGTGATGCGCCCGGCATGGGTGGTCACGTTCGGGGTCGGGGGCACGCCCTGCGGGGCCTGACGGGTATAGAATATATCCGCATCCAGCCTGCCCTTTGCCGCAAGGTCACGGACGGGGATGCCAAAGGCTTCCGTTTCCGTGCTGCGGGTGGCGTGAATGTAGCGGATGGGTGTCTTTCCCGCCGCCACCACCCCCAGCATGGACATGAACGGCGTCAGCCCCACCCCGGCGCTGAGGAAGACAACAGGCGCGGTATCCGGATGGCCCAGCGTGAAGTCTCCCGCCGGGGCGGAGACCTGCAGGACCGTTCCCTCGCGCACGCTGTCATGCAGCCAGCTGGATACCACGCCACCGTCAATGCGGCGCACGCTGATCCGGTAGGCATCGGCTCCCGGCGCGGAGGAGATGCTGTAGTTGCGCCGCGCCGGACCATGCCCCGGCACATCAAGGCGGAAACCAAGGGATTGCCCCGCCGCGTGGCGCATGACGGGCCGGCCATCGGTCGGCACCAGTTCAAAGGAGGTCACGGTCCCGCTCTCCACCGTGCGGCGGCGCACGCTGAAGGGCCTCCAGCCCGTCCAGCCACCCGGTGCGGCGGCATGGGCCACGTAGATCTGCTCCTCACGCCCGATCAGGATATCCGCCAGGAACCAGTAGGCCCTGCCCCAGGCATCCATGATGTCGGGCGTGGCGGCATCGCCCAGCACCTGGGCAATGGCCCCCAGCAGGGCATCGGCCACATAAGGATAATGTTCGGGCAGGATGTTCAGCCCGACATGCTTTTCCGCAATGCGTTCGACCGCGCCGGCCATCGCGCCAGGGTTATCGATGTTGCGGGCATAGGCCAGGACCGCCAGGGCCAGTGCCCGGGGCTGTTCGCCGTTCTGCTGGTGGGACAGGTTGAACAGGTCACGGATGGCGGGATTGGCCAGCAGGCGACGGTACATTTCCGTCGTGATTGCCAGGCCATGGGCTTCTAGCGCGGGCACGCAGGCGCGGATGATGCCGCGGGTCCGGTCATCAAGGGGTGAGGCCACGATATGCTCCATAAAGATAGATAATCAAGATACCTTAATGGCGTCTCAAAAAGATGTCAACGGCGCATATCTTTAAGGATGGGCAGAACCCCGCATAATTCCCATGTAAGGATTGCATTAATGTAAAGGGTGCCCCGGCGTCGCTTCCGCATATATTTGACAGTAATAATCAGTCGCATAATATGCGCCGCACGATAGGAGTGTCCCGTATGCGTTACGTGAGTGTTGTGTCTTCCCTCTGGCTTGCCGCATGCGCGTTCGTGCCGCATGCCCAGGCCCAGGACCCGGTGCATCTGGAAGTGCGGGACCATCATTTCACGCCGGACCATTTCAGCGTGCCCGCCGGGCAGCGCTTCCTGATCGTGCTGGACAACCATGATGACACGACGGACGAATTCGAGAGCTATGACCTGAAGTTCGAGAAGATCGTGGTGTCCGGCGGCACCATCACGGTGCATGCCGGTCCGCTGCATCCCGGCACCTACAAGTTTTTTGATGATTACCATCCCGATCAGGCAACGGGCACCGTAACCGTAACACAGGAGCCCTGATCATGCTTGGCAGTCTGTTGATCGTTTTCCGTGAGGTCATGGAAGCAGGGCTTATTGTCGGGATCGTGCTGGCCGCGACGCAGGGTATTGCGGGGCGGGGCCGCTGGGTGGCGGGCGGCATTGCCGCCGGCGTGGTGGGGGCGGCCGTTGTCGCGGTCTTTGCCGGAAGCCTGTCGGCCGCCCTTTCGGGTAACGGGCAGGATGTGTTTTCCGCCACCATCCTGTGCATCGCGGTGGTCATGCTGGGGTGGCACACGATCTGGATGACCCGTCACGGCCGTGAGATGGCGGGCGACATGAAGGCGCTGGGGGCCGAGGTTGTCTCTGGCGAGCGTTCGCTGACCGCCATGGCGGTGGTCGTGGCCGTGGCCGTGCTGCGGGAAGGGGTGGAGGTGGTGCTGTTCCTGTATGGCATTGCCGTCTCCACCCATTCCGGCCCGCTGGCCATGCTGGGTGGCGGCGCGCTGGGCATTGCGGCGGGTGCCGCCCTGTCGTGGCTGCTGTATCGCGGGCTGATCGTGATTCCGCTGCACCGGCTGTTCGCGGTGACCGGGCTGCTGATCGCCTTCCTGGCCGCGGGCATGGCCAGCCAGGCGGCGGCCCTGCTGGCGGGTGACGACCTGCTGCCCGCCTTCGGTTACGAAATATGGGATACGTCGTGGCTGCTGTCCGATGGCAGCATGCTGGGCCGTGCGGCCAAGGCGCTGTTTGGCTATTCCGACCGGCCCATGGGCATCCAGCTCATGGCATGGGGGGGGACACTGGCGGTCATGACCGTTGCCACCCGGCTTGCCCGCCGGCAGCCCGCCCGCCCGTAATGGCGACGGCCACGGCATGATATGGACGGGCATGCCGGGGCTGTTGTCTCCATCACGGGTTCGGTATGCATGACCACGCCATGGCCGGCTTCATACGTGATGGAGCCGGACAGGCGCTTCCATCCGTCCGGTTGGAACAGGGCATGGCTGTTCACGCCCTGCTGACCGGACGGGCCGGGCAGCAGGGTGGTTACGGAATGAGCATGTCCGGAGGTGCCGGATGGACTGGTTTACGGTTCCGGGTTCATGAATTATTTATGTAAATAACTGTATTCAGCAAAAATGATATATCTGGCCGGTCTGGTTGATCCGGGGCGCTGGAGAAATAATTCATTACCGCAATTTCATTAATTTATTTTAATTTTTTATGATTCCATGATCATGATTCCCGGAATTTATGGTATTTACATAGTATATTATTGATATATACGAATATATACTTTCTATTAAATCAAAAAATTCCTGATATATTATGTTAATAAGGATTTTATATATGGGATATACTACATAATCCCGATTATGTCTAATAAATGTAAGGCTGTCATACATTGATATAGGGATATAAAAGGTTGCAGGACCGCATTCGCTAACGGTATCGATGGATGCACTATTGCATCCCGCACGGCCATGCCTGTATCCCGGCATTCCTGCTGGACCAACGCGCATGAGAGGCGACGCCAGATGGCTGCAGACCGGCCCTGTTTTCCTACCAGTATCCATCTTTCCACCCCCAATGCAGCCCGGATGAACCGCGCACTGCGCATGTCGCGCCGTGACATGCTGCTTGGCGCCATGGGGGCCGCTGCCCTGACCATGGGGGCGGGCAGGGGAACCGCCGCCACCACCCCGGCAGACGATGATGCGGGGGTCGCGCAGTTCATGGCCCTTTCGCAGCGCCTGACCGATCGTGATGCGCTTGACCCCCGCATCGGCCACGCGCTTTACGCGGGCATCGTGCGGGCCACGCCCCAGCGGCACGACCAGATCCAGAAACTGCATGACCTGATGGGCGGCAGTACGTTTGGCAGCGCGCGTGAACTGGCCAGGGCCGCCGAAAAGGCCGACCCGGCGTTCAAGGACCTCATCCACGAGATCATGACCGGCTGGTACCGTGGCGTTGCCGACCAGAAGGTCGTGGTCTACCGCTCCGCGCTGATGTTCGACATCACCAAGGATGCCATCTACCCCAAGACATACGCGGCAGGTGGTCCGTTCTACTGGACCCGGACGCCCCCGGAAGTGGCGCTGCCCAAGGGTGAGCCAGCCCTTTCGCCTTCGAAATTTGTCGTAGAACCCACCTGATATTCCGGAGCATTTCCATGCCTTCCGACCAAGACCTTTCAGCCGACGTCGTGATCGTCGGCTCCGGCGTTGCGGGCAGTTCCATTGCCAATGAACTGGCGCGCGCGGGTATTTCCGTCATTGTGCTGGAAGCTGGCCCCCGCGTCGACCGCCAGCATTTTGTCGAGAATTTCCGCAACCTCGAGAACAAGCCCTCCTATCAGGGGCCGTTCCCGGCAGTGCCCTGGGCGCGTCATCCGCCCGATCAGGTCACCCCCAACGATTACCTGCACACCACCGGCCCCGATGCGGAGGCCTACCAGCAGGTCTATCTGCGCATGATGGGGGGCACGACATGGCACTGGGCGGGCTGCGCGTGGCGGTACCTGCCATCCGATTTCGAGCTGAAGACCCGCTATGGCCAGGGGCGTGACTGGGCGCTGAAATATGATGACCTGGAGCCGTTCTATTACCAGGCCGAGGTGATGATGGGCGTCTGCGGCCCGGACCCCGCCAGGGAGGATCTCGGCTCCCCGCGCAGGCAGCCCTATCCGATGGAGGCCCTGCCCATTTCCTATGCCGCGCAGCAGTTCCGCAAGCTGATCAGCGAAAAGACGCCATACCGCGTCGTGCATGAACCGCAGGCCCGCAATACCCGCCCCTATGACAATCGCCCGACATGCGAGGGGCATAACAACTGCATGCCGATCTGCCCGATCGGGGCGATGTATAACGGCAGCTACTCCGTCTATCATGCCGAGGCGGCGGGGGCGAAGTTCGTACCCAACGCCGTGGTGTACAGGATCGAGCGTGACAGCGCCAACAAGCGCGTGACGGCGGTGCATTACTATGATCCCGACAAGGGATCACACCGCGTGACCGGCAAGTATTTCGTTATTGCCGCCCATTGCATCGAGACCGCCAAGCTGATGCTTGTTTCCGCTGACGAGCAGAGCCCCGCGGGCATTGCCAACAGTTCGGGCCATGTGGGCCGGAACATGATGGACCATACCGGCGTGCAGGTAAGCTTCATCAGTGGCGACAAGGCGCTGTGGCCCGGACGTGGCCCGCTTGAGACCAACGTGATCGACAATTTCCGCGATGGTGACTGGCGTAACGAGCGTGGCGCGTACCTCGTGCACATGGTCGATGACAACCAGGTTGACCTGGCCACGCAGCTTGCCATTTCCAAGGGATATGTCGGGCGCGAGCTTGAAGAGCAGATCCGCTATCTCGCCTCCCATACCGTGCGGCTGTTCAGCCATAACGAAGGTCTGGCGGACCCGGAGAACCGGCTGACACTCAGCGCCACGCACAAGGACATGCTGGGTATTCCGCACCCCGAGGTCTATTACAAGCTGCCGGAATACACGGTTAAGAGCTGCGAGCACACGCGCGGGCTGTTCCGTGACCTCATCGGGCTCATGCACGGAACCGACGAACAGTGGACGCCGGGCTACTTCCCGCAGGATCATCCCGCCGGCAGCACCATCATGGGCACCGACCCCAAGGATTCCGTGGTGGATGGTTTCTGTCGTACGCATGACCATGAAAACCTGTTCATTGCGAGTTCTTCCGTCTTTTCATCGGTTGGAACCGGCAACATCACACTGACGGTCGCGGCCCTTGCCCTGCGCGTGGCCGACACGCTTAAAAAAGAACTCGCTCATGCCTGATGTGACACGCAAGATCCTGTGGTCGGTCCTGGCCGCAGGCACGGCACTTACCTGCCTGTCCCCGCTATCCGCACGGGCGGATGAGCAGCCTTCGGCCGACCTGCTGGCCCGGGGTGAATACATTGCCACGGCGGGGGACTGCGTGGCCTGCCATACCGCGCCGGGCGGCAGGCCGTTTGCCGGTGGCCTGCGCATCAGCACGCCCATGGGCGATGTCATTACCACCAACATCACGCCCGACCCCGAGCATGGTATTGGCAGATACACGGAAGAGGATTTCGAGAAGAGCCTGCGCCACGGCATCCGCCGTGATGGCAGCCGTCTCTATCCCGCCATGCCCTATGTATCCTATTCCGGCATGACGGACGGGGATGTGCAGGCGCTGTATGCCTGGTTCATGCATGACGTGAAGCCGGTGGCGGAATCGCCCCCGGTGACCGAACTGAACTTTCCCGCCAGCCTGCGCATAACCATGGCGGCGTGGAACCTTGTGGCCGGGGCCGTACCGCCCGAGACGGGCGATTCCGCCACGTTCGACAAGCTGCGCCGGGGCAAGTACCTCGCCAACGCACTGGCGCATTGCAGCACCTGCCACACGCCGCGCAACATGATGCTGAGCGAGAAGGAAGACAGCTACCTTGCCGGTGCGCCGCTGCTGGGCTGGTATGCGCCCAACATCACGTCCAGCAAGACGGCAGGCATCGGGAACTGGAGCGAGGACAATCTTGTCCAGTATCTCCAGACCGGTCATGTCGATGGGCTGAGCCAGGCGGCAGGCCCGATGGGGGAGGCGGTGGAGCACAGCACCAGCCACCTGACCGATGCGGACCTGCATGCGTTGGCCGCCTATATCCTTCAGGTTCCGGCCAAGGATGACGCGGTCGAGCACAGCCCGCGCGAACAGGTGGGCAAGGCGGTGGATACCCCCGATATCCGCACCGGCGTGCTCACCCGCATCGACAGCCTGGACGAGATGGATGGCGCGCATATCTATGATGGCAACTGCGCCGCCTGTCATGGCAGCGACGGGGCAGGTACCAGTGACCATTATGCGCCGTCGCTGTTCCACAACTCGGTCGTGGGGTCGGCCCGTCCCGACAACCTGATCATGGCCATCCTCAGCGGTGTGGACCGCACCACGGGCACGCTGCATGTTCACATGCCCGGGTTTGACGGGAATTCTGACGTGCAGCGCCTGAGCGATGCGGAAATTGCCAGTCTGGTCAATTACGTGACGGCCACCTTTGGCAGCGGCGACCACGGGGTAACCGCCGAGCAGGTGGGAAAGATGCGCGCCCAGTTGCCCAAGACACCCTGAAGCCATCCTGCCGGTGCCCGTAACGGGCACCGGCGGAGCGGGGCCGGACGTGCTGCGTAAACCGTGCCAGCGTGCCGGATGAAGGATATGCATGGGGGCGGAGCGTTGTCCTGTCCCGCTTCGGCATGGATGATCCGGGCCTGGCGGGCTGGACAGGCAGGGTGGTCCTTTCATCATGATGCGTTTCATCACCGATTTTGCAGATCAGGGTGTTATCCTGCCGGTGATGGCGACGGGTTTCCTTGTCATGGCCCTGCGCGGCTGGTGGCGGGGGGCGGTGGTATGGACGGGCATGGCCTGCCTTGTGCTGGCTGGCATGCTGCTTCTCAAGATTGCGGGCCTGTACTATGCGTGGCTTGCCCATGTGCCCATCATCAGCCCCAGCGGCCATGTTGCATCGGCATGCGTGGTGTATGGCGGCCTGCTGCTTGTGCTGGGGCAAAAATGGTTTGCCCGTTTTCCCGCGCTCATGCCGGTGCCCGTGCTGGGGCTGGCGCTGGTCATTGGCCTGACACGCCTGTCCCTGCACGCCCATACGCTGTTTGAAGTCGTGACGGGAGGGATCGTGGGCTGTACGGGCGGAATCCTGACCGGACGTCAATGTGGGGCGGTGCCACGCCTGTTATGGGTGTATCTGCTGCTCTGCGTGGGATGTATCGCCTGGCTGTTCCACGGACACCATCTGGCGATTGAGGGTACGATACGGAGCCTTTTTGGCCCCGAAGCCCTTTTGCATGACTGATTTACCCGGAGACTGTCTGAAAACAGTATATTGACAGGCGGTAAAAGCTTTTTGGTGTCGTCTTTTTTAAACCGCCTGACCAAAGCCTCTCCTGTAATGGCAGGATGTTTCCTGGGCGGTTTTTTCAAGCAGTCCTCAAGGGAACGGGGCGTGTGTCCCGGTGCGGCAGGCGCATGCCGGCCTGTGCCGTGCTGATATGATGCACCAATGCATCCAGCAGGGCCCGGCAGGACATGAGGGGCTGGTCGTGCCGGGCTGGCGGCCTGATTTCCTGCCATCTGGTCCGGGAATCAGAAAAGGGCCATCAACCGGGACACATCCGGCCAATGGCCCGTCTTTGTTTACCTGACGTGGTCAGGTGATCCGGTCAGTTAGAACGGCGCGTCGATATCAACCACGTCGATCAGCTTGTGATTGACGAATTCCTTGATGCCCAGACCGATCAGTTCGCGGCCATAGCCCGAACGGGCCACGCCGCCAAACGGCAGGTCGGCCTTAACCATGGTCGGGTGGTTGACATACACCATGCCGGTGTAGATCTGCTCCGCAACCTTGACGCCGCGCTTCGTATCCCTGGTGAACACCGCGCCGCCCAGGCCATAGGGGGAATCATTGGCGATGCGGATGGCATCGGCATCATCCTTGGCGCGGTAAAGCTGGGTTACGGGACCAAAGAATTCCCACAGGCGGGCAGCATTGTCCTTGTGCAGGTTGGTCATGAGCATGGGGCGGAAGAAGGCGCCCTTTTCCGGCACGGGGCCACCGATGACTTCAACATGGGCGCCATGCTTCTTCGCTTCCTCGACCTGGGCCAGCAGGTCGTCCGCCGCCTTCTGAGAGGAAAGGGGTGCAAGCTGGGTTGCCGGGTCCATCGGGTCGCCTGCCTTCAGCGCGGCAACGCCCTTCTTGTACATCTCGACGAATTTGTCGTAGATGGCGTCCGCCACGATGATGCGCTTGGCCGAGACGCACACCTGGCCCGCGTTCCAGTGGCGACCGAACACGGCCCATTTCACGGTCTTTTCCAGATCCGCGTCATCCAGCACGATGAAGGCGTCCGAACCACCAAGTTCCATCGTGGATTTCTTGAGCGCCTTGGCCGCGATGCCCGCGATGATGGTGCCCGCCCCTTCGGAGCCGGTCAGGGCAACACCGCACACGCGCGGGTCGCTCAGGATCACTTCGGTATGATGGCGCGCGGCATACAGGTTGCGGAAAGCACCCTTGGGCAGGCCCGCTTCCTGCATCAGCGTATCGAACGCCGCCGCGCACTGCGGCACGTTGGAAGCATGCTTGAGCAGCACCGTATTCCCGGCGGAAAGCTGCGGCGCGATGATGCGGGCAACCTGATAGTAGGGGAAGTTCCACGGTTCAACCGCGAAGACAATGCCCTGCGGCTGGTGGATCAGGGTGGCGTCCCCTTCCGCCGCATTGGCCACCGGCAGCTTTTCAGGGGCCAGCAGTTCCTCGGCCTTGGCGGCATAGTATTCAAAGATTTCAGCCGAAAGGATGGTCTCCGCCTTGGCTTCGGCGTAGATCTTGCCCATTTCCAGCGTGATCAGCCTGGCATATTTGTCGATATCGCGGCGCAGGATCTGGGCTGCGGCCGTCATCACCTTCGCACGCTCGGCAAAGGAGGTCTGGCGCCATGCCTTGAAGGCATCATAGGCCTCGGTCAGGGCAGTCTGGATTTCCTGGTCCGTGGCATCGGGAAAAGTCTTCAGCTTTTCACCAGTGTAGGGGTTGGTCGTCGCGTAAGCCATAAGCAGTATATTCCTCAGAGTTTCGTCAACTATATATTCCACGGGCGCGCGTGCAAGAATCGTTTCAGCTCCCGCCTGCCTGCCCCTGTGCCGCACAGGCGGCCAGTCCAGGGAAGGCCGGGCGCATGGTCCCTTGCCAGAGCTGCATCTTTTGCCATCGCAGCGCTGCCCGCCATGGTGGAACCATGAAAGGGAATTTAGCCTGCGGGCCTATCTGGGCACGGATTTTTTTCTGACACAATGGTCAGGAATTCGTGGTTGCGTTCACATCCTGGTGGGGGCCTGCAGGCGCTGGCGTTCCCTGTCGGTTATGACATCGGCCAGGGTATAGCGGTCCAGCACCGCGATAAACGATCCCAGCGCTTCCCCCAGTACGCCGCGCAGGCGGCAGGCATCGGCCAGGATGCAGGGTTTCATGTCGGGTCTTTCGGGGTCTGCCGGCTGCATGCAGTTGACCAGCGCCATGTCCTCTTCCGTGTAGCGCACCACATCCCCGATCAGGATGGAGGCGGCGGGTCGACCCAGCCGCAGGCCGCCATTGCGGCCGCGGATGGTCTCGATAAAGCCACCCTGGCCCAGCCGGTGGATGATCTTGACCAGATGGTTTTCCGAAATGCCATACGCCTGCGCAACCTCGCGGATGGAGGTGAGGCGGTCGGTATGGATGCCCAGATAGAGCAGCGTTCGCAGGGCATAATCGGTATGAAGGGTCAGGCGCATGAAAAAAAGATATATGACGCCCGCATCTTGTTTCCAGTGGGCGTGAACAATATTCCCGCCCGGCATCGGGGCGAAGGGTACGGACGGCCGGATCTGAAAAATTATTATCGCACATAAGTGTTATGGGAGCGGGATCTTGTAAAGGTGAGGACCGGATCGGTGGCGTGATGGGCGGGAAAGGCAAACAGGAATGAGTATTAATTGTATTGCGATTTGTTCTCATTCGTGATTATGCTGGGCATACATCATGGATGGGATGGATGGATGTTTGTCTGCTCCTGCAATATGTTGACGGATACGGATGTGGAAGCAGCCGTTAAAAACGGCGCTGTAAGACCCAGGGAAGTCTATGAATCCAAGGGGTGCCGTGCCCAGTGCGGCAACTGCGTGCCCGGTGTCGTGTGCCTGCTGCGGCAGATGCTCCGGCAGGGCCGCATGGCCGTGCCGGAAGCCATGCATGCAGGAACCGGGATGAATGCGGTGGTCTGACGCGCGACCCTGTCCTGCCGGCTTCATGCGGGGGGAGCCTGAAACGGCAACAGGCCCCGGCGGGGCCTGGACAATACGGCGTTCGTGCGTGCGAAACATGTTCGGGGCAGCAGTCTGGCGTGGCCGGAAGCTGCTCCGCTTTCATGTCGCCCGTGATACCTGATGGCAGGTAATGGATAAGATGGAGTGCTTAAGGAAGCCGGCGCCATGCACTGGCATGGAATGGGAAGACACGCGTCCGGTGAAGCGTTTTCCCGCAGGTCCGGGGCGTTATCCCGAAAATGCCCGCCTTTGTCAGCGGGCTGGTTTTAAACCCGCCATGCGGCGGTAACGCCCGGACGGGACCCGCCCACACGCAGCCGGGGCCGCATGCGGGTCGGGCCGTCCGTCCTTGCTATCGCCGCACGCCAGGGCCGACCCGCAGGGTAGACGGCGATGCGCCAAGTACCAGCCGGATGACCGATCCCAGCGCCAGGGTCACCACGATATTGACCGCCAGCCCCAGCAGCCCGGTGGAAACCGAGGCCGAAAAACCTGCGAAGGCAATGGGATGCACGGGTTTGAGTCCATCCATCCAGCACAGTCCCAGCCCGGTGAAGGAGCCGATGACCCAGCCCGCGATCAGCGCGGGCGCGGGCAGGCGCAGCGGGAGCAGGCCCATGATCAGCGCGGGAAAGGTCTGCAGGATGATGACGCCACCCAGCAGCTGCAGGTCGATTGCGAATTTGGCATTCAGGAACACCACGCAGACCAGCGCGCCAATCTTGACCCCGAATCCGGCAAGCCTTGAGCCGGTCACCGATTCGCCATGACGGGGCAGGATGTTGTGCATGATCAGGTTGGCCGCGCCGATGGCCATGACCGATGCGGGCACCAGCGCGCCGACCGCGATGGCCGCAAAGCAGAACCCGGCAAACCACGAGGGGAAAATGGCCAGGAAAAGCTGTGGTACCACCTGTGATGACGACGTGGTGACAATACCGGCCGCATGCGCCATCAGCCCCAGCAGCGCGATCAGCCCCAGCACGATGGTGTAGACCGGCAGGAATACAGCATTCTGCCGGATCGTATCGGCGGATTTGGCGGCAAGGATGCCCGTCAGGGTATGCGGGTACAGGAATGCGGCAAAGGCGGATGACAGGGCCAGCGTGGCATAGGGTACCGTCTGCCCCTGTGCCACGATCCGCCCGTCTGGCACGGGGGGCAGGTGCTGGGCCGCCGCATGGAACATGGCACCGTACCCACCCAGATGGATCGGCACGATGATCACCGCCGCCAGCACGGCGATATAGATCATCACATCCTTTATGAAGGCCGTCAGCGCCGGGGCATGCAGTCCGCCCAGCCAGGTGTAGGCGGCAAGGGAGACGAAGGCGATCAGCAGCGGCAGCATGCCGGTGAAGCCCAGGGCCTCGATCACGGTGCGGATGCCGATCAGCTGCAGCGCGATATAGGGCAGCACGGCAATCAGTCCGCTCAGCGCCACGGCCAGCTCCAGCGTCCGGCTGCCAAAGCGCGCGCGTACGATGTCGGCCGCCGTGGCATGGCCGCCATCACGCGCGATGGTCCACAGCCGGGGCATGACCGCGAAAATGAACGGATAGACGATAATGGTATAGGGCAGGGCAAAGAAGCCGAAGCCCCCCGTTGAATAGACAAGGGCGGGCACGGCAATGACGGTATAGGCGGTATAGAAATCGCCCCCCACCAGGAACCATGTGACCCAGGCGCCGAATTCGCGGCCACCCAGCCCCCATTCCTCGTCCGCGGTGTGCCGGGTAGCGGCCTTGCGCCGGTTCAGGAACGGACGCCACAGCCGGACGGTGCTGCCCAGCACGATGGTGGCGACAAAGCACAGTACGAATACGCCAATGGCGGCGTTATCGGGAAGGGTAGATGCGTTCATGACTGACGGTCCGACTTCCAGGCCATCCATATGAGGACTGAGGTGACGGGCACCCAGGCCAGCTGGTACCAGTAGAAAAATGGAAAGCCGAGCAGGGTGGGGTCATGCCGGTTATACAGTGGCACCCACAGAAGCCCCGCAAAGGGCAGCAGGAGGAACAGCGCTTTTTTCATGATGACCGTGACTTCTTGTTTTTTTGTGGCCGGAAAGGATTTTTTATTAAAGAATGACGGGGTGTCAACATAATTAAATGACAAGGGAAGTATTTTTTGGGAATGTTTTTGTAATTACAATTTCATTATTGTGCGGCGCGCAACAAATTTGCTGCGATGCACAAGAAAACATTAGATAAATGCGAGTTCTACCGGATGGATATTTAATTCATATTTTAAATAACTGAAATATAAAAATAGAATATAATATGGTTTCCCATGCCGCCAGAAGTGGGGGTATGGCTGCATATTAAACAATAACACATTGTTATATAATATTTTTTAAATGATATTTTTCGTTACGGAGCACGGTCAGTCCGGATAGCGTGGCGCAGGGTGGCCCCTCCTTCGCCATCAAAATAGTGATTGCCCGCAGGGGGTCCGGGCGGTTATTTTTCTGTCCCGGACCTGCCAACAACAAACAATACTAATAGCGCGGTCGCCTGTTTTCTGCCCTGTTCCCGGACCAGGCGCGATTTCTGACAGACGCACGCGCGTAGGAACGAACAGACATGACCAAATGGGTTTACAGCTTCGGAGATGGCCTGAACGAAGGGCGCGCGGATATGCGCAACCTTCTTGGGGGCAAGGGCGCCAATCTGGCGGAAATGGCGGCGAACGGCCTGCCGGTGCCGCCGGGCTTTACCATTACGACGGAAGTCTGTTCGGCTTTCTATGAGAACGGCCGGAAATATCCCGATGAACTGAAGGCGCAGGTCGATGCCGCCCTTCAGCGTGTCGAGCAGTCCATGGGCCTGCGCTTTGGTGACCCCGAAGCCCCGCTTCTGGTCTCGGTGCGTTCGGGTGCGCGGGTGTCCATGCCGGGCATGATGGACACCGTGCTCAACCTGGGCCTGAATGACCAGACGGTGGAAGGGCTTGCCCGTTCCTCGGGCGATGCGCGCTTCGCGTGGGACAGCTACCGCCGGTTCATCCAGATGTACGGCTCGGTCGTGATGGGCGTGCCCCATCACCATTTCGAGGACGTGCTGGAGCAGTTCAAGCGCGCCAACAATGTGGAGGACGACACCGCCATCACCGCCGGGCAGTGGCGCGCGATCGTGGTGGACTACAACCACATCATCACCACCCATACCGGCACCGATTTCCCCACCAATCCGCAGGACCAGCTGTGGGGCGCCATCGGCGCCGTGTTCGGTTCGTGGATGAACCCGCGCGCCAACACCTATCGCAAGCTGCACGAGATCCCGGCTTCGTGGGGGACGGCGGTCAACGTGCAGTCCATGGTGTTCGGCAACATGGGCGATGACTGCGCGACCGGCGTGTGCTTCACCCGCGATCCCTCGACGGGCGAGAACATCTTCTACGGTGAATACCTGATCAACGCGCAGGGGGAGGACGTGGTGGCGGGCATCCGCACGCCGCAGCCCATGGCCTGCGCCCGTGCCGAGGCCGGCCAGCACCCGATGGAAACCACCCTGCCGCAGGCTTACGCCGAACTGCTGCGCGTGCGCTCCATACTGGAAACCCATTACAAGGACATGCAGGACATCGAATTCACGGTCCAGCGCAACGTCCTGTACATTCTCCAGACCCGCAACGGCAAGCGCACGGCCGCCGCCGCGCTGAAGATCGCCATCGACATGGCGCGTGAAGGGCTGATCACGCAAGAAGAGGCCATCCAGCGCGTGCCTGCGGCCTCCCTTGACCAGCTTCTGCACCCCACACTGGACCCCAGGGCCGAGCGTGTGCAGCTGACCCGTGGTCTTCCGGCCTCGCCCGGTGCGGCCGCCGGTGCCGTCGTGTTCACGGCGGAGGAATGCGAGGCCCGCGCGGCGAAAGGGGAGGATGTGATCCTTGTGCGGATCGAGACCTCGCCCGAGGACGTGCATGGCATGCACGCCGCCCGGGGCGTGCTGACCACCCGTGGCGGCATGACGTCGCACGCCGCCGTGGTGGCGCGTGGCATGGGCCGCGTATGCGTGGCCGGTGCCGGCGGCATCCATGTCGATTACGCGGCAGGCAGCCTGAGTGTCGGCTCCCATACCGTGAAGGAAGGCGAGTGGATCACGCTCGATGGCGGGACGGGCGCGGTCTATCTGGGGCGCGTGCCGACCATCGAACCCGTGCTGTCGGATGATTTCAACACGCTCATGGGATGGGCGGACGGCGTGCGCCGCCTAGGCGTGCGGGCCAATGCCGAAACGCCGGATGACGCGCGCACCGCGCGCCGCTTCGGCGCGGAGGGGATTGGCCTGGCGCGGACCGAGCACATGTTCTTCGGCCCTGACCGCATCGGCTTTGTCCGCCAGATGATCATTGCCGATGAGGAGAGCGTGCGCCAGAAGGCCATTGCCGCCCTGCTGCCGTTCCAGCGCGAGGATTTTGCCAGCCTGTTCCGCATCATGGCCGGGCTGCCGGTCACGGTGCGCCTGCTGGACCCGCCGCTGCACGAGTTCCTGCCGCATGAGGCGGCCGAGATGGCCGAGGTGGCACAGGCGCTGGGCAGGAGCGTGGAGGACGTGCGCGCGCGTTGCGCCGCGCTGGCGGAAACCAACCCGATGCTGGGCCACCGTGGCTGCCGCCTTGGCCTGACCAGTCCGGAAATCTATGCCATGCAGGTCCGTGCGCTGATTCAGGCGGCAGTACTGGTGGAAAAGGAACTGGGCAGGCCCATCCACCCCGAGATCATGATCCCGCTGGTGGCGACAAAGGCCGAACTGGCCACCACCCGCCGTGCGGCCGAGGACGAGATCGCGCGTGTGCTGAAGGAGGAGGGAACGAATCTCAGCTACTCCATCGGCACCATGATCGAACTGCCCCGTGCCGCCATTCAGGCGGACCAGATCGCGGAATATGCCGATTTCTTCTCGTTCGGCACCAACGACCTGACCCAGACCACCTTCGGCCTGTCGCGTGATGATGCGGGGTCCTTCCTGCCCTATTACGTTGACCAGGGGCTGCTGCCGCGTGATCCGTTCGTGTCGATCGACCGCGATGGCGTGGGGGCGCTTGTCCGCCTTGGGGTGGAACGGGGCCGGCAGACCAGCGCGGACCTGAAGCTGGGCATCTGTGGCGAACATGGTGGCGACCCGGATTCCATCGCATTCTTTGATGAAGTCGGGCTGGACTATGTCTCGTGCTCGCCCTTCCGCGTGCCGGTGGCACGTCTTGCCGCGGCACAGGCCGCGCTGGCCACGCGCCAGAAGGCCGCCAGCCCGGCCTGACCGCATGGCCACCGGCCATAACATAACGCCGTAGGAATGGTGCCCCGCCCACGGGTGGGGCACCATGTCAGGCAGTATCATGAACAATCAGCCCATTATCCTGCACCTTGTCTCCGAAGCGACGGGGCAGGCGCTGGAAGCTGTCATGCGCGCGTGCAGCGCGCAGTTTCAGGGTGCCGAATTCTCGCCCCGCAACTGGAACCTTGTCCGCACCCGCGTGCAGGTGGGGCGGGTACTGGCCGGGATAAGGGATGAACCGGGGCCGGTCCTGTCATCCCTGACCTCGCCCGATCTCCAGACCATGCTGCGCGTTGGGTGCGCGCGCCTTGGTGTGCAGGTCAAGAACATCCTGGATGGCACCATCCATTTTCTTGAACAGCAGACCGGCACCGTGGCCGAGCGCCACCCCGGCGGCCAGTATGTGATGGATGACAGCTACCGCCGCCGTATCGACGCGATGCAGTACGTCATTGCGCATGATGACGGGCAGAAGGCCACCGATCTTTCCCGGGCCGATGTCATCCTGGTTGGCGTGTCGCGCACGTCCAAGACCCCCACCTGCTTCTATCTTGCCAACCGCGGCATCAAGGCCGCCAATATTCCGCTCGTGCCCCACGCGCCCCTGCCGCCGGGACTGGTGGAGTTTCCCGGCCTGGTGGTGGGGCTTACGATCGACCCCTATACCCTGCTTGAAATACGGCGCTCACGGGTGGGCATGATGCTGCCGGGGCGTTCCATGGCCACGCCCGGCATGTCGGAAACATCGGTCAAACCCTATATCGATCCCCAGAACGTGCAGGAGGAACTGCAATGGGCCCGCCGGCTATGCGTGCGCTACAAATGGCCCGTCATCAACGTCACCCATCGCTCGGTGGAGGAGACGGCCGCCGCCATCATCGACATGCTGGAGCATGACGGTGTGGGGGGACGACCCGCTGGCTGCTGATCGGGCAGGGATCAAGTCATGCAGCGGGTTGAATGCAGATATGTTTAATATGTAACATAAACGTTTAAAAATTTCCAGTAACTCAAATTTATTCAAATAATAAAAAAGTAAAAAAAGTAATAATAAAATAAATAATCATAAAATTTTTCGATATATGCAATATGCATATTCTATACGTCCATGCGGGAATGGGTGATGATTATTTCGCGCGGTGGACATGCGGGACGAAAATCGTACGATATGGCGCAGAGTTACTTGTTCAGGATATTTCCTGCATCTGAGTCCATAGAGCCGAAGCATGTCCAAGACAAATCCCAGACTTCTGATCATCCAGCCCTCCCATTACCGCTCCAGGACCGACCGGACCCTGTTCAAGACCAGGCGACGACAGATGGTGCCGCTGGCCCTGCCCTATCTGGCCGCCCTGACCCCGCCGGAATGGACCGTGACCCTGCTGGATGAACAGCTGGAGGATATCGACTTCAATGTGCCGGTCGATGTGGTGGCGCTGACCGCATGGACACTGCATTCCACGCGCGCTTACGATATTGCCGCAGCCTTCCGCCGCAGGGGTGTAAAGGTGATCATGGGCGGACCCCATGTCTTCTTCTACGCTGATGAGGCCGCGGAACATTGCGATGCCGTAGGCGTGGGGGAGGCCGAGCCCATATGGCGGACCATGCTGGAAGACGCGGCGGCGGACCGGCTGGAAAAAATCTATCGCGCGGCCCCGCTCAAGGAACTCGACGACCTGCCGCCACCCCGTTATGACCTGCTGGACCTGAAGAAATTCGGGCCTTTCCGCACGTTTGCGGTGCAGTCCTCGCGTGGGTGCCCGTTCGTGTGTGATTTCTGTTCGGAGCGTTTCTATCTTGGCGGCCGGTATCGTTGGCGCCCGGTGGACCAGATGGTGGGCGAACTGGAAAGGATAAAGAACCGGGGCAGTCATTTCTTCTTTGGGGAAAGTAATTTCGGCGGCAAGAAAAGCCGTGCGATGGAACTGATGGAAGGGCTGGTGCCGCTGAAGATCCGCTGGTCCACCCTGTGGTCGTCCAACCTGTGCCTTGATACCGGTTTCCTTGATCTTGCCCGGCAAAGCGGGGTGATGCACGTCAATATCGGTATTGAAAGTATCGATGAGGAAATGCTGCAGGGCATGAAGAAAGGGTGGAACAAGGCCAGCCGTTACGGCGAGATGTTCGATAACCTGCGCAGGCGTGACATCAGCTATTCGCTCAATTTCATCTTCGGGTATGATGAGGAACATCCCGATGTATATGAGGCGACCCTTTCTTTTCTGGAAGCGCACAAGGTTCCCGCCGCCTATTTCAATATCCTGACCCCCACCAGGGGCACCGCCCTGTTCGAGCGGATGAAGAAGGCGAACCGGATCATCGACCCCGATGAGATCGACCGCTGGCCGGGACAGGTCTGCCATATCTGGCCCAAAAACTGCACGCCCCAGCAGATGGAGCAGCGCATTCAGGGCATGTACCGCAAATTCTACAGCATGCGCTCCATGCTGCACCGGCTGCCCTTTCCCCGCACCCGTTCGGACATGTCATCATGGATCCTGAACATGACGGAACGGCGCATGGCCTTTTCATCCACGGGAAACAATGATTTTGATATCTACTGACAGCTGCCCGTCCAATCCCGGCCGGGCAGCAGCAGGCAGGGGAATGGCATATGCGCGGATCAATCGGGAGTATGGTGCTGGAGCGGCTCCGGCACAGCGGTGTCTCGCGCATTTATGGTGTGCCGGGTGACTATAACCTGGAATTCCTTGAACTGATCGAACGCACGCCCGGCATTGAATTCATCGGGACCTGCAATGAACTCAATGCCGCCTATGCGGCCGATGGCGATGCCCGGCTGACCGGCATCGGGGCGGTACTGGTGACGTATGGGGTGGGGGACCTGTCGGCGCTTTCGGCCGTGGCGGGTGCGTGTGCCGAAGGGGTGCCGCTGGTCGTGATTTCCGGCATGCCGCCCTGGCATGCCATCCAGTCGCGTGCCCTGGTGCATCATACGCTGGCTGACGGAAATTATGATAACGTCATGGCCTGCTACCGGCAGTTTGCCGCGGCCACGGCACGGCTGCATCCGGCCAGCGCCGTGACCGAGACCGATCGCGTGCTGCACGCCGCACGGACCTTCAGCCGCCCGGTCTATATCCAGTTTCCGTCCGACATCTGTTACGTTGACGTGGAGGTGGGCACGCCCCCGGCCATGGAACCCCAGTTTGATCCCGTACTGGTGGAGCGTGCGGCGGATCTGGTCGTGCGGCGGATCAGGCAGGCGCGCCAGCCCTTGGTGCTGGTTGATGCGCTGGTGCGGCAATACGGGCTGGTGGAGCGGGTGCAGCAGCTTTGTGCCCAGTACGGCCTTCCTTATGCGGCACTCTCCACCGCGCGCACCATCATGGCGGAAACGGGGCCTGAATGGCTGGGGGCCTATGGTGGCCGTGCCTCTGCCCCGCATGTGGCCGATTATGTGCATGGGGCTGATTGTGTGATCGGGCTGGGCGTGCGGTTCGTGGATTCCACATCCGGCTATTTCTCGCAGGAAATCGGCGCGGGCGCGCTGGTGGATATCCAGGCGTTCAGCCTGACATGTGACGGGCTGGATTTTCAGGGCATAACCGCAGCCGCCCTGCTGGATGCGGTGTGGCGCAAGCTGGCTTCGCTGCCACATACGCGCGCCGAACCGCCGCCGGCAGTGCAGGCGGCCGTCCCACCCGCCGCGCAGGCATGGGAACAGGCGGCATTCTGGCCCAGGGCGGAAGCATTCCTGCGGCCGGGTGACGTGGTGGTGGCGGATAACGGTTCGTCCATGGTGGCCATGCTGCATGCGCGCCTGCCCGCCGGGTGCAGCCTGCTGGTGCAGCCGGTCTGGGCCGCCATTGGCTATTCCCTGCCCGCAAGCCTTGGCGCGTGCCTTGCCACCCCCCACCGCCGGCATGTGCTCTTTATTGGTGACGGATCATTCCAGATGACCGCGCAGGAACTTTCCACCCTGCTGCGCCACAGATGCAACATCACGATTTTCCTGATCAATAACGGTGGCTATACCATCGAGCGGATGATCCTGGGCCCGCAGGCGTCGTATAACGACATTGCCAACTGGGATTATGCCAGCCTGCCTGCGGCGTTCGGTTCCGGTGCGGCCCCCCTGTCGCTGCGGGCGGGCAGTATTGCGGAACTGGATGCGGCACTGGTACAGGCGGCCGCGCATCAGGGCGTGGCGTTTGTCGAGGTGGGTTTCACCCCCATGGATGCGCCCCCCGCGATGGCGGCAATGGGGCAGGCGGTGCGCCGCTACGATTATGGAATCGAAACCCCCGACCTGACCTGAAAGACGGCGCATAAAATGGCGGCAGGTCTTTTTTCATCTCCGATGGCGAAAGACCTGTTTTTAAGCTGGACGAATGCCGTCATGCAGGTTATTGAAAATACGACTGTTTTTTATGGTGTCGCAAAATATGCGGCGGACGGGTCCCGAAAGCGGGACAGAACCAGAGCATAAAAGCAGCAAGCGGCATCACAAAAACGTGATCGTGTGTGGTTAAAATTTGTGCATTTGCATAAATTCCAGCCACCTTATTTTGCTCCCTTTCCTGACCTGAACCGGTTCTGCCGCTTTTGATGGCATTCCTTCCTGTCCTTTATGGAGCAGGAGCCTGATGGTCAGGTGTTCATGAGTATTTGTTGGTCACAAATATCATAATAAATATGTAATGATCCAGGTATGGTCAGGAAATACCATACGATTTTCATTGCCTGTATTTCGGTTCTGGTGTTCTTTCCCGTTCATCAACTCGACACCAGAGGAAAAACAAATGTTCATCGCAAACATCAGCACCATGATTGCCCACTCCGTCAACGCCATGTCTTCCCTGACCATGGTTGCTTTCCTGCCCATGATCGCCGCCCTGATGGTTGCCACCATCGTGTCCGATCGCGCTGCCTGATTGCCGGGGTTTCTGTCCTGACACCCCTGCAGCCGGAATTCCCGCAATAAAGCGGGAATGGCCGGCGGGCAGACAGTTCTGGATACGGATGATGACAGGCGCTTCGGCGTCTTTTTTCATGCCTGCGGCCTGGCTTGCGCGGATATCCGGCGTACTGGCCGCCGCTTGCGGGGGATGGTCTGTCACCCCGTGGTGGGTGATGACGGGTATAGCCATAGGCTGAAGATATGGACTTCATGTTCCATGCGGGCTTGTAGCCTGTCTGGCATGGGTGTATCGGCCATGGAACGGCGTGCGTAACTGCGCTTTTCCTCCCTTGTCCCGAGCCTGTGCATGACAGATACACCAACCAGTCCCGGCGTGGGGGCGGATGCTTCCGTTCGTGACGCCGTCAGTCCCGGCCTGATCTTCTTCATTCTGGCGCTGGGTGGTTTCGCCATCGGCACGGCCGAATTCGCGGCCATGAGCCTTGTGCCCATGATTTCGGCGGACATGCATGTCACCGTGCCGCAGGCCGGTCATGCGATCGAGGCCTATGCGGCAGGCGTGTGCGTGGGCGCGCCCCTTATCGCCATGCTTGGCGCGAAGATGAGCCGCAAGCACCTGCTGATCGGCATGATGGTCCTGTATGTGCTGGGCAACGGGCTGACCGCGCTGGCGCCGGGTTATGGGTGGCTGCTGCTGTGCCGCTTCGTAAGCGGCCTGCCGCACGGGGCCTATTTCGGTACGGCGGGTATTGTCGCGTCCTCGCTTGTGCCGATCAACCGGCGCACGCAGGCGGTGGCGCGCGTGGTGCTGGGGCTGACCATCGCCACGATCGGTGGCGTGCCCATGGCCAACGGACTGGGCATGCTGATGGGCTGGCGCTGGGCCTTCGTGCTGATCGCGGGGCTGGCCCTGTGCACGATGCTGCTGATCATGCGCTTCGTACCCCTGGACCCGCCGCGTCCACATGCCAGCGCCATGACGGAAGTGCGCGCCCTGCGCAACCGGCAGGTCTGGCTGACGCTGGGCATCGGTATTGTGGGTTTTGGCGGCATTTTCTGTGTCTATACCTATCTGGCATCCATCCTGCAGGTGGTGACGCACGCACCGGCCTACATGACCCCCGTCATGCTGGCGGTGTTTGGCGTGGGCATGACGGTTGGCACCATGGCCTGCGCCTGGGCGGCGGACAGGAAGATGATGCCGACCATCGGCGGCACGCTTCTGGTCAATGCGGCGGCACTGGCGGGTTTTCCCGGTTCGGTGCATTCCGTGTGGGGCATGATGCCCATCGTGTTCATGATCGGGTGCGGGGGTGGGCTGGGCACCGTGATCCAGTCCCGCCTGCTTAGCGTGGCGGTGGATGCGCAGGCCCTTGCCGCTGCGATGAACCAGAGCGCGTTCAACATGGCCAATGCAATCGGCCCGGCGCTGGGCGGGCTTGCAATCAGTGCCGGGCTGGGCTGGGCCTCGGTGGGCTGGGTGGGGGCCTGCCTGGCCATGGGCGGGTTCGTGATCTGGCTGGTCACGCTGAGCGATATCCGCGCTGCCGCCCGCAGGCAGGCGGGCGGCTAGACCCAGGGGCAGGGTGGTTGCCGGCCTGTTCCGTCTTTCCTATCGTGCGGCATGACCACATTGCCCACTGGCGGGTACTGCCTGCCCCCCCTGCTGCATGACCTGCTGCCCTCCCGTCCCGTAAGCGGGCCGGTGGGGGCGGTGCTGCTGCGTGTGCAGCATGTGCTCGATACCTGTATCGCGCCCACGGCGGTGCAGCGCGACCGCACTGGCGGCTACCCCCATCAGGCCATTGCCGCCCTGAAGCCCACCGGCATCCTTGCGCTGGCCGTGCCGGTGGAATGGGGCGGGATGGGCATGGGGCAGGACCTTTCGCTTGAACTCATGCTGCGCCTTGCCGTGGCGGACCCGGCGGTGGCCCAGATCTACAAGGTGCATGATGACCTGCTGCGGGAAATCTTTGCCTATGCGCCGGCGGGCCTGAAGGCGGAACTTGGCGCCCGCATTGTCAGTGACCATATCATACTGGGTATGGCAGTGGCGGAAAACGGGCGCACGGCCGACAGTTTCCTGCAGACACTGGCGCAGCCCGGCCCCGAGGGCACGCATTTCATATCGGGCCGCAAGATCTATGCCACGGGTGCATCGGGTGCGGATCTGGTGGCTGTCTCCTCATTCGATCCGGTAGCGGCACAGAAGGCGGGTTCGGTCCGCGCGGGCGTGCGCATGGACCTTGTGCCGCGTAATACGCCGGGCCTTGCCTTTCACCATGACTGGAACCGCATGGGCCAGCGCGCCACGGATTCCGGCACCGTGACACTGGACCGCGTGCGGGTGGCGGACAGGTGGAACGCGCTGTTGCCCGATGCCGACCTGCCCCGGCATGTGGCCCTGCGTTTTCAGGCCGGTTTCAGTGCAATCCTGACCGGTATCGGTATTGGCGCGGTGCGGGCCGTATGCGCATTCGTGCCCCGGCAGGCCCGGCCGTGGGGGGCGGCAGGGGTGGAAAGCGCGGATCAGGACCCCTATGTGCGCCGCCTGCTGGGTGAGATCGGGGCCGACCTGTTTGGCGCCTACTGCGCCGTGATGGCGGCGGGCCGGATGCTGGACCAGTATGAACAGGGGCAGGTGTCGCGTAATGCGGTGGCGATGGCGGCCAGTGCTGCGCGTTCGGTCGCCACGCGCGCGGGCCTGCGCGCGGCCAGCGATGCACCGGCGGCGGCGGGTGCGCGGGGCACGGATGCCGCCAACGCATTCGACCGCTACTGGCGCGATGCCCGCACCATATCCCTGCATGACCCCGTGGACTGGAAGAATGCGGAAATCGGCCGCCACCTGCTGACCGGCTGGGTGCCCGAACCGGGGCTTTACCAGTAAGCGTCCGTAACGCCCGCCACCGGGCGCCTTGTTGTTTGACACGGAACGGTGCGCGCGGGATTGATGGCCCGCACCGATCCGATCATGGGGAATCCCGGAATGCAGCGACCTGTCATAGCCATCATTTCCACTGGCGGCACCATCGCCCGGCAGGCGGCCGACCCGCGTGATACGGTGGATTATGCGGAAATCGGCACGAGCCTTGGTGGCGGCGACCTGCTGGCGGCCCTGCCGGCGGCGGTGCGGGCGCGCTTTGACGTGCGTGGCATTCCATTTTCAAGCTGCGACAGCGTGGAGATGACCCTGCCGCGCTGGTTTGAACTGGCCGGTGTCATCAGCCATGCCCTTGCCACGCAGCCCGACCTGAATGGAATTGTGGTCACGCACGGGACCTCGTCGCTGGAGGAGGCGGCCTGCTTCCTTGACCTGGTGCTGGACGTGGCCTGCCCCGTCGTGGTGGTGGGGGCCCAGCGCCCGGCCAGCGCCATCAGCGCCGATGGCCCGGCCAACCTGTTCGCAGCCCTGCTGGTGGCGTCCGCCCCGCAGGCGGCGGGCCGGGGCGTGCTGGTCGTGGCGAATAACGAGATCCATGCGGCGCAGGAAGTCACCAAGGCTTCGACCTACCAACTGGAGACCTTCCGTTCCCCCGATTTCGGGCCGGTGGGCATGGTCGAGGCCAATCGGGTCCTTTTTGGCCGCATGTCCGCCTACCGCCGGCACATTGGCTGGCCCGCCGGTTACGGCGCGGGCGGCGCAATCCCGCGCGTGGATATCTGCTACAGCCACGCCGGTGCCGATGGCGTGGGCATGCGTGCCTTTGTGGCGGCGGGGGCGCGCGGCCTGATTTCCGCGGGGATGCTGCCGGGCATGTGCACACCTGCCGAGAATGCGGCGCTGGATGAAGCCGTGGCCCGTGGCGTGGTGGTGGTGCAGGCCACCAGCGGCTATTGCGGCGGCGTGGTGCGGCGGCAGGACTTATGCCAGCGCGGCATTCTGGCAGCCGGGCATATGCGGCCAAGGCAGGCCCGCATCCTGCTTACACTGGCGCTCATGACCGGCATGGACCCGGCCGGCATGCAGGTGCTGTTTGACATGCCGTAAATCATGAAGAAGTTTTTGGTGAAGCTTTTTTCAAAAAGCTTCGAAGAACGCTGTCTTTTTGAGAAAAGGCAGCATCCAAGAACGTTTATTCTTGAATGGTCCTGCAGCAGGCACGGTTTTTAGAAAACACTGTTGAACGCCACCTGTGGTGAGATGACCTGCCCGGTATTGTGCCCGGCAAAGATGGCCGTCACCCCCGCAATCACGCCAAAACGGGGTGACCAGTTATATTCAACGGCCGGGGCAACCAGCCAGTCACCCGAAGCCTGGCCCGTCAGGGTCTGATAGCGGCCCTGTGCGTCATGCCCGCGTACCACCGCGCCATTGGCCCAGTCGCGTGCCAGATCCATGGCGATGACCCATTTCTGGTTCACGCCATATTCCAGTGAAAAACCGCTTTCCCCATACATGCCCGGATGGGCCAGCCCCCGGAACCCGGCGGTGGTGCCGTAGCTGGAGGTATCGGCAATATGGGCCTGCGTCAGCGCACGGCGGAATGTGCCCCACATGCGCAGCCGCAGTTCATGGTGGCCGGGCAGGGTATAGGTGGACTGTTCCGTCAGGGCCAGGCGGAAGGTATAGGTGCCCGTGCCCACGCCATCCTCATTACGCCCGAGCCTTGTATAGTCGCCCGAGGGGAAGGCCACTCCCACGAACAGGCTCAGGGCCGGAATATAGCGCCGTGGGTCCGCATCAAGGTAGCGCCACATCACATCCACCGGCAGGTCGCCCATTTTCAGGCCGCTGGTCGTGCCACCATGCCCCCGGCGCCAGCCGTAGCTTATGTCCGGTGTCATCTGCAGGCTGACGGAATTGGTGAGGGAATATTTATAGAGCGTGAAGCTGGAAACCGCATGCGCCCGGTCATGGACCGGCATGCTGCCCCCCGTACTGCCCAGATACCCCACCGGCTGGCTGTAGGCGACATACGGCTCCCATGCAAAGACGCCCGCTTTCGTCAGCGCACCGGAAGGCGAGACGAGTGAGCCGGTATACCACTGGCTGTAGGTCTCCCGCTGTCCCTGCGAACCGGCGGCGGTGCCGTTGCCCGTGTTTTCCGCCCGTGCCGGGGCGACAGAGAGCACAAGGACCGATAGCGCAACGAATAATATTGATTCCGTTACCGGAATGTATGATGCTGCATGGTAGGGGTAGCCCGTCCCTGCCTGCAATGTGGCTGCATTGCACCAGGGGCGGCGGCCGGCGCATCGCACTGCGCGGGCACGTATCGTGGGAGACATGGTTGCGGCCATTTCCTGCTTTGGGCATCCCTTCACGCATGGCAGTGCGTGCCGGGTCCTGTTTATGGCTGATGGTACGGGAGGCTGGGTGTCGTGGGGCCATGCGCTGTGGCAGCAGGCACGGTGTCAGGGCATTTCCTGTTGTACTCCTTGCTTTGGCGGGACCGGCTGAACCGGCGGGGGAATGGCAGTTCCCCCGCCGTTTTTCATGCGCCCGGCGGGGGCGCGTCCTGCGCCTGCGTGGCGTACGCCTCGCGGGCGGGGGCCAGGTATTTCCAGCCCGCCACCAGCAGCAGCCCGACCACCGGAATGCTGGCCAGCGTGCAGGTGCCGTTTGGATAATCGCACGCCATCAGCACCACCACGCAGCCCAGAAAGGCCAGGGTGAGCCATGACGTGAAGGGCGCGCCCGGCATTTCAAAACCGGCGGGCGCGATCCGTCCGCTGCGTACCGCCTGCCGCAGCCTGATCTGGCTGAGCAGGATGAAGGCCCATGTGCTGATGATGCCAAGTGCTGCCATGTTCAGCACGATCTCGAACACCTGGGACGGTACGACATAGTTCAGCACCACCCCCACCAGATAGACCGCAACCGTAAGCAGGATGCCGTTGGCAGGCACGGAATGCGCGTTCATGCGCGCGAGCATGCCGGGTGCGGCCCCCCCAAGCGCCATGGCGCGCAGTACGCGCCCGGTGGAATACAGCCCGGAATTGAGGCTGGACAGGGCCGCGGTCAGCACCACGATGTTCATGATGGTATCGACACCGGGTATGCCCAGTGCCTCAAAAAAGGTCACGAACGGGCTGGTGCCCGCGTGATAGGCCGTCCAGGGCAGCAGATTGACCAGCAGCACGACCGAGAACACATAGAACAGCCCGATGCGCCAGATGACGCTGTTGATGCTGCGTGGCAGCACCGTGCGCACATCGGCGCATTCCCCCGCCGCCGTGCCGATCAGTTCAATGCCGGAATAGGCGAACACCACGCCCTGTACCAGCAGCAGGCACGGGATCAGCCCGTGGGGAAAGAGGCCGCCATTATCGGCAATCAGGTGCAGCCCCGTCTGGTGGCCGCCCACCGGCATGCGTACGCCCAGGATCACGCTGCCAATGACCAGGAACAGGCACAGTGCGACGATCTTGATTAGGGAGAACCAGAACTCGATTTCCCCGAACCACTTCACGCCCACCATGTTCAGCGTCGTGACAATGCCCAGCGCCATAAGGGCGAAGGCCCATTGCGGCACGGCGGCGAACGTGCCCCAGAAATGCATGTACAGCGCCACCGCCGTAATATCGACAATGCCCGTCATGGCCCAGTTCAGGAATGACAGCCATCCCGCGACAAAGGCCGCCTTTTCCCCCAGGAATTCCCGCGCATAGGAAACAAAGCTGCCACAGGTCGGGCGGTACATCACCAGTTCACCCAGGGCGCGCATGATCAGGAACGAGAACAGCCCGCAGATCAGATACACCAGCGCCAGCGACGGACCCGCCGCCTGCAGCCGCGACCCGGCCCCCAGGAACAGCCCGGTCCCGATCGCGCCGCCAACGGCGATCATCTGGATCTGGCGTGCGCCAAGGCCCTTGTGATAGCCGTCATTTTCCTCTGGCAGGATGGGCGTGCCGTCTTCCTGCGCGGGGTCGGGTCTGGTCATGCTGGGGTCTCCGCCATGATCGGCACGGGGGGGAGGGGCGGAATGCATCGGATAACGGGCGGTCGGGGATGTGGCATCCGTTCAGCCTGCAACAGTGGGGGTGGTGACGGCCGCACGCTGGCGTAATAAGGGTAACCCCATGGCCCGGCCGGCATGGGCGGTCAGGGCGAGGGCGACGGTCGTGTATAAAAAAGATGCAGTTTCGGTTTCCGTTCCGCCCTGGCCTGTCCCGCGCCGCCAGTCCGCCGTATCAGACGGGTCCTGGCCGGGAACATGCAAAAGGGTGGAAAGAAATATCATGTGGCATCAGACAGTTGTTCTGCGGCGAACATTGTCAGACGGAATAACCGCTGACAAGCATGGATGCCTTGATAAATGCGTTATGACTAAAAAACAGACATTTTTTTCAAAACATCAGCAATTAATGCATGATTATTAAGCGATTGGGTCGATGGAACATGCTTGAAATGGAATCTGCGGGGCGGTGGCGGTCAGGCCGGTCGGGCATGATGCTGGCGGGCGTGCTGGCTGCCCTGCTGTTCATTACGCCGGCCCGCGCCGATAACGAGCGCTTCGATGGCAGCGAACTGGCGCATGACGCGCCCCAGTATTTCGTGCTGCGCCCGGAGGGGCTGGCCGGTGCGGGTGATACGGGGGAACTGCGCCTGTCGGAAAATGCGATAGACCTGACCAATGGCGAACAGCTGGAAGTGACACTGGTGCCCGCCCGTGCCGGCCATCTGGTCTATCAGGTGGAATATGGCCAGAACCCGCGCCTGCCCGCGGGGGGGCAGCTGTGCCCCCTGCCGCTCAATCCGCTGTACCTGGATTTTGAAAGTCAGCCGGACAGACCGGAACTGTATGACATGAGCCTGTACTGCGGTTCCCGCCCGGTGCCGTTCGGCGCCATCTCCCCTGACCGGCGGGCCGGCCTGTTCCATTACCGCCGCGCGGCCGATGCCCTGTGGGCCCATAGCAAGGCTGAAAGTGGCTACCTGCATGGCGCCATGGTGCAGTACTGCGCCACCCATCACGACGCGGCGGGAAGTGACGCCTGCACCCGCAGGGAGGAAGCGGCCTATGCCACCATCATGGCCCGCAGGCTGCCCGCCCCGGTACTGCGGCAGTGCGCGTCCTATGTGACGGGCCTGGGCGCGCATGCGGGGTATGTCAGTTTTACCGGCCTGCTCAACTGCACGCGGGTGCGGGACAGCCGTGCCCTGTTTGATTACTGCAGCGCGCGCATAACCGGCCAGAAACGGGTGGACGACACGCATTTCCTTGATGACAGCCCGGCCCAGGCACAGGGGGCGGCACTCTGCTTCAATGCCCTCGCGGCACGACAGGCGCGCGAATAGGGCCGCCAGTGGTGCAGGGGGCCGGATCGGGTGTGTCAGGCGACGTCGGGTACTTCAATGCCTGATACGAATTTGAATATGTCTTCATGGTGCAGCAGGAAGATGCGGTGCTTCTTGCCCAGCAGCAGCGCCTCCTGCGTATAGGGCGCGTTGGAGACGATGGCGCCGATATTGGCCTTGCTGTCCGTCTTTTCCTTAATACCCTGCAGGATCACGTCATCATGCACCGGCCGGCGGTCCATCCAGCAGTGGACCAGCATTTTCAGGTTGTTCCTGTGCCCCTGTATGACCGTGCCAAGGCCGGTGGCCACGGGGGGATGGGTCTCCCATCCGGCCTTTTCGATCCATTGTGAACAGAAGGCGGCATATTCTTCCTGGTTCATGTCCTGATGATAGAAACCGGGGGTGATGGAACCGTCCTGGGGGCGGCCGGGGGTACCGGCCGCCATGGTGGTGATGTGCGCCAGTACCGCCCTGCGTATGCCCGGCCATGACGCGCCGCGGCCGGAACGGGCAAGGGCGGGGATGAGGGTGGCATGCGTGAAGCGTTCCACATGCGTCTCCCACGGGGTATGGGACGGGCCGTTCCCCGCCTGTGCCTGCCGGTACCAGCGGACCAGCATGGGGCGGTGGCGCTCGGCCAGTTCCATGCACTGGCGGATGGCCCCGCGCCGGCGCGTCATGCGCCAGCCCGCGCGCAGGATAAGGACCATTACCCATGCCGCCCCGCCCGCCAGCATCAGCGTCAGGATCAGGGAACCCAGCTTCTGGAAGCCACGGGTCATGAAGAAGATGTCCGTGGGCAGCGGCGTTTCCGCATGCTGCACGATAACCGGGGCGACCGGGTGCGCCAGCGGTGCGTCCGGTGCCGTGGGTTCTGGCGTGGGATGCGGGGGTGTGAGGGGTGCGGGCGCGTGCCGTTCGGCCGGTGTCGCGGCCGGTCCGGCCAGCGGGGGGGCAAGGGGGGTGATATCCCCTGTCATGAAATAGAGCGGTGGCAGCCCCGGCATGGGGGGCACGCGGCGCATGAGCGGCAGCCCGTTGCGGTTGGCGATCTTTTCCCACCGGACATCGGGCGTGACCAGATGGCAGTCCCCCTGTCGGAACAGGGTCCTGCGCCAGGCGGGTGACTGCTGGGCGGTAATGGTGTGGTCGGACAGGCTGCGCAGGATCACGTCATCGCCACAGGCCAGCGTGGGATGGGTCACGCCGAAAAGGCCCGCGGCACTGGCGCCGGCAGGCAGGCACAGGAGCAGGCAGGCACTGGCCCATATCCGCATGATGCTCTTTATCCTTCCGGTCTGGAGAACAGGCTGGTGCAGACCCGGGGTATTCGGCAAATAAGGATGTACAAAGATACTGATGCCGATATGCAGAACAAGAGTCCTTTTGTAAACAGGCTTTATTTGGTCCGGTACGTTCGGTTTTTGTCCTGTGGCGGCAGGAAGGTCAGAAAGTGGCATGTTCCTATCGGGTAGCTGCCCCCTTGTCCGTCTTATGGCGGCGGGCATGAACATCGCGGATGCTGGCCGGGACATGTTGGAAGGCAGGAGCGGATGACTGACCGTTTTGCAATTGTGCTGGCCCGCCATCCCGCGGTTATGGGGGTGGAAGGCCTGTGTTACGGCCAGCGTGACGTGGCCCTGGCCGATGGGTGGGAGCGTATGGCCGATGGCCTGCGTACCGTCATGCAGGGGGTGGGATGCCGGATTCTGTTTGCCTCTCCCGCCCGGCGCTGCCGGATGGTGGCGGAACGGGTGGCGCAATTCATGAATCTGGAACTGCGGGTGGATTCACGTCTGCGTGAAATCAGCTTCGGGGAGTGGGAAGGCCGCCCCTGGAATCGCATTTCCCGCACGGCACTGGATGCGTGGGCCGCCGATGTAAGTGGATTCACCCCCCCCGGCGGGGAAAGCGGGGGCGCGCTGCGGGCCCGCGTGCGCCATTTCTGGAAGGACATGCAGGAAGGCGCCCAGCCCTGCGGGGTGATTACTCATGGGGGGCCGCTGCGTCTCATGCAGGGCATGGTTCACGGCGGGCCGGGCAGCCTGCTCGCGCCATCCCCGCCGCTGGGGTCGGTGCGGGTTGTTGAACAGGGGAATCCCCTGTTCACGACAGGGCGGTCAGAACCGCGCATTCCGTCACGACTGCCGTTGCACCAAGAACGTCGCCGGTCTGTCCGCCAAGCTGCCACCGTGCAAGGCGGCACATGACGCCGGTGGCCGCGACGGCCACGACCATCGCCACGACCGCCCGCGCGCCGGGCAGCAGCAGGGCCGTAAGGGCACCGGTCAGGCACAGGCACGCCGCCAGCGCCGGGCGGGGCAGGGTGCGCAGGGTGCTGGCCAGCCCGTCACCGCGGGCGGGGGGCAGGCGCCACAGCAGCACGACCATGCCGGCACGGGCCAGCGCGCCCGCCACGGGCAGGGCCACAAGCGCCATCATGCCCGGCATGGCGGCCAGCGCCCCGATACGGACCAGCATGGCCACCGCCAGCGCCATCACGCCATAGCTGCCCACACGGCTGTCACGCATGATTTCCAGCTTGCGCGCGCGCCCACGCCCGCCGCCACAGCCATCGGCCATGTCCGCCAGCCCGTCCTCATGCAGCCCGCCACACAGCAGGAGCTGCATGCCAATGCTCCATGCCGCGGCGGGCAGGGTGGCAAGGCCGCACTGCAGCAGGCCAGCATAGGCAAGGCCCGTAACCCCCCCCAGCAGCGCGCCCACCAGCGGCCAGCACCATATGCTGCGCGCCATGGAACAGGGCAGTCTGTCGCCTGCCAGCCACCCGGTGGGCAGGCGGCTGAGCAGGCCGATGCCGCACACCAGGTCGGCACGCAGGCGGGCGGGCATGCTCATTCCCGTCCGCTGACCTGTGCCTGTGCAAAGGTGGCCATGCCGCACAGGCAGGCGGTGGCGGCGCGCACCAGCGGGATGGCCAGTCCCGCGCCCGAGCCTTCGCCCAGCCGCAGCCCAAGGTCCAGCAGCGGCGACAGGCCAAGGGCGGTGGCAAGACGGGCATGCCCGCTTTCGGCCGAGCAGTGGGCCAGCCGGGTATGCTCAAGCCCGCCGGGCTGAAGCACCCCCAGCGGGGCCACGGCGGCCGTGCAGATGAAGCCATCAAGCAGCACGGGAATATGGTGGTGGCGCGCGGCAATGGCGGCGCCCAGCATGGCGGCCAGTTCGTGGCCACCCAGATGGCGCATCACCTCCAGCGGGTCATGCAGGTGCGGCGCGTGGGCGGCCAGCGCGCGATCGACCACCTGCGCCTTGTGGCGCACGCCCGCATCATCCAGCCCGGTGCCGCGCCCGGCCCATGTCGCGCCCCCGCCGCCAAACAGGCCGGCGCATACGGCGGCGGCGGCGGTTGTGTTGCCAATTCCCATTTCCCCAAGGCACAGCAGGTCCGTGCCGGGCCGCACCGCCGCCATGCCGGTGGCAATGGCGTGCAGGAAGGCAGGCATTTCCATGGCAGGGGCCTGTGTGAAATCCGCCGTCGGGTGCAGTTCCGCCACCGCAACCACGCGCAGCCGGGCGCTGGCCACGCGCGCGATCTGGTTGATGGCCGCCCCCCCGTTGCGGAAGTTCTCGACCATCTGGCGCGTGACATCGGCGGGCCATGGGGTGACGCCCTGCGCGGTCACGCCATGGTTGCCCGCAAAGACAAGGATCTCGACCCGCTCGCCACGCGGCCACGCGGTGCGCTGCCACCGGCCGGTCCAGCGTGCCAGTTCCTCCAGCCGGCCAAGGCTGCCCGGCGGCTTGGTCAGGCTGGAATCATGCCGGGCAATGGCGTGGTCCGCCGCCATGTCGGCATCGGGAAGGGTCATGCACAGCGCGCGCAGCGCGGCCATGTCCTGTGGGGGGGAAAGACGGGATGGCATGCACAGCGTTGTGTGGTCTTATGGGCCGTGATGCAAGATGGCGGAGAATAAAATGAAGGCGCACCCCCATCAGGGCGGCTTTGGTGGCAGGCAGGGCTGCATTTTTGTGCTGGGTGGTGCCCGTTCGGGCAAAAGCCGCGTGGCGGAGGGACTGTTTGCCCGATGGCCCGCGCCATGGACCTATCTTGCCACCTGCCAGCCGCATGACGGGGAAATGGAAACCCGCATCGCCACCCACCGCGCGCGCAGGGGGGAAGGATGGCGCACGGTGGAGGCGCCGCTGGACCTGCCGCGCGCGCTGGACGGGGCGGCTGCCAGCCCCGTGCTGGTGGACTGCCTGACCCTGTGGCTGACCAATCTCATGCTGGCGGAGCGTGATGTGGCGCAGGCAACGCAGGAACTGCTGGCCGCCCTGGGGCGCCGGACGGAGCCGACGGTGCTGGTCTCGAACGAGGTGGGGCAGGGGATCGTGCCCGACAATGCGCTGGCCCGGCGCTTCCGTGATGAGGCGGGTCTGCTGCATCAGGCTATTGCGCGGGAGGCCGCGCGTGTTGTCTTTGTGGTGGCAGGCCTGTCAATGGAGATGAAATGACCCTTACCCCCGAAGAAATCCGCCACCGTGAAAAGATGGCCAGGCGCAAGGAAGTGCAGGACAGGGAAGTCAGCAGCAAATCCATCGAGAAGGGATTGCTGGCCGTGCATACCGGCGCGGGCAAGGGCAAGTCCACCGCCGCCTTCGGCATGGCCCTGCGCACGCTGGCGCATGGGGGGCGGATCGTGGTGATCCAGTTCATCAAGGGGGCATGGAATACAGGCGAGCGCAAGGCGCTGGAACGCTTTGGCGACCAGGTGGAATGGCATGCGCTGGGCGAAGGCTTTACCTGGAACACCCAGGACCGCGCGCGCGACATCGCCAACTGCCGGGCGGCATGGGAGCAGGCGCGCGCGGCATTGCGGCGCGCGGATGTCAGCATGGTGATCCTTGATGAACTCAACATCGCGCTGCGTTATGACTACCTGCCTATCGAGGAGGTGCTGGCCGATATCGCCGCCCGCCCCGCCATGCAGCATGTGGTCGTGACCGGGCGCAATGCCCGCCCCGCCATGATCGAGGCCGCCGATCTGGTGACCGAGATGACGCAGGTGGCCCATCACTTCAGGAAGGGGGTCAAGGCGCAGGCCGGGATCGAGTTCTGATGCCGCCGCGTGCGCTGATGCTGCAGGGCACCGGATCGTCGGTTGGCAAGTCGGTGCTGGTGGCCGGGCTGGCCCGCGCGCTGGTCCGGCGCGGGTTGCGGGTGCGGCCGTTCAAGCCGCAGAACATGTCCAACAACGCGGCCGTAACGCAGGATGGCGGAGAGATCGGGCGCGCGCAGGCGCTTCAGGCCCGTGCCTGCGGCGTGCCGCCGGTGGTGGACATGAACCCGGTCCTGCTCAAGCCGCAGGGCATGACCGGCTCGCAGCTTGTGGTGCGTGGCAGGGTACGCGGGCAGGTGCGTGCGCGCGATTTCCAGTCCTTCAAGCGCGGCCTGATGCCCGAGGTGCTGGAGAGTTTTCATAGCCTCGCGGCACAGGCGGACATCGTGCTGGTGGAGGGGGCGGGTTCCGCGTCCGAGATCAACCTGCGCGAAGATGACATCGCCAACATGGGCTTCGCACAGGCGGCCGGCATCGATGTGGTGCTGGTGGGCGATATCGATCGCGGCGGGGTCATTGCCAGCCTTGTGGGCACGCAGGCCGTGGTGGCACCGCAGGATGCCCGGCGCATAAAGGGTTTTATCGTCAATCGCATGCGCGGCGACCCGTCACTGTTCGCTGCGGGCATGGGGGCGGTTGCGGCCCGCACGGGCTGGCGGCCGATCGGTCTTGTACCGTTCCTTGATCGCGTGCGCGACCTGCCGGCGGAAGATGCCGCCGACCTTGCGCCCGGTGGCCCGGTGGCGGGCGGTGGCATACGCATTGCCGTGCCCTGCCTGCCCATGATCGCCAATTTCGATGATCTCGACCCCCTTGCGGCGGAGGATGGCGTCTCGCTTCGCATGGTGGCACGCGGGCAGGTGCTGCCGCCCTGCGACCTGATCATCCTGCCCGGTGCCAAGGCCACGATTGCCGACCTTGCAGTGCTGCGGGCCGAAGGGTGGGATGTCGACATCCTGGCCCATGTGCGCCGGGGGGGGCATGTGCTGGGCATATGCGGTGGCTACCAGATGCTGGGGCAGGGCATTGCCGATCCCGACGGGATCGAGGGGCCACCCGCCACGGTGCCGGGGCTGGGCCTGCTGGATGTGACCACCGTGCTGGAAGGCGGCAAGCGGCTGGAGGACGTCACGGGCCTTCTCCTGCCCGAACGGGTCCGCCTGCGGGGGTACGAGATGCACATGGGGCGAACCGATGGTCCCGATCATGCCAGCCGTCCCCTGATTGACCTGGACGGTCGGCCCGATGGCGCGGTCAGCCCGTCGGGGCGGGTCTGGGGCACCTATGTGCATGGCCTGCTGGCCGATGGTACCGCGCGGGCGGCGCTGCTGGCGCGTCTGGGCGGTGTATCGCATGGCCATGACCATGACGTGCGGATTGATACGGCCCTTGATGCGCTGGCCGACCATCTGGAAGCGCATCTTGATATCGATGCCCTGCTGGCGCTGGCCCGGCCCGTAAACCCCGTTTCAGCGTCCGCGCAGGTGCCGTGCGAGCAGGCCGAAGGCTGAAAGGCCCGTCAGGGTCTGGATCAGGCAGGCCCGGCGGTACAGGGCCAGCGCGCGTGACAGGTCATCCGGGCGCAGGGTGGGCGTGCCATCGCCCACCCACGGTTCGGCAACCTGCACGCCGTTATAGGCGCGCGGGCCGGACAGGCGTATGCCCAGCGCGCCGGCCATCGCGGCCTCCGGCCAACCCGCGTTGGGGGAGCGGTGGGCGCGGGCATCGCGCCATACGATGCGCAGTGCGGCCCGGGTCCGCATGCCCGGCAGGGTCAGGCTTGCCAGGATGATCCACAGGGCCGACAGGCGGGACGCGGGCAGGTTGACCAGATCATCCAGCCGGGCCGCGGCATAGCCAAAGGCTTCATGCCGTGGCGTACGGTGGCCGATCATGCTGTCCGCCGTATTGACGGATTTGTAGAAGACCGCGCCCGGCAGGCCGCCCGCCGCCATCCAGAGCAGGGGGGCCACGATTCCGTCGGAAAAGTTTTCGGCCAGTGTCTCGGTCGCGGCACGCAGTACGCCCGCTTCGTCAAGCTGTTCGGGGTCCCGTCCCACAATGTGGGATACGGCCCTGCGGGCGGCAGGCAGGCTTTCCCGTGCCGCCTGTTCCACCGCGCGCACATGGTCATGCAGGGAACGCTGGGCCACAAGCGTACTGGCCAGTACGGCGGTCACCGGCAGTGCCAGCCAATGCGGCAGGAACCGTCGGATCAGGCGGGTGGCCACCATGGCGATGGCGGTGGGGATGGCCGCGATCAGCCCCGCCGCCATAAATCCGGCCAGTCTGCGCTGGCGCTGCGTGCGGCATGAAGTGTTGAATCGCCGGTCAAGACGGCCGATCAGCCCGCCAATCCATATGACCGGATGCCCGATCCGGCGCACCAGCGCCTGCGGATAGCCCAGCGCCGCATCAGTGACGGAAGCCAGACAACTGGTGCCAAGGGTCTGCAACAGGAAAAGGGATGCGCGCATGAAGGGTGGATATTGCCCGTCCCGAAACGGGTCAAGCCAGTGTCGGGTAGCCGGGGGATATGAAGGAAGGGGCGGCAGGGTCTCGCGCCCGCATGGCCTTGACAGGAAACAGGGGGGCTGCCCGAATATGGAAATGGCGCTGGATTGCCGTTTCCCGCCTGTTCCGCGCACCCGTGGGTGCTGGCAGGCTGCATTATTTTATTTCATATCCGTATTTGAGGTCAGGCGACATGGATGACAATGTAAAACCCGTGCCCCGCACCCCCCGTTCCGGCAGGACGGCAGGGCGCGCGAAGTCAGCCACGGGCGCGGGCACCACCGGGCCGTCGGGCCGGAGCCGGGCCGGACAGGGCAGCGGCAAGCCGGGACAGGCCCGCACCGATGGCCGGACGGCACGCGCCAGGGCAGCGCCCCGCCGTTCGGCGGTGGCGGCATGGCGGGCGGCGCGGGCCGCGCGCAGGCAGGCCCGGCTGGACCGTCTGGCCGCCCGGACAGCGGAACACGACCAGTAAAAGGCCATATGGCGGCGGGATATCGTCATGAAATGACATTGCAGCAAAAAGGAATGGGGATGTCCGGCTGGCGTCTTTTCCCGACAGGGCGGCATCCGGCGATGGGTTACGACAGACGCCCCATTAGACTGTCTTACCCGGCGATGGACATTCCCGGGCGGGCGGCAGGCCCGTTTTCAGGACTGGCTTTTCAGGCTTTAATTTGTGAGGGAATGCGGCAGCGTCGTTTTTTGCCGATCATATTTTCTTGCATTAATGAAAATGACGGGAAAAGGCTCTAGGCATTCCGGTGGGCCTCACGGATATTGTGAGGTGCCACGGACCATGCGGATATTGTGTAGCGGGAAGAGATTTTTTGGGTACTGGCGGTTTACGGTTCATGTCGTCGCGGCGGCGGTTCATGCAGGGACTGGCCGGAGCCGCGGCCTGCGGCACGGTCCTGGCTTCATCCGGGCGGGCCGGGCCGGTTGCGGCGCCCCCCTACAGGCCGCAGTTTTTCGATGCGGCCGAATGGGCATTCCTTGTCGCGGCCTGTGACCGGCTGATCCCCGCCGATGCCAGTGGCCCCGGTGCCGTGGCGCTGGATGTGCCCCGCTTCATCGACCGCCAGATGGATACCCCCTATGCCCATGGCGCGCAGTGGTACATGAGCGGCCCCTTCATGGCCGGACCGGATAATCTGGGCTACCAGCTGCCTTATGCCCCGCGTGAACTGTACCGCCATGGCATCGCGGGCATGAATGCCCATGCCGCCACCCGGCACGGCAGGCCCTTTGCCGCCCTGTCCGCCGCATTGCAGGATGACCTGCTGCGCGCGGCGGAAAGGGGCAGTCTGGTATTCGGGGATGTTCCATCCGCCACCTTTTTCGAGCAGTTGCTGGCCAACGTGATGGAAGGCGCCTTCAGCGACCCCATCCACGGCGGCAATACCGGGATGGGCGGATGGGCCATGCTGGGTTTTCCCGGCGCGCGGGCCGATTTCATGGACTGGGTGGACCAGTACGGCGTGCATTACCCGCTGGGCAGCGTCTCCATTTCGGGGGAGCGGGCATGAGCACGGACGCACGCAGGCTGGACCCGGTCGATGTGGTGATTGTGGGTGGCGGCTGGGCGGGCTGCATCATGGCCAAGGAAATGACCGAGGCCGGGCGTTCGGTCGTGGTGCTGGAGCGGGGGCCGGACCGCGGCACGGCATCCGATGGCGCCTATCCCGCCTCGATTGACGAGCTGGAGGGCAATTTCCGCTACAAGCTGTTCCAGGATCTCTCGAAACATACCGTCACCATCCGCAACAACAGCCGGCAGGTGGCGCTGCCCTACCGCCGCATGGCCGCCTTCCTGCCCGGTGAGGGGGTGGGGGGCGCGGGGCTGCACTGGTCAGGCGTGCATTTCCGTATTCCGCCGGATGACCTGCGGCTGCGCACGCGCGTGATCGAGAAATATGGCGCCAAATTCATTCCTGAAGGTATGAACCTGCAGGATTACGGCGTGACGTATGAGGAACTGGAACCCTTCTTTGACAGGGCGGAGAAGGTATTCGGCACGTCTGGCGAGGCGTACAAGGTCAATGGCCAGGTGGTGGGGAAGGGGAATGTGTTCTCCCCCTCGCGCTCCGATCATTTCCCGCTGCCCGCGTTGAAGGATGTCTATACCGCCCACCTGTTCCGCAAGGCGGCGACGGAGGCAGGCTTCCACCCCTATTCCCTGCCTGCCGCCAATGCATCGCGCCAGTATGTCAATCCGTATGGCGCGCAGATGGGGCCGTGCAATTTCTGCGGTTATTGCAGTGGTTATGCCTGTTACATGTATTCCAAGGCATCGCCCAATGTGAACATCCTGCCGGTACTGCGCCGCCATCCGCTGTTTGAACTGCGGGCGGCCTGCAATGTGCTGAAGGTGGAACTGGATTCCGATGGCAGGCGTGCCACCGGCGTGACCTATGCCGATGCCGAAGGCAACACCGTGACCCAGCCTGCCGAACTGGTCATCCTGAGCGCCTTCCAGTTCCATAACGTGCGGCTCATGCTGCTCTCGGGCATTGGCAAGCCCTATGACCCGGCCAGGAATGAAGGCGTGGTGGGGCGTAATTTCGTCTACCAGAATGTAACCACCAGCACCGTCTGGCTCGACCCGAAGGTCGAGACCAACCAGTATGTCGGCACCGGCGGTGGTGGTGTGGCGTTTGATGATTTCAACAGCGAGAATTTCGACCACGGGCCGCTGGGTTTTGTGGGCGGTTCGCCCGTGTGGGTCAACCAGGCGGGGGTCAAGGCCATTGCGGCGGCGTATTCCGGCGGGCCGCCGGGCACGCCGCGCTGGGGCAGCGCATGGAAGGCGGGCATGATCGATACCTACCGCCATTCCCTGCGCATTGACGCGCACGGGACCAACATGGCCTACCGTGATGTGTATCTGGACCTGGACCCGACATGGAAGGACGCGCACGGCCAGCCCCTGCTGCGCATGACCTTTGACTGGAAAGACAATGATATCCGCATGAACCGCTACGTGGTCGATAAAATCGGTAACGTTGCGAAGGCCATGGGCGCGCGCCGGGTGCATCTGACCAGCCGGGAGTTCGGCAAGCCTTTTGATACGCGGCAGTACCAGACCACCCATCTGGGTGGCGGCGCGGTAATGGGCACGGACCCCGGCACCAGCGCGCTTAACCGCTACCTGCAGTCATGGGATGTGCATAATGTCTTTGTAATCGGGGCGAATGCCTTCCCGCAGGGGACGGGCTACAACCCGACCGGCATGGTCGCGGCCCTGGCATACTGGGCGGCGCACCATATCCGCACCACCTATCTTGCCCGGCCCGGACCGCTGGCGGGGTGAGGGGCATGAAGCGGAACATCGCGCGCTGCCTGCTGGCGGTGGCGGGGCTTGTGGCCCCGATCCTGCCCGCCAGTGGCGCGCGGGCGCAGGATGATGTGGTGGCGCGGGGCGAATATGTGGCCATCGCATCCGATTGCGGTGCCTGCCATACCGTGCCCGGCGGCGCGCCCTTCGCGGGCGGGCTTGCGTTCCACCTGCCCACGGGCACGCTGTACGCGCCCAACATCACGCCCGACCCGAAGGCGGGCATCGGGCAGTATTCCGAGGCCGAATTCGCCCGTGCCCTGCAAAAGGGCATCCGCCGTGACGGGAGCAGCCTGTACCCGGCCATGCCCTATCCCTCCTATGCGCGCATGACGGATGAGGACATGCATGCGCTGTATGTCTACTTCATGCGCGGCGTCAAACCCGTGGCCACCCCGATCGTGCAGGATGGCATGACCTGGCCGCTGTCCATGCGCTGGCCGCTGACCATCTGGCGCTGGCTGTTCGCGCCCGACCCGCAGGCGCTGCGGCAGGCCATGGCCGCGCGCCAGTTCCCTGATCCGCTGGTGGCCCGTGGCAGCTATCTGGTCGAGGGGCCGGGCCATTGCGGGGCCTGCCATACGCCACGCGCCATCACCATGCAGGAAAAGGCCCTGACGGCACAGGACGGCCCGCTTTACCTGTCCGGTGGCGATGCGGTTGATGGCTGGCGTCCCGTCAGCCTGCGTGGCGAGGACCGTACGGGGCTGGGCCGGTGGAGCGAGCAGGACATCACGCGCTTCCTTGCCACCGGGCGCATGCCGCTGGGGGCGGCGTTTGGCGGCATGACCGATGCCATTGGCCATGGCACCCAGCACATGAGTGATGAGGACCGTCTGGCCATTGCCCGCTATCTCAAGACCCTTTCCCCCACCGCCCATACCGTGGCGGGTGGCTGGACCTATGACCCCGCCGCCAGTCAGGCGCTGCACGCAGGCGATGTCTCGGCCCGGGGCGCGCGGCTGTATGTGGACAGCTGTGCCGCCTGCCACCGCACCGACGGGCACGGCTATCCCACCACCTTCCCGCCGCTGGCGGGCAACCCGGTGGTGATGGACCCGGTCCCCGATTCCCTTATCCGCATCGTGCTGGAGGGCAATACCCTGCGCGCCACCCGGCAGGCGCCGTCCGCCTTTGTCATGCCCGGATTCGCCGCCCGCATGGATGACGGGGCGGTGGCCGATACGGTGACCTTCATCCGGGCGGCATGGGGCAATGGCGCGCCCGGGGTTACCGCCGCCGATGTGGGCCGGGTCCGCCGCACCCTCTCGCCCGCGCATCCACCGGCTTCCCTTCCCATGAACTGATTGTGAACAGCCCTGTGGCCCGCCTCCGGTTGTCCCGCACGCCGGGGCCTGCATGAATGGGGCGGCAGCATGGGGGAAATGATGAAGAAGTCCAGGCACAGACGGACCCGCCTGCGTGTCATCATGCCCCTGCTGGTGGGCATGGGGGGCATGGCGCATGCGGCTCCGCCCGCATCGGAGGCGACCAATCGCGATCACGGCATCGCCTCATCCGGCCCGTTCGAGGTCGTGGCCCGGTTCGAGGGGCCGGGGCCATCGGGCATCGCCGTCACCCATGGGCGGGTGTTCGTGGGGTTTCCGCGCCATGCGGTCAACCACAGGGGGGCAACGCTGGCGGAACTGAAGGATGGCAGGCTGTATCCCTATCCCGATGCGGCGCACAGCATGCCCTCCGACCGTCCGGCCGCGGAGCGGCTCATGTCCATCCACGGCATGACAACCGATACGCAGGGCCGCCTGTGGGCCATTGATGACGGCAAGCTGGCGGGCCAGCCACTGGTGCCGGGGGCGGCCAAGGTCATCGGTATCGACCCGGCGACCAACCGGATCTTCGCCAGCATCATCCTGCATGCGCCCGCCCTGCTGCCCGACAGCCACATGAACGACCTGCGCGTGGACCTGACCCATGGGGCGCAGGGCACGGTCTATGTAACCGATTCCTCGTTCGGCATGTCGCCCGCCCTTGTGGTGGTGGATATCGCGACCGGCCGCCAGCGCCGCGTGCTGGCCGACCATCCCTCCATCAAGGCCGAGCGCGGCTTCATGGCGGTGGTGGAGGGGCGGCCGCTGGTATTCGATCCGCCACGGCACCCGCCCGCCTTTGTCTGGGGCGGGGTGGATGGCATCACGCTTTCACCCGACGGGGAGACGCTGTACTACAGCCAGCTGACCGGCAGGCGGCTGTACGGCATTCCCACCCGCCTGCTGTCCGATTTTTCGAAGGATGATGCCCGGCTTGCCGCCGGTATCCGTGACCTGGGGGAAAAGGGGGTGGCCGACGGGCTGGCCAGTGATGCGCAGGGGCGCATCTACACCACCAATTTCGAGCATGACGCCATCTTCCGCCGCAATGCCGATGGCTCGTTCGAGACCATGGTGCATGACCCGCGCGTGCTTTCACCCGATGGCATATTTGTCGATGGCAACATGGTGTACTGCACGCTCGGGCAATGGAACCGCCTGGGCGGCCTGAACGGGGGGCATGACCTGCGGGTGCCGCCCTATTACCTGATCCGCTTCCCCACCGCTCCGGTCCCCGCCGTGGATGCCACCAGACCGGCCCCCGGCTAGTTGCCCCTTTCCCCCGGAGCGGAATTGCGGCAACATTTTTCCCATGAATATTATGTCACGCCTGATTCTGCCGCTGATGCGGCGCCTGGACCCCGAGACCGCGCACCGCATCGGCCTTGATGCGCTCATGCTTGGTCTGGGCGGGGTGTCGGACCCCGGCAATGATGATCCGGCCCTGTCGGTGCGGGCCATGGGGCTGCGTTTTCCCAACCCCATCGGCATCGCGGCGGGGTTTGACAAGAATGCGCAGGCTGTCCGTCCGCTGGCGCGCTCGGGCTTCGGCTTTGTGGAAGCCGGGACCGTCACCCCCCGTCCACAGCCCGGCAACCCGCGGCCCCGCCTGTTCCGCCTGACGGAAGACCGCGCCATCATCAACCGCATGGGCTTCAACAACCAGGGCATCGACCGCTTTGCCGTACGCATGGCGCGGCTGCACCGTGTGTCCTCCCCACGGCGTGCGTCCATGGGGGGGCGGGTGCCGGTAGGGGCCAATCTGGGCATCAACAAGACCGGCGCCGACCCCGAGCGCGATTACCCGATGCTGGTCGGGCGCGTGAAGCATTATGCCGATTACATCGTCATCAACCTCTCATCGCCCAATACGCCGGGCCTGCGCGACCTGCTGGAGGCCACGCGGCTGAAGGGTATCCTGGATGCGATCAATGCCGCCCACCCCGAGCGGCCGCCGCTTCTGGTCAAGCTCTCGCCCGATATCGCGCATGATGACGTGCCCGCCGTGGTCGAGGCCGCCATTGCCGGGGGCGTGCAGGGGCTGATCGTGTCCAACACCACCCTTTCGCGCCCTGCCGGACTGCTCAGCCCCCATGCGGACGAGACGGGGGGCCTGTCCGGCCGACCGCTGCGTGCGCTGGCGCAGGACATGCTGGCGCGTGTGGCGAAGGTGGCGGATGGCCGCGTGGCGCTGGTGGCCTGTGGCGGGATCGAGACCGGGGCCGATATCGTGGACCGCGTACGGGCGGGTGCGGATCTGGTGCAGGTCTATACCGCCTATGTGTATGAAGGTCCGGCCATCCTCAGGCGCCTCAAGGCCGAGACCCGTCGTGCCCTGCGCGCGCATGGGTTCGAGACACTGGCCGACGCCAGGGGCACGGCACGCGCATGAAGTGGCATGATGGGCTGGCCGGGCTGAGCGGCGATTACGACGGCTATATCCTTGACCTGTGGGGGGTCGTGCATAATGGCGTGGCCCCCTATCCGGGCGTACTGGAATGCCTGCAACGCCTGCGCGAAGCCGGCAAGCGCGTGGTGCTGCTGTCCAACGCGCCCCGGCGTACGGCAACGGTGGAACCGGGCCTGCGCCGCATGGGTGTCAGCGCGGAACTGTATGACGGCATCATGACCAGTGGCGAATGCACGCATCGCATGCTGGCGGCCCGAACCGACCCGTGGTTTGCACGGCTGGGTCGCCGGATGGTCCATCTTGGCCCGGACAAGGATGTGGATGTCTATGCCGGGCTGGACCTGGATGTCGTATCCGATCCCGCACAGGCGGATTTCGTGCTCAATACCGGCCCGGATGCCGAACTGGGCGAGGAGGAGATCGGTCCCTACCTGCCCATGCTGGAGCAGTGTGCGTCCCGCCGCCTGCCCATGATCTGCGCCAATCCTGACCAGCAGGTCATCCGTGGCACCCAGCGGCTGATCTGTGCCGGGGCCATGGCAAGCTGGTATGAATCCCGGGACTGCACGGTGCGCTGGATTGGCAAGCCGTATCCGGAGGTTTACGGACTGGCCCTGTCCCTGCTGGATGTGCCACCGGCACGGGTGCTGGCGCTGGGTGACGCGCTGGCCACCGACATGCGTGGCGCGGCAACCGCCGGTATTGCCGGGTGCTGGGTCCTGGGGGGTATCCATCAGGAAATGCTGGGTGGAAGCTGGGCTGAGGGACGTAACCCTGATTATGCTCTTGCATGCGCGGAAGTCTCGGCCGCCGGACTGGACCCGGTTGCCTGCGTACCCTCGCTGCGCTGGTAGGGATCTGATAAAGTACAGGAGTTTCCGGGTATTGCCTTTTTTTCAGTAAAGGCAGCATTCCCCTGAAGCGTCTTGAAAACCGCTTTGCCCGAAACGTCCCTGTCACGTGCCAGCCCCTTATACGGGCGTTTCAGACTGCCCGCATGGGCGGCGTATCCCGTCAGGCATGACCGGCTTCCCCGCTGAACCATGCGGGGTCAATGCGCACGCTGGCCAGGGCCTGCCGCCATTTGGTGTTGTGGTCGGGGCCGAATACGATGGATTCGGTGGCTGGGGCCGTAATCCATGCATTGTGGTGCAGCATTTCCTCCTCAAGCTGGCCAGCCTCCCAGCTTGCGTGGCCCATGGCCAGCAGGGCATTGGCGGGGCCGTTGCCATCGGCAATGTCGCGCAGCACGTCCAGGCTTGCAGTCAGCGTGGTGGCGCGGTCCACCGGCAGGCTGCCATCGCCGCTCCAGTCCGATGTATGCAGCACGAAGCCGCGCCCGTTATCCATCGGGCCGCCCGCGCACAGGTTTATGCGCCGGCGGGGCGGCACGGGGGCAATGCCAAGCTGTTCAAGCACGTCGTCCAGCACGGGCTGCGACAGACGGCGGTTGATGACCAGACCCATCGCCCCGTCCTCGGGGGTATGGGCGCACAGATAGATGACACTGCGCGCAAAGGCGGGGTCGGTCAGGGCGGGTGTGGCCACCAGCAGGTGACCGGTCAGGCTGCAGCCTGGAGTTGTCGTGAATGAAGCCATGCCCCACCATAGAACCGGAACCGGCCCCATTTGCAACCATTTCAGGCACGATGCCCTGAAAGCCCGTGCCCCATGACGGATGCACGCCAATATGCAAGGCTGTCCCGATACGCAAAGCAGGAGAAGCATGATGAAGCAGATCGTACTGGTAACCGGTGCCACCGCCGGGTTTGGCAAGGCGATTGCCGAACGCCTGGTCCATGATGGCTACCGGGTGATCGCAACCGGACGCAGGCAGGAACGGCTTGACGATCTGGCGGCCCGGCTTGGCCCCGACCTGCTGCCCTTCCGGCTGGACATGGATGATGCCGCTGGCATTGCAGCCCTGCCCGCAAGCCTGCCCGAAGACTGGCGTGATGTGGATGTCCTGATCAACAACGCGGGTCTGGCGCTGGGCATGGAAAAGGCACAGGCGGCCGACATTGCCAACTGGCAGACCATGATCTCCACCAACGTGACCGGCATGGTGGAACTGACCCGCGTGCTGCTGCCGGGCATGGTGGCGCGTGACCGGGGCCATGTCATTACGCTGGGCAGTACGGCGGCGATCTACCCCTATACGGGTGGCAATGTGTACGGGGCGACCAAGGCCTTTGTCCGCCAGTTCACCCGCAACCTGCGCTGTGACCTGCTGGGGTGCAACGTGCGTGTCACCAACCTTGAGCCCGGCCTGTGCGGGGGGAGTGAGTTCAGCAATGTGCGCCTGCGTGACGATGCAAAGGCCGCCGCCGTATATGAAGGCACAAAGCCCCTGCTGCCCGCCGATATTGCCGAGACGGTGGCCTGGGTGCTTTCGCTGCCCCGCCATGTCAACATCAACGAGATCGAACTCATGCCCACCTGTCAGGCCGCCGGTGGCCTGGCGGTCGCACGCGGCATGAAGGACTGAGCATGTCCGGAAAAAACGGTTCGAATAAGCTGGCCCGCCGTTTCAGCGTTCATAACGGCCATGATTTCTCCCTTGCGGCCTGCCCGACCCGGGCGGCCGAAGCCTGCGGTCTGGACAAGAAAACCGGCAAGCGGCTGCTCAAGGAGCGTATCCGCTACCTGTCGCGCCTGCAGGCGCTGCTTTATGCCAATGGCACATGGTCGGTGCTGGTCGTGCTGCAGGCGCTTGACGCGGGCGGCAAGGATGGCGTGATCAAGCATGTCATGTCCGGCATCAACCCGCAGGGGGTCAGTGTTACGTCATTCAAGCAGCCCGGCCCGGTGGAACTGTCGCACGGCTATCTGTGGCGCGAGCATCTGGCGGCGCCGGCAGCCGGGCGGATCGGCATCTTCAACCGCAGTCATTACGAGGAAGTGCTGGTCACCCGCGTGCATCCCGAACTGCTGGAGCATGAATGCCTGCCGCCCACCCTGCGCCACAAGCCGACCTTCTGGGAAGACCGTTACCACGACATCAACCATTTCGAACGCTATCTGGCCCGGCAGGGCACGGTGGTGCTCAAGTTCTTCCTGCACCTATCCAGGGAAGAACAGCGCAAACGGTTCCTGCGCCGGATCGAGCATCGCACCAAGAACTGGAAGTTCTCTCCCGCCGATATCCATGAACGCCAGTACTGGGATGATTACCAGCACGCCTATGAAGAGGCGATCCGCCGCACCGCGCATCCTGACGCACCATGGTTTGTCGTGCCGGCCGACCAGAAATGGTTCGAACGGCTGGTGGTGATCGAGGCGATCATTGACGCGCTGGAAAAGCTGCACCTGAAAATGCCGGCATCCGATCCCGCCATGGAGCAGGAAATGGAAAAGGCCCGCAGGCAGCTTGAAGCCGAGGCCCCGAAGGCAGGCAGCCGCGCCGTTCATTGACGGACCTGCCCACACGCCGCAAAAGATTGTGATCTTGTGTTAAGGGAAAACAATGATGGCAGCGACACGGTGGCCGCTACGCGGCGTGATGGGACTTGCGGCAATTCTGGCGGTGCAGGGCGCGTTCGCTCCCGCCGCCCAGGCCCGCCACCACCGGCACAGGCATGAAACGCGGGAGGAAAGCACGCAGAACAGCGGGGAAGGGCAGGAAAAGGCCCGGCCCATAGCCAGTCCCGTGCCCGAATCCTGCGACAATACCAAATTCCTGGCTGACCTGCGGGCAGAGGAAAGCGCGCAGGCCCCTCACCCCGACCGGGTGGAACATGTCTGTGGCCGGGTGATCACGGTTTCAGCCGCCAAGCGCACCCGCAGCGGACTGCATGGTTACTTCTATGTTGACGTGGGGGAAGGGGTGTCCATCCGCATCGTGTCCGATCTGGACCGCATGACCGCGCCATCCTGGCCATGGGTGGCCAAGGGCGACCAGACTGATGTGCTGGGCCGCTATTACTACGACAACCCGCAGAGCCAGGGCATTGACTGGACCCACCATGGCACCGGTAAAAGCTGGCCGGTCGAAGGCTATGTGGTGGTTAACGGCACCCGTTATCAGTAAAAAGCAGGGTAAAAGTTTCTGGGTGCCACCTTTTTTCAAAAAGGTGGCGTTCTCTGAAGCGTTTTGAAAACAGCTTCACCAAAAACTCTCCTGATTTACAGGCATTCAGCCACGCGGGGCCAGCAGGATGATGGCCGCCCCCGCAAGGCAGATGGCGGCCCCGCCCAGATCCCACCGGTCGGGCGGCAGCCCCTCCACCAGCCATGACCAGATCAGGCTGGCCGCGATATAGACCCCGCCATAAATGGCATAGGCCCGGCCCGCGTTATCGGCCGGGCTGAAGGTCAGCAGCCACGCGAACAGCACCAGCGAAAGGCACCCCGGCAGCAGCACAAGCGCCGAACGGCCAAGGCGCATCCATGCCCAGAAACAGAAACAGCCAGCGATTTCGGCAAAGGCGGCGGGAATATAGATCAGTGCGGTCAGCATGGGGTCTTTCGGACGGTAGACATAAAAACAGGGACCATTTCTGATCCCTGTTCCTATTACGGTAAAGAATGAAAAAGGAGCGGGTTAGTCCGCGGCTTCCTCTTCACGGGTGCTGTCGCCCTCATCCCCTTCGGCGGAGGCGTTTTCCGCCTGGGAAATGTATTCAAAGTCCAGCTTGCCATCCTTGAGCGAGATCTTGGCCACCCCTCCCTTGGTCAGCTTGCCGAACAGCAGTTCTTCGGCCAGCGGCTTCTTGATGTTTTCCTGAATGACACGGCCCAGCGGGCGCGCGCCATACAGGCGGTCATATCCCCGTTCCGCCAGCCATTCACGCGCGGCGGACGAGATCTCGATCATCACGTTGCGATCCGCCAGCTGGGCTTCAAGCTGGAAGATGAACTTCTCCACCACCCGGTCCACCACATGCGGCGACAGGTTGGCAAAGGGAATGATCGCGTCCAGCCGGTTGCGGAATTCCGGCGTGAACAGGCGCTTGATCGCATCCTCGTCCTCGCCTTCGCGGGACGTGCGGCCAAAGCCGATCGCCTCCTTGCTCAGATCGGCGGCGCCCGCGTTGGTGGTCATGATCAGGACCACGTTGCGGAAATCGACCGTCTTGCCATTATGGTCGGTCAGCCTTCCGTGGTCCATCACCTGCAGCAGCACGTTGTACAGGTCCTGGTGCGCCTTCTCGATTTCATCCAGCAGCAGGACCGCATGCGGGTGTTGGTCGATGGCATCGGTCAGCAGGCCGCCCTGGTCAAAGCCGACATAGCCCGGCGGCGCGCCGATCAGCCGCGAGATCGAATGCCGCTCCATGTATTCCGACATGTCGAAGCGGATCAGCTCGATCCCCAGCGTGCTGGCAAGCTGCTTGGCCACTTCCGTCTTGCCCACACCCGTCGGGCCGGAGAACAGATAGTTGCCAATCGGCTTTTCCGGGTCACGAAGCCCCGCGCGTGACAGCTTGATCGCGGCCGTAAGGGCCTCGATCGCCTTGTCCTGCCCATAGACCATGCCCTTGAGGTCACGCTCGAGCGAACGCAGCGTTTCCTTGTCATCGGACGACACGCTCTTGGGCGGAATGCGCGCGATCTTGGCGACGATATCCTCCACATCCTTCAGCGTGACCGTCTTGCGGCGGCGGTTTTCGGGCACCAGCATGCGCGAGGCCCCAACCTCGTCAATCACGTCGATGGCCTTGTCGGGCAGCTTGCGGTCATGGATGTACTTGGCGGACAGTTCCACCGCGCCACGGATCGCGTCATCGGTGTAGCGCACCTTGTGGTGCTTTTCGTAATTGACCTTCAGCCCGCGCAGGATCTTGACCGCGTCATCGACCGACGGCTCCGCCACGTCGATTTTCTGGAACCGGCGCACAAGTGCCCGGTCCTTCTCGAAGTGCTGGCGGTATTCCTTGTACGTGGTCGAACCCATGCAGCGCAGTGTGCCGGCAGCCAGGGCGGGCTTGAGCAGGTTGGATGCATCCATCGCCCCGCCAGATGTCGCACCCGCGCCGATCACCGTATGGATTTCATCAATGAACAGGATGGAGCCGGGGTTGTTGTCCAGTTCGGTCACAACCGCCTTCAGCCGTTCCTCGAAATCACCACGGTAGCGGGTGCCCGCCAGCAGCGCGCCCATGTCCAGCGAATAGATCGTGGAATTGAGCAGGACTTCCGGCACGTCCCCCTCGACAATGCGCTTGGCCAGACCCTCGGCAATGGCGGTCTTGCCCACGCCGGGGTCGCCCACATAAAGCGGGTTGTTCTTGGTGCGGCGGCACAGGATCTGGATCGTGCGCTCGATTTCGGAGTCGCGGCCGATCAGCGGGTCAACCTTTCCGGCCTGCGCCTTTTCATTAAGGTTGGTGCAGTAGGTGGACAGCGCGTCCTGGTTCTTCTGCCCGGCCTTGCCGCGTTCCTCGCTCTCGCCGCCTTCGGGCGGGCTGCCCGCCACCGGGCGGCGTGTCGAGCGGTCCGGCGCCTTGGCAATGCCGTGGGAGATGAAGTTCACCGCGTCCAGCCGCGTCATGTCCTGCAGCTGCAGGAAATACACCGCATGGCTCTCGCGCTCGGCAAACAGGGCCACGAGCACGTTGGCCCCCGTCACCTCGTCCCGCCCGGTGGACTGGACATGGATGGCGGCGCGCTGGATCACGCGCTGGAAGGCGGCCGTGGGCTTGGGGTCAACCGTGCGGTCGACAGCCAGACCGGCAAGGCCCTTGTCCAGGAAGTCGGTCAGGTCGGTGCGCAGCTTGTTCAGGTCGACCCCGCAGGCGCGGAATACCGTCACGGCATCCGGGTCATCGATCAGGGCGAGCAGGAGGTGTTCAAGCGTTGCGTATTCGTGCCGGCGGTCCCCCGCCAGTGTCAGCGCACGGTGAAGCGTCTGTTCAAGATTACGTGACAACATGCCGAGACGCTCCTTTTCCAGATGGGACCAGCATGGCCCCGGAGATCATAACCGGTAAGTCAGGACAATCCTTGCCCCGTTGCGGGTGAAATGCCAGCACAAAATGCCATGGCATGCGATCGGATCGCGGCGGGGGCCGTGTGATGTGCTTGCCCGTTGGGTCAGTCCTTCTCGATGGTGCATTGCAGCGGGTGCTGGTTCTGGCGGGCCAGATCCATCACCTGTGTTACCTTGGTTTCCGCGACCTCATACGTAAAGACTCCGCACACACCCACCCCGCGCTTGTGGACGTGGAGCATGATGTCCGTCGCTTCCTCGCGGTTTTTCTGGAAAAAACGTTCCAGCACATGCACCACGAATTCCATGGGCGTGTAGTCGTCATTAAGCATCAGCACCTTGTACATCGCCGGCTTGCGGGTCTGCGGGCGGGTGTGGATGACCACGTCGATCATGCCATCATCATTGCCGGGCGGGCTGTCCTGTCCCCCCCCGTTGCGGCGTGGCGGCGTGTTGCCGCCATGGCCGAGCGGGCGCGCGGCGGCCCCTGCGGGCCGTGACGCGGGATGGGACGGGAAGGGACGGGCATGAGCAGACATGACAGGTACCATATTGGAACTCCACCATCTGTTGAAAGGGGTACGGGGGCATGGACACAAGGATTTTTTTGCGTCCGGTACCGTGCTGTCCATCCTTCCGCCATGACCGGGGGTGGAAATACGCTCTGGACGAACAGAAAACCTTTCTTTTAGAATGGTTGCAGACCCGCAACCCGTAAATGGATGGAGGGGCGTGCGCGAACACCGCATGTCCGCAAGCCATATGACTGTCATTGCATCCGCAGGTTTCCCGATCATATGAGCCGCCTTCCCCTCCGCACCTTCTCCCGCCTCAGGGTCACGGCCACCGTGGGCCTGTGCATCGGCCTTGGCGGCATGCATGCCGCGCGCGCCCAGTATGCGGGACAGGTCAGTTCCATCGTGGTGGATGCCCGCACGGGTGCCGTACTGTCCCAGCAGGACCCGGACCTGCGGCGCTATCCCGCCAGCCTTACCAAACTCATGACGCTCTACCTGACTTTCAAGGCCGTGCGCACGGGGCAGGTCACGCTGGAACAGCAGATGCCGGTATCCGTGCATGCCGCCTCGATGGAGCCATCGAAGCTGGGCCTGCGGCCCGGCAGTTCCCTTACGGTCGAACAGGCGGTCCTGGCCCTTGTCACCAAGTCTGCCAATGATGCGGCCTGCGCGCTGGGTGAATTCCTGGGTGGCGGGGACGAGACCCGCTTTGCCGCGATGATGACGCGCGAGGCCGGCAGGCTGGGCATGTACGACACCGTGTTCCGCAACGCATCCGGCCTGCCGAATCCGGAGCAGATGACATCGGCGCGCGACCTGGCCGTCCTGGCACGGCACCTGATCGTCGATTACGGCGAATATTACCATTATTTCGCGGTGCCCGGATTCTATTTCCACGGCCATGCCGTGCCCAATCACGACCCCATGCTGGGGGCCTATCCCGGTGCCGACGGCCTCAAGACCGGTTATACGGATGAGGCGGGACATAATCTTGTCACCTCCGCCGTGCGCGACAACGTGCGCCTGATCGGGGTGGTGATGGGGGCGAAATCCAACAGCCGCCGCAACACCACCATGGCCGAACTGCTGGATGCCAGTTTCCAGACCGAAGGCGTGGCCCCCGCCGGCCTGCACCCGCTGGTGCTGGCGCGCGCCCAGGCGGCGCATGCGGCATGGGGCCGGCGGGGCGGTACGGGGGGCGTGGCCCTGGCCGCTGCCCGGCGCCCGGTGGAAGTGGCCGAGGCCCCGGCCATTCCGGCATCCTACATCCATATCCGGCGCGGGCATGGCACGGTCGTGCACATCCACCCGGCCCCGGTCCGGGCGCATGTGCATCTGGTCAGCATGGGACATGTCGCGCACACCACCCATGTGCATGCCAAAGCCCGAAGCTGACAGCGCGCGACTGGCGCGGTATAGGAACAGCATCATCCATCCGGCGCGCCCGGCCTGAGGGCGGGCGTGCTCCTGTTGTCCTTTCATGACTGCGGGCGGGTGGTCATGTGTCGAGCACAGGAAAGGATCACGCCATGGAAGGCGATATGCGGGGCGGTGGAATCCAGCTCCATTCCCCCGAGGATTTTGCCGGCATGCGCGCGGCAGGCCAGCTTGCCGCCCGTACGCTGGACATGATCACCCCGCATGTGCGTGAAGGGGTGAGCACGGGCGAACTGGACCGGCTGATCCATGATTTCATGATCGCCAACGGCTCGGTTCCGGCTACGCTGGGCTACCGGGGCTACCCGGCATCAAGCTGCATCTCGATCAACCATGTCGTCTGCCATGGCATCCCCGGTGAGCGCACGCTGAAGGATGGCGACATCCTCAACATCGACGTGACCGTCATCCTTGACGGCTGGTACGGTGATACCAGCCGCATGTACACGGTTGGCAGGATTCCCATAAAGGCCCAGAAGCTGATCGAGGCGACCTACGAGTCGCTCATGCTGTCCATCGACGCGGTGCGTCCCGGCGCCACGCTGGGTGATATCGGCCATATCATCCAGACCTATGCCGAAGCGCGCCGCTTTTCGGTGGTGGAGGATTTCTGCGGCCATGGAATCGGCCGTACCTTCCACGCGCCGCCCAACGTGCTGCACTATGGCCGTCCGGGTGAGGGGCTGGTCCTGCGACCCGGCATGTTCTTCACCATCGAGCCGATGCTCAATGCGGGGCGCCCGGATGTGAAGATCCTTGATGACGGCTGGACCGCCGTGACCCGTGACCGCTCCCTGTCCGCCCAGTTCGAGCACATGCTGGGCGTGACCGAGGACGGGTGCGAGGTCTTCACCCTTTCGCCCGCGGGCTATACCTGCCCGCCCTATCCGGCGGCATGAGCCCGCGCGCGTCTGTTGCAATGCTAAAGACAATCAGGAGCGGGGCCTTCATGCCTTTTCCCGGCAGCCTGCGGTATGGCGCGGTTCTTCTTGCCTGTATCGCCACCGGTGCGCCGCTGGTGGCCAGTGCCGCGGTGTCCGATCCGCTGGCGTTCGAGACAACGCATACGGGGCAGGCCGTGGGCCTGGCCCCCATGCCGGGCCGCAATGGCATGGTGGTGACGGCACAGGATATCGCGTCGCATGTGGGGGCGGATATCCTTGCGCGCGGCGGTAACGCGGTGGATGCGGCCGTGGCCGTGGGCTATGCGCTGGCCGTGGTGTACCCTGCTGCCGGCAATATTGGTGGCGGCGGCTTCATGACCCTGCGCATGCCCGACGGGCATGTTACGTTCCTTGATTTCCGTGAACATGCCCCGGCCGCCGCAACGCCTGACATGTACCGCGACGGGTCGGGCCACGTCATTGCCGGGGCGTCCACCACCGGATGGCGGGCCGTGGCCGTTCCCGGCACCGTGGCGGGGATGGAGGCGGTGCATGACCGCTGGGGCAAACTGTCCCGCGCGGATGTCATGGCGCCCGCGATTGCGCTGGCCCGTGATGGTTTTGTCCTCAAGCCCAGCGATGTTGACCTGCTGCATACCGCCACCGCCGCCTTTGCCAAAGATCCGTATGCCAGCAAGATTTTCCTGCATGCCGATGGCACGCCCCTTGCGGCGGGCGAGAGGCTGGTGCAGCCGGATCTGGCACGCACGCTGGAGCGGATTGCCCGTGATGGGGCGCGCGCCTTCTACGAAGGCCCGGTTGCCAGGGAAATCGTGAAAAGCAGCAGGAAGGGGGGCGGCATCCTGTCACGCCAGGATTTTGCCAGCTACCACACGCGCATGATGGCGCCGCTGTCATGTGAGTACCGGGGCTACCATATCGATACCGCGCCGCCCCCCAGCGGCGGCGGTGTGGCGTTGTGCGAGATGCTGAACATCCTGTCGGGCTACGACATGCATGCCCTTGGCCTGCATACGGCCGCCAGCATCCAGCGTGAGGTCGAGGCCATGCGCCACGCCTATGCCGACCGGCAGGACCTGGGTGACCCGGCCTTCGTCACCAATCCCGTGGCCCACCTGACCGACCCGGCCTATGCGCTGCAGATCCGCCAGTCCCTGCCGCTCAACCATGCCGTCTCCTCCGCCAGCCTTCATCCCGGCGCGCCGGAAAGCGAGAAGGAGGAGACCACCCATTACTCCATAGCCGACCGTGACGGGATGGCCGTGGCCGTGACCTATACGCTCAATGGCTGGTTTGGCGCGGGGGTTGTGGCAGGGCGCACCGGCATTGTCATGAATGACGAGATGGATGACTTCTCCAGCCAGCCGGGTGTGCCCAACATGTTCGGCATCATCGGCAGTCAGGCCAATGCCATCGCGCCGGGCAAGACGCCACTTTCCTCCATGGCGCCGACCATTGTCTCGCGCGCGGGCCAGCCGGTCATGGTGCTGGGCAGCCCCGGTGGCTCGCGCATTCCCACCATCGTGCTGTCGGTACTGACGGGCATGGTGGATTACGGGCTGGACGTGCAGCAGGCGGTTGACCTGCCACGCATCCATGAACAGTGGCAGCCCGATGTGGTGCAGGTGGAAAGGGGCGCGCTGTCCCCCGCCGTTGTCAAGACCCTGACCCGTGAGGGCTACAAAATCGAGGAACACGCCCCCTGGGGTGTGGCCGAAAGCATCCTTGCCGGTGGGCCGCGCATCGGCCGGGTCGGGCAGGCACGCTATTATGGCGGGGCCGACATGCGCCACCAGTCCGGCGCCGCCGTGGGGGAATAAGGGCGGGGCTGCTATTTTTTTTCAACGCCCCTTGTGCATGGGGCGGGTGTATGTGTTAGAACGCGGCCGGGAGATCGGTTGTAGACGGATACCTTGCTAACCTGGTCAGGTCCGGAAGGAAGCAGCCGTAGTGAGTTTCGTCCGGGTTATGGCCGGTCTTCCACCCGAAAGTTCCTGTGCCGCCATTGCGCTGTATGCCCGATGGCCACTTCTCCAGCCCGGATGCATCAATGACCGTTCCATCGGATCAGGATCGTTCCGAGGAGGCCGGGCTGCCTGCGCCGCCCGCAGATGGCCCCGGCCTGTTTGGTGACGCACCGCAGCCATCCGCTGTACCGGCCGTCCCGGATGCGGCTGCCGCCGCTCCCTACCGCGTGCTGGCCCGCAAATACCGCCCCACCACATTCGATGACCTGATCGGACAGGAAACCACCGTCCGCATCCTGCGCAACGCCTTTGCACAGGGGCGCGTGGCGCATGCCTTCATGCTGACGGGCGTGCGCGGCGTGGGCAAGACCACCACGGCCCGCATCATCGCCCGCGCGCTCAACTGCACCGGGCCGGATGGCAGGGGCGGCCCCACGGCCGACCCGTGTGGCGTATGCCCCAACTGTGTGGCGATCCTGGCGGACCGGCACCCCGACGTGCTGGAAATCGACGCCGCGTCCCGCACGGGCGTGGATGACGTACGTGAAATCATCGAGGCGACCCGCTTCCGGCCCCTGCAGGGGCGCATGAAGGTCTTCATCATCGATGAGGTCCACATGCTTTCGCGCAACGCGTTCAACGCGCTGCTCAAGACGCTGGAGGAACCGCCGCCACAGGTCACCTTCATCTTTGCCACCACCGAACTGCGCAAGGTGCTGGTGACCGTGCTGTCACGCTGCCAGACCTTTGCCCTGCGCCGCGTGCCGCAGGTCGAGCTTGCCGCGCATTTCGACCGCGTGGCGCAGGCCGAGCATGTGCGGTTCAGCGCCGATGCGCTGGCCCTGATCGCGCGCGCGGCCGATGGCTCGGTGCGCGATGGCCTGTCGCTGCTGGATCAGGCCATTGCCCAGGGTACGCTGGATGGGGAAGGCGGGGCCGATGCCGCGCCCATCGGGGTGGATCTGGTGGCGGGCATGCTGGGGCTGGCGGACCGGGGGCTGGTATTTGACCTGCTGGACGCCGTGCTGGAAGGCCGGGCCGACCGGGCGCTGGAAATAACGGGTGATGTGTACATGCGTGGCGGCGACCTTGGCGTCATGCTGGGCGATGTGCTGGAACTTGTGCATACCGTCTCGCGCATCAAGGCCATTCCGGCCCTGCGCGACAATCCCGAAATGCCGGAAGCCGAGCGCCAGCGGGGTGCCGCGCTGGCCGAGCGGGTGCCGGTGCCGGTTCTGGGGCGCACATGGCAGATGCTGCTCAAGGGCGTGGAAGAAGTCGAGCGCGCGCCAGACCGCAGGCAGGCGGTGGACATGGTGCTGATCCGCCTGTGCTACGTGGCCGACCTGCCCCCGCCGGGGGACGTGGTGCGCAGGATGCTGGGGCAGGATGGACCGGCCACGCCGATACAGGCAGGTCCCGCTCCGGCCATGGCGGGTGGTCAGGGCACATCGTCCGCCCCTGCGGGCCAGCAGGCCGTTGCCGCCCCGGCGCCCGCGCAGGGGCCGCAGGGCGGGGGTGAAATCCGCATGGTGGCCAATGGCGGCATGCGGGTGGAAGGCACGCCCCGCCCCACGCCGCAGCCGGGCCGGGTGGAAGAGACGGCACCCGTCCCGCCACCGGTAACCCCGCCGCGCACATGGCGTGAGGCCGTGGCCTTCGTATCGGGCCGTGACGCCATGCTGCATGGCCATCTGCGGCATGCGACCCATCTTGTCTCCTTCGCGCCGCCGTTGATCGAGATCCGGGTGGAGCGCAACAGCCTGCCCGGGCTGGCCCGGCGGCTGGAAACCCTGCTGCGCGAGGGAACGGGGGACGGGTCATGGCAGGTCCGCCTGTCCGATGCACCGGGTGAGGCCACGCTGGCCGAACAGGGGGCGGAAATCATCCAGCTGCACCGCGCGGCGGCTGAGGCCCATCCGCTGGTACAGGCGGCGATGCAGGTCTTTCCCACGGCCAGGCTGGGGGAAGTGACCGACCACGCGCTTGATGATTACGGCCTGCCGCCCGAGGACATGGCAGACCTGAATTTGGTCCCGGATCTCGAATTCGCGCCCCTTGATGCCGATGTGGCAGGAGAGGACGATCTGGACACAGACGATTTTGTTTGAGGAGATACACGGAACATGAAAAATCTTGCCGGTCTTATGAAGCAGGCCACCCAGATGCAGGCGCGCATGGAAGAAATGCAGGCCAAGCTGGAAACCATGACCATCGAAGGCAGTGCTGGTGCCGGCATGGTGACCCTGACCATGAATGGCAAGGGGGACATGAAGTCGATCACCATCGACCCCAAGCTGGCTGACCCGGCTGAAATGGAAATGCTGCAGGACCTTATCCTGGCCGCCTGTGCCGATGCCCGCAAGAAGCTCGATGCCAGTGCCAGCGAGGAAATGAAGAAGGTGACCGGCGGCCTGAGCCTGCCCGGCGGCATGAAGTTCCCGTTCTGAGCACCTGCCGGAAGGAACCGCGATGAGCGGCCGGGGCGAGATTGACCGGCTGGTGACCCTGCTGGGCCGCCTGCCGGGGCTGGGGCCGCGTTCGGCCCGGCGCGCGGCCCTGGCGCTGCTGCGCCAGCCCCATGCCCGCATGCTGCCCCTGGCGCAGGCCATGGAACAGGCGGCACGCGCCGTGCGCACCTGTTCGCGCTGCGGCAATCTGGATACAACCGACCCGTGTGGCATCTGCACCGACCCGGCGCGCGATGACGGGCTGGTCTGCGTGGTGGAAAATGTGGGCGACCTGTGGGCGCTGGAACGCGCGGGCGTGCATCGTGGCGTGTATCAGGTGCTGGGCGGCACGCTGTCCGCCCTGTCGGGCGTGGGACCGGATGACCTGAATGTCCAGCCGCTTCTGGACCGTATTGCCGCAGGTGGCGTGCGCGAGGTGATCCTTGCGCTGGGAACGACGGTGGAAGGGGCCACCACCATGCACTGGCTGCATGAACGTCTGGCCCGCTTTGACGTGCAGGTCAGCCGGGTGGGGCAGGGCGTGCCCGTGGGCGGCGCGCTGGACGTGCTGGATGATGGCACGCTTGCCGCCGCCATCATGGCGCGACGGCCCGCATGAACACCCCCATGGCGTGGCCGGTGCCGCAGGATGTGCCGCGTGTGGCGCTGGTAACCGGCGGTGCCGCGCGCCTTGGCCGCGCCATTGCACTGGAACTGGCGCGCGCGGGGTTTGACGTGGCCCTGCACTGCAACCGCTCCGTACAGGCGGCAGGGGAGACCATGGCCGAAATCCGCGCGCTGGGTCGCGGGAGCTGCGTGCTCCAGGCCGATCTGGCCTGCGAGGCCTCCGTCCGCCCCCTGCTGGCCGACGCAACCCGCGCGCTGGGGCCGGTGGGTGTGCTGGTAAACAATGCCAGCCTGTTCCGGCGCGATGAATGGGACAGCGCCACGCGCGAAGGGTGGGATGCCCATATGGAACCCAATACCCGCGCGCCATTCGTGCTGATGCAGGAATTCGCCCGCCTGCTGCCCGCCCATGCTGCGGGCATGGTGCTGAACATGCTTGACGAGCGGGTCTGGTCGCTCACCCCGCATTTTGTCAGCTATACCGTCTCGAAGGCAGCGTTGTGGACACTGACCCAGACCATGGCGCTGGCGCTGGCGCCATGTAACATCCGGGTCAACGCCATTGGCCCCGGCCCGGTCCTGCCCACGCCGGCTCAGAGTGCGGGGCAGTTTGCCCGCCAGTGCGCGTCCGTGCCGCTGGGCCGCGCCGCCACCCCTGATGAAATTGCCCGTGCGGCGCTGTCGCTGCTGTGCCTGCCCTCCGTTACGGGGCAGATGCTGGCCCTTGACGGGGGCCAGCACATGCAGTGGTCACCCGCGCCCGCACGGGGCTGAACGCTACAACCGACCGGAACCGCCATGTCCCTGCTGCCACCATGGAACGACCCTGAACCGCTGCGCTGCCTGTTCGTGCGCAACATGGTGCTTGATGCCCATATCGGCGTATTCGCGCATGAGCAGGGGGTGACCCAGCGCATACGGGTCAATGTGGCCTTTGGCGTGGTGGATGGCACGACGCTGGACGTGGGGCCGGACGACCTGGGGCGTACGGTATCCTATGAACGGGTGGTGCTGCTGGTGCGCGAACTGGTGGCGCGGGGGCATGTCGCCCTGGTGGAGACGCTGGCCGAACGAATCGCGGCCGGCGTGCTGGCTGACAGGCGCGTGCGCGTGACACGGGTCAGCGTGGAAAAGCTTGACATCTTCGATGATGCCGAATCGGTCGGGGTCGAGATCGAACGCCGCAACCCCGCCGCATGAGGCATGCAGGCCCGGTGCCTGTGCGCCGGGCCTGCGGGTAATCAGTTGTCGTGGTCGTCCTTGTCGGTCTTTACGTCGATGTCGGCACTGCTGATGTCATCATCGTCATCATCATCCAGCCCCGCGTCATCGGGCAGGCCCGCATCGGCATCTTCATCCGCATCCGTGTCCAGGTCGACGTCCACGTCGTTGTCCAGCGCGTCATCACCGGTCTTGGGCTTGGATTCGGGGGGCACGTCCACCGGGCGGCGCACGCGGGGCAGTTCCACGGGCTGTTCAGCACCGCATTTTGGGCAGATCGCCGGATTCTTGTTCAGATCGTAGAAACGGGCGCTGCAGGAGACACAGACACGTTTGGTGCCGAGGTTGGACTGAGCCATCTTGAACCTGTCGATCCTGTTTTTGAATGATGAATGGAGCCACGGTATCCGGAAGTGGCAAAAGGCGCAGCCCCATGCCAGTTTGTGCGCCGCCTGTCAAACACGGCCGCATGCACCGGCAGGGGGATCATGCCGATCTGTGATTGACTTTGCCACCCGGAATACGGAATTGGATGCGTTATGAAAACCGATCATGCCCCTTCTTCCGTCCGCGCGCTGACGGTTACGGCCCCGCGTGCGCCCCTGTCCGGTTCGGTCCATGTGCCGGGTGACAAGTCGATCAGCCACCGTTCGCTGATGTTTTCCGCCCTTGCGCGCGGCACGACGCACATCACCGGCCTGCTGGAAGGCGAGGACGTGCTGCGTACCGCCGATGCCATGCGCGCGCTGGGCGCCAGCATAACCCGCAACGGGCCGGGCACATGGACGGTGCAGGGCTGCGGACTGGATGGTCTGGGTGAACCCGCCGATGTGCTGGACATGGGCAATTCGGGCACGGCGGCGCGCCTGCTGTCGGGCATTCTGGCCAGCCACGGCTTTACATCGGTCATGACGGGGGATGCCAGCCTGCGCGGCCGCCCGATGAAGCGCGTCATGGACCCGCTGGCCGCCACGGGGGCCACCTTCCTTGCGCGCAGGGGCGGTCGCCTGCCGCTGGCCATTGCGGGCAACGCCAATCCGCCGCCGCTGTCCTACCGGCTGCCGGTGGCCTCGGCGCAGGTCAAGTCCGCCGTACTGCTGGCCGGGCTGAACGCGGTGGGCGAGACCCGGGTGGAAGAACCCGTGGCCACCCGCGACCATACCGAAAACATGCTCCGTCACTTTGGCGCGAGCGTGCGGGTGGAGCCGATGGGGGCCGGCGGGCGCGTGATCACGCTGCAGGGGCGGCCGGATCTGGTGGCGTGTGACATCGTGGTGCCGGGGGACCCGTCCTCGGCGGCGTTCGTGCTGGTGGCGGCCCTGCTGGTGCCCGGCTCCAGGGTCAGCGTGCCGGGCGTGGGGCTGAACCCGCTGCGTACCGGCCTGTTCACATCCCTGCGTGAGATGGGGGCGGACCTCGTGATCAGCAACGAGCGCGTGGAGGGGGGCGAACCGGTGGGCGACATCACCGCCACGGCCGGCAGCCTGCATGGCGTGGACGTGCCCGCCACCCGCGCGCCGTCCATGATTGATGAATATCCCATCCTTGCGGTTGCGGCGGCACACGCCACCGGCCAGTCGCGCTTTCGCGGGCTGGAGGAACTGCGCGTGAAGGAAAGCGACCGCCTGGCCGCCACCGTCGCCCTGCTGGAAGCCAACGGCATCCGTGTCGAGGTGGTGGGCGATGACATGATCGTGCATGGCACCGGCGGCGCCATTCCCGGTGGCGGGCTGGTCCATACCCATATGGACCACCGGCTGGCCATGAGCGCCATCATCATGGGGCTTGCGGCGGCCCGGCCGGTCTCGGTGGACGATACGGCCTTCATCGACACCAGCTTCCCCGGCTTTGTCACCCTGATGAACAGCATCGGCGCGGGACTTGGGGCATGACGCGGCGGCTGGTCATCGCGGTTGACGGGCCTGCCGCCGCGGGCAAGGGCACGCTGGCGCGCAGGCTGGCACAGGCGCTGGACCTGCCCTATCTGGATACCGGGCTGCTGTACCGCGCCACGGGCAGGCGCATGATCGATGCGGGGCTGGACCCCGCCACGGCAGCGGCGGAGGAATTTGCTGCCTCGGTCGGGCTGGAAGATTTGAGCCGCACCGACCTGCGCGTGCCGGAAGTGGACCGGGCGGCAAGCCTGGTGGCCAGCCAGGCGGCCGTACGCCGCACGCTGGTGGATGTGCAGCGTCGCTTTGCGGGTGCGCATGGCGCCGTGCTGGATGGGCGCGACATTGGCACGGTCATCTTTCCCGACGCCACGGTCAAGCTGTTCATTACCGCATCCCCCTACACCCGCGCCGTGCGGCGGTGGGAGCAGATGGCGCCCAACCCCGACGTGCCGGACCGCGCGGAGCAGATCGCCCGCGTGGAGCGCGAAATCGCCGCCAGGGACGCGGCGGATTCCAGCCGCGCCGTCGCCCCCCTGCGGGCGGCCGAGGACGCCGTGCATATCGGCACCGACCATCTGAGTGCGGATGAAGTCCTGGCCGAAGCGCTGCGCATCGTTGCACGCATGACGCGCTGAAGCGCTTTTGTGCGGGAACCATGCGCCGTGACCATGGTTTTTATTGACATACGCCATCCATAGGGTGTCTGTGCTCAACGGTACATGCCCCATGCGCACGCGCGCGGGGCGTGGCGTCACATTATTGGCCGTCAGGCGTGCCGCGACCGTGTCGGGGCGTTTTCGCCGGGCAAGCCGTTCCCATGGCCGCATGCATGCGGGCAGGCGGGGGCGCAGGATTGTCCACATTCGCCCGCGTGGTGACATGTGGTTACAGGATTTACGAGTAGCTCATGGCTTCAGCCACAACACAGCCCGTCGCCGACCATAAGGGTGGCGAGGACTTTGCCGCCCTTCTTGAGGAAACCCTCGGTCGGGATTCCGCCTTTGACGGTTCCGTTGTCACGGGTCGCGTCGTCCGCCTGACGGATGAATTCGCGATCGTCGATGTCGGCCTGAAAAGCGAAGGGCGCGTCGCCCTTAAGGAATTCGGCCCGCCGGGTGTTACCCCCGATGTCAAGCCGGGTGATGTTATCGAACTGTTCGTCGAGCGGTACGAAGATCGTGACGGGTCCATTGTCCTGTCGCGTGAGAAGGCCCGCCGCGAGGAAGCCTGGTCGAACCTGGAAAAGGCGTTCGAAAGCAACCAGCGCGTCAACGGCACCATCTATGGCCGCGTCAAGGGGGGCTTCACGGTCGACCTCGGCGGTGCGATGGCCTTCCTGCCCGGCTCACAGGTCGATATCCGCCCCGTGCGCGATGTCACCCCGCTGATGGGCGTGCCCCAGCCCTTCCAGATCCTGAAGATGGACCGCGCGCGCGGCAACATCGTCGTCTCGCGTCGCGCCGTGCTGGAAGAAACCCGTGCGGAACAGCGCAGCGAACTGATCCAGGGCCTGAAGGAAGGCATGATCCTTGACGGCGTGGTCAAGAACATCACCGATTACGGTGCGTTCGTGGACCTGGGCGGCGTCGATGGCCTGCTGCATGTGACCGACATCGCATGGAAGCGCATCAACCACCCGTCCGAAGCGCTGCAGATCGGTCAGCCGGTCCGCGTGCAGGTCATCCGCTTCAACCCCGATACGCAGCGCATCTCGCTGGGCATGAAGCAGCTTGAGGCCGACCCGTGGGAGAACGTGGCGATCAAGTACCCGCCGGGTGCCCGCTACACCGGTCGCGTCACGAACATCACCGATTACGGTGCATTCGTGGAGCTGGAGCCGGGCGTCGAGGGTCTGGTGCACGTGTCCGAAATGTCCTGGACGAAGAAGAACGTCCATCCGGGCAAGATCGTCGCCACTTCGCAGGAAGTCGATGTGATGGTCCTGGATGTGGACAGCGCGAAGCGCCGCATCTCGCTGGGCCTGAAGCAGGTGCAGCGCAACCCGTGGGAGCAGTTCGCCGAGGAACACAAGGTTGGTTCCGTGGTGGAAGGCGAGATCCGCAACATCACCGAGTTCGGCCTGTTCATCGGTCTGTCCGCCGACATCGATGGCATGGTTCACATGTCCGACCTGTCGTGGGACGAGCCGGGCGAAGTCGCCATGAGCCATTACGAAAAGGGCCAGGTCGTGAAGGCCAAGGTTCTGGACGTGGACGTGGAGAAGGAGCGCATCTCGCTCGGTATCAAGCAGCTGCATGAAGATCCGGCCGCCGATACCCTGAGCAAGGTGCAGAAGGGTGCCGTCGTGACCTGCATCGTGACCGCCGTTCAGTCGAACGGCATCGAGGTGAAGGTTGACGATGTGCTGACCGGCTTCATCCGCCGTGCGGAACTGGCACGCGACAAGGCCGACCAGCGTCCGGAGCGTTTCGCCGTTGGTGAGCGCGTCGATGCGAAGGTTGTCTCGGTTGACCGCGCAGCCCGCAAGCTGGCCCTGACCATCCGTGGCCGTGAGGTCGAGGAAGACAAGCAGGCGATCTCCGACTACGGTTCGTCCGACAGCGGTGCGTCGCTGGGTGATATCCTGGGTGCCGCGATCCGTCGCCGTAACGCCGAGGGCTGATCCCGCGTCATGGCCCGGTCCGCCTGTGCGGGCCGGACCCTGCGTGAAAGGGGGCGGTGCAGGAATGCACCGCCCTTTTTTTATTGGATTGCGCAAGGTCTGGCACCGCCCCATGGACCATGCCGTGCCGGAACAACAGATCCTGTATGTCGGATGGACGTGATGGGCTGCTCTTTTGCACGGGGCAGGGAAGTAGCGTGCGGTGCTTGTGAACCGTCCAGCAGATCAAGAAAATTTTTTGGTGAAGCTGTTTTCAAAAAGCTGCAAGGAATACCGCCTTTCTGAAAAAAGGCGGCACCCAAAAACTTTTATTATTTAAAAGATATCCTGCTACGGCGCAGTGGCGGGCCCCTTGATGATGGTGGCCAGATCGGCCGGGCAGACCCATTTGCGGAAGGCATCGCGGATGGCGATGGCATCCATCGTATAATAGGCCTGTGCCGCGATATCGTTCTGGTTGAGGGGCAGGCCGAGATTGCTGAAATGCAGGTAACTCTCGGCAATCGTGTCAAGGCTGGCCGATTGCAGGCTCAGGCTGCGCAGCAGGCCGGCGCGTGCCATTGTCAGTTCATCCTCGCTGACAGGTTCGGTCTGCATGGTGATCAGGTCATGCACGGCGGCGTTTCGCGCGGCGGCGACCTTGTCCGGGTCCGCCCCGAAGGAAATGCTGTAGGCGCTGCGATGGCGCTTCCATGTCAGGTGGCTGCGCACGGTATAGACATAGCCGGTGCGCACCCGCAGGTCGCGGTACAGGCGCGACGAGAAACCCGACCCGAGGATTTCATTGCCCAGGTTGAGGGCGAAATGCTCCGGGTTATCAACCGTTATGCCCAGGCTTTCAGGCAGCGACACGGTCGCCTGCATGCTGGAGGGATCTGGCACATGTGTAACGCGTGCGCGGCTGTCCGGCCGGGGCGGCAGGTCGACCAGCGGCGTGGGGCCAATGGCCTGCCACGGGCCAAAGGCGCGGGCAATCGCCCGGTAGGCGGCATCGGGGGTTATGTCGCCCGTGATGACGATGGTGGTCAGGTCCGGGCGGTAGGCGGCCCCCCAGAAGGCACGGCAGTCCGCCAGTGTCAGCTTCATGACCTGTGCCGGGCTGGCCTGCCGCAGCGAGGGATCGCCCGGCGGGGACACGGCCGCCTGCAGCGCGCGGCCAAACAGGTAGTCGGGCGAATGCAGCAGGCCGGACAGGGAGGCGGCGGTATTGGCGCGCACCACCCTGAACGCCGCTTCGGGCAGGGAAGGGTGCAGTTCGTTTTCCGCCAGCAGGGCCAGGCCCCGTTCAAAATCCGGGGTCAGGACGTTCAGGCTGAATTCGGCCCCGGCGCTTTCGGTGGCGGCAATGTCGTCCAGTGCCTTCTGCAATCCGATCCGGTCATGGGTGGTGCTGCCGTAATGGAACAGCTCGTCGGTAATGTCGGCAATGCCTTCCTTGCCGGGTGGTTCCTCCATGTCCTCGTTCTGGCGGATGATGCCATACAGGTTGATGGTATGGCTGACGGCGGCGGGGCGCACGATCAGCTTCAGGCCGTTGGGCAGGGTGAAGGTCGTGGGCCGTACGGCGGGCACCGGGGGGCGGATGCTACGCAGGCTGGCATTGGCCCAGTCGGGCAGGCTGACAGGATGGTCGGGTATGCTGGCAAAGGATTCGGAACCGCCGAATCCCTTGCCGGCCGCCGTATGGCCGCCATCGCGCGGGGTCAGGATGGCGGTAACGGACTGCTGCGGGTCCAGCACCTGCCGGGCCAGGCGGTTGACATCTTCCGGTGTGACGGAAGCGAAGGCGGCCGCCTCGTCATCGGGTGATTGCAGGCCCATGATGGCCAGGGCTTCGGACCAGCTTTCCGCAAGGCCCGCAATGCTGTTGGCGGCAAAGCCAAGCTGGGCCAGTTCCTTGCGCTTGGCGGCATCGACCAGATCGGCGGGTACGCCGTTTTCACGCAGGCCACGCAGGATGTCCTGCATCCGTGCCTGAAGGGGGCCGGGCGCGCTGCCTTTGGGGAAGGCGGCAATGGCAATGCCGATGCCGGCATCCGCCTTGGTAATGAAGTCAAAGCTGGCCAGCAGCGCATGGCCCTGTGGCACCAGTTCATACAGGGCACCACGCTGGCTGGACAGCACATCGGACAGGATGCGTGCCGTGGCGAAGTCATGGCTGTTCTGTCCCGGCATGCGGCTGGCTATGGCCATCAGCCCCATCGGGTAGTCGGTCGGGAAATGCAGGGTCTGCGCATGGAGCGGGCCGGGGCGGATTTCGGGGCGCGGGGGCAGCCTGCGGGCGGGAATGGCGGCAAAGGCCGACCTGACAAGGGCCAGCGTGCGGGCGGGGTCCACATCGCCGGTAATGACCAGTATGGCGTTGTTGGGGGCATACCAGTCCCGGTAGAACCGGCGCAGCAGGGTGGTATCCGTCCTGTCAAACGACGGGCGCGTGCCCAGCGCATCATGTTCGTAGGGCGTTCCGGCAAACAGGATGGACTGCAGCCGCGACAGGTAGACATAGCCGGGGCTGGACATGTCGCGTGAGACTTCCTGCTCGATCGCTCCGCGTTCATGCGCCCAGTCATCCGCCGCCAGTGTCAGGCCGTCCATCCGCAGGGCTTCGATGTGCAGCAGCACATCCAGGTTTTCGGCCGGGGCGGTGTAGAAGAACTGCGTCACGTTTTCCGTCGTATCGGCATTGTAGCTGCCGCCCAGTCGCGCGCCGATGGCGGCAAGCTGGTCACGGTCCAGCCCGCTGCTGCCCCGGAACATCATGTGTTCCAGCGCGTGTGCCGTGCCGGGAAAGCCCGCCGGCGCCGCGGCCGAACCGGCAAGGTAGTTGATTTCGGTGCTGACCACCGGCGCCAGCCGGTCCGGCACGATCACCACCCGCAGCCCGTTGGGTAACGTGGCGCGCAGCGGCATGTCGGGCTGGATCTGTACCGTCGCGGGCGTTGCGGCCCGGGCGGGGACTGCCTGGCCGGATTGCAGGCAGCCTGCACATAACAGGAAGGAGAGGGGGAATGTCTTGCGGAACAGGCGTGCTATCATGGCGGCAAGATTACGCTGCTTTATGTGTGTCGGCCAGTTCGGCCGCCCGTAATGGTGCCAGAAAGGATGGAAACATGTCTGTTGCCCAACCGGATACCGCGCGCATGACGGAGCGTGTCCGCCATGTCATGGAGACCGCCGTGCAGACAGGCCGGCTGGTCGGGGCAGTGGTGCTGGTGGCGGTGGACGGCCAGCCCGTGGTGACCGAGGCCGTGGGGCTGGCGGACCGGGAACGGGGCCTGCCCATGCGGGCTGATACCGTCTTCCGCCTGGCTTCGCTGACCAAGCCGGTGGTGACCGCCGCAGCCCTTGCCCTGGCCGAGCAGGGGCTGCTGGACCTGCATGCCCCGGTTACCCGTTACCTGCCGGATTTCAGCCCGGCCCTGCCCGATGGTGGCGCGGCGGTCATCACGCCGCATCAGCTGCTGACCCATACCAGCGGGCTGACCTATGGCTTTTCCTTCCCCCGGGATGACAATCCCTATACCCGCGCCGGTGTATCGGACGGCATTGCGGAGCCCGGCGTTTCACTGGCCGACAATCTGGCCCGCCTGGCCACGACCCGGCTGGTGTTCGCACCGGGCCGGGGATGGAGCTATTCGCTGGGGCTGGATGTGATGGGGGGTGTGATTGAAAAAATAACCGGCCAGCCCCTGCCGGATGTGGTCCGGCAGCATGTGGGTGCCCCGCTGGGCTGGCGGCAGACCGGATTCGCGCCGCCCGCGCGTGACAATCTGGCCGCGTGTTATGCCGATGCCCGGCCCATGCCGCTGCTCATGGGGGAGACCTACGTGCTGCCCCGCCAGCTGCCCGGTGGCGGGGTCGGGGAAATCCGCTTCGCACCCGACCGGGTCTTCAATCCGGCCTCCTATCCCTCTGGTGGTGCGGGCATGGTGGGCACGGCAGGGGAATTCCTCGCCTTTCTTGAAGCGCTCCGGCAGGGGGGTGAGGGGCTGCTGGCTCCTGCCTCCGCTGCCCTGTTCGGTCGCAATGCGATTGGCGATGTGGACATGGGGCCGCTTGCACGCGGGCGGCGCTTTGGCTACGGGGGTGCGGTCATAACCGATCCCGTCGCCGCGCGCACGCCACTCAGCCCCGGCAGTTTTACATGGGGGGGTGTGTACGGGCACCAGTGGGTGGTGGACCGGGCACGCGGGATAAGCATTGTCATGCTCAGCAATACCGCGCTGGCCGGGATGGCAGGCAGCTACCCCGATGCGGTTGTCGCCGCCGTGTATGGTGGATAACACTACGGACCACGAGGGGTGTGAGGAGACCGGGAACAGTCATGTCATTTGGTGAACGCGTCAACCAGTTCGATTCCTGGCTGCTGGACCGGATTTTCCAGCCTTTTGCCGATGCCCTGCCCGATCGCCTGACGGCGATGGAAATGGGCATGAGTTTTCAGGTCGGCTCGATCGTGCTCTCGGCGGCGTCCATATCCGCCCTGCTGGTGCTGGAAGGGATGACACTGGACAATGTGATCACCAACCTGCTGGGCTGGTTTTTCGAGGTCATATTCTATATCGGCATCCACCGCCTGCGCAGGCTGGTCAGGCCGGGGTACCAGAATCCGCTGCGCCTCATGCTGGCGGGCATGCGGCCCATTTCCATCCCGTTTGCAGGATATGCGGTCTATCAGGCCGTCACGGCGGAGCGGGCCTATGAACTGGCGCTGTGGTTCAATTCCCTCTCGCAGCTTGTATTCGTGGCCGGGATCTATCTCATCTCGTGCAACATTCCGCCGCCGGGGCACCGGGCGCGCCAGACCAGCTTTGGCCGTGGGCCGCTTCCCAACGAGATTGGCTGAAGCGGCCTGAAAAGCCTGCCCGGATAACATCCAGCCATCACAAGAAAGTCCTTGGTGAAGCTTTTTTCAAAAAGCTTCGAAAAACACCGCCTTTTTGAAAAAAGGTGGCACCCGAGGACGTTTATCATCTTTCATCGGCGTTTTTGTGAAAATGCCGGATCAGAAATCCACGCACCGTCCCTTGACCGTCCAGTCCCCGTAGCGCGTCGGTTCCGGCCCCTTGGGGCCGCCACGCTCATCAGGTTCGGCGGGCTGTTTCAGCAATGCGGCTTCCTTGGCCGCTTCATCCTGCGCTGTATCAGCCGCAGGGGCGGGGGCGGGGGTCTTGTCCTTGCTCATGAAGCCAGTTTCCGCCCAAGGACAGGAAACTGGCAAGCCCCAAAACCCGTGCGGGCGCATGGGTAGCGCGTTGTTGATGGGCCGTTACTGGTGCTCGGACTGGGCAATGCGCTGCTGCACCGTCATGCGCCACGGGGCATCAGGCGGGGCGGCGTCCAGCGCGCGGCGGTACAGATCGGCGGTTTCGGGCGAGATATGGCCGCCATCGGCCATCATCTGCGCTTCCGCCGCGCGTGCGGCGACTTCGGGATCGAATTTCTGGGCAATCGCATCGCGCCAGGCCTGGGCGGCAGCGGCGTAATGGTCGCGCCCCGCTTCCGCCTGGCCCAGCAATACGTAACCCTGGAACAGGCTGGGATCACTCGGTGGAATCAGTTTGAGCTGGTCACGCAGCCGGTCGATGATCGCGTCATTGCGGTGGTCTTCCTGCCTGAGCGCCGCAAGGCGCGGGGCCAGCGGCTGGGCTGGAAGCTGCGGGTGCCCAACGGTCAGGTACAGCGCCACGGCCGCGACCGGCAGGCCAAACAACGCCGCCATTATGGCCATGGTGGAGGAGGAGCGGCCCGCCCTTTCGGCGGGCAGCAGGTCAATACCCAGCAGGCGGCGCTGGATTTCCAGCCGTGCGCTGTCATGCTCGGATGGCGCGATCATGCCCTCGGTAAGGTCACGCTCCAGTTCGGCAAGCTGGGCCTGATGCAGGACAAGGGCGGTTTCGCGTTCATCGCGCAGCAGCGTGGTGCGGCGGAACGACAGCAGCGCGGGCAGCAGCGCAATCACGCCAAGCAGGCAGATACCAATCCAGATCATGTCACTCTCGGCGTGTTTCGGTCAGGTCGGACAGGCGGCGGCGCTCTTCATCACTCAGCGGTGCCGGGGTGGGGGCGCGTGGCCTGCGGAAGGTCCACCACGCAACGCCAATGCCAATGCCCAGTGCCAGCAGCGGCATGATCCACAGCAGCAGCGTGCCTATGGTCAGCGGTGGTCTGAGGCGGATGAAATTGCCGTAGCGGCTGACCATCCACGCCATGATCTGCTGGTTGCTTTCCCCCTTGGCCACATGTTCGCGCACCACATGGCGCAGGTCACGGGCCAGGTCGGCGCTGCTGTCCTCGATCGATTCGTTCTGGCAGACAAGGCAGCGCAACTGGGCGCCAATGGCCTCGGCACGCTGTTCCTGTGCCGGATCGGGCAGCATTTCGGACGGGTCATCCACCGCCATGGCCATGATGGGGGCGAACAGCAGGCAGGCCAGCAGGGCCAGCACGCCGCCACGGCGCGGGAACGGGTTCTTCATCATGACTTCAGGCTGTCCGCCAGCGGCATGATCGTGCGGGTGATCATGGTTTCGGTAATGGGGGAGGCGGTATGCCAGCGGATCACGCCGCCGGGGCCGATCAGGAAGGTTTCCGGCACGCCGGATACGCCCCAGTCAATGGCCGCCAGCCCGTCCCGGTCGGCGGCGATGCGGGCATAGGGGTTGCCTGCCCGCTGCACGAAGCCCAGCGCATGTTCCGGTCTGTCCTTGTACGCAATGCCCCATATGGGCAGTTTTTCCTTCAGCGCGTTGAGCACCGGCATTTCGGCCACGCAGGGTATGCACCAGGATGCAAAATAGTTCACCAGCACCGGCGCCTTGAGCGCGCGCAGGTCCTGCGCGGAAAAACCGCTGCCCGGTGCCTGGTCGGGCAGGGCGAAGTCGGGCACGGGGCGGTTCAGCGCCGGGGCATGGATGTCATGCGGGTCGAACGAGCCTTTTGTCATGCCCGACAGCATGCGCCAGAAGCCCACGCCCACACCGCCCGCCACAACCAGCGGGGCGGCCATGAGCAGGCGGCGGCGCGTGGGGGAGGGAGGCTGCCCGCTCATTGTACCACCACCACATCAACCGTTTTCGCCCGGCGCGGCGCACCCACGCGCACCCGCCGGTCGGACAGTGAAAGCGCGCCACCAAAGGCCATGATCAGCCCGCCCAGCCACATCCACGGCGCCAGCGGGTTGTAATGCAGGCGCAGCACATAGGTCGGGTTGGCGTCATCGCCATGCCTGTCACCCAGCACGCCGTAAATATCCGCCAGCAGGTTGGTATGGATCGCCACTTCCGTCGTGGTCTGGTGCTGGCTGGCGAAGGTGCGCTTGGAGGGGTGCAGCGTGGTGATCAGGCGGCCATTGTGGCGGACCTCGATGGTGGCGACCAGCGCACTGTAGTTGGGGCCTTCCGCCGGATGCACGTCCGTGAGCGTCCAGCTGTCACCGGCCAGCATCTCGCTCTGGCCCACATGCACCTCCACAATCCGGTGCGCGGCCTGTGACATGCCGGCAATGCCCAGCACCACGATGCCCACGCCCGCATGCGCAAGGGCCGCGCCAAACACCGCGCGCGGCAGGCTGCGCGCGCGCTGCCAGCTATAGGCCAGCGGCTGGCGGAACAGGCGCAGGCGTTCGGCAATATCGGCCAGGCTGGAGCAGATCACCCATACCGCCGTGGCCGTGGCCAGCACCGGCAGGATGTCCCGCATCCGGACCGTGGCGAGCACAAGTGCCACCAGCGCCACGCAGGCCGCCCACCACAGACGCCGCAGCACCGGCCACATCTGCGCGCGCTTCCACGGCACCATGGGGCCGAACCCCATGAATACCATAAGCGGTATGGCCAGCGGGATGGTGGTTGCATCAAAGAACGGCTTGCCGACCGAAATCGTCTTGCCGAACAGAAGCGACATGAAGGGGGGGTACATCGTGCCCGTCAGCACCACCGCGCAGATGGAGCACAGCAGGATGTTGTTGAGCACCAGCAGCCCTTCACGCGAGACGGGGGCAAACAGCCCGCCCGTGGTCAGTTGCGGCGCACGGATGGCGAACAGCAGCAGCGAGCCACCAATGACCAGCGCCAGCAGCCCGAGGATGAACACGCCACGCGCCGGGTCATTGGCAAAGGCATGCACGGAATTGAGAATGCCCGAACGCACGAGGAACGTGCCCGAAAGCGAGAACGAGAACGTACCGATGGCCAGCAGCACGGTCCAGATCTTCAGCGCCTCGCGCTTTTCCACCACGATTGCCGAATGCACCAGCGCCGTGCCCGTCAGCCACGGGATCAGGGATGCGTTCTCCACCGGGTCCCAGAACCAGTAGCCACCCCAGCCCAGTACATAATACGACCACCACGACCCCATGGCGATGCCACAGGTCAGGAAGCACCATGCCGCCACCGCCCACGGGCGCACCCAGCGGCCCCACGCGGCATCGACCCTTCCTTCGATCAGGGCGGCAATGGCAAAGGCGAAGGGAACGGCAAAACCGACATAGCCGGTGTAGAGAATGGGCGGATGGAAGGCGAGGCCGGGGTCCTGCAGCAGCGGGTTCATGCCCTGGCCATCCAGCGGGGCAGGCCACACGCGGGCAAACGGGTTGGAGGTGGTAAGGCAGAACAGTTCGAACCCCGCCGCAACCCCGCCCAGTACCGCAATCACGCGCGCCTGCAGCGCGGAAGGCAGGTTGCGCCCGAACAGGGCCACCGCGCCACCACATATGGACAGGATCATCGCCCAGAGCAGCACCGAGCCCTCATGGTTGCCCCATACGCCGGTGATCTTGTACAGCAGCGGCTTGCTGACAGCACTGTTGGCCGCCACGTTCTGCACCGAAAAATCGTTGGTGATGGCGGCATGGATCAGGCAGGCGAATGACGTGATCAGGGCCAGCATCTGCCCCACCGCCAGCGCGGGCGCCAGTGCCATCAGGCGCGCATCACGCCGGTTCGCGCCAATCAGGGGCAGGATCGCCTGTCCGGCGGCCATGCAGCATGCCAGCGCCAGGGCAAAATTTCCAAGTTCCGGGTTCATCGCGGATGTCAGTTTCCGTCAGGTGTCTGGGTGGCCGGTTTCTTCGGGGTGTCGGCCGCCGTCATGGTGTTCCAGCTTGCCGCATCCGGCGCCTTGCCAAAGCGCGGGTCCCACTTGCCGCTGCGGCGCAGTTCCTCGGCCACTTCCTTGGGCATGTAGGTCTCGTCATGCTTGGCCAGCACCTCACTGGCGCGGAAGGTACCATCGGGGTTGACGGTACCGACCGCCACCACGCTCTGCCCCTCGCGGAACAGGTCGGGCAGGATGCCTTCGTAGCGCACGGTCACGGCGGCCTGGCCGTCGGTCACGTCAAACAGGTTGACCGGCGTGTCCTTCACCTTTTCACGGTGCACGCTGCCCGCCACCACCATGCCGCCCAGGCGGATGGTGCGGTCGGCCGGTGGCGGCTTGGCGTGGACCTGCGAGGGCGCCATGAAGAACACGATATTGGAGGAAAAGGCATTAAGGGTGAGGGCGGCGGCGGAACCAAGTCCGATCATGCACGCCACGACCAGCCACAGGCGTCGGCTCTTGCGTGTCATGACGGCTGGCGGGTCCGGGGCTGTTCAATCGCGGCCAGGCGCTTGCGTGCCTGGCGCAGGCGGAAGGTTGCGTTGATGGACAGGATGGCGGCCACGCCAAGTGTCAGGCCATAGGCCGCGGCAATATAGGGCAGGTGGGTCATGCGGGGGCACTATCGGTGGTGGGGGCGGGCTGGGCGGCGGACTGGCGGCCACGGCTGGCGGCCAGGATGGTGCGGATACGGCTTTCCATGACCGAGGCACGCAGGCGCGCCAGCACGATGGCGCCAAACCCGAGCGTGAAGCCCAGCGTGGTCAGCCCCAGCGGCCACAGCATGGAGGTGGACATGGTCGGCGCCCCCGTAACCGTGATGCTGTCAGGCTGGTGCAGCGTGTTCCACCACTGTACGCTGAACTTGATGATGGGCAGGTCGATCGCACCGGCCAGCCCCAGTATGGCGGCGGCGCGGTAGCCGCGCTGCGGCTCGTCAAACGCACGGATCAGCGCGATATGGCCCAGATACAGGAAGAACAGCACCAGCACCGATGTCAGCCGCGCATCCCATACCCACCATGTGCCCCACATGGGCTTGCCCCACAGCGATCCGGTGGCCAGGCATACGGCGGTGATGGCAGCGCCCACCGGCCCGATTTCCACCGCCGCCAGATCGGCCAGCGGGTGGCGCCACACCAGTGACAGCAGCGAGCAGACAGCCAGACCCATATAGCCCGACGATGCCAGCCATGCGGTGGGCACATGCACGTACATGATGCGCACGCTGTCGCCCTGCTGCCAGTCGGCGGGGGAGAAGAACAGCCCCCACACGATTCCGGCCACCGACAGGACAAGCGCGGGCCATGTCAGCCATGGCTGCAGCTTCGCCCCCATGCGCAGGAAACGGCCCGGGTTGGCATAACGATGAAAAAGGTTACCGGTGCGTGCGGTAAGGCTCTGCGTTGCGTTCAAGGTTGATCCATCCGTGCCGGGGGCACCTGTCCCTGCAATGAAAGGGGTCAATGAAAATTTCCGCCATCACCCATGCGTGGCTGGGGGCTGACGATTTCCTGCTCTACACTATCGCGTTAAAAAAGACACGGCCAGTCCTGTCCCGTCATGGTACGGTCCCGCCACAAGAGGAGAAAACATGCTGTTTGCGATCATTTGTACCGACAAGCCCGCCAGCCTTGAAACCCGCAAGGCAACGCGTGAGCGGCACCTGGCCTATCTGGAGCGGTGGAAGCAGCACGTGGTGCATGGCGGCCCGCTGCTGGACGCGGAAAACCGCCCCTGCGGCAGCCTGCTGGTGGTGGACGTGGCCGACCGCGCCGCGGCGGAAGGCTTTGCCGTGGAGGACCCGTACGCCAAGGTTGATCTGTTCGAGAGCGTGGTGATCCGTCCGTTCCGTTCAGTTTTTCGTGATAGCCTGCGGGTGGAGTAGGAAACCGGTCATGGCGTACTGGCTGATCAAGTCCGAGCCGGATGCCTTTTCATGGGCCGAGCAGGTGGAAAACGGCGTGGAGCCATGGACCGGCGTGCGCAACCATCAGGCAAAGAAGAACCTGGCGGCCATGCAGGTGGGGGACCGGGCCTTCTTCTACCACTCCAACGTGGGGCGTGAGATCGTGGGGGTGGTCGAGGTGGTGCGCGCAGCCTATCCCGACCCTACGGCGCAGGCCGGGCAGTGGGTCTGTGTGGACGTGCGCGCCATAGGCCCCATGCCGCAGCCGGTTACGCTGGCTGCGATCAAGGCCGATCCGGCGCTGGCGGATCTGGCGCTGGTGCGGCAGTCCCGCCTGTCGGTGGTGCCGGTGTCGGATGCGCACTGGGCGCATCTGTGCCGCATGGGCGGCTGGAACAGCTAGGGCAGGCCAGCGTTTCATGCCTGCCGCCATGGTGATGCGCATTGCCAGAAGGCGGCCATGGTGCTGAAACGGTTGGCACTGCCGCATGGGCGTAGCGGCCGGCCCCTGACTGCGCGCGTTGCGGGCGCGTGGCGGGACCGGCCCGTATTCTTACGGAAGATCAGGCGAAAGGCATTGTAATGAGTGCAGGGTCCGCGAACGAACTGGCACCGCTGACGCTGGACAGCGCGTGTATTGATGAACTCCAGCAGGCGCTGGAACGCGTCGAGGCCGGGCGCGGCGTGCTGGTACGCCTGGCGGACCTGATGGGTGGCGCCGTGGGGCAGGCGGCCATGCTGGGCATGCGCACGCTGGGGCTGGCCCCTGCGCTGCAGGCCCGCCTGCAATCCGCGACCGAAACCGCCATCAGGCGCGCATTCGACATCGCGGTGCTGGGCATGGACCGCCCGCGGGATATTTCGGTCACGGCGGGGACCCCCACATGGCGGGAGCCCGCACTCAGGGCGGCCGTGACCGTATCGGGGGCCGTAGGCGGGTTTACCGGACTGCCTGGCCTGATTGCGGATGTCGGCTTCACCACGCTTGCCATCATGCGCGAGATCGCGCGCATCGCGCGTGAGCAGGGGGAGGACCTGTCACAGGAGGAAGCGCGCGCCGCATGCCTGGAGGTTTTCGCCCTGCGTGCCTTCCCCTTTGGCGGCCCTAAGGGGCAGGGACAGGGGGAAGATAACGAACTGGGCTATTTTTCCGCCCGTGCCATGCTGCGTGGCCGCCCGGTCGTGATGCTGGTGAGTGAGGTCGCGACCCATTACGGGCTGGGCCTGTCGCGCAAATTCGCCCTGCAGATGATGCCGGTGGCGGGCGCGCTGTGTGGGGCGTCGCTCAACGCGGCATTCCTGTCGCATTATCGCGCGGTGGCGCAGGCGCATTTCACCATCCGCAGGCTGGAGCGGGAATACGGGCCGGAAGTACGCCGCACCGCCGCCGACCTGAAGGCCCATGCCGCCAGCCAGGCCAGCGAGAGTTAAGGGACTGTCTGGCAGCAGATGGTTGATAAGAAAAAGTAAAAGTTTTTGGTTGCCACCTTTTTGAAAAAGGCTTCACCAAAAACTTTTGCTGATCCATTTCCCGTTCCGGTGGCAGGGGTCAGCCCTGCCGCTGCCCGGACGCGGCATGGGCCTTCAGCGTGAGGCGGACCTCGATCAGCCCCGCCACCAGCGCGAAGACGCAGTAGAACGCCAGCAATGTCTCCCATATTCCATGGAAACGGGGTGCTACCGTTTCCAGCAGGAGGGCGATCAGCGCGAAAATCACGAATATGCCCGGTAGTCCCATGGTTTTCTCCCTGTTGTCCGGATTCAGGCCCTGACGGGGGTGGGCGGGTGCCTGCCGCCAAGCACGGCTTCCACATTGTCCACGGCCAGCATGCCCATGTCGGTCCGGGTCTCGGTCGTGGCGCTGCCTACATGCGGGGTCAGGAAGACATTGGGCAGTTCCAGGAATCGCGGGTCCGGGTTCGGTTCGTTGCGGTACACGTCCAGACCCGCCGCGGCAAGCTGGCCGCTGCGCAGCGCGTCGATCAGCGCATCCTCATCCACCAGCGCGCCACGGGCGGCATTGATGAAGATGGCGCCGCGCGGCAGGCGGGCCAGCAGGCCGGCGTTGATCATGCCGTCCGTCTCGGGTGATGCTGGCAGGTGCAGGCTCAGGATATCGCAATGCGGCAGCATGTCGGCCAGCGTGCCGAAATAGGTCGCACCCGCTTCCTGCGCGGCTGGCAGGCGGCGGCGGTTGGAATACAGTATTTCCATATCGAAGCCACGCGCGCGACGGGCCACCGCGCGACCGATGCGGCCCATGCCGACAATGCCCAGCCGCTTGCCGCTCATGCGCGTGCCCAGCAGTTCGTCCATGGCCAGTGACCGCCCCCAGCCCCCGCGCATGAGCGTGGTATATTCCCCCGCCCGCCGGGCGGCCGCCAGCATGAGCAGGATGGCCATGTCCGCATTGCAGTCCGTCAGCACATCGGGGGTGTTGGTGACAATAATGCCGCGTGCGTGCAGGGCGGGAATATCCAGGTGGTCGGTGCCCACGCTTACGGTCGCCACCACCTTCACGCAGTCGGGCAGCTGTTTTACATCATCGCCCTGTAGCGGCAGGCCGGTTGATGTCATGATGGCATCAGGCTGGAAGGCACGCGCGGCATCCAGCAGTTCGCGCGTTGTCAGCCTGTGTTCGGGCGTGCCGGATATGGTAAAGCTGTGCGTGATGCGCTGCATGACCGCCGGGGTCTGGCGCTGGGTCAGCAGCAGGCGGGGACGGATATCGGACATATGGGGTATTTTCTCCTGATGAACGCGGGCATGCCGTGGTCCGTTATGGCCACAGGAGCATGCGAGAGGGTTATCCCAAGAACATGACGGGTCAAGACACGGTTCCCATCACGCCGGAGCTTATGCTGCGCGCTTACCGCATCGGCCTGTTCCCCATGGCGCCCGATGCCCGTTCGGACACGCTGGAATGGTTCTGCCCCGAAATGCGCGGCATCCTGCCGCTTGACGGTTTTCATGTCCCGCGCAGGCTCATGCGCACCGTGCTGTCGTCGCGTTTTGTCGTGGCGACCGATCAGGATTTCCCCGCCATCATGGATGGCTGCGCCGAACCCGCGCCGGGGCGTGAGAGCACATGGATCAATCCGCGCATCCGCAGCCTGTTCTGCCAGCTGCATGCCATGGGCCATGCCCATAGCGTGGAGGTGCGCCACGAAGGCCGGCTGGTGGGCGGGCTGTATGGCGTGGCCATCGGACGCGCCTTCTTTGGGGAGAGCATGTTCAGCCGCCAGCGCGATGCGTCCAAGGTGGCGCTGGTCCATCTGGTGGCCCGGCTGCGGCTGGGTGGGTTCACCCTGCTAGATACCCAGTTCGGCACCGGTCATCTGGCCGGGTTCGGCGGGATCGAAATCCCGGCACGCGCCTATCTGCACGCGCTGGAACAGGCGGTGGAGCAGGCGGCCACATGGGTGGGCAACGGGCAGGACACGGTGGTGGAGGCCGCGATCCGCGCCCTGCGCGGAACATGACGCACCCATGCGGTTGACAGGGCGGTCCATGCGGGCTTCCGTCTGGGCAGATGAAGGGAAAGACGTGATGAAGCATGCAACGCCCCGCCCGCGATACAGGCGGGCATGGACGGGCGCAGGATTACTGGGGGTGGCGACGTTTGCGGCGGCCGTGACGGCAGGGGGCGGCCCGCGGCCCGCCCGCGCGCAGGATGCCCCGGGCGTTCATCCCCCGCTTACCCCCACGCGGGATGTGCAGGTGGATTACAACGTCCAGCCCGATGGCGTGCCCGAGCCCAAGGCCGTGCGTACATGGTTCGCCTATAATGGCGGGCTGATGCGAATCGACAGCCCGCAGGGCATGGGCGAGACGATCCTCAACCGCATGAGCCGCCAGGTCACCATCATCATCAACCCGCAGAAGGTCTACAGCCAGCTTGATGCGCGTTACGGTATCCGCAACCCCTTCCTGCTGGACCTGTCCATGTCCTTTGTCCGCAAGGGGGCATCGAGTGTGGCGGGTGTTGCCTGCACGCAGTGGGATGTCACGACCGATCAGGGCAACGCCACCGCCTGCGTGACGGAGGATGGCGTGGTACTGCAGGAAATAGGCGTGGATGGTGACGGGCTGAAGGGTAAGCTGGAAGCGACGAAAGTCGTGTACGGCCCCATACCGGACAGCATGTTCCAGCCGCCGGAAGGCTACCGCAAGGTTGAGCCGCCCCCGCCGCCCGGCACCCCCGCCGGCAGGGACGCGAAGGGCGGATGAGGCCCCGCCGCCCGTTTTTCCAAGGCCCGTTTGAAGGATTGCATGAAGTGACACGACTGGCCCATGGCCTCCGCCGGACCGTAATGATGGGTGCCCTGCTGCTGGCGGGGCCGGGCTATGCCCATGCCGCCGATGGCGCGCCCCCCGATACCCAGACCCCGTATGTCACGCCGCAGAATGATGTGGATGTCAGCTACGCCATCTATCCCCCGCATGACACGAGTGCGGTCATGACGCAGCGCATGCGCTGGTCGGCCGGTACCATGATGCAGCGTGTCGATCCGGGCAATGCGGCAACCTACATGATCACCGACTACCATGCGGGCACGCTGACGGTGGTGAACGCCGACCAGAAGGTCAAGACCGTCATCCCCGCGCCCGGCGCGGCCAATGTGGCGATGGGCCAGCGCGCGCAGGGCAACTGGCTGCGCACCGGCGTGTCAAACGTCGTGGGCACGCCGTGCACCCTGTGGCAGACGCAGGATACCGACCAGCGCCCCAGCGAGATCTGTTACACCGATGACGGCGTGATGATGGAGGTCAGGCGCGATGGCAAGGTCATGGTAGAAGCGACATCCATCACCCGCGATCCCCAGCCCGCCAGCGTGTTTGCCGTGCCAGCGGGGCTGAAGGAACTGCACGCCGCCCATCCGTAACGGCCCGGTCCGCTTTGTGGCACGAAAAGGGCGCAACCTGCCCGTAAATCGCCACTGCGTTCCTGTTTAAGGGAGTCCGGCGGGGCGGCTTCTCCCGCCTGAGCGATACAGGAGCGCAGACAGGGTTATGAAAAACATACGAAGCATCGCAGCGGGTCTTGTGGTTCTCGCCGGGGTGGCCGGGGCCGTGCCACAGGCCCATGCCCATGGGCGCGGTGGCCCGGGTGATGCGTTTGTGGGGGGCCTGGTGGGCGGCATCGTGGGCGGGGTTGTCGGCGGTGCCATGATGGATGCCTACGGGCCGCCACCCCCGCCGCCGCCGGTCTATTACCGTCCCGCGCCGCCGGTGGTCTATTACGGGCCGCCCCCGCCCCCGCCGCCGGTCATGGCCTACGGCCCCTATGGGGGCGGCCCGGTGCGCCCGTATTACTGATTACGCCTGATGACCCGTTCCCGCCTGTAGCAGCAGGGTCGCAATGGCCTTGCGCACGGCGGCGACGTGGTTCGTCACCTTGACCTTGCGCCAGGCCTGGAGCAGGTGTCCGGTGGCATCGACCAGGAAGGTCGCGCGCTCGATCCCCATGTATTTGCGGCCGTACATCGATTTTTCCACCCATACGCCATAGGCTTCGGTCACATGGCCATCGCCGTCGGAGGCGAGGGGGAAGGTCAGGCCGTGATCGGCCGCGAATTTTTCCAGCGCGGGCATCCCGTCACGCGATACCCCGATTACGCTGATGCCCTCCTTCTGCAGGTCGGCCAGTGCGGCCTCGAATTCGCACGCTTCCTTCGTGCAGCCCGATGTACTGGCCTTGGGGTAGAAATACAGCACGAAGGGCTGCCCGCGCAGGCTGCCCAGGCTGACCCTGCGGCCACCGCTCGCGGCCATGTCGAAATCGGGAACCGCGCTGCCGGGTTCGGGAAAGGGGGGAGAAACCTTGCTCATGACCTGCCTTGCTGATCTGGCTGCCTGCGTCGCGCGTTGCCACAACGCGCGCAGGGGGCCGGGGTTTGTTGTGGCGCGTGATCATGCAACGCTTCCGTGCATCAGGGAACCGGGCCTGTCGCGCTATGGTTCGGGCGTATCGGCAATGGGCGGGACCAGGCGGTCGAATATGGCCGTGACAGCGGCAGCCATCCGGTCCATGCGCCGCAGCAGGGCGGCGGCGTCGGGCACATTGAACTCCCCGGTCAGGATTTCAAGGCTGGCGGCGGGTATGGTCTCTGGTATGTCCCGGCCGCAGATGATGCGGATCAGCCCCTGCAACGTCCGCCAGAACAGGTCGGCGCGGCGCAGCATGCCGGCATCATGCGCATCCATCTCGCCCGCGCGCGCCATGCGCAGCAGTGCCAGGCGCGTGGACGGACTGCGCGTGGCGGGCACGGCCGCCAGCAGCTGCAGCCCCTGTGCCACGAATTCCACATCCATCAGCCCGCCCCGGCGGCGCTTGATGTCCCACGGGCCGGAGGCGGGGCGTTCGCGCGCCAGGCGTTCGCGCATGTGGCGTACGTCATGCAGGACCCGGGCGCGCGCCTGCGCGGTGGCATGGGGCCCCTCATCCAGCGCATGGGCGATTGCCGCGCGCAGTGCCCCCGCAAGCCGGGGCGGGCCTGCCACCACGCGGGCGCGGGTCAGGGCCATGCGTTCCCATGTCCAGGCCGATTCCGCATGGTAGCGGCGGAAGGCGGAAAGCGAGACCGCGACCGGTCCCTTGGAACCCGAGGGCCGCAGCCGCATGTCCACCTCGTACAGCGGTCCTTCCCGCCCCGGCGCGGTCAGTGCCGCGACAAAGGCATGGGCCAGGCGCACGTAATAGGTTCCGGCGGAAAGCGGGCGCGGCGGGATGCCATCGGCCGGGACCGATGCCGGGACCACGCTTTCCCCCGCATCGTCGGGGTGGTCGAACACCAGCATGAGGTCAAGGTCCGAGCACGGCATCATTTCATGCGATCCCGCCTTGCCCAGCGCCACGACCGCCATGGCCCCGCCGGGCACGCTGCCATGGCGGCGCCTGTGTTCGCGCGTGACCACCGCCAGCAGCCCGCGCATGACCGTGTCCGCCATGGCGGTGCGCGCACGGGCGGCGCGGTCCTCGCCCATGCGGTGTTCAAGACGGGCGACGGACAGGCGGAACTCTTCCCCGCAGACCAGCCCGCGCAGCACCGGCAGCACCTGCTCGGCCGTGCCGGCACCGGCCACATGCCGCCGCACCAGCGCGGTTGCGGTGCCCAGCGCGCCGGGGCCATCCTCCGTGTCCAGCAGCCCGTCCAGCGCGGAAGGGGTCTGCGCCAGATGGTCGGCCAGGAAGGGCGCGCAGTCGAGTACGGTCATGATGCGGTGGATCAGGACTGGGTTGCGTTCCAGCAGCGACAGGAACTGCACCCCCGCCCACTGCCGTTCCAGCAGGGCGTCAAAGCGGCGCAGTACCGCCAGCGGCTGCTGGCGGCTGCCGATCTCGGCCATGAGGGTGGGCAGGAGCCGGCGCAGCAGCTTGCGCGCGCGGTCCGAACGCAGGGCGCGCAGGCGGTTGCCCTCCCAGCGGTTGAGGATGACGAGCGCATCATTGATGTCGCCTGCGGCGAAGCCGTGTCCGCGCAGGCGGTCGGCGGCATCGGCGTCCTCGGGGGCGATGGTCTGGTCCTCGGTGCCGCCTTCGGCGAACTGCTGGTCGAATATCCGCCGCGAGCGCTGCATGACCGCCAGCATGCCGCTGGCCAGTTCCCCCGGCACCGCTGCCAGCATGAAGGTAGCGAAGCGGGCGAATCCGTCCACCGTGTCGGGCAGGCTGTGGGTCTGGTGGTCCATGCGCATCTGCAGGCGGTGTTCAGCCTGCCGCAGCATGCGGTAATTGCGGGCCAGTATTGCGGACTGGGCACGTTCCAGCAGTCCCGCCCGCCGCAGCCGCCGCAATGCGCCCAGCGTGGTGGGGTCGCGCAGTTCGGGCCGCCTGCCGCCCCAGACAAGCTGCAGCGCCTGGGCCACGAACTCCACTTCGCGTATGCCGCCCTGGCCCAGCTTGACGTTCTGGCCCAGAAGCCATGCCGTGGCCGCGGCCGGATCACGGATGCGTTCGGGCGGCAGGCTGTCCAGATCGGCATGACCTGCGTTACGATGGCGGTCGATGCGGGCCTTCATGTCATGCAGGTCGTCGATTACCGCGAAATCCAGATGGCGGCGCCAGACGAACGGATGAATGCTTTTGAGGAAACGGCGCCCCGCCGTAATGTCACCCGCCACGGGGCGGGCCTTGGTCATGGCGGCGCGTTCCCATGTCCGGCCCATGCTTTCGTAGTACTGGATGGCGGCGGGAAAGGATACGGCGGCCGGTGTGGCGGATGGGTCCGGCCGCAGCCGCAGGTCCATGCGGAAAACGTAACCATTTGCATCTCGCGCTTCCATAAGGGTGACAAGATCGCTAGTCATGCGCACAAAGGTATGCCGCAGCCCCTCGTTACCGGGGTGGCGGTCCGGGTCGTACAGCACGATCAGGTCTATGTCCGAGGAGTAGTTCAGTTCCCGCGCGCCCAGCTTCCCCATCGCCAGAACCACGAAGCCGCTGCCCCGGCACGGGTTTTCGGGGTTGCGCAGCCGCAGCCGTCCCGTCTCGTGCGCATGCAGCAGCAGATGCCTGACCGCGGCCCCCAGCGCGTTTTCCGCCAGCTCGCTCAGGGCAAGCGTCACCTGTTCCAGCGTCCATGCGCCGCCTATGTCGGCCAGTGCGATGGCCAGGGCCGCCTGCCGCTTGGCTATGCGCAGCTCTGCCATGATCCGGGCGCGGGGCATGGCGGGCGGCAGGGCTTCCAGCCCGTCCAGGATGCGGCGCGTGCAGGACTCCGCCCCCTCCGTCAGCAGGGCAAGGAACGCTGTGATGTCACGCTGCGCCAGGTCCGCCAGATAGGGGGCGTTGCCCCCCAGCGCATCGATCAGCGGGGCCGCGCCGGGCAGGGTGGTGACATCGGGCAGCCCCGCGCGGGCACAGGCCGCCGCCAGATGTTCATGCAGTATGGCCGCCCCCCGTCCATCTGCCGGAAGGGGCCAGGTGCATCCCTGCCACGACGGGTGCAGCACGGGGGAAGGCGGTATGGGCTGATCCATGGAAAGGGGTCCGGTAAAAGACTGGAAAGCCACGCAGACCTGCGCGATGGCGTAGCGTGGACGGCATGACGGAAGCCGGTCAACCCTCTACCCCGCCCCACCCCGCCCCCAGCCGCGTGCGCCGCGCGGTACTGGCGGGGGGCAGGGTGGTGATCTGGCTGGTGCTGCTGTGCATCACGCTGCCCGCCGTGCTGCTGCTGGTGCTGACGGTACGGCTTTCCGCAGGCCCGCTGGACATCACGCCCGCCGTCAGGCTGCTCATGCCCATTCCCGTGGCGCACGGGCTGAAACATGAGGATATTATCGGCGGCCTGTCGGCGGGGCATGTACGCATGGGCTGGAACGCGCTGCATGAAGGGCTGCGCGCACCGCTGGTGATATGGGTGGAGGACGTTGCCATCCGCCGCCGCAATGGCGAGATGGCGGACACGCTGCGACGCGGGCGCATCACCATTGACAGTCCGGCGCTAGCGCACGGGCGGGTGCGCATTCTGGAACTGTCGGCCTCGCACGGGCGGCTGCGTTTCGCGCGCAACCGGGAGGGCAAGTTCGGCCTCGATCTGGGGCCGGATACGCCCTACCCCTCGCTCAGGCCGCAGGAACCGCCGCCGGTGGATCTGGACGGGCTGCGCCAGGCGATCGTGTCCGACACGCATGTCACCTTTACCGACCGCAGGAGCGGGCGCACCTGGCGGCTGGGCGAGGCCGATGCCCGGCTGAAGATCGTAACCGATTCCGGCCAGAAGGGCATTACGGGTGATGTCCGGCTGGGGTTGGAGGGCAATGGCGAACGGCTGGTGCTGCATGGCACGGGCGAACATAGCGGCCCGCGACAGGTGGACTGGACCGTGGGGCTGGACCCGATCAGCCCCGCGGCCTTTGCGCCGGGACAGAAGGAAGTCGCCCCCCTGGACCTGCCGGTGGGGGGCAGCCTGCATGTGTCTTTCCGTGATGGCGGGCGGGACATGCCCTTTCTCATGCCGCGTGATTTCAGCGTGCATCTGGAAGCGGGCAATGGCCAGGTCACCACGCGCAAGGCGGGGCAGTACCTGGTGGGGCAGGGCAGTGCCGACCTGGTGGGTGCGCTGGGCGCGGGACCGGCCACGGCGCCGCTGGATGGCCCGCTGCATGTAACGCTGAACAATTTCATGCTGCACCTGCGCGTGCCCGGCCACGCGGCGGATGACGATACGGGGCCGACGCTGGAGGCGAAGGCGGAACTCAAATCCACATCCGTATTCAACCCCAAGGCGGCGCAGGTGAACGTGGCGGCGCGTGCGCAGGCGCTGGATTTCGCGTCGCTGGGGGATTTCTGGCCGCCGCGCGCCATGAAGGGCGCGCGGCGCTGGGTCACGCAGAACATCCCGCAGGGCCGGGTGCGCCAGTTCCAGATCAACATGGGGCTGGACAGCCATACGGGCTGGGGCGGGCTTGACCTGGTCTCGCTGGGTGGCACCATCGATGCCGATGACATGGAACTGCACTGGCTGCGCCCCATTGCACCCCTGCATGACATGGATGCCCATCTTACTTTCGATGGTCCGGACCAGATCATGATCCGCTTCGGCCATGCCTACCAGCTTGTGGATCTGGCGGACCGGCATGTGGATGCCACCGGTACCGGGCGGATCGAGGTCGGTCCCGGCTCCATGCTCATTACCGGCCTGAATCGAAAGGTGCAGGTGGGCGACATCAACACCACCCTGCTGGGCAATGCGCGCGATGTGCTGGCCCTTCTGGCCGAGCCACGGCTCAATGTGCTTTCGCGCCATCCCATGTCGTTCACCCACCCTGCCGGGCGGGCCAATGTGTCGCTGCACATTGCCCTGCCGCTTGATGCGCATGTGCGGCTGGACCAGATCGACCTGCGCAGCCATACCGACCTGGATGGGGTGCATCTGGGCAATGTGGTGGTGGGCAGGCCGCTTGATAACGGCAATCTTGGCATCGACGCCACGACCAATGGCCTGCTGCTGCAGGGCACGGGCGTGCTGGCGGGCATTCCCTCCAGCGTGATCTACACCATGGATTTCCGCAGCGGGCCAATGGTCCATGCGGTGGAAAGCGCCAGCCTGCAGGGTCATGTAACCCCCGAAGGGGTGCGGCGCGCGGGCTTCGAGATGGGGGAACATTTCTCCGGCAATGCCCTGCTGAATGTGGATTACGACCGGTATGTGGGGGGCAGGGCGCAGGTTGATATCGACCTGGACCTGGACCGCGCGGCGCTGGCCATTCCCATCTGGTCCAAGAAGGTGGGGCAGGAGGCCAATGCCTCTGTCGAACTGCAACTGGACCACGGGCAGATCGCGGCGATCGAGAACATCCGTGCCGTGGGCCCGGACCTGCTGATCGATGGCCATGCCGAAACCGCGTCGGGCATGGCGCGCAGGCTGATCCTGCGCGGGTTCCGCGTCGGGCGGTCGGTGGGCAACGCCTCCGTCATGCTGCCCCAGCACGAAAGGGACCCCATCGGGGTCAATGTCGCGGCACAGGTGCTGGACCTCTCGCCGCTGGTCTCGTTCCAGACCGCGCCCGATCCCGCGGCTGCGGCCAGAGCGGCCGGCCATCAGGGCGGCAGCGGCTATCACATACCCGAAATGGCCACCGGCCGCGTCAGCAGCCCGCCCGGACGGCGGTGGGACCTGAATGTTGATGCCCAGACCCTGTATTACGGCCCGACCGACACGCTGACCAACGTGCACAGCCATCTGGAAACCAACGGCACGCGGCTGACGCGCGGCGTGCTGACGGTTGAAGGCCCGGTTGCCGCGACCGCCCACCTGACGCCGCAGGTCAGCAGCCGCGTGCTGGACGTGCATGTGGCAAGCCTGGGCGACCTGCTGCGGGATATGAAGGTGACCGACGAGATGCAGGGCGGCGTGACCGACATCAACGGCAGTTTTGATGACAGCACGCCGTCGGCCCCCTTTACGGGCAAGGTCACCATGGGGCCGTTCAAGCTGCGTAACGTGCCCGCCGTGGTCAGGCTGGCCAATAATGCCTCGATCTATGGCTGGCTGCGCGCGCCGCATGCGCCGGGCATGCAGATCGAGCAGCTTGCCGCCCCCGTCACGATGGATGAGGGCACGATCCACATTGCCGACGGGCTGGTCAGCAATGCCTCGCTGGGGGCAACCGTTTCAGGCGACGTGAACCTGGAGAAGAAGACGCTCAACCTGGATGGCACCATCATCCCCGCCTTTGCGGTCAATGCGGCACCGGGGCATCTGCCGGGCCTGCTGGGCTGGCTGTTCAGTCCCGAAAAGAATGGCGGCGTGGTATCGGCCACCTATCAGGTGACCGGGCCGATGGGCAACCCGGCGGTGCATGTGAACCCCTATGCCATGCTGCTGCCCGGCTTCCTGCGCAATGTCATGCACATCCATTAAAAGGCGTTTTTGCTGAAGCCGTGTGTGGAAAGCTTCGTGGCATGCCGCCTTTTTAAAAAAGCGATATCCTGAAACTTTTTTATCAATGATCTGTCTGAATGGACAGATTACTTCGTAGCCGGTGCCGGGGGGCGGCCTTCCGTCGTGATACGGTCATGGCCGGGCAGGACGAACAGCACGGTCAGCAGCGAACAGGCGATGCACCCGGTCACGTACCAGTAGAACAGCCCCTCATGCCCGATCTGCTTGAACCACAGGGCCACATATTCCGCCGTGCCACCAAAGACCGATACGGTCAGCGCATAGGGCAGCGCCACCCCCAGCGCGCGCACGCGGGTGGGGAACAGTTCGGCCTTCACCACCGCATTGATGGATGTATAGCCCGAAATGCCCAGCAGTGCCGCCGTGACCAGCCCGAAGGCCGCGAGCGGGGAGTGTACGGTCGATAGCGCCTGCATGAGCGGCATCGTGCACAGGCACCCGATCACGCCAAAGGACAGCAGCAGCCGCCTGCGGCCCATCCGGTCGGACAGCGCGCCAAAGGCGGGCTGCACCAGTGCGAACACGGCCAGCGAGGCGGTGGAGACCAGTGTGGACTGCTCCTTGCTCAGTCCCGCCGTGTTGACCAGGTATTTCTGCATGTAGATCGTGAACGTGTAGAACGCGACGGTACCGCCCAGCGTCAGCCCGCACACCCCCAGTACCTCACGCGGGTGGTGCAGCAGCACGCGCAGGCCGCCATGGGCGTTTTTGTCGCGCGTGGCGGCACTGAACTGCTCGCTTTCCGCCATGCCGCGGCGGAACCACAGGATGGACAGCGCCAGCAGCGCGCCAATGCCGAACGGCACCCGCCACCCCCATGCCCCGAGCTGGGCGGGGGAAAGCAGCACGAACTGCAGCACCAGCAGCACCACAAGGGCCAGCAGCTGCCCCATGACCAGTGTCACATACTGGAAGCTGGCATAGAACCCGCGCCGGGCCGGAGGGGCGATTTCGGACAGGTAGGTGGCACTCGCCCCGTATTCCCCCCCCAGGCTCAGCCCCTGCAGCAGGCGGGCGAACAGCAGCACGCTGGGGGCGGCAAGGCCGATGCGCCCATAGGTCGGGCAGACCGCGATGGCCAGCGAACCCGTGCACATGGCGATGATGGACAGGCTCAGCGCCGCCCGCCGCCCGTAACGGTCCGCCATGAGCCCCATGAGCCAGCCGCCCACCGGCCGCATGAGGAAGCCGATGGCAAACACCGCCGCACTGCGCAGCAGTTCCGTCGTTGCATTGCCGGGCGGGAAGAACGAACGGGCAAAATACATGGAAAATGCCGCGTAGACATACCAGTCGTAATATTCGATCAGATTTCCAGATGAGCCGGCAATAATGCTTCGTATTCTCTGCGCGGTCGTAAGGGCCCCGGTCCGGGGCTGGAAAACTGGCATGATGGCGGAAACCTATGGACGCGGATGGAGGATAGGGCGGAAAAAAAGGGCCGATCCTAATGGATCGTGGGGGGCGTGGCGGGCGTGCCGTCGTCGGGAATGACGGGGGTAAGGGCCTGCTCGTCATCCAGCCGGCCCGAAAGGGCCGCAGCAAGGCGGTCGGTATCCAGCGCGCCTTCCCACCGGGCCAGCACGATGGTGGCCACCGCGTTGCCGATGATGTTGGTCAGCGACCGGCATTCGGACATGAAGCGGTCAATGCCCAGGATCAGCCCCATCCCGGCCACCGGCACGTCGGGCACCACGGCCAGGGTCGCGGCAAGGGTGACGAACCCGGCCCCGGTCACGCCCGCAGCCCCCTTGGAACTGATCATGGCGACCAGGAGCAGGCTGACCTGCTGGCCCAGTCCCAGATGCACATCGGTCGCCTGCGCAATGAACAGGGCGGACAGCGCCATGTAGATGTTGGTGCCATCCAGGTTGAAGGAATAGCCCATCGGCACCACCAGCCCCACCACCGACGGCGCGCAGCCCGCGTTCTCCAGCCGGGTCATGAGGCTGGGCAGCGCTGATTCGGACGAACTGGTGCCCAGCACGATCAGCAGTTCCTCACGCAGATAGGCCAGCAGCGGCAGGATGCGGAAACCGTTCCACCGCGCGACCGCGCCCAGTATGACCAGCACGAACACGGCGGCGGTGGCGTAGAATGTAAGCACCAGGAAGGCAAGGTTGAGCACCGCGCCCACGCCAAAGCGCCCGATGGTGAACGCCATGGCCCCCAGCGCCCCGATGGGGGCGGCATACATGACCAGCCTGACCACGCCGAACACCAGCTGGGTCAGCTGTCTGAGCAGCGCAAGGATGGCATGCCCCTTCGCCCCCATGTGCGACAGGCTGATGCTGAACAGGATGGCAACCAGCAGCACCTGCAGGATGTCACCCGATACAAAGGCGCTGACCACCGTGTCAGGTATGATGTTGAGCAGGAAATCACTGAAGGAATGCGCCTGCGCCCGTGCCGTGTAGGCGGCCACCGCATGGGCATCCAGCGTGGCGGGGCTGGCGTGGATATGCGCGCCGGGGCGCACGATGTTGGCCACCACCATGCCCACTACCAGCGCCAGTGACGAAAAGGTCAGGAAATACACCATGGCCCGGCCCGCAAGCCGGCCCGCCTGCCCCAGATTGCCAAGCCCTGCGATACCCGTCACCACGGTCAGGAAGATGACCGGCGGGATCACCATCTTGACCAGGCGGATGAACGCATCCCCCAGTGGTTTGAGGGAGACCGCCACATGGGGGCAGAAATGCCCCAGCGCCATCCCCGCCACCACCGCGATGACGACCTGCCCGTACAGGCTGCGGAAGATGGATCTGCCGGGCGCGGGCCGGGCCTGCGGTTGCTCGGGCATGATGGCGGACGTCCTCAACAACGGTTCATGTTCATGCGCCACGAACGGGCGCGGTAGGGGCATGCCGGGGCAGGCTGGCGGGCGGGTTGCCACGGGCGGATGAAAATCAGGCACGATGCCGGACGTTTCGGTTGGGCCATAACACGGTTGCCAGATATTCCAAAAAAACATGATGGGTTTACATCGGCGTCATTACAGGGCACGGACATGTTTTGTTCTTGCTTTGGGGAAAGAGTCCGCCATGTCCGATATGCCCGTGTCCCCCGCCATATGGATCGGCATGCTGTGTGCCGCCGTGTCCTGCCTGCTGGGGCTTGTGGTGCTGCGCCGCCTCTCCCTCATGGCGGGGCAGGGGACGGATGCGGACCTGCTGGGTCGCCTGTGCGTGATGGTGGAGCGCGAGACCGCCGCCCGCGTGGCGGAAAACGAGGTCCAGCGCGCCCGCATGGCGGAAATCGAGCGCGCGCTGGCCACCCGTCTGGACCAGCGGCATCAGGAAATGACGGAAACCTTCAACCGCATCGCGCGCATGATGGGCCGCGACCTGTCCGAAATGCGCGTTGCCCAGTCCGAATCCCTGCGCGAGATGGCGGAAGAGGGCCGGCGGCAGAGCGACGCGCTGCGCGCCGCCGTGAATGAGCGCCTGCACCAGGCGGTGGAAAAGCAGATGCAGACCTCCTTCCAGCGCGTGCTGGAGCAGATCGGCGCCATGCAGAAGGCGATGGGAGAGGTCTCGGCCATGACCGCGCAGGTGGGCGATCTCAAGCGCCTGTTCGCCAACGTCAAGACCCGGGGCGGCTGGGGGGAGGCACAGCTGCGCAGCATACTGGACGACGTACTGCCCGAAGGGGCATACGAAACCAACCGCCGCCTGCGCGATGACAGCCGCGAGGTGGTGGAATTTGCCGTGCGCATGCCCGTGCGCGCCACGGTCCCGCCGGTGCTGGCCATTGATTCCAAATTCCCGACCGAGGCGTATGAGCGCCTGCTCCAGGCAGTGGAGGACTGCAACCCCGATGCCGAACGCGCCGCCCGCCGCGCGCTGGAAACCACCCTGCGTATCGAGGCGCGCAAGATCGCGACCAAATATATCGTCCCGCCCGTTACGGTGGAATTCGCGGTGCTGTACCTGCCCACCGACGGGCTGTATGCCGAGGTGGCGCGGATTCCCGGCCTGCTGGATGAAATCGGGCGCACCTATCGCGTTATCGTGATGGGGCCGGGACTGATGCCCGCCATGCTGCGCACCATTCACCTGGGCTATGTTACCCTGGCGCTGGAGAAGCGTACCGATGACATCGCCCGCCTGCTTGGCGCAACCCGGCAGGAAATGCTGCGTATGGATGGCGTGCTGGAAAAACTGGCGCGCAATGCCTCAGCCATGTCCTCCTCCATTGACGAGGCGCGCAGGCGCACGGGCCTGGTGACCCGCAGGCTGCGTGAGCTTGATGTGGACAGCGAACCCGCATCCCCCCCGTCCGGGGGGGCGGCACAGGGGGAGATGGCGCCCGCATGGATGGAGGGCGGCTCCGACGGCACGCATGGCTGAACACTAATTTAATTGGCCGCATTCCGGCCCGCGCTGCATAAACGGAAGGATCATGACCGTCCCGCCCGAACCCAACCGCACCGAACCGGCATTCCCGTCCCCCCCGCGGGAGGACGCGCCGCGCATCCTTCTGGTGGAGGATGACAGCAAGATCGCGCAGGAAGTGATCGAGGAACTGGAAAGCCGCCACTATCATGTCCAGCATGAGGTATCGGGCGCGGCCGGGCTGGCCATGGGCCTGAACGCGCATTTCGATGTGATGATCGTGGACCGCATGCTGCCCGAACTGGATGGTCTGGGCCTGATCGAGACCCTGCGTGAGCGCCGGGTCCATGTGCCGGTGCTGGTGCTGTCGGCCCTGTCGGCGGTGGATGACCGGGTCAGCGGGCTGAAGGCGGGGGGGGACGACTATTTGACCAAGCCGTTCGCCATGGAGGAACTGGCCGCCCGCCTGGAAGCGCTTCTGCGCCGCCCCGACAATTCGCGGCATACCATGCTGCGCGCCGGCCCGCTGGAGATGGACCTGATCGAGCGCACCGTGATGCGCGAGGGGGTGCCGATCGAGCTGCTCCCGCGTGAGTTCCGGCTGCTGGAATACCTCATGCGCCGCCCCAACCAGGTGCTGACCCGCAACATGCTGCTCGAAGATGTGTGGAACTACCGCTTCATCCCCCAGACCAACCTGGTCGATGTGCATATCGGCAAGCTGCGCCGCAAGATTGATGAAAGCGGCAGGCCGCCCCTGATCCAGAGCATCCGGGGGGCCGGGTTCATGCTGCGTGTTTCGTAACGAGCTGTTTCGCACCGCCACGTTCCGCCTGACACTGGCGGTGGTGGCGGCCATGATCGGTTCGGCGGCGCTGCAGTTCTTTTTCGGTTACAGCCAGGCCAGCGTGTTCGAGGCCAAGCGCTCGGACATGCTGCTGCTGCGCGAGGCCAGCATCCTCCAGCGCGAATCCCCCGCAGTACTGGAACAGCAGGTGCGTGACCGCGCGACCGATGACCTGCGCGTGATCATGAACGTCACCACCCTGTTCGATGCCGGGCAGCACTATATTGTGGGCGACCTGCATACATGGCCCACGGGCCTGGTGGCGGATGGCCGCGTGCATGTGATCGGCCCGGAGGCCACGGGCGGCGGGTCATCGACCGTGCTGCGCATGGTGGCGCTGCGGGTGTCGGGGGATCGTTATCTGGTACTGGGGCGCAGCCGGCACATGCGGACCGAACTGCGGCTCATGATGCGGCATTCCATGCTGGTCTCCATCGTGCCGACCGTGCTGTTCGCGCTGATTACCGGCATCATCCTCAGCCATCGCGCCCTGTCCCGCGTCAAGGAAATGCATGAGGCGATCGACCGCATCATGGAAGGCGACCTGCATGAGCGCCTGCCCGCGGGGCGGCAGAATGACGACCTCCAGCGGCTTGCCGCCAGCGTCAACCGCATGCTTGACCGCCTTGAGCAGCTGCTGGACGAGATACGCGACGTGGGCAACGACATCGCCCATGACCTGCGCACCCCGCTCACCCGCGTGCGGGCCCGCCTGGACCGCGCGCTCAGCGCCGGGCATTCGGCCGGGGCGCTGCGCAATGTCATTTCCCGCACGATCGATGACCTGGACCAGTCCTTCGCCATCATTACCGCACTCCTGCGCATAGGCGAGATCGAGAACGGGCGCAGGCGCGCAGGCTTCGGCATGGTGGACCTGGGTGCGCTCATGGCCGATATCGTGGATCTGTACGAACCCATAGCCGAGACCAAGGGCATTACGCTTTCCTGCGTGGCGGCGGACGCGGCAATACAGGTGCAGGGTGACCGTGACCTGCTGATCGAGGTGCTGGCCAACCTGGTGGACAATGCCATCAAGTTCACCCCCGCGGGCGGCCGCGTGGCCATTCGCGCGCGCATGGACGAACATTGCGCGGTCATGCAGATCAGTGACACGGGAATCGGCATTCCGGAGGCGGAACGCAAGGCCGTGACCGGGCGTTTCTACCGTTCGGACAAGAGCCGCCACATTCCCGGCAGCGGACTGGGGCTGAGCCTTGTCTCCGCCATCGTGGCGCTGCATCACGCGCGGCTCGACATCACGCCCACCCGGTTGCATGACAGCCTGCCGGGGGTCACGATGAGCATCGTCTTCCCCCCGCCGGGCGTGGTGCAGCCCGTAAACTAAATAGAAATTTCATTTGCCACCCGCCGTCCCCCGATTAACACCTGAAGGACAGACGGGGAGACGAGATATGCAAGAAGACAACCTGTCCCGGCCCGGACCCGCGCGTGGCGCGGGGCATGGTACGGGCGGCCAGCCGGCAGGGCGGGGGGGAACCGCCCGCGCATGAATGGTATCGTCGTTACCGCGCTCAAGCGGCCCTACACCTTCGTTGTCCTGTCCATCCTTATTGTCGTGTTCGGTGTCCGGGGGCTGCTGCGCACGCCAACCGACGTCTTTCCCAGCATCAACATCCCCGTCGTCGCGATCTGCTGGACCTATACCGGCCTTATGCCCGAGGACATGTCCGGCCGCGTGGTCTACTATTACGAACGCGCGCTGACCGCCACGGTCAACAATATCGAACATATCGAAAGCCAGTCCTATTACGGGCGTGGCATCGTCAAGGTGTTCTTCCAGCCCGGCACCGATACCGCCGTGGCGCAGACGCAGATCACCGCCGTCTCCCAGACCGTCATCAAGCAGATGCCCGCGGGCATGACCCCGCCGCTGGTGCTGACCTACAATGCCTCCTCCGTGCCGGTGCTGACATTGCAGGTCTCCTCCGATTCCATGACGGCGTCGCAGATCTATGACATGTCCTCCAACCTGATCCGCCCCGGCCTGGTGTCGGTCGCGGGGGCCGCCATCCCCAATCCTTATGGCGGACAACCGGGCAACATTATGGTCGATCTGGACCAGAGCAAGCTGCTTGCCCATGGGCTGTCGGCCACCGATATCGGGAATGCGCTGGGCAAGCAGAACATCGTGCTGCCCGCGGGGGACCAGCAGATCGGCGCGTTCGACTGGATGGTCCAGACCAATGCCTCACCCGAGGAGATAGACAGCTTCAACAACATGCCCATCAAGCAGGAAGGCAATTCCGTCGTCTACCTGCGTGACGTGGCATGGGTGCATGCCGGTGGGCCGCCACAGACCAACATGGTGCTGGTCAAGGGCCACCAGGCCGTGCTGATCGTGATCATGAAAAGCGGCGATGCCTCCACCCTTGCGGTGGTCAGCGGGATCAAGGCGCTGCTGCCCTCGATTGTCCGTACCCTGCCGCCGGGGGTGGACATTACCGTGCTGGGGGATGCCTCCACCTTCGTCAAGGAAGCGGTGCGCGACGTGGTGCAGGAAATGGGCACCGCCGCCCTGCTGACCAGTCTGGTGGTGCTGCTGTTCCTGGGGTCCTGGCGCTCGACCGTCATCATCGCCACTTCCATCCCGCTGGCCATGCTGTGTTCGGTCATCGGGCTGGGGGCTGCGGGCCAGACCATCAACATCATGACACTGGGCGGGCTGGCGCTTGCCGTGGGCATCCTGGTGGATGACGCCACCGTCATGATCGAGAACATCGATGCCCATCTGGAAATGGAAAAGGATCTGGAGACGGCCATCATCGACGCCGCCAACCAGATCGTCATTCCCACCTTCGTCTCCACCCTGTGCATCTGTATCGTGTGGATGCCGCTGTTCCAGCTGACCGGGGTTGCAGGCTGGCTGTTCATGCCGATGGCGGAAGCCATCATCTTCGCCATGATCGCCTCCTTCATCCTGTCGCGCACGCTGGTGCCGACCATGGCCAAATACATGCTGGCGGCACAGGTGGAAGCCCACGCCCGGGCCAGGGCGGAGGGCGGCCATCACGAACCGGGCAACATCTTCAGCCGCTTCCAGCAGGGATTCGAACGCAGGTTCCAGTCCTTCCGCACCCCCTATCAGGGGCTGCTGGCCCATCTGATCAGCATCCGCGCGCGCTTCGTGCCGATATTCGGGCTGGGGGCGTTCGCGTCGCTTTCGCTGCTGCTCTTTGCCGGGCAGGACTTCTTCCCCGAGATCAATTCCAATGCGCTCGCCATCCACATGCGCGCGCCCATGGGCACCAAGATCGCGGAAGCGGGCAAGATCGCCATGCTGGTCAATGCCGAGATCGAACGCCTGCTGCCGGGGCAGGTGGAAGGCATCGTCAACAACTGCGGCCTGCCGTTCAGCCCGCTCAACCAGGCCTTCATTCCCACGCCCACCGTGGGCGCGCAGGACTGTGACCTGACCGTGACGCTGAAGGACGAGGAGGCGCCGGTTGCCAAATTCCGCACCATCCTGCGCAAGGGACTGGCGGAGAAATTCCCCGGCACCGACATCACCTTCATGCCGGCCGACCTGACGGCCAAGATCCTGAACTTCGGCCTGCCCGCGCCGCTTGACGTGCAGGTGTCGGGGCGCAACCTGTACGCCAATTTCGATTTTGCCGAGAAATTGGCCGAAAGGCTGCGCCATGTGACCGGCCTTGCCGATGTCACGGTGCAGGAACCGCTCAATACCCCCACGCTGCGCGTCAACGCCCGGCGTACCTATGCGCTGGGCACCGGCCTGACCGAGTCGGACGTGGCCAACAACGCGCTGGCCGTGCTGTCGGGCAGCGGGCAGGTGGCGCCCACCTACTGGCTGGACCCCAAGACCGGGGTTTCCCATCTGGTCGATATCCAGACGCCGCTGCAGTTCCTGCAGACCATGAACGATCTTGAGACCATTCCCATCGACAAGGGGGATGGCAACCCGTCCGACAAGGCGCCGCAGATTCTGGGTGGCCTGTCCCAGATTGTGCAGACCGGCACGCCGGGTGAGGTCTCGCACTACAACATCATGCCGGTGTTCAACATCTATGCCTCGAACGAGGGGCTGGACCTGGGCGCGGTCTCGCGCGAGGTGACGCGCGTGGTGGATGAAGCGCGCAAGGAACTGCCCGCGGGTTCCAGCCTGTCGGTCATGGGGCAGGCCTCGACCATGAATGGTGCCTATGTGCAGCTGATTGGCGGGCTCGCGATGTCGATCCTGCTGGTGTACCTGATCATCGTGGTCAACTTCCAGTCATGGATGGACCCGTTCATCATCATCACCGCCCTGCCCGGGGCGCTGGCCGGCATCGCGTGGAGCCTGTTCCTGACGCACACGGCGCTTTCGGTTCCGGCGCTGACGGGGGCGATCATGTGCATGGGCACGGCCACGGCCAATTCCATTCTGGTCGTCTCCTTCGCGCGGGAAAGGATGGATGTGCATGGTGATGCGCTGCGTGCCGCGATCGAGGCGGGTTACGAGCGTATCCGCCCCGTGCTGATGACGGCTTCGGCCATGATCATCGGCATGCTGCCCATGTCGCTGAGCAATTCACAGAACGCGCCGCTGGGCCGGGCCGTGATGGGGGGACTGCTGGTGGCCACCTGCGCCACGCTGCTGTTCGTACCCTGCGTCTTTGCCCTGATCCATTCCAGAAAATCCAAGAAGGCCGCCGCCACCGGCGCAGGAGAGCACGCATGACCGCCACAGGGGAAAACCAGACGCCACGCATGTCCGGGCGTGGGCGGCTGTACGTCACCGTGGGGGGGATCGTGCTGGCCGTGATCGTGGCCGGGGGCATTATCGAGCGCCGCGTGCATGTTGCCCACCTGCGCGCCGTGGCACAGGATGCGGCCATACCGCGCGTGCAGGTCATCCTGCCCCAGCAGGGACCGAAAACCCGCACGCTCGACCTGCCGGGCAATATCTCGGCCTGGTACCAGGCCCCCATCTATGCGCAGGTCTCGGGCTATGTGCAGATGTGGTACAAGGATATTGGCGCCAAGGTGAAGGCGGGCGAGATCCTGGCCACCATCGACACGCCGGGGCTGGATGCGCAGTACGCGGCCTCCAAGGCCAATTTTGACGTGGCGATGGCCCGTTACCGCCTGGCGGAGATCACGGCCAAGCGCTGGCGGGCGCTACAGGGCACGCAGGCGGTCTCGCAGCAGGAAGTGGACGTGCAGGTTGCCAACGCCGAAGCCCAGCAGGCCGAGGTGGAGGCCGCCCGGCACGAGGCTTCCCGTTACGCGGCGCTGATCGGCTTCAAGCAGCTTGTCGCCCCGTTTGATGGCGTGGTCACCTCGCGCCTGGCCGATGTGGGGGATTACGTGAATGCGGGGGGCGGGGATGTGTCCTCCCGCGGGACGGCGACGGAACTGTTCTCGGTGGCGGATGTGCACCGCATGCGCGTGTTCGTGTCCGTGCCGCAGGATTATGCCGATATCATAAGCCCCAAGCTGGAAGGCGACGTGTCCGTGCCCCAGTATCCGGGCCGGGTGTTCAAGGCCAAGTTCCTGGCGACCGCCAGGGCGTTCAATGCGGGTACCCGTACTGTCACGACGGAACTGGTGGTGGATAACGACAAGCGGGAACTGTGGCCCGATTCCTATGCCAATGTACACTTTGTCGCACCCGGTGACCCCGATATCCTGATAGTGCCTGAAGGCGCGCTGGTATTCCGCGCGCAGGGCATGCAGGTGGCGGTTGTGGATGCGGATGACCGCATCCGGCTGCGCAACGTAACGGTAGGGACCAATCTGGGGACGAATGTGCAGATTCTGGCGGGTATCGGACCAAAGGACCGGATCGTGAACAACCCTTCGGCGGGGTTGCTGGAAGGCCAGAAGGTCTATCTGGTCGGTGCGACACAGGGGTATAACGACGCGGCGGCCACGGCATCACGCGGGGCGGTTGACAGGGGTGACGACGTGCGCGCCATGCCGGCGGGCGACGGCAGTGCGGGCGATGCGGGGGTGCGTCAATGAATGCAGTGCCGCGCGGGTGTACGCGCCCGGCCCTGTCACGCCGCATGCTCTCGTTGGCCGGTTGCGCGGCCATTGCCGGGATGCTGGGCGGGTGCGTGGATCTGGCGCCCAGATACAGGCATGCCCATTATCTCCTGCCCGATAACTGGAAGGGCGATGGCGTGGTGCAGTACGGCACCCCGCAGGATGGCGCATCGCGCGGGGACTGGTGGAAGGTGTTCAGGGACCCCACCCTTGATGAACTGGAGGAACGCGCCAGCCACCTGAACCCCAACCTGCAGGCGGATGCGGAAGCCTTTACCCAGGCGCGTGACATCGTGGCCGAGGCACAGGCCAACCTCTACCCCCAGATCACGGGTGGGGCCGGCGCATCGGAAAATCAGGCATCGACCCACAGGCTGTGGCGTGGCGCGGGGGCGCAGGGGCCGATCTACATGTCATCCGAGCAGTACAGCGCCACCGCGCGCTGGGAGCCGGATTTCTGGTCGGCCATCCGTAACCGCAGGCGCATGCAGCAGCGCCTGGCACAGGCGGCGGCGGCCGATTTTGCCGTGGCAAGGCTGAGCATCCAGTCCGAACTGGCCAATGACTACATGCAGCTGCGCGGCATGGACGCGCAGCACGCGGTCTATCGCGACTCGATCCGTTACTACCAGACCGCCGTGCAGATCACCCACATGCGCCAGGCGGGCGCCATTGCCGCGGGCATCGATGTATCCCGCGCGCAGACGCAGCTGTCCTCCACCCAGGCGGCGGATACCGACCTGCAGGCCCATCGCTCGGTGATGGAGCATGCCATTGCCATCCTGGTCAACGTGTCGCCATCGCTCTTCCATATCGCGCCCCGTGCGCAGATCAGCTTCCCCAAGGTGCCCATGCCCGTGGGCATTCCCGCCACCCTGCTGGAACGCAGGCCCGACATTGCCAGTGCCGAGCGGCACATGGCGGCGGCCAACCGGGCGATCGGCGTCTCGCGCGCGGCGTTCTACCCGCATGTAACCTTCAGCGCCACGGCCGGTTTCATGGATAACGGCTTCACGCTCGATAAATTCGCCAACGGCATGTACAACTACGCCGCCCAGGCCGTGCTGCCGCTGTTCCAGGGCGGGCTGCGCCGGGCGGAAGTCCAGCGCAACTGGTCCCAGTACCGGCAGGCGGAGGACCAGTACCGCGCCACCGTGCTCGATGCCTTCAAGGACGTGGAGGACGGGCTGAGCCTGACGCATGACCTGGATGTGGAGGCAGGCCAGCAGGCCGAGGCGGTGCAGGCCTCCATGCGCACCCAGAACATGACCATGCAGCTTTATACGGGTGGCCTGACCAACTATCTTGATGTTGTGGTGGCGCAGGTGGCCGCACTGCAGGCGCGTATTGCCGAAGTGCAGGTCGAAACCCGCTACATGCAGGCGCAGGTGGAGCTTATCCGCGCGCTGGGTGGCGGATGGACCACGGCGGAACTGCCCGATAACAAGGCGCTCAGGCCCTTTGGCATCGCGCAGTACACCCACATGCGCATGCCGAAATCGGTCAATGGCGTGAACGTGGATAACGGACCCGAATCCTTTGACCTGTCCGGCAGGGGATTTCATGACAGGGACTTGACAGCACCCGCCAAATAGCGGTAGGTGCGCGCCTCTTATCGGAACGCGGGAGGTCGCCCCCGGCCCAAGCCGGGCACAGGGGGTGGCCACCAGAACCGCGGTCCGGGTGAAACAGTCAGGAGCCCCGGATATGGCCAAAAAAATCGTTGGCTACATCAAGCTGCAAATCCCCGCCGGCAAGGCGAATCCGTCCCCGCCGGTTGGTCCGGCACTGGGTCAGCGCGGCCTGAACATCATGCAGTTCTGCAAGGAGTTCAACGCAAAGACGCAGGGTCTCGAACCCGGTATGCCGATTCCCGTCGTCATTACCGCCTATGCCGACCGTACGTTCAGCTTCATTACCAAGACCCCGCCCAACACCTACTTCCTGATGAAGGCGGCCAAGATCTCCAAGGGCAGCTCCACCGTGGGCAAGTCCGCGACCGTGGGCAAGGTCACGATGTCGCAGCTGCGCGAGATCGCGGAGACGAAGCAGAAAGACATGAACGCCAACGATATCGAAGGTGCCGTGCGCATGCTGGCGGGTTCCGCCCGCTCCATGGGCCTTGATGTGGTGGAGGGCTGATTACGATGGCAAAGAACAAGCGTCTGACCGCAGCCCGCGCCGCAGTCGATTCCGCGAAGCAGTACGGCCTTGACGAGGCGATCGCCCTGGTCAAGGGCAACGCCAAGGCGAAGTTCGACGAGACCGTCGAGATTTCCATGAACCTTGGCATTGACCCGCGTCACGCCGACCAGATGGTCCGTGGCCTGCTGTCCCTGCCCAACGGCACGGGTAAGACCCTGCGCGTTGGCGTGTTTGCCCGTGGCCCCAAGGCCGAGGAAGCAAAGGCCGCCGGTGCCGATGTGGTTGGTGCCGAAGACCTGGCCGAGAAGGTGCAGGCGGGCGAGATCGAGTTCGACCGCTGCATCGCGACCCCGGACATGATGGCCCTGGTCGGCCGTCTGGGCAAGATCCTCGGCCCGCGCGGGCTGATGCCCAACCCCAAGCTGGGCACCGTGACCATGGACGTGAAGGGCGCGGTCTCCGCCGCCAAGTCCGGCCAGGTCGAATACCGTGCCGAGAAGGCCGGTATCGTGCATGCCGGCGTGGGCAAGGCCTCGTTCGACGAAGGCAAGCTGGCCGAGAACATCCGCGCGTTCGTGGATGCGGTGCAGAAGGCCCGCCCGACGGGTGCGAAGGGCACGTATGTCAAGAAGATCGCCCTGTCCTCCACCATGGGGCCGGGTGTTACGGTTGATGTCTCCGCCTTCACCGCGGCCTGACGTTAACTGGAGAATGACCTCTTCCCGATAGGGAAGGGGGACAGGAGATGGCGGCATGCCGCCATTTTCCGAACCTGTCCATGACCGGATGTGGCGCAAGCCTTGAATGCCCGCAGGGCAGCAGCCGGAAGACGGGGATTGCCGGATCGGGGCGAAAGCCCACACTGGTTGTTCCGTTTGAAAGGACAGGCGAACCGGGACAGGGCCGGCTTGCCGGAATGTCCCTAGGGTAAACCCTACCTGCCGGTTTTTTGCTGGCAGGTGATGATGGAGACGGGATTTGGACCGTACGGAGAAGCGGGAGTTTGTTGCCTCCCTCGCAGCCGTGTTCGCGAAGACGTCCATGGTCATTGTCACCCGTAATGACGGGCTGAGCGTGGCTGATGTGACGGACCTTCGGCGTCGCGTGCGTGCGGCTGGAGCGACACACAAGGTCGCGAAGAACCGGCTGGCCTCTCTCGCCCTGGCAGGGACCCAGTTCGAAGGCATCAAGCCGCTGCTGAAGGGGCCGACCGCGTTGTCGTGGGCGGATGAACCCGTGGCTGTGGCGAAGGTGCTGGTCGAGTTCGCCAAAACCAATGAAAAGCTTGTTCTGCTCGGTGGATCGCTTGGTGCCCAGACGCTTGACGTCAACAGCATCAAGGCTCTGGCCGAGCTGCCGTCCCTGGACGTTCTGCGTGCACAGCTGGTGGGGCTTATCTCCACGCCGGCAACGCGCATCGCGGGCGTTCTCCAGGCGCCGGCCGGACAGCTTGCACGGGTTTTTGGTGCCTATGCCAAGACGGGCGAAGCCGCCTGAGACCCATGCCCGGCCCGCCGGGCTATCAACAAAACGGCATTTTCCTGAAAAAACGGGATTGTGCTGTGCCAACCAGTGTATAGATTAGGAAGACCGAATTATGGCCGATCTGAACAAGATTGTTGAAGACCTGTCCGCCCTGACCGTTCTGGAAGCCGCCGAGCTGTCCAAGCTGCTGGAAGAGAAGTGGGGCGTTTCCGCCGCCGCTCCGGTTGCTGTTGCTGCCGCTGCTCCGGGTGCCGCTGCGGCTCCGGCTGAAGAAAAGACCGAGTTCGACGTCGTGCTGGCAAAGGCCGGCGACAAGAAGATCAACGTGATCAAGGAAATCCGTGCGATCACCGGTCTGGGCCTGAAGGAAGCCAAGGACCTGGTCGAGGGTGCGCCCAAGACCATCAAGGAAGGCGCCAGCAAGGATGAAGCCGAGAAGATCAAGAAGACCCTTGAAGACAACGGTGCTTCTGTCGAAATCAAATAAGTTGGCCTTTCGGGATGTGCCAGTGATGGTATGCCCGGGCTGAGTTATTCAGGTGAGGGTGGAAACCATCTGGTTTCCGCCCCCTTGGCCGTTACAGGCGCCCTGGCCGCAAGGCTTCGGGCGCCTTTGGTGGTAGATAGGGTTGGCCCGGACGGCAGTCGGGGCCGGCCCGCCAAGGATTTTCAAGGGCCGCGCAGTCCGTGTGACATTCGTGTCGCAACCGTGCGGGCCTGTGTGGATGGGGGCTGGATAGGCGATGAACGCGATTACGAAATCGTTCACGGGACGCAAACGCATCCGCAAGAGCTTCGGGCATATACCCGAGGTCGCTCCGATGCCCAATCTGATCGACGTGCAGCGGGCTAGCTACGAGACGTTCCTTCAGATGAATGTGGCGCCCGACAGCCGGACGCCGACGGGCCTGCAGGAAGTTTTCCGTTCCGTCTTTCCGATCAATGACTTCGCCGGGCGCGGGCGTCTGGAATTCGTCAGCTACGAGCTGGAAGAGCCGAAATACGACGTCGAGGAATGCATCCAGCGCGGGCTGACCTTCGCCGCCCCGCTGAAGGTGATCCTGCGCCTGATCGTATGGGATGTGGATGAGGATACCGGGTCACGCTCGATCCGCGATATCAAGGAGCAGCCGGTCTATATGGGCGACATGCCGCTCATGACCGATAACGGCACCTTCATCATCAACGGGACCGAGCGTGTCATCGTCAGCCAGATGCACCGCAGCCCCGGCGTGTTCTTCGACCATGACAAGGGCAAGACCCATTCCTCGGGCAAGTTCCTGTTCGCCGCGCGTGTCATTCCCTATCGCGGGTCCTGGCTCGATTTCGAATTCGACAGCAAGGACCTGATCTACGTCCGCATCGACCGTAAGCGCAAGCTGCCGGTCACCACGCTGCTGTACGCGCTGGAAGGTGCCGCGTCCGAAGCCGCCCGCGCCGCCAAGGCCGCCGAGGGCGGGGATGTGGAATCCATGGAGATCCGGGGCATGGACCCCGATGAGATCCTTGGCTACTTCTATGGCAAGGTCGAGTTCACCAAGACCGAGAAGGGCTGGGCCCGTCGTTTCGACGCGGAAGCCTTCCGTGGCCAGAAGCTGCTTGAGCCGCTGATCGATGCCCAGACGGGTGAGGAAGTCGCCCCCGCCGACGCGAAGCTGACCGCCCGCATGGTGCGCAAGATCGCCGAGACCACCAAGGAAGTGCTGGTTGGCCCCGCCGGTCTGATCGGCCGCTTCATTGCCCAGGACATGGTCAACGAGCATACGGGCGAGATCTATGCCGAAGCCGGTGAGGAACTGACTGAGCAGAAGCTTGAGGAACTGGAAGGCGAGGGCCTGACCACGCTGACCACCCTTGCCATCGATGCGGCAAACGGCCCGTGGATCCGCAACACGCTGGCGGTGGACAAGAACGCCGCGCGTGAGGAAGCGCTGACCGACATCTACCGTGTCATGCGCCCCGGTGAGCCGCCGACGCCCGAGACGGCGGAAGCGATGTTCTCCGGCCTGTTCTTCGACCCCGACCGTTATGACCTGTCCGCCGTGGGCCGTGTGAAGATGAACATGCGCCTGGGCGTGGACGTGCCGGATACCGTGCGCGTGCTGCGCAAGGAAGACATCCTGCGCACCGTCAAGATCATGTGCGAGCTGAAGGACGGTCGTGGCGCGATTGACGATATCGACAACCTTGGCAACCGTCGTGTCCGCTCCGTTGGCGAACTGATGGAAAACCAGTATCGCGTTGGCCTGCTGCGCATGGAGCGCGCCATCCGCGAGCGCATGGGTTCGGTCGATATCGACACGGTCATGCCGCATGACCTGATCAACGCCAAGCCGGCGGCGGCTGCCGTGCGGGAGTTCTTCGGTTCCTCCCAGCTCAGCCAGTTCATGGACCAGACCAACCCGCTGTCCGAAGTCACGCACAAGCGCCGTCTTTCGGCACTTGGCCCGGGGGGGCTGACGCGTGAGCGCGCGGGCTTCGAGGTCCGTGACGTGCATCCGACCCATTACGGCCGCATCTGCCCGATCGAGACGCCGGAAGGCCCGAACATCGGTCTGATCAACTCGCTGGCCACCTATGCCAAGGTCAACAAATACGGCTTTATCGAAACGCCGTACCGTATGGTGCACGATGGCGTGCTGCAGGATGGCTGGAAATACCTTTCCGCCATGGAAGAGGAAAAGCTGGTCGTCGCCCAGGCGGACGCGAAACAGGATGCCCAGGGCCACCTGACGGACGATCTGGTTTCGGTGCGTCGTGGCGGTGACTTCCGCCAGGTGCCCCCGACCGATGTCACGGCCTGTGACGTCTCGCCCAAGCAGCTTGTTTCCGTTGCGGCAGCGCTCATCCCGTTCCTGGAAAACGATGACGCCAACCGCGCGCTGATGGGGTCGAACATGCAGCGCCAGGCCGTGCCGCTGGTGCGTTCCGACGCGCCGCTGGTCGGCACCGGCATGGAAGCGGCCGTGGCGCATGACTCGGGTGCCGCCATCGTTGCCCGCCGTGATGGCGTGGTGGACCAGATCGACGGTGCGCGCATCGTGGTTCGTGCAACGGATGCCGGTGGTGCGACGCAGGGTGTCGATATCTACCGCCTGCGCAAGTACATGCGCTCCAACCAGTCCACCTGCATCAACCAGCGCCCGCTTGTGCGCGTGGGGGATGAAGTGCGCGCGGGTGAGATCATTGCCGATGGCCCGTCCACCGAACTGGGTGAACTGGCGCTGGGCCGGAACGTGCTGGTCGCGTTCATGCCGTGGAATGGCTACAACTTCGAAGACTCGATCCTGATTTCCGAGCGCATCGCGCGTGATGACGTGTTCACCTCGATCCATATCGAGGAGTTCGAGGTCATGGCCCGTGACACCAAGCTGGGCCAGGAAGAAATCACCCGTGACATCCCCAATGTCGGTGAGGAAGCGCTGCGCAACCTTGACGAAGCGGGTATCGTCTATGTGGGCGCCGAGGTGAATCCCGGCGACATCCTGATCGGCAAGGTCACGCCAAAGGGCGAAAGCCCGATGACGCCGGAAGAAAAGCTGCTGCGCGCTATCTTTGGCGAAAAGGCATCCGATGTCCGTGACACCTCGCTCAAGCTGCCGCCGGGCACGACGGGCACCATCGTGGACGTACGCGTGTTCTCCCGCCGTGGCGTGGACAAGGACGAGCGCGCGATGGCCATCGAGCGCGCCGAGATCGAACGCCTGGCAAAGGATCGTGATGACGAACGCGCCATTCAGGAGCGTTCCTTCTACAACCGTCTGCGCGAACACCTGATCGGGCAGACGGCGGGTGCGGGCTTCAAGGGCATCCGTTCGGGCACCGAGATCACGGACGAGGTCCTGTCCGAGCACCCGCGTGGCGCATGGCGCAACATCACCGTGGCCTCTGACGAGGTCATGGCGGAACTGGAAACGCTGCGTCGTGAATTCGATGCCGCCGTCTCCAAGATCCAGGCGCGTTTCGACAACAAGGTCGAGAAACTGCAGCGTGGTGATGAACTGCCGCCTGGCGTGATGAAGATGGTCAAGGTCTTCGTCGCGGTGAAGCGCAAGCTGCAGCCGGGTGACAAGATGGCCGGCCGCCATGGCAACAAGGGTGTCGTCTCCCGCGTGGTGCCTGTCGAGGACATGCCCTTCCTTGAGGATGGTACGTCGGTTGACATCGTGCTGAACCCGCTGGGCGTGCCGTCGCGCATGAACGTGGGGCAGATCCTTGAGACGCATCTGGGCTGGGCCTGCGCCAATATCGGCCGTCAGGTCGCGCAGCTGGCCGATGAGTACCAGCGCCATGGCGAGAAGCGGCAGGAACTGCTGGATGAACTGAAGTCGGTCTATGGCGACAAGGTTTATGAGGAGCAGATCGGTGACATGACCGACGCGCAGCTGCTGGAGCTGTGTGGCAACCTGCGCAAGGGCGTGCCGATCGCGACCCCGGTGTTCGATGGCGCGTCCATCCCCGATATCGAGGCGATGCTGACCAAGGCGGGTGTGGACAAGTCCGGCCAGTCGCAGCTGATCGACGGGCGCACGGGCGAGCCGTTCGAGCGCAAGACCACGGTGGGCTACATCTACATGCTCAAGCTGCACCATCTTGTTGATGACAAGATCCATGCACGCTCCATCGGCCCCTATTCGCTCGTGACCCAGCAGCCGCTGGGCGGCAAGGCGCAGTTCGGTGGCCAGCGCTTTGGTGAGATGGAAGTGTGGGCGCTGGAAGCCTATGGCGCGGCCTACACGCTGCAGGAAATGCTGACGGTCAAGTCGGACGACGTATCGGGCCGTACCAAGGTATATGAGGCCATCGTGCGTGAGCAGGATGACTTCGAAGCCGGCATTCCGGAAAGCTTCAACGTGCTGATCAAGGAACTGAAGTCCCTTGGCCTGAATGTTGACCTGGAACAGAGCGGTTCCTGATCCGGGCCTTATGGTACACGGCGGTCCACATATTTTTCTTTCAGGAGTGGAGGCAGGTGCGGCGCCTGCTTCCGCTTCATTCCCTCAGGGGGTTTGCGGCGCATGAATGAACTCATGAAGATCCTTGGCCAGGGCGGCCAGGCCATGACCTTCGACCAGATCAAGATCCAGCTGGCTTCGGCCGAGCAGATCCGCTCATGGTCGTATGGCGAGATCAAGAAGCCCGAGACCATCAACTACCGGACCTTCAAGCCGGAGCGTGATGGCCTGTTCTGTGCACGGATATTCGGTCCGATCAAGGATTACGAATGCCTGTGCGGCAAGTACAAGCGGATGAAATTCCGCGGCATCATCTGCGAAAAATGCGGTGTGGAAGTCACGCTGGCGAAGGTCCGCCGCGAGCGCATGGGCCATATCGAGCTTGCCAGTCCCGTAGCCCATATCTGGTTCCTCAAGTCGCTGCCCAGCCGTATCGGCCTGATGGTCGACATGACGCTGAAGGATCTGGAAAAGATCCTGTATTTCGAGAGCTATGTGGTTCTGGAGCCCGGCACGTCGCCGCTCAAGCAGTACAGCCTGCTGACCGAAGACCAGTATCTTGATGTCATGGACGAGCATGGCGACGAGGGGATCGAGGTCGGGATCGGTGCCGAAGCGATCAAGAAGATCCTTGAACGCATCGACTGCCGTCAGGAAAAGGAAGAACTGCGTCAGGAGCTGAAGGAAACCACATCCGAAGCCAAGCGCAAGAAGCTGGTCAAGCGGCTGAAGCTGGTCGAGGCCTTTGCCGACAGTGATTCCCGTCCGGAATGGATGATCCTGGAACTGGTGCCGGTCATCCCGCCCGAGCTGCGCCCGCTGGTGCCGCTTGATGGCGGCCGCTTCGCCACGTCCGACCTGAACGACCTGTACCGCCGTGTCATCAACCGTAACAACCGTCTCAAGCGGCTGATCGAACTGCGCGCGCCGGACATCATTGTCCGTAACGAAAAGCGCATGCTGCAGGAATCGGTTGATGCGCTGTTCGATAATGGTCGCCGTGGCCGCGCCATCACGGGGGCGAACAAGCGCCCGCTGAAGTCGCTGTCGGACATGCTGAAGGGCAAGCAGGGCCGCTTCCGCCAGAACCTGCTGGGCAAGCGCGTCGACTATTCCGGCCGTTCGGTCATCGTGGTCGGCCCGGAACTGAAGCTGCACCAGTGCGGCCTGCCCAAGAAGATGGCGCTGGAACTGTTCAAGCCGTTCATCTATTCCAAGCTGGAAAAATACGGTCACGCCACCACCATCAAGGCGGCCAAGCGCATGGTGGAAAAGGAACGTCCCGAAGTGTGGGATATCCTTGAAGAGGTGATCCGTGAGCATCCCGTCATGCTCAACCGTGCGCCGACGCTGCACCGTCTGGGCATCCAGGCGTTCGAGCCGGTACTGATCGAAGGCAAGGCTATCCAGCTGCACCCGCTGGTCTGCACCGCGTTCAACGCGGACTTCGATGGGGACCAGATGGCCGTGCATGTGCCGCTGAGCCTCGAGGCCCAGCTGGAAGCGCGCGTGCTGATGATGTCGACCAACAACATCCTCAGCCCCGCCAACGGCAAGCCCATCATCGTGCCGTCACAGGATATCGTGCTGGGGCTGTACTATCTCAGCCTCGAGACGCCGGAATTCCGCGCGACGCCGGACCAGAACAGCTACGATGACAAGGGTCATCTGACGGTTGCGGGCGCGCCGTCCTTCTCCAGCGTGGGGGAAGTGGAATACGCGCTCAGCACCGGCGCGGTGAAGCTGCATGACAAGATCCGCGCCCGGATCGAGACGCTTGACGCTGACGGCAAGCCGGCGCGTACGACGGTGGTCACGACGCCGGGCCGCATGCTGGTTGCCCAGATCCTGCCCCGTCATGCGGCGCTGCCGTTCTCGCTGATCAACCGGCAGCTGACCAAGAAGATCGTCTCCGACGTGATCGACGCGGTCTACCGTCACTGCGGCCAGAAGGAATGCGTGATCTTCTGTGACCGCCTGATGGGCCTTGGTTTCCGCCATGCGGCGAAGTCGGGCATTTCCTTCGGCAAGGACGACATGATCGTCCCGGCCGAGAAGAAGGAACTGGTTGACCGCACCGCCGCGGAAGTGAAGGAGTTCGAGCAGCAGTACCAGGACGGCCTGATCACGGCTGGCGAGCGCTACAACAAGGTGGTCGATGCCTGGTCGCGCTGCACGGACGAAGTGCAGGCCGCGATGATGAAGGAGATTTCCAAGCAGGAAATCGGCAAGCCCACCAACTCGGTGTGGATGATGAGCCACTCCGGTGCCCGTGGGTCGCCAGCGCAGATGAAGCAGCTGGCCGGCATGCGTGGCCTGATGGCCAAGCCGTCGGGTGAGATCATCGAACAGCCGATTATCGCCAACTTCAAGGAAGGCCTGTCGGTTCTCGATTACTTCACCTCCAGCCATGGTGCGCGTAAGGGTCTGGCCGACACCGCGCTCAAGACCGCGAACTCGGGTTATCTTACCCGCCGTCTGGTCGACGTGGCGCAGGACAGCATCATTGTCGAGGAAGACTGTGGCACCGAACGTGGCCTGACCGTGCGTGCGGTCATGGACGGGGGCGAGGTCATCGCATCGCTGTCCGAGCGTATGCTCGGGCGCACGCTGGCGGCTGACGTGCTGGATCCCGCCACGGGCAAGGTGCTCTTCCCGCGCAATACGCTGATCGAGGAAGCCCAGGCCGAGCAGATCGAGAAGGCGGGGGTCGAAAGCCTGCTGATCCGCTCCGTCCTGACCTGCGACAGCCGCGTTGGCGTATGCGGTCACTGCTATGGCCGTGACCTGGCCCGTGGCACGCCCGTCAATATCGGTGAGGCCGTGGGCGTGATCGCCGCCCAGTCCATTGGTGAGCCGGGCACGCAGCTGACCATGCGTACCTTCCATATCGGCGGTGCGGCGCAGCGTGGCGCCGAGCAGTCGATGGTCGAGGCATCGCGTGACGGCAAGGTGACGATCCGCAACAAGAACGTGGTGCATAACAGCCAGAACGTGCCCATCGTCATGTCGCGTAACTGCGAGATCCTGCTGACGGATGACCGTGGAACCGAGCGCGCCCGCTACCGTGTGCCCTATGGTGCCCGCCTGCTGGTCGAGGATGGTGCTGCGGTCACCCGTGGGCAGAAGATGGCCGAGTGGGACCCGTACACCCTGCCGATCATCACCGAGCAGCCCGGCAAGGTGGAATATCTTGACCTGATCGACTCCATCACCCTGGTGGAGCGGATGGATGAGGTGACCGGCCTGACCTCCAAGGTGGTGGTTGACTACAAGCAGGCTTCCAAGGGGATCGACCTGCGGCCGCGCCTGCAGCTCAAGGACGCCAATGGCGATGTGGTGAAGCTGGCCAACGGCAACGATGCCCGCTACTTCCTCTCGCCTGACTCGCTGCTGTCGGTTGAGAACGGTGCGCAGGTGAACGCAGGTGACGTGCTGGCCCGTATCCCGCGTGAAGGCTCCAAGACGCGTGACATTACCGGGGGTCTGCCGCGCGTGGCCGAACTGTTCGAGGCCCGTCGCCCGAAGGACCACGCCATCATCTCGGAAACCGAGGGGCGTGTGGAATTCGGCAAGGATTACAAGTCCAAGCGGCGTGTCATCGTCAAGAACGACGAGACCGGCGAGGAGACGGATTACCTGATCCCCAAGGGCAAGCATGTGTCCGTGCAGGAAGGCGACTTCGTGCAGGTGGGCGATCCGCTGGTCGATGGTCCGCGCGTGCCGCATGACATCCTGAAGGTTCTGGGTGTCGAGGCGCTGTCGGATTATCTGGTCAACGAAATCCAGGACGTCTACCGCCTGCAGGGCGTGAAGATCAATGACAAGCACATCGAAGTCATTGTGCGCCAGATGCTGCAGAAGGTGGAAATCCTTGAGCCGGGCGATACGACCTACCTGATCGGTGAGACGGTGGACCGTATCGAATACGAGGAAGAAAACACCAAGCGCCTGAACATGGGCGAGCGTCCGGCTGCTGCCATGCCTGTGCTGCAGGGCATCACCAAGGCCTCGCTGCAGACGCAGTCCTTCATCTCCGCCGCATCCTTCCAGGAGACGACACGTGTCCTGACCGAGGCCGCCACGGCAGGGAAGAAGGATACGCTCAACGGCCTGAAGGAGAACGTGATTGTCGGCCGCCTGATCCCGGCGGGGACGGGCAGCGTCATGAACAAGCTCCGTGCCGTTGCGGCAGGTGAGGACAAGCAGCGCCTGGCCCAGGCCCGCGCTGCGGTGGCCACGACCAAGGCCGCTGAATAAAATACGGAAGAAATGCCGGGTATCGCATGCGCGGTATCCGGCATGATTCGGTGCTGCACTATTGTCACCATCCGATTCAGGCGGTATCAGCGGCCTGACGGAGCGGTGCTCCGATTCCGATGGCGGTTCTGCCCCGTCGGTTGGCGAGCGAATCCTGCGCAAGGCTTGACTTCTGGTCATTCTGGACGTAGGTTCCGCGCCTCTCGGCTAGCCCTGTCTGAAAGACGTTGTTGGCCGTCGAATGCAGCATGCAGGCATGCGGTACCGCAGTCCGGGAATCGGGCTGCCCAGGCCGGATGTAAATATGATGCCCGAACGGATGGTTGTCATCCGTTGGGGTTTTGTTGTGAACGACAGTCGGCAGTCCGATATGAGGCTGGCCGGCCGAATTTTGTAAGGATCGGGAAAGGCGTATGCCGACCATCAACCAGTTGATCGCGAAAGGTCGCGAGCCCGCAGCCAAACGCAACAAGGTCCCTGCACTGCAGGGCTGTCCGCAGAAGCGTGGCGTTTGTACCCGTGTTTATACAACCACACCGAAGAAGCCGAACTCGGCTCTGCGTAAGGTGGCAAAAGTTCGCCTGACCAACGGGTATGAGGTTGTGAGCTATATTCCGGGTGAGGGGCATAACCTCCAGGAACATAGCGTTGTCCTGATCCGTGGTGGTCGCGTTAAGGATCTTCCTGGCGTGCGTTATCACATCCTGCGCGGCGTTCTGGACACCCAGGGTATCGCCAAGCGTCGTCAGCGTCGCTCGCTCTATGGCGCGAAGCGTCCTAAGTAAAAGGAATAACGAGGCATGAGTCGCCGTCATCGCGCAGTAAAGCGCGAGATTCTTCCCGATCCGAAATTTGGTGATGTCGTCATTACGCGTTTCATGAACGCCCTGATGTACGACGGCAAGAAGTCCACAGCCGAAGGGATCGTCTATGGCGCCCTTGAGGTGCTGCGTCGCCGTGGTGGTGCAGCTGCGGACCCCGTGGTCATGTTCCACAGTGCGCTGGATAACGTGAAGCCGGCTGTCGAGGTGCGTTCCCGCCGTGTTGGTGGTGCGACCTACCAGGTTCCGGTCGAAGTCCGGGCCGAGCGCCGTCAGGCGCTGGCCATCCGCTGGCTGATCGACGCGTCGCGCAAGCGGGGCGAGAACACCATGCAGGACCGCCTGTCGAACGAACTTCTTGATGCCGTCAACAATCGTGGCGCCGCGGTCAAGAAGCGCGAGGACACGCACCGCATGGCAGAAGCCAACAAGGCATTCAGTCATTACCGCTGGTAAAGGCGGTCAGGCCGGTTTATCTACCGGCCCGGCTTCCGAAACGGAACTTTCCAACCCGACTCTCGGCACGAGGCCGAGTTAACGGAGAAAACGATGGCAAAGGCTAAATTTGAGCGGAATAAGCCGCACTGCAACATCGGCACGATTGGTCACGTCGATCACGGCAAGACCTCGCTGACCGCTGCTATCACCAAGACGCTGGCGAAGTCCGGTGGTGCCGAATTCAAGGCATACGACATGATCGACGCCGCGCCGGAAGAGCGCGCCCGTGGCATCACCATCTCGACCGCCCATGTCGAGTATGAGACCGCCAAGCGTCACTACGCACACGTCGACTGCCCCGGCCACGCCGACTACGTGAAGAACATGATCACCGGTGCCGCGCAGATGGACGGCGCGATCCTGGTGGTGTCCGCTGCTGACGGCCCGATGCCCCAGACCCGCGAGCACATCCTGCTTGCCCGTCAGGTTGGCGTGCCGGCACTGGTCGTGTTCCTGAACAAGGTTGATCAGGTTGACGATCCGGAACTGCTGGAACTCGTCGAGATGGAAGTGCGCGAGCTGCTCTCCGCTTACCAGTTCCCCGGCGACGATATCCCCATCATCAAGGGTTCCGCCCTGGTGACGCTGGAAGATGGTGACCCGGAAGTCGGTGAAAACCGCGTCCTGGACCTGATGAACGCCGTTGACGAATACATCCCGCAGCCGGAGCGTCCGATCGACCGTCCGTTCCTGATGCCGATCGAAGACGTGTTCTCCATCTCGGGCCGTGGCACCGTGGTGACGGGCCGTGTCGAGCGTGGCGCCGTGAACGTTGGCGACGAAATCGAGATCGTTGGCCTGCGTCCGACGCAGAAGACGACCGTGACCGGCGTGGAAATGTTCCGCAAGCTGCTTGACCGCGGTGAAGCGGGCGACAACATCGGCGCGCTGCTGCGTGGCACGAAGCGTGAAGACGTCGAGCGTGGCCAGGTGCTGGCAAAGCCGGGTTCCATCACCCCGCACACCAAGTTCAAGGCGGAAGCCTACATCCTGACGAAGGAAGAGGGTGGCCGTCACACGCCGTTCTTCACTAACTATCGTCCGCAGTTCTATTTCCGCACGACCGACGTTACCGGCGTCGTTCACCTGCCCGAAGGCACGGAAATGGTCATGCCTGGCGATAACGTCGCCATGGATGTGGAGCTGATTGCTCCGATCGCCATGGACGAAGGCCTGCGCTTCGCTATCCGCGAAGGTGGCCGCACCGTTGGTGCAGGTGTTGTTGCTTCCATCACCGCGTGATTGGACAGTAACTGAACTGTGGCATCCCGGTCGGAGCAATCCGGCCGGGTTTCCATTGCGGATCGGGTTCCCCCGAATCAGGTAAAGTTGGACTGAAACAGAAAGATGGACAACCAGAACATCCGCATTCGCCTGAAGGCGTACGATCATCGGGTGCTAGACAACAGCACGAAGGAGATCGTCAATACGGCGAAGCGTACGGGTGCGCGGGTTCGGGGTCCTATCCCGCTGCCGACGCATATTGAACGGTTTACCGTAAACCGCTCCCCCCACGTGGATAAGAAAAGCCGCGAGCAGTTCGAAATTCGGACCCATCGCCGGCTGCTCGATATTGTCGAGCCGACCCCGCAGACCGTGGACGCTCTCATGAAACTCGACCTCGCCGCTGGCGTGGATGTCGAGATTAAACTCTAAGGTCCAGACGATGCGCACCGGATTGATCGCAAAGAAGCTGGGTATGACCCGGCTGTTCAAGGAAGACGGCACACATGTGCCGGTGACTGTCCTGCAGGTGGATGATCTGCAGGTGGTTGATGTCCGTACAACCGAACGGGATGGCTATACGGCCGTTCAGCTCGGCGCGGGCAAGGCCAAGGTCAAAAATGTGTCGAAGCCGAACCGCGGCCATTTTGCCAAGGCCAAGGTCGAGCCCAAGAAGAAGCTGGCTGAATTCCGCGTTGCGGATGATGCCGTCCTGGAAGTCGGGGCTTCTCTGTCCGCCGCCCATTTCGTGGCGGGGCAGAAGGTGGACGTTACCGGCACCAGCAAGGGTAAGGGTTTTGCCGGCGCGATGAAGCGCTGGAACTTTGCCGGTCTCGAAGCCACCCACGGTGTCTCGATCAGTCACCGTTCGCACGGTTCCACGGGTAACCGCCAGGATCCGGGCAAGGTTTTCAAGAACAAGAAGATGGCTGGCCATCTCGGTTCCGAGCGTGTGACCACGCTGAACCTGGAGATTGCGGCTGTCGACGCCGAAAAGAACCTCATCATGATCCGCGGCTCCGTGCCGGGCGGAAAGAATGAGACGGTTCTGGTTCGTGATGCGATCAAGAAGGCCCGTCATGCCGAGGCGCCGTATCCGGCGGCCCTGGTTGAGGCTGCGGGCTGAGGATAGAGGGCAATGGATTACGAGATCAAAACCCTCGATAACGGAAGCGCAGGTACCGCCAGCCTTCCCGACGAGATTTTCGCCGCAACGCCGCGTCCGGACATTCTGGCGCGTGTGGTGCACTGGCAGCTTGCAAAGCGCCGCGCTGGTACGCACAAGGTCAAGGGCATGGGAGAAATCTCCGGCACGACCAAGAAGCCGTACCGCCAGAAAGGCACCGGCAGCGCCCGTCAGGGTTCGCTGCGTTCGCCGCAGTACCGCACGGGTGGTGTGGTCCATGGTCCGGTCGTGCGCGACCATGGCTATGACCTGCCCAAGAAGGTGCGTCGCCTGGGCCTGATTTTCGCGCTGTCGCAGAAGGCGGCCGAGGGCAAGCTGGTGGTGCTGGATGCGGCGACCGCCTCGGGCAAGTCCGCGGAACTGGCCAAGAAGCTGAAGGTCCTGGGCTGGACATCCGCACTGATCGTGGATGCCGCCGTGGAGGAAAACTTCGGCCGTGCCGCGCGCAACCTGCCGAAAATCGACATTCTCCCGACCATCGGTGCGAATGTCTATGACATCCTGAACCACGATGTGCTGGCCATCACCCGCGCAGGCGTTGAGGGTCTGAAGGAGCGTCTGGCATGACCAATATCCTGGCAATCCGCAAGAAGGCGGAACGCATGTCCCGGGAAGCGATGTATGACATCATCCGCTCCCCCCTGATCACGGAAAAGGCGACGGCCCTGTCCGAGAAGAATCAGGTCGGTTTCAAGGTCGCGATCAGCGCCACGAAGCCGGAGATCAAGGTAGCGGTCGAGACGCTGTTTGGTGTGAAGGTTCTGGGTGTGAACACGCTCATCCAGAAGGGTAAGGCCAAGCGCTTCAAGGGACGTCCCGGCCAGCGTTCGGATGTGAAGAAGGCGTTTGTCCAGCTTGCTGAAGGTCAGTCCATCGACCTGACCGCGAAGCTGGTCTGACGCGGGGTGACAAGAAATGGCATTGAAGCACTTTAATCCAGTTACCCCCAGCCTGCGCGGAACGGTTCTGATCGACCGCAAGGAGCTGTGGAAAGGCAAGCCCGTCAAGGGCCTGACCGAGGGGAAGAACAAGAGCGGCGGCCGTAACAACCACGGTCGCACCACCTCGCGTTTTATCGGTGGCGGACACAAGCAGTCCTACCGTTATGTCGATTTCAAGCGTCGCAAGTTCGATGTGGTCGGCACGGTGGAACGCCTGGAATATGACCCGAACCGCACGGCATTCATCGCCCTTGTCAAGTACGAGGATGGCGAACTGGCCTACATCATCGCGCCGCAGCGTCTGAAGGCGGGTGACCAGGTTGTTGCTGGCGCGCGCGCCGACATCAAGCCGGGCAACGCGATGCCGCTGGCTGCGATTCCGGTGGGCACGATCATCCACAACATCGAGCTGAAGGCCGGTGGCGGTGGCAAGATCGCCCGTTCGGCCGGCACCTATGCCCAGCTGGTCGGCAAGGATGTGGGCTATGCCCAGATCAAGCTGCAGTCCGGTGAACTGCGTGTTGTCCGCGCGGAATGCATGGCGACCATCGGCGCCGTGTCCAACCCGGACAACATGAACCAGCACCTGGGCAAGGCCGGCCGCAACCGCTGGCTGGGCCGCCGCCCGCACAACCGTGGTGTTGTCATGAACCCGGTTGACCATCCGCATGGTGGTGGTGAAGGACGCACTTCGGGTGGGCGTCATCCGGTTACGCCATGGGGCAAGCCGACTAAGGGTTACAAGACCAGGGTCAACAAGCGTACGGACAGTCTGATCATCCGTCGCCGGAAGACCGGCAAGTAAGGGGCATTTAAGATGGCACGTTCCGTCTGGAAGGGCCCGTTCGTGGACGGGTATCTGCTGAACAAAGCCGATGCATCGCGCGCGTCGGGCCGTAACGAAGTGATCAAGATCTGGTCGCGTCGATCCACCATCCTGCCGCAGTTCGTCGGACTGACGTTCGGCGTCTATAACGGGCACAAGTTCCTGCCCGTGCAGGTTTCCGAGAACATGGTGGGGCACAAGTTCGGTGAGTTTTCACCGACCCGTACCTTCACGGGTCATTCTTCGGACAAGAAAGCGAAGCGGGGCTGAACATGAGCAAGCCTAAGCATCCGCGCACGCTCGCGGAAACCGAGGCGCAGGCGCTGACGCGGAACATCCGCATCAGCCCGCGCAAGCTGAACCTTGTTGCGGGCCTGATCCGCAACAAGCCGGCCGCGCAGGCGATCGCCACTCTCACATTCTCCAAGCGTCGCATCGCCCAGCAGGTCAAGAAGACCCTGGAGAGTGCGATCGCCAATGCCGAGAACAACCATCAGCTGGACGTTGACCAGCTGGTCGTTGCCCGTGCAGAGGTGGGCAAGTCGATCGTGATGCGTCGTTTCCACGCGCGTGGTCGTGGCCGTTCGGCCCGCATCGAGAAGTTCTTCAGCCACCTGACCATCGTCGTGGCCGAAAAGAAGCCCGAAGCTGAAACCGAAAAGAAGGCGGCCTGATCCATGGGACATAAAGTTAATCCGATCGGGCTGCGGCTCGGTATTAACCGGACATGGGACAGCCGCTGGTACGCCGATGCCGATTATGCGCGCCTGCTGCATGATGACCTGAAGCTGCGCGCCTACCTGCGCCGCAAGCTGTCTGGTGCGGGTGTATCCCGCGTGGTGATCGAACGCCCGGCCAAGAAGCCGCGCGTGACCATCTACGCGGCCCGTCCGGGTGTCGTGATCGGCAAGAAGGGCCAGGACATTGATGTGCTGCGCAAGGACCTGGCCCGTATGGCCAAGACCGATGTGGCGCTGAACATCGTCGAGATCCGCAAGCCGGAAATCGATGCGACCCTGGTGGCCGAAAACATCGCCCAGCAGCTTGAGCGTCGCGTGGCCTTCCGTCGTGCCATGAAGCGTGCCGTGCAGTCGGCCATGCGCCTGGGCGCGCAGGGTATCCGGATCAACTGCTCGGGTCGTCTGGGCGGTGCGGAAATCGCGCGTATCGAATGGTACCGTGAAGGCCGCGTGCCGCTGCATACGCTGCGTGCGGACATCGACTATGGTGTGGCGACCGCCAAGACGACCTATGGCACCTGTGGTGTGAAGGTCTGGATCTTCAAGGGCGAGATTCTTGCTCATGATCCGCTGGCGCAGGACCGTCGCGCCGCCGAACAGGCCCCGCAGCGCTAAGCTGCGCGGTCAAATGGACCCAGATGCGCCAGGCGGCGCGTGAGGATTTAGAAAATGCTTTCTCCCAAGCGGACAAAGTACCGCAAGGCCCACAAGGGCCGCATTCATGGGCTGGCCAAGGGTGGCACAACCCTGAATTTCGGGGCTTTCGGCCTGAAGGCTCTCCAGCCTGAACGGATCACGGCCCGCCAGATCGAAGCCGCCCGTCGTGCCATTACCCGTGCCATGAAACGTGCCGGTCGTGTGTGGATTCGGATTTTCCCTGATCTTCCGGTCTCGACAAAGCCCGCAGAAGTGCGTATGGGGTCCGGCAAGGGGTCGCCCGAATATTGGGTGGCTCGTGTGAAGCCGGGTCGTATCCTGTTCGAGATCGAAGGCGTGCCGCCTGAAGTCGCGCGTGAAGCGCTGGCTCTGGGTGCGGCCAAGCTGCCGATCAAGACCAAGTTCGTGACCCGTATCGGAGAGGCGTGAGATGGCAAAGGCAACAAAGCCGGCCGATCTGCGTGCCAAGACTGTTGAGGAACTGGATGCGCTTCTCGTTGATCTGAAGCGCGAGCAGTTCAATCTTCGGTTCCAGCATGCGACCGGCCAGACCGAGGGTCAGTCCCGCATGCGTGAGGTCCGTCGTGACATCGCGCGTGTGAAGACGATTGCAACCCAGGTTGTGAAGAAGAGTTCAGCTGGCCACGCGCCGGCAGTAAAGTCCTGAAGGGAGACGGGCGATGCCAAGGCGCGTCCTGACCGGGCGGGTAACAAGCGACAAGATGGACAAGACCGTAACGGTTCTTGTCGATCGTCGCATTATCCATCCGCTGTATAAGAAGTTCATTCGTCGCTCCAAGAAGTATGCGGCGCATGACGGCTTGAATGAATGCAAGGTGGGCGACACGGTGCGCATTGAGGAATGCAAGCCGATTTCCCGTCGCAAGACCTGGACCGTCGTGGTCCGGAATGGCCAGCCGCTCGCGGCCGCCGCCGGTGCCACGTCCGGTACGCAGGCGTAAAGAAGGGCATAGACCATGATCCATCCCGAGACCAACCTTGACGTCGCCGACAATTCCGGCGCCCGTCAGGTGCAGTGCATCAAGGTACTGGGCGGTTCCAAGCGGAAGACTGCCTCGGTCGGCGACGTGATTGTCGTGTCCGTCAAGGAAGCCATTCCCCGCGGTAAGGTCAAGAAGGGCGATGTTCACCAGGCGGTGATCGTCCGTACGTCCTACCCGGTGCGTCGCGCCGACGGCAGCGCCATCCGGTTTGACCGCAATGCGGCCGTGCTGATCAACAAGCAGCAGGAACCGATCGGCACCCGTATCTTTGGCCCGGTCGTGCGTGAGCTGCGTGCGCGCAAGTTCATGAAGATCATCTCGCTGGCACCGGAGGTGCTGTAATGGCTGCTCGTATCAAGAAGGGTGACCAGGTCCTGGTCATCACCGGTGGTTCCAAGGGAACCCGTGGCGAGGTCGTGACAGTCCTGCCGGCGGCAAACAAGGCTGTGGTGCGTGGCGTGGCGATTGCCAAGCGCCATACCCGTCCCTCCCGCATGGGTGAGCAGGGTGGCATCATCCAGAAGGAAATGCCCGTTCATCTGTCCAACCTGAAGCTGATCGATCCCAAGAGCGGTGACCCGACGAAGGTCGGCTTCCGCGTTCTGGAAGATGGTCGCAAGGTTCGTGTCGCCAAGGCGACCGGCGAAGTTATCGAAGGCTGAGGAGGCGGGTATGTCTGAAGTGAAAGAAGCCCGTCCGATGCCGCGCATGCAGCAGCGTTACCAGACGGAGCTGCGTGCGAAGATGCGCGAGCAGTTTGGCTACAAGAACGAGATGCAGGTTCCGCGTCTCGAGAAGATCGTGCTGAACATGGGCGTGGGCGAAGCGGCTGGCGACCAGAAGAAGCTGGATGCGGCGCTTAAGGAAATGACCCTTATTGCAGGTCAGAAGCCCGTCAAGACGGTTGCCAAGAAGGCGATCGCGGGCTTCAAGATCCGTGAGGGTCTGCCCATTGGCTGCAAGGTGACGCTGCGTCGCGCGCAGATGTTCGAGTTCCTTGACCGCCTGGTGACGATCGCCCTGCCGCGCGTGCGCGATTTCCGTGGGCTGCCGGCGAACAAGGGTTTCGATGGTCGTGGCAACTTCGCGATGGGCCTGAAGGAACAGATCGTCTTCCCGGAAATCGAGTACGACAAGGTCGACGAGATCCGCGGCATGGACATCATCTTCGTGACCACCGCGAAGACGGATGCGGAAGCAAAGGCTCTGCTCAAGGCGTTCGATCTGCCCTTCTCTGCATAAAATGTAGAGAAAGGGCTTCCGTCTGAAGTCCAGAAGACCTAATACACACGTTGTTTGGAAAACCGTTGGGACTGGCCCAACAGGTTCCGGAGGGTAAAACAAGGCATGGCCAAAATTTCCGCCGTTAACCGGAATGTCAAGCGCGAGCGCATGGCAACCCGGGACCGGGCTAAGCGGACTGCATTGAAGAACATCATCATGGACCGGTCTCTGCCGGTTGAGGATCGCTTCGATGCATCGCTCAAGCTTGCTGAACTTCCTCGCAATGGTTCGCGCGTGCGCGTGCGTCTGCGCTGCAAGCTGACGGGGCGTCCCCGCGCCAATTACAGAAAGTTCGAACTCTGCCGTATCGCCCTGCGCGACCTGGCCTCCAATGGCCAGATCCCGGGTATGGTCAAATCGAGCTGGTAAGGGCAGGGAACGATGTCACTTTCTGATCCTTTGGGTGATCTGCTCACCCGGATCCGCAACGCGCAGCGTGCACGGCATGCTGCCTGCGTGGCGCCGGCTTCCAAGCTGCGCGCCAGTGTTCTCGAGGCCCTGCGCCGCGAGGGATATATCCGTGGTTTCTCCCGTGAGGAACTGCGCAAAGGTGTGGCCCAGCTGCGCATCGAGCTGAAATATCTCGATGGTGAGCCGGTCATCAAGGAAATCCACCGTGTGTCCAAGCCGGGCCGCCGCGTCTATTCCAAGATCAAGGAACTGCCGCGTGTCTATGCCGGGCTGGGTGTGTCGATCCTGTCGACCCCCCGCGGTGTTCTGTCCGATGCGGAGGCCCGCGCTGCCAATGTTGGCGGTGAAGTCCTCTGCCGTGTGTTCTGAGGAGGGATAAATGTCGCGAGTGGGCAAATATCCCGTCGAGGTTCCGTCGGGCGTTCAGGTTTCCATTGCTGATGGCGTGCTGACGGCAAAGGGCAAGCTGGGTGAACTCAAGCTGCCACTGTCCAGCCATGTCGCGGTCGATGTTGCGGACGGCAAGGTCGCGGTCAAGCCGGTCGATACGACGCAGGCCCAGGCCCGCATGATGTGGGGAACCACGCGTTCTCTGATCGCGGGTATGGTCAAGGGCGTGTCCGAAGGGTTTTCCAAGACGCTGGAAATCTCCGGAACGGGTTACCGCGCTGCGGTGCAGGGCAAGAACCTGGTCATGAACCTCGGTTATTCGCATGACATCGTCTATGCGATCCCCGAGGGAATCAAGATCACGACCCCGCGGCCGACAGCCGTGACCGTCGAAGGTATCGACAAGCAGCGGGTTGGTCAGGTGGCTCTGGATATCCGCAGCTTCCGCAAGCCCGAGCCCTATAAGGGCAAGGGTGTCCGTTATGAAACGGAAACCATCCGTCGCAAGGAAGGCAAGAAGAAATAATGAGCACGCAGAAGGATCTGCGGGAACGGCGGCGTCAGCGTCTCCGTTTCCAGCTTCGCCGCAAGAGCGGTGGCCGTCCGCGTCTGTCGGTGTTCCGTTCAGGCAAGAACATCTACGCGCAGGTTATCGACGATGCGGTCGGCCGTACGCTGGCCGCTGCGTCCTCCCTGGAAAAGGACCTGCGTTCCGCCCTCAAGGGCGGCACGGACGTCACGGCGGCGGGTGCGGTTGGCAAGCTTCTGGCGGAACGCGCGGTGGCTGCAGGTGTGTCGAAGGTCGTTTTCGACCGCGGCGCGTATCTCTATCATGGGCGTATCAAGGCCCTGGCGGAGGCTGCCCGTGAGGGCGGTCTCTCGTTCTGACGAAAGGGTCACGCATAATGGCACGTGAACCGAGAGAAGGCGGCCGGGGTGGTCGCGATCGCGACCGCGAAGGCGATGATCTGGTCGACAAGCTGGTTACGATCAATCGTGTTGCCAAGGTTGTAAAGGGCGGTCGCCGCTTTGCATTCGCGGCACTGGTTGTGGTTGGTGACCAGAAGGGGCGCGTAGGGTTCGGCGCGGGCAAGGCCCGTGAAGTTCCCGAGGCGATCCGCAAGGCGACCGACCGCGCCAAGCGCACCATGATCCGCGTTCCGATGAAGGAAGGCCGTACGCTGCATCACGATGTGGCCGGTCACTTCGGGGCGGGCAAGGTGGTCCTGCGCTCTGCTGATGCAGGCACGGGCATCATTGCCGGTGGTCCGATGCGCGCCGTGTTCGAAAGCCTGGGCATCAATGACGTGGTGGCCAAGTCGCTTGGAACCCGGAACCCGCACAACATGGTCAAGGCGACGTTCGCCGCGCTGGAGCGTTGCGCCAGCCCGCGTTCGGTGGCCAACCGTCGTGGCAAGAAGGTTTCGGATATCCTGGGGCGCCGCGAGGCTGCGGTAGCGACGGAGGCTGCGGCCGATGTCTGATACCAAGGCAACCATTCGCGTTACCCAGCTACATTCCGGTAACGGGCAGAAGCCGGGCCAGCAGGCGACGCTGGTCGGTCTTGGCCTGAACAAGATCGGTCGGACCCGCGAACTGGAGGATACCCCTTCCGTTCGTGGCATGATCCGCAAGGTGTCCCACCTGATCAAGGTGGAGGATTGAGATGAACCTGAACGAACTTCGTGACAACGAGGGCGCGCGTTATCGCAAGAAACGCCTTGGTCGCGGTATCGGCTCCGGCAAGGGCAAGACATCCGGCAAAGGTGTCAAGGGCCAGAAGGCACGTTCCGGCGTGTCGTTGAACGGGTTTGAGGGTGGCCAGCTGCCCATCTACCGTCGTCTGCCCAAGCGCGGCTTCAAGAACATCTTCCGCAAGGACTATGCGGTGGTGAACCTGGGCACGCTGGACAAGGCCATCGCGGCAGGCAAGGTTGATGCCAAGGCTGTCGTGACGGAAGAAGTGCTGACCAAGGCTGGCCTGATCGGTTCTGGCCGTTTTGCCGGTATCCGCCTGCTGGGTGACGGTGAACTGAACCACGCGGTGACCATTGAGGTGGCGGGGGCTTCGGCCTGCGCCATTGCGGCGGTCGAGAAGGCCGGTGGCAAGGTGCAGGTCAAGGCGCAGAAGCAGCAGGCTCCTGCCGCGGAATGACCGGTTCGGGTTACAGGCACGTTCTGTACCCGAAGCATGATAAAAGCGATGCTGCTTGCACTCGGCGGGCGCATCGCTTTATTACTTTCTGCGGTTTTTTTTATCATGACAGCGTCCCGCCTCCAGCGGTGGCGCTGTTCTTGTGAAAGGATGGGCGCATGGCCTCCGCGGCCGAACAGTTGGCTGCCAATTTGAATTTCAGTTCCTTTGCCAACGCGACGGAACTGAAGAAGCGTATCTGGTTCACCCTGGGTGCGCTGATCGTTTACCGGATTGGCACCTATATCCCCGTTCCAGGCGTCGACGCGACGGTGATGGGGCAGCTTCTGGCCCGGCATCAGGGCGGTATCCTGGGTATGTTCGACATGTTCACGGGCGGGGCGCTGGGGCGCATGACCGTGTTCGCACTCAATATCATGCCCTATATCAGCGCCTCGATCATTGTACAGCTGATGTCAGCAGCGATTCCCTCCCTTGAGGCCCTGAAGAAGGAAGGCGAGGGCGGACGGCGCAAGCTGAACGAATATACCCGCTATCTTACGGTCGTGATCGCCCTGTTTCAGGCCTACGGCATCGCCATCGGGCTGGAGAACATGCATACCGAGGCGGGCTCGGCGGTGGTATCGCCGGGGATGTTCTTCATCGTGTCCTGCGTCCTGACCCTTGTGGGGGGGACCATGTTCCTGATGTGGCTGGGGGAACAGATCACGTCACGGGGGGTTGGCAACGGGATCTCGCTGATCATCTTTGCCGGTATCGTGGCGAACCTGCCCAATGCCCTGGCAAGCCTGTTCCAGCTTGGCTACACCGGCGCGCTGTCCCCGTTCTTCGTGCTGGTTTTCCTGGTGCTGGCGGCGATCACCATCGCGTTCATCGTATTTATGGAACTGGCGCAGCGCAGGGTCGTCATCCAGTACCCCAAGCGGCAGGTTGGCCAGCGCATGTTCGGTGGGGACTCCACCCATATGCCGCTGAAGGTGAATACCGCAGGGTCCATCCCGCCGATCTTTGCCTCGTCCGTGCTGCTGATTCCGGTCACGATCGCGGGATTCGTCAATAACAGTTCCATGCCGGGATGGCTCTCCTTCCTGGGGCAGGAACTGGGGCAGGGGCAGCCGCTGTACATGCTGTTCTATGCGGCGATGATCGTGTTCTTCTCGTATTTCTATGCGGCGGTGACGTTCAACCCGCAGGAAACGGCCGAGAACCTGCGCAAGCAGGGCGGGTTCGTGCCGGGTATCCGCCCCGGGGCGAATACGGCTGCGTTCTTTGACCGTATCCTGACCCGCATCACAACGATCGGTGCGCTCTATCTTGTTGCCGTCTGCCTGTTGCCGCAGATCCTGATCAGCCATTACAACGTGCCTTTCTATTTCGGTGGCACGAGTCTGATCATTATCGTGACGGTGACGATCGATACGGTGACACAGGTGCAGTCGCATCTGGTGGCGCACCAGTATCAGGGACTCATGCGCCGGGGACGGGGCAGAAAGGGCAGGGTGCGTTGAACATCATTTTTCTTGGACCGCCAGGTGCCGGCAAAGGCACGCAGTCGAAACGGCTGGAAGAGCGGTATGGAATTGCGCAGATCTCGACCGGGGACATGCTGCGCGCCGAAGTCGCGGCGGACAGCCCGCTTGGGCAGCAGGTCAAGACCATCATGGCCGAAGGCAGGCTCGTGCCCGATGATCTGATCATCGCCATGATCGAAAAGCGTATCCGCCAGCCGGACTGCGCCAAGGGCTTTATCCTTGATGGTTTTCCACGCACCCGCGCGCAGGCCGAGGCGCTGGATACGATGCTGGCACGCAGTGGGCAGCACATTGATGCCGTGCTGCTGCTGGACGTGGATGAGGATGCCCTGGCCGACCGGATTGCGGGTCGTTATACCTGTGCCAGGTGCGGGGCAGGCTATAATGATGTGTTCAAGCGGCCGAAGGTCGCGGGCACATGCGACGTATGTGGTGGACATGAGTTCATCCGCCGCGAGGACGACCGGCGCGAAACCGTGGCGGCCCGACTGAAAACCTACCGGGAACTGACGGCCCCGATCCTGCCTTATTATGAGGAGGAGAAGCGGCTGTACCGGATTGACGGCATGGCTGATATCGATGCGGTGACGCAGGAAGTCTTTGCTGTCATCGACCGCATCACGAAAAAGTGATGCAAAATAATTGACTCATGGGGGGGCAGCAGTATATTGCGCGCCCTCAAGGTATGAATGTCGCTTGAGTCGGCCCGATGGTCCGGCGCAGGCGGCCTGAATGAATGATGCTGGGGTTGGCCGGTCGGACCGGTATGTTCACGGCGCTCCTGCCAGTCGGGCAGGTGGTGTGAAGCAGCCCTGCCTAAATGTAGTGCCCCGAACAGGGCGGACGAGGAGTAAGTGGCGTGGCACGTATTGCCGGCGTGAACATCCCAACTAACAAGCGGGTCACAATTGCCCTGCGTTATATCTATGGTATCGGGGCGACGAAGGCCCAGGCGATCTGCGACCAGCTGGAAATCCCGGCTGAGCGGCGCGTGAACGAGCTGTCGGACGACGAGATCGGCAAGATCCGTGAACTGATCGACAGCAACTACCGCGTGGAAGGTGATCTTCGCCGTGAAGTGGCGATGAACATCAAGCGTCTGATGGACCTTGGCTGCTACCGTGGCCTGCGCCACCGGCGTGGGCTGCCTGTCCATGGTCAGCGGACTCATACCAACGCCCGTACCCGCAAGGGTAAGGCCGTGGCTATTGCGGGCAAGAAGAAGGCGACCCGCTAATCAGCGGATTGCCCGGTATGAATGCACGGGGCGTGCCTTATGCGCTCCGTGCCCGTTTGAACTGACAGGATCGAGAAAACTATGGCGAAAGCTGCGGCTCCGCGTATTCGCAAGAAAGAGCGGAAAAACATCATTTCCGGTGTGGCGCATGTGCTGTCCACCTTCAACAACACCATGATCACCATTTCCGACGCCCAGGGCAACGCGATTGCCTGGTCTTCCGCTGGTGCCCAGGGTTTCAAGGGGTCGCGCAAATCCACCCCGTACGCAGCCCAGGTTGCCGCCGAGGATGCGGGCCGCAAGGCGCGCGAGCACGGCATGGAGACGCTGGAAATCGAGGTTTCCGGTCCCGGGTCGGGGCGTGAGAGCGCACTGCGTGCCCTGCAGGCTGTCGGTTTCTCGATCACGGCCATCCGCGACATGACGCCGGTGCCGCATAACGGCTGCCGCCCGCGCAAGCGCCGTCGCGTCTGATCGGCGCCCTGCGTTAGTCGTATTCCCCCGCATGCGGGGGAAGATTGTCATTCCGGTACCTCCCTGTGGGGTACCATCTGCCGCACCAACAGGCGGCAGATCAGTCTTGAAAGGCCATTACCTTGGTCCTCCAGAAAAACTGGCAATCCCTGATCAAGCCGGAAAAGCTGGAAGTCGAACCGGGGGCGGAACCTTCGCGCATTGCAACCGTCGTAGCCGAGCCGCTGGAACGCGGCTTCGGCATGACGCTGGGCAATGCGATCCGTCGGGTTCTGCTGTCGTCCCTGCAGGGGGCTGCGGTTACGGCAATCCAGATTGACGGCGTGCTGCATGAATTCTCGTCGGTGGCGGGTGTTCGTGAAGACGTGACCGACATCGTGCTCAACATCAAGCAGCTCGCACTGCGGATGCATGGCGAAGGCCCCAAGCGCATGGTGCTGACGGCCACGGGGCCTGGCGAAGTGCGTGCCGGACAGATCCAGACCGGGCATGACATTGAAGTCATGAACCCCGACCTGGTCATCTGCACACTTGATGAAGGGGTGAAGTTCGGCATGGAGTTCACCGTGAACATGGGCAAGGGGTATGTTCCCGCGGCGGCCAACCGCCCGGAAGACGCACCCATTGGCCTGATCCCGGTTGATGCCATCTACTCCCCCGTCCGTCGGGTGTCCTACAAGGTGGAGCAGACCCGCGTGGGTCAGGTCACCGACTATGACCGCCTGCTGCTGACGGTCGAGACGAACGGCGCCGTGACGCCTGAAGATGCCGTGGCGCTGGCCGCGCGTATCCTGCAGGACCAGCTCCAGCTGTTCATCAACTTTGATGAGCCGCGCACGGTGCGCACGGAAGAGCCGCAGGATGACCTGCCGTTCAACCGCAACCTGCTGCGCAAGGTTGACGAACTGGAACTGTCGGTGCGTAGCGCCAACTGCCTGAAGAACGACAACATCGTCTATATCGGTGATCTGGTGCAGAAGACCGAGCAGGAGATGCTGCGCACGCCGAATTTCGGCCGCAAGTCGCTCAACGAGATCAAGGAAGTCCTGACCGCCATGGGGCTTTCACTGGGTATGAACGTACCGGCCTGGCCGCCGGAAAATATCGAAGATCTGGCAAAGAGGCTCGACGAGCCGTTCTGATCCTCCGAACCGGATAAAACAGGAAATTACATCATGCGTCACGGTGTTGCCGGCCGTAAGCTCGGCGTTACCTCGTCCCATCGACTGGCCATGTTTCGCAACATGGCAGTCGCCCTGATCAAGCACGAACAGATCACCACCACACTGCCCAAGGCGAAGGAACTGCGCCCGGTGGTGGAAAAGCTGATCACCCTTGGCAAGCGGGGTGACCTGCACGCCCGCCGTCAGGCTTTCGCCCAGCTGCGTGACGACAAGATCGTGTCCAAGCTGTTCGCCACGGTGGCTGACCGCTACAAGACGCGCCAGGGTGGCTACACCCGCGTGCTGCGTGCGGGCATGCGCCATGGCGATGCGGCCGATATGGCCGTGATCGAACTGGTTGACCGCGATGTGTCGGCCAAGGGTCAGGACAGCGGTCCGCGCCCGGAAGCCAATCATGAAGAAAACCTGGCTGCCTGAGGCAGGCCGGTTGCTTCCGAAAAACCCGGCTCAGGCCGGGTTTTTTTGTGGTTTTTTGCAATCCAACATTATTTTATCGTTATATAGCCATCCAGACGGGCTTACATATATTTTCGATAGTGTATTAATCGGTTCATTCCTTCCGCGTAGCAGACAGGGCTTTAGCCATGACAGTATCCCTTTTCCGGCGTGTGATACGCCGTAGCGTTCATGTCCTGACGGCCGTGCTTGGCCTGTGCGCGGGTGCCCAGGCGGCTACGGTTCGTGTTGGCTACATTCCGGTTATCGGTTCCGCTCCGCTTTTTGTCATGCAGGGCAAGAACTGGACACGGGATGCCGGGATCGACATGCAGCTTGTCCGCTTCCAGTCCGGGCCACAGGCCATACAGGCACTGATGTCGGGCAAGATCGATGCCTATGTGGCGGGTGTCCTGCCGCTGCTGCAGGCGCGTGCCCATGGCGCGGATGTAAAGGTGGTGGCCAGTGCGGCGACCGAGGAACTGGAGATCGTATCGCGCGGGGCACTGGCGGTGGACCTGCCCGAGCAGCCGGTCCCGCTGGCCCCCGATGCGCTCCGCCAGCGCTTTGCCGATTTTGCCGCCAGGGCGGGCCACAGGCCCAAGATCGCGGCCCAGCCCATGGGTTCGGTGCCCGATACCCTGCTGCGCTACTGGCTGAAGGCGCGCAACGGGCTGGAGCCGGATCAGGTGGCGGATATTGTCGGCATTGATATCGATGCCGCCCAGCAGGCGTTCCTGGCAGGTGCGGTGGATGCCGCCATCCTGCGTGAGCCCGCGCTGACCATCATCCGCCACCGGATGCCCGGCATGCGGGTCCTGGCATCCGGCCATGACCTCATGCCCGGCCAGCCCGGCTCGGTCCTTGCCATCCTTAATGAGGATGCGCCTGACCGCGCCGCATGGAAAAACGCGTTCGTAAGCGGCTTCGTCAGGGCAACGCACCTGCTGGCAACGGACCCGGAACAGGCCGAACCCTACGTGCAGCAGGCGCTGGGCGGTGGCATGCTGCCCAAGGATATCATTGTCGAGGCGCTGAAGGCTTCCGCTTCGGGGTTCGTGTCCGACCCCGCGCGGATTGTGGATGCGGTGGGCCAGCTACAGGATTTCGAACTCCAGACCGGCCTGCTGCGCAAGGCGGAGCCGGTGGGCGCGCTGTTTGATCTGGAAACCTACAGGCAGATTGCTCCATGATCACGCCGCGTCCTGTCCTGCTGCGTCCAATTCTGGGGGCGGCTGGCCTTGTGGTCCTGTTTGGCGTGTGGGAAGCCTCCATCCGGCTGGGATGGGTGCCGTCCGGCCTGCTGCCTGCCCCCACCAGTCTTGGGCCGGCCTGGCTGGAGGAAGTACGCAGCGGCGCCTGGACCCAGGCCATACGCGACAGCCTGACCCATTACCTGACCGGGCTGCTGGCGGGTTCCGTGCTGGGCACGCTGCTGGGACTGCTCTGTGGGGCGGTGCCGCTGCTGGACGGCCTGCTGTCCGGCGTGGTGCGGGTGCTGCGACCCATTCCGGGGCTGGCATGGGTGCCCTTTGCCATCCTGTGGTTCGGGCTCAATACGGCGGGGGCCACGTTTGTCATCGCCATTTCCGTCTTCTGGATCAATTTTTACGCGGCTTACGGGGCGGTGCAGTCGATCGATCCCGATCTGTATGAAGTCGCGGCCTCGTTCGGACATGGCGGATTCTGGGCGCGGCTGCGTACGGTGGTGATACCGGCCTCGGCCCCCGGCGTGCTGGCCGGGCTGCGGACGGGGCTGGGGCAGGCCTGGATGTCGGTCGTGGCGGCGGAACTGTTTGGCGTGCCGGGTATCGGTGCGCGGATGATGCAGGCTTCCAGCCTGCTGGCAACGGATCTGGTGGTGGTCTACATGCTGACCATGGCCCTGCTCTATGCGCTGACCGACACGCTGTTCATGCTGGTGCGCAAGAGGCTGCTGGGCTGGCAGGGGTAAAAGACAGGTGGGAATGAATAGCGTGGTGACACCCGCCAGCACGGCGGATGTGGTGGTCAGGCTGGAGGATATCGGCCTGTCCCACGACCATGGGCGCAGCTTTATCCTGCGGCATGTCGATCTGGAAATCCGGCGGGGGGAGTTCGTGGCCCTGCTTGGCCCCTCGGGGGTGGGCAAGTCCACGCTGCTGCGGGTCATCATGGGGCTCATGCCCCCCGGTGAGGGGCGGGTGGAGCTGAAATCCACGCCGGCCAGCGTGCACCGGCCCGCAGCCATGGTGTTTCAGGATGCCAAGCTCATGCCATGGCGCAGCGTGCTGCGTAACGTGGAACTGGGGCTGGAAGGGCTGGGTCTGGACAGGAACCGGCGGCGTGAGCGCGCCATGGCGGCGCTGGAGCTTGTCGGACTTGCGGACAAGGCGGACCGCTGGCCCCGTCAGCTTTCGGGCGGGCAGCGCCAGCGCGTGGGGGTGGCCCGTGCGCTGACGGTCGAGCCGGACCTGCTGCTGATGGACGAACCCTTTGGCGCGCTGGATGCGATCACCCGCACCGCCCTGCAGGAGGAACTGCTGCGCATCCATGCCCGCACGCATGGCACGGTCCTGTTCGTGACCCATGACCTGGATGAGGCGCTGGTGCTGGCGGACCGGATCATCATACTGGCCGGTCATCCGGCCGGCCTGCGCGGTGACTTTACGGTCGGCCCCCGCCCGCGAGACAGGACGGCCCCCGGCCTGCGCGCCATGGCGGAACGCATGAAGCGGCTGATCGCGGGTGAAGAGGACCCCGGCGCGGATGCGGCCTATTGGCAGGCATCGGAGATATGATAAGCCTGTGCCATCGGGCCTGCCGCCCGCGGGCATGACGGCAGGGCAAACGGGGCACAGGGCACGGCGTCCGGGCCTGCCCCACCGGCACGCAAGGGAATATGGAACATGACGGACATCCCCAATCTCGAAACCCATCTGGAAGAGGGCATCGGCCGCCTGCAGGATGGTCTGGACGGTTTTGCCGGTGAACCCGGTGCCCCGTTCTCCGCCCGGATGCAGGGGGCCGGCGGCATGGCGCAGCAGGGCATGGGCGAGATTCTGGATACCCTGCGTGATGTGACGGCGGATCGCCCGCTGCTGGCCCTGATCGGGGCATCGCTGCTGGGTTTTGTCGCAACGCTGTTCATGCGGCGGCGTGCGTAAGGCAACATATGGAATGCTGGCGCGTTAGTCAGGCATGACTGATTTACAGGAACAGATACCATGCTGAAACTGGCACTGTTTTTTCTGATTGTCTCACTGATTGCCGGTGTGTTCGGGTTCAGTGGTATTTCCGCGGCTTCTGCCGGGATGGCAAAGATACTGTTCTTCATCGCCATCACGATATTCGTCGTCGTATTGCTGATCGCGCTGTTTACGGCCCGGTCGCTATCGGGCTGATGGCCCTTCCCGCACACGGCAACCCCCTGTCGCCATCCGGCGCAGGGGGTTTTTTCATGCCTATCTGTTGGTGTCCTTCTGGATGAAGGAAGGCAGCAGCGGGTTATCCTTCTGCAGCGATTTCTTGGTTGGCAGGCGGGATGCATCCCATCCGCCCCCCAGTGCCTGCACCAGGCTTACGCTGTCCACCATGCGCTGCTGCTGGATGCCCAGCAGGGTCTCGGCCGATGACAGGGCCGAGTTCTCGTTGGTGATGACGGTTGTATAGATCTCGGTCCCGGCCTGGTACTGGTTGAGCGAGACCTCGACCGTGCGGTTGGCAAAATCCAGCGCCTTCTGCTGCTGTAGCGACTGCTGGGACAGGATGCGCAGGTTGGAAAGCTGGTCTTCCGTATTCTGCAGCGCGGTCAGCACGGTCTGGCGATAGGTGGCCACCGCGTTGTCATACTGGGCATTGGCCTCATGCACAGCAGCCGTGCGCGACCCGCCCGAGAACAGCGTTTCGGTGGCGGACGCACCAAGTGACCAGACCCGGTTGGCCACACTCATCAGCGATGTGACCGGGTCGCCACCGCTCTGCGCATAGCTGGCGCTGATGGTGACATCGGGATAGAACGCCGCTATGTCCGCGCCGATCTGGGCGTTGTACTGCTCCATCGTGCGTTCCGCTGCCGCAATATCGGGTCTCCGCTGCAGCAGGTCGGACGGTACCGTAACCGGAATGGGCGGCACGGTGCGTGACAGGGGGGCGGGCGCGATCGTGACATCGGCTGGTGGCCTGCCGATCAGCACGGCAATCGCATGTTCGTACTGGGCGCGGTTGATCCCGGCCTGGACAAGGGATGCCCGGTTCTGCTCCAGCGTGGTGCGGGCCTGCAGCACGGCGGTCGGGTCGGCCGTGCCGGCATCGAACTGGTTCTGGGTGATCTGCAGCGCCTGCTCATTGAAGCGCACGTAGCGTTGCAGCAGGTCCGTCAGGCTGTCCTGGTAGCGCAGGTTGAAATAGGCGGTGGCCAGCTGCGCCTGATAGGACAGCGTGGCATTGGCCAGGTCGGCCGCACTGGCCTGGGCCGCGGTCACCTGTTCTTGCACCTGCCGGCGGATCTTGCCCCACAGGTCCAGATCCCAGCTCGCGCTTGGACCCAGGTCATAGGTGTTGTAGGTCGACCCCTCCTTGGCATAGTTGCTGCCCGAGGAGGAGAGCGACCCCGCCCCATGGCCCGCGCGGTTGAAGCCAAGGCTGCCGCTGATGGTGGGGAAAAGCTGGGCACGCACGCTGTCGATCAGGGCACGGGCGTTGCGGTAGCTGGCCTCGTATTCCTTGATGTTCTGGTTGGAAATGGCGACCTGCGCCTCAAGCCCGTTCAGGATCGGGTCATTATAGATCGTCCACCAGTCATGCTTGGGCAGTTCGGCCATGCGCGGGTTTGCGTTTTCCCAGCCGGGTTCGGGGCGCAGTTCCTTGAAGCGCGCCGATACGATGGCGTCCGGGCGGTGATATTTCGGCCCTACCATGCATCCTGCCAGCGCCACGAGCGGCAGGGCCAGGCATGCAAGGCGCAGCGCATGCATGCTACGGGTCGGGCGGGTGCCGGCATGGCTGGGGGATGGCGGAAGGAATGGCATCCGGTTCAGGAATCCTGCTGGTGGGAAAGACGATGGCGTCGGGACAGCCGCCCATACAGCCGGTTGAAATATGTGCGGCAGGCTACCCCCATATGGTCAAGATAAAGGTAGACGACCGGCGTGGTATAAAGTGTCAGCGCCTGGCTGACGAGCAGCCCGCCCACAATGGCAATACCCAGCGGGCGGCGCAGTTCGGAGCCATAGCCATGGCCGAAGATCAGCGGCAGCGCGCCCAGGGCCGCGGCGAATGTGGTCATCATGATCGGGCGGAAGCGCAGCAGGCAGGCCATGCGGATGGCGTCAAGCGCGGTATGGCCTTCATCACGTTCGGCGGTGATGGCAAAGTCCACCAGCATGATGGCGTTCTTCTTGACGATACCGATCAGCAGGATCACCCCGATCATGGCGATCAGCGAAAAGGCTTCCCCGAAGAACTGGAGCGCCAGCAGCGCCCCCACCCCGGCCGAGGGCAGGGTGGAGAGGATGGTCAGCGGATGGACATAGCTTTCGTACAGGATGCCCAGTGTCATGTACACCGCCGCCAGCGCCGCCAGGATAAGCAGCGGTTCGTTATTGACCGATTTCTGGAACTGCGCGGCATTGCCCGCGAAATTGCCCTGGATGTTGGCGGGCATGTGCAGCTTGACCGTTTCCTCGTTGATGATCTGCACCGCCTGACTGAGCGGCACGCCATTGGTCAGGTTGAACGAGATGGTGGAGGAGACGGACTGCCCATCATGGTTGATGCTCAGGGCCGTCTTGGTCGGTTTGAGGACCGAGACCAGGGTCAGTGGCACCATGCTTTCCGAACTGGTGGACACGGCGGACCCGGTGGAGGCGCTGTTGCCCCCCGCCAGCGTGTTGGCCACCTGGTTGCGGAATGACTGCGCGCTGAGCTGGGATTCGGTGGTGCCGGTATCGGCGCTGACGCGGATGGTGTTGGACTGGGTGCCGCCCCCCGCCGTGCCGCCCGCCACACTGACCCAGACCTGCTTGAGCGTGGTCGGGTCCTGCCAGAAGCGGGGCTGCACCTCCATCACCACATGGTACTGATTCAGCGGATTGTAGATGACCGAGGCCGAGCGCTGGCCATAGGCATCGTACAGCGTATTGGAAATGAGCTGCGGGGTGATGTTCAGGCGGCTGGCAGTATCACGATCCACCTGCACATCCAGCGCCGAGCCGCCCTGCAGCACATCCGATGACACATCGGACAGTTCGGGATGCTTCTGCAGTGCCGAGACGAGCAGCGGCGTCCACTGGTACAGGTCCTTTGAGGAATCGGACTGCAGCGAATACTGGTAGGCCGCATTGCTCTGCCGCCCGCCAATGCGCAGCTGCCCCGGGGCGGAGGCATAGAACGTCGCCCCCACCATGCTGCGCAGCCGCCGCCCGATGCGGGCGATGGTCTGCGCGGGCGTGTCGTCACGCAGGGACTTGTCCCTGAGTGTTACAAACAGGTTTGCCTGGTTGGCGCTGCCGCGCCCGCCCATGAAGCCCATGACATGGGCCACGTCCCTGTCGGCGGTGATGGCCTTCTGCACGGTCATGATCTTGCCCTGCATGGCCTGGAACGAGATGGACTGGTCCCCCATCAGCCGGCCCATCAGCATGCCGGTATCGGATTCGGGGAACAGGCTCTTGGGCATCTTGATGAACAGCCCGACCATGATGGCAATGGTCAGCGGCAGTGACAGGATGGTCAGGCGGCGGTGGGTGATCGCCCATTCCAGCGAGCGGGCATAGCCCTGCTGCGCCGCGTTCAGACCGCGTTCCAGCCCGTGGCTGATACGCCCGAACACCCCGCGTGAGGGCAATGCCTCATGCACGCGCAGCAGGCGGGCGGTCATCATGGGAGTAAGCGAGAGCGACAGTACCATGGAAATGACGATCGTGATCGACATCGTCATGGCGAATTCGTGGAACAGCCGCCCCGCCACCCCGCTCAGCAGCAGGATGGGCAGGAACACCGCAATCAGCGACACGGTGATGGACATGACCGTGAACGCCACCTCCCGCGTGCCCAGCAGGGTGGCCTGCACGCGGTCCATCCCGGCTTCCATGTGGCGGCTTATGTTCTCCACCACCACGATCGCGTCATCCACCACGAAGCCGGTGGAAATGGTCAGCGCCATGAGGGAAAGGTTGTCGATGGAATACCCCATGACCTTCATCGCGCCAAAGGTGGTGATGATGGAGGCGGGCACCACAATGGCGGGGATGATGGTGATGCGCGGCGAGCGCAGGAACAGGAGCACGACCAGCACCACCAGGCCAACCGACAGCACAAGTGTGAACTGCGTATCCGCCAGCGCCGCGCGGATGGTGGTGGAGCGGTCCATGAAGGCGCCCAGATCCACATCCGTCGGCAGGGCCGCGCGCAGCAGTGGCAGCTTGGCGCGGATCTGGTCGTTGGTGTTGATGATGTTGGCCCCCGCCTGGGCAAAGATGATGGCCAGCACCGCGGGCCTGCCATCCACGTAGCCCGCGTTGCGCAGGTCCTCCACGCTGTCACGCACGGAGGCCACGTCCTCCAGCCTGACCGGGCGGCTGTCATGATAGGCCACGATCAGGTCACGATAGGCCTGCGCGTTATGCACCTGGTCATTGGTGTCCAGCGTGAAGCGGTGGTCGCCCTGATCAATGAAGCCCTTGGGCGTATGGGCGTTGGCCGAGGCGAGGGCCGCGCGGATATCCTCGAAGCCGATGCCGAATTTGTATAGCGCCAGCGGGTTCATCTCCACCCGCACGGCTGGCAGCGAACTGCCGCCGATCTCGACTTCCCCCACGCCCTGTATCTGCGAGAGATGCTGCTGCAGCACGTTGGAAGCCAGGTCATACAGTTGCGAGGCGGTACGGGTGCGCGATGTCAGCGCCAGGATCATGACCGGCGCGCCGTTGGGATTGGCCTTGAAATAGCTTGGATTCTGCCGAAGGGAGGAAGGCAGGTCGGCATGGGCCGCCTGCAGGGCCGCCTCCACATCGCGCGCGGCGCCATTGATGTCGCGGTCCAGCGAGAACTGCAGCGTGATGCGCGCCTGGTTGGCCGATGACTGTGATGTCATTTCCGTCAGCCCGGCAATCGCCCCCAGGTGCCGTTCCAGCGGGGCGGCCACCGAGCTTGCGATTTCCTCGGGCGAGCCGCCGGACTGGCGGGCCTGCACCTGTATGACCGGAAAGTCCACATTGGGCATGTCCGCCACCGGCAGCGTCATGTAGCCCAGCACGCCGCCCAGTACCAGTGCCACGGTCAGCAATATGGTGGCGACCGGCCTGCGGACGAAGATGGACAGCGGGTTCATGCAGAAGCCTGTGGCCCGGGCAGCCCGTCCTTGCCCCCGTTATCCGTGCTGCCAAAACGGCGGGTCAGTTTCTGGCTGATGCCATCCATCAGCAGGTAGATGACGGGGGTGGTGAACAGCGTCAGCAGCTGGCTGACCGCAAGCCCGCCCACAATGGCGATGCCCAGCGGGCGGCGCAGTTCCGACCCGGTGCCGGTGCCCAGCATCATTGGCACGGCCCCCAGCATGGCCGCCAGCGTGGTCATGAGAATGGGGCGGAAGCGCAGCAGGGCTGCATGGCGGATGGAATGCAGCGGGGTCATGCCCTCCACCCGTTCGGCTTCAAGGGCGAAGTCGATCATCATGATGGCGTTTTTCTTCACGATGCCGATCAGCAGCACCAGCCCGATGATACCCATCACATCCAGCCCCGAACCCGTCACCCACAGCGCCAGCAGCGCCCCGATCCCGGCCGAGGGCAGGGTGGAGAGGATGGTGACGGGATGGATGAAGCTCTCGTACAGGATGCCCAGCACGATATAGACGGCAATCAGCGCGGCCAGCACCAGCCAGGCCTCGTTGGCCAGTGAACTGCGGAACGCCGCCGCCGTGCCCTGGAAGGAGGTCTGGAAGCTCGACGGCAGGTGGATGTCCCTTGCCGCGCGCTCGATCGCATCCGTCGCATCACCCAGCGCGTAGCCGGGCCGGACATTGAACGAGACCGTGGTGGCCGGGAACTGGCCCACATGGGTGATCAGCAGCGGCGCGGTATCCTGTGTCACGGTGGTGACGGAGGCCAGCGGCACCAGCCCCGACGTGGGCGAGCGCGTCGGGCCGGAGGTACTCTCGCCCGCGTTGCCGCTGATGCCGGGCAGGTAGATCTGGTTGAGCGAGGCCATGTCCTGCTGGAAGCTGGGGGTGGCCTCCAGGATCACGCGGTACTGGTTGGACTGGGTGAAGATGGTCGAGATCTGGCGCTGGCCAAAACTGTCATACAGCACGTTGTCGATGGTCTGCGGCGTGATCGAGAAACGGGCGCCGGTGGTGCGGTCCAGGTCCACATGCGCCACAAGCCCCGCCGCCTGCAGGTCCGATGTCACATCGGTCAGGGCCTTTTCCTGCTGCAGGCGCGCAATGAATCTGGGCACCCAGGTCGTGAACTGGTTGTAGTCGGGGTTTTCCAGCAGGAACTGGTACTGGGTGGCCGCGACCGATGTATCAAGCGAGAGGTCCTGCACCGGCTGCAGGTACAGGTCGGCACCGGCAATGTCCGCCGTTTCCGCGCGCAGGCGGGTGGCCACTTCCTGTGCCGTGGACGAGCGCCTGTCCGCCGGTTTGAGGTTGATCAGGAACCGCCCCTGGTTGAGCGTGACATTCTGCCCGTCCACACCCACGAAGGAGGACAGGCTGGCCACGTCCGTATCGTGCAGGATGCGGTCGGCCAGTTCCTGCTGGTGGCGCTTCATGGCGGAAAACGACGTGGACTGCGCCATGACCGAAATGCCCTGGATCACGCCCGTATCCTGCACGGGGAAGAACCCCTTGGGAATGATCACCGCCAGCACGCCGGTCAGCGCCAGGGTGGCGCCAAACACGCCCAGCGTCAGCCTGCGGTGACGCAGCACCACGTCCAGCGCGCGGCCGTAGCCCTCGATGGTTGCAACCGTCCAGCGCTCGACCGTGGCCGACCAGGCGGGTTCGGCATGCTTCGTGTCGCGTTCATGCAGCAGGCGCGCGCACATCATGGGCACCAGCGTCAGCGAGACCACGGCGGACAGGATGATGGTCACCGCCAGCGTCATGGCGAATTCATGGAACAGGCGGCCCACCACATCACCCATGAACAGCAGCGGGATCAGCACCGCGATCAGCGATACGGTCAGCGAGATGATGGTGAACCCGATCTCGCCCGCACCCTTCAGCGCCGCTTCCATGCGGGTGTCGCCCATCTCGATGTAGCGGGCGATGTTCTCGATCATCACGATCGCATCGTCCACCACGAAGCCTGTGGCGATGGTCAGCGACATGAGCGAGAGATTGTCGAGCGAGAAGCCGAACAGGTACATCACCGCCAGCGTGCCCACCAGCGACAACGGCACCGACAGGCTGGGGATAAGCGTTGCGGGCACATTGCGCAGGAACACGAAGATCACGCCCACCACCAGCACCAGCGCCAGGCCCAGTTCGAACTCCACATCCTCGACCGAGGCGCGGATGGTCGTGGTCCGGTCGGTCAGCGGTGTTATGGTAATGCCCGGCGGCAGCGACTGCTGCAGGCGCGGCAGGGCGTATTTGATGTTGTCCACCACCGCGATCACGTTCGCACCCGGCTGGCGCTGCACGTTCATGACCAGGGCGGGGGTGCGGTTGGCCCAGGCGGCCAGTTCGGTATTCTCGGGGCCGATCACCACGCTGGCCACGTCCCGGATGCGCACGGGGCCGTTGTTCTGGTAGGCAATGACCTGGTTGAGCAGCTGGTCCACGCCCGAAATCTGGCCATCGATGCGCAGCGTGGTCGCACGCTGCGGCCCGTCGAACGTGCCGGTGGGGGAATTGACGTTCACGTTGCCAATGGTCGTGCGCAGCGTATCAAGGTCGATGCCGAACGAGGTCAGCTTGGGGATGTTGACCCGCACCCGCAGCGCCTTGCGGTTCCCGCCCGAAAGCGTGACCAGCCCCACGCCCGAGATCTGGCTGATCTTCTCGGCCAGCCGGGTATCGACGTAATCCTCCACTTCCGTCAGCGGCATGGTCTTCGACGAGATGCCCAGCGTCATGACCGGCGTGTCGGCGGGGTTGACCTTGGCATAGACCGGGGGTGCTGGCAGGTCGGTGGGCAGCAGGGAATTGGCCTGGTTGATCGCGGCCTGCACTTCCTGCTCGGCAATGTCCATGGTCATGGTCAGGCCGAAGCGCAGCGTGATGACCGACGCCCCGCCTGACGAGCGGGATGTCATCTGCTCCAGCCCCGACATCTCGCCCAGCTGTGTCTCCAGCGGGGCGGTGACGGAGGTGGCCATCACGTCGGGGCTGGCACCGGGGTAGAAGGTCTGCACCGTGATGGTGGGATATTCCACTTCCGGCAGGGCGGATACGGGCAGGAAATGGTAGCCCAGCAGCCCCGCCAGCAGGATGGCAAGCATCAGCAGCGTGGTTGCGACCGGACGGTGTATGAACAGGCGGGACGGGTTCACGCGGCAATCTCCGGCGGCGTCGTGGGCTTGTATTCAGGCAGGGGGGCAGAAGGCGTGCACGCGCCTAGCCCGCCTGCCCGGTCTTGCCATGGTCTGCGGCGGCATGGCCGGGGGCCTCGGCTGCCGGTATGCTCACCTTCACGCCATCGCGCAGGTGGTCCACGCCATCGGTCACCACGCGCTCGCCTTCCTTCACGCCATCGGTCAGCACCGTCATGGTGTTGTTGGCGTGGCCGGTCTTCACGTTGCGTACCTCCACCGTGTCATCGGCCTTGACCACGTACACGAACTGGCCGTTCGGCCCGGTCTGCAGCGCGTTGGTGGGCACCAGCAGCGCATCATGGTCGGTGCTGACCAGCATGCGGGCGTTGACGAACTGGTTGGGGAACAGCTCCTCCTGTGAATTGGCGAAGATGGCGCGCATGCGCACCGTGCCGGTGGAGGTGTCGATCTGGCTGTCCAGCACGCTGGCCTGCCCGGTTGCGATCCTGTTCAGGTTGGCGCTGTCCCAGGCTTCCACCGCCAGCGGCGTGCCCTGGCGCAGGCGGTCGGCCACGGGGCCGATGTCATTTTCCGGCAGGGTGAAGATGACGGAAATCGGCTGCATCTGCGTCAGGATCACCAGCCCGTTGGTCTGGCCCGCGGTGATGTAGTTGCCCATGTCCACCGCGCGGATGCCCACGCGCCCGTCCACCGGGGCCAGGATGTGGCAGTAGGTGATCTGCAGTTTCTCGTTGTCCACCAGCGCCTGGTCGGCCTTGACCGTGCCTTCAAGCTGCTCGACCTTGTACTGCTGGTCCTTGGCCGTCATGGCGGCGACACTGTTCTGCTGGATCAGGCGCTGGTAGCGCGCGTTGTCCACCTGTGCGGCCCTGAGTTGGGCCACGTCCTGCTCCAGCTGCCCTTCGTACTGGGCCAGCAGCACGTCATAGGGGCGGGTGTCGATCAGGGCCAGCAGGTCGCCCTTGTGCACATGCTGCCCCTCGGTGAACAGCACCTGCGTCAGGTAGCCATCAATGCGGGACTGCACGGTCACGTTGGTGATGGGCACGACCGTACCCAGCTCCGTCAGGATGACGGGCATGTCGCCCCGCCCGATGGTGGCCACCGCCACGGGCTGGTTACCGTTCGCGCCATGCTTGTGTGATGTCATGCCGCCGTGGTGGGGCCGCAGGAACGCCACCGCCAGGATAAGCGCCAGCCCCCCGCCAACCAGGTAGGGCACGCGCCGCCCGCGGGGCGCGCGGGCCGGGCCGGTCGTTGTATGGTCCTGTGATCGGGGCGGGGAGGGGGGAGTATCCATGCGGTCGTTTTTCTGCCTGCTGTTGGGTAAGGGCCCCGTTGCGCCAAGGGGCGGACCGGTATGAAAAATCAGGGTGGATGGCCTGCCTTCCCACCCTATTGATACGGACGGGGAACAGACCAGTCAGGGAATGTAACACTGTCTTGGCATGGGGGAAGGGGAAAACCGAACAAATGTTTCGTTACGGTCTGTTTCCGTTTCCCGTGCCGTCATGTCCGCTTACGCTTGCCCCCGCATCGGGCGCCAGACGCAGCAGGAGCGGCAGCGCCCCCGCCGCCACCAGCGCGCATGCGACAAAGGCCACGCCGTAGTCCTGCCCCCGCCATGACGGGGGCAGCAGCCCCTGCGCCATGGCCAGCACGCCCGCCGCCAGGCAGATGCCCAGCGTCAGCATGGTCTGCTGGCAGGTGGCGTACAGGCTGGTCGCCGCACTCATGCGCGCGGGTGGCATGTCGGCATAGGCGATGGTGTTGTAGCCGGTGAACAGCAGCGTCTGCCCCAGGCCATTGAACGCGAGCACAGGCAGCAGCCAGCCCGGCGCCATGCCGGGGCGCAGCAGGGCCAGCACGACGCACATGCCCGGCAGCACCAGGCTGCCCGCGCACATCACGCGCCGGAAGCCCAGCCCCCGGTAGACATGCGAGACCACAAGGCGCATGGCCAGCGCCCCGATGGGGGCGACGAAGGTGACCAGCCCGCTCTGCGCGGGGCTGGCGCCAAAGCGGACCTGCAGCAGCGAGGGCAGCAGGAAGATGGTGCCCGCCGTGGCGATGCGCGTAAGCCCGCCCGCGAAAACCGATACGCGGAAGGTGGCGATGCGCAGCAGCGCCAGGTCCAGTACCGGGTGCGCCACCGCGCGTGCGTGGCGGGCATAGGCCATGGCCGCCAGGGGGGCCAGCAGCAGCAGCCCCATGGCCAGCCAGCGGGCCGGGCCGCCATGCCCCAGCAGTTCCATGCCGAATATCAGCCCCCCCAGTGCCGTGGCGGACAGGATGTTGCCCTTCAGGTCGAAGGGCGGGGGGCGGGTGGTCCTGATCTGTGGGATGAACCGGCCGGTCAGCACGATGGCCACCAGCCCGAGCGGGATGTTGACGTAGAAGATCCACCGCCATGACAGCCACGAGGTCAGCACGCCCCCCAGCACCGGCCCCGCCATGGGGCCGATGGTGGCGGGCAGCATGACCCATGCCATCACGGACAGCAGTTCCGCCTTGGCCACGCTGCGCAGGACCACCAGCCGCCCCACCGGCACCATCATCGCACCGCCCGCCCCCTGCACCAGGCGGGCCAGCGCCAGCACCGGCAGGCTGTGCGCACGGGCACAGATGAGCGAGCCGGCCAGGAACAGTCCGATCGCCCAGCGCAGCGTAAGCCGGCTGCCAAAGCGTTCGGCCATGTGGCCCGATGCCGGAATCAGCGCCGCAAGCCCCAGCATGTACACCGTAAGCGTGATGGACGTGGCGGGAATGCCCACATGGAAATCCTGCGCGATGGTGGGCAGGGCCGTGGTCAGCGCCGTGCCATCAAGCTGTTCCATCAGCATGAGACTGGCCACGATCAGGGCCATCAGCCTCTTGCGCCGGGTTGAAAGGGGCGCCATGCCCGCAGGGGGACCGGGCAACGCGGATGGGGCGGTCGTCAAGGTGGGCATGATCAGGCATGGTATAGCGGGTACGGAACCCTGCATGCCATCATGGCGTTAGGGAACCACGCTACACAACAGCGATACCAGCATGAACGGAGCAGCAATCATGGCGGACGACAAGGAAAAGGTTCTGGCTGAAAAGGCGGAAGGCGTTGTGGATCAGGGTATTGGCCGGATCAAGGACGCGGCTGGTGGCCTGACGGGGAATATGGGCATGCAGGCCGAAGGCAAGGTGGACCAGCTGGCGGGCATGGCGCGCCAGGAATTTGCCGACCTGTACGAGGAAGGCGAGGGCAAGGTCGAGCGCGCGGTGACCTTCGTGCGGGAGCGCCCGCTGTTTTCCCTGGCCATCGCGGGCGTGCTGGGCACGATCCTGGGGCTTGTTTTCATCCCCCGTCGCAAGGGCTGAGACGGCCTCGAGTCGTTTTTTTTCATTTTAAGGGACTCGATGAGTCTACAGCATCTTGCGCAACCCTGCATAAAAATGGTTTCCATCCTTCCAGAACGGAAATCTGATGCGAATCGGGCCATGACGGTCCGATTCGCATCCGGTCAGGAAGGAATGGATGCCCGATTACACGCTTGAGCATGCGCATGGGGGACGGGTCGCCGGTGTTGATGAAGTCGGTCGCGGCCCGCTGGCCGGCCCGGTCGTCGCGGCGGCGGTCATGTTCCCCGGCAGTGTGCCCGGCGTGCTGGCCGACAGGCTTGATGATTCAAAAAAACTGAAGCCCGCCCTCAGGGCACGGCTTTACGACGTGCTGCTGGCCAGCCCCGATGTCCTGATCGGGGTAGGGGCGGCTTCCGTGGCCGAAATCGGGCAGTACAACATCCTGCGGACCTCATGGCTTGCCATGCAGCGTGCGGTGGGGCGCCTGCCCCGTTCCCCTGAATTCATCCTGGTTGATGGCAACGCCGCGCCCGATTTCGGGTGTCCGGCGCAGTGTGTCGTGGGCGGGGACGGCATCAGCCTGTCCATCGCGGCGGCATCGGTCGTGGCCAAGGTCATCCGTGACCGGCTCATGGCCCGCCTTGCCCGGCGCTGGCCCGCTTACGGGTGGGAGCGCAATGCCGGCTATGGCACCGCCATCCACCGTGCGGGCCTGCTTGCACAGGGTGCCAGCCCGCATCACCGCGCGGCTTTCGGCACCGTACGCCGCATCCTGCAGGCATCCGTTTCTCCTTCTTCACCCCCAAGCGCGGAGCAGCCATCATGCTGAAGAATTCATGAGCGGTGCGGTTATGATGGAATTGCCCCTGGACCAGGTGCTGCGGGGGGACTGTGTCGAGATGATGAAGACCCTGCCGGCCGCGTCGATCGACTGCGTGTTCGCCGATCCGCCCTACAACCTGCAGTTGAAGGGGGAATTGCGCCGCCCTGATGACAGTATTGTCGATGGCGTGGATGACGACTGGGACAAATTCACCGACCTGCAGGCCTATGACGCCTTTACCCGCGCCTGGCTGACCGAGGCCCGGCGCGTGCTGCGCAAGGATGGCACCATATGGGTGATCGGTTCGTACCATAACATCTTCCGTATCGGGGCCATCCTGCAGGACCTGGGGTTCTGGATCCTGAATGATGTGATCTGGCGCAAGTCCAATCCCATGCCCAATTTCCGTGGCCGCCGCTTTACCAATGCGCATGAAACGCTGATCTGGGCCGCGCGCGGGGCGGACAGCCGCTACCGCTTCAATTATCAGGCCATGAAGGCGCTCAATGATGATGTGCAGATGCGCTCCGACTGGTACCTGCCGCTGTGCACGGGCGGCGAACGGCTGCGTAACGAGCATGGCCTGAAGCTGCACCCCACACAGAAGCCCGAAAGCCTGCTGCACCGCGTGCTGGTGGCCTCGACCAATGTGGATGACGTGGTGCTGGACCCCTTTACCGGCACCGGCACCACCACTGCCATGGCGCGCAGGCTGCGCCGCCGCTTCATCGGCATCGAGCGCCATCCCGATTATGCGGAGGCCGCGATCGGGCGCGCACGGCGGGAAAAACCCCTGCCGCTGGACAGCGTGCAGACCACGCCCGCCCGCCGTGAAAGCCCGCGCGTGCCCTTTGGCCTGCTGGTGGAACGCGGCATGGTGCCGGCTGGCACCGTGCTCATGGACCGGCAGAAGCGCGTGCGCGCCACCGTCTCGCCCGATGGCACGCTGGTCAGCGGCCGGCATCGCGGTTCCATTCACAAGATGGGCGCGCAGCTGACCAACGCTCCGTCGTGCAATGGCTGGACATTCTGGTATTTCGAGCGTGAGGGCGAACTGGTACAGCTTGACGTGCTGCGGGGTGATATCCGCGCGGAACAGGCGGCCGTCGCTTCCTGAACCGGGCAATGGGGGGCAGGGCAGTCGGGACAATGGGGGCATGAACCGCCGCCCGGACCATGGCGGGCCGCATGGCGTGAGCGCGACGGAGGCCATGGAATGGCATGCCGGCCGCCATTCCGCCGTACTGACGGATGATTACCTGTTCAGCCAGCTCATTCCCTATATCGGCAACAAGCGCAAGCTGCTGGGCCTGATTGCCCAGGCCATTGCCGCCACGGGAGAAGACCCCGCCACCACGGATTTCGTGGACCTGTTCGCGGGGACCGGCGTCGTCTCGCGTCTGGCCAAGTCCCTGGGCTTCCGCGTGCTGAGCAATGACTGGGAACCGTATAGCGAGGTGCTCAACCACTGCCATGTGGGCATGCAGGCGGCTCCCTGGTTCCATGGCGGCCGCAGTTACGCGCAGGTCATAGCCGAACTCAATGCCCTGCCACCGCTGGAAGGGTGGGTTACCCGTCACCTCTGCCCCGATGATGACGTGCATTATGACATCACGCGCGACCGGATGTTCTACATGCGCCGCAACGGCATGCGTATTGACGCCATCCGCGAACGGATCGCGCAGTGGGAGCATGATGGCCTGTTATCGGCAGGGCAGAAGGCCTGCCTGCTTGCGCCGCTGCTATACAGCGCCAGTTACAACAGCAATACCAGCGGGCTGTTCAAGGGGTTCCACCGGGGCTGGGGCGGGCGGACGGGCACCGCCCTTTATCGCATCGCGGCCACGTTATGCCTGCGTCCGGCCTGTTTCATCGATAACGGGCGGGACAACCATGTCCTGCGCATGGATGCACAGGATCTGGCGGCCGCCCTTGCCGGGCAGGTGGGGGGGAATGCCATCGCCTATGTCGATCCGCCCTATAACCAGCATCCCTATGGCGCGAATTACCATGTGCTCAACACCATAGCCCTGTGGGACCAGCCCCGGCTTGCCCCCAAGATCACCGGGCGGGACAAGGCGGCCATAAGGCAGGACTGGCGCAGCGCGCGGCGCAGTGCCTACAATCATCGTGGCCAGGCGCTGGCGGCCTACCGGCGGCTGCTCTCCGTGCTCGATACGCGCTGGGTCGCCACCAGCTACAGCACGGACGGCTTCATTCCCCTGCCTGACATGGTGCGCGCCAATTGCGAACGCGGGCAGGTGCAGGTCTTCACGCGCGGCTACAAGCGCTATCGCGTCAGCCGCCAGCGCTACTCTGCCCGGCCCATGACGGTGGAGTTCATCCTGCTGACCCATACCCGTATGCCGGGCACGCGCAGCCCCGATGAAATCGTGGAGGAAATCAGGACCATCGAGGCCAGCCTGAACGCCGGGGCCGGGACGTGACGGATCTGGCCTAGCTGCCGCCGAAGCCCAGGAAGCCGATGGAAGGCTCGGCATGGCCACCGGATGCATCATAACGCCTGTCGGTGCCGGGCCTGGTGGTGGCGTGGCGCGGCATGACCAGCGGCGGGGTATCATCCTCGTTTTCCGCCAGGCTGGTGGAGGAGAAATGCGGGTCGGAATCCGAGAAGGTGCGCATCGACAGCAGCAGGAAGGTGATGTCATTGCGGTTCAGGTCAATGGCCATGTCCAGCGGCGTCTGGCCCAGCACGTTATGGCCGGTCATGTCGGCACCCCGGTTCAGGGCTTCCTTCGCCGCCCCCAGGCTGCCACGGTTTATGGCATCGAACAGCGCATCGGTCGGGTTCATGTCCGCGCTGGCGTGGCCGTGCTCCTCCTCGCGCGATTCAGCGCCCGGCAGGGCGGCGGGGGGGGCGGCGGCCTTGGCGGCGCGGCGGGCCTCGGCCTTTTTCGCGGCATCGGCGGCCTCGGCCTCGGCTTCCGCGTCATCGGCATCCTGCGCATGCGCCACCTGAAGGGGCATGCACAGCACGGGAATGCCTGCGAACAGGCTGGCGACAAGAAGATATATACCGGATCTGGAAATCATGTCCTGTCCCGAGAGTGAACGTTCAACCTGTGGCGCCAAGGGCCGCATGGTACCAGCCAGAGTTGGTGATTAGCGCAAAATTGCGGCGGATGCGATGGTTAATCATCTTTCCGTCAGGAACGGCTTTCCCGCCACCATGCCAGCAGCAGCATCAGCCCCACGAACAGGCCCACGGCCCAGGCGGGCAGGATGGCGTGGGTCTGCTGGCCCGCCACGGCATGGGCATTGCGCGGGGGAAAGGCAAACCGGCCGGCGGCGGACGCATTGCGCCCCGGCGCCAGCACCATTTCGGGCAGGGAAGGGGCATCCGGGTCGGAACCCAGCCAGTGCACGCCGCCGCCCGTTGCCGCCACCATGGGGGAAAGTACCGAGGCCGTGGCCCGCAGGTCCGAAAACTCAAGCGGGTCCTGCGCGCGGGGGGCGGCAAAGGCCTCGTGTCCCGCATCGTCGCGTACGGTCCATATGCCATCAAGCCGGGCGGGAATGCGCGCACGCGCCAGGCCGGTATTGCCTGCCGCCTCCAGTGTCACCTGCTGCTCCGTGCCATCGGGCGCGGTCACATGCACCACCGGGGCCGGCCCGGGCGTGACGGAGCGGCGGGTAATGGTCATCTGTCCCGCCGTGATCCCGGCTTCCAGCTGGTTTTCCTCCAGTTCCGGCTCCTTCATCAGCCAGTGCGAGATACGCCGCAGCAGTTCCGACTGCGGGCCGCCACCACCTTCGCCATGGGACCACAGCCAGGCCTGGTCCGACAGCAGGAAGGCCACGCGCCCCTTGCCCGCATGGTCCAGCACCAGCAGGGGCTGCCGGTCCGGCCCGGTCATCAGCACCTCGCCCCCCGCGCTGTCGGTGCGCAGGCTGCGGTACCATGGGCCCCAGTCGGGCCGGGCACCCGCATGCTCGGGCGCGCCCGGCAGGCCGGAGGTCACGGGATGGCGCATGCCCGTCTCGGTCAGGTCCGGGCGGAAGCGGCGGATGGCCATGCCAGGATCGGTCGTGACATGCGCCGGCAGGATTTCCGACAGCGGCGTGTCCTGCAGGGAGCCGGGCGTCAGGAATTCCGGCCCGCCAATCAGCAGCAGCCCGCCGCCTGCGCGGATGTGGTTGACGATATTGCGCAGATAGGCCTCGGGCAGGATGCCACGGTTTTCAAACCCGTCCAGAATGATCAGGTCGAACTGGTCGATCTTCTGCTGGAACAGTTCGTTGACCGGGAAGGCGATCAGGGCCAGGTCGGATAGCGGCGTGCCATCATCACGGTCGGGCGGGCGCAGGATGGTGAAATGCACCAGATCGACCGACGGGTCGGCCTTGAGCAGCCGGCGCCATACCCGCTCGCCCTGGTTGGGCGTGCCGGATACCAGCAGTACGCGCAGCCGGTCGCGCACGCCATTGATGCGGATGACATCGTGGTTGTTGCGGGTCGAGACCTCACCGGGCAGTTCCGGGGCGGACAGGCCCACCAGCATCTCCCCCGGACGGGTCACGGGCAGGGTGATGTCCTGCGGCTGGCCGATCCGGACGGGGCGCGAGAAGGTCGTGCCGTCACCCTGTGTCAGGGTCAGTTCGGTGGTGGCGCCGGGTGCCGTGGTTGCCCCCTGGTCATCAATCTCCACCTGAATGGTCACGTCCTTGCCCACAATGGCGAAGGGCGGGGCCTGCAGCACGCGCAGGTGGCGGTCGGTTTCCTCCCCCTTTCCGGTCAGCAGCACATGCAGCGGCAGCAGCGTGCGCTGGCCGTGGCCGTTATCGGGGTTGAGCACGTCCGGCACCGCGGCGGGTACGTCATGGTCCTCGCCATCGGTAATCAGCACGGCACCGGCCAGGCGGGAGGGCGGGATGTCGGCCGCCGCCTGCTGGAGCGCGCCGAACAGCCTCGTGCCCCCGTGCCGGGCCTCACGCAGCGTGACGATGCGCGGCACCAGTCCGGGCACCCGGTCCATGGCCGCCTGCACGCGCTCGGCGGCACTGCGCGCCATCTCACCCCGGTTGCGTTCGGACATCGAGGCCGACTGGTCCACCACGATCAGCGCGGTCTCGGGCAGGGGGTGCCATGTCTCGGTCACGCGCTGGGGGCTGTACAGCCACGCGACAATGCCAAGCCCGGCCAGCAGCCGCCACAGGCTGCCACGCACCCGGCGCGCAAGTCCCGCCACCGCCAGCAGGGTAATTGCGCCCACCAGCACGTACAGGCACCACAGGGGCACAAGGGGGCTGAATGCCATCATGTGGCGTGACAGGTCGGGCATGCCCTTATTCCCCCAGCCGTTTGAGCAGGGCGGGCACATGCACCTGATCCGCCTTGTAATTGCCCGTCAGCGCATAGATCACGGCATTGACGCCAAAGCGGTAGGCCAGCACACGCTGTGCCGCCCCGTCGGGCACCGGCGCGTAGGGGGTGTTGCCGGTATCATCCACCGCCCAGGCATGTGCCCAGTCATTGCTGCCGATGATGACGGGACTGACCCCGTCATTCGTGCTGTCGCCTTCCTGCGCCACCCAGACCGGCATGCCGTCGTACCGGCCGGGAAAGTCATGCAGCAGGTAGAAGGTGTGGGCCAGCACATGGCGGTTGTCGAGGCGTGCCAGCGGCGGAATGTCCAGTCCCGCCGTCATCCGCCGCAGCGCCGCCGCCGTGCCGGGTGCGGAGCCGGTATAGCCGCTGGCGTTTTCCGGCGCGGTGGCGGGGTCCTGCCCCTGTGCATCGATCAGCAGGATGCCGCCATGGCGCATATAGGTGTTCAGCGCCGCCGTGCGCGCGGGTGTGGTGGTGGCATCCGCCGTGACCGGCCAGTAGATGAGCGGGTAGTAGGACAGGTCATCACGCTCGGGCACCACGCCATCCGGATGGCCCAGCACGGCGGAGGTGCGGGCATTGACGTAATCGGACAGGCCCTGAAGCCCCTCGCGTGATACGTCGTCGATTTCCTCATGGCCGGTCACGATATAGGCCAGCCGGGTTTCCAGCGCGGCCCGGGGCACATCGGGGGGGATGTCATCGGCACGGGCGGGGGTGGCCAGCGCGCAGGCCAGCACCAGCCCCACGGCAAGCCCGCGTCCCCTCCTGCGCCCGCGCTGCGCCACGCTGATGGCACCATCGGCCAGCAGAGCCAGGGCGGCCAGCAGCAGCAGCAGCGGCCCGATGGCGATATCCGCCACCTGCCCCCGCAGGTCGGACACCGTGCCGACCGGGGCCTGGGCCGCAAGGGCCGGGGCGCCATCGCCCGGATTGAGCGCACGGCGGCTGTTGCGCGGGCCGTACAGCCCCGGCGGATGCGTGGCCGAAGGCGCGGTCCGCCCAAACGCGTCGGCCCGCAGCGCCTGCGCGCCGGCAGGGGGAGCGACCAGCGCGCCATCGCCATCCAGCACCATGTAGGGCGCAAGCGGCATCGCGCCGGCCGGGGTCTCGATGCCCGACGCCTGGTCGATCAGGTGCTCCAGCATGCTCACGAACAGGCCGGACAGCGGCAGGTTCGACCATTCCGCCGTGCTGGTGACGTGGAACAGCACGACCTGTCCCGCGCCAAGGGCGGCGTGGGTGACCAGCGGCGTGCCATCGGTCAGCCGCGCCCAGCTATGGCTGTCCAGATCGGTGGAAGGCTGCGCCAGCACCTGCCGTGAAACCGTGACATCGGCGGGAATGTCAAGGTCATGGAACGGCGAGGATGCGGGGAAGGGGGCAAGGTGTTCCGGCCTGCTCCAGGACATGGTGCCACCCAGCACCCGCTCGCCCCCCATCAGGGGCACGGGCAGCAGCGTGTCCGCATGGGCCTGATCCTGTCCCGGCGCATCCGGCCCCTGAATGAGCAGCGGGCCGGCAAAGCGGATCAGCGTGCCACCGGCGCGCACCCAGGCATCTACCTTGCGGCGGCTGTCCGGGCTGCCCAGCGTGCCATCGGGTGCGATGATGACCGAAAGCGGGCGGGCCAGCAGCGCGTCCAGATCCCCCTCACGCAGTTCGGCCACGGGCTGCAGCGCACGGCGCAGGTAGAACAGGCTGCCCATGAGCGGGGTGTCGGACGCGGCATTGGCAATCAGTCCCACCGGGCGCTGGCGCTCACGCTCGTCCAGCAGGCGGATGCCCGCGGGACCCGTCATGCCGTCCAGTGACAGGTGATCGACCCTGTTGCGCAGTTCGGCGGGAAGCTGCGGCGTGACATCCGCCTGCTCCTGTCCCGCCGCCAGTGTGACGGGCAGCAGGCCCAGCGTGCCGCCGGTCGCGGTTTCAAGGCGGATCTGCCATGTGCGCGGGTGGCTGCGCGGCACCGCGTGCAGGCGGGTGGCAAGGCCATTGCTGCCGTCGGCCAGGGGGGCAAGCAGGGTAATGTCCGAATCCGGCACCTGCATTTCATGCACCGGGCCGATTGCGGCCAGGGCCGTGGCAAAACCGCCATCCGCGGGCGTTGCCAGCCCGTCCGATACATATATGACCGGGCCGTGCCAGCCCTGCCGGGCAAGCTGGCCAAGCGCCTGCGTGGCCGCCATGCGGTCCACCGGCCAGGCGCGTGGCAGCAGCGGGTCCAGCATGCCACGCAGTACCTGTGCCTGCCGCACGGGCTGGACGCTTACGGGGGTCAGTGCATCGTCGGGCGCGGTCAGCAGCAGGCGCGCGCCATGCCCGGTGCGCGCCAGATGGTCCAGCAGCCCGTCCAGCGCATGCAGGCGCGCGGGCCATGTGGCCGCCGCCGCCCAGCCATTATCCACCACGATCAGGCAGTCGGTATCCGCCAGCCCCGTCTGCCCGCGTGGAAAGACCGGCTGTGCCAGCCCCAGTACCAGCAGCCCCATCGCAAGGCAGCGCAGGATCAGCCGCCACAACGGGGCCGCGTTCGTATCCGGCGGGGTGGCATCAAGGGCGCGCAGCAGGCTGGCGGGCGGGAAGGACTGCGGGCGCGGCGCGTGCGGCAGCGCGTGCAGCAGCCACCATATCACCGGCAGTGCCGCCAGCCCCACCAGCAGCCACGGCGCAAGCAGCATCATGGCCGGTTCCCCATGCCGGGCAGGGCGTGCAGGGCCAGCAGCGCCTGCTCGGGCGGCTGGTCGGTCAGATGGGCGACCAGCGGGCTGCCGCCTGCCTGGCACAGGGCGCGCAGGTCCGTCTGGTGGCGTGCCCAGAGCGTGGCATAGGCCCGGCGCAGGTCGGCGCTGGCATTGAGCTGCACGGCGGTCTCGTCCTCCAGCGCGGTGAAGCGGATATGTCCTTCGTAGGGGAGGTGTTGCTCCGCCGGATCGATCACCTCCACCAGCGTGCAGATGACCTGCCGCGCGCGTGCCGTGCGCAGGAAGGCGGACAGCGCCCCTGCCGGGTAAAGCCCGTCGCCAAACAGCAGCACGCGGCTGCGGGCGGGCAGGGCGGCGGCGGGTGGCAGGTCGGGTGCGTCCGCCGCCCCGCCCAGCGCGGCCAGCAGCGCATGCGCCATGCGTTCCAGCGCCTGCGGGCCATGCAGGCGCAGGGGCGGGGCGGTGGCGGTCAGCAGGCGCAGCTGTTCCCCCTGCCGCAGCAGCATGGCGGCACTGGCAAGGGCCAGGAGGATGGCGCGTTCCACCTTGAGCGGCAGGCTGTCATCGGAACGCCAGCGCATGGAGGCACTATTATCGCACCATATGCATATGGTGTGCGGGGTCTGGGCTTCATGTTCCCGCACGAAGGCCCGGTCCCCGCGCGCGGACTGCCGCCAGTCGATATTCGTGGCGGCCTCGCCCGCCACGGCCGGGCGGTACTGCCAGAACTCATCCCCCTGGCCCGCCCTGCGCCGGGAATGGGTGCCCTGTCCCACATTCCGCGCAATCTGGCGTGCCGCCACGATCAGGGCGGGCACGCGGCTGGCCAGCGCATCGGCCGCCGCCATGGCGGAAACCGCGTTGCGCGGCAGCGGCCGGCTGGCCCCGGCACCGGGTGGGGCGGCAGGCTGCCCGCCCGGCGCGGGGCGCAGCCAGCCTGCCAGACGCGAGAAAAAGGACAGGGGGGCTGCCAATGTCAGCCGATCCGTCCGACCAGTGTGTCGATCAGCGCGGGCAGGCGCATGTTTTCCGCCCGCGCGGTAAAGGACAGTGCCATACGGTGCGCCAGGATGGGGTGGGCCAGCGCGCGTACGTCCTCGATATCGGGGGAAAGGCGGCCTCCCAGCAGCGCGCGGGCGCGGGTTGCCAGCATGAAGGCCTGTGCCGCGCGCGGGCCGGGGCCCCAGGCCACGGCCTCGCGGATGGTCGGGTCATCGGTGGTTTCGGGCCGGGCGGCCCGGACCAGGCGCACGATGGCATCCACCACCTGTTCGCCCACCGGCAGCGCGCGCACGAGGGCCTGCGCCTGCATCACGTCGGCTGCGGTCATGACCGGGCTGGCCGTGGCGGTGGTGGTGCCGGTGGTGGCCAGCAGCATGGCGCGTTCGGCATCGGCGGTGGGAAAGTCGAGCACCACCTGCATCATGAAGCGGTCAAGCTGGGCTTCGGGCAGGGGATAGGTGCCTTCCTGCTCGATCGGGTTCTGGGTAGCCAGCACATGGAAGGGGCGGGGCAGCAGGTGGGTGCTGCCCGCAATCGCCACTTCCCGCTCCTGCATGGCCTGCAGCAGGGCGGACTGGGTGCGGGGGCTGGCGCGGTTGATTTCGTCGGCCATCAGCATCTGGCAGAATACCGGCCCCGCCACGAAGCGGAAGCTGCGCCGGCCGCTGTCATCTTCATCCAGGATCTCGCTGCCCAGTATGTCCGATGGCATGAGGTCGGGCGTGAACTGCACACGGCGCGCATCCATGCCCAGTACGTGACCCAGCGTTGTGACCAGCAGCGTCTTGCCCAGTCCCGGCGCGCCCACCAGCAGCGCGTGGCCGCCTGCCAGGATGGTGGTCAGCGCCAGATCCACCACCCGGTCCTGCCCCAGTATGACACGGCCGATTTCCGTGCGCACGTCGCGCAGGCGGCCGCCCATGGCCTCGGCCCGGGCCGCGATCTGTTCGCCGGTCGGTCCGGTGGGGGATGTCATGCCCGCCTGCGGCGCCGCATGGAGGGGAGAGGTATCATCCATGGTCATCATTCCAACAGTCTGACAGGTCCGGGGGTTTCATCAAGCCGGTGTTGATCCCTATATCAGGTCAAGCAGCTTCCATAGTGTCGGGTTAACGCAATTGATGGACGATTTCGAGACAGGAAAGGCCGCGCCGTCCCCATCCGTGGGGCGGGCGGGCACATGTGGCGCCCTGCCGTTCCTGATCAGGCGGGACGGGACATGGCTGTACCGTGGCTCCCCCATCCGCCGCAAGCCGATGGTCTGCCTGTTCGCCTCCACCCTGCGGCGTGACGCGCAGGGCGGCTACCGGCTGCAGACCCCGGTGGAGCAGGGCACGATCGAGGTGGAGGACGCGCCCTTCGTGGTCACCGGGCTGGAATGGCATGGCTGCGGGCGCGGGCAGGTCCTGTCCTTCCGCACCAATGTGGACCAGGTGATCTGTGCGGGGCACGACCACCCGATTCGCTGCGCGTGGGATGTCCCGTGCGGGGGCTGCGGCACCGGGCCGGTGCCCTACGTGCATCTGCGCGACGGCGATGGCGCCCTGCCGATCGAGGCCCGCATCACCCGCCCGGTCTATTACGAACTGGCCGCCCTTGCGGTGGCCGGGCACTGCCATGGCGTGCCCTGTCTTGGGGTATGGAGCGAGCATGTATTCTTCCCGCTCTCCCACATGCCTGATGATTCATGCCCCTGAACACGCCCCTTGAGTGTCTGAAGCGGGACATGCCCGGCGTGATGGCGCCGCTTGCGCGCCTGTGGGCCATCCTGCCCGATGCCCGGCTGGTGGGGGGGGCCGTGCGTGACCTGCTGTGCGGGCGGGGGGTGGCCGATATCGACCTTGCCACGCCCCACGCCCCGGATGTGGTGATGGCACGGCTGAAGGATGCGGGGATAAAGGTGGTGCCGACCGGGCTGGCCCATGGCACGGTCACGGCGGTACTGGATGGCCGCCCCTTCGAGATCACCACCCTGCGGCGGGACGAGGAGACCGACGGCCGCCACGCCACCGTCGCCTGGACCCATGACTGGCGTGAGGACGCGGCCCGGCGTGACTTCACCATCAACGCCATGTCATGCGACAGCGCGGGCGTTGTGCACGACTATTTTGGCGGCCGGGCCGATCTGGCGGCGGGGCGCGTGCGTTTTGTGGGGGAAGCCCGCACCCGCATTGTCGAGGACGCGCTGCGGATCCTGCGTTTTTTCCGTTTTCAGGCCCGCTATGGCCAGGGCACGCCCGATGCGGAAGCCATGGCGGCCATAACGGCGCTGGCCGGGCTGATCGACCGCCTTTCGGTCGAGCGGATATGGTCCGAACTCCGGCGCATCCTGGCCGGCCCGCATGTCATCGTGACGCTGGAGCAGATGGCGGGTTGCGGCGTGCTGGCCCATGTGCTGCCACCACCGTGGAATATCGGCCTGCTGGCGCGACTGATTGCCTGTGGCGCGCCGGAAGACGCGGTACTGCGGCTGGCCGCCCTGCTGGAGGGGGATGTGCAGGCGGTGGCGCGGCACCTGCGGCTTTCCCGCGCCGATGGGGCGGCGCTGGCGCAGGCGCGTGCCACCCCGGTGCCACGTCCCGGCATGGATAAGGCTGATATCGCGCGCCTGCTGGCGGATCACGGCCTGCGTGACCTGCTGTGGCGGGCATGGCTGGGGCAGGCGGCGGCCGTGGGCGCGCCCGATCCCGCATGGGATGCGCTGCGCGGCGCGCTCATGGCCACTGCGAAACCCGTCTTCCCGCTGACCGGGCGTGACCTGCTGGCGGCAGGGTGCGTGCCGGGGGCCGCCATGGGGCAGGTACTGGCGCAGGTACGGCGGTGGTGGCTGGAAAATGGCTGCACCCCCACCCATGCCGCCTGCCAGGCGCATATGCGCGCCGTGCTGGGTGGCCCGGGCCCTGACGGGCCGCGACCGGACGGGACATAATTTGTAACCCGCGTGTCGTGGTACTTTGTTTTGCCGGGGCATGCGGTTATAGGCCGATTGATGAACGCGATTCCTACGTCCAGGCAGGGCAGACCCACGGCCACGGTACCGTCGCGCACGCTCATGCGCCGGCTGTGGCGCGATGAACTGGCCGGTCACAAGCTGCGTATCCTGATCGTTATGGTGCTGACGGCGCTCATGGCCATATTCAGCGCGCTGTACCCGCTGGTCATCCAGCGCGCGCTGGACATGTTCGCCGACCATGATCCGCGCATCCTGTATCAGGTACCGATCCTGGTGGTGGTGATCACGGTTGCCAAGGCCATCTCGCAGTACGGGCAGTCCATTGCGGTACAGTCGCTTGTGCTGCTGGTGATCCGGGGGCTGCAGGGGCGGATGTTCCATCATCTGGTCCATGCCGACATCTCACGCATCGAGACCGAGGCCCCGGCCCAGATCGCGGCGCGTTTCACCACCGATGCCGTTTCGATTCGTGAAGCCATGATCCGTGCCACCAACGCCCTGGGCGATGCGGTGACCGTGGTGGGGCTGATCGCCTCCATGCTGTACATGGACTGGGAACTGAGCCTGATCGCAGCCATCCTTTACCCCATTGCCGCCATGCCGGTGCGCAGGCTGGGCAAGCGGCTGCGCCGGGAATCCGGCGGCGTGCACGAACAGATAGGCGAGACCAGCGCCATGCTGGCGGAAAGCTTCAGCCAGTCGCGCACCATCCGCGTCTACCGGCTGGAACGGGCGGAGGAAAAGCGCGCAGCCCACGTGCTGGACGGCCTGCATGCCGGCCTGCTGCGCATTGCGCGCGGGCGGGCGCGGGTGGACCCGATGCTGGAGGTGCTGGGTGGCATGGCGGTGGCCGCCGTGCTGGGCTTTGCGGGCTGGCGGGCCACGCAGGGCGGGGCCACGCTGGGTGATTTTTCGGGTTTTGTGGCCGCCCTGCTGCTCGCCTCGCGCCCGCTGCGCGCGCTGGGCACGCTCAATATCGCCCTGCAGGAAGGGCTGGGCGGGCTGCAGCGCGTGTTCGATGTGATTGACGAACCCGTGGCCGTGGCGCAGGCGCCCGATGCGCTTGGCCTGCCTGCGGGCGGGGGGGACCTGCGCTTCGAGCAGGTCTCCTTCCGCTACCCCGATGGGCGCGTGGGGCTGGACGGGCTGGACATGGTGGCAAGCCCCGGCCTGACCGTGGCGCTTGTCGGGCCGTCGGGGGCGGGCAAGTCCACGGCGCTCTCCCTCATTCCGCGCCTGCATGATGTCTCGGGCGGGCGGATCACGCTGGATGGCGTGGACCTGCGTCGCCTTGTGCTGGCCGAACTGCGTGATGCCATTGCCTATGTCAGTCAGGATACGCTGCTGTTCGACCTGTCGGTCATGGACAATATCCGCATGGGCAACCCGCAGGCGAGCGATGCGCAGGTGTTCGGGGCGGCACGCGCCGCCGCCGCCGATGACTTTATCACCGCCCTGCCGCAGGGATATGGCACGCTGGTCGGTCCCGGCGGGCAGCGCCTTTCGGGCGGGCAGCGGCAGCGCGTGGCGCTGGCGCGCGCGCTGCTGCGCAATCCGCGCGTGCTGCTGCTGGATGAGGCCACCAGCGCGCTGGATAGCGAGAGCGAGGCCATTGTCCAGCATGCTCTGGCGCATCTGCGCCACGGGCGCACGACCATTGTGGTGGCCCACCGGCTGTCCACCGTCCGTTCGGCGGATCTGGTGGTGGTTCTGGCGCAGGGGCGGGCGGTGGAATGCGGCACGCATGACGCGCTGATGGCCGATGACGGACTATACGCCCGCATGGTGCGCAACCAGGCCTTTACCCTGTAGCCTTCGCTGCGAATGTGCATCGGAACCGGCGATGGCGGTTGAAGTGTGGCATGGTTCGTGCCATGCATTGACCGACCCGTTCGGTCAATGCATGGCGTGACAGGATCAGGGGCACAATCAGAGTGATGATGAGGGAAGCAGATGGCCGCGGATGAAGGCAAGGCAGCTGAAGACGGACACGCCGCACCCGGCCCCGGGGCGGAAGAGAAAAAGGAGGCCTCGCCGCGCCGCAAGCTGATCCTGATCGGCATTGTCGTGGCCGTGATCGTGCTGGGCGGGATCTACTGGTTCCTGCACCGCAATGAGGTCGAAACCGATGATGCCTTTACCGCCGGGCGCGCGGTGGCCGTGGCGCCGCATGTGGGGGGGTACGTGACCGAACTGCTGGTGAACGACAACCAGTTCGTGCATCAGGGTGACATCCTGGCCCGCATCGATGACCGCAACTGGCGCGCCCAGCGTGACCAGGCGGCGGCGGCGGTCGATATCGCCCGCGCGCAGGTCAACAATTACGCCCTGCTTGCCGAAGTGGCGAAAAAGAACTTTCCCGGTCACCTCATGGTGGCGCAGGGCCAGCTGCAGGCCGCACAGGCCCAGCAGTTCCGGGCGGAAACCGATTACCGCCGCCAGCACGGTGTAACGCGTGAGGCGACATCGCAGCAGAACATCGACTACGCCACCGCGGCCCTGGATGCCGCCAAGGCGCAGGTGCTTGAAGCACAGGGCAACCTTGAAACAGCACTGCCCGTCATCCCCAACATCGCCAGCACCGAAGCACGCGTGACCGAGCAGCAGGCCACCCTGACCCAGGCCGAGGCCAGGCTGCGCGAGGCGGAGCTGAACGTGGAATGGACCCTGATCCGCGCCCCGCATGATGGCTGGATCTCACAGCGTAATATCGAGCGTGGCACCCTTGTCACCGCGGGCCAGACCGTCTTTTCCATTGTCGAGCCCGAAATCTGGGTGGTGGCCAATTACAAGGAAACGCAGCTGACCCACATGCGGCCCGGCCAGAAGGTGGATATTGCAATCGATGCCTATCCGTTCCTGAAGCTGAAGGGGCATGTGGATTCGCTCCAGCTGGGCACGGGGGCGACCTTCAGCGCCTTCCCGCCCGAGAACGCGACCGGCAACTACGTGAAGATCGTCCAGCGCGTGCCGGTCAAGATCCTGATCGACGAGGGGCTGCGTCAGGACCTGCCGCTGGCGCTTGGCCTGTCGGTTGAACCGACGGTCCATACGGAATGAGCACGGCCGCAGCTTCTTCCGGCGGGGCGGATGGTACGGAGTGGAAACCCAAGCACAACCCGTGGCTGATTGCCGTGGTTGTGACGGTGGCGGCGTTCATGGAAATCCTGGACACCACCATCGTCAACGTGGCGCTGCCGCATATCGCGGGCAACCTGTCCTCCACCTACGATGATGCCACATGGACCCTGACGTCCTACCTTGTGGCCAACGGCATCGTGCTGACGATTTCGGGCTGGCTGGGCAAGCTGTTCGGGCGCAGGCATTATTTCCTGATCTGCATTTCCATGTTCTCGCTGTCGTCCTTCCTGTGCGGCATTTCCACCAGCCTGCCCGAACTGATCATGTTCCGGCTGATGCAGGGCTTCTTTGGCGGCGGACTGCAGCCCAACCAGCAATCCATCATCCTGGACACCTTTCCCCCCAACAAGCGGGCGGCGGCGTTCGGCCTGACCGCCATCGCCACCGTGGTGGCGCCGGTGCTCGGCCCGTCGCTGGGCGGGTGGATTACCGATAACTATTCATGGCGGTGGGTGTTCTTCATCAACGTGCCGGTGGGCATCCTGGCCACCATCGCGGTGTCGATCATGGTGGATGACCCGCCATGGGCGCGCAAGCAGAAGGCCCCGCTGGACTTCGTGGGCATCGGTCTGATCACCATCGGCTTCGGCTGCCTTGAAGTGGCCGTTGACCGGGGCGAGGACGAGGACTGGTTCGGCTCGCGCATCATCGTGGTCATGGCCATCCTGGCGGTGCTGGGCATAGGTGGCGCGGTCATCTGGCTGCTGCGTGCGAAGAACCCGGCGGTGGACCTGCGGGTGTTCAAGGACCGCAACTTCGCCGTGGGCACCGGCCTTATGGGCGCGGTGGGGGCGCTGCTGTATTCCTCGGCCATTATCGTGCCGCAGTTCTCCCAGCAGATCATGGGTTATACCGCCACCCTGTCCGGGCTGATCCTCTCGCCCGGCGGCATGGTGGTGATCGTGCTGATCCCGCTGGTCGGCATTGCGATGAAGCATGTGCAGCTGCGCTACATCATCGCTCTGGGCTTCTTCCTTATGGGTGTGTCCATGTTCTGGTCAGCACAGCTTGTGCCGTTGCTGGACTTCAGGCACCTGGTGCTGTTCCGCATGAGCCAGACGGGTACGATGGCCTTCCTGTTCGTGCCAATCTCGACCATTACCTATGCCACCCTGCCGCGCAGGCTGAACGCCGATGGCTCGGCCCTGTTCAGCATGGCGCGTAACGTCCTGGGTTCGCTCAGTATTTCCGGAGCGACGGCGCTGGTGACGGAACTGCGCCAGGCGCACCAGAGCAACATGGTGCAGTGGATGACCCCCTACCACCAGCCATATAACGAATACCTTGCCCATGGCCGCGTGGTTGCCGCGGCGCGCGGTTATGCGCAGGGGGCGCTTGACCGGGTGGCCATGGGACGGCTGTATTCCGAGTTCCAGAAGCAGGTCGCCATCCTGGCCTATAACGAGGTGTTCATGATCCTTGGCATAGGGTGCATGCTTGTCGTACCCTTCTGCTTCCTTATGTCACCGCTCAAAGGCGGGAATAAGTAAGAAGACGCGTCAAGACAGTCAGTGGATACAGGACAAAAGTTTTCGGCTGCCGCCTTTTTGAAAAAAGGCGGCCGTCCCTGAAGCTTTCAGGGAAAAGCTTCGCCAGAAATTTTTTGTCATTTACGACCTGCTTTTTCACGGCAGGGTGGAAAGGGAACAGGCATGGCAGGGCTGATCAGGGTTGTCTGTGCGGCGATTATTGCGGACGAACGACTGCTGCTTGTCCGCAAGCGCGGCACGACACCCTTCATGCTTCCCGGCGGCAAGCCGGAACCGGGCGAGGCCCCGCTGGATGCCCTGCGCCGTGAAATTCGTGAGGAACTGGGCTGTGACCTGATACCGGGGCCTGAACTGCCCGGAACGTTCAGGGATGCGGCGGCCAATGAGCCGGACCATATCGTGCAGGCCCGCATATGGGCCGCACGGCTGGAGGGCGCGCCCATTCCTGCTGCTGAAATTGCCGAACTGCGCTGGGCCGGGGTGGCCGATATCACGGGGCTGCCGCTGGCCCCACTGATGCATGGCAGCGTGCTGGCAGCCCTTGTACGGGCGGGGCTCCTGCCTCAGGCAGCGGTGGCGTAAGGGGCGAAATATGCCGCCAGCCGGGCATAGATTTCCTTCTTGATGCCCACATTGAGCAGGGGAAGCTGCGCCAGCGGCACCCATTTCCACAGATCGAATTCAGCCGGAACCTGCATATCCAGCCGGATATCATGGCCATCGCCGGTATAGCGCAGGGCAAACCAGCGCTGCCTCTGGCCGCGATAGCGGCCGCCCAGCGCCTTGCCGATCAGGTGCGCGGGCAGGTCGTAGCTCAGCCATTCGGGATAGGTGGCGATGATGCTGGCCGCCGTGGTGCCGGTTTCCTCATGCAGTTCGCGCAGCACGGCCACTTCCGGCGTCTCGCCTTCGTCAATGCCGCCCTGCGGGCACTGCCATACGCCCTGTTCCGGTGGGCCGCCCGCGCCCGGCATGTCGGTGCGGCGCGCGACAAACACCTCGCCCTGACGGTTGAAGACAAGCGCACCCACATTGGGGCGATAGGGCAGGGTGGCGGGATCGGTCATCAAGCGGGTTTCCGGCATGCTCATGGATGGGTGGGCGCTGCGGGTGCCGCAGGCTTGGCCGGAGGGGTCGGGACGGGCGCCGCGGGCGGTGCCTCCTTTTCCGCCGGAGCCGGCGTGGCAGGTGTCCCGGGCGTGGCCGGTGTGGCAGGGGTGGCGGGTGTCGCGGCCTTGGGTGGCGTGGCCGCGCTGGACACGGGGGTTGCCTGTGTCCTGTCATCACGGATCGGGGGTTCGGCCGCCACGGGCAGGCCCGCCATGGCGCGCACGACCCTCAGCCCTTCCTGTAGCTGGAAATCGGTCGTGGGCTTGGCGGGATCGTAAGCGGGCCAGCTGGCGGGCGGCTGGGCGGGGATGGACTTGGCGATGGCGGGCAGGTCCGTGCGCGACGGGGGCTGGGCGGTGTTGCCACCACGGTTCTTGATGATATGGGCCAGATCGGCTTCATGGATGCTGTAGCCCGCATCGTCATGCGCTTCGCGCACGGGAATGTCGGGCATGATGCCCAGCCCCTGTATGGACCGGCCGGACGGCGTGTAGTAGCGCGCCGTGGTCAGGCGGATTGCCCCTTCGCCCGGAATGGGCAGGATGGTCTGCACCGACCCCTTGCCGAATGTCTTTTCACCCAGCAGGACGGCGCGCTGGTGGTCCTGCAATGCCCCGGCCACGATTTCGGAGGCGGAAGCGGAGCCGCCATTGATCAGGACGACAATGGGCAGGCCGCCGGTGATGTCGGTATTATGGGCATCCCAGCGCTGGCTGTCCTGCGGGTGGCGGGCGCGGGTGGACACGATCTCGCCGCTGCGGATGAAGTCGGAACTGACGTCGATGGCCTGTGTCAGCAGCCCGCCGGGGTCGGAGCGCAGGTCGATGATCAGCCCCGCCATCTTGTTGTGTGTCTGGGCCTGCAGCTTCTTGTAGGCCGCCAGCAGGCCGGACTGGGTTTCCTCGTTGAACTGCGCGATTCGGATGTAGCCCACATTGTCATACAGCGCGGATTTGATGACCAGCAGCGGAATGATCGCGCGCGTCAGGGTAACGATGATGGGCTTGGGCGCCTTTTCACGGATCAGCGTCAGCGTGATGCGGGTATCGGGCTTGCCGCGCATCTGGGTCACGACCTGATCCAGCGCCTGACCATCGATGTTCTTGCCATCAATGGCCACGATGAAGTCACCGGGCTTGATGCCCGCGCGGGCGGCGGGCGTGTCATCAATGGGGGAGACCACGCGTACATGCCCGTCCTCGCCCTGCACTTCCAGCCCCAGCCCGCCAAAGGACCCCTTGGTCTGGACCTGCAGGTCGGAGAACTGCTTTTCGGTCATGTACGAACTGTGCGGGTCCAGCCCGCTGAGCATGCCGTTGAGCGCGTTGGTGATCAGGTCGCGTGTCGAGACCGGCTCGACATAATTGGCCTTCACCTTTTCCAGTACGTAACCGAACAGGAACATCAGCTGTTCGATCTCGTGCGGGGAGTTGTCATCCTTGGTGGGGGCAGGGTCCGCCGCATGGGCCATGGGGGCCAGGTTGGCCCATCGGCTGACTGAATAATAGGTGATCTGCGGGGCCGCCACGATCCCTGCAAGAAAGGCGCAACCGATCAGCAAGCCATTACGGAACTTCATGCGTCGTTGTCTCCTGGATACCCGCCACCATGGTCTGGCTGGCCTGCATGTACTCTTCGCGTTGCGTTGTAACGTGATCCTGCCCATCCGTCACGGGTGGGCAGCATATACCGAACCTGCATGCGGATAAAACCGTATCACGCCCGTTCCTCACAGGTACGGGGCCGGGTTGACGGTGGCGCCCCCATGGCGCAGCTGCACGAACAGGGTGGGCCTGCTGTCGCCTCCCCCCCATGGTGGCATCTGGCCGACCGCCGCGCCATGGCTGACCTGCTGGCCCGCCGCCACCGCAATCTCGCCCAGCCCCGCCAGCACGAAACGGTAATGCTTGCCACAGTCAATGATCATCATCTGCCCGTATGTGCGGAAGGCACCGGCAAAATCAACCCGTCCCGTGCAGGGCGCGCGCACGGTGGCGCGCGAGGGGGGGGCATAGGTCACGCCGGTGGCGGGGCCGCTTTCGGTGGTCTTGCCCCATGCCGTCAGCACGCTGCCCGCAACCGGTGCGCCCGCGCTGGCGGTGGTCATGCCGGGACCGGCACCTGTCTCCATTTCCTGTACCTTCCGGCGCGCGGCGGTGGCGGCCTGCATGTCATGGGCGCGTTCGGCGGCGCGGGCGGCCTGTTCAAGGTTCTTTTCCGCCTGTTCCTCGGTGGCTTCTATGCGGGCGATGGCGTCCTGCACGCTGGAGGCACGGCGGGCGGCGTCCGCCACCGCCTGCGTGGCACTCTGGGCTGCCGCGTTCGAGCGCTGCTGGGCTTCCAGCGCGGCATGGGCGGCACGGTTGACGCTTTCGCGCTGGCTCTCGCGCTCGCTCACCACCTGATGCATCTGCTGCTGCTGCCGGGCCAGTTCGGTATCAAGCTGGGCCAGGCGGGCGCGGCGGTCATGGATGGCGCGGGCCTGGCGGGCGATGTCGGCCATCATGCCATGTACCACCAGCAGGCCGGTCACCGCGCGGTCGGCGGGCAGGGGCACGGCCAGCAGGGTATCGGCAGGGTAGAGGGAAAGCCGTTCGGCAAGGGGCAGCAGTGGGGAAAGGCGCGCCGTCTCACGCGCAAGCTGCTGCTGGAGGGCCGCCTGCTCGGTATGCAGGTCGGCAATGCGGCTGTCCAGGTCGGCGGCCTGCTGTTCGGTGTGCTGCAGGCGCGCCGTGGCGTCGACCGTGGCGGCGGACAGGCTGGCTGCCTTCCGGGCATCGGCATCGGCCTGTTCGCGCGCGGCCTGCTGCGCCTTGCGGCGGTCCTCCAGGTCACGCGCCTGCTGCTGCTGGCGCGCCAGCAGGTCCGCGCGCGCGGTGCGGGCGGCTTCGATCTGCTGGCGGATCTGCTGCTCGCTGGCGGCATGCGTGCCGGCATGGGCCGCGTGCGCGGTCGTGGCGTGGGGGGCATGGCCGGCCGCCGCCCACGCCGGGGCCGCCAGCATGGAGCATGCAAGGGCAGCCCCGCGGGCCAGATGACCCCGCCAGCGGGGGAACGGGTTCAGGCGTGCTGTCAGGATGGCGCAGGCCCGTCCAGCAGGGAATGGCCCGTCATGGCGGTGGGCTGGGGCAGGCCCATGATCTGCAGCAGCGTGGGGGCCAGGTCGGCCAGCCTGCCATCATGCAGCCGGGCACCGGGCACGCCGGTCAGCACCACGGGCACCACGTTCAGCGTATGGGCGGTATGGGGGCCATTGGTCTCGGGGTCGAACATGGTTTCCGCATTACCGTGGTCGGCCGTGACCAGCAATGCCCCGCCCATGTGGTGAATGGCGTTTACAATCCGGCCCAGCCCGGTATCCACCGCCTCGACCGCCCGGATCGCGGCCGACAGCACGCCGGTATGGCCCACCATGTCCGCATTGGCGAAGTTCAGCACGATCAGGTCGTATTGGCCGCTCTCGATGGCTTCCACCGCGCGGTCGGTCAGTTCCGGGGCCGACATCTCGGGCTGCAGGTCATAGGTCGCGACCTTGGGGGAGGGGACCATGACACGGTCCTCCCCCGGTAGCTGGCGCTCGCGCCCGCCATTGAGGAAATAGGTGACGTGGGGGTATTTCTCGGTCTCCGCCATGCGGACCTGCTTCAGCCCGGCTTCCGATACCACATCCCCCAGCAGGTCATGCAGTTCCTGTGGCGGGAACAGCACGGCAATCAGTTCCGCCAGCCGGTCGCTGTAGCGCGTCATGCCCACGACGGCGGCGGTATTGACCACCTTCGTGCGTCTGAACCCCTCGAAATCCGGTTCCAGCAGCGCATCGAGCAGCTGGCGGATGCGGTCGGCGCGGAAGTTGAAGCTCAGCACGCCATCCCCGTCGCGCATGCCGCCATATTCCCCGATCACGGTGGGGACGACAAACTCGTCCGTGATGCCCGCCGCATAGGCGCGGTCCAGCACTTCCAGCGCATCGCCCGCCTTTTCCCCCTGTCCGGATACGATGGCGTTGTAGGTCTTTTCCACCCGGTCCCACCGGCGGTCACGGTCCATGGCGTAGTAGCGGCCCGATACGGTGCCGATCTTCACACCCGCCGGCAGGCTGGCCAGCAGGGTGCTGACATAGTCGTGCCCCGAACGGGGCGCGGTGTCGCGCCCATCGGTAAAGATATGGAAGGTCACGGGCACATCCGCTTCGCGCAGGATGCGGGCAAGGGCCGCCGCATGGTCCTGATGGGCATGCACGCCACCGGGGGAGACAAGGCCCATCAGGTGGCAGGTGCCGCCGCTTTTTTTCAGTGCGGCGATGAAATCCCGCATGACCGCGCCCTTTGCCACCGAACCATCGGCAAGCCCCGTGGAAATGCGGGGCAGTTCCTGCATCACCACCCGGCCCGCGCCGATATTGAGGTGACCGACCTCGGAATTGCCCATCTGCCCTTGCGGCAGGCCCACATCCTCCCCACAGGTCTTGAGGAAGGCGCGCGGCCCTGCCTGCCACAGCGTGTCGAATGCCGGGGTGCGGGCGGCCCTGACGGCATTGTCCGCCGGGTCCTCGCGCCAGCCAAAACCGTCAAGCACCACCAGCATGACGGGGCGGGGGGGCTTGTTCGCTGCAACCTGGTCGTTCATTGGGTATTGTCTCCCTGTTTTATTTTGTATGCCATGATGCCCTAAAAGGGCCGCGCGTGAAATGCCCGTGTGACAAAGGAAAGAAACAGCCATGTCCGATAAAGCAGACAAGGGTGGGAACCAGTGCGGCTGCCTGACCCCCGAGCAGCTGCGCATCCTGCGTGAACACGGGACCGAGCGCCCCGGTTCCAGCCCGCTGAACAGTGAAAAGCGTGCCGGTGAATATCGTTGCGCGGGCTGCGGCACGCCGCTGTTTTACTCCGGCACGAAATATGAGAGCGGCAGCGGCTGGCCCTCGTTTTACGATGCCATTCCCGGCGCGCTGGGCACCACGACCGATACCAGCCACGGCATGACCCGCACGGAAGTGCACTGCGCGCACTGCAACGGCCACCTTGGCCACGTCTTCCCCGACGGGCCACCGCCGACCGGGCTGCGTTACTGCATGAACGGACTGGCATTGACTTTCGTCCCGCGTGATGGCGCAAGCTGATAACGCAACCCAACGATCCTGAAGGAATGAATATGACCGAACCTGCCGCCCCGCATGATGAAGACGTGATTGTCGTCAACCACCCGCTGGTCCAGCACAAGCTGACCCTCATGCGTGAGCGCGATACGTCAACCGGCGCGTTCCGCCACCTGGCGCGCGAACTCAGCCTGCTGATCGGCTACGAGGCCATGCGTGACCTGCCGCTGGAACCGGTGGAGATCGAAACCCCGCTTGAGCCCATGCAGGCCAGGCGCCTGGCGGGCAAGAAGCTGTGCCTGATTTCCATCCTGCGCGCGGGCAATGGCATCCTGGACGGGCTGCTTGACCTTGTACCCTCCGCCCGTATCGGCCATGTCGGCCTGTACCGTGACCCCGAGACGCTGGAACCGGTCGAATACTACCTGAAGCTGCCCGATGATGTAGGCAACCGCATCTGCCTGGTGGTGGACCCGATGCTGGCCACCGGCCACAGTGCCGTTGCCGCCATTGACCGGCTGAAGCAGGCGGGTTGCACGCGCATGGTGTTCGTCTGCCTTCTGGCCTCCCCCGAAGGGGTGGCCTGCCTGCGCAAGGCCCACCCCGATGTGCGCATTGTCACCTGCGCGATTGACCGTGGGCTGGACGAGCATGGCTATATCCGCCCCGGCCTGGGTGATGCGGGCGACCGTCTGTTCGGCACCAAATAAAAAACTGCGGGGGTGGCTGCATGCCGCCCCCGCAGTCTTTTTCAGGACAAGAAGTTCCTGGTGAAGCTTTTTTCAAAAAGCTTCAGGGAATGCCGCCTTTTTGAAAAAAGGCGGTACCCAAAAACTTTTATTTCCTTATCTTTATTTTATCAGGCGCGGCGGACGATATAGGTCTTGGCCAGTTCCGCTTCCAGCGCGCGGGCATGGTCGGGGTCGCGGGCCTCGATCATCACCTCAAGCTCGGCGGCCTGCACGCTGGGCGTGGTGAACAGGCGCTGGTGCGAGACCTCGATGATGTTGCCGCCTGCCGCGCTGATTTTCTGCGCAATGTCGGCCAGCACGCCGGGGCGGTCGGGTATTTCCATCTTCAGGCACAAAAGCCGCCCGTCGCGCAGCAGCGAGCGCAGCAGCGTGTTGGCCAGGATGCGGCTGTCGATATTGCCGCCCGTCACCGGCAGCGCCACCCGCTTGCCCCGGAACAGTTCGGGATAGGTCAGCACGGCGGCCAGCGCCGTGGCTCCCGCGCCCTCGCTGACCTGCTTGGCGCCTTCCGCCAGCATGGTGATCGCGGTCTCGATCGCGCTTTCAGGCACGACCAGCACGCTGGAAACCAGTTCGCGGATGACTTCCAGCGGCTGGCGCCCGATCTGGAGCACCGCGATGCCCTCGGCAATGGTGGCCCCGCCGGGTGGCATCACCTCGTCCCCGGGGAAACCGGACAGGGAGGAGAAATTTTCCACCTGCACGCCAATGATGTCCATGCCCGGCTGGAGCGCGCGGCCCGCCACCGCGCAGCCCGCAAGCAGGCCGCCCCCCCCGATGGGGCAGACAAGGGTATCAAGCGGGCCGGCATCCTCGAACAGTTCCAGCGCGAAGGTGCCCTGTCCCGCCATGACTTCCGGGTCGTCATAGGGGTGGACGAATACCCGCCCCTCGCGCTGGCAAAGCATGTTGGCGTGGGCGGTGGCCTCGGCAAAGTTGTCGCCCTCCAGCACCACGCGGGCCCCCCAGGCCGCGGTGCGCGTGACCTTGGCGGCGGGTGTGAAGCGCGGCATGACGATCACCGCGTCAATGCCCAGCAGGGACGCATGGCGGGCAACACCCTGCGCGTGGTTGCCAGCCGAGACGGTAATGACCCCGCGTTCGCGTTCGCGCGGGGTAAGCAGGGCCAGCTTGTTGGCCGCCCCACGCTCCTTGAAGGAACCCACGGCCTGAAGGTTATCGAGCTTGAGCACGATATCCGCCCCGGTCGCGCGGGAGAGGGTCTGGCAGGGCACGGTTGGCGTATGCAGCACGCGCCCCTTTATCCGCTGTGCGGCGGCGGTGATGTCTTCAAGCGTGATCACGGTCGGATGCGCCTAGCCGTAGGTGACTTCCAGGATTTCGTAAGTCCGGTCGCCGCCGGGGGCGGGGACGGACACGGTGTCACCAATGCTCTTGCCGATCAGTGACTTGGCCAGCGGCGAGGAAATGGACAGGAGCCCCTGCTTGATGTCGGCTTCGTACACGCCAACGATCTGGTAGGAGGCTTCCCTGTCGGTTTCCTCATCCACCAGCTTGACGCGGGCACCGAATTTCACCTGGTCGCCGGAAAGGGAGGCGGGGTCGATCACTTCGGCGGAGGAGACGATCTCCTCCAGTTCCTGGATACGGCCTTCGGTAAAGGACTGGCGTTCACGCGCCGCGTGGTATTCCGCGTTTTCGGAAAGATCGCCATGGCTTCGCGCTTCGGCGATCGCGCGAATGATCGCGGGGCGTTCTTCACTCTTGAGCTTGCGCAGTTCGTCTTCAAGCCGTTGCAGGCCGGGGCCTGTCATCGGAAATTTCTGCAAGGTTTGTCCCCGAGGTGAAGGTCAGTTTCCGCAACTGACTGTTGGTTGCTGTGCCCGGGCCTATCGCCTGTAATACGACGCGGGCGGCCTGCCAGCCTTGGGACCAGCAGAGGACCACCCGCGTTGTGCGATACGCTCAGAATGATCCCTTAAAATAGGATTGAAGCGGCGCGACTTCAAGAACCCCCTCGCGCATGGCCGAAATGGCATGGGTTGCGGCCCGCGCACCGGCGATTGTGGTGTAGTGCGGAATGCCGTGCGTCAGCGCCGAACGGCGGATGTCAAAGCTGTCGCTGACCGCCTGCGCACCCTGGGCCGTGTTGATGACCATCTGGATCTCACCCGAGCGGATGGCATCGACACAGTTCGGGCGGCCTTCCAGCACCTTGTTGACCACATTCACGTTCACGCCCGCTTCCCGCAGGCATTTTGCCGTGCCGCGGGTGGCCATGATGGTAAAGCCCATTTCCGCCAGCAGGCGGCCGATCGACTTGACGGCAGCCTTGTCACTGTCACGCACGGACAGGAACACCGTGCCCGAGCGCGGCAGCTTCACACCCGCCGCAAGCTGCGATTTGGCGAATGCGCGCTCGAACGAGGCATCAAGCCCCATCACCTCACCCGTGGAGCGCATTTCCGGGCCAAGGATCGTGTCCACATCGGGGAAGCGGTTGAAGGGGAACACCGCTTCCTTCACCGCCACATGCGGGGCGACGGCGCGGTCATCAAGCCGGAATTCACCCAGCTTCGCCCCCGCCATGACCCGTGCGCCAATCTTGGCGACCGGAACCCCCGTGGCCTTGGCCACGAACGGCACGGTGCGCGAGGCACGCGGGTTGACCTCCAGCACGAAAATGTCGTGGCCCTTGATCGCGTACTGCACGTTCATCAATCCCACGATGCCAAGCTCGCGCGCCATGGCCTCCGTCTGGGCCTTGAGTTCGGTCACGATGGCGGGCGAGAGCGTGTAGGGCGGCAGCGAACACGCGCTGTCCCCCGAATGGATGCCCGCCTCCTCGATATGTTCCATCACGCCGGCCACATACACCTCGTTGCCATCGGCGATGCAGTCCACATCCGCCTCGATCGCATCGTTCAGGTAATGGTCGATCAGCACCGGGCCGTTTGCCACTTCCGCGCCGGCAAGTTGCAACGCCACGCGCATGTAGCGCTGCAGGCTGGCGCGGTCATGCACGATTTCCATCGCGCGCCCCCCCAGCACGTAGGAGGGGCGGACCACCACGGGGTAGCCGATCTTCTCGGCCACCGCCTCGGCCTCGGCCGGGTTGCGGGCGATGCCGTTGGCGGGCTGGCGCAGGCCAAGCCTGTGCAGCATGGCCTGGAAGCGCTCGCGGTCCTCGGCGCGGTCGATTGCATCGGCCGGCGTGCCCAGCAGCGGGATGCCCGCCGCTTCCAGCGCGCGTGACAGCTTGAGCGGGGTCTGCCCGCCATACTGCACGATGCAGCCCAGAACGGTGCCCTTTGCCTGCTCGCGCCGGATCAGGGCAATCACGTCTTCCGCCGTCAGCGGCTCGAAATACAGGCGGTCGGACGTGTCATAGTCGGTCGAGACGGTCTCGGGGTTGCAGTTGACCATGATCGTCTCGAAACCGGCCTCACGCAATGCATAGGCGGCATGGACGCAGCAGTAGTCGAACTCGATCCCCTGGCCAATGCGGTTCGGGCCACCACCAAGGATGACGATCTTCCTGCGGTCGGTCGGGCGGCTTTCACATTCCGGCACCCCGTATCCGCCTTCATAGGACGAATACATGTACGGCGTGGGGGAGGCGAACTCACCGGCACAGGTGTCGATGCGCTTGTAAACCGGCAGTACGCCCCGGCTTTCGCGCAGCTTCGCCACTTCGCCCTCCTGCGTGCCGGACAGGCGGGCCAGCTGGATGTCGGAAAAGCCCATGGCCTTCAGCGCGCGCAGGCTGTCGGCGTCCTCCGGCAGGCCGTCGCGCACCACCGCGTGCTCGGCGGCCACGATCTTGGCAAGTTCGCGCAGGAACCACGGCTCGAAGCGGCAGGCGTCGTGGATGTCCTCCACACTCAGCCCGGCGCGCAGGGCCTGTGCTGCCATCAGGATGCGTTCGGGACGCGGCTGGGACAGGGCGGCGCGGAAGGCATCCGGCCCGCCATCGCCCGGCGCTTCCACCGGGTCCAGCCCCGCCAGCCCGATTTCCATCGAGCGCAGGCCCTTCTGCAGCGCCTCGGGGAAGGAACGGCCAATGGCCATCGCCTCGCCCACCGATTTCATGCTGGTGGACAGCAGGGCCGGCGTGCCGGGGAACTTCTCGAACGTGAAGCGCGGGATCTTGACCACCACGTAGTCGATCGTGGGTTCGAACGACGCAGGCGTGCTGCCGGTAATGTCGTTGGTCAGTTCATCCAGCGTATAGCCCACGGCCAGCTTGGCCGCGACCTTGGCAATCGGGAAGCCCGTGGCCTTGGACGCAAGGGCGGAGGAACGCGACACGCGCGGGTTCATCTCGATCACCACAACGCGGCCATCGACGGGGTTGATGCCGAACTGTACGTTCGACCCGCCCGTTTCCACCCCGATCCTGCGCAGGCAGGCCAGCGACATGTCACGCAGGCGCTGGTATTCCTTGTCCGTAAGCGTCAGCGCGGGGGCCACGGTAATCGAGTCGCCGGTATGGACGCCCATCGGGTCGATGTTCTCGATGGAGCAGATGATGATGCAGTTATCCGCCGTGTCGCGCACGACCTCCATCTCGTACTCTTTCCAGCCCAGCACGGATTCCTCGATCAGGACTTCCGTGGTGGGGGAGGCATCAAGCCCGGAGGAGACGATGCGGTCGAATTCTTCCCTGTTGTAGGCAATGCCGCCGCCCGAGCCACCCATGGTGAATGACGGGCGGATCACGGCGGGCAGGCCCACGGTTTCCAGCGCGCGCCGTGCTTCCTCCAGCGTGTGGGCGATCAGGCTGCGCGGGCTTTCGATGCCGATTTCATCCATCGCCTCGCGGAATTTCTGCCGGTCTTCCGCCCGGTCGATCACTTCGGCATTCGCGCCGATCAGTTCGACGTTGTGCTTTTTCAGGAAGCCCGACCTGTCCAGCGCCATGGCCGTGTTCAGCGCGGTCTGGCCGCCCATGGTGGGCAGGATGGCATCGGGCTTTTCACGCGCGATGATGCGCTCGACGAATTCCGGGGTGATGGGTTCGATATAGGTCGCATCCGCCAGCCCCGGATCGGTCATGATCGTGGCGGGGTTGGAGTTGACCAGAATGACGCGATAGCCCTCTTCCTTCAGGGCCTTGCACGCCTGTGCGCCGGAATAGTCGAATTCGCACGCCTGACCGATCACGATCGGGCCGGCGCCGATAATCAGGATGGAGCGTATGTCTGTCCGTTTTGGCATGTCGGGTCGGCTTTCACGCAGTCTTGGTTGTGGTGTCGATCAGGTCGACAAAACGGCGGAACAGGTAATGGCTGTCCGATGGGCCGGGGCTGGCCTCGGGGTGGTACTGCACCGAGAATGCCGGGTAGCGGCTGGTGGCAATGCCTTCGTTCGATCCGTCAAACAGGCTGGTATGGGTGGCGTGCACGTCTTCGGGCAGGGATTTGTCATCGACGGCAAAGCCGTGGTTCTGGCTGGTGATTTCCACCTTGCCCGTCGCCAGGTCCTTGACCGGCTGGTTGGCCCCGCGGTGGCCGCGCGCCAGCTTGTAGGTTTTCGCCCCCAGCGCCAGTGCAAGAAGCTGGTGGCCCAGGCAGATGCCGAACAGCGGCTTGCCCGCTTCCAGCACGCCCCTGATGGCCGGCACGGCATACCGTGCCGTTGCCGCCGGGTCGCCCGGCCCGTTGGACAGGAACACGCCGGCGGGGGCGAGGGCCAGGATTTCTTCCGCCGTGGCGGTGGCGGGCACGACGGTCACGTCACATCCGGCCGACGCCAGGCAGCGCAGGATGTTGCGCTTGGCCCCGTAATCGACCGCAACCACCTTCCGGCGCTTTTCAGGCAGGGGGGCCGTGCCGTGTGGCCACTGCCATACGCCTTCGGCCCATGTATATGGCCTGGCGCAGGTGACTTCACCTGCAAGGTCCATGCCCTCCAGCCCCGGCCAGGCGCGGGCGCGGGCCTGCAGGGCGGCAATGTCGAACTGGCCATCGGCGGGATAGGCGATGACGGCCGTCTGCGGCCCGCCTTCGCGGATGCGCCGGGTGATGGCGCGGGTGTCGATGCCGCATATGCCGGGCACGCCCTGTGCCTTCAGCCAGGCATCCAGCGACCGGGTCGAACGCCAGTTGGCGGGAGCGGTCAGGTCTTCCTTGACCACCAGCCCCCGCGCACTGACCCGAGTGGCCTCGTCATCCTCCGGCGTGGTGCCGGTATTGCCGATATGGGGGAAAGTGAAGGTAATGATCTGCCCCGCGAAGGACGGGTCGGTCAGTGTTTCCTGGTACCCGGTCATGCCGGTGGAAAAGCAGATCTCGCCCAGCGCGTGCTCCGTGCCGTGCGCGCCGAATCCGCGTCCCCACAGGATGGTGCCATCAGCCAGGATCAGGGCGGCGGTGGCGGCTTGGGGCCTGCTGGCCGGTGCGCTCGGGTTTGGCGTGCTCATCTTGGGCTCCGGTCGGTCGGATTCTGTATCGGGTTGCAGGTCGGACAGTGACAGGCCGGTGGCCCGCAGCACGGTTGTCCAGTGCTTGGGTGGTATGGCGCGGGCCTGCCGCCATTTGCGAATGGCCTCGGTGCTGACGCCCGTCAGGCGGGCGGCCTGCTCGGCGCCGCCAAGGCGTTCGATAATACTTTCTATCGTCATCGGCATTGGATGATGTCCCTTCCGGGAGTATTGCCTAACAGTGTCTCTGGTAATTGGGAAGAAAATTCCCACATACCCCCGCATCGAGACAGTGGGAAAATTATTCCCGGCACCATGCAGGGCATCCCGCCCTCCCGCCGGGCAGAGGAGTTGACAGTCATGTCCTTGCGCGCACGTTTCATGGATGACCTGAAAACCGCCATGAAGGCAGGCCAGAGCGAGAAGGTTGGCACCATCCGCATGATCACCGCAAAGCTGAAGGATGTCGATATTGCCGGTCGCGCCAGGGGGGAGGACCAGGTCAGCGATGAAGCCGTGATTTCCATGCTGCGTGGCATGATCAAGTCGCGCACGGAATCGGCCGCCATGTACACCCAGGGTGGCCGCCCGGAACTGGCACAGAAGGAAGAGGCCGAGATCGCCATCATCCGCGACTACCTGCCGCCCGATCTGGATGATGCCACCATCGAGGCCGCGGTGCGCGAAGCCATCGAACGTACGGATGCCACTTCCATGAAGGACATGGGCAAGGTCATGGCGGCGCTGAAGGAACAGTTTGGCGCGGCCCTTGACCCCGCACGCGCTTCCGCCGTGGTGCGCGCGCGCCTGTCCGCCTGAACGGGGCATTCACACCGATGGCGCTCGACCCTGCCTTTCTTGATGAACTTCGTGCCCGCACGCCCATCGCCCCCGTGATCGGGCGGCGGACGAAGCTGGTCCGTTCGGGAAAGAACTGGAAGGGCTGCTGCCCCTTCCATGGGGAAAAGACGCCATCGTTCTATGTCTATGACGATCATTACCACTGCTTCGGCTGCCAGGCGCATGGCGATGTCATCACCTTCGTCATGGAAAGCGAGGGCCGCACCTTCATTGAGGCGGTGGAGGAACTGGCCACCGCCGCCGGCATGGAGGTGCCAAAGCCCGACCGCGCCCAGCGTGCCCGCGCCGAGGAAGCCCGCACGCTGGGCGAGGTGCTGGAGGCGGTGCAGGCATCATGGCAGCGCAGGCTGTACCAGCCCGAGGGGCGTGAGGGGTTGGCCTACCTGCGTGGCCGTGGCCTGACGGACGAGACCATCGCCGCCTTCGGCCTGGGCTGGTCGGGGGAGGGACGGGGCGGGCTTGTGGCCGAAATGGCGGAGCACGACATCACCCCCGCCATGCTGCTTGAGGCAGGCGTGATGCGCGCGGATGAGGACGGCACGCCCCGGCGTGAACTGTTCTACAACCGCGTGACCTTCCCCATCCGCGACCGGCGCGGGCGGCTGGTCTCCTTTGGCGGGCGCATCCTGGGCGATGGGCAGCCCAAATACCTCAACGGGCCGGAAACCCCCATCTTCTCCAAGCGCCGGGTGCTGTTCGGCCTCGATCGCGCGCGTGAGGGCGTGCGGGGCACGGGCGCCGGGGCGGAACTGCTGGTGGTGGAGGGCTACATGGACGTGATCGCCCTGCATCAGGCGGGCTTCCATGGCGCGGTCGCCCCCCTTGGCACGGCGCTGACCGCCGAACAGCTTGAAGCCCTGTGGCAGGTCGGCCCCGCCCCCGTCCTGTGCTTCGATGGGGATGCGGCCGGCCAGCGCGCGGCGGTCAAGGCGGCGCAGACCGCGCTGCCGCTGCTCAATGTGGAGCGCACGCTGCGCTTCTGTGTCCTGCCCGAAGGCGAGGACCCCGACAGCCTTGTCCGCCGTGATGGCTCCGCCGCCATGGCGGCGCTGGTTGAAGGTGCCCGCCCGATGGGGCAGGTCCTGTTCGGGCTGCTGAGCGAGGGCGTGCGCAACCCCGGACCCGAACAGCGTGCCGCCCTGCGCCGCAGGCTGGTGGAAGTGGCCGCCCTGATCCCGGACAAGGCACTGGCGGCGGAATACCGTTCCACCCTGCTGGACAGTTTTTTCGAGACCTTCCGCCGTGGGGGCGGGAAGGGGGCGGCGCGTCCCGCCATTGCCACCGCCCCCGTGGCGATGGTGGATGCGGACCTGCAGCGCCAGTGCATCCTGACCGCCATCATTCTGGAACAGCCGGTTGTCATGGGTGAAGTGCAGGATGCCTACTGCCGTCTTGAACTGCCCGCCGATATCGCGGCCCTGCGTGAGGAACTGCTTGACCTGTATGACGCGCAGGGCGCGCTGCCCCCGGCGGAGGACCTGGCGGCCAGCCTGTCGGCCACGGGGCTGGATGACGTGTGCCAGCGTGTGCGCGCCGTGCGCGGGCGGCGCGGGCGGGGACGGGACGAGGATGATCTTTTCGGTACCGATCCGCGCCGGGAGTGGTGGCATTTCTACGCGCTGCTCAATGTAGGGCGCTTTGCCGCCGAGATCCGCGGCGATACCGAACGCATGTGCGCGGGCGAACTGGATGAGGCGGCATGGCTCAGCCTGCGCACCCGCCTGCTGGCCCTCGATGCCCTGCGGCGGGGCGGCGAGGATGTGGACGAATAAGGGGAAAATTTGGCCGCGCGCATCAAATCATCGCATGGCCGCCCTTGACTTCGGGCATGTTATCGACCACCTGCACCAGACAAATGCATATGAAAGCGGTATGATTGGCCGTATCCTGTCCCGCCGCCTGCGGGGGCGGATGTAAGGGGACGGGCCACTGTGCGCGGGCAGGCTTGTGTTCACGCGCGTAAACGATTTGCTGGGTAGGGATTGATCGGGCATGGCGACAAAGACAGCCACGGGTACGGACACGGCTTCGGGGGATCAGGATAACGATACAACCCTGCTGGACACCCGGTCCGGCGCCGTCAAGAAACTGATCGCCCGCGGCAAGGAACGCGGTTACATCACGTTCGATGAACTCAATGCCGTCCTTCCGCAGGACCAGATGTCCTCGGAACAGATCGAGGACGTGATGGCCGCCCTGTCGGAAATGGGCATGCAGGTTGTCGAGAACGAGGATAACGACGACACCGAGGCCGCGGCCACCGCCGACACCAAGGGTGACGACACCGCCGAGGAAGAGAGCGAGAGCGAGGAACCGGCGGCGGGCAACGTCGATACCGAAAGCCTTGGCCGCACCGATGACCCGGTGCGCATGTACCTGCGTGAGATGGGTTCGGTCGAACTCCTGTCGCGTGAGGGCGAGATCGCGATCGCCAAGCGGATCGAGGCTGGCCGTGACGAGATGATCGGCGGCCTGTGTGAAAGCCCGCTGACTTTCCGCGCCATCATTTCGTGGCATGAACGGCTCAAGGCCGGTGAGATGCTGCTGCGCGACATCGTGGACCTGGAGGCCATGCAGTCCGGCGGCAATGACCCCGCCGAGGCGGTGGAAGGCGAGGATGCCTTTGCCGAAAATGACGGCAACGAGGCCGAGGAAGCCGAGGAAACCGAAGGCGAGGGCGAGGGGGAAGGCGAGGGGGCCGGCCTGTCGCTTTCAGCGCTTGAGGAAAAGCTGAAGCCCGAGATCCTGGAGCAGTTCAAGGAAGTCGAGGCGCTGTACGAGGCGCTGCACCGCGTGCAGGCCGAGCGGCTGGAAAAATTCACCGCCGGCAGCGACATCTCGGCCGAGGAGGAAAGCCGCTACGAGCAGCTGCGTCTGGAACTGGTGGGCAAGGTCCAGCAGGTCCATCTGCACAATGCGCGTATCGAGGTGCTGGTCGAGCACCTGAAGGAAATCTTCCAGCGCCTGAACGGGTTGGAAGGCCGCATGCTGCGCCTGGCCGAGAGCACGCGCGTCTCGCGCGATGACTTCCTGCTCAAATACCGTGGGCGCGAACTGGACCCCGGCTGGATGGACATGGCGGCGGCCCTGCCGGGCAAGTCATGGAAGAACTTCATCGCCAAGCATGGCGAGACCGTGATCCGCCTGCGCAACCAGGTGGCCGACCTCACACAGGAAACCGGCCTGCCGGTGGGTGAGTTCCGGCGCGTTTACGCCACCGTCTCCCGCGGGGAGCGGGATTCGGCGCGCGCCAAGAAGGAGATGATCGAGGCCAACCTGCGCCTCGTGATCTCGATTGCCAAGAAATACACCAATCGCGGCCTGCAGTTCCTTGACCTGATCCAGGAAGGCAATATCGGCCTGATGAAGGCGGTGGACAAATTCGAATACCGCCGTGGCTACAAGTTCTCCACCTACGCCACATGGTGGATACGCCAGGCCATCACGCGTTCGATCGCGGATCAGGCGCGGACCATCCGTATCCCGGTCCACATGATCGAGACGATCAACAAGCTGGTCCGTACCTCGCGCCAGATGCTGCATGAGATCGGGCGTGAGCCGGCCCCCGAGGAACTGGCCGAAAAGCTGGGCATGCCGCTGGAAAAGGTGCGCAAGGTGCTCAAGATCGCCAAGGAGCCGATCTCGCTCGAAACCCCGATCGGGGACGAGGAAGACAGCCATCTTGGCGACTTCATCGAGGACAAGGCTGCCGTCATCCCGCTTGATGCCGCGATCCAGACCAACCTGCGCGAGGCCACGACGCGGGTGCTCTCCTCGCTCACCCCGCGTGAGGAACGTGTGCTGCGCATGCGCTTTGGCATCGGCATGAATACCGATCACACGCTGGAGGAAGTGGGCCAGCAGTTCAACGTGACCCGTGAGCGTATCCGCCAGATCGAGGCCAAGGCCCTGCGCAAGCTCAAGCATCCCAGCCGGAGCCGCAAGCTGCGCTCGTTCCTTGATGATAACTGAAATACCCTGTGCCGCCATGACGGAGGAATCCGGTGGCGGCACGCGCATCGGGGTGGATGTGACGTTCCTGTGCATGGACCGTCCGCCCCCCGGTGCCCCGCTTGCCCTGCCGGAGGGATACAGTATCCGGCGTGTCTGCCGCCCCGGCGTGGCCTGGTACCGGGGCCTGTATGATGCCGTGGGCCATGACTACTGCTGGTGGCTGCGCCGCGTCATGCCCGACCACCAGCTTGCCACCCTGCTGTCCAGCCCCGGCATTGGCGTGCATGTGCTCTATGATGGCGATGCACCCGCTGGGTTTTGTGAACTCGACAGCCGCTACGGCCCGGATGTGAACATTGCCTATTTCGGGCTGCTGCCCGCATGGGTCGGGCGCGGGGTGGGGCGGGCCTTCCTTGACCAGATGGTGGCCACCACATGGCGGCTGCGGCCGGCGGTGGTGCGGGTGAATACCTGCACGGCCGACCACCCGCGCGCGCTGCCCAATTACCTGCGCGCGGGCTTCCGCAAGGTCCGTACCATCCACGAAATATGGACCATTCCCGACACGCTTGCCCTGCCTTTGCCCGAACGGCTGCGGGTGGACTGAAAGGCGCGCGAAACCCTACACAAAAATGTCATCTTCGATATTGTTATAACAATAAGCCCGCCCCATTTCCCTTTGTATATGCCGAAGGGAGAGAAGGGCATGGATTTCGATATATCTTACTACAAGTTTCATGGTGTCGTGCGCGCTGACCTGCTCGCGGACCTTGGCCTGCGTGATACGGGTGTGGCGGACCCGACGGGTGCGGCACCGTACGCCATTGCGGACCTGCCCAATGGCTGGTTCGTCATCCGCACCCAGAATGATACGGGGCTGGTCAAGCGTTATGACCGCAGGTCACTGAGCCGGCAGGGCAGGCTGGTGACCTGTGATGTGGCCGCGGTGGACCCGGTAAACCGGGTCAGGAGTTACGAACAGGGCGAGGAACGCTGGGTCGTGACGCATGATGGCCGCAATAACGACCGGCTGGACCTGAACGTGTGTGGCGATGTGCCCGACGAACTGCTTCCGCTGCGCAGGAAGGCTTTTGACGCCGCCATACATGAACTGAAGGACCCGCGCAGTCCGGACAGCATGCTTGATGTGCCGCTGGAACTGATCAAGGCGGTGACGGGGTTCCGCCATGACCGGCCGCAGGATATCCAGCCCGTGCCCGTCTTTACATGGCTGGAGCCGGTCGAGACCGCCTGATCGCCACTTTTTCCTTGTCTGTGGGGCGCGTTTGTGTTTCAACGCGCACCTTCCCTGCCGGGTGCGTGGCATCGTCCCCGGCTATACCCGTGCCTTGAGGGGCAACATGGTGGACCGTGTCCGCCATGACGGGGTTGAAGTGATCCGAAGGGAGTACCCATGCCGTTGTATGAAACCGTGCTGATTGCACGTAATGACGTGTCGCAGCAGCAGGTTGAAGCCATTGCTGATGGCATCGCCACCTATCTGGAAGCCGAATCCGGTTCCGTCAAGAAGCGCGAATACTGGGGCCTGCGCACGCTGGCCTACCGCATCAAGAAGAACCGCAAGGGGCACTACATGCTCCTGGGCCTGGATGCGTCTTCCGCCGCGATCAAGGAAATCGAGCGTCAGCTGAGCTTGAACGAAGATGTCCTGCGCGTGCTGACCCTGCGCGTGGACGAGATTGACGAGGCACCGTCCGTCATCCTGTCGCGCAAGGGTGATGAGCGCGAGCGTGGCTTCCGTGGACCCAAGCCCGCGGGCCGGTTCGAAAGCGGCCGTGGCACGCGTCGCAACTTTGATGACCGCGAAGAGTTCCGCGCCCGTAACGAGCGTGAAGAACAGCAGCGCGCCAACGCCACAGCCGGCGCCGAAGCGGAGTAAGAGCTGATGTCCGAATCTACCGAGATCAATCCCGCCGCCCGCCGCGTTGCGGTTGGCGCGCGCCGTCCGTTCTACCGTCGTCGCAAGTCCTGCCCGTTCTCCGGCCCCAACGCGCCGAAGATCGACTACAAGGACGTGCGCCTGCTGAGCCGCTTCCTGTCCGAGCGTGGCAAGATCGTCCCCAGCCGTATCACGGCAGTATCCGCCAAGAAGCAGCGCGAACTGGCCCAGGCCATCAAGCGTGCCCGTTTCCTGGCCCTGCTGCCCTACATTGTAAGCTGAGGGAGGCAGAACCATGTCCGCAGTAGAACTCATCCTGCTCCAGCGCGTCGAGAAGCTGGGCCAGATGGGCGAGATCGTGAGCGTGAAGCCGGGCTATGCCCGTAACTTCCTGCTGCCGCAGGGCAAGGCGATCCGCGCCAATGCGCATAACCGTGAGCGTTTCGAGCGCGAGCGCGTGCAGCTTGAGGCCCAGAACCTCAAGAACCGCGAGGAGGCCGAGCGCCTGTCCGAGCGTATGCACGGCCTGTCCGTCATCCTGATCCGTCAGGCTGGCGACAGCGGCAGCCTGTATGGCTCCGTCACCACCCGTGACATCGCGGAAGCGGCAACCCAGGCTGGCCTGGGCATCACCCGCAACCAGGTGATCCTGCCCGAGCCGATCAAGCAGCTTGGCCTGTATGAAGTCAGCGTTGCCCTGCACCCGGAAGTGTCCATGCAGGTGACCGTGAACGTTGCCCGTTCCGAAGAAGAAGCGGAACGTCAGGCACGCGGTGAGGAAATCGGCGTCGAACAGGACGAAGAGCCCACACTGGCCGAACTGGCTGACGAAGGTACCCCCGAAGGCGAGGTTTCGGAAGAAACCGCCGTCGAGGAAACCCCGGCTGTCTGATTGACCCCTGCCCGCCGCCCTGTTGGGTGGCGGGCAGGGTTGCAAGGGCCCGGAAGAGGAAACTCTTCCGGGCCTTTGCCGTTTGTGGCCACGGTATGTTCCGCCTGTTCCATAAAACAGGGTGGGGAGGGAACCGATGGCACCTGTACTGCTGGACCGGGCATTCGCGCGCTTCATTACCGCAGGGCGGCTGGAAATCCATTATCCCGATGGGGACAGGCGTGTCCATGTGGGGCGGGACGGGCCACAGGCCGCCATGCGGATTGCAGATGGTGCAACGGTACGGGCCCTGCTGCTCAACCCCGCCCTGAAGGTGGGGGAGGCATATATGGCCGGCACGCTGCAGCCGGTGGGCTGCACGCTGTATGACCTGCTGCATGTGCTCATGCTCAATGTCATGGCCAGCGCGCCCGCGGGTGAGCGGGTGCTTGCCCCTCTGCGCCACATGGGCCGCAGGTGGCTCCATTATAATACCCGGCGCCGCGCGCGGCGTAACGTGGCCCATCATTACGATCTGGACAGCAGGTTGTACCGGCATTTCCTGGATGAGGACATGCAGTATTCCTGTGGATATTTTCCCACTGGAACGGAAACCCTGGCCCAGGCGCAGGCGGCCAAGAAGCATCACCTTGCCGCCAAGCTGCATCTGGTGCGTCCGGGCCTGGGCGTGCTGGACGTGGGCTGTGGCTGGGGGGGCATGGCGCTTACGCTGGCGCGTGACTACGGCGCGGTCGTGACCGGCATTACCCTGTCACACGAACAGCTTCTGGTTGCGCGCAGGCGGGCGCGTGAGGCCGGGCTGGAGCATCGCGTGCGCTTTGAACTGATGGATTACCGTGCGGTGGCGCCCCGGCAGTATGACCGGATCATTTCCATCGGCATGTTCGAGCATGTGGGTGTCGCGCATTATCCCACCTTCTTTGCCGCCATGCGCGAAGCGCTCCGGCCGGACGGGGTGATGGTGCTGCATTCCATAGGGCGTGTGGAGGGGCCGGGCGTGACCAATCCATGGATCGCGCGTCACATTTTTCCCGGTGGCTATTCCCCCGCCGTGAGCGAGGCGGTGGCCGCCGTGGAAAAGGCAGGGCTGTGGCTGACGGATTGCGAGATATGGCGCCTGCATTACGCCCGCACCATCGCCCACTGGCGCAGCCGCTTCGCCAGCCAGCGCGTGCCGGTCGCACGGCTGTATGGGGAGCGGTTCTGCCGCATGTTCGAATTCTATCTTGTCGTCTCCGAACTGGCCTTCCGGGTGCAGGGGCACCTGAACTTCCAGCTCCAGCTTACGCGCGATATCGGGGCGGTACCGCTGGCGCGGGACTACATGCTGGGCCGGCATGCGCCCGCGGCGCCGTCCGCCATGGCCGGGCCATGGGAAAGCCCGCGTTATGCCGCCGCCCTGCGCATATGAAGGCGCGCCAGGCGGTCGAATTCGGCTATGTCAAGTGTCTCGGCCCGCCTGCTGCCGTCAATGCCGGCCTCGGCCAGCAGGCTCTCGCCCCCCAAAGGCTTGAGCGCGCCGCGCAGCATCTTGCGCCGCTGGCCAAAGGCCGCCGCCGTAACCTGTTCCATTGCGCGGAACAGGGCGGCGTCAGGCTGGTGCGCGTGCGGGATCAGGCCCACGACGGCGGAATGGACCTTGGGTGGCGGAGAGAACGCGCCGGGCGGGATATGCATGAGGACGCCGCACCGGCACGTCCATTGCGCCAGCACGCCCAGCCTGCCGTAATGGGCCGAGCCGGGAGCGGCACAGATGCGTTCGGCCACTTCCTGCTGGAACATCAGCGTAAGCCGGGTCCACGCCGCCGCCTGCCGCAGCCAGCCCACCAGCAGCGGGGTGCCGACATTGTAGGGCAGGTTGGCGATCACCTGCCGGGGGGCGGGGCACAGCGTTGTCAGGTCAAGGCGCATGGCGTCGGCCTCGATCACCTCCAGCCGCCCGCCCGCGCGGGAAGCCAGTTCCGTGATGATGGCCACGGCGCGGGTATCCACCTCCACCGCGACCACGCGCCCTGCTTCACTGTCCAGCAGCGCGCGGGTCAGGCCGCCGGGGCCGGGGCCGACCTCCACCACGTTCTGCCCGGCCAGGTCACCGGCCAGCCCGGCTATGCGCGCGGTAATGCCGGGATCAAGCAGGAAGTGCTGGCCCAGCGCCTTGCGCGCGTCCAGCCCGTGGCGGGCAATGGTCTCGCGTAGCGGTTCAGGGCCCGGTGGCGGGGTGGGAATGGTCATGCCCCGCTCAGGTCTTGGAACGCATGTCGATGATCGCCCGCCGCTGCAGGTCACGGTTGAGCTGGCGTGATGTCTGCTCCACCCGTTCGTTCAGCAGGTGGTCGGCAATCTGGCTGGGGGTCTGGACGGCAATGTTGCGTTCTTCGCGTGAGCAAACCATCAGCACAAGGATACCGTCGATCGAGACCAGCGGCTTGCTGGCCTTGTTCACCGGCAGGGGTTCCAGAATTTCGCGCATCTGGGGGTTGAGGTGGTTGAGCATGAGCTCACCGGGGTCGGTGGGGTGTTTCTCACCCAGTTTCTTGTTCTGTGCCTCTACCTGGTCACAGCTCCTGGCCTCGCCGGAAAAGGCATTGGCCGCATCCAGCGTCGCCTTCTGCTGGTCTGTCGCGTTTTCCGGGTCAAGCGGCGCGTCAAAGGGGAAGAAGGCCTGCCGGATGGACAGGATGGTCGCCATCTGGTGGCCCACCGTGCGCCGTTCGGCAATGGTGGCAATGACATAGCCGCCCGCCACGCGGATGGGGTTGGAAATGGCGCCATCGGGCATCTTGCGCGCCACGTCCACCACCTGCGGGTCCAGCCCGTCTTCCTGCATCCAGCCCATCATGCCGCCATCCAGCGCGCTCTGCCCCTGCGAGAACTGGGCCGCCACAACCGGGAAGGGCGCGCCCTGGCGCAGTTCCTGAATGATGGTTTCGGTAAATTTCAGTTCGTTTTCGGTGTGGCGCGGGTCTTCAACGGGTACGAATATCTCGCTGATCATGTATTCCGGCTTGCCGTCCTCGCGCTTCAGCGCCTCGGTGCGCTGTTCGATATCGGCGGCGGTAATGCGGCCGCGTTCCCCCGTTTCCTGTCGCAGCACCTGCGTCCAGCCAAGCTGTACGCGGATCTGGTCGATCAGGGTGGTCAGTGACACGCCATCCTCCGCCAGCTTGTTGCGCAGGGCGTTCTGCGGCATGCCGTTGCGCTGCTCGATGCCGGCAATGGCGTCTGCAATCTGCTGGATGGGCACGTTGATGTGGCGGTCCAGCATTTCCTGCATGCGCAGTTTCTCGTCAATCAGCTGGCGCACGATCTGCGGGCGCAGGCGCTGCATCACGTCATCACTGACATCAAGGCCGGAGGACAGCGCAAAAAGCCGTCCGCGCGTATCCACGTCGCGCTTGGTCAGGACGGCGCCATTGACGGTGGCGATGATGGCATCCTGATCTTCGGCGGCCTGGGCCTGCTGTGCAATGGCGTGGGCGCTGCGGGCACAGGCCCCGTGCACGGGGCCAAGCATGGCCGCACAGGCCAGCAGCCCCGCCGCCAGCGTGCGGCCGGCGTGCGGGGCGGGAAGGGAAGCAGCGCCACGCATGGCGGGGAAGATGGACATCCGGCTCAGTCTTTCGCGCATCAGGTCAGCCATTTATACCAAATGTACCGATGGTTTTGAACGTAAGGGAGAACATTACGGTCGAATTGCTCTGTTGGCCACCAATCGTGGTGTACTGCTTGAGATACATCACATCCAGCCCGAAACAGTCATTCTGGTACCCGGCATCGCCCCCCACGGCCACGCTTTCCTTGCGCGACAGGCTGCGGCGCAGATAGGCGGCGATATGCCAGTTGTCCCAGTTGGAGGCCGCGCCCACCGTCAGTTCGCTTACCGGCCGGTAATAGATGTCGGGTGCGATGGAGGTATAGGAGCGCTGGGCATAATAGTAATAGGGCGTTACCGGCTCGAACAGGTAGCCACCCGTTACCCGGAAATGGCTGAATCCCGCGCTGCCCAGCGCATCGGCAAAGTCCACCTTGCCGCCGTAGGGGTCGAGCCGCATCTTGCCGTCGAAGTCAAAGAACTGGTTGGGCACCATGTGCGTGCCCATCACCACGTCCGACAGATGGTGGTTCAGCCCCGAATAGGGGATGCGGTTGTGGTCGATATGCTCCTGGAAGCTCTCGCCAATCAGGACATCGATCTGGTGGCCGTTCCATGTCCAGTTGTTGTGCAGCCCCACATTGGCGCGCAGGCCGCCATCAAGCCGGTCGGTGCCCGCGTAGCGGTTGAGCGCGAACAGCGTGGAATCCGTGAACTCGTAGGTCAGGCTGTCTTCATTGGGAATGTTGCGCGATGTGCTGTTGCCGGTATTGGGGGCGGCAAGGAACTGCACGATCGGTTCCAGCACCTGGGTGCCGGTATTGTGGTTGAAGCTGCGCAGGAACGGCCAGTTCATCTTCAGCCCGACCGTGGGCAGGACCTGCCCTTCCACCTGGGCGGTTGTGGCGCGGGCATAGTTGGGCTGCTGGTTCAGCTCGGTCGCGCGGTGGATGGCGGATTCCACATGCAGGGTCAGGTTCCAGATCTGTCCCAGCGAATTGTGGAACGGCCGGTCCCAGTTGAGGGAGAGCTGGCCGCGCTGGTCGGAGGTGCCGTTTTCACGATAGACATAGAAATCCGTCGTATCGAGGCTGAACCGCCCCCCCCATGCATCGGGCTGGCCAAAATAGCTGTAGGTGTAGCGCGGCAGCACCCAGGGCAGGTCCTGGTTGTGGATGATGCCCTGGTTCATGCCCTCGTAGCCTTCGGCATCAAGGCGGGAATAGGACCCCGTGCCAAAGCCTTCCAGATAGACGTTGGAATTGAGCGTATCCTGCCCGTAGCCGCTGACGCGGTAGTCACGCATGTAGTTGGGCGAACTGGCCCAGCGTATGTTCGCCCCCGCCCGCCATGTCTTGTTGATGGAGATCTGGCCGTTGGCGAAGATGTAGCCCTGCAGGCCATGCGTGTCGGATGTATTGACGTCCTGGCCAAAGGTATTGACGTAATCGGGGTCGCGATGGGTATCGTACGCAATGCCACCCACAAGGTTCAGCCGGGCGTTGGAGAAGTAGCGCCGGTAGTTGGCGGTCAGTTCCGGCCCGGTGCGGGTGGAGAACAGGCCCTGCAGCGTGACATCGGACTGGCGGTCGATCACCCAGTAATAGGGAATGGTGACATACGTGCCCAGATACCGGTCATGCGGCGTGAAGCCCGGTGTCAGGAAGCCGCTCTGCCGCCGCACCGAAGGGTCGGTCATGGAGAAGGCCGGCAGGTAGAAGACCGGCACGCCAAAGAAATCCACGAACGCATCACGGAATTCCAGCCGCTTGTGCTGCATGTCATGCGTGGCGTCGAAGGCGCGGATCTGCCAGAACGGCGCGCGCTCGGGGTGCTTGGCGCAGATCTCGCACGCCGTATAGACCACGCGGGTCAGGTCACTGATCTTGCTGCCCGTGCGCCGCATGCCATTGGCGGCCATGCGGGCGTTGTCGGCCATCTGGGCATACAGGCGCGTCATGATGCCATCGCGCATGCCGTTGCTCAGTTCGGCATAGTCGGTAAACAGCACCGTGCCGTCCGGCTCCACCATCGCCACGTTGCCGCGCGCGGAGGCGATGCCGGTATTGCGGTCATAAACGATCTTGTCGGCCCGCATGATCTGGTCGTTCTGCCAGACCTGCACGTTGCCGGTCCATGTGGCGATGCCGTTGCGGCTGTCATAGGCCACATGGTCGGCCTGGAAGGTCATGGGGTCGGTATTGGAGACGGTACCCGAAAAACTGGCCGGGGCCTGTGGCTGGCTTTTGGGGGCCTGGATGGGCATGCGGCGCCGGGGCGCGCCTTCCGCATCGGCATGGGCCGTTGATGTCCAGCCGCCCAGCCCGCCAATCATGCCCGCCAGCATGGTCGCGCCAAGCAGCATCCCGCGCGGAAGCCGCCGCAGGACGGCAGTGGGCCGCGAAGGATGCGGCGCGCGCGGGAAGGGGACGGAGCGGTACATTAACCGTCCTCTAGATGAAGAAGCAGCGTGACTGCAAGACAAAGCCCGGCCCCGGTGGGTGCCCATGCGGCAAGAACGGGGGGCAGGGTGCCCGTTTCGCCAAACTGCGCCGCGATCTTGGACAGGGCAAACAGCGCGAAACCGGCCGCAACACCGGAACTGATCATGCGGATCACGCCCCCCCGGCGCGCGGGCCGCATGGAAAACCCCGCCGCCACCAGCGCCATGGTACCCGACAGGACGGGCAGTGTCAGCAGGCTCTGGAAATGCAGGCGGTGGCGGATGGTGGAAAAGCCCGAACGGTTGAGCTGGCGGATGAACCCCGGCAGCGCCCAGACCGACAGCGTATCGGGGGAGGCGAAGCTTTCCTCCACCCCCGCCAGCGTCAGGTCGGCATGCAGGGTGAAGCGCCCCATGTCCGATGGCATCTCGTCGGGGCGCAGCATGCGCGCGCCCTCCAGTATCCACCGGCCCCCGCCCAGATAGCCGCTCTGCGCCTCGATGCGGGTCAGCAGCCCGTCATCGGGGCCAAGGCGGAAGATGGTGATGCCGCCAATATGCAGCACGCCCCCGTTCAGCCTGACCTGGCGGGCATGAATGATGTCCACCCCATGGTCAACCAGCCCGTTGTCCCCCTGGCGCAGCCACAGGGTGCCCCCGCTCAGGTTGAGGGACTTGCCGTTGTTGTCCCGCAGGTACTGGCGGTCCAGTGCCTCCGCCCGGCGGTACATGACGGAGGACAGCGGCGAGACGCAGGTCGTGGCCATGGCCCCGATCAGCACGGCGCAGATGACCGGCCCCGCCAGGAACTGCCATGCCGAGATGCCGGCCGCCCGCGCCACCACCAGTTCCGATGACCGCGCCAGCCGCCAGAAACACAGGATACCGCCCAGCAGCACGCCAAAGGGCAGGATTTCAAGGCAGGCGAAGGGAATGTGCAGGAACGCGATCTGGCTGACCAGCGATGTCGGCACGTTGGGCCGGGTCGAGACCCGGCGCAGCAGGTCGATGAAGTCGAACATGGTGATCAGCCCGGTCAGGAAGGCGATCACGGCCAGTGTGGCCCCGGTGAACTGCCGGGCGATGTAGAGCGACAGGGTCAGGGCAAAATTCATGACCGGACGCCGCCCGCCAGCCTGCGGCCTTCGCGATCGGCACGCAGTTCGGGCCAGAACAGCATGATGGCGCACACGATGCCCGGCCCGACCGTGCACAGCCACATGAGCGGCATGAGCTGGAGATTGCGCGAGGCCAGGTTCTGCACCAGCAGCGTCAGCGCCTGCACCGCCACCACCGCCAGTATGGCCAGGACCGGGCGCACGATGCTGGCCTGGCGCGAATGGCTGCCCCCCATGGCCCCCACCAGCCCGATCATGGCGAACGAGAAGGCGCAGAACGGCGTGCTGAGCCGCCGCCATGCCTCGATGAACATCTTGCTTTCATCACGGCGGGAATACTGGTGCAGGTCCGGGTGGAGCAGCTGTGCGATCGAGAGTTCATTGGCATCCGGCAGGCGGGTATGGGCGGTGTGCGGGCTGGACAGGTCGATGGTGTTGCGGGTGAAGGTCAGCACGTTGAGCCGCCCGGTATGGCTGTCGATTTCCTGACGGGAACCATTGAACAGCACGACACGCGGCTGGTCATTGATAATGACCAGATTGCCCTCTTCGGCCAGGATGGTGGCCTCGGCGCCGGGGGTACGGTCATCTTCCACCATGATGCCATGGAGCGTGCCGTCCTTGTCGCGGGCACGGATATAGACCGTCATGTTGTCCGAAACCTGCGTGAAGACCCCGTCCTGTATCAGGAAGGCGGCCATGCGGTTGCGGATCTGGAATTCGTACTGCCGGAAGGCGTGGTAGGAAACCGGCACGATCCATACATTGAGCACAAGGCACACAAGGGTTGCGATGGCGGCGCACATGAGCCCGGGCCGCGCCATCAGGGCGGGTGACAGGCCCGCCGCCTGCATCACCGTCAGTTCCCGGTCGCCGCCAAGGCGCTGGTAGATGAACTGCACCACCACGAACGTGGTGATGGGCAGGATGACCGCGACAAAGGACGGGATCAGCAGGCCGGTCAGTTCCAGGAACACGCGCAGCGAAAGCCCGCGCCCCACCACCAGCGATACGAAATGCAGCGACTGCGTCAGCCAGATGAGTGTGACCAGCGCGCCCGTGGTCGCCACCAGCGCCAGCAGCAGCTGGCGCAGCATGTAGCCATCCAGAATCGACAGGCGTGGCGCAAGGCGGTCGGGAGCGGGGCGGACGACAGGCATGACCCTGTCTAGCCCTGTTCCCGCCGGGGCAAAAGGGGTGAACCCCCTGGGCACGGCGCGGGGGAACAGTCTGTTACGTGCGGCCCGGCCGGGTGGGGTGTCATGCGCCCTGCGTGGCGGGGGGCAGCACCTTGCCGGGGTTCATGATGTTGTGCGGGTCCAGCGCGGCCTTGATGTGGCGCATGGCCGCCAGTTCCGCGCCACCGCGCCACTGTGGCATCATGTAGGGCTTGAGCTGGCCCACCCCGTGTTCGGCGGAGAAGGAACCGTCCAGTTCCTTCACGATGGCGGCCACCGTGTCCATGATGTCATGGCTGCGCGCCAGGAAGTCCTCGGGGGCCATCCCTTCGGGCTGGACCAGGTTGAAGTGGATGTTGCCATCGCCCATGTGGCCGAAGGGGGCGGCGCGGATGCCCGGTACCAGCGCGGCGCAGGCCGCCGTTGCGCGGTCGATCAGTGCGGGCACATGGGTTACGGGCACCGAGACGTCGTTCTTGACACTCGCACCCGCCTGGCGCTGGGCCTCGGCATGTTCCTCGCGCAGTTTCCACAGGGCCGCGCGCTGGCCCTCGCTCTCGGCAATCACGGCGTCGGTTATGATGCCGTCCTCCAGTGCCTCGCCCAGAATTTCCTCGGCATATTCACGCAGGTCCGCATCCGGGCGCGGGGTGGCCAGTTCCACCAGCACATAGGCCGGCGCACGTTCGCCCAGCGGCAGCGTGGCGCCGGGGATGAGGCTGGTCACAAGGTCCATGCCCGTGCCGGACATGTACTCGAATGCCTGCACCAGTGCCGGGTCACGCCCGCGCAGCAGGCCCAGCAGCCGGAGTGCGGCACCGGCGTCATCCACGGCGCACAGAACGGCCTCGATGGCGCGGGGCCGGGGGTGGAGCTGCAGGATGGCGGTGGTGATGAAGCCCAGCGTCCCTTCGGACCCGATCAGCAGCTGGCGCAGGGCGTAGCCCGTATTGTCCTTGCGCAGGCGGCGCAGGCCGTGGAACACCGCGCCATCGGGCATCACCGCTTCCAGCCCCAGCACCAGTTCGCGCGCGTTGCCGTAGCGCAGGGTGTTGTTGCCCCCTGCGTTGGTGGCCAGCACGCCACCAATCTGGGCCGAGCCTTCGGACGAGATGGAAAGCGGCAGCATGAACCCCGCCTCCCGTGCCGCGTCCTGTGCCGCCTTCAGCGTTACCCCGGCCTCGACTTCCATGGTCAGGTCATGGGGGTCGATATGGCGCACGCGGTTCATGCGCGACAGGCAGACCACAACCTCATGCCCGCTGTCATCGGGCGTGGCGCCGCCCACCATGCTGGTATTGCCACCCTGCGGCACCATGGGAACGCCATGGGCTGCGCACAGGCGCACGATCCCGGCCAGTTCGCGCGTGCTGGCCGGGCGCAGTACGGCCAGTGCCCGGCCATGGTACAGGTCACGCCAGTCGGTGCAGTAGGCGGCGGTGTCGCTCTCCCCCGTCAGTACCCCCACCGGGCCGAGCATGTCCGTGAAACGGCTGATCAGATCAGCCGGTGTCAGTGTGGTGGTGGCCTGGCTCATGACGGCATGCTTCCTGAATGAAGGGGGGCGGCAGGTGGCAGCAGCCACGCCTGCCCGGTACGGTGGATGACCGGGGGATAGGCCGCGCTGGCCTGCGCCGGGGCGGACGGGGCCAGCAGGTGCCATGCCCCGCTGAGCACGACCCCCGTAATCAGGCCCACGGCGGCGGCCACCAGCAGGCCCGCGCGGCGCGGCGCGGGGCGCGACTGCACGACCGACAGGGCGGCCTGTGTCTCGGCGCGGGCCTGGCGCGTCTGGTTCAGTTCCAGACGCAGGGCATCGTTGTCGCTGCGGATATCGCGCAGTTCAAGGTCAAGCTTGCGGATGCTGGCCGCCAGCTGGGCGATGCGGGCGTGCGATTCCTGAATTTCCTTTGCCGCCGCGGCACTGGCCTTGGTGGTGCGTGGCGCGCGGGGTTTTGGCGGCGGTTTCTGTGGCGGGTTGGGGGCAATGGCGGCGAACAGGTTTTTCAGCGCGCCCCCCGTCACGCCATTCTTTTTTGCCCGCGAGCGGATGGTGGCCAGCGCGCTTTCGGACTGGCCGGCATGCTCCTCCAGCACGAGTGCAAGGATATCCGAAAGGATCTTCAGTTCCTTGGGGTCGATTGTATCGCTCATTTCAGGGCTACCGGGGTCGGGTCATGTCGTTGATACCATTACGGACGCGGGCTTGCCGCGCGGACCAGCCGGTCACGGATCGCACGGCCCAGCCCATGCGCGGGCACGGGCTGTACCGCAATCCTGACCAGTCCCCGGCGGTGTCCCTCCATATCAAGAAACCGCAGCCCCGCGAAGAGGCGTGCCGCCGCTTCGCGCAGATCGCCCCGCGCGCTCAGGTTCCATACCAGCGGGCTGCCGGGTAGCGGCGGGCCAAAGGCCAGCAGCGCCTCGTCCGCGCCCACCGTGTCCGCATCCAGCCGCACCGCAAGTCCCGGCGCGTAATGGGATGAAAGCTGCCCGGGGGCCAGGGGCCGGCTGTCATTGCTGCTGGCGTGTGGCATGGCCACGGGCATGCCGCAGGCGGCTTCCAGCGCCTCCAGCGTCACGCCGCCGGGGCGCAGCAGGACGGGGGCGGGGCCGCTCAGGTCCACAATGGTGCTTTCCACCCCCACATGGCACGGACCACAGTCCAGCACCGCGTCGATCCGGCCATCCAGACCCGCCAGCACATGACGGGCATCGGACGGGCTGACCCGTCCCGACGGGTTGGCCGAGGGGGCCACGACCGGAAAGTCGCAGGCGGCCAGCAGGGCGCGCGTGTTCCCGCCTGCGGGCACGCGCACGGCGGCGGTGGACAGTCCCGCCGTGGCGATGGGGGAAATGGCGCAGCCCGGCGCACGCGGCAGCACAAGGGTCAGCGGGCCGGGCCAGAAACGGCTGGCCAGCACGCGCGCAAGCGGCGTGGGCGTGACCTGCGCAAAGGCGGCATCGGCCGTGGTGAAATGGCTGATCAGCGGGTTGATGCCGGGGCGGCCCTTGGCGGCGTAGATGGCCGTCACCGCGTGGTCGTTGCGCGCATCGGCCCCCAGGCCGTACACCGTCTCGGTGCCAAAGGCCACAAGCCCGCCCGCGCGCAGGATGGCGGCGGCTTCCTCCCGGCCATGGGGGGTGTCGGGTAGCAGTCGTGTCTGCATCGGCCTGCGTTATACCGCGCCGCGACACACGAAATGCGGATTGCGCCACTCCGGCTTGCCATAGCCCAGCGGCTGGCCATCCGGGGTCGTGACCGTGCCGCCAGCCGCCTCCACAATCGCCTGCGGGGCGGCGGTGTCCCATTCCATGGTGGTGCCAAGGCGGGGATAGAGGTCGGCCACCCCTTCCGCCACCCGGATGAATTTGGCGGCCGAGCCGATATTTCCCAGATGCGCGATACGCTGGCCGCCCAGGAATTCCTGCAGGCGGGGATCATTGGCGTAATGGCGTGAAGCCAGCACGGTCAGCCCTTGTGCAGGCGTCGGGCGCACATGGATCGCCTGCGTGCCATGGGCGTCGGTGCGGAAGGCCCCGCGCCCGGCACCCGCGCCGTAAAGCTGGTGATAGGCGGGCAGGGCCACGGCGCCCAGAACCGGGCGGCCGTTGCGGACCAGGCCGATATTGACGGTAAAGTCATCACGCCCCGCCGCGAACTCCCGCGTGCCATCCAGCGGGTCCACCAGCCAGAATTCGCTGCCGGTATCAAAGCGGATGCCCGCGGCCATTTCCTCCTCCGCCACCACGGGGATGGCGGGGGCGTGCTGGCGCAGCCCCTCAAGGATATGGGCCTCGGCCGCGTGGTCGGCCTCGGTCACGGGGGAACTGTCGGTCTTGACCTGCGTGGCAAAGCCGCGCACGCGGATGGCACGGATCAGTTCCGCGGCCTCGCTGGCAAGGCGGAGGGCCAGATCCAGAAGGAATCCGTCCTCATATGCCGGGATGGATGGCGTATTCATGCTGTTGGCATTAGCTTACTCATCGCGCGCCGTCATGCCTTTATCGAGGATGATGGCGCAGGACAGGCCCTTTCCTGCCCCGGCGGGGCGGGAATTCGTCCTGCCGGTCCACCATTTTCCGTAGCGGAGCACCGTGACCCCCATGCTCGATATTGTCTTTTCCGACGCCGCCGTACCGACTGATGGCACGCTGGTCCTTGCCCATTTTGCAATCGAGACGAAGACCAGCCCCCTCGAAGGGGTGGATGAAACGGTCGGCAGGACGCTGGCGCGGGCAGCGAAGGCCGCCGGCTTTGATTTTGAGCGGGGCAAGACCTGTACCGTGCTGACCCCGGGGGCGGAATACGACCGGGTCATCCTGCTGGGGCTGGGCGTGTCCTGCTTTGAAGCGGGCGAGATGGAATCCGTCGGCGTTGCCGCCATCCGGGCACTGGCCGCCGAGAAGATTGACGGGGAGAAGGTGTCTCTCGCCGCACCCGGCCTTGGCGCAACGGGGCTGGTGGAAATCGCGCTGGGCATGGTGCTGGGCGGCTACCGCTTCGATTCGTATCGGACCAGGGCCACTTCTGGCCAGAAGCGCCCCGGCCCGTCGGCGCGGCCCGGGCCGTCCGGCGTGATCATGCACACGTCTGAAGCCACGGAGGCCCGGCAGCACTGGGAACCGCTGCTGGCGGTGGCGCGTGGGGTCTGCCTGTGCCGTGATCTGGTGTCCGAACCCGCGAACATGCTGCGCCCGCCGGAATTCGAGCAGCGCATCCTGGGCCTGCGTGATCTGGGCATCCGGGTGGAGGTGCTGGACCGTGATGCCATGCACAGGCTGGGCTTTGGTGCCCTGCTGGGTGTGGCCCAGGGCAGCGACGCCCCGCCGCGTACCGTCATCATGCACTGGGATGGCGGCGCGGAGGGGGAGGCCCCGGTCGCCTTCGTGGGCAAGGGGGTCACCTTTGATTCGGGCGGCATCTCGATCAAGCCCGCAGGGGGCATGGAGGAAATGAAGACCGACATGGCCGGTGCCGCCGCCGTGGTCGGCACCATGGCGGCCCTGGCGGGACGCAGGGCCAGGGTCAATGCCATTGGCGTTGTGGGGCTGGTGGAAAACATGCTCTCGGGCAATGCCCAGCGCCCGGGCGACGTGGTGCGCACCGCCTCGGGCCAGACGGTGGAAGTGCTCAATACCGATGCCGAGGGGCGCCTGGTACTGGCCGACGTGCTGTGGTACACGCAGGACCGCTTCAGCCCGCGCCTCATGGTCAATCTCGCGACCCTGACCGGCGCGATCGTGGTCAGCCTTGGCACCGAACGCGCGGGCCTGTTCTCCAACAATGACAGGCTGGCGGAGCAGTTGTCCCATGCCGGTGACAGGACGGGGGAAAAGCTGTGGCGCATGCCGCTGGATGACAGCTATCTTGACCTGCTGCGTTCGGACATCGCGGACTTCAAGAACATTGGCGGCCGTCCCGGCGGGTCGATCACGGCGGCCAAATTCCTTGAATGCTTCGTGGCGGGCGTGCCGTGGGCGCATCTGGACATTGCGGGCACCGCATTCCTGTCCAAGCCCTCGGCATATGCGCCCAAGGGGGCAACCGGCTTTGGTGTGCGGCTGCTCAACCATCTGGTGGCAGGGTATGAGGGGTGATACCTGCCCTGCGTGGCAGGGCGGGACAGCACGGGAAACTCCATGGCGCAGATCGACTTCTATCACCTGACGCGTTCAACGGCGCTGGCCGTGCTGCCTGAACTGCTCGGGCGGGTGCTGGCGTCGGACAGGCGCGCGGTCATCCGCTGCGCAACGGCCGCGCGGGCGCAGGAAATCGATGAGGGGCTGTGGCGGGCAACCAGCCCGCTGTGGCTCCCCCATGGCACGCAGGCCATGGGCCATGGCCCGTGGCAGCCGATCTGGCTGACGGCAGGCGATGATGTCCCCAACGGGGCGACCTTCCTGTTCGTGCTGGATGGGGTGGAGGTGAGCGACCTTTCCCCGTTCGAGCGGGTGTTCGAAGTGTTCGATGGCCATGACGAGGCCGCCGTTGCCGCCGCCCGCCGCCGCTGGGTGGCCGGGCGCGCGGGGGGGCATGACCTGCGCTACTGGCAGCAGCAGCCCAAGGGATGGGCGCGTCGCAGATAGACCCGCCGTGGCGTTGCTGTGCCGCGGCATCGATGAAAGGCAGGGCAGCGATGAAGACGGTTACTTTCCACAATGGCACCACGGTTCCGGCGCTGGGCATGGGCACATGGAACATGGGGGACAGCGCCAGCCGCCGTCATGATGAGATCAGCAGCATCCGCGCAGGGCTGGATGCGGGCATCCGCGTGGTGGATACGGCGGAAATGTATGGGTCCGGCCGGTCGGAAACGCTGGTGGGCGAGGCGATACGCGGCGTGCGCGATGACGTGTACCTTGTCAGCAAGGTGCTGCCTTCCAACGCATCGCGCCAGGGGGTGCGCAAGGCGTGCGAGGCCTCACTCAAACGTCTTGGCACCGATTACCTTGATCTTTACCTGCTGCACTGGCAGGGCAGCGTGCCGCTGGAAGAGACCATTGCCGGATTTGACGACCTGGTGGCGGCCGGGCTGATCCGCAGCTGGGGCGTTTCCAATTTCGATACCGATGGCATGCGCGAGATCGCGGGCATCAGTGCCAGCACGCCCTGCGCGGCGAACCAGGTGCTCTACAGCCTTGACTACCGTGGGGTGGAGTTCGACCTGCTGGCGCGTGACCGCATGGCAGGCATCGTGACCATGGCCTATTCCCCGCTGGGGCAGGGCGGTGACCTGCTGCGGGCCCCGGTGCTCAGGCAGATCGCCCGGCGCCATACCACTTCCCTTGGCCCCGCAACGACCGCGCAGATCGCGCTGGCCTGGGTGCTGCGGCAGGAAAACGTGCTGGCCATTCCCAAGGCGGGCAGCCCGCGCCATCAGGGTGAAAATATCGCGGCGCAGGAGATCACCTTGACGCGCGATGATCTGGCGCGGATTGATGAAGCCATAGCGCCGCCGCGCCGCAAGGAGCCGCTGGCCATGATCTGACCCGCCCGGCCTTTACCCGCCGGGCGCAAGCGGGAGGGCCGTCATCATTCCTGTCATCCTGATCGCACTGGTGGTGCTGCTGGTGGGGGGGAGCGCCGTGCTGGTGGTCCTGCCACGGCCCTTCGGGCTGCTGGTGGCGGCCCTGCGGGGCGGGTGGCTTGTGGCCTGCGTGATGGTGGTGCTGGCCTGCCTTGGCGTCGGGTTGCCGGGCGGGGTGGTGGCGGGGGACGGTTTTTTCGCGCCCCCACGCGATATTGCCCTGCTGGTGCCGCTGGGCCTTGTGGGGATGGCCGCCACGACAGGGCGTGATCTTGCCGCCTGTGCCGCGGGGGGCTGCGCGGTGATCGGTGGCCCCGTCCTGTCCTGCATGGGGGCGGGGTGGGGGCTGCTGGCGCTGTGTTCGGGGCGGCGGGTGGGCGTGCGTCCGGCGGCTGATCTTGTGGCCCTGATGGTCATGGCGGCGGTGATGGTTGATCCCGGCCCGGTGGTGTGGCTGCTGCCCGGGCTGTGCTGGCTGGGCACGCGGGGGCTGCTGGGCCTTTCCCTTTCCCCCCATGTCGGGTCGCGCGTGGCGCGGCCGTTCCACATGGCGGATATCGCGGGCATGATCGCGGCCCTGGCCCTGTGGCGCAGGCTGCCGCAGGCGGGCATGGTGGCGGACATGCGCTGGGGCTGGGTGCTGATCGTGGCCGGGTGCGTGTTCTACATGGCCGCCTCATGGCGTGCGCTGTGCGCGGGGGGCGCGCGGGGCAGCATGGCCGGGCTTATGGGGGGATCGGGCGCGCTGGTCATCGTGCTGGCGGGGCTGGGGCTGCTGGCGGGCGCGGATGACCTGCCCGCCATGGCCAGTGCCGCCAGCCGTACCGCCCTGCTGGTGGCGGCAACATTCCTGACATGGGTATTCGTGGCGCGCGCGCTTGACGTGATGGAGCGGGAGGCGGGGCCGCTTGTCCTGCTGCGGCTGGGGGGCTTGGGCGTACTCATGCCGCGCCTGTCGGCCCTGTTCGCCCTTGGCCTGCTGGCGGAAAGCGGGCTGCCGCCCCTGCTGGGCTTTTCGGTCATCTGGATGCTGCTGCGTCTTCTGGCCGGCATGGCGCAGGGTGGCGGGGTGGTGGGGGACATGCCGCTGCTGGCGGCGCTTGTCGTCCTTGGGGTCGGATGGGCGGTGCGGATGCTGGCGCTGGTGCGCGTGGTCGCGGTCGTGCTGTGCGGGCGGCCCCGCACGCCGCGCGGGGCGGGGGCGGCCGACCCGCGTGGCCGCGCCATGATCCCCGTCATGCTGGCGGCGGTGCCGGTGCTGCTGGTCTCCGTCTGGCCGGGACTGTGGCTGGGACTGATGGAAGGTGCGGGCCATGTGCCGTCCGGGGCCGTGCCTCCGGTACTGCGTGACGTGGCCCTTGCCTCCCCCGATGGCACGGCCGTGTTCCATCCGGGGCGGCTGTGCCTGCTGGTGGCGGTGGTGGGGTGTGCGGTCATGCTGCTGCGCAGGCTGGCCTGCCCCATGCCTGCCCGGCAGGTGGCGGGATGGCAGCAGGGCGCGCCCGCCGTTCCGCCATGGATGGTCTTTGGTGACCCGCTGACACAGGTCGGTCCCGGCAACCCGGCCCGCATGGTGACGGACATGCTGGTGCCCATGCCGGTGCTGCGGCGTTTTGTGCGGGTGTCCATACGCTGGCGTGCCCGGGCGGCCGGTATGGTGGCAGGCGTGCAGCGCCGTGTGGACTGGCTGTGGCAGGGGCGTGCGGTGCCGACCCCGGTCGTTCTGCTTCTGGCCTGCGTGGGCGCGCTCATGTTCATTGCATGGCATGGATAGGGCGTGGCATGGAGGGGTGATGATGGAGCCAATCCTGCTGGCCGCGCGGATGCAGGCCGCATTGCTGGCGGCCTGCCATATGGCGCTGGTCCTGCTGACGACCCCGCTGTGGATCGGCCTGCTGCGCTGGATGGCCACCGTGATGGAGGGCGAGCGCCGCCCCCCGGACCCTGCCGCGCACTGGCGGGCGCTGCGGCGGGCATGGCGGCAGCCGGGCGTGCGCTCGGCGGCGGGCGCGCATGTGACGGCACTTGCTCCCTGGCTTGCGCTGGCGGCTGCCATGGGGGCGGCGATCCTTGTGCCATCCTTCTCGCTCGGGCTGCCCGGTAGCGACCTGTCCGACCTGCTGGTGGTGGGTGGCCTGCTGGAAATGGCGTTCCTTGCCCTGCTGGTCGTGGCCTTTGCCGCGGGCCTGCCCCGGCCGGGTCATGCCGGGCTGCGGGTTGCCACCGGGGGGTTCATGCTTCAGCCGGTGCTGCTGCTGGCCTGTGCGATACTGGGCATGTGCCTGCCCGATGGCACGCTGGCGGGACTGGTGCGGCAGGCGCATGTGGCGGACATGAATCTGATCCGCATGCCGCTGGCGCTGGTGGCGGGGGCGCTGGTACTGGCGGGGGTGGAGGAAGGAAACGGGCCGGGGGCACGCCTGTTTTCCATCATGCTGGACGATCTGGCAGGACCCGACCGGGCCGTGGCGCAGTACGCGCGTGACCTGCTGGCGGTGGTCTGGATGATGCTGGCGCGCGACCTGATCTGGCCCGAGAGCATTGTGGAACCCGACCTGCTGGCGCATGCGCGCATCGTCGGGCCGCTGGCCTGGGCGGTCGTGCTGTGGGGGGTGCACATGCTGCTGGCGTGCGGCTGTGTGGCGGGGATGCGGGTTTTCGTGCTGTCGGGGCCGCGGCACGCCACATGGCGCGCCGGGCTGGGGCTGCTCTGCGCGATCATGGCCGGGGTCCTGCTGTTTGCCGGGCGGGGGATGGGCTGACCATGCTGGTGCTGCTGCTTGGCATGCTGGTCATCTGTTCGCTTTCCGGCTCGGGCGGGCGCGGGGGCGGGCTTGTGTGGCATGGGGGGCTTACGGCGGCGTGCATCGGCCTGTGGAGCTGGATGCAGGGGCAGGCCGGACTGGCCTGCCTGCTGGCCGTGGTCATGGCGGGGGGTGTGGGCCTGCTGGGGGTACAGATGCTCCATGTACCCGCCAGCGGGCGTGAACGCAGTGGCCTCCGTCTGGCTGGCGGGCTGGCCTGCGTGACGGTGCTGGCACAGATCCTGACACACGGTGTGGGGGACATGGCGCAGCATTTCATGGTCATGGCCGCGCTCTGCGCCGTGCTGTGTGGAGTCTGGGGGGCATGTATCGCACGTGGGCCGGTGGCGCTGTGCGCGGGGCTGGCCTGCGGGCTGGATGGTATCATGCTGCTGGGCGCGCGTGCGGGCAGCACGCCGGTCATGATGGTGGCCATTGTGGCGACGGCGGTCCTGAATGCCGCACTGGCCGGCATGCCGCGCATGGAGACGGACCCGTCATGATGGGACTTCCGCTGTATGGCAGCCTGCTGGCGGGGTGGATGGCCGTCTCGGTCATGGCCCTGCTGGCCACCGGGGCGCCGGTGGCGCTGCGTGTCCTGCTGGCGGCCCTGCTTCTGGTCCTGTGTGGCGGGGCGGGGTGGGCTGGTCCCGGCATCGCGCAGGCCTTCATGGGAACTGGCCCCGCGCTGGCGCTCTGTGTGCATGTGGCCATGGGCGCGCGGAGCGGGGAAGGACGCGGGGGGACGGTGCCGGGGTTTCTCCTTGCGGGCAATGCGGCGCTGGCGATGGCATTCGGGCGGTGCGACCTGCTTTTCATGTTCATGGGCGCGGGGATGGCCGTGCGGCTGGCGCTGGCGCAGGGTCCGCGCGGGCTGGACCGGGCGGGCTGGCAGGTGCTCAGGGGCGGGCTGGGCGGGCTGATGATGGCGCAGGGCGGGCTGTCGGTGCTGCAGGCGCAGTGGGGCGGCATGGCCGATCAGGCCGGGGCGGTGCTGCTGGTCGGTGGCGTGCTGCTGGCCTGCGGCATGCTGGCTGATGCGGCGGCAGACCATGTTCCGCCATGCGGGCGCATGGACATGCTGGCGGCCCTGCCGGTTGTGGCGCGGGCGGCCGATACATGGCCGGTGATCCGGCCGGTCCTGACCTTCATGGGGCTGGTGTGCCTGCTGTGGTCCGTCCTGCCGCGCGGGGGGCGCAGGCCCTCGGGTACGGCATGGGGGGCATGGGCGGTGCTGGCGGCAGGGCTACCGGGGGCGGACACCACGCTGGCCCTTCCCGCATGTCTGCTGGCGGTAGCCATCACGGAGCCGGACCGGACAGGCAGGATGGATGGGACCGGCCCGTCATGGCCGCCGTTCCTGCCCGGCATGGCGCTGGTGCTGGTACTGGTGGGGCAGGTTGCACAGCAGGTCTGGGCCGCCCTGCTGGCGGCCGTGACCCTGTGGCCGGTCATGGCCCGATACAGGATGGGGCAGGCCCCCGGCATGCGGGGTGTCCTGTCGCTGGTGCTTGGCTGCATGGTTCTGGCCGCGGTTATCCGTCACGGGGGGGGCGGGCCATGACGCTGCGCGGGCTGGTTGGCGCGGGGCGGCCCGCCGCCTGTGCCGGGCGCTTCGAACTGGGGGCGGATGGCTGGCGGATGATGGTGGAGGCACTGCCCCGTTCCACAGCGCGCCTGTGCGGGCTGTGGTCGGATGGAATGCAGGTGCATGCCCTGTTCCACGATGGTCCGGGGCCGTTCATGGCCAGTGTTGCGGTGCCGGAGGGACGCTATCTTGCCCTCTCTCCCGCGCGTCCGGGGGCGGAGGCGCATGAACGCATGCTCCATGACCTGTGGGGCATCGAGGCCATGGGGGCCGTGGGCACGGCGCCCTGGCTGGATCAGGGCCAGTGGGGCGTGACGTGGCCCCTGCGCGAACGCGCGCCGCCCGCGCCCCCCCCGCCTGAAGGGGTCGAGTTCATTGATGGCGCGGCCATGGAACGCGCGGGGGGCACCATGCTGGGCCATGGCCCGGCGGAGGGTGGATTCCATGCGCCCCTGCATCTGCGGCTGGGCCTGCCGGGGGAAGGGATCACGCAGGTGCGGCCACGCATGGGTTATGCCCATCGTGGCCTGTGCGCGCGCATGCGGGGCAATACGCTGGCCGGGGGCGCCCGCCTGGCCGCCCGGATCGATGCCGGGGCGACGGTTGCCCATCAGCTGGCCTTCGCGCGTGCCGTGACAGCCGCCAGCGGGGTGGATACGTCATGCCCGCTGGCCATTTTTCCCGCCGAACTGGAGCGGGTGGCCACCCATCTGGATAGTGTGGCGCAGATGGCGGAACTGCAGGCGGACGGGCGGCTGGCCAATCTGGCGGCGACCCTGCTGGAACATGTGCGTCAGCTCGGCCATGCGGTGTATGGCCACCGGCTTCTGTTCGATGTAGTGCCACGCCGCGATGCCGCAGCCCCCGCACCGGAGATGATGGCCGCTCTTCATGAAGGCTGCGCCACGCTCAGGCGCCTGTTCTGGCGGCCGCGCGGACTGGCGACGCAGTTGCTGGGGCGGGGTGTCCTGAGTGCTGGTGCCGCACGGCAATGGGGGATCGGGGGCTGCGTGGGACGGGCTTCGGGCATCGAGGCGGACCTGAGGGCGCAGGACCCCGCCTATGCCCCCGGCTGGCTGACCCCGCCCCCACGTAGTGAGGGGGACATGACCGCCCGCCTGTCCACCCGCCTGCATGAACTGGGGGAGAGCGTGCGGATACTCGGCAATGCTGGTGTCATGCCCGAGCCGCCGGTTCCGGCGCAGTGCGTGGATGGCGAGGGGCTGGGCATGGCCGAAGGCCCGGCAGGGCCGGTCTGGCACTGGCTGCGGGTGGAAGACGGCCGGATTGCCGCATGGTGGTGTGGTGATCCGTCGCTGGCGCAGATACAGGCGCTGCCTGCCATCCTGCACGGCGCGGTGTATGAGGATGTCGAGCCCATCCTGACCTCGCTGGGCCTGTCGGCGGCCGGGGCGGATCTATAAGAGACGGCCTGGAATAAGATGTTGGGAAAAAACAATAAGAGTTTCTGGATGCCGCCATTTTCAAAACAGGCGGTGTTCTCTGAAGCTTTCTGAAAAAGGCTTCACCCAAAACTTTTTACAATTTGCGGGATGTTTCAAAGGCGGATTTTTGAAACGCCCTTCAGGGGAACCGTCATGGCCTATCTGCACCTGTTCTGGCCCGAAGGGGGGGCACTGCCGCGTATGCAGGCGCTGGATATCTTTCACATGGATACCGGCGGCTGCACCGGCTGCGGGCTGGAACTGCGTGCGGTATCGCGTGCGCTGGATGCCGGCAATGCCGCCATCCGCTTCGTGTCCACACCACGCCAGGCGGGGCTGCTGCTGCTGACCGGCAGCCTGAGCGTGGAAATGGCCCCGGTGGTGGAACTGGCCTGGCAGGCCATGCCCGGCTCCCGGTTGCTGGCCGTCGTGGGGGACTGCGCAGTTGATGGTGGTGTGTTTACCCCCAGTTACGCCGTGCTGGGCGGCGTGGGCGGGCGGGCGCAGGCCAGCCTGTCGCTGCCGGGCTGCCCGCCCGCACCGGCCATGATACTGGAGGCACTGATACGCTGGCGCACCGGGCAGGACAAACAGCCGCCTGCCGCATGAAGCCTTGCATCAGGCGTGAGGCGCCGGGCTGTCGTCACTTTCCTGCAGGGCCTCGGCCGCGCGGCGCAGGCGGTGGAAGCTGCGGCGGCTTATGGGCAGCAGCAGGATATACAGGATGCCCGCCGCAGCCAGTGCGCCCCACGGTTCCGCCACCAGCACCGCCGCATAGGCCCCGGTGCCCAGCATGGTGGGCAGGATCAGGGGCGAAGGCACCTTGAAGTTCTTAAACGACCAGACCGGCAGCGTGGACACCAGCAGGAACGCCGTGCCGCTTAGCGTCAGGGCCGGCAGCAGCGGGTCGCGCGTCAGGTCGTACAGCCAGTCAATATGCAGGCGCTGCGCCTCCAGCCCCAGGAAGAGCGGGAACAGCGCCAGCCCGGCACCCGCCGGGGCGGGCACGCCGGTAAAGAAGTTGCTGGCATATTTGGGCTGGTTGGCGTCGTCATCCAGGCTGGCGTTGAAGCGCGCCAGCCGCAGCGCCATGCAGACCGTGAACATGATGCACGGAATGTAGCCAAACCGCCCCCCTTCATGCAGCGCCCACAGGTACAGCACGAAAGCGGGCGCCACGCCAAAGCACAGGAAATCCGACAGGCTGTCGAATTCGGCCCCGAAGCGGCTGGTGCCACGCAGCAGCCGGGCAATGCGCCCGTCCAGCCCGTCAATGCACGCGGCAATGAGCAGTGCCGTGGCCGCGCTGCCAAAACGCCCTTCCAGCCCGAAGCGCATGCCGGTCAGCCCCGCGCACAGGCCCAGCATGGTCATGAGATTGGGGATCAGGCGGTTGAAGGACAGGCCGCGCACGCGGGGGCGCTGGCGTTTTTTCAGCCGCCGGATCCGGCGCGCCGGTCGGCCAGGGGGGGGAAGCGCCATGCGGTTTAAAGCCGCGCCATCACGGTTTCGCCGCCAATCATGGTCTGGCCCACTTCAACCAGCGGGGTGACATCGGCGGGCAGGTACAGGTCGGTGCGTGAGCCGAAGCGGATCAGGCCGAAGCGTTCGCCCGTTTCGTACTGCATGCCCTCTTCCGCGTCACACAGGATGCGGCGGGCGATCAGGCCCGCGATCTGGACCACCGCCACCTGGCGGCCATCACGCAGGGTGACGCGCAGCGCGTTGCGTTCATTCAGTTCCGATGCCTTGTCCAGGCTGGCATTCAGGAACTGCCCGGCATGGTAGGCAATGCGGGTGACGGTGCCCGCCACCGGCATGCGGTTTACATGCACATCCAGCACCGACAGGAAGGTGGCGACACGCCATACCGGCGTATCCCCCATGTCCAGTTCCGGCGGCGGGGGCACTTTTTCGATCGAGACGATATGCCCGTCAGCCGGTGCCACGGCCAGGTTGGGTTCCGCCGGTGTGACGCGCTCGGGGTCACGGAAGAAATACAGGCAGAAGCCGAAGAACAGGCCGCTGGCGGTTCCCAGCAGTTTTGTAAGCCGGAAAGGCAGCAGCCGGCCGATGACGGCCACCGCCCCCGATCCAAGAAGGAAGGGGCGCGCGGCCGGATGCGGTGGCGCGATGACGAGCTTGAGGGACTGAATCAGGGACATGGGACACTCTTCATGGAGATTTCGGTAAAATTGGTCAAGTATTCTGCGCATCCGTAGGCGGCGGGCGTCGGGTCAGGCTGCGCGAGAAGATACGCGCCGCCCCCAGCCGCAATCCGCCGGGTACTACTACGGCAGGGCGGCTGGGCACGCCGGCATAGATGTCCTTGACCGCCTCGATCAGGCAGACGCCCCCCAGCCGGGGGAACAGGTTGCGTCCCGTCCATTCCACCATGCCCACGGGGGCCGTGGGGCAGGGACCTGCGGGGGGGATATAGAGCGCATCCTCATGCCGCTCGGCGCGGAAGCAGGCATCGGCCAGCCAGCGGCTGATCTGGCGGCGTGAGAACGGCGTGCCCTGGCCGAAGGGGGAATTGTCGGCATGCGCCCACAGTCCCGCCCGGTTGGGCACGACCAGCAGCAGGCGTCCGTCATCGCGCAGGATCTTCCACACCTGGCGGAGCAGGCTGTTCTTGTCCTCGCTGACCTCCAGCGCGTGAATCAGCAGGATACGGTCGAATTTCAGGTCATCGAACGGCAGTTGCAGGCCGCTTGCCATGCAGTCGCGCCCCTGCCACGGGGGGGCGGCGCGCGTGACATGCGTGTCCAGCCGGGCGGAGAAGCACGGCGCGTCCTCGCGCTCCCATAGCGGCAGGAAAGGCAGGGCATAGCCCAGTCCCAGCGTACGGCCCTGCGTGCCTTCGGGCCAGAAGGCCGTCATGCGCTGGCCCAGCAGGCGCGCGGCCACCCGTCCCCGGTGGGTTGCGTAAAAATGCGCGGCGGTGTGCATGTCGGATTGCATTGGGGCACACTAGCACACCCCGTGGTCGCGGCCATCACGTATGGGGTGGTCCGCACGGAGAACAACCGGAAGGGAGAACAGTCATGGCAGACCCGCTTTCCATCAGGGCGATTCCCATCCTGAACGACAATTATGCCTGGTTCGTGCATGACGGCGCGACCGGGGCTGCGGCAATGGTCGACCCGGCGGAGGACGCCCCGCTTGTCGCGGCCATCGATGCGGCAGGGGGGCGGCTGGACCTGATCCTGCTGACCCATCACCATGCCGATCATGTCGCGGCGGCGGCGGCGCTGCGGACCCGCTATGGCGCGAGGATCGTGGGGGCCGCCGCCGATGCCTGGCGCCTGCCCGCGCTGGATATCGCGGTGCATGATGGTGACACCGTGCCTCTGGGCCGCGCCGAGGCCCGGGTGATGGCCACGCCGGGCCATACGACGGGCGAGGTGTCCTATTACTTTCCCGCGGGCCCCGCGCTGTTCTGTGGCGATACGCTGTTCAGCATGGGGTGCGGGCGGCTGTTCGAAGGGACGGCGGCGGACATGTATGCCTCCCTGCGACGCATCGCGGCCCTGCCGGATGAGACACTTGTGTGCTGCGGGCATGAATACACGCAGTCCAACGCGCGTTTTGCCCTGCATGTGGACCCGGACAACATGGCCCTGCGCGCACGCGCACGGCAGGTGGCCATCCTGCGCGGCGAGGGGCGGCCCACCGTTCCGGTCACGCTGGCGGAGGAACGGGCGACCAATCCCTTCCTGCGTGCGGGGGATGTGGCCACGCTGGCCCGGCTGCGCCGGGAGAAGGACGGTTTCTGACATAATACGTCATGATTCTTCTCCCCTCCATCCGCTGCCCGCGGGTGGGGCGCCATGTGGCGGCATGCCCATGGTCCGTGGCGGAAAAGGGCGGAAAACCCGCATCCCGCCATCCCGGCCGGCCATGCTGGCGGGGGTGGGGCCTGTATTGCGCGCAGCATGAAAAAACAGGATTGATTGACCGGGCACATGGTCGGGGCGTGTAATTTGCCCTAATGATGGTACAGCGTGTTTCCATGGGATATTCATGGAAACGGCGGCGCCATGGCATAGCGGGGCCGCAGGTCCCTGATCCATGCGAAAGGAAGGCATTTGTCGGTCTCTTCTGCCCCCGTCATCATCAAGAAATATGCTAATCGGCGGCTGTACGATACCGAGGTTTCGGCATACATCACGCTTGAGAACCTGATGGACATGGTCAAGCAGGACCGCGCCTTTGTCATTCTGGATGCCCGCACGGGCGATGACATCACCCGCGGCGTGCTGGCCCAGGTCATGCTGGAAGAGGAAACGCGCGGCCGCGCCATGCTGCCGGTTGCCTTCCTGCGCCAACTCATCCGCTGTTATGGTGACAGGAGGCAGGGCGAGGTTTCCGACTACCTGGAACGCATGATGGCGGCCTTCATGCAAGGTCCCGTTTCCCCCGCCATATCCGACGGGCTGGAAAGCCTGGGGCAGGAAAATGCCGCCGTGGTGCGGCAGGCGATGTCCCTGTTCACATCGCTGCATGCGGTGGAACAGGTGGGCGGGCGCACGGTTGAAAGCCTGCTGCATGAAATCATGGACCTGCGCCAGCAGGTCGAGACGCTGCAGGCCCGGCTGGGAGAAAAGGGATCATCCCGCGCCGACTAGGGCGGGCTATCTCCCTTTCGACGGCCGTTCATGAAACGCTCTGGGAAATGTGCAGAAGTTTTTGGTGAAGCTTTTTTCAAAAAGCTTCGAAGACTGCCGCTTCCTTGCACAAGGCAGCACCCAGAAAATCCTTCCTTTTCATCAATTGCTGGACTGGATCGTGGTGGAAGGCGCATCGGCCGCGGGCATGGGCAGTCCGTTATCGGCGCATAAGCTCCGCCATGCCCCCCCGATGGCGGGCAGCAGCTGGGCGCGGCGCAGGCCGGGGGGCAGGGGCCGGCCTATGGCGATGTGAATGGTACCCGGCCGCTTGACCAGCGCATTGCGCCCCCAATGAAGCCCCGCATCCGTTGCCACCGGAATGACCGGCAGGCCGGTATGGGCGGACAGGGCGGCAATGCCCGGCTGCAGGCTGATCGGGGCGCCGGGCGGGGTGCGCGTGCCTTCGGGGAAGATGATGATCTGGCGCCCCTTGCGCGCCGCGTCATCCGTGGCAGCCAGCAGGGTGCGCAGGGCCCTGGCCTTGCCATCGCGGTCCACCGGTATCATGCCGCTCAGCCGCAGCATCGGGCCGACCAGTGGAATGCGCTCCAGTTCGCGTTTCATGACATAGGTGGGCAGCGGCACAAGGTTCATCCACACCAGCGTATCGAACATGGACTGGTGCTGGCATGCCAGCAGGCAGGGACCATGGGGCAGGTGCTCGCGCCCGCTGACCTCTACCGCAATGCCGCAGATATGCCGCAGCCCGCGCAGGGTCAGTCCCGTCCACAGCTTGGCATAGCCCAGCGCAAGGCGCGGGGCGAACAGCCGGATGGGAAAGGCCACGATGCCCATCACAATGGTCAGCAACAGGAAATACAGGTTGAATGCAAGCGCGCGCAGTACGGTCATGGGACGGGTCCATAAATGGGCATGGGGTTTCCTAACACCAGAAAAGCCACGGTGCTACAGGCCACGACCGATGCCTCAGCCCATGCCGCCGGTGGCGTCGGGCCGGGTATCGGTGTGGCTGACCAGCCCATGCAGCGGGCGGGTCAGCCGCACCACATCCAGACAGGCCAGAAGCCATTTGTCATATTCCACCACCATCAGCCGCATCGTGGCGGGATGGAACGGGTGGGCCAGCGCGGGGGAACGGATGGGATCACCATACAGCCGCACGCCGGGCACCGTGCGCGAAATCTCCAGCATGGCGCGACGGATGTGGTAGCCCGCCGTGACCACGATCAGGCTGTGCAGGCCATATTCACGCACCCATGCCGCCGTTTCGTCCGCGTTGCCCAGCGTGGAGGTGGCGCGGGAACCCAGCGTGGTATGGGTCCATGCCGCCAGTGGCACCGGTGGTGGCAGGTGGCGCAGGAAATCGCCGCGCGTGGCATGCGGGTCCACCCCGGAAATAAGCAGGCGCCCGGCGCGGCCATGCACCAGAAGGCGCACGGATTCCTCAATCCGTCCCTGTCCCCCCGTCAGCGCCACGATGCCATCGGCGTGCGGCGGCAGCACGGGCGGGCGCATCGCGTCGTGAACGAACCAGGCAAGTCCCGCCGTCCAGGCCAGTGCCGCCCCCGCCACGCAGGTGGCCAGCATGGCGCGGCGTCGCGGTGCACCGTCGTGCGGCGGGGCGTGTGTCATGGCAGGCGGCGCAGCCATGCCCGCACGGTCAGCTGCGTGGTGGTCCAGCCTGCAAGTCCCGCCACCGGGGGCAGGGCCACCAGCATCCATAACAGCGCGTGCGGCAGCATGGCCGCCCAGGCCTGCGGGTCGCGCCAGTCCATGGCGGGCGCATCACCCGTGGTGCCGAAGGGGGCGGCCAGCCAGGACAGCACGCCCAGCATGGGCAGTGCCAGCACGCTGCCCGCCAGCCCCCCGCCCAGCGCCAGCAGCCCCACGCGGGTGGCAAAACGGCCGGAGATGTAGCTGTCGGTCGCACCCAGTGAATGGATCAGGGCGATGGCCTGACGCCGGGTCAGCAGTCCCGCGCGGGTGGCGGCCATCACCACGCACACCGCCACCGTTGTCACGACCAGCACCGCCAGCAGCGCGCAGGCCTGCAGGCTGCCCGCCAGGGCCGCCAGCCGGTCGCTCCATACGCTGTCATGCTCCATCATCACACCCGGCGCGCGGGCCTGCAGGCTGGCCATGAGGGTGGCGGGCAGGGCCTGCCCCGCCACGGTGCGCAGCTCGATCACGGCGGGCAGGGGCAGGGCGGGGTCGCCGGTCTGTTCGATCCAGGGGGCCAGCAGGGCACGCAGCTCGTCCTCGCCCAGCCGGTGGGACGCCGCAACGGCCGGCGTCGCGGACAGCACGGCCTGCACCGCGGCGATGCGGCTGGAGGCGGGGGTGGCCGTACTGTCAGCGCTGGCCGCATCATCGGGCCGTGGCACCTGTACGGTCGTGACGGCACCCGCGCCGTGGGTCCAGCGCTGCGACAGGCCATGGGCGGCCAGCCCGCCCGCCAGCGCCAGTGCGGCCAGGAACGCCATGGCCGCGACAAGGAAGGGTAGGAACTGCCCCGGCAGGGCCTGACGCAGGGCCAGCCCGTCATGATAGCGCTGTCGTGCCATTAGCCGTTATAGTCCCGCACCATGTGGCCATGCGCCAGTTCAATGGCCTGTGCCGGATATCTGCGCACGATGGCATCATTATGGGTTGCCACCACGATGGTGGTGCCCATTTCCGCCAGGCGGTGGAACATGGTGATCAGGCGCGCGGCCTGGCGTTCATCCAGCGCGTTGGTCGGCTCGTCGGCCACCAGCAGGTCGGGGCGGTAGATCACCGCGCGTGCAATGGCCACGCGCTGCTGCTCACCGCCCGAAAGCTGGGGTGGCAGCGCATCCAGCCGGTTTTCCAGCCCCACCCATTTCATGATGGCATGGACCTCGTGCCGGATTTCCGCTTCCGCCCGGTGCTGCAGCCGCAGCGGCAGGGCCACGTTGTCGAACACGTTCATGTCCGGCAGCAGCCGGAAATCCTGCCGCACCGCCCCGATGCGCCGGCGCAGGCGCGCAAGGGCCGCGCGCCGGGCATGCATGACCGGCATGCCCAGTATCTCGACCATGCCCGACGTGGCCTGGACCTCCAGCGACAGGATGGACAGCAGCGAGGACTTGCCCGCCCCCGATGGACCGAGCAGCCAGCGGAATTCGCCCTGCGCCACCTCTGCGCTGACATGCGAAAGGGCCGCCCCGCCCGTGCGGCTGTCGGCATAGGTGTAACTGACATCATGCAGGCGGAACATGCGGGTTGCTCCCCGGCCTTTCTGCGGGCGGCCTACATGGTACGCGCGGCAATGGTGGACAGCGTGGCGCACAGGGCCGCCGCCGCCATGAGCAGCAGCCCGTCGAACACAAGCGAGGAGGGGGTGAGCAGATGCGACCCCATTTCCACATGGTCGGGAATGGAATGCGCCACATGGGCGATCATATCGCGTGTCTGCGGGTCATTGCCGGCCACGCCGTTGGCGATGCCGATGATGTGGGGCAGCGCGCTCCAGCCAATGCCCAGGATCAGCACAAGTGGCGCCACCAGTTCGGATACCTGCTGCACCAGATAGAACAGGAAGTAGAACACCGCCCATACCCCCACGCGCAGGATGCGGGGCATGTTCAGGCCACCCCTGCCGGCGGGTGACGATGCGCGATCGGGCGCGTGGTTGGAAAAGGGACTGTCCATCAAAACAAGACTCCGGCCATGGGGCAGCTTCCCCGGATTGTAGGAAATGCATTCCAGACCGAGGTAGCGATGGCTTGTATTAAATGCAAACTTCTGCCTTGTGGATATGACAAACAGCAGGTTGCGCCATGCCGATGGATCACGCCACGCCACAGCCGGACAGGGGATGCAGGCCAGCCTGCGGGGGCATGCCGCCGCTTGTCGTCTTCCGTGTGGGCACCCGGCGCTATGGCCTGCCCGCGGGGCTGGCGGTGCGCGAATGCATGCCGGTGCCCGAACTGTTGCCGCTGGCGGTGGAAATGCCCCATATATCGGGCTGTTTCCGGCTGGGTGCGGCCATGGTGGGGGTGCTTGACATGGGGGTGCTGCTGGGCGTGCGCGCGCAGGCGGTGCGGGCGCCGGCCGACCTGCTGCACCGCGCGCTGCTGCTGTGCAACCTGCCCGGGGGCGGTGGCGTGGGACTGGTGGTGGACGCGGCGGAGGATGTGATCCGGCCCGACGGCGGCATGCGCGCGGTGGTTGACGGCAGGCTGGAGGCGGCAGAGGGTGCTGGGCGGGAACTGGAACTGGCGGACGGGAACATTGCCTTCATGCTGCGCATGACCGACATCGTGAATGACGGGGAACGGCTCCGGCTGGACAGTCTTGTGGCCCGGACCCGCCGGCGCGAGGCCCTGTGGGCCGGTGATGAAGACGCGGCCCCGGACGCCCGGTGATGAGTACGCCCCCTGCCTTCCCCCCCGCAGGGCTGCGCAAGCTGCTGGGCACGATAACCCGGCGCACCGGCCTGCACTACTATACCGACAAGACGGACCTGCTGGAGGACATGGTGGGGGTCCGCATGCGCCTGCATGGCTGCCGGACCTGCCATGACTACCTTGCCATGCTGGCCGATGGCGCGCGGGGGGACGCGGAATGGCGGGAACTGGAATCCATCCTGACCATAGGGGAGACCTTCTTCTTCCGCTATGCCGAGCAGTTCGCGGCACTGGAACATACCATCCTGCCCGCCCTGGTCCGCCGCGCGCGGGTGACGCGCCACCTGCGGATATGGAGCATCGGCTGCTCCAACGGGGCGGAACCCTATTCCATCGCCATCCTGCTTGCGCGCCTGCTGGCGGACGCCGGGCTGGAGACACAGGCATGGCATGTCGAGATCCTGGGCACCGACATCAGCACCCGCGCGCTTGAGCAGGCCCGCCAGGCCGAATTCAGCGCCTGGACCCTGCGCGATATCGATGCCGCCCGGCGCGCGGCATGGTTCGTGCCCGTCACCCCGCGCCTGTGGCGGCTGCACGAGCGCTACCGGCGCATGGTCACCTTCCGCTACAGCAACGTGCTGGACATGCTGCGCCCCGATGGCGGCCCCGCAGGCCCGTTTGACCTGATCCTGTGCCGTAACGTCCTGATCTATTTCGCCCAGGCTCAGGCCACCGCCCTGGTCCACGCCATGGCGGCCCGCCTTGCCCCGCAGGGCTGGCTGCTGCTGGGGCATTCGGAGCCGGTAACCGATTTCACGCCCTGGCTTGATACCGTGCGCCTGCCCGGCACGCTGGCGTTCCGCGCGCCCGTGCCGGATGCGGGCAGGGCTGCCGTCCCCTCCCGCCTCTCCGCTGTCCGCCGCCCGCCCGCGCGCATGGACACGCCCCCGTGCCTTGTCGTGGATGACAGTGTGGCGGTTGATTCTGTCCCGGTTGCCAACGCCATCCGCCGTACGGCCGATGACGGCCATGTGACGCGGGCCATGCAGATGTGCCGGGACCACCTTGCCCGCCATCCGGTTGATGCGCGCATCCACTTCCTGTTCGCGGTGCTGGCATGGGGCGAGGGCTGTCTCGCGCAGGCGGAGGAATCGTTCCGCCGGGTCATATATCTGTGCCGGGACCATGTCATGGCGCGCTGCTACCTGGCACGCCTGTTGGAGGACGCGGGCGCGCGGGCGGAAGCGCGGCGCATCCGCCAGTAGATGGTGGCGTTGGTCCGGCGCTGCGCGCCAGAGGCGGTACTGCCCGAGGGCGACGGGCTGACGGCGGGCGGCCTGCTGCGCCTGATAAGCCATATGGATGACGCCCGGCCACCCAGCCGGGCCAGGGTCCCCTCATGACAGGGGAGCGTGCGGCGGCGGATGCGCGGGACGCCTTTGCCCGGCGCGTGCTGCATGAGCGCGCGCGTGCTCTGGCCAGCCGTGCGCCCGCGGGCCGGCAGGCGGTACCACGCCGTCCGCTGATCATGGTGGATGTGGCCGACCAGCCCTGCGGGGTGGACCTGCATGCCGTGCTGCGCGTGACCGACCCGGTCTGGAACGACATGCCGCGCCGGCCCGACTGCCCGCCCGGCGTGCAGGGGGTGCATGGCTATCAGGGCGACCTGTACACCGTGTTCGACCTGTCGGTGCTGCTGGGAGGGGGGCGGCTGGAAAAACCGGGGGTCATGCTGCTGCTGCGCTCGGTTTCCAGCATTCCGCTGGGGCGCATAGCCCTGCTGGCCACGTCGGCCGCGGGTACGGTGGAAATTACCGGCACGCCCATAGCGCTTACCCCATCGGGCCTGCCGCAGGCCAGCCTGCCCGATGGCCGCCGCCTGACCGTAATCGATCCTGCCCGCCTGTTCTCTTCCCGTTATGTCGGAGTGTGAAGTCCCGTGACAATCGCCAATCGCCTGCTGTTCGGTTTCATGGTCGGGGTGCTGCTGCTGGTGTCGCTGGGCATCTATGCGCTGGGGCAGATCCGCGAAGTACGGGACGAGATGACCATCATCGTCACCCGTGACCTGTCGGTCTATCGTGAACTGACGCATATCCGCGCGAACGAGAATGACCTCGTGGCCCGCCGCCTGGCCATCCTTGCGCATTATTACGCGCATGATTTCGAAGGCGCGCCCGCCATGCTGGAAGATGCCATTGCCAGCTGGAACGAAAAGGCGCGTGAGGCCGATGGCCTGCTGGCTGGCGTGCTGTCGCGCGCGGAGGAAGCCGGCCGCCTTGCCCGCAGCGATGACCAGCGCGAGATGTTCAACACGGTGGCCAGCCAGCTGCGCGACATTTCCGGCCAGTTCCAGATGGACACCCACGGCGCGGGCCTGCTGTTCCAGGCCATCCGCGCGGGCAGTGACCCCAGCGTGCGCGAACAGGCATCGCGCATAGACAGCCGTGAACAGTCGATCGACCTGCTGGTGGGGCGCGCGGCCTCGCTGCTGGACCATGGCGTGCAGGTGGCCGAAACGCAGGGGGCGGCGTCGTATGACTACAGCCGCCGTTCGCTGGCCATCGGCATGGGGCTGGCGGTGGTGGTGGCGCTGATCGTAACCTTCTGGACCCGGCGGTCGATCATGGAGCCGATCTCGTCCATCATGCATGTGATGGAGCGCGTGGGGCAGGGCGACCTTGCCACCCGCGCCAAGGTGGGTGGCATGGGCGAGGAACGTGACGAGGTGGCCCGCCTTGCCGCGGGGCTTAACCGCATGATTGACGGCCTGCGCGAGATCGCGCGCCAGAGCGGGGAGGTGACGCAGAACCTGGACGCCGCCGTGGCCGAAATCCGTGCCTCCACCCAGCAGCAGGCCGCAAGTGTGGAGGAACAGTTCGCCGCGGTCCAGGAAACGGCGGCCACGGTGGATGAGATCACCCATTCCGGCGCCCAGATCAGCAAGCGCGCGCGTGAGGTCATCTCCTCCGCCGAGGTGATCGTCCACAGCTCGGCCAGCGGGCTGGAAGCGGTGGAGGAAACCGCGCGCGCCATGGCCTATACCCATGACGGCGCGGAAGCCGTGGCGTCGAACATCGTCGCCCTGTCCGAACGGACCGAGGCGATCAGCGAGATCATCGCCGCGGTCAATGACCTGTCGGAGCGTTCGCACCTGCTTGCACTCAATGCCGCGATCGAGGCGGCGGCGGCGGGCGAGCATGGCCGGTCCTTCGCCGTGGTCGCGGCCGAGATGAAGATCCTGGCCGACCAGTCGCGCGATGCGACCCAGAACGTGCGCGCCATACTGGGTGACATCCAGCGCGGCATCAACACTTCGGTCATGCTGACGGAAGAGGCGGTCAAGCGCGTTTCCGCGGGCAAGGAACGGACCGACATCGCCTACCGCACCATCGAGCGCATGACCGGCGGCATAGAGGAAGGGGTGAATGCCTTCCAGCAGATCGTGGCCTCGACCAACCAGCAGCAGATCGGCATCGAACAGGTCATGACCGCGCTGCAGAGCATCCGTCAGGCCAGCCAGCAGACATCGGCGGGAACCCGCAACCTGGAAGTCTCGGCCAGCAACCTTGGCAAGCTGTCCAAGCAGCTGCTGACCATCTCCGCGCGCTACCGGACCTGACGGCGGCGTTGTGGAGAACCTGCGCGAAGAACTTCTGGCGGTATTCGATGCGGAATACCGTGACCACCTGCGTGCCATCCGCGCCATCGTGGCGCAGGGCGGCCCGGACGGGCAGGGGCTGGCGGAAATCTTCCGCCGTATCCATTCGCTCAAGGGGGCGGCGCGCGCGGTGGAACTGCCGGTGGTGGAAGGGGTGGCCCATGCGCTGGAAAACCGCCTGTCCACCCTGCTTGCCACGCACGCCACGGCGGGGGAGGCTGACTGCCGCGCCATAACCGACACGCTGGACGAGATCGACCTGCTCATGGCCTCTGCGGCCACGGACGGGCATGCGCCGGAAACCCCTGCCGCCCCGGCTGAAAACCCGGCCTATGTGCAGGTGCCCGTGGCCCGGCTGGATGCGCTGGCCACGGCGGTGCATGATCTTCTGTCGGTGGCTGACCGGCAGGAACGGCTGTGGGCACAGGTCATGGACCTGCTGGCGGATTCGCGCGCGGTGATGCACGCCCCCGAACGCATGCGCGCCGACCCGGTGGCCGAATTCGCGCGCATGACCCGCAGGCTCATGGCGGTGGGGCGCGAGCGTGAACTCATGGCGGGCCAGATTGATCGTGCCCTGCTGCGGCTGGGGGAGGAAGTGCATGCCGTGACCCTGGTCCCCGCGGGCAGCGTGTTCGGCTCCCTTGCCGCCATGGCGCGCAGCATCGCGCGTGAGCATGGCGGGCCGGAAGGGGGGGTGGACGTGCATATGCACGGCATGGATGTCCAGACCGAGCGGCGCGTGATGCAGGCGCTGCGCGACCCGGTGCTGCACCTTGTGCGCAACGCCATCGTGCATGGGCACGAGACCCGTGCCCGGCGGCTGAAGGCTGGCAAGTCCGAACGGCTCAACATCACCATTGCCGTCACCCTGACCGGCGTGCGGCTGCAGGTTGCGGTCAGTGATGACGGGCGCGGGCCGGACCTGCGCGCCATCGCGGCCCGGGCGGCGGGGCAGGGGCTGGTGCATGCCGATGCGCCGCTTGATGCCCGCCAGCTTCTGGCGCGCGTGTTCGAGCCGGGTTTTTCCACGCGCGGGCAGGCGGATACCCTGGCCGGGCGCGGGGTTGGCCTGTCGGTGGTGGCCGAAGCCGCGCGCGCGCTGCACGGCACCGTGCGCATGGAGCAGCGCCAGCCCGCGGGCACCACCGTGACCCTGACCGTGCCCGTCTCCCAGCGCCAGCGCACCGTGCTGCTGGTGGAAAACGCGGGCCAGACCATTGGCCTGCCCGGCCGCGTGATCCGCCACCTGCTGCGTGTGCGGCGTGACGAGATCCGCCAGCTCAACAACATGCCCTTTGCCGTGGTGCCCCACCCGCCCGATGGCGCGCGCGCCGCCCCGCGCCCGGCGGAACGCGGGGAAGAAGAACTGGTGCCCCTTGTGCCCCTGCGGGCCTTCGTGGGGGAGGAGGATGCGCCACTGCCCGTACGCGATGGCGCGGTAAGCGTGGCGGTAATGGAAGTGGGCGGCGTGCGCTGCGGCTTCGCGGTGGAGCGCATGCTGGACGTGCGCACGCTGCTGGTGTCCGACGCCACGGCGGTGGGGCTGGATAGCGAACTGGTGCCCGGCATCGCCTGGCCACGGGAGGACCAGCCGGTGTTCATCATCAGCCCCGACCGGCTGTTCGCGCGCTGGCGCCTGCGCGGCGCGGGGGGCGGTGTGCGCTTCAGTGACGGGGAAGGCCCGACACCGGTGGCCGCCCAGCGCCATGCCCCGCTGGTGATGGTGGTCGATGACTCGATCACGACCCGGACATTGCAGAAAACGATCCTCCAGTCCCATGGTTATGATGTGTGCCTGGCGGTGGACGGGGAGGAGGCGCTGGGACTGCTCCAGCAGTCCTCGCGGCATGTGGATGTGGTGGTGACCGATGTTGAAATGCCGCGCATGGACGGGCTGGCGCTGCTGGCCGCGATGCGGGCGGACCCGCATCTGGCCGCCATTCCCGTTGTGCTCATGACATCACGCGATGATGGGGAGGACGTGCGCCGGGGCATGGAAGGCGGGGCGCGCGCCTACCTGACCAAGCAGAAATTCGACCAGGGGGAACTGATCGACACCATAAGGGGCCTGCTGTGAACGCGCCCCCCGCCCCGCGCCGCGTGCTGATCGTCGAGGATTCCGCCGTGCTGCGTCATCTGCTCATGCGCGTGGTGGCGGGCGATCCGCGGCTTGAACTGCTGGAGGCGGTGGAAACGGCGGAGGAGGCGCTGCGCCTTGTGCCCCGCCTGCGGCCCGATGTGATCTCGATGGATATCTGCCTGCCCGGCATGGACGGGCTGGAGGCCACGCGGCAGATCATGGCGCATTTTCCCACCCCCATCGTGATCGTAAGCGATACGCTGGGCGGGCAGTCCACCCATGTCTCCATGAACGCGCTGCGCTCGGGTGCGCTTTCGGTCATGGAAAAGCCGCAGGGCCTGTCGGGGGCGGCGGGTGCCGCCATGGCACAGGGCATTGCCACCCAGCTTTACATCATGAGTCAGGTGCCGGTGATCCGCCGCCGCCTGATGGAGGCCGAGCCCTTCCGCCACAAGGGCATGTGGGCGCGCCCGCTGGCCATCCATCCGCGCATTCTCGCCATGGCGGCATCCACCGGCGGTCCCACCGCCTTTGCCCGCGTGCTGGGGGACCTGCCGGCGGATTTCGGGCTGCCGGTGGTGCTGGTGCAGCATATGGGGGCGGCCTTCATGGAAGGCTTTGCCCAGTGGCTGGACCAGCAGGTGACGCTGCCGGTGGTGCTGGCGCGGCATGGCATGATGCTGGAGCGTGGCCGCGTGCTGGTGGCGCCGGGCAACCAGCACATGACGGTCGGCACGCGCGGCGAGGTCGTGCTGCATGACGGCCCCCCCGTGCAGGGGCAGCGGCCATCGGCGGATGTGCTGTTTTCCTCCATCGCACGGGTCTTTGGCGGTGACGGGCTGGGCGTGCTGCTGACCGGCATGGGCGAGGACGGGGTCGAGGGGCTGGGCCGCATCCGCGCGTGCGGCGGCTACACGATTGTCGAGGACCGCAGCACCGCCGTCATCCACGGCATGCCCGGCGCCGCCGAACGCGCGGGTGCGGCCTGCATAAGCCTGCCGGTGCATGAAATCGCCCCGCATATTCTCCGGATCATGGCCGGCAGCCCGATCCCGACCGAAGGACCATCCCAGCCATGAGCCAGCCCCATGCCACCTGCTGAGCACGAGGACCATCCCGACACCCTGCTGCTGGTCGAGGATTCCGATACACAGGCCCTGCGCATCCGCCGCATGCTCGAAGGCCACGGCTTTCACGTCCATCGCGTGGCCAGTGGCGAGGAAGCGCTGGATACGCTGGATGCCCGCCTGCCGGGGCTGGTGATTGCCGACTACCACCTGCCGGGCATGAACGGGGGCCAGCTTGCCCGCCAGCTGCGCATGAACGCGGTCACGCGCACGATCCCGGTGCTGATCCTGACGGAGGGGATCGAGCCCGGGCTGGAGCGCGAGGGGCTGGAAAGCGGGGCGGACGCCTATATTCCCAAATCGTCCGACCCGGCGCTGATTGTCCTGCGCATCCGCGCATTGCTGCGTGAACACGCGGCGCATGCGCCCCCGCTCCTGCCCGAGCGCATGTTCCGCCGCGCGCGCATCATGGTCATCGCCCCGGCCTCGCCCCGCCAGCAGGCGGTGCCCGAACTGATCGGGCAGCTGCGGCGTGACGGGCACATCGTCACCCTGTGCCCCGATCCGGCCCAGCTGGACCCCACGCTGCTGCATGATCCCGAGCATGTGCCCGACTGCGTGGTGATTGACCTGGCGTGCCGGGAATTCGACGGGCTGGAGGTCTGCCGCGTGCTGGATGAATGGCGGCAGGCGGATCTGCTGTCGGGCAACGTGCCGCTGCGCCTGCTGGGGGTGGATGGCGCGCCACGGGCCGATGCCCGCGAATTCGCCGCGCGCATGTTCGAGGCGGGGATCGATGATCTCGTCTCCCGCGATGTGGGGCCTGCGGCGCTGGCGCTGCGCATCCGCGTGCTGGTGCGGCGCAAGCTGCTTCAGGATGACGTACGCCGCATCGAGGTCGAGCGCCAGGCGCGTGAGATCGCGGTCAAGAGCGCGCGCGCCGAAGCCGCGGCCATCGCCTCGAAGGCCTCCCTGGCCGAAGCGCTGGAACAGGCCAACCGCGAACTGGCCGATGCCAACCGCAAGCTGATCGAAACCCAGGGCAAGCTGGTGCAGACCGCCAAGATGGCCTCGCTGGGTGAACTGGTGGCGGGCATCGCGCATGAGATCAACAACCCGCTGGCCTTCATCCTGGCGCACAAGGATACGGTGGCGCGCGGCCTTGCGCAGGTGATGGACATGGAGGCCGCCTGCACCGACCCCGACCATGCGGCGCGCGAGGCGGTGCTGACCAAGTGCCGTGACCGCGTGGGGTCGATGAACATGGGGCTGCGGCGCATCCAGAACCTTGTGCTCAACCTGCGCAAGTTCTCGCGGCTGGATGAAGGGCTGTTCCAGCTGATCGATGTGCCCGAGGCGCTGGAGACGGTCATGGCGCTGCTGACGCAGAAGCTGGGCAGCGGCATCGTGGTCCGGCGGCAGTACGAGGCCCCCGACCGGCTGTACTGCCAGGCGGCGCTGCTCAATCAGGTCATCATGAATATTATCAGCAATGCGGCTGATGCAATTCTTGCCGCCCAGCCTGATGATATGTCTGGTCGGGGCGGGATCGCGGAAGGGGAGATCAGTATCCACACATTCCTTGCGCATAATGCGGGCGGGCAGGACACCTACGTCTTTGTCATAACCGATACCGGTCCCGGCATCGCCCCCGCTGTGCAGGAGCGCATATTCGAACCGTTCTTCACCACCAAGCCCGTGGGGGCCGGCACCGGGCTGGGGCTGGCCATTGCCTATAGCGTGGTGCAGGCGCATCACGGCAGCCTGCAGGTGGGCAACGCCCCTGGCGGGGGCGCCCGCTTTACCATTTCCGTACCCTGGAATGCCGGGGCGGGGGCCGAAGGCCAGCCCGCGCCGCCGCCATCGGGGTCCATGCGCTGAGCATGCCACAGACCGCCGCGCAGGGAGTTTGCCGCGTGATGACTACAGACCCCGCAACACAGTCGCGCCCCGTCGTGCTGCTGGTGGATGACGAGGCCGAAATCCTTGTCGCCCTGACCGACCTGCTGGAAGATACCTTTACCGTCCTGTCCACCACATCCCCCACCGAGGCGCTGGACATCCTGGCCGCGCGCAACGATGTGGACGTGATCGTGTCCGACCAGCGCATGCCCGAGATGGGGGGCGACGTGATGCTGGCCCGCGCGCGCGCGCACAGCGACGCGCAGGCCATCCTGCTGACCGGCTATGCCGATATCGGCGCGGTGGCGGCGGCGCTCAACCAGGGGCGGATCTCGTTCTATTCCCACAAGCCATGGGACCCGGACGCCCTGCGCGCCATGATCGTGCAGGCGGCGGATTACCACCGGCTGGAGCGCGAACTGCGCACCGAGCGCATGCTGCTCCATGGCCTGCTGGACAATCTGCGCTCGGGCCTTGGCTTCAAGGACGCGCAGGGCCGCTTCATCCGCATCAACCAGCAGGCGGCGGATTTCTATGGCCGTGACATCGCATCCTGCCTGGGCCGGACGGAGGAGGAACTGTGCGATGCCGACCTGCTGCCCGTGATCCGGGCGGCCCAGGGGCGCCTGCAGGCCGAAGGGCGCGATGAGGAAACCGTGGAAATGCCCGCCCACACCCGCGGCAGCGCACAGGGGCGGTGGCGCGAGATCACCCGCGTGGTACTGGGCGCGCTGGGTGATGGTTCGGCCTGTTCGGTCGTGATCAACCGCGACATCACCCGCCAGCAGGAAATGGCCGCCCGCCTGCGCCAGGCGGAAAAGATGCAGGCGCTGGGCACGCTGGCGGGCGGGATCGCGCATGATTTCAACAACCTGCTGACCGCCGTGCTCGGCTCGCTTGAACTGGTGCGCGACATGGGGGACGAAAGTGGCCCTGTGACGCGCCTGCTGGACAATGCTTCCGCCGCTGCCCAGCGCGGGGCCTCGCTTACGCGCAGGCTGCTCAATTTCAGCCGGCCGCGGGATCTCAGCCTGGAGCCGGTGGATGTGAACGCCCTGCTGCACGGCATGAAGGACCTGCTGGCGCAGACCGTTGTCTCGCGTCAGGGCAAGGGCGGGACGCCGTGTACGATTGTGGTGGATACCGCGACATCGGACGGGACGCTGCCGCCGGTCTGTACCGATGCGGGGCAACTGGAGCTTGCGGTGCTCAACCTGTGCATCAATGCGGTGGATGCCATGCCTGATGGCGGGGTGATCCGGGTTTCCACGGCGCTCAAGCGGGTAAAGGAAATCATTGCCGGCACCAATCTCGTGCCCGGTGAATATGTGATGGTATCGGTCACCGACCAGGGGGTCGGCATGTCGGCCGAGACACTGGCGCGCGTGTTCGAGCCGTTTTTCACCACCAAGGATGTGGGCCACGGCACCGGCCTGGGCCTGTCCATGATCTATGGCTTCATCCGCCATGTGGGGGGGGAGGTACAGGTACGCAGCCAGCCGGGCGAGGGCACGCGCGTTGACCTGTGCCTGCCGGTGCAGGCCGCGGCACCGGATGCCGCCCCCCCGGCCACGGCCCCCGTGGCCGCAAGAACGGGGGCGGGCGGACGCACGCTGCATGTGATGGTGGTGGATGACGAACCGGGCGTGCGGGCGGTGACGGTGGGCTTCCTGCGCGCGCGCGGTCATGATGTGGTGGAATACGCCAGTGGTGCGGACGCGGTGCGGGCGATGGAGCAGGGGCTGGGGCCGATCGATCTTGTGATCATGGATGTGATGATGCCGGGCATGGGCGGGCTGGAGACGGTGCATCACCTGCAGGCCCTGCGGCCCGGGCTGCGTGTGCTCTACCTGACCGGCTATGCCAATGCGGGCGCGCTGCCGGCCGGCAGCGCCAATGTCATGCACAAGCCGTTCACGCGCGCGGATCTTGCAGCCCATATCGACCGGATCATGAACCGCGCGTAACCGGGCGCGCAATGGTGGGGGCATCGTATGGGGCGTGCCCCCTTGTTCTGGCGGCAGAAGGTTTTATCTCTATCATCATGCAAGATTATCATTCATCTCCCCATGACCCGGTCGGGTGGCATGGTACGACCATCCTGTGCGTGCGGCGCGGCGGCCAGGTGGCCATGGCTGGCGATGGGCAGGTGACGCTGGGCGCCACCGTGATCAAGGGCAATGCCCGCAAGGTGCGCCGGATCGGGCCGACCGGGCAGATCCTGGCCGGTTTTGCCGGGGCCACGGCCGATGCCTTCACCCTGCTGGAGCGGCTGGAAAACAAGCTGGAACGCTACCCCAACCAGCTTGAGCGCGCCTGTGTCGAACTGGCCAAGGACTGGCGCACCGACCGCTACCTGCGCCGGCTGGAAGCCATGATGGCCGTGGCCGATGCCGAGCGCTCCTTTACCCTGACCGGCAATGGCGACGTGCTGGAACCCGAGGATGGCATCATCGCCATCGGCTCGGGCGGCAATTACGCACTGTCCGCCGCACGCGCCCTGCTGGGAATCGATGGCCTGTCTGCTGTCGATATCGCACGCCGGTCCATGAAGATCGCGGGCGATATCTGTGTGTACACCAACCATTCCGTGATTGTGGAAACACTGGGCACGGACGGGACAGGGGACGCTGCCTGATGGACATACCCAATCATTCCCCGCGCGAGATCGTGTCCGAACTCGACCGCTACATCATCGGCCAGACCGATGCCAAGCGCGCGGTGGCCATTGCGCTGCGCAACCGCTGGCGCCGTGCCCAGCTTACGGATGCCATGCGTGAGGAGGTCGTGCCCAAGAACATCCTCATGATCGGGCCGACGGGCTGCGGCAAGACCGAGATCGCCCGCCGTCTGGCCAGGCTGGCGCAGGCCCCGTTCCTGAAGGTCGAGGCCACCAAGTTTACCGAGGTGGGCTATGTCGGCCGCGATGTGGAAAGCATCGTACGCGATCTGGTCGAGGTCTCGATCAACATGCTGCGCGAACTGCGGCGCAGGGATGTGGAGGTCAAGGCGGAAGGGGCCGCCGAGAACATCCTGCTGGACGCGCTGGTGGGGGAGGGCGCTTCGGCCGAGACACGCAACAAGTTCCGCCGCATGCTGCGCGCGGGCGAGCTTGAGGGCAAGGAAGTCGAGATCTCGATTGCCGAGGGGGGCGGCCCGGCCCAGCCCGACATGTCCAGCATGACGCCGGGGGCCGTGATCAATTTCTCGGACATGATGAAGGGCTTCATGAACCGCATGCCGCAGCAGAAGCGCATGACGGTGGCCGAGGCCCGTGCCGCGCTGACCCGTCAGGAAGCGGACAAGATGCTCGATACCGAAGCCCTGACGCGTGAGGCCGTGGCCCATGCGCAGGACCATGGCATCGTGTTCCTGGACGAGATCGACAAGGTCTGTGCCCGTGCTTCCGAAGGGGGATCGCGCGGTGGCGATGTCTCGCGCGAAGGGGTACAGCGTGACCTGCTGCCGCTGATCGAGGGGACGACGGTCTCCACCAAATACGGCCCGGTGCGCACGGATCATATCCTGTTCATCGCATCGGGTGCGTTCCATATCGCCAAGCCGTCCGACCTGCTGCCCGAACTGCAGGGGCGGTTGCCCATCCGTGTGGAACTGGCGTCACTGACGCGCGATGACCTGCGTCGTATCCTGACCGAGCCGGAACATTCCCTGCTCCAGCAGTATATCGCCCTGCTGGGCACGGAAAAGGTCACCCTGTCCTTTACCGATGCCGCGATCGACGCGCTGGCGGAACTGGCGGCCGATATCAATGAACGGGTGGAAAATATCGGCGCCCGCCGTCTGGCCACCGTGCTGGAGCGGCTGCTGGAATCGGTTTCCTTCACCGCGCCTGACCGCAGTGGCCAGAGTGTTGTGATCGATGCCGCCGATGTGCAGGAGAAGGTGGCGCCACTGGCCAGCAAGGGTGATCTGAGCCGCTTTATCCTGTAGGGAATGGCAGGTGCCCGCAGGGCCGCGCCGGATCGGGCGCGGCCTTTTGCGTTGGAAGGCCCGATCCGGCGGCGGCAGGCAGGCCCCGCGCGCGTTACAGGAAAGATGATGACCGACCCGTTTGTACAGCCCGAGGACGATACCGCCGCCGACGCCATTGCCGAAATCGGCGAGGAACTGGCCCTGTTTGATGACTGGATGCAGCGTTACCAGTACATCATCGAACTGGGGCGCAAGCTGCCGCCATTCCCGTCACAGTGGCAGGATGACGCCCACCGCGTGCCCGGCTGCCAGAGTCAGGTCTGGATGGAAGTCCAGCCGCGCGAGGGCAGGCTTTATCTGGCCGGGGCATCGGATGCGGCCATCGTGTCCGGTCTGGTGGCGCTGCTGCTGCGGGTCTATTCCGGCCGCAGCCGGGAGGAAATCCTGAATACGGACCCCGGCTTCCTGCGTGACCTGGGGCTGGTGCAGGCACTGTCCACCAACCGGGGCAACGGGGTGGAAGCCATGGCGCAGGCCATACGCAAGGCGGCTGCCGCCCTGCCTGCGCCATAAGGGGGGCAATCACCTGCCCCTCTGTGGCCGTCCCTCTGTGGCCTGTAAGGTGCAGGGGCGCTTCCGGGTATCGCTTTTCTGGAAACGGCGTCTCCCGGAAGCGTCTGTTTTTTCAGCAATATGCCGCTTTCAGGCCGCCGGTCAGTAACCGGCGTCGAAGCCCGCATCATCCACGGCGGCAAACAGGTCATCGACATTGGTGGAACGGCCGTCATAGGTCACCGTGGCGGTGCCCTTCTCCAGGGAGACCTGCACCATCGCAACCCCGTCCACGCCTTCCAGTGCATGGACAACCTTGGATGCGCATCCATCGCACGTCATGCCGCCTACGTTTATCGTTAATGTTTCCATGCTCTGAATGCCTTATTGCCTGCCGCAGCCTGATGGCTGCCTATGGTTGAAACATGTCCCAGCCTACACCAGAAAAGGGTGGGGAGGCCATCATTGCCGCCATCATGCGGGGAATGGGGCATGGGTGTTCCTGTTGGGAATTATCGCCCCTGATGTGATAATTCAGCCGTGTTCTGCCATGAAGGCTGCCATATATGCCCCCGGCGCCGTGTCCTGTCGGGGCATGCACCACATGGGCTGTGGCCCGGGGCCCTGCTGTGCAATCCATGCCGGACGCCGTTTTGTTCAAACTGCCTGCCGGCACATGGTTCCGGACCGGACCCAAAAAAAAGGCCGGTTGCACAGGCAACCGGCCTTTCCCTGACGGGCAGGATTTTTCTGGATCAGTCGACCGTGCTCATGCGGGTCTCATCCACGAACTTTTCGGTATCGTCATCCAGCTTGCGCGACTTGCGGCCGGCCGGGCCGTGAACATACAGCGTCTTGCGGTCAACCTTCTGCTCGCTGCCCTGCGGCTTGAGCGGCATTTCATATTCCGGCTTCTGCGCGTGATCGGCCATCTGCAGGTCGGGGTTGAAGACCGAGTTGAACTTCCAGATCATGGTCAGGAAGTTGGTCTGCCCGCGCAGCGCCAGGCGCAGGGCAATGCCCAGCGTATCCTTGATCGCGCTCCAGCCCAGATGCTTGTTGTTCAGGATCTGCTGGGTTTTCACCAGTTCCTCATAGAACTCGCGCAGCGGCAGGGTGGTGGGCATGACGGCATGCTGGATGTCGAACAGGCGATAGTCGCGCGTGGTCAGCTTGCGGGACTCGCTTTCCCAGATTTCCGTTCCGGGATAGGGGGTGGTGACGGAAATGTTCACGATATCGGGGATTTCAAGGCACCACTGGCGGATGACCTCGAAACGCTCCCGGTCCCATGACGGATCGGCGATCAGGTTGATGGCCACGATCAGGTCCAGCGAGCGGGCGTATTCCAGTGCTTCGAAATTGCGGTCCATCGACACGCGCTTGCGGAATCGCTTCAGCCCTTCGGCATCCACCGCTTCCAGCCCGATGAAGATGTAGCTCAGCCCGATCTCTTTCCACACCGCGAACACTTCCTTGTTGCGCAGCAGTACGTCGGCGCGGGTTTCAAGGTAGTATTCCTTCTTGATGTTCCGGCGCTTGACTTCCTCGGCGATGGCAAGGCCGTGTTCGGCATGCACGAAGGCCACGTCATCGACAATGAAGATGCCCGGTTCCTTGATTTCCTGCAGTTCCTCGCCAATCACCTTGGCGCTGGCGGTGCGGTAGGAGCGGCCATAGAACGTCCATGCGCTGCAGAACGTACAGTCCCACGGGCAGCCACGCGCGAATTCGATGGAGGCTGCGGGGTCCAGCGTGCCGATGAAGTATTTGCGGCGGTGGCGCAGCAGGTCGCGCGCGGGGCGGACTTCATCAAGGGATTCGACAAAGATCGGTGGCGGCCCTTCGCCATCCATGGTCACCACGCCGGGCACGGTGGTCAGGTCGCGCCCCTGTTCCCACGCTTCCAGCAGGGGACCTACGGTTGCATCCCCTTCACCCTTCAGCACGCAGTTGACCGCCCCTTCTGACAGGGCCAGCACGTCACGCGCGATGAACGAGATGGAATGCCCCCCCATGAACAGGAACACGTTGGGCAGGCGCCTGCGGGTTTCCTTGCACAGGTCGATGATCTCGGGAACATTGGCCAGGTAATTGCCCGAAAAGCAGATGGCATGCGGGCGGAAGCGTTCGATGCGTTCCCAGTAATCGGGGTGTTTCTCGACCTGCAGGTCGATGATTTCAACCTCATGTCCCTTGTTGCGCGCGGCACCGGCAACCAGTTCAAGCCCCAGCGGTTCAAGACGCAGGAAGACCTTCGTGTACATGAGCGAGCTTGGATGGACGGCCAGTAATCTCATTCTTTTACCTCAGGCATCGATGGGGACGGTAACAACGCGCGACATGCATTAGGCAATCTGGCGGCAAATTGACAGCCATGCGGGCAATGCATTCGTGTTTTTTATATATCACACATGATTTAGAAAAATTTAGAATAATGACAGAGGGTGGCAATATAAGGGGCATCTGTCACGTAAATCACGGTAATATCACCTATGCATTCAGATAATACCTGACGACGGCATGACTATAATTTCCTGCCGTGCATGTATTCTCTTCATGGCCATGGGCGGGGCCTGTGCTCTTTGCGTAAGCCACCCATGCATTCAGGACGCGGCAGGGCGCCTGCGGCTTCTTGTGCCCTATCACAACGGGCACTTTCGTGGCAGTGTCGCTGCGCTGAAGCTACGGGGTCGAAATGAAGCTCAAGATCGTGGAAAAACTGCCTGCCCGGCTCGGGCTGCTGGCATGCGGGCTGGTGGTGCTGGGTGGCTGCACGGCCGAAATCGGGCGCAAGCCGTTCGAAAGCGATGTGAAGTGCCTGCGTGAGCAGCTGGGCACCACGATGCAGCTCAGTTTCCCCCTTGCCGCCAACACCTGCCAGCGGATGAGCGACCACAACTTCATCTTCGGCTCGAAAAAAAAGAAGGCCGAGCCGCTGCCGCTCAACCTGCGCGGCGCGCCCGACCTGCAGAAGATGGCCGATGAATACGGCTATAGCTACACAAGATAGCGTGTCCGCCGCTGCCCGCGTCCCGCGCGGGCGCGGGGTTCAGTTTTCCAGCTCGGTATCCCAGTACAGATAGTCGCGCCAGCTTTCGTGCAGGTAATTGGGGGGGAAGGCACGCCCGTTTTCCTGCAGCCTGCGGCTGGTGGGGCGCATGGGCGTGCGGTCGGGATACATGCGGATCTCATGTGGCATGTACGATCCCTTGATCAGGTTGCACGGGCTGCATGCGGTCACGACATTTTCCCAGCTTGTCCGCCCGCCCTTGCTGCGCGGGATGACGTGGTCGAACGTCAGTTCCTGCGTGGGGAAGCGGGTGTTGCAGTACTGGCAGGAAAAATTGTCGCGCAGGAAAACGTTGAAGCGGGTAAAGGCGGGCTTGCGCGCGGCCGGAATATAGTCTTTCAGCGCAATGACGCTGGGCAGGCGCAGGCTGTGGCTGGGGGAGTGGACGATGGTGTCGTATTCGCTCAGCACCGATACACGTTCAAGCCATACGGCGCGCACCGCGTCCTGCCATGACCATAGCGAGAGCGGGAAATAGGAGAGTGGCCTGAAATCGGCATTCAGGACCAGGGCAGGCAGGTATTGACTGTCACAAGGCACAGACGCATTCCTTTCCGAATGCCGCCGCACAGTGCTCAGGCGTACTCTGTTCCGAAGCGAGCGCCTGTGATGTGCGTCGTCGTCAGGTAACTGTTGAATCTATTGCAGACCCCGTATGGCGTGGCAACCCATGGCGGCCGGCCATCGTGTAACGTCCCCCGTGGCCATGAAAACCGGGAACGGAAACAGTTTTTTCCTACAGTGTTGTTTTAATAAGAAAATGCCAGAAATCACCCGTTTCGCACCCAGCCCCACGGGGCACCTGCACCTGGGCCATGTCGCGTCCGCATTGCGGGGCTGGCGCATGGCTGTGGAGTCGGGGGGGAGGTTCGTGCTGCGCATCGAGGATATCGACACCGTGCGCTGCCGGCCCCGTTTCATCACCGACCTGTATGCCGACCTGGAATGGCTTGGCCTGTCATGGCCGCGGCCCGTGCGCTGCCAGTCGCGGCACATGGATGGGTACCGCCGCGTGCTGGATGGTCTTGGCGCGCGCGGGCTGCTCTATCCCTGCTTCTGCACGCGCCGCGATGTGATGGAGGCGGCGCGCGCGCCGCATCACGCGCCCGATGGCACCATGGTCTATCCGGGTACCTGCCGCCACATGGACCCCGGCCGCCGCGCGGCGCTGCTGGCATCGGGCGCGCCGCATGCCCTGCGACTGGACATGGCGCGCGCGCTGGCACTGCCCGGCACGGATGCGCTGACATGGGATGAACTGGGCCAGGGGCCGCAGCCCTGCCGGCCCGGCCTGTTTGGTGATGTGGTTCTGGCGCGCAAGGACGTGCCCGCCTCCTATCACCTGTGCGTCACCCATGATGACGCCCTGCAGGGCATAACACTGGTCACGCGCGGCGCGGACCTGCGACCCGCCACCGCGCTGCACCGGCTGCTGCAGCACATCATGGGCTGGCCCGCGCCGCGCTACAGCCATCACGGCCTGCTGTGCGACGGCACGGGCAGGCGGCTGGCCAAGCGTGATGGCGCGGTATCCATCCGCGCCATGCGGGCGGCAGGGATGACACCGGCGCAGGTGTGCCGCGCCGCAATGGCGGCCGATCACATATCCGCTGTTCCCTCCGCCACGGGTTCGCTCTAGGCTGTGCGCCCATTCCCCGGCAGGGTGCCGGGTGTTTTCCACTGTTGATGGATCTTGATATCATGGATCTTACCGCCACCCGCCTGGACCGCATCAGCCCCAGCCAGACGATTGCAATCTCCACCAAGGCACGCGCGCTCAAGGCGGCGGGAAAGGACATCATCAGCCTTTCCGCCGGTGAACCGGATTTCGATACGCCCGACACGATCAAGCAGGCGGCGATCCGCGCCATCGAGGCAGGCGAGACCAAATACACCGATGTTGCGGGCACGCCCGCCCTGCGCCGCGCCATTGCCGCGCGTTTCCGCGCCGATAGCGGGCTGGATTACACCTGGGATGAAGTGATCGTCTCCAACGGCGGCAAGCAGATCATCTATAATGCCATGGTCGCCACCATCAATCCGGGCGATGAGGCGATCATCCCTGCCCCGTGCTGGGTGTCGTATCCCGATATCGTGGCGCTGGCCGAAGGCACGCCGGTCATCGTGCCGTGCAGCGTGGAAAACGGCTTCAAGCTCCAGCCCGCCGAACTGGAAGCCGCGATTACGCCGCGTACCAAGTGGCTTCTGCTCAATTCCCCCAACAACCCCACCGGCGCCGCCTATTCCGAAGCCGAAATGCGCGGCCTGTGCGATGTGCTGCTCCGCCACCCCGATGTCTGGATCCTGACGGACGACATTTACAACAAGCTGGTCTATGACGGCTTCCGTGCCCCTACGGTGGTGGAGGTCGAACCCCGCCTGCGTGACCGTACCGTGACCATGAACGGCGTGTCCAAGGCCTATGCCATGACCGGCTGGCGCATCGGTTATTCCGCGGCCCCCGTGCAGATGACGCGGGCGATGAACAAGCTGCAGGGCCAGTCTACCTCCGGCCCCGGATCGATCAGCCAGGCGGCGGCGCTTGAGGCACTGACCGGCCCGCAGGATTTCATCGCCACCATGGTCGCCACCTATCAGGCGCGGCGTGATCTTGTGGCGGACATGCTGAACGCGGCGGCAGGCCTGCACTGCCCGGTGCCGGAAGGGGCGTTCTATGTCTTCCCCTCCATGGTCGGCTGCCTGGGCAAGACCAGTGCCGGGGGCGCGCTGATCGACACGGACGAGGCCTTCGTGACCGCCCTGCTGGATGAGGAAGGGGTGGCCGCCGTGCATGGCAGCGCGTTCATGTTTGCCGGTCATTTCCGTATTTCCTATGCGACCGACACGGACAGCCTGAAGGAAGCCTGCCTGCGCATCCAGCGCTTCTGTGCCGGGCTGCGTTGAGGGTGCGGGCATGACAACCGAGAGCGGTACTGCCCCGGCGGGATTCCTGGCACAGCGGATGGAACGGCTTGTGGTGCCCGCTACCATCGCCATGGCGCAGCGCGCGCGCACCCTGCGGGCGAAGGGGGAGAAGGTCCTCTCCCTTGCGCTGGGGGAGCCGGATTTCGCCACGCCCCCCGCCGTGATCGAGGCCGCCCACCGCGCAGCACTGGAGGGGCAGACAAAATACCCCCCCGTTGACGGCACGCCCGCGCTCAAGGCGGCGATTGCGCGCAAATTCGCGCGTGAGAACGCGCTGGACTACACGCCTGCCGAGATCATGGTGTCCAATGGCGGCAAGCAGGTCATCTTCAACGCCTTCATGGCAACGGTGCAGCCGGGGGATGAGGTGGTCATTCCCCGGCCGTACTGGGTCAGCTATCCGCTGATCGTGCAGATGTTCGGTGGCACCCCCGTCTATGCCGACTGCCACGAGGCCGATGACTTCCGGCTGACGGCAGCGGCGCTGGAGGCGGCCATCACGCCACGCACCAAGTGGCTTGTGCTCAATTTTCCCAACAACCCCACTGGCGGTACCATGGGGCAGGCTGATCTGGAGGCCGTGGCCGGGGTGCTGCGCCGCCACCCGCATGTGCATGTGCTGTCCGACGAGATATACGAGCACCTGCTGTATGACGGGCTGCGCCATGTCTCGCTGGCGGCGGTCGCACCTGACCTGCGGCACCGCATCCTGACCCTGAACGGTGTATCGAAAGCCTATGCCATGACCGGCTGGCGCGTGGGTTACGTGGGGGGTCCCGTCGCGCTGATCCGCGCGATGACCGCCATACAGGGCAGCGCCACGTCAGGCATCTGTTCCATCGCGCAGGCGGCGGCGGCGGCGGCGCTGGACGGCCCGGCGGATATCATTGCCGCCATGTGTGCGGCCTATGCGCGCCGGCGCGAAATGGTGGTTTCCACCCTGCGGACCATACCGGGACTGACCTGCGCCATGCCCCATGGGGCGTTCTATGCCTATCCCGGCATTGCCGGATGCATGGGCAGGGTCAGTGCCGGGGGGCACCGGCTGCGGACGGACGAGGACTTCGCCATTGCCCTGCTGATGGAACAGAAGGTGGCGGTGGTCCATGGCTCGGCCTTCGGGCAGGGACCGTACCTGCGCCTGTCCTATGCCACTGGCGATGATGTGCTGAAGGAAGCCTGTACCCGCCTGGCCCGTTTTGTGGAAGGGCTGCACTGAGGGCGTAGGGTTCAGGCGGTATCGATAGGGACGTATCCGGCCCGCCCATTCCCGATCAGGGTGCCGCGAAGCCTCCGCCAGGGGGCGTGGCGGTTCAGTCCGGGTCGGGCAGGGGGGGGCAGAACAGGAATACCCCTTCCGTCACGAAGGCGGGCAGCAGGGGCACGGCCAGCGGCAGGCCCGACAGGCCGATCGCCCCGGCCGATGCCGCGCAGGCCGCGATGTAGCCGGTGCGGCCCCCCAGCCGTTCGGCTATGACAAACAGGAAGACGGCCACCAGTTCCAGTATGGCCGCGCCCCCCAGCCGCAGCGGGTGCAGGTGGGTCTGCAACCCCATGTCGCTCAGCAGGCGCAGCAGGGCGGGGGACTGCCCCTCCGCGCCTTCCAGGCCGAACATGAACGAGAAGGGCAGGATCAGCACGCCCAGTATGTCCCGCAGCAGGTTGACCAGGCCACTGACAAGCGGCAGCAGCACCAGTATGGCCAGGCTTGCGCTGGTGCAGGTCGCGACAATGACAAGCCCGACCTGACGCTGGCGTGAGGCCGGATTGCGCGGCGGGTCATCGGGTTGCATGGATGGGGCGGCCGGCGGCTAGCGCAGCCACCATTTGACGGGTTCCGGCTCGGCGGCCTCCTGCGGTGTATTGGCGGCGGGTCCTGCCGCGGCGGCGGGGCGGCTTTCCGTTACGCGCTGCCGCGCCTTCTGCCGGTTCAGTTCCTCACGCAGATGGCTGCTTTCCTCCCGTGCGGCATACAGTTCGGCGCGCAGGGCCTGCATTTCCGCCTCTTTCGCAGCAAGCTTTTCCTTGTGTTCCGCCACAATCACGTCGGCATGGCCAATGCGGGTGGTCAGGGTGCGGATATGCGCCTGCGCTTCCGACAGGCGCAGTTCGGACTGTTCACGCAGCTTCTGCTCGAACTGTACCTTGTGGCGCAACTGGTCGGTCTCGCCACGGTCCTCCTGCTGGGCATGCATGGCGCGCGGGGTCGCGCGGCCGGTGCTCAGGGACTGGTGTTCGACGCGCACGTCACCGTCCTGCACGAATTTGCGGCGGCGCTGCACGGGTTCAACCTGCCGGGCGGGGCGCTGCTGCCGGGGCTTGCCCCCTCCCGCGCCGCGCGGGGGCGTGGGCTGGCCCTTGCCCATGCGTTCAAGCGCCTCGCGGAAAGCGGATTCATTGACTTCTTCGCGCTGCGTATTGCGCTCTTCTTCTTTGGGAAAGGAAAGAAAATCGTTATAAGATGACACAGCTGGACTCTCGATAACTCAATGCACCATGCGGAACGTAGCTAAAATCAGATTTTAGGAATGTATTCCTACAAGCAACATACCAACGGTGCTGTTTTTTAATGCTTGTGCTTCCATATAAAGCTGTCTGCTACCATGATGCAAGTGCCATAAATAAGAATATGATCATTATTGTATTATTTTCATTGAATGAAATATATTTTAAATGAAAAACATATTATGGACTTAACCAAACGAAGTTCTGAAATATAATTTATTTCGATCTCATTTTTCTGCCTTTAAATCCGCTATAAAACGGAATCCCGTTTCTGTATATTTTACGTTACCGTGTGGGTACATCTCTTGCCTTCATGCCGGTATTGGGGCCAGATAGGGCGAAGGCATGAGTCTTGTAATAATATCCGGCAGGATACGGAATGAGTGATATTGGCCAGAAGGCGGTTACGGTTTCCCTCTCGCGCAGACTCCGTCAGGCAGGGCGGCCATGCGTGCTGATCGTGATGGGGGTATCGGGGTGCGGGAAGAGCACGGTGGCCCAGCTTATGGCCGGACATCTTGGCTGGCCCGTCATTGAAGGGGACGACCTGCACACCGCCAGCAACATTGCCCGCATGAGCAGCGGCATCCCGCTTACGGATGCGGACCGCGCCCCCTGGCTGGACCGGATTGCGGCCCAGGTCGCGGCATGGGGGCGGGCGGGTCAGTGCGGCATCGTGACGTGCTCGTCCCTCAAGCGTAAATACCGCGAGCATATTGCCGGTGGCAGCGCGGCGGTCTGCTTTGTTTACCTGAAGGGCAGCAAGGAAGACATCGCCCCGCGCCTGCGCCAGCGTACCGGCCATTTCATGCCCGTTGCCATGCTGGACAGCCAGTTCGCCACACTGGAGGAACCCGACATGGAGGAGGAGGTGGTCATGGCGCTGGATGTCAACGCGGCGCAGGACCATCTTGCCCGTCAGGCCTGCGCGCATCTGGCCGCCCTGCCGGGCTGAGGGGGGCGGCCTTCACGCCGGCGGCGGCGCGGCCGGTGCCCATGTCAGGTCTTCCGCCCCGTTGGCGTTAAGGTGGCGGCCCAGCACGAACAGATAATCCGACAGGCGGTTCAGGCAGGCGGGCATATCCGTGCCGATGTCTTCCGCCCGGGCCAGTGTGACCAGCCGCCGTTCCGCCCGGCGCACGACCGTGCGCGCCAGATGGGCGTGGGCTGCGGCGGGCGTGCCACCGGGCAGGACAAAACTGCGCAGTGGCGGAATGTCGGCGCGCAGGCGTTCGACCTCCCCCTCCATCGCATCCAGGGCGGCTGCCGCATGCGGCAGCGCGCGCGGCGGGCTTGCCGGCATGCACAGCGCGCCGCCAATATCAAACAGCAGCCCCTGCACCCATGCAATGAAGGTGGCGTTGCGCCCGGCGGGCAGGGTGGCGCGCAGCAGACCGATGGTGGCATTGGCCTCATCCAGCGCGCCAAGGGCTTCAATCCGCGCGCAGTCCTTGGGCACGCGCGTACCGTTGCCCAGTGCGGTCTCCCCCCTGTCGCCGCCGCGCGTTACGATCCGGTCAATGCGAATGGTCATGGCTGTTCCTGTATTGGGGTATCGTGACCGGCGGGACCCGCGGGCATTCAGCGCGAGGGCTTGCTTGCGCCCAGCTGCAGGCTTTCCTTCAGGTTCGCCTGCAACGTATCCGCCGTGGCGGCGGCATAGGCCTTCAGTTCCGGGTCGGACGCAGATTCCGCCTCGTTCTGGAACATGGCCAGCGCATCGCTTGCCGCCTGTGCCTGCAGGTCAAGGTAATCGCGATCGAATTTGGCGCCGTTTTCCGTCTTGAGCTGGCCTGCGATCTGCTCTTCATCAGGGCTCATTTCCTGATGCAGGGCCAGCCCGTGCTTGAGCGCCATGGTGGTCAGGGTTTTCTGGTTGGTCGTGTGCATCCTGGCCGAACTGCGTGCGAATTCCTGTACCTTGCGGCGCTTGGCCTGTTCGGCCGCCAGGGTGGAAATATTGATTTCAAAAGTATTCAGCGCGGAGACGTTCTCGGCAAAGGTGGAATCTGATTCCGTAAGCGGCGGCAGGGTGGGCGCAGGCGCTGCTGCGGGCGTGGGTGTGGCCGGTGCCGGACGGGCCAGGGAAGGGAGAGGAAGAAGGCTGACAGACGCACAAAGGAGGCAGACTGCGTAATGTCTCATGTTGATCGTCTTCCTAAAGTGTAAGATCTGGATTTATTACTGACCCTTTTCGCGGTTTATCAGTTTTGGCGCGCCACATAAAGCCGACATGCGGGAACGTGCGGCTGTCCGGCCGTTCCATGCCCGCATGGTGCCCTGGCCAAGGCCACGCCCCTGCCGGGAACAGGGTGGAGCGCGTGACGGTGGCGGCCATGATGCGCGGCCCATGCGCGGAGGGAATGAAGCGTCATACGCCCGTTGCGCGGCACGGCAGCATCGCGTGCGTGGCCTATACGATCGGCCCATGCCCGGAGTAGGGTGTGCCCGCCCGCGCCACGGCGGGCTGTGACCCAAGCCCTGCGGATATGTCCTTATGCCTACTGTTGTCAGGTTTCTCTTGTGTTTTGCGGCGCTGGCCGCGTTTTTTGCCGTTATGGGGGGCGCGCTGACCGCCCATCTGCCCGACCGCTTCTTTGCCGAAGGGGGGCGCGACATGGCCCGACAGGCCATACAGATGCAGATGTGGCACGCGCTGGCCATCATGGGTGTATCGGTGCTCATGATCCAGCAGGGGTGCAGGGTGCTGGTCTCGGTCGCGGGCTGCCTGATGGCGGTGGGCACCGTCCTGTTTACGACCGGCGTGGCGCTGACCGCCTTCTGGGGCATCCATCCCGGCCCGGTGGCCCCCACGGGGGGGAGCCTGCTCATGGTGGCGTGGCTGCTGCTGGCCGTGGGGGTCATGCGGTCATGAGTGCTGGGACGGGCGGCCAGCCCGATGCCACCCGGCCACCCTGGCCGGTACGCAGCGCCTATCTTGCCGCCCCCGGTTTCGAGCCGGTCCTGGCGCAGGAACTGGCGCGCAGGGGGGCGGGGGCGCTATGCTGGCACGGACGGCTGGCGCTCTCCGCCCAGCCGCCGGTGGCCAGCCTGTGGGCGCTTGATATATGGGATGCGCCACAGGCGCATGACGTGCCCTCCATCAAGGGGGCGGCCCGTATCATGCGCGCCATCCAGCGCAACTGGGCGGGCTATGCGCCCATGCTGCACCGCCGCTGCGCGCTGGTCAGCGATGCGCTGCCGCCGCTGCGGCCAAAGCCCTTTGTCTTTCCCGCCACCGCGCCCGATGCCCATCTGGGGGCATGGACATTGCTGGCACCGGACAGGCTGCTGCTCTCGCCCACCAAATCCTCGCCTTTCGTGAATGGCGAGGTCGTATTCGAGGAAAACCGCACCGACCCGCCCTCCCGCGCCTATCTCAAGCTGTGGGAGGCCCTGCTGCGCCTTGGCCGCTGGCCCGTGGCGGGCGAGACATGCCTGGACCTGGGGGCCTGCCCCGGCGGGTGGACGTGGGTCGCGGCCAGTTGCGGGGCGCATGTTACCGCCATTGACCGTTCCGCGCTGGCGGAAAATGTGGCCGGGCTGCCCAATGTCACCTGCCGGTACGAAAGCGCCTTCGGGCTGGATCCGCAGGACTGTGCGCCGGTGGACTGGCTGTTTTCCGATATCATCGCCTATCCCGCGCGCCTGCTGGCGCTGGCGCGGCGGTGGATCGCGTCGGGCAGGGCGGCGCGTATTGTCATGACCATCAAGTTCCAGGGCGAGACCGATCATGAAACGGCGGATGCCTTTGCCGCCATTCCCGGTGGGCATGTCGTGCATCTGTGGCACAACAAGCATGAACTCACCTTTTTCTGGCAGCGCGAGGCGTCATGAACGGGGCGGGCGGTAGCGCCTGAGCAGCCGGTCCGTCCCTTCCACCACGCCTACGGCCAGCAGGCAGCACACAAGGGCCACGGCCATGACAATCAGCCGTTCCTGTTCGGTGGCGTCGCTGGCACCGGCCAAACGGTAGACGGACAGCCACAGCCCCGTGCCCGCAACCCGGTCCACCAGACCGGCCACGGTGGCGCTGAAGCGCAGGCCAAGCATGAACAGCCCCGTCAGGACAAGGACCGCCACGGTCTTGCAGAGCGTGCGGGTGATGGAGGGCGTGGGTGTGGACATGGTTTTCCCCTTCGGCGCGCGCAAGGGCCGGGGCGTGGCATGCCCCCCGCGGGCCGTACCGGGCAAGTACGCGGGCAGGCCATGCAGCCCGGCCCGGGCATTGGCCGGTCAGGCGTTCAGGATATCACGCGCGGTACGGACCACGTCGGCCAGCGTGCCGGGCTGGAAGGGTGAGTGCAGGCCAGCAGAACGGATCAGCCGGGTAAAAGGTTGCGCGCCCCCCTGCGCGCACAGGTCAACATAGGCCTGCATGGCGCCCGCCGCATCGGTGCGGCTACGGATCCAGAACTGCATGGCGCAGCACAGCGCCAGCGCGTAATCGATGTAATAGAAGGGCGAGCGGTAGATATGCCCCTGCGCCTGCCACCGGCCACCGGATTCGGGGTGGGGCAGGCCGCCATAGTTGCGCCAGGGCATGTAGCGCTGCTCCAGCCTGCGCCACATGGCGTTCCGTTCGGCCGGCGTCATGTCCGGGCTGGCATAGATCTCGTGCTGGAAGTGATCCACGCATACGCCATAGGGCAGGAAGGACAGCGAGGAGATCAGGTGCATCTGCCTGAAGCGCGCGCCCTGTCCGGCCTCGACCATCAGGTCGATATGTGGCCAGGTCAGGAATTCCAGCGCCATGGAATTGATTTCGGCGGCATCCATGGTCGGCCACAACAGGTCAACCGCCGGCAGGCCCCGGCTTTTCCAGTTCTGGTAGGCGTGGCCCATCTCATGGGTAAAGACGTTTATGTCATGCTGCGTGCCGTTGAAATTGGCGAAGATGAACGGCATGCCAATGGTGGGGAACGACGTGCAGAACCCGCCTCCCGCCTTGCCCGCGCGGTTGACCAGGTCCAGATAGCCACCATCGCGCATCTGCCGGTAAAAACGGCCCAGATCGCCGCCCATGCGGTCGAACATGGTCTGGGCGCGTTCCATCAGCAGCGCGTCGCCTCCCGCCGGGCGGGGGTTGCCCATCGGGTCGATCAGCGGTTCATCCCATGAATACAGCACTTCCCATCCCATGGTCTCGCAGCGTTGGCGCAGGATGTCATGCACCAGGGGTACGACATGCTCCAGCACGTCGGCACGGAAGCGCGCGACATCGGCCGGGCCGTAATCCACCCGGCGCATGCGGCGGTAGGCCAGCGGGATGTAGGAGTCGTAGCCCAGCGTGCGCGCCATGCCATGGCGCAGCTTCACCATCTGGTCGAACAGGGAATCAAGGCGGGGGGCGTTGTGCGCGAAGAAGGCCCAGCGCACCTGTTCCGCTTCGTGGCGCACGGCGCGGTCCGTGCTTTCGGCATAGGGGGCCAGGCCCGACAGGTTGACTTCCTGCCCGCCGATCCGGACCCGCGCGCCTGCCAGCAGGGCAGTGTATTCGCCACTCAGCCGGGCTTCCTCCTCCAGCGCATCGGTAATGCGGGGATCGAAGGTGGTGATGTCGGTGCGCCACAGTTCCAGCGTGTGGGGGGTGACCACCTGCGCCACCGCCATCGGGTCCGGATATTCCAGCAGCCGGCGTTTCAGCGTGACTTCATGTGCCGTGACATAGGGGGTCAGCGCATCGGCGTAATCCCGTTCGGCACGGGCGTGGGGGCTGGTGGTATCCTGTGCGAAGCGCAGGTCCACCAGTGCCGCCCAGCTTTCGTAATCACGGCGGATGGTATCGAACAGGCGCGCGGCATCGGGTACGTTGGCCTGGTCCAGCAGGGTGGAAACCTGGCCAAAGCGCAGGGCCAGGGCTTCGCGCGTGGGGCGGGGGAAATCCAGGGTGTCGAAAGGGCTGCACATGGCGGGCAGGGTGGCATGGAAACCTTGCTCCCGTCCATGCCCCAGTATGCCCCGGCGCGGCCCCTTCCGGTGCGTGGCCTATCGGGTGGGGGGGCGGATCTGCGTGCGGCAGAACCACAGGCAGGTCAGGGCGAACATCACCAGCCCGGCCATGTCGGGAACCACGGCGGGAACCCCGCGCGGCAGGAGCGAAAGCGGGCTGTCCTGTCCGCTCAGCGCGGACAGGCAGGCCAGCGCAACCCCGGTCAGGCTTTCCCCCACGATCAGGCCGGAGGCGATCATGGTGCCCCGGTGGGTGCCCGCCCGCGGGTTCAGCCGCCTGATCAGGCTGGACAGCAGCGCGCCGGCCGCCAGCGTCATGGAAACCTGCATTGGCAGGTATACGCCAATGCCCACGGCCAGCGGGGGCAGGCCGCCCCGGCCGGTGCGGCGCAGGGCCGTATCAAGACCGATCAGCACGCAGCCGGTCACGGCGCCCAGCGCAAGCAGGGACCAGTCCAGCTGGTGGAGGAAAATGCCCGATGTGATCATGAGCAGCAGCGCGGGCTGGGGCGCGGCCAGCGCCTGCGTGGGGTCCATGCCCGCATGGGGCATGGACCCCACGAATCCATAGGTCTGGTACAGCACGTTCAGGACCGGCGGAATGACCACCGCGCCGCTGATGCAGCCGATCAGCAGGGCGATTTCCTGCTTCCACGGTGTGGCACCGATCATCTGGCCGGTTTTCAGGTCCTGCAGGTTGTCATTGGCGATGGCGGCGGACGCGGTAATGGCGGTCAGCGCATACAGGCAGAACCCTATGGTGAAGTGCTGCCCGTCCCCCCCCGCGAACAGCCCGGCCGCGCGCAGCACCAGAAACACGCAGGCAAGGCACATGGCCGCCAGAATGGTCACCCCCGAAATGGGGGAGGATGACGACCCCACCAGCCCCGCCATGTAACCGCACGCCGCCGCCACGAACAGCCCCAGCCCCGCGCAGCAGGCCAGTCCCGCCAGCGCTGCCGCCAGCGCGGGCAGGGGAGCGATACTGCCCCGGGCAAATACGAAAAACATGCCCCCGATCACAACCATGACCATGCCCGCAATGGCGCGTATGGCACGGGGCGGCAGGTCGGTGTCGGTGCGCGCGGGCGCGGCATCCGCGGGCGGGCGCACCAGCAGCAGGCGCACGCTGTCCAGCAGGGGGCGGCCCATGCGTAGCACGGTCCATATCGCCGCCACCCCGATCAGGCCAACACCCACGAAGCGGGCCTTTTGCTGCCACAGTACCTGCGCGAACGCCCCCGGCGCCAGCCCGGCGGGGCGGGGCGTAAGCTGCGCCAGGACGGGAATCAGCACTTCCCACGTCAGCAGCGCGCCCAGCAGCATGGCCAGCCCGCCTTCCAGTCCGACCAGATAGCCCGCGCCCAGCAGGGCCGGTGAAAACCCCATCGAAAGCCGGAAGGCTGTCCCGCCGACGACGGCGGTCGTGGTCAGGCCGTTGCCCAGCAACCGCAGCCCGGTGGAGACAAAGGTGAGGACGGCCGCCAGCACGCTGCCCTGCAGCAGGGCGCGGATGCTGCCCGTATCCTCCCGCGCGGCGCCCGCGCGCAGGATCTCGGCGGCGGCAACCCCTTCGGGAAAGGGCAGGGTGGCATCCCGCAGCATGACCCGGCGCAGGGGGATGGTGAACAGGACCCCCGTCATGCCGCCCGCCGCCGTGAGCACGGCGGCCTGCATGAAGGGAAAGCGCTGCCAGAACCCGCCCATGAGCAGCGCGGGCAGGCTTGCGAACACGCAGGCCAGCGTGCCGGCAGCCGAGGCCTGGGTCTGGACCAGGTTGTTTTCCGCTATCGTGCCGCCCCCCAGTGCCCGCAGTACCGCCATGGAAATGACGGCGGCGGGAATGGACGTGGCGATGGTCAGGCCGATCCGCAGCCCGAGATAGATGTTGGACGCGGTAAAGACGACGGTGATCAGCGCGCCGATCACGATGCCGCGCCATGTCAGTTCACGCGGGGCGGGGGACGGGGCCACGGGCTGCCTTACATCTTGTGGAAGGTGGGCATCACAAGATGCGCGCGGTTGAAGTCAAGCTGCGCCTTGGTGAGCTGGAAGCCGATCTCGAGATGGTACTGGTCGCTGTGGATATGCCTTGATACGGGCAGGGTGATGGGAATGTTGCTGGTATGGGTCAGGTCCTGCATGCGCCCGTCCTCGAACGAGACATGGGCCACGAATTCCTTCTTGCTCTTGATCTCGCCATTGAACACCACGGCCACGAAATACGGGATGTTGACGAAATCCACCTTCGAGGCCGGTCCGCGCTCGACATGCAGCCCGATCTTCATGTTGGTCATGACGGTGCGGTGCTCCCCTGCCTCGCACGAGCCCACGACACGCGTCAGGCTGGCGCGCGCCACCAGGTGGGTGATGTCATGGTCGGTGCCGGAATACTGGTAATAATCCGCTGCCTCGCCGGGAATTTCCACCACGGGGCAGGCTGGGGCGAAATCGATCGAATCGGATTCGCCACTGCAGGCGGCCAGCAGGGGCAGGCTGGCCAGCGCGCAGAATTTCAGGGCGGTACGCCGCAGGCGCGGCAGCGGAAGGGCAGGAAGCATGCAGGTATTCCGGGTAGGTCAGGTGTGGAGGAAATCCCGCCGGAAGCGGCGCGGGCAATGGCGGACAGGGTGACGGGGGAGGACAGGCATGGCACAATACGTTAGGCTGAACGGGAAAATGGCTTGCGCCATTGCCGTGGTTTGCGTAGGGCCGGGACCATCGCACGGGATCCCGGCGCCCGGACTCTAGCAGATCGCGGCCCGTATCCTATACCGCCCGCCGGATGTTTGGGGAACACCATGCCCGACCAGATGATCAGTACGCCCGATACCACCACCCCCGCCGATGCACCGCCGCGTGTGCTCAAGGTACTGCTTGCAGGCCCGCGCGGGTTCTGCGCAGGGGTCGATCGTGCCATCCGTGTTGTGGAGGAAGCGATCCGCCGCTACGGCGCGCCGGTCTATGTCCGCCATGAAATCGTCCATAACCGCACCGTGGTCGAGGCGCTTGAGGCGCAGGGCGCGATCTTTGTCGAGGAACTTGATGAAGTGCCCGCCGATGGCCAGGTCGTCTTTTCCGCCCATGGCGTGCCCAAGACCGTCCCGGCCGAAGCCGAGCGCCGCAACCTGCTGTACCTGGACGCGACCTGCCCGCTGGTGTCGAAAGTGCACCGTGAGGCCGAGCGCCACTTTGCCGATGGTGGCCCCGAAAGCCGCCATATCCTGATGATCGGCCATGCGGGCCACCCGGAGGTGGTGGGCACGATGGGCCAGCTGCCCAACGGGGCCGTGACCCTGATCAACGATGCGGAGGAAGCCCGCACCGTCCAGCCCGCCGACCCGACACGGCTGGCCTTCATCACCCAGACCACCCTTTCGGTCGATGACACGGCGGAAATCGTGGAGATCCTGCGTGAGCGCTTCCCCCTGATCGAGGGACCGCGGCGCGAGGATATCTGCTACGCCACCACCAACCGGCAGGAAGCGGTCAAGGCGATCGCACCGGGCTGTGACCTGGTGATCGTGATCGGTTCGCCCAACTCCTCCAACTCGCAGCGCCTGCGGGAAGTGGCCGAGCGTTCGGGTGCCCCGCGCGCCCTGCTGGTGCCGCGCCTGAACGCGCTGGACTGGTCGGCGCTGGACGGAGTCGCCACCCTGGGCATCACGGCGGGCGCATCCGCCCCCGAATCGCTGGTGCAGGAAATGGTGGCCGCCCTGGCCAAGCGCTTCACGCTCGAGATCGAGGAAATCACCGTGAAGGAAGAAAACGTGGCCTTCCGCCTGCCGGCGCCGCTGGGCTGATCCGTACCGTTCCATGGCAGTCTATACCGAAGTGCCGGACGATGCGCTGGCGGCGTTTCTCGAAGGCTACGACATCGGCAGGCCCGTTTCCTGCCGCGGCATTGCGGAAGGTGTGGAGAACAGCAATTTCTTGCTCAGGACCACACGGGCCACCTTCATCCTGACGCTGTACGAGCGGCGGGTGAACCCGGATGAACTGCCATGGTTCCTGGGACTCATGCAGTATCTGGCGGCGCGTGGCCTGTCGTGCCCGCTGCCGGTGGCCGACCGGCAGGGGCGCACTCTGCGCACCCTGTCGGGCCGGCCCGCCGCCATCACCACCTTCCTGCCCGGCGGGTGGTCCCCGCAGATAGATGTGGATCGCTGCGCCCAGGTGGGCGCCGCCATGGCGCGCCTGCACCTGCTGGGTGAGGGATACGTGGCCGAGCGCCCCAATTCCATGGGGCCGCACGCCTGGCCCGACCTGCTTGATGCCTGCCGCGCGGGGGGGGAGGCGGTGCGTCCCGGCCTTGTGCGGGAAATCGGGACGGTGCTGGCCCGCGTGCTGCCCGCATGGCCGGGGGTGGGTGGGAACCCCACCCTGCCGCGCGGGCAGATCCATGCCGACCTGTTTCCCGATAACGTCTTTTTCCGCGATGGCAGGCTGTCGGGCATGATCGATTTCTACTTCGCCTGCACCGACTGGTATGCCTACGATCTGGCGATCACCCTCAATGCATGGTGCTTTGACGCCAGCCAGCGTTTCCTGCCCGTGCATGCCACGGCCATGGTGGATGCCTACCGCCGCGTGCGCCCGCTGGAAGCGGCGGAGGACGCGGCCCTTGCCACGCTGGCCACGGGGGCGGCCCTCCGGTTCACGCTCACGCGGCTGTATGACTGGATCCATACCCCGCCCGATGCGCTGGTCACGCGCAAGGACCCGCTGGATTATGCGGCGCGCATGGCGTTCTGCGCCAGCCGCATGGGCGGGCCGTTTCTGCCATGAGCAACGAAGGGGTTACGGTCGTGGAGGATACGGCGCAGGCGGCAGGCAGTGCCACGGCCAGCGCGCCAGACGGTGTGCCCGACGGCACGGCCGTGGTTGAGATCTGGACCGATGGCGGCTGCAAGCCCAATCCCGGCCCCGGTGGCTGGGCCGCCCTGCTGTGCTACCGGGGGCAGGAGCGTGAACTTTCGGGTGGCGAGGCGGAAACAACCAACAACCGCATGGAACTGACGGCGGCCGCCGAGGCGCTGGAGGCGCTCAAACGCCCCTGCCGCGTGGTGCTGCATACCGACAGTGAATACGTGCGCAACGGCATCACGCGCTGGAGCACGGGCTGGGTGCGGCGCAAGTGGCGCAATGCATCGGGTGACCCGGTGGCCAACATGGATTTGTGGCGCAGGCTGCTTGAAATCAGCGCGCGGCACGAAATTGAATGGAAATGGGTGCGCGGCCATTCCGGTAACGTGAATAACGAGCGCGTGGACCAGATGGCCACCGCCGCGCGTGATGCGCTGGGCATCGCCTACCCCAGACGCACGAGGAAATGAGTCCCCGGCCACCCGCCATCCGGCCTGAGGGCGTGGGGCCGGATTTGGGGGATGCTCCCCTGTTTCGGGGGCTGGATCTGGACATTGTGGCCGGATGCCTCACTGTCCTGCCGGGTGCCGGCGGGGCAGGCCGGATAGTGCTGCCGCGCAGGATCGGGGGCTGGCCCGGCCGGATCACGGGCGCATCAGGACAGCCGACGGCCTGCGCCAGACGGAGCCGGGCTGGATGGGCCTTGCCCGCACCATGAATGCCGCGCGCTGGCAGGTCCTGACTTCATGGGTTGCCTGCCGCCAGCCCTCCCTTGCCTCACGCCTGCGCATGGTCCCCGTCGTCGCCCCCATCGGCACGGTGGTGGGGGGACTCCTCCGCTCTGGGCTTTCGCATGCAGACGGGCAATATCCGCTTCCAGACCGAGCTCATGTTCGCCGTGCCGCTCGTGCTGGCGGCCATGGCCGTGGCCCTGCGGTGGGGGCGGCTGCTGGCGCGCGCTTTACCGGCAGCCCCCGCATGCGGATATTGACTGAACTGTTGTAACACGCCACCACCACTGACGCGCGCAACCCAAGCCAAGGACAGGAAACCCATGACCCGCCCCATCATTCTGGATCTGACCGCCGATGCGCAGGGCATGGTGGCGCTGCTGGTGGCCCTTCAGGTGCCTGATCATGTCCGGCCGGTGCTGGTGCTGTTCAGTGGGCGGGCCACGCAGGTGGACGTGGCCATGGCGCATGCGCGCGACCTGCTGCGGGCTTGCGGGCTGGGGGATGTGCCGGTGCGGGCCGGCTGTCCCGGCGCGCTGGTGCAGACGGATGGCGTGGCGCATGACCTGCCGCCGGGCAATGACGGGCTGGGGGCGGCCCATCTGGTCCAGGCCATCCGGGCCTGCCCGCAGCATGGTGCCACGGTGTGCTGTTCCGGCCCGCTGACCACGCTGGCGCTGGCGCTGGTGCAGGCGCCCGATGTGGGCGCGCACCTGCATGGGGTGATTTTCAGCGGCGGGGCCTTCCATACGCGTGGCAATGCCACGACGGTGGCCGAGCGCAATGTCGCAGCCGACCCGGAGGCGGCCGCCACCGTCCTTGCCGCCGGCGTGCCGGTGACCATCGTGCCGCTTGGCTGCACGGACCGGCTGAAGGCGGATGCGGTGTGGATGGAACAGATCGCCCCGATGGGTGCCAATCCCGCCACCCTGGCGGCGCGGGTGCATGCGGAACTGGCGGCGGCGCGCAACGGCGGCGCGCGTGGCGGCGGGGTTGATATCAGCCTTGCCGCGGTCGCCCCGCTGCTGGCGCTGCTTGGCCCCGGTATTTTCCAGGGGCATCTGGCACATGTGGATGTCGAGTGCATGGGTACCCATACGCGCGGCATGACGGTGGTGGCGCACGGGGCGGGGCAGCCCAACGCGCTGGTGCTGGAAAGCCTGTCGGTGGAGGCGGCGCGTGGCATCCTGCGCGACCTGCTGCTGCTGGCCGCGAAATAGGGCTGGCCGGGCGCCACGGGGGCGGAAAAACGGGGGGACGGGGTGCAAAGTTGCGCCACGGGTGATCATGATGGTTGCAGAAGCGGCGTGACCTCCAGTATTGGTCCCGGCATTCCGGTGCGCCTGCGGGTGCTGATTTTGAGAACTGTGATGCGTGTGGCGGCGCGGAGGTCTTGTGTATGGATCGGTCTGCAACATCCCCTTCAACCCTGACAGGGGGGGCAAGGGGGAATGGCGATGCCATATTCACCACCATTGTCCGCAGTGCCGCCATCCTGATCCTGCTGGGGCTGGGCGGCATGGTCGTGGTCATGGCATGGGGGGCGCGCGGGGCGTTCGCAACCTTCGGGCCGGGCTTCGTGCTGGGCACCGCGTGGAATCCGGTCACGCAGCATTTTGGCGCCGCCGCCCCCGTGTTCGGCACGCTGGTCACCGCGCTGCTGGCCATCATGCTGGCCGTGCCGCTGGCCTTCGGCATTGCGGTGTGGCTGACCGAAATCGCGCCCGCGCGCATTGCGGGCACGATCGGCACGCTGATCCAGCTTCTGGCCGCCGTGCCCTCCATCATCTTCGGCATGTGGGGGTTCGCGGTGCTGGTGCCGTTCATGGCGCATTACGTGGAACCGCTGGCCAGTCACACGCTGGGGCGCGTGCCCGGCATTGGCGTGATGTTCCGTGGCGCGCCATACGGCACGGGCTTCCTGACCGGCGGCATGATCCTGGCGGTCATGGTTACGCCGTTCATTTCCGCCGTGATGCGTGATGTCTTCCTGTCCATGCCCGCCGTGCTGAAGGAAAGTGCTTACGGGCTGGGCATGACGCGGTGGGAGGTCGTCCGCCGCATCATCCTGCCGTGGTCACGTTCATCCGTTGTGGGGGGCGTGATGCTGGGTCTGGGCCGCGCGCTGGGGGAGACGATGGCCATTACCTTCGTCATTGGCAACGCCAACCATATCGGCTGGTCGCTGTTCTCGCCGGGCAACACCATTGCCTCGCTCATTGCGCTGGAATTCCCGGAAAGTGCCGTGGGCAGCCTGAAATTCTCATCACTCATGGCCGCGGGTTTCCTGCTCATGCTCATTTCCCTTGGCACGCTGGTGTGCTCGCGCCTCCTGCTGCGTACCGGCAGGGTGGGCTGAACCATGGCAGTCCGGGATCGTGACGTGACGGACGCGGCCGCCGCCGCCGCGCGCTGGCAGGGCAACAGCCTGTCGGACATGCGCAGGCGCATGGTGGACCGGGTTGCGACGGGGCTGTGCTGGCTGGCCACCGTGCTGGTGCTGCTCATGCTGTTTTCCATCCTGTTCGTGCTGGTGCGCAATGGCATCGGCGGCCTGCGCTGGGCTACGCTGGTGCATGTCACGGCCCCGCCGGGGCAGGGCGGTGGGCTGGCCAATGCCATTGCCGGCAGCCTGATCCAGACGGGCCTTGCGGTGCTGATCGGCGCGCCCGTCGGGCTGCTGGTGGGCATCTATCTTGCCGAGTTCACGGCAACGGACGGGCGGCTGATCAATCTGGTGCGCTTTGTATCCGACCTGCTGCTTTCGGCCCCGTCCATCCTGGTCGGGCTGTTCATCTACATGATCGTGGTGGTGCCGACGGGGCATTTCTCGGGCATGGCGGGGGCGCTGGCGCTGTCGATGCTGGTGGTGCCGGTGGTGGTGCGCACGACCGAGGACATGCTGCGCCTTGTGCCGCTGTCCATGCGCGAGGCGGCGATCGCGCTGGGCGCGCCCCGCTGGCGGGTCATCGTGCTGGTCTGCCTGCGTGCGGCGCGGGACGGGGTAGCGACGGGCATCCTGCTGGCGCTGGCCCGTGTCTCGGGCGAGACGGCGCCGCTGCTGTTCACCTCGCTTGGCAACATGAACTGGTCGGTCTCGCCCGCCGTGCCCATGGCCAGCCTGCCGGTCACCATCTATCAGTACGCGGGGGCGGCGTATGATGACTGGACGGCGCTGGCCTGGACGGGCGCGCTGCTGATTACGGCAGGTATCCTCATGATAAACATAACCGTAAGGCTGGGGCTGGGACGGAACAGGAAATGAACATGACAGCGGTGGAAAAAAGCCCCGTTCCCACGGCCATATCGGTCCGTGACCTGAATTTCTACTACGGCGCGAACCATGCGCTCAGGAACATCTCGATCGACTTCCCGCAGGGGCAGGTCACGGGCATGATCGGGCCTTCGGGCTGTGGCAAGTCCACGCTGCTGCGTGTGCTCAACCGGATGTATGACCTCTATCCCGGCCAGCGCGCGACGGGAGAGGTGATTTTCGATGGCTGCAACATCCTTGGTCCCAGGGTGAACCTGAACGTGCTGCGCGCGCGCGTGGGCATGGTGTTCCAGAAGCCCACGCCGTTCCCCATGTCGATCTATGACAATATTGCCTTTGGCGTGCGCCTGCACGAACGCCTGGACCGCGCGGCAATGGATGCGCGGGTGGAGGACGTGCTGCGCCGTGTGGCCCTGTGGCCGGAGGTACGTGACCGGCTGCGCGATTCGGCGGGCGCGCTGTCGGGTGGCCAGCAGCAGCGGCTGTGCATTGCCCGCACCATCGCCACCCGCCCCGAAGTGGTGCTGCTTGATGAGCCGACCAGTGCGCTGGACCCTGTCTCCACCGCCCGGATCGAGGAACTGCTGGATGAACTGAAGGCCGATTTCACCATCGCCATCGTGACCCACAACCTCCAGCAGGCGGCGCGCTGTGCCGATCAGGTCGCGTTTTTCTATATGGGGGAGGTGGTGGAGGTGGACAGCGCCGACCGCATGTTCACCGCCCCGCGTGAAAAACGCACGCAGGACTACATCACCGGCCGCTTTGGCTGAGGGGCGGTGCTCCTTACATTTTGTAGCAAGTTTGGCCACATTGGAACGCCGGGTCTGTTGTAGCGTTGCGTTTGCAGGCCTTGCATGACCATCCTGAGGCATGCAGGGTAGAGAACGAGTTATAACAGGAGTAGACTTGGTTCCCATGATGAAGAAAATGATCCTGGCCGCCGCTGTCGCCGGTAGTCTCGCAAGCCTCTCCGGGCAGGCGCTTGCCGCCCATCACGCGCCCCCGCCGCCGCCGGGCTGCAATGGTGGCATGGGTGGACCCGGCGGGTTCGGTGGCATGCCCTTTCTGGGGAACGTGCAGCTGACCGCGGCCCAGCACAAGAAGCTGAAGGCCATCCTGCAGGACAGCCACCCCGATTTCCGTGCCGACATGGACAAGGAGCACCAGCTTCACAAGCAGATCCAGGACCTGCTGGCCACGCCGGGCAAGGTTGATGAGTCCCAGATCGTTGGCCTGCAGCAGCAGATCACCGCGATGCATCAGCAGCATGAGGCCGCCCGCCTGCAGACCGCGATCCGCATCCACGACATCCTGACCACCGATCAGCTGAACCAGATCCGTGACACCCAGGACAAGATCGACAGCCTGCACCAGCAGCTGCGCGCGCTGACCGCGCCGCCGCCGCCGCCGGAAGACGGCAAGAAATAAGACCTGCCCCCGCTGCGTGCGGGACCAGGGTGTGAAAGGCGGCTGCGGGACCCTCTCCCGCAGCCGTTTTTTCATGCCCGTGCGCGCAAGGCTTGACAGGGCGGGACAGGGCGCGATACATCCGCCCGACAATCAGGCACGTCACTTCGCGAGGGTTCGCGCAGTGGCGCGTCCTCTTTTGGGGAAATACGTTGTTCGAGACGCTCTCAGGCAAGCTTTCCGGTGTGTTCGATGGCCTTGCCAAGCGCGGGGCCCTGTCGGAAGCGGATGTTACGGAAGCCATGCGCGAAGTGCGTCTGGCCATGCTGGACGCCGACGTGGCGCTGCCTGTCGTCAAGGATTTCGTCAGCAAGGTCCGTGAACGTGCCGTGGGGCATGAGGTGCTGGACAGCATCTCTCCCGGTCAGGCCGTGGCCAAGATCGTCAACGATGCACTGATTGACGCACTGGGCGGCGCGGGCGCCGTGCCCCTCAACCTGAATGCCGCCCCGCCGGTGCCGATCCTGATGGTGGGCCTGCAGGGTTCGGGCAAGACCACCACGTCGGGCAAGATCGCGCGCCGCCTGGCGCAGCGTGAGCGCAAGAAGGTGCTGCTGGCCAGCCTGGATACCCAGCGCCCCGCCGCCCAGCTGCAGCTGGCCCAGCTGGCCGAGCGCGCGGGTGTGGCGTCGCTGCCCATCATCGCGGGGCAGACCCCGGTCCAGATCGCGCAGCGCGCGATGGATACCGGGCGGCGGGAAGGGTATGACATCGTCATACTGGATACCGCCGGCCGCCTGTCGATCGATGAAGCCCTGATGGATGAGGTCCGCGCCATCCGCGCCGAGACCGATCCGGCTGAAACCCTGCTGGTCGTCGATGCCATGACCGGGCAGGACGCGGTCAATACCGCCAAGGCTTTCAACGAGGCGGTGGGCGTGACCGGCGTGGTCATGACCCGTATGGATGGCGATGCCCGTGGTGGTGCCGCCCTGTCCATGCGTGCCATTACGGGTGCTCCGATCAAGCTGACCGGATCGGGCGAGAAGCTGGACGCGCTGGAGGAATTCCACCCCGAGCGTGTGGCCGGCCGCATCCTTGGCCTGGGCGACATTGCCGGGCTGGTGGAGAAGGCCGCCGATACCCTGGATCATGAGGAAAGCGAGAAGCTTGCCCTCAAGATGATGCAGGGCAAGTTCGATCTTGATGATTACGCGGCCCAGATCCGCCAGATCAACAAGATGGGGTCCATTTCCGGCATCCTTGGCATGCTGCCCGGCATGGGCAAGCTGAAGGATGCGCTGGGGGACAAGGAGCTTGATACCTCCGTCCTCAAGCGCCATCAGGCCATCATTTCATCCATGACCCGCAAGGAGCGGCGCACGCCCTCCATCATCAAGGCATCGCGCAAGAAGCGCATCGCCGCCGGGTCCGGTACCACCGTGCAGGAGATCAACCGTCTGCTCAAGCAGTATGACGCGATGGCTTCCATGATGAAGCGGTTCAGCAAGCTGGGCGTGAAGGGACTGATGCGTCAGGGCCTGTCCGCGCTCATGCCCAATGGGGGGCGTCCCCCCGGCGGTGGCGGACGTCCGCCCTTTGGCTGAACCCGACGTCCTTCCTGTTTTCTTTTGTCCTTTTACTGTCTGGAGAATGCTTAAATGAGCCTCAAGATCCGTCTCGCCCGCGCTGGCGCGAAGAAGCGCCCCTACTACCACATCGTTGTTGCCGACAGCCGCTCCCCGCGTGACGGCCGCTTCATCGAGCGCGTCGGTTCCTACAACCCCATGCTGCCCTCCGACCACGCCGACCGCGTGCGCCTGGTGGCCGAGCGCATCACCCACTGGCTGTCCAACGGCGCGCTGCCGACCGACCGCGTGGCCCGCTTCCTGGGCAACGCCGGCCTGGCGCCGAAGCCGACCTGGAACGAGCAGCCCAAGAAGTCCGCGCCCAAGAAGCGCGCGCAGGAACGTGCTGCCGCCGCCGCTGCGGCTGCCGCGGCGTAAGCCTGCTGGCGCGATAGACAGGCAGGAAAGGCAGGCAGTCATCCCATGAACCGCGATCATGTCCTGATGGGTGTGGTGGGTCGTCCGCATGGCGTGCGGGGGCTTGTGCATGTGCACAGCTACACCGCCGTGCCGGAGGACCTGGCCACCTATGACGGGCTGGTCGATGACCAGGGACGGCCGTGGCGGCTGTCATGGCACGGCACCGGCATCGCCCGCCTGCATGACGCGGCGGGTCAGGCTATCGATAGCCGTGAAGCCGCCCGGCAGTTGGTTAACCGCAGGCTGTACGTGCCGCGCGCCAGCCTGCCCGCACCCGATGAGGACGAATTCTACTTCGCCGATCTGGTCGGGCTGGAAGCGCGTGAACAGGGCACGGACCGCGTGCTGGGCCGTGTGGGCGCTGTGCATGACTATGGGGCGGGGACCAGCCTTGAGATCAATGGGGCGGGGGGCAGTCTCCTGCTGCCGTTCACCCGGGCCTGCGTGCCGGTGGTGAACGTACGGGGCGGATGGATTGACATCTGCCTGCCCGATGAGATCGAGGTGCCCGTGACGTGCTTTCCCGGCACGGCAGGGCAGGAGTCCGCGCCATGACCTGGCAGGCAACGGCGCTGACGTTGTTTCCCGACATGTTCCCCGGCGTTCTGGGGCATTCGCTGGCCGGGCGCGCGCTGGAGCGCGGCATCTGGTCACTGGATGCGCGTGACATGCGGGCCTACGGGCTGGGGCGGCACCGGGTTGTGGATGATACGCCGTTTGGCGGCGGGGCGGGCATGGTCATGCGCCCCGATGTCGTGGCGAGCGCCATTGCCGATATTGACCTGGCGGGGCGACCGCTGGTCTATCCCACGCCACGCGGGCGGCGGCTGATGCAGGCGGATGTCCGCCGGTATGCGGCGGGTCCGGGTGTTGTGGTGCTGTGCGGGCGGTACGAAGGGGTGGATGAGCGCGTGCTCGAAGCCTCGGGTGCTGAACAGGTCTCGATAGGGGATTATGTCCTGTCGGGCGGGGAAGTGGCGGCGACGGTGCTGCTTGATGCCTGCGTGCGGCTGCTGCCGGGCGTGATGGGATCGGGTGAAAGTGCGGTCGAGGAAAGCTTTTCCGACGGTCTGCTTGAATATCCGCTTTATACCAGGCCGGCACAATGGGACGGGCGCGATGTGCCCGAGGTCCTGCTGTCCGGTCATCATGCCGCGATCGCCACATGGCGCCGCGCGGCATCCGAGACGGTGACGCAGGCGCGTCGGCCGGACCTGTGGGCCGCCTACCGGGCGGGTGCGGGTCAAGACATTTCCCGGGCCGCAGGCACCCGTGCCGACGCGGACCGGCTGAACTGAACATGAAATCCTATCGAACGAGGACCGGATCATGAACATCATCCAGAAATACGAGGCGGAAGAGATCGCCCGCCTGACCGCCAAGCGCGCGGTGCCGGAATTCGCACCGGGTGACACCGTGCGCGTTGGCGTGGAAGTGGTCGAAGGCACCCGCAAGCGCGTGCAGAACTACGAAGGCGTTGTGATCGCCCGCTCCAACAAGGGCCTGAACAGCAACTTCACCGTGCGCAAGATTTCCAACGGTGAGGGCGTGGAGCGTGTGTTCCCGCTGTATTCCCCCACCATTGCCGAAATCGCGGTTGTGCGCCGTGGTGTTGTCCGCCGCGCGAAGCTGTATTACCTGCGTGGCCGTCGCGGCAAGTCCGCCCGTATTGCCGAGCGCAAGCGTGAAGTAGCGGCACCCGCCACGACCGCCGCAGCCGAGTAAGACGCCGACCCTTCGCCCGTTTCCCCCCATCATGGCGGAAACGGGCGAACCGTTTTTTACCTGAGAATTCGTGGCTGCCCGTTGCGTGCGTATCCGGCGCGTGATGGCGGCCTGTTTCCGTCCGGGAGAGGATATACGATGGCCCCGCGCACACTGTTCGACAAGATATGGGATAGCCATGTGGTCGAAACCCTTCCGGACAGCACGGCCATCCTTTATATCGACCGGCACCTCGTGCATGAGGTGACCAGCCCGCAGGCCTTCGAGGGCCTGCGCCTGAGCGGCCGCCGCCTGCGCCATCCGGATGCGACGATCGCGGTGGTGGACCACAACGTGCCCACGTCCGACCGTACCCTGCCGATTACGGAAGCCGACAGCCGCAACCAGATCGAGACGCTGGAACGCAACGTGAAGGAATTCGGCGTGCCGTATTTCCCGCTGCTTTCCGCGCGGCAGGGCATCGTGCATGTGGTGGGGCCGGAGCAGGGTATCTCGCTGCCGGGCATGACCATCGTCTGTGGCGACAGCCATACCTCCACCCACGGCGCGCTGGGTGCGCTGGCCTTCGGCATCGGCACGTCCGAGGTCGAGCATGTGATGGCCACCCAGACCATCCTGCAGAAACCGGCGAAGAACATGAAGGTGGTGGTCGAGGGGCAGGTCGGTCCCGGCGTGACCGCCAAGGACATCATGCTGGCCATCATCGGCCATATCGGCACTGCGGGCGGTACGGGCCATGTGATCGAATTCGCCGGTTCCGCCATCCGTGACCTGGACATGGCGGGCCGCATGACGGTGTGCAACATGTCGATCGAGGCCGGTGCCCGCGCGGGACTGGTGGCGCCGGACGAGACGACGTTCGAATACGTACGCGGCCGTCCCTTTGCCCCCAAGGGCGCCGCGTTTGACGAGGCCGTGGCCTACTGGAAGACGCTGGCATCGGACGAGGGCGCCCATTACGACCGCGTGGTGGAACTGCGGGCCGAAGACATCACCCCCGTGCTGACATGGGGCACCAGCCCCGAGACCGTCATCCCCGTCACCGGCACGGTGCCCGATCCCGCCACGGAATCCGATCCGTCGCGCCGCGCGCAGATGCAGCGCATGCTGGACTACATGGGGCTGGAAGCCGGCCAGAAGATCGCGGGCACGCCGGTTGATGTCGTGTTCATCGGCTCCTGCACCAACAGCCGGATCGAGGACCTGCGGGCCGCTGCCGCCATTGCGGCAGGACGCAGGGTTGCCCCCGGCGTGCGCGCGATGATCGTGCCCGGCTCGGGCATTGTAAAGGCGCAGGCGGAAGAGGAAGGGCTGGACAAGGTCTTCCTTGATGCGGGTTTTGAATGGCGCGAGGCCGGATGTTCCATGTGCCTGGGCATGAACCCCGACCGGCTGACGCCGGGCCAGCGCTGTGCTTCCACCTCCAACCGTAATTTTGAAGGCAGGCAGGGCCCCGGCGGGCGCACGCACCTGCTGTCCCCCGCCATGGCGGCGGCGGCGGCCGTGACCGGAACCCTGACCGATGTGCGGGAGCTGATCTGACAATGGATAAATTCACCGTCCTTACGGCCGTCGCGGCCCCCCTGCCGGAAGAAAACATCGATACCGACAAGATCATTCCGGCGCGCTTCCTCAAGACCACAAAGCGCTCCGGGCTGGGCGTGCATGCGTTCGACAATATGCGCTATCGGCCCGATGGCTCGGAAAACCCGGATTTCGTGCTCAATCAGGAACCCTACCGCAAGGCCGGGATTCTGATCACGTATGACAATCTTGGCTGCGGTTCCTCACGCGAGCACGCGCCCTGGGCGCTGCTGGATTTTGGCATCCGCTGCGTGATCGCGCCGTCCTTCGCCGATATTTTCAATAATAACTGCTTCAAGAACGGCATCCTGCCCATCGCCCTGCCGCGCGCGGTCTGCACGCAGCTGATGGAAGATGCCCGCATGGGCGGGAACGCGCGGCTGACGATCGACCTGCCCCGGCAGGTTGTCGTGCGCCCCGATGGCAGCGAAGTGCCCTTCGAGGTTGATCCCCTGCGCAAGAAGCTGCTGCTGGAGGGGCTGGATGATATTGGCCAGACCCTGCAGCACGAAAAGTCGATCACCGCGTTCGAGGACCGCCGCGCCAGGGCGCAGCCGTGGATTCCCCGCATTGTCCTCGACTGAACGGGCCGGGTGGCTTCGTGCTGCCCGCCCTGCGGGAAAAATCATTTAACAAACCGATTATCCGGATGGGAAACGTCATGTCCGCACCCAAGAAACTCCTGATCCTGCCTGGCGATGGCATTGGCCCCGAGATCATGCAGCAGGTCCGGCGCATCATGGACTGGATGGCGCAGGCGCGCGGCGTCCGTTTTGACGTAAGCGAGGACCTGGTGGGGGGCGCGTCGCTGGCGGTGCATGGCCAGCCGATTACCCAGCAGGTGATTGACGCGGCGCGGGCCGCGGATGCGGTGCTGTTCGGCTCGGTGGGGGACCCGAAATGGGCATCGGCGGGGTTTGACCGCCGGCCCGAGATTGCAATTCTCAAGCTGCGGCAGGAACTGGGGCTGTTCGCCAACCTGCGCCCGGCCAAGGTGTTCGATTCGCTGGTCGATTCCAGTACGCTCAAGCCCGATGTCATTCGCGGGCTGGACATCATGATCGTGCGCGAGACGGTGGGCGGCATCTATTTCGGCACGCCGCGCGGCATCGAGACCCTGCCGGACGGTTCGCGCCGGGGCATCAACACCGAAGTCTACACCACGGCGGAAATCGAGCGCGTGGCCCGTGTGGCCTTCGAACTGGCCCGCAAGCGTGACAACCGCGTGTGCTCGGTCGAGAAGTGCAACGTGATGGAAAGCGGCCTGCTGTGGAAGGAAGTCGTGACCGACCTGCATGCGCGTGAATACGGGGATGTGGAACTGAGCCACATGCTGGCCGACAACTGCGCGATGCAGATGGTACGCAATCCGCGCCAGTTTGATGTGATCGTGACCGGCAACCTGTTCGGTGACCTGCTGTCCGACCTGGCATCCATGCTGACGGGCAGCCTGGGCATGCTGCCTTCGGCAACGCTGGGGGCAAGGGGGGCCGATGGCCGCCTGCCCGCGCTGTACGAGCCGATCCATGGCAGCGCGCCGGACATTGCGGGGCAGGGCAAGGCGAATCCGCTGGCGCAGATCCTCTCCTTCGCCATGCTGCTGCGCTATTCCTTCGACATGCAGGCGGATGCCGCACTGATCGAGGCCGCGGTTTCCAACGTGCTGGACAAGGGACTGCGCACGCCCGACATCATGAGTGCGGGCAGGACGGAAGTGAACACCGATGGCATGGGCACCGCCGTGGTGGCCGAACTGGAACGCCTGAGCAAGGCGGCCTGAAAGCTACGGGCTTTCCGTTCTGTGTCAGAAGGGCCGGCATGGCGCACATGCCGGCCTTTTTTGTCTTGATAGATAATAATAAAAGTTTTCGGGCGTCGTTTTTTTTCCAAAAGACAGCGTTCTTGGTGAAGCTTTTTGAAAAAAGCTTCACCAAGAACGTCTTGATGATGTGCCGGATGCCTTAAAGACCGGGCTTGAGCACGTAGCCCTTGCCGCGCACGGTCTGCAGGTAGCGCGGCTCCTTCGGGTCCGGCTCGATGCGGCGGCGCAGGCGGGTGACCTGCACATCCACCGCGCGCTCCCCGATTTCCTCCATGTCCAGTGTCGCCGCGATATCGGTGCGCGACAGGATCTCGTTCGGGTGGCGGGCCAGGACCGAAAGCAGCGCCGACTCGCCGCCCGTCAGGTGTACGATTTCCCCCGCATTGGACAGCAGGCCGCGTACCGGGTCGAATTCCAGCGCCCCCAGCCGCACGATCCGCAGGTTGCTGCTGGGTGCGGGGGGGACGAACCGTCGTAGATGCGCCTTAAGCCGCAGCAGCAGTTCACGCGGTTCGAACGGTTTGGCCAGATAGTCATCGGCCCCGGCTTCCAGCCCGATGATCCGGTCTTCCGGTTCACCACGCGCGGTCAGCAGCAGGATGGGGAAGTCATGGTTCTCCCGGCGCAGTTCCCGTGTCAGTTCCAGCCCGTTTTCCCCCGGCATGGTAATGTCCAGTACCAGCGCGTCAGGCTGCATGAAGCCCAGCACCTGACGCGCTTCCTGCGCGGAGGAGGCTGCGCTGACGCGAAAACCCTGTTCGCTCAGATAGCGTTGCAGCAGGCGGCGCAGGCGGGGATCATCATCTACCACCACCACATGGGCATCCACGATCATGCTGTCACGGGGGGAGGAGGCGTCGCAGGCCGTCTGGATCATGGAGTACTCCGGTCGGGAGGGGGAAGGGCACCGGCAGACAGGCCGGGGCCATCGGATTCATCTATCAACCCGCGCATGACACGGCGAAAACCGTCAACCGCCTTGCCGCCCGCATTGCGGTACACCCGCAGGAGTACGTCACGTTGCAGGGAAAAAAGCCGGTTTTCAATCTCCATCCCGCGCGTGGTCAGGTAAAGCTGCCGCCGCCTGCGGTCCTGTGGCGCGGTCTGCTGGCGGAGCAGCCCCAGCGCCAGCAGTTCACCCAGCGCGCGGTTCAGGCTCTGCTTGGTGATGCCCAGCAGGCCCAGCAGGCCACCGACCGCCAGCCCGGGCTGAAGGGCGATGGCCTGCATGATACGGTAATGGGCGTGCCCCAGGCCAAGGGCCTGCAGTTCCTCGTCTATCAGCGCGTTGAAGGCGCGGCAGGCCAGCATGAGCAGGTCCTGCGCCTGACGCATGTCCTCGTCGCGCAGGAAGAGCAGTTCCACCCCGGCCCCCATGGGCGCGGTGCGGATGGGGGGCGGACGGGGCGGGGCCATGGGGTATGCCTGCTGTGTTCAGGCAATGCGGCCGGTCAGCCGGTTGCGCAGCCGGGTGATGCGCCCGACATCGGCCAGGCGGCGGTCAAGGAATGCCTCCACCGATGCGGGATTGCCCCCGCGTGCAAGCCAGAACAGCAGGGTGGAAACATAGACGCCACTGAGCGTGACACGCTTGGTCAGGAAGGTGATGCCGGTGGAGGTATCGGCCGCCGCCTGCCAGATGGCGTTCACGCTCCGGCCCAGCGCACGGGCAAGGATGCGGGCATGGGTGGGCACCATAAGCACCACCAGCGCCTGGCGTATGGCCATGCGGTAAGGGGCCGCGCGCTCCAGCCGGAACAGGATGGCGGCGCGCACCCGGCGGCTGATCTTGCGGCTGCGGAAACCGCCTGAGGCGGCCAGCATCTCCCGGTCCATCAGATCGAAGCAGGCTTCGGCCACCTGCGCCACGCCTTCGGGGAACACAAGATCCGCCTCCGCCCCCAGGCATGCCCGCAGCAGTGCCGGAGTCCATGGCGTGCTGCCGGCGCGGGGATCGGTCAGGAACCGGCGCAGCAGGTCATCACCTTGTGGTGAATGCTGGAGTGCGGGCGGCACCAGCGCGGAGGTGGCGGCCGCGACAAGCAGGGAAGGGTTCATGTGCGCTCTCCGTAACGTGCCATTTCGCTGTCAAAGCCCATGCGGCCCAGGTCGGGCATGCGCATGGGATAGAGAATTCCGTCAAGATGGTCGTATTCGTGCTGCAATACATTGGCCAGGAAGCCCGATGCAATGCCATGCACCGGCTGCCCCTGCCCATTGATCCCCCGATAGGCGATGCGCCGGTAGCGGGGCACCCAGCCACGCATGCCGGGAATGGACAGGCAGCCCTCCAGCCGGTCCACCATTTCCGTATCCACGGGGTCCAGCACCGGGTTGATCAGGGCGGCGGGCGGGCATGGCGGGTCGTCCTCACCCGCGCTGCGGCCAGGGGGCACCTGATAGACGAACAGGCGCAGGCCATGATGGACCTGCGGGGCGGCAAGCCCGGCACCCTGCGCATCCAGCATGGTCTCGATCATGTCCGCCACCAGCGTGCGCAGGGCGGGAGCCTGCGGATCGGTTACCGCGCGGGCGGGCTGGAGCAGCACGGGATGGCCCATGCGCGCAATCTTGAGCAGCGTCATGAAAGGAAACACCCTTCCTGTTTTGGGGAACATGTATATGACAGCGTTGGCGTGCAAAGCGGAGCACGAAATTCATTTGCCCCCTGCGGGAATGATTTGTGTTGCCGGGCATGAGTGTGATATAGGTGCGGCCCGTTTGGGAATCGCACGAAGGGAATGGCCTCGGGCGGACGTTCCCCAAGTTTCAGTTTCATGGCTCATCCATACCGGATGGCAGATCAGGAGTTGACGACCCAGTGCAGGTTCTCGTTCGTGACAACAATGTTGATCAGGCCCTCAAGGCCCTCAAGAAAAAAATGCAGCGTGAAGGCATCTTCCGCGAAATGAAGCTGCGTCGCCACTACGAAAAGCCGTCCGAGCGCAAGGCGCGCGAGGCTGCCGAAGCCGTGCGTCGCGCCCGCAAGATGGAGCGCAAGCGCCTGGAGCGCGAAGGCTTCTAAGCCCGCGCGTTATCGGGATAGGATACGGGTCTGACCCGCAAGGAACCGGCTTTCCGCAAGGGAGCCGGTTTTTTCGTGCCCGAAAAAAGGAAGCAGCGGAGAAGGTCAAGGCATGGAGTCTCCCCCCGCCATGGACAGCGCGCAGCCCCGCTGGCGCCGGGTGCGTGAACGGCTGGTCCGCCGCATCCTGCCGCGCTCGCTGCTGGGGCGCATGCTGCTGATCGGGTTCATCCCGCTTCTGGCCACGCAGGCCATTTCGCTCGAACTGTTCTATGGGCATTACCTGCAGGTCGTCTCGCGCCGCCTGTCGGGGGACATGGCCACCACCATTTCCATGACGCTGGACATGCTCGAACGCTATCCGGCCCCCGCTGACAGGCAGTGGATACTGGAGGATGCCGGCCGCCGGGCGGGTCTGGTCATGACCCTGCACGCGGGCGAAAGCCTGCACAGAAGCGGTTCCAACCACGTTCTTGGCCCGATTGACGAGGATCTGGCCCATGACCTGCAGGCCGCCGTGCGCTGGCCCACCTTCGTGGACTGGAAGCAGGCGCACCACCGGGTCGTGATTGCGGTGCAGACACCGATTGGCGTGCTGCAGGTCGTGGCACTGCGCAAGCGGCTGGTCGTCGCGCCCGTGTGGCTGTTCGTGGCATGGGCGTCAGGCAGCGCGCTGCTGCTGTTCCTGATCGCGGCGTTGTTCATGCGCAACCAGGTGCGCGCCATAAGGCGGCTGGCGCGGGCGGCGGAACTGTTCGGGCTGGGACGCGATACCGTGCCCATCGTGCCCGAGGGCGCGCAGGAGATCCGCAAGGCGGCGGTTGCCTTCAACCGCATGCGTGACCGCATCAACCGCTTTGTGGAACAGCGCACGACCGTGCTGGCCGGTGTCTCGCACGACCTGCGCACGCCCCTGACCCGCCTGCGCCTGTCACTGGCCATGCTGCCGCGCGCGGGCCGGGTAGAGGCCGCCGACCTGCAGCCCGACATTGCCGACATGATTGGCGATATCGGGGAAATGGAGCACATGATCGAGGGCTACCTGTCCTTTGCGCGGGGGGAAGGTGCTGAAATGCCTGCCGTGATCCGGGTGGAGGACATGTTCGAGGAAATCGTGGCCACCCTGCGCCGCATGGGCGCGCAGGCGGCAGTCCGGTCCATCACGCCCGCGGGGCTGAGCATCACCGGACGGCCCAATGCCCTGCGGCGCGTGCTCAGCAACGTGGCGGAGAACGCACGCCGGCATGCGGACCGGATTGTCTTTTCAGCCGAGAGCGGGCGCAGGCAGGTGGTGCTGTATGTGGATGATGATGGCTGCGGGGTGGAGGAGGCACGGCGTGAGCACGTCTTCCGTCCCTTTGAAAGTGGCGCCGCGGGGGGAACCGGCCTGGGACTGGCCATAGCACGGGACATCATTCACGTCCATGGGGGGCATATCGGACTGGAGTCCAGTCCGATGGGGGGCGCGCGGGTCCGTATCGTGCTGCCCGTCTGAACGGGCAGCGGGGTCAGGCAATCAGGGCAGGCTGTTGCCCGACCCGCCATGGCCGGGGCCGCCGTTCATGCTGTTCATCGGACCCATGCTGCCGCCATAGGTACTGGTCATCTGGCTGAGCGGGTTGTAGCGGCCCACATTGCCCAGGATCTGCTGCATGATGTTGATCTTGGTGCCGGGGGTGGGGGTGCGGCCCGCCGCCATGGTCACGTAGCGGGCATCGTTCTTGTGCAGGCTGCGCAGGTTGCGCAGGATACCGTTCTGGTCAAAGGTCAGGACCACGACGTCCTGCTTGCGGACCTGCGGAAAGCTGATGGGGACAAGCACATGGGTCATCGAGACGTAGATCCATGTATTGTCGTCAAACGTGGCGCGCCCGGTGGGGGAACCCAGCGCATCCATCACGTCCGAGCGTGACGTCTCGCCCACCTTGAGCTTGTTGTAATCGTCCGCCTCGACCAGCGAGCCGCGCTGGACCACGCTGGGCTTGAAGACCGAACACCCCGACAGCGCCACGCCTGCCCCGATGACAGCGCACCAAAACAGGCGTAATGAACGGGGGCGGGGCATGGTGTCCTTGGGTGACCGCATGGTCCGGATAATATCCTGAAATAAGGGCATGGCGCGTAATGATGTTCGTCTTTCCGGTGCCCCATCGGGGAAATGAAGTCAATCACCGATCGCCCCGCCGATGGAAAAACACGGCGATCCGATGCTCTTTCCACCCGCTTGCACGCCGGTGGGGGGTATCCACGCACGCGCAGGAGTAGAAAACATGGATGCAGAATTTTCCCGCCCCCTTGCCGTGGGGCGCATCCCGGCCCGTGGCATGGAGACGGTGGTCGAGGCATCGGATGCGGAATGCCGCAGGCTGGCCACCCGGCTGGGCATTCCCGGCCTGCGCAACCTGTCGTGCCGTTACCGGCTGGCGCCGGGGCGGGATGGGGAGGTGCTGGCCGAAGGCTGGCTGACCGCCCATGTGACACAGGAATGCGTGGTCAGCCTGGAACCGTTCGAGGACGTGCTGGCGGAATCGTTCACCGTGCGCTGCATTCCCGCCGAACGCTTCCGTGAGGATGACGAGATCGACCCCTTCAGCGTCGATGAAGTCCCCTACGCGCGCGACAGCATCGACCTGGGGGAACTGGCGACGGAAGAACTTTCGCTGGCGCTGGACCCGTATCCGCACAAGCCGGGCAGCCGGATTCCGGCCGAATTTGCCGGCACGGAAGAGGCCGAACCCGAAGAATCCACGCGCAGGCAGCCTTTTTCCGCTCTGGCCGAGTTGAAAAAAAAGCGGAACTGACGCAAGGAAGAGCACGACAGAGGGGGGCGCTGGCCGTAAACCTTGCACGGGGTCTCTTGCGCAAGTGTGAATGGTCTGCTAGAGCGCCCCCCTCAATTATTGATAACTGACCGGTGTAACGCCACGAGGGTGTGCCTGCCGGTTGTGATCCAGATCGGAGGGGCCCAGGCCCATGGCTGTACCCAAGAGAAAAACCTCCCCGTCCCGTCGTGGCATGCGTCGCAGCCACGCGGCGCTCAGTGTTCCGGCGCATGCGGAATGCTCCAACTGTGGCGAACTCAAGCGCCCGCACCATGTCTGCAGCCATTGCGGGCATTATGACGGCCGCGAAGTCGCATCCGCCGGCAAGGCGCTGAAGACGGCGGTCCGCGCCTGATAACAGGGCGCCACTGGCGTCGTTACCCGGTCACGGCGCGGTCCACGGGGGCCGCGCCGGTGGGCGCCCCCGGGCCGTCCTGTCCGGGGGGCGCGGGAGCGGGGTCATGCCAAAGTGTATGGCCCGCATCTTGCGCGTTCCTTTCCTACCCGGCACAAGACGAGCATGAGCGAGACAGGTTCCTCCCTTCCCGAGACTGGGCCCTACACCCTTGCCATTGACGGCATGGGCGGGGATGGTGGTCCGGAAGTTGTAGTGGCCGGACTGGCGATTGCAGCAGACCGCCATCCTTCGGCCAGAATCCTTCTGGTGGGGGATGAGGCGAAGTTGTCCGGCCTTCTGGCCCGCCATCCGCGCGCGGCCGCCATCTGCACAATCCGGCCGGCGGCATCATCCATTCCCATGGACATGAAGCCCACCGCGGCCCTGCGCGTACGCGATTCGTCCATGCGGCTGGCCATGGACGCGGTTGCCCGGGGGGAGGCGCAGGGCGTCGTTTCCGCGGGGAACAGCGGTGCCATGCTGGCACTGGCCAAGATTGTCGTCAAAACCCTGCCCGGCATAACCCGCCCGGCCATGGCCGCCATAAGCCCCACCACGCGGGGGGATGTGGTCATGCTGGACCTTGGGGCGAACGTATCGTGCGACTGGCGTAACCTGGTGGAGTTCGCCGTGATGGGCGAAGCCTTTGCCAAGGCGGTGCTGGGGCTTCCCGCCCCCACGATCGGGCTGCTCAATGTGGGGTCCGAGGAACTGAAGGGCGACGAGCGCCTGCGCCAGGCGGCCGAGGTGCTGCGGGGCAGCCCGCTGGCCCGCCAGTTCCATGGCTTTGTGGAAGGCCACGACATTACCGCCGGTACGACCGATGTGGTGGTGACGGACGGCTTTACCGGCAACGTGGCCCTGAAAACCGGCGAAGGCGCGCTGAAAATGGCGTTCACCCTGCTGCGGCAGGTCTTTACCGCCAACCTGCTGGGCCGGATTGGTTACCTGCTGGTGCGCCCCGGGCTGGAACGGATGAAGGAATGGCTTGACCCGCGCCGGTACAATGGCGCCGTGTTCGTCGGGCTGAACGGTGTTGTGGTCAAGTCCCATGGCGGCACGGATGCCGAAGGCTTCGCCGCCGCCGTGGATGTGGCGATGGACATGGTCACCCACCGCTTTACCGACGGGATACGTGAACGCCTTGCCCATATGGAAAGCCTGACATCCGTCAAGGCAAGCCCCGACCAGTCGCAGGCGGTTCCTGCGTCCTGACCCTGTGGCATCCGGTATGGTGGCAGGCGGCCCTGCCTGCGCCCACCTGCGCATGTGAGATGATATTGGTGGAAAGACAGGCATGACGGCGAAACGCGCGCTTCTGTCCGGGTTTGGTGGTTACCTGCCGGAGCGGATCGTTACAAATGATGAACTGGCGACCGGACTCGATACATCCGATGAATGGATTCGGGCCCGCACCGGCATCAGGCAGCGCCACAGGGCGGGCGAAGGGGACACCGCCGTCAGCATGGCGGCCCATGCCGCCCGGCAGGCGCTGGACTATGCAGGCGCCAGCCCGGACGATGTGGATGCGGTAATCGTTGCCACCAGTACGCCGGACGAAGCCTTTCCCGCCACCGCCGTGCGCGTGCAGGCCGCACTGGGCATGACCCGTGGATTCGGTTTTGACCTGGCGGCCGCGTGTTCGGGGTTCATCTTTGCGCTTTCCATGGCCGATTCGCTGATTCGCAGCGGGCAGGCCCGTTCCGCGCTGGTCATTGGCAGCGAAGTCTATTCCCGTATCCTGGACTGGTCGGACCGGGGCACCTGCGTGCTGTTCGGCGACGGGGCGGGGGCGGTATTCCTGACCGGCGCCGGGCCGGAGGATGGTGAGGCGGGCATCCTGTCCACCCACCTGCATTCAGACGGACAGTACGGCGACCTGCTGTATGTGGATGGCGCCACGGGGCAGCATGACAGGCCCGCCCACCTGCGCATGCAGGGGCGTGATGTGTTCCGCCACGCGGTGGCCAAGCTGTCCTCTTCGGTTGACGAGGCACTGGCGGCCAATGGTCTGGGCCATGCGGACGTGAACTGGCTGGTGCCGCACCAGGCCAACCTGCGCATCATTGATGGCGTGGCCCGCAAGCTGGACCTGCCGCCCGAACGGGTGGTGGTGACGGTGGACCGGCATGCCAATACCTCGGCCGCCTCCATCCCGCTGGCGCTGAACGAGGCCGTGCGCGACGGGCGGATCAGGAAGGGTGACCTTGTGCTGATGGAAGCACTGGGGGGTGGCCTGACATGGGGGTCTGCGCTGGCGCGGCTCTAATGTCGTTTCGGTACCACATTGAAAAGGGTGGGCAATAATCTGCCTGCCGTTTTGCCACATTCAATTGACGTTGCGGGCGGGCATGCATAACGTTTGTGCATGAGCACCGTGACGCGCGCCACTCTGGCAGAACAGATATATGATCAGGTCGGCCTGTCCCGCCATGAATCCGCCGATATTCTGGAAGATATTCTGGAGCGGATGGTACGGACACTTGAAACCGGCGATACCCTGAAAATTAGCGGATTCGGCACCTTTTCTGTCCGGCAGAAGGGGCAGCGGACGGGGCGGAATCCCAAGACGGGCGTGGAGGTGCCGATTCTTCCGCGCTCCGTTCTGGTTTTCCGGCCCAGTCAGCTGCTTCGTGCCCATGTCAATGGACAGGCCGGCGGGGAAAACCTGCCGGAAGGAGATGACGAATGAGCATGCAGGATCATCCGGAAGGGACCATGCCCGCCGGGGTGGCGTATCCGGAACCCGATACGCTGCCGATCTATGAAGTCGCGCGCGAACTGGGGCTGGCGCAGCATGTCATGCGTATGTGGGAAGCGCGTTTTCCACAGTTGCGCCCGCTGCGTGGGCCGGGGGGGCGGCGTTCCTACCGCGCGCACGATATCGCGGTGCTGCGTCAGATAGCCAACCTGCTTTACGTCAAGAAGCTCTCCCTTGCGCAGGCCCAGGCGGAGCTTGCCCGCAGCCAGCTTGCCAACAGCACACTCTCGTCGGCCCCGACGCTTGAGGCTGTAATCCCGGCAGTGGAATCCGGGTCGTGTGATGCCATCCCGCCTGCTGGCATGCTGCCGCCTGTCCCGCCGCATGAGGCCCCGGCTGCGCCACTACAGGTGGAGATCCCGGCCGTGGCGGCCCCCATGCTGGTCGTGGAACAGGTTACAGCCGTGACGGAAGTTGTGCCCGCTCCTGTCGCGGCGGAAGACGTGGCTTCTGTCCCTGCCGCAGCACGGCCCGCTGCTGGCGACGAAGCGGCGGCGGGGACGGAGCCGGCCAGTCGTCCCGCAGCCATCATGCCCGTGCAGGCGGACATGGCGGACAACGAAGACGCGGAACCCCCGCTTGAGCAGCTTGTCATGATCGAGCTTGAACGCCTGCAGGCGGAAAACGCGGTGCTGCGTGACAGCCTGCGCGGCGTGCTGGTGGAACTGCAGGCCCTGCGTGAAATGGTGCCGGTCTGAAAATGGTGCCGCTCTGACCAGACGGTTTTTTTTCATTTTTGGTCAGAACATCCCTTGCGGTCCCCCCCGGTGGCTGCTACACCCTGCCCATCGCAGACAGGCGGGCAGTAGCGCAGCCTGGTAGCGCATCAGTCTGGGGGACTGGGGGTCGTGGGTTCGAATCCCGCCTGCCCGATATCCCTGTCTGCGATAGAATTTTCCGTAAGGAAACAGTCAAGGCATCCTGAAAGGGATGCTTTTTTTGTTTATGTGCCTGGGTGGGCGGCCGGTTGCGGTTCCGGCCCCATGGGCACGCGTCAGTAGCGTGCCCGGCTCCAGTTCAGCCACAGCATGTGCAGCACGGCCATGATGGCAGGGCCGACAAACAGCCCCAGCAGGCTCCAGCTTTCCGCCCCGCCCAGAATGCCCATCAGCACCCACAGGAAGGGCAGCTGCGTCGTGCCGCCGATCAGGGCGGGACGCACCAGGTGGTCCGCCAGGAAAATCACCGCCAGCCCGAACAGGACAATGGCCACCGCCGTCAGTACCGCGCCGGTATTGACCAGCAGCAGCAGGGCCACGGCGCCAATGGCAATCAGCGCGCAGAAGGGAATCATGGCGGCAATGGCCGTGATCACCCCGAACAGGAAGGGATGCGGGGCGCCCGCCACCAGATAGGCAAGGCCCATCAGCATGCCTTCGCCAATGCCCACCAGCACCAGCCCCGAGACCGAGCCGTGGACGGAGGCGATCATCTGCAGCGCAATCCGTTCCCCGCGCTTGCCAAAGGCCCGGCGTGAGACATTGAGCGACTGGCGGATGACCGCATCCCCGTCCTTGAGCAGGAAGAACAGGGTCAGGATGGCAAAGATGAACAGCAGGCCCCGATGCAGCACCTGTGAGCCGAGCTGCTGGGTGACCTTCATGCCCTGGCCGATATTCATCGAGCCGAGCAGGGCCGAAATGTCTGCCGGGTCCTTCAGGTGGTCGTTCCACCATGTTTCGATCGTCTGCTGGCCATAGGGCAGGCGGCTGATCCAGGGGGGCACCGGAATGCCGGAATGCCGGGCATCATTGAGCAGCCGGAGCACGCCTTCGGCCTCCCGCCCGGCTTCCAGGCCGAACAGCGCCAGCGGGCCAAGGAAGATCAGGGCAATGGCCAGGGTGAAGGCGACCGGCAGCATGGCCTGGTGCGCGCGTGAGGGCCACCGCTGGCGTGCACGCGCATAAAGCGGCCAGGAGGCGATGGCGAAGATGCACCCCCATATCAGCGATGGCAGGAAGCCACGCACGGTATAGAGTGCCAGCAGCACGAAAAACAGCGCCAGCAGGGCGCGCGCCACGCGCTGGGTGCGCTGTGTCTCGCTGAACGAGCGGAAGATCCGCATTGTGGAGACCGTTTCCGCTTCCACCTCCACCCCGGGCGCGGGCATGCGATCCTGATCCGCGTTGTGGGGGTCTTTCATGATCGTTCCTCTGGAAAGCTGGCTCTGTTCTGTCGGCGGGCCGGTCTTCACGCAATCGTGCCCACTGGGATAGTCTTCCTATTTTGGCGGTGCCGTTTCAACGGCCCACAGGGCAAAAGCGTGGATCAGTGCCGCTTCTTTCAGTGAATCGAAGCGCCCCGTTGCGCCCCGGTGGCCCGCTTCCATGTTGGTGCGCAGCATGATGGGCCGGTCCGAACGGTTGTGGTCACGCAGGCGGGCCACCCATTTTGCCGGTTCCCAGTAGGTGACGCGCGGGTCGGTCAGCCCACCCATGGCCAGTATGGCGGGATAGGCGCGGGGGCCGACCTGCTCATAGGCGGCGTAGCTGGCAATCAGGTCATAGGCCTGCGCGTCTTCCAGCGGGTTGCCCCATTCGGGCCATTCCGGCGGGGTAAGGGGCAGGGACGCGTCGGACATGGTGTTGAGTTCATCGACAAACGGCACCACCGCCACGATTCCGGCAAACAGGTCAGGCCGCATGTTGGCGATTGCCCCCATGACCATGCCCCCCGCCGAGCGCCCATCGGCCACGATGCGGCCGGACGCGCCGAAGCCTGCATCGGCCAGCGTCGTGGCGCAGGCGATGAAATCGGTGAACGTGTTGGGCTTGTTGCGCCCACGCCCGCCCAGGAACCAGTTCCATCCCTTTTCCGACCCGCCACGCACATGGGCAATGGCATGGAACCAGCCCCGGTCCACCAGGCTGAGCGCGCGGGTGGAAAAGACGGGATCAATGGCATGGCCATAGGCGCCATAACCGTACAGCAGCAGCGGGGCGGACCCGTCAATCGGCGTATCATGGCGGCCCAGCACGGTTACCGGCACCTGTTCCCCATCGGGCGCGGTGGCCATGAGCCGCCAGCAGCGGTACTGCGCGGGGTCATGGCCCGAGGGCACTTCCTGCTGCTTGAGCAGTTGGTCCGCTCCCGTCACCATGTCGCGCGCATGCCACTGTCGCGGCGTGGTGGGGGACTGGTAGACATAGCGCAGTTCGGTCGTGTCGTATTCATACCCGCCGCTCAGGGTCAGGTCATAGGCGGCCTCGGTGGGTTCCAGTGCCCGGATGCCGCCTGCATGGTCGCGGATGATGATGCGGGTATTGGCGTCGCGCCGTTCGCGCCATGCGATATGGCCGGACCATACCATGCAGTCGGTTATGTAGCGTCCGGGTTCATGGGGCACGAGGTCACGCCAGTTCGCCCGTTCGGGCGCGGTGTCGGGGGCCTCCATGAGCCTGAAATCATCCGCGCCATCCGCATTGGTCAGGATGATGAAGCGGCTGCCCTGATGGTGCAGGCCGTATATCAGCCCGCTCTGGCGCGGTGTCGCGCAGACGGGGGGGGCCTGCGGGTCATGGCCGGGCACCAGCCAGGCTTCCGAAGTATCATGGTTGCCGGTGGAAATGATGATCCACCCGCCCGAGCGCGTGGCCTCCACGCCCACGAAAAAGCCGGGATCGGGTTCTTCATAGACTAGCGTGTCGGCCTCTTCCCCGATCCGGCGGCGGTAGACGCGCGCGGGACGGCCATGTTCGTCGCGCCAGACCCAGAACAGGAACCGGCTGTCGGGGGAGAAGACGAACGCGCCGCTGCAGTTGTCCACGGTCGGGATGATGGTAGACTGGCCATCCAGATGCCGGATGCGGATGCGGTAGATCTCGGACCCCTGGGTGTCCTCCGCATGGGCGAACAGGGTGTGGTCGGGGCTGTGGGTGGCGGCGGCAACGGCGTAATAGTCGTGCCCCCGTGCGGCGTCGTTCACGTCCAGCAGCACCTGCACGGCCTGCGCATTGCCGGCGGGGTAGCGTCTGTAGAGCGGGTACTGCGCCCCCGCGCTGTAGCTGGTCTGGTAAAAAAACGGGCCGTGCGGCAGGGCGGGATAGGTGTCGTCCAGCTGCATGCGGCCCTTCATTTCGGCCATGAGCTGGTCCTGCAATGCCTCGGTGCCGGACAGGACGGCGTGGGTATAGGCGTTCTCGGCACGCAGGTGTTCGGCAATCTCGGGGCGGAGCAGGGCCGGGTCGCGCAGGACGTTCTGCCAGTTGTCATCCTTCATCCACGCATAGTCATCGTGGCGGGTGCGGCCAAGCTGCGTGATGGTGTGGGGGATCTTGCGGGGCTTGGGGGGGCAGGTCATCACGGGGTCCTTGCGCGGGGCGGCTTTGCTGGTTTCAGGAAGTGACCGGGGCGTGCCAGCCGGTCAGGCCCTGGCGCAGGCGTTGGCCTGCGGGGCTGTGTTCATCAATCATGCCCGTGCGCAGGAACAGATCAATCAGCACAAGGTTGACATTGAACTTGAACGCATCGGTATCGCGCACAAGAACATAGGCTTCATGCAGGGGGATGAGGCGGAATTCCTCCACTTCCCCATCCGCCGGGACGGGCACGAAATCAGGTGGCAGGTCCAGTTCGAAACAGTGCAGCACGTCGCGGCGCAGCCCTTCCGGCCGGTCCAGCGCGTAGCGGATGTCGGCCGTGGGGCGGGCGGTGCGCACCAGTTCGGGGGGCAGGCTGGCTTCCTCCGCCGCTTCCTTGACCAGTGCCTGGGCCGCCGTATGCCCGGCCGGGATGCCGCCTGCCACCAGATGGTCCAGCTTGCCCGGGTCCAGCCGCTTGGTCATGGACCGCCGGGCAATCCACAGGTGCAGCCCGTCCGCCCCGCGCACAAGGCCGTTCAGGTGCACTCCCGCCGCCATAAGCCCGAACAGTGGCAGCGCGCCCCGGTCGATGCGGGCCACGGGCGGGCGGGCCATGTCGGTCCAGACATCGAACGGTTCGTGGTGGGAGCGGTACACGCCCTCCCGCGCCATGGCTTCGCCTATCTGTTCCAGCCGCGCGGGATCGGGCAGGGTCACGCTGTTGCCCGCATGGGTCATGCCATGCTTCAGCAGGACCGGCAGCAGGGCGGGCTGAACCCAGCCGGCACTCTGGTCACCCAGCCGGAACTCCAGCCGCCCGCCGGGCAGCACCGCCGTGTTGCACGCGGCGATATGACGAAAAAAACCTTCGAGGCGCTCTGACATGTTCCATCCCTGTGCTTCGGGCCAAGGCTGGCATACCGGCTGGTCCCGGGGCTGACAATCCTAGACCGCCTGATGGATGGCGGGGAATATGGGTTGCAAGACCCGCGTCATATGCCCCATGCCGTGCATATGGCTGTTCCAGACAAGAACCGGCACGACAGGCCGGAACGTTCCGCCGCCGCCACCCTGCGCGGCCTGCTGCCCTATCTGTGGCCCCGGCATGACAGCCGTACCCGCCTGCGCGTGGTGGGGGTATGCCTGCTGCTGGTGGCGGCCAAGGTCGCCACCATTGGCGTGCCCTATGCCTACAGTCGCGTAATCGACGCGCTGCAGCCGGCGGCGGGCCGGGCGGTCATGATGCCGCTTGTGCTGATCGTGGCCTATGGCCTGCTGCGCATGGCGGCGGCGGGGCTGGGGGAACTGCGTGACGCCCTGTTCGCCCCGCTGCGCTACCGCATAAGCCGGATTGCGGCCATGCGCAGCTTTACCCACATGCACCAGCTTTCCCTGCGATTCCACCTGAACCGGCAGTCCGGCAGTGTTACGCGGGCGATCGCGCGCGGGACGGAGGCCATCGAGACCCTGCTGCGCGTGGGGGTGTTCAACGTGGCCCCCACCCTGATCGAGGCGCTGATGGTCATTGTCGTCATCTGGCGGCTGTTTGACTGGCGCTATGCCGTGGTGATGCTGCTGGCGGTGGCGGTGTACGTGCTGTTCACCATCCAGTTCACGTCATGGCGGATCGGGCTGCGGCGCCAGATGAACGAGATCAACAGCGAAGCCAGTTGGAAGGCGCTGGACAGCCTGCTCAATTACGAGACGGTCAAGTATTTCGGCAATGAAGACCATGAGCGCAGGCGTTACGAGGACGCCCAGCACCGCTACGAACATGCCGCCATCCGCACCCAGATCTCGCTCAACGGGCTGAATTTCGGGCAGGCCGCGATCATCGCCGTGGCCCTGATCGCCGTCATGCTCATGGCCGGGCGGGATGTGGAGGCAGGACGGATGACCGTGGGGCATTTCGTGCTGGTCAATACGTATCTGATGCAGCTGTACATGCCGCTCAATTTCCTGGGCAGCGTCTATACCTCGCTGCGCAACTCGCTGGTGGATCTCGAGCACATGTTCGCGCTCATGGACGAACAGGCCGATATTACCGACGCGCCGGGTGCCGTCAGCATCCCCGCGCGGCTGGACCAGGCGCCCGCCGCCGACATCCGCTTCGAGAACGTGCATTTCAGCTACCGTCCTGACCGTGAGATCCTGCGCGGGGTCAGCTTCCATGTCCCCGCGGGCCACCGGGTGGCCATTGTCGGCCCCACGGGGGCGGGCAAGTCCACCATCAGCCGGCTGCTGTTCCGCTTCTATGACGTGACATCGGGGCGCATCATGCTGGACGGGCACGACATCCGCACCCTGTCGCAGGCGGCGCTGCGCGGGGCCGTGGGCGTGGTGCCGCAGGACACCATCCTGTTCAACGACACGATTGGCTACAACATCGCCTACGGGCGGCTGGGGGCCAGCCAGGCGGAGATCGAACAGGCGGCGCGGCTGGCCTGCATCCATGATTTCATCATGAGCCTGCCCGAAGGCTACGCCACCCGTGTGGGTGAGCGCGGGCTCAAGCTGTCGGGCGGGGAAAAGCAGCGCGTGGCGATTGCGCGCACCATCCTCAAGAACCCGCGCGTGCTGGTGCTGGACGAGGCCACGAGCGCGCTCGACACCCGCACCGAGCAGGAAATCCAGTCCGCCCTGCATACGGTGGCGGCCAACCGCACCACGCTGATCATCGCCCACCGCCTGTCCACCATCGTGGACGTGGATGAAATCCTTGTGATGGGGCAGGGGCGCATTGTCGAGCGCGGCACCCACCGCGCCCTGCTGGCCCGTGGCGGCGTGTATGCCGAGATGTGGGCCGTGCAGGCGGAGGAGGAAGCCGCCGCCACCTGACCCGCCTGCGCGCTTGTGACAGGTTTCATGTGCCCGCCGCACTGGTCAGCGGCGCCATGGCGGTACATATCAGAGGGAACGCGAAAAGGAGCCGTGACATGACGGATACCAACACCCCGCCCCCCGGCGGCGAGGCCATCCCCCCCGAACTGAGCCACTGTGGCGCGGTGGTGGACAAGGCCATCGAATACATGCTGGGCGAGAACCTGCCGCCCATGGCCATAGCCTCCGCCCTGCTGGGTGGCTCGCTTGGGCTGCTGTCGCGCACCATGGGGCGCGAGGCCATGCAGGGCATGCTGGAAAACGCGCTGCACAGCGTGCAGGCGGGTGAACTCCACCCCGACCATGACCACGCGGCCGGCTGAACCACGGGGCGGCAGGGGAGGGGGAAATCAGGGTCATTTCCCGCCCCTGCGCCACAAAATATGCCGAATCATGCTTATGCATCTTGACTGTTGGCGGTGGTTTGGCGATAAGCCGCGCCTAATCCAGATGATCCTTGCCGGGCATTTATGCCTCGGCCACAGTTATACCCGAGGATGATAGAATGTCTCGCCGCTGCCAGATCACAGGCAAGGGCGTGCTGACCGGCAACAACGTCAGCCACGCCAACAACAAGTCCCGCCGCCGTTTCCTGCCCAACCTGCAGGAAACCTCGCTGCTGTCCGATATCCTGGGCGCCGCGGTTCCCATGCGCATGACCACCAACGGCATCCGCACGGTCGAGCATAATGGCGGGCTGGATTCGTTCCTGCTGTCCACCCCGAACCGCAAGCTGACGCCCGAAGCCCTGACGGTGAAGCGCCGTATCCTGCGCGTTCAGGAAAAGAAGGCCGCTGTCGCCTGACATGCCGCGTGGTCCCCGCCACCCGCAAGGGCGGCGGGCGGCCCGGTGCTGTCAAAGCCCGACTGAAGTCTGGCGCATTGTTCCGCTGTGCCGGTCTGCGTCGTCCAGGTTGAAAGAGACTGAGGGCGGGAGCAGCTTACGGTTCCGGCAGGCGCGAAAGGGAGCGGTTCCCCTTCGCGCCCGTGTTGTCTTGTGGAGGTTCTCCCGTGTCCACCAAGTCTGATCTTTCCCTGATTCGCAATATCGGTATCACCGCGCACATCGATGCCGGCAAGACCACCACCACCGAGCGTATCCTGTATTACACCGGCGTGTCCCACAAGATCGGTGAGGTGCACGAGGGCAACACCACCACCGATTACATGGCGCAGGAACGTGAGCGTGGCATCACCATCACGTCCGCCGCCGTGACGTGTGAGTGGGAAGGCCACCGCATCAACATCATCGACACCCCGGGCCACATCGACTTCAACATCGAAGTCAACCGCTCGCTGCGCGTGCTTGATGGCGCGATCTTCATCATCGAAGGCGTTGCCGGCGTGCAGCCCCAGTCCGAGACCAACTGGCGTCTGGCTGACCGCTACAACGTGCCGCGCATCATCTTCATCAACAAGCTGGACCGTACCGGCGCCAACTTCTACTACGCGTTCGACACGCTGAAGGAGAAGCTGGATATCGTGGCGATCCCGCTGCAGCTGCCCATCGGCGCGGAAGAGAACTTCGTCGGTGTGGTCGACCTGGTCGAGATGCGCGCGATCATCTGGGAAGGTGGCGAGCTGGGTGCCAAGTTCCACTACGAGGAAATTCCCGCCGACCTGAAGGAAAAGGCCGCCGAAGCGCGCCAGAACCTGCTGGACACCGCCCTGTCCGTTGATGACGCGGCGATGGAAGAATACTTCGAGAAGGGCGACGTGGACGTTGCAACGCTCAAGCGCTGCATCAAGAAGGGCACCATCGCCGGTGACTTCCGCCCGGTCCTGTGCGGCACCGCGTTCAAGAACAAGGGCGTGCAGCCCCTGCTTGATGCCGTGATCGACTTCCTGCCCGCGCCGGACGACGTGGAAGGCATCCGCATCGCCCCGCCGGAAGACGAGGAAGTGGACGAGAACAAGCTGCCGATCATCCCGGTTGACCCGGATGGCAAGTTTGCGGGCCTCGCCTTCAAGATCATCAACGACAAATACGGCACGCTGACCTTCGTGCGCGTGTATCGTGGCGTGCTGCGCACCGGTGACACCGTGCTGAACACCACGAAGGGCCACAAGGAGCGTATCGGCCGCATCTTCCAGATGCACGCTGACAAGCGTGAGGAACTCAAGGAAGTCCACGCCGGTGACATCGCGGCCTTCGTTGGCCTGAAGGACACCCAGACGGGTGACACGCTGGCCGACCCGGCTGACCCGGTGGTGCTGGAGCGCATGACCTTCCCGATCCCCGTCATCGACATCTCGGTCGAGCCGAAGACGAAGGACGGCGTGGAAAAGATGACGCTGGCGCTGCAGAAGCTGTCCGGTGAAGATCCGTCCCTGCGCCTGAAGACCGATCAGGAAACCGGCCAGACCATCCTGTCCGGCATGGGCGAGCTGCATCTCGACATCATCATCGACCGCCTGCGCCGCGAATATGGCGTGGATGCGAATATCGGTGCGCCGCAGGTGGCCTATCGTGAGACGATCACCCAGGCACATACCGAGACCTACACCCACAAGAAGCAGTCCGGTGGGTCGGGCCAGTTCGCGGAAGTGAAGATCGAGTTCGCGCCGGTCGAGCGGAACGAAGGCATCACCTTCGAGAACAAGGTCGTGGGCGGCACCGTGCCGAAGGAATACATCCCGGCCGTGGACAAGGGCATCCAGGCCCAGGCTTCCACCGGCGTGCTGGCTGGCTTCCCCACGGTGGACTTCAAGTTCACGCTGCTGGACGGCAAGTACCATGATGTCGACTCCTCGGCGCTGGCGTTCGAAATCGCGGCCAAGGCCTGCTTCCGTGAAGGCATGAAGAAGGCCGGTCCGGTCATCCTCGAGCCGATCATGGACGTGGAAGTGACCACGCCCAACGATCACGTGGGTGACGTGGTGGGTGACCTCAACCGCCGTCGTGGCATGATCCAGAGCCAGGAAACGGCCGGGTCCACCGTCATGGTCCGTGCGATGGTGCCGCTGAAGGAAATGTTCGGCTACATTTCGCACCTGCGTTCCATGACCAAGGGCCGTGCATCCTTCACGATGCAGTTCCACCACTACGACCCGGTGCCCCGCAATGTTGCGGAAGAGATCATGGCGCAGTCCGCCTGATCTGTCCCCAACGGGAACACCTGAAAAAAGACCGGCCCCTGCAAGGGGGCCGGTTTTTTTATGCTGCCGGCAGGACGGCCCGCGCAGCGTTTTGATGAAAAGGGAATAAAAGTTTTTGGTGAGGCTTTTTCCAGAAAGCTTCGAGAAACGCTGCTTTTCTGAAAAGTGGGGGCACCCAAAACCTTTTTTTGGCGGTTCAGGGAATGGTTTTCATCCACAGGTCTCCCTGCCGCGTGACCTTTGCGTCCTCCACCAGTTTTTCCAGATGGGCCTGCAGGTTGAGCAGGGCCGCCCGGCGCAGGCCGGGGCGCAGGTTGTGGTACATGCCGTCCACGATTTCATCGAGCGTGCGCGGACTGGCGGGCATCAGGGCAAGGATGCTTTCCTCACGCGCCTGACGGTGGGCCACAAGACCGTCGATGCATTCTTCCACCCGCGTTATGGCTGGCCCGTGGGCGGGCAGCAGCAGGCGGGCATGGCGCTCGCGCAGCAGGGCCATGCTATGCAGGAACTGCCGGACCGAGCCGTACGGGGCCGGCGGGATCATGGTGGTGGACCAGCCCATCACATGGTCGCCGGTCAGGATGATGCCATCGGGCGTTTCAAGGCAGATATGGTCACTGGCATGGCCGGGCGTGTACAGCACGCGCAGGCCGGCAATCCTGTCGCCATCACGCAGGCCGATATCCGGCGTGAATTCCGGCTCGGCGCTGGCATGAAAACCACAGACCGGAACACCCAGCCGCGCCCCCAGCGGGCGGGCGCCATCAAGATGGTCATGATGGGTGTGGGTCAGGATGATGTGGGTAACGGGCTGGCTGCCGGCGGCGGCTGCCAGCGCATCCAGATGGGCGGGGTCATTGCTGCCGGGATCGATCACCACGCAGCCACCGGGGTGTTCGACCAGCCAGCTATTGGTGCCATTGCCGGTCATGGGGCCAGGATTGTTCGCCACCACCCGCCTTATGGTGTCGGACTGGGGCAGGGGCACGTCATGGGGCGGCGGCGGTTCGCTGACCTTCCACCCGTTGCGGGCCGCCTTTGCCGCCGGTTCAGCCAAAGGCACCGACATGGTGCATGACCCCCGTGCTGATCTCGCGCACCATCTGGAACAGGCGCTGCATGGGTTCGAATATCTCGGTATATTCGCGGCGATAGGTGCCTTCCTGCCTTGGTCCGTGCGGTTCGTGGAAATCAAGGTCGAAGCCGCTATCCGCGCGGTAGGGGAAGATCTGTTCAAGCTCGCCCAGCACGCCCGGCACTTCCAGGCACAGCACCTTCAGTGTCAGCATATCGCGTGAGAAGGCATGGCGGGGGGAGAAATAGGGCACCTTGGTGGAATGCAGCCAGATCTGTTCGATCAGCGCGATGCGGATGGCATGCAGCAGCAGTTCATCGGGCTGCATGCGTGGCGCGTCGGGCCAGGCCCGGCGCAGGGCCAGGTGGTCGGACTGGATGCGGCGGAACATGGCCTGCGTGCTGGCCCAGAAATCCAGGTTTTCCAGCCCGTGCATAAGGGTCAGGCACGCTTCCTGCCGTGCAGGGTCGCTTTGCGTGGTGGCGCGTTCCAGCCACAGGTCGGGGTCCAGCAGGCGGATCACGCCGCGCAGCACCCCATGGTCGGAATGGGCCAGGGCATGCGCCGCAAAATCCATGGCACGGCGGAAACGCGGGCTTTCGGCCAGGTATTTCTCGAATGTTTCGGGGTGGCGGGCCGCCGCCGTGCCCAGCCCCTGCAACGTGTTGGCGCACCATGCCAGCTGCTGCAGGATGGCATTGTTGGGAATGGCGCGCAGCTGGCTGGGGTGCTTTATGCGCGTAACGGTAGACGAGGCATCGCTCTGCCGGGCGGAAGGACGCGAGCCGGTCTTGTCGATCAGCGAAGGACCGAACGCACCCAGTAGCGCAGCATAGCCCGGGTCTTCCACCAGGCCGGTCATGCCATTGGCGATGGTGGAGAAGAAATCGGCCGAGAAATCCGGTTCGTCATATACCGGGTCACGGTCCAGCGGTGTGGCGGCGAAGGCATGTTCGGCAATGATGCTGACCGTGGCGTCCGCAAGGGGCTGGGTACCGAACAGGAGATAGCCGTCCCCGCCCTGGAACGCGGTTTCCTCACGCATCTGGATTCCGGCGCGGGCGTAGCGGGCGCGGGCATGGGGCGGGGAGAGGTAGTCAAAGCGGTCCGCCAGCCGCCACGGATGGGCGCCACGGCCAATGCTCTCGCCATGCGTGTCGAACAGGATCACCTCGACAAAGGCAAGATCCCACTTGCGCAGCAGGTCGCATACCTTGATGCGCAGCCGTTCGATCAGGTAGGTCGCGGCCAGCTGCCCGACATAGCGCCCGGAGTCGGAAAAGCCGAACTGCAGGCTGAGCTTGCGCGTGCGCTGCAGGTAGGCGCGCCAGTGGGGGGAGCGCAGGGCTTCCTCGATGATCTGCTCGCCATTTTCTAGCGCCTCCTGTGTCTCGAACAGGGGCGAGATCTCGATCATCTCCTCCACCCCGTACAGCCGCGCCAGCCACAGCGCGGTCAGCAGGGTGTAGCCGGTCTCGGTCTCGGCAATCAGGAAGCGGATGGGGCTGGTGCGGTCGATATGGCGCAGGATCTGGCGCACGGTCATCATAAGCCGCCCGGCGCTGGCCTGTTCCATCAGCAGCGAGCCGAAGTCGATCTCGACCGGGGTGACGTTTTCCAGTGCCTCGTTCATCCGGCTGATCAGCGCGCGGCGCTGGGCGGGGATGTCCGGGCTGTCGGTAATGCCCAGCCGCTGGCGGGCGATGTTGTGCAGCTGCGTGGCATTCAGGCGGGTATGCGTGTGGGCGGCCGACAGCCCGTGCGCCATGAAACCCGCGCGCGCCACGGCGAGGGTCATTTTATCCTCGGGGGAGGCGGCGTCGATCGCCTCGCTGAAGGTGGCGGCCAGGTCGTTGCTGCTGGTCAGGGCTTCCGTGCTGCGGTTGATCAGCACATCGGCAAAGCGGGAGATGGCTTCCGGTTCCGGCCCGGTGGGGCAGGCGGTGATCTGGGCGCCAACCGCGTCCAGCGCGGCGCTGACGCGCGTCAGCAGGTCGTTGGCGACAGGGGTATCCTTAATCTGGTCGTGCAGGCGGCCAAGCTGGAGCTGCTTCATGCGCAGGCGCAGGCGCAGCGTGTCCCACCAGCCGATATCGGTGCGGCCATCGGTATCGTACCCGACCCAGCTGGTCATGATGATGGGGCGCGGCACCAGCGTGGACCAGAGCTGGGGCCAGTGGGTCCGGGCCTCGGACAAAAGAATGGCGTTCAGCCGGTCCAGCGCCGTGCGCCCGCGCATGATGGCCTGGGTGGCCAGGGTGAACTCCTCATCCAGCGTGGGCGGCCCCACGCGGCGATGGGTGAGGAAGGAGGGAACATGGGCGGGCGGCGCGGCGGGATTGGTGGAGGCGAGTTCGGCCAGCGCTTCGTACACCGGGTTGGCCAGCGCGAAGGTGGGATGGGCGGTGAACACGGCGGCGAAGCGGCTGCGTTCGATGGCGGCGCGGAAGCGCGCGATGGGCACGGGGCTGTCATCGGGGTCGGGCTGGACGATGCGCCGGGCCACGGCGTGCATGCGCGCGGTCACCGCCTGCTCGTCAGGGCCGTCAAGATAGGTGGCGATGTGGTGCGCGCGGCCGGCAAAGGCCCGGTCGCGCAGCAGGCGCACGATTTCCTCCACCTGGTCCATGGGCAGGGTGCCCGCCGCCATCTGCCGCCCGATATGGCGGGCCAGCGCCATGACGGGACTGCCGGATGCGGTCTCGTCATGGCTGGCCACCAGCCGGCTGGCCTGTTGCAGAAGGGCGGACACATTCCGGGCAGCGGCTTCGGTCATCGTGTTGTCCTGTCATGGAAGGTCGTCATGTTTTTTCAAATCCCATGTTCGGGGGCCGCCCGCAATGTGTTCCCACATATTTCACACCTATTTGGCATGACGCACCGAGTGTTGCTTGGGCTGGCGCGGAGACAATGGTATCAGGGACTTCATGAACGGTATTCCACAGACGGACCAGGACGCGCGGCGCGTACTGCTGCGCTACAAGCGGTCCGCAACGGGGCTGCTCGCGGCCATGGCGGGCCTTACGGTTGCAGGCTACGCCCTGCCCCAGATGGGGTGGCTGGCGGACCGGCCGTGGCTTGAGATCCTGCGTTCGGGCACCAAGGCGGGGGTTGTGGGGGGACTGGCCGACTGGTTTGCCGTGACCGCGCTGTTCCGCAGGCCGATGGGCCTGCCGATTCCGCACACCGCCATCCTGCCCGCGCAGAAAGAGCGCCTGGCGCAGGCCCTGGGGCGCTTTGTCTCCAACAACGTATTTACCGAAAAGGAGGTCGAGGCCGCCTTCAGCCGCATCGACCTGCCTTCGCTTATCGGGAACATTCTGCAGGAACCGGAAACGGCGGATATGGTCAACCGCGCCGTGCTGGGTTCCGTGCCGCATGTGCTGGACCGGCTGGAGGACGGGCGGGCCAGTTCCGCCATTGCCGGCATGCTGCCCACCCTGCTGGGCGGGGAGGAGATCGCCCCCATCGTGACCCGCAGCCTGCGCGCGATGGTGGAGGGCGACTGCCATCAGGAAGTGCTGTCCTTCCTGCTTTCCCGCCTGAAGGAAGGCATCAAGGCCAAGGAGCCGGCCCTGCGCGCCATGATCGAGGACCGGGTGCGCGAACAGGGCGGGCGCGTGCTGGGGTGGGCCATTGGCGGTTCGATCGCCACCAAGGTGCTGCTGGCCGCGGGGCAGGAACTGGACCGCATCGACCCGCAGAATTCAGAACTGCGTGAGGGCTTCACCACCTGGGTCCGTTCCGAGATCGACCGGATCGAGCAGGACCCCGTGCGCCGGGGCGAGATTACCGATGCCGTGAAGGGCGTGCTGACCCATGACAGCGTGCGCGGCTGGAGCAGCGATGTCTGGCATCGCCTGCGCCGCCTGATCGAGGAGGATACCCGCAGGGGCGAGGCCAGCTGGGTTGCCACCCTGGTGCGCGACGCGCTGCAGCGCCTGTCGGAGCAGATGTATCACGACCCCACCATGCGCAGGCGGGTGGAAGATGGCGCGCGCGGCATGGTGATGGGCAGCCTGCCCTTCCTGCGCGACCGGATGTCGCGGTTTATTTACTCGGTGGTCAACGGATGGGACGCGGCCAGCCTGAGCGACCGGCTGGAGCTGCGCGTGGGCAAGGATCTGCAGTATATCCGGCTGAATGGCACGCTGGTGGGCTTTCTGGCCGGATGTGGGCTTTCCATGTTATTGCAGCTGATATTCGGAACCGGGATCGGGTAGGACTATTTTGTGTGGCACGATTGGACTTGACGGCGCGCTGCTGGTAGCCCATCTGAAACTTCAGGAAACAGTACTGTTTCGGTCCAATTAGAAATGCCGGGCCGGATGTACGGGAGAGCGTAATGCTGAAACTGTCGAAACTGACCGATTATGCCGTCGTGGCGCTGGTCCGGCTGGGGCAGAAGGAAGAAGGTCACGACCTCGCCTGTCCTGTCGCGTTCGACGGGAATTCCCGAGCCGACCGTGGCAAAGGTGCTCAAGATACTGGCCACCCAGGGAATCGTGACCTCCCAGCGCGGCGCGCGCGGCGGCTACCGGCTGGCCCACCCGCTGGAGGAAATATCGATCGCCGCCGTGATCGAGGCGATTGACGGCCCGATTTCGCTCACCACCTGCGTGGACGGGGGCGACTGTGATGCCCGTTCCACCTGCGGGCTGGGTGGGGAGTGGGATCTGGTCAACACCGCCATCCGCAATGCCCTGTCGGTCATCATGCTGTCCGACATGAAGAATCATACCGTCGGTGACCGGCTGGGGGGGCTGCGTGTCCCGTCCGCGCCCGGTGGCCCCGTGGCCACGGCCTGAATTCAGGGGAGGAGAGACACATGCCGGCAGTAGCCGAGACCCGCAAGACGGTCGAAACCCTGGGCCAGAACACCTATAAATGGGGGTTCGAGACCGATATCGAGATGGATATCGCCCCCAAGGGCCTGAATGAAGAGACGATTCGCCTGATTTCGGCGCGTAAGAACGAGCCGGAATGGATGCTGGAATGGCGGCTCAAGGCCTATCGTTCATGGCTGGAAATGCGCGAGCCGACATGGGCGAAGGTCAGTTACCCGCCCATCGACTATCAGGATGTGCATTACTACGCGGCACCGCGTAAGAAGCCCGGCCCCAAATCGCTGGATGAAGTCGACCCCGAACTGCTGCGCACCTACGAAAAGCTGGGTATCCCGCTGCACGAACAGGCCATGCTGGCCGGTGTGGAAGTGCCCGAGGGCCAGGAAGCCCGGCCGCCGGTCGCGGTGGATGCGGTGTTCGACAGTGTTTCCGTCGCCACCACCTTCCGCAAGACATTGCAGGAAGCCGGCGTGATCTTCTGCCCCATTTCCGAAGCGGTGCAGGAACATCCCGAACTGGTGCGCAAATACCTGGGCAGCGTGGTGCCGGTTACCGACAACTTCTACGCCGCGCTGAATGCCGCCGTGTTTACCGACGGTTCCTTCGTGTTTGTGCCCAAAGGCGTGCGCTGCCCGATGGAACTGTCCACCTATTTCCGCATCAATGCGCGCAATACCGGGCAGTTCGAACGCACGCTGATCGTGGTGGAGGACGGGGCGTCCGTTTCCTACCTTGAAGGCTGCACGGCACCGATGCGCGACGAGAACCAGCTGCATGCCGCCGTGGTGGAACTGGTGGCGATGGAAGATGCGTCGATCAAGTATTCCACCGTGCAGAACTGGTACCCCGGTGACGAGAACGGCCGCGGCGGCATCTATAATTTCGTGACCAAGCGCGGGGCGTGCCGGGGCGCACGATCCAAGATTTCATGGACGCAGGTGGAAACCGGCTCCGCCATTACGTGGAAATACCCGTCCTGCATCCTGCAGGGCGAGGGGGCGGTTGGGGAGTTCTACTCCGTTGCCGTGACCAACAACCACCAGCAGGCCGATACCGGTACCAAGATGATCCATATCGGGCGCAACACGCGCTCGACCATCATCGCCAAGACCATCAGCGCGGGCCAGTCCGACAGCACGTATCGTGGCCTGGTGCGGATGATGCCCAGGGCATCGGGCGCGCGCAACTTCACCCAGTGTGACAGCCTGCTGATCGGGGATCGCTGCGGGGCGCATACCGTGCCCTATATCGAAAGCCGCAACATGTCCGCGCGTGTGGAGCATGAGGCGACGACCTCCAAGATATCGGAAGACCAGCTGTTCTACTGCCGCCAGCGCGGCCTGTCCGAAGAAGACGCGGTGGGGCTGATCGTGAACGGATTCTGCAAGGACGTTCTCAAGGAACTGCCGATGGAATTCGCGGTGGAAGCCCAGAAGCTTCTGCAGATCAGCCTAGAAGGCAGCGTGGGCTAACAGGGATTGAAAAACGTGAGCAAGCAATTCGTAAGCATCAACGGCCTGTGCGCCCGCATCTCGGACGAGGGGACGCCCAAGGAAATCCTGCGCGGCGTTGACCTGGAAATTCCGGCAGGCGAGGTCCATGCCATCATGGGGCCGAACGGCTCGGGCAAGTCCACCCTGTCCTACGTGCTGGCCGGGCGGGAGGATTATGAGGTGACCGGCGGGTCCGCCACCTTCAAGGGGCAGGACCTGCTGGCTCTGGAACCCGAAGAGCGCGCGGCCCTTGGCCTGTTCCTTGCGTTTCAGGCCCCGGTTGAACTGCCGGGCGTGAACAACGCCAATTTCCTGCGCACCGCCGTCAATGCCGTGCGCCGCGCGCGCGGGATGGATGAACTGGACGCCGTGGCCTTCCTGAAAGCCGTGCGCAAGGAGACCAAGCACCTGTCCATGTCGGACGAGATGCTCAAGCGCAATGTGAATGTCGGCTTCTCGGGGGGTGAGAAGAAGCGCAACGAAGTGCTGCAGATGCGCATGCTCCAGCCGTCCTTCGCCATTCTGGACGAGACGGATAGCGGGCTGGACATCGATGCCCTGCGCATCGTGGCCGAAGGGGTCAATTCCCTGCGCTCACCTGATTTCTCGGCCCTGGTCATCACCCATCACCAGCGCCTGCTGGACTATATCGTGCCCGACCGTATCCATGTCATGGCGAAGGGCCGCATCATCCACAGCGGTGGCCCGGAACTGGCCAGGCAGCTTGAAGCGCAGGGCTATGCCCAGTTCCTGTCGGAGGCGGCGTGAACGCCATTGCACCGGTCGGGGTCAATGCGTCCGCCTTTCTCGACCGGGGTGATGTAAAGAGCAGTGCGGCACGGCGCCGCGCCGCTGATTTCCTGCGGCAGGCGGGCCTGCCTCGGGCGGGTGTGGAGGCATGGAAATATACCAGCCTGCGCGCGCTGGCCGGTGTGGCGTTTGCCGCGGCAACACAGGATGTTGACCCGTCCGCGGTCGATGCCCTGCTGGCGGAAATCGAGACCGTATCCGGCCTGGGTGCGGCGGCGCCGCGTGTGGTGTTCGTCAACGGCCATTTCGATGCCGCGCGTTCGCGCCTGCCCACGGGGGTAAGGGTTTCCACCTTTGCCGCCGAAGGCCGCATTGGCGATGATATCGACCCCGCGGGCGATGTCACGACCGCGCTCAACACCGTACTGGCCCATGACGGGCTGGTGCTGGTCGTACCCGAAGGGGTGGATGCGGGCTGCCTGCTGCTGGCCAGCATCGGGGTGGCGGCGGACGGGGCCCCCATATCCTTCCACCCCCGCCACAGCATTGTGGTGGAGAAGGGCGGCAGGCTTGCCCTGCTTGACGCGGCGGCGGGGCAGGGCTTCTACCTTCATAATCCGCTGTACGACATTACGGTGGCCGGGGGCGGCCACCTGTCGCATGCGCGCGTTCAGGTGGAAGGGCAGGAAGCCGTCCATCTTGCGGTCAGCCACGCCCGCATCGCGGCGGCGGGGCTGTATGACAGCTTTACCCTTACGCTGGGGGCCAGCCTGTCGCGGCATGAAGTGCATGCGGCGCTGACGGCCGCCCGGGCCTGCGTGCATGTGAATGGCGCGCAGTTGCTGACCGGCCGGCAGCATGGCGACCTGACCAGTGTCATCACCCATGCCGCCCCGGACTGCATCTCCCGCCAGACGGTGAAGAATGTCCTGTCCGGGCAGGCGCACGGGGTGTTCCAGGGCAAGATCCACGTTGACCGGATTGCCCAGAAGACCGACGGCTACCAGATGAACCAGGCGCTGCTGCTGTCCGATCAGGCCGAAATCGACGCCAAGCCGGAGCTGGAAATCTACGCCGATGACGTGAAATGCAGCCATGGCGCCACGGTAGGCGCCCTGGATGAGGACCAGCTGTTCTACCTGCGCAGCCGGGGTATTTCGGGCGACGTGGCCCGTTCCATCCTGATCCGCGCCTTCCTGCATGACGTGGTGGACCTGATTGATGACCAGCGGCTCAAGGACAGCCTCAACCTGACGGTCGAGTCCTGGTGGAAGCGGGAGATCGTGTGATGGACCAGATACTGACCCGCCCCGGCAGGGCGGCGGACAGCCTGCGCCATGTGCGTGATGACTTTCCCATCCTGTCGGAAAAGGTGCATGGCAAGGATCTCGTCTTTCTTGACAGTGCCGCCTCCGCCCAGAAGCCCCGGCAGGTGATCGACTGCATGGCCGAGACCATGCGCACCCAGTACGCCAACATCCACCGTGGCCTGTACTGGATGAGCGAACGCACGACCGAAGCCTATGAAGGCGTGCGGGACCAGGTGGCAAAATTCCTCGGGGCCAATGCGCGTGAGGAAATCGTTTTCACCCGCAACAGTACCGAGGCCATCAATCTGGTCGCCCATTCCTACGGCTCCATGCTCCGGCCGGGACAGGCGGTGGTGGTTTCGGAAATGGAGCACCATGCCAACCTGGTGCCGTGGCAGATGCTGCGTGACCGCACCGGCATTGAACTGCGCGTAACACCCGTTACCGATGACGGCGCGCTGGACATGGACGCGCTGGCCCGCACCCTGTCCGATGGCAGGGTGGGACTGGTGGCCATCACCCATATGTCTAACGTGCTGGGCACGATCACCGATGCCCGCGCCATTGCCGACATGGCGCATGCGGCGGGGGCGAAGGTCCTGTTTGATGGCAGCCAGCTTGCCGTGCACCGTCGGGTGGACGTGAGCGCGCTGGATGCCGATTTCTATGTCGTGACCGGTCACAAGCTGTATGGACCGACCGGGATTGGCGTGCTGTGGGCGCGGCGCGAACTGCTGGAGGCCATGCCGCCGTTCCTGGGCGGGGGGGACATGATTTCCACCGTGTCGTTCGAGCGGTCCACCTGGGCGCATGTGCCGCATAAATTCGAGGCGGGCACCCCCGCCATCATCGAGACCATCGGGCTGGGTGCCGCCCTTGCCTATATCGAATCCATCGGCTTCGATGCGATCGGCGCGCATGAGGACGCCCTGACCGCCTATGCGCTGGAAATGCTGGGCCAGGTGCAGGGACTGAAGGTGATCGGTACCGCGCCGCAGCGCGGCGGGGTGATTTCATTCACCATGGCCGATGTCCACCCGCATGATATCGCAACCCTGCTGGACCGTAACGGCATTGCGGTGCGCGCGGGCCATCACTGTGCGGAACCGCTCATGCGCCGGATGGGGGTGAGTGCTACCGCGCGTGCCAGCTTTGGCATCTATACCACGCCCGAGGAAATCGCCACGCTGGCCGCCACGCTGGAACAGATACGCGGCTTTTTTGTCTGATGATGTGATGGCACAGGATGATCTGTACCGCTCCGTGGTACTGGAGCGGGCAAAAAGCCCCCGCCATGCGGGCGACCTGCCTGATGCGCCGCTGCATGGTCAGGGCGGCAACCCGCTTTGTGGTGACCGGGTAAAACTGCACGCCATGGTTGATACGCAGGGGCGGATTGCTACATTAAGACATGAAACGAGAGGATGTGCGATCTGCGCCGCATCAGCCGACCTGATGGCCGAACGGGTGACGGGGCAGGGGCGTGCACAGGTCAGCCGGTTGCAGGCGGAACTTGTCGCAGCGGTTGAAACGGGCATTGCCCCGGAGGGGCTGGGGGAGCTGTCGGTTTTCGCGCCCCTCCACCAGCATCGCTCGCGCATCCGCTGCGCCATGCTGCCCTGGTCGGCGCTGACCGAGATGCTCAATGATGAAAAAGACAGGTGAAGGTCTCATGGACGAGAAAAATCAGGTAGCGCCTGCCAGTGGCATGGCGGAGGGAGCCGGGCATTTCTCCCTTGAGGCCGAAGGGGACGTGGCTGGCAAAACGCCGCCCGTATCCGCCTGGACCCCCGATGGTGAAAAACCGGCCGAAGGCGCAGGCTCATCCACTTCCCCGGATGAGGACACGATCATCGCCGCCATCGCCACCGTGTATGACCCGGAAATTCCGGTCAACATCTATGAACTTGGCCTGATTTACGCCATCGACCTGCATGATGATGGTACCGTCAAGGTCGAGATGACCCTTACGGCCCCCAATTGCCCCAGCGCGCAGGAACTGCCCGCGCAGGTCAAGGAAGCCGTGGAAAAGCTTGATACGGTCACGTCCGCCACGGTCGAGATCGTGTGGGAGCCGCCATGGGATATGTCGCGCATGAGCGAGGATGCGCGCCTTTCCCTGAATATGTTCTGAACCCAGCAGGGGCATGTGCCATGACGACCGAACCGAACACGCCAGTTGCCACCAGATCCGCGCCGCGTCGTGCGCTGCCCCCGCTTCTGACCATGACGGACCGGGCGGCCCAGCGGCTGGAAAAGCTGTACCAGACCAATCATGCGGGCCACCTGCTGCGCATTGCCATTTCCACCAAGGGCTGTTCCGGCCATGCCTATGACATGAGCTTTGTGGAGCAGCCCGGCCCGGGGGATGAAGTGGTGGTGGACAAGGGTGTGACCCTGCTGGTGGACCGCAAGGCCACGCTGTTCCTGATCGGCTCGGTCATGGATTATGAAGTCAGGCAGCTTGAATCCGGCTTTACCTTCAGCAATCCCAACGAAAAGGGGCGCTGCGGCTGCGGGGAAAGCTTCCACGTTTAATGGAAAAATGGATGGAAGTTTTTGGTGAAGCTTTTTTCAAAAAGCTTTAGAGAATACCGCCTTTTTAAAAAAAAGCGGCACCCGGAAACTTCTATCAATAAGTTATGGTGGTTCGGCCCTTAACGCCGGGGCCGGGCAGCGGGAAGTGTGAGCACACACACGGCTTCAACCTCGGCTGACCACAGGAACTGGTCAATCACCGTCAGGCTGTCCAGCCGGTAGCCTGCCTGCCGCAGGGGTGTCAGGTCACGCTGGAGTGCGGCCGGGTTGCAGCTTACATAAATCACACAGCGCGGCCTGCCCGTCACAATCTGGGCCACCTGCGCACCAGCCCCCGCATGGGGCGGGTCCAGCACCACGGCGGCACTCTTGGCCAGTTCGGTGGCCATGACCGGCTGGCGGTTCAGGTCGCGCAGGGCGGGTAGCACGCGGGTGCCGCCGCTGGCCTGTTTCAGGCAGGCAAAGGCCGGGCGGTCACCTTCATAGGCATGGACCTTTGCCTGCATCGCCAGCGCGAAGGACAGCGTGCCACAGCCCGCATACAGTTCGATAATCCCGGCCTTCAGCCCCTTGCGCGGTAGGCCGGCCAGAACGGCCTGCCTGATGGCCTCTTCCCCCTCCCGCGCGGGCTGGAGGAAGGCGCCGGGCGGCGGGACCACGCGCGTTCCATCAAAATGATGGAAGACCGGTCCCGTCAGGGCCAGCGTCTCGGGCGGTCGGGCACGCAGGGAAATGCGGGCGATCCCGTGCGCCCGGCTGAATTCGGCCAGGATGCGCCGGTCATTGGTATCGGGCGTGCCATCCATTGCAATCAGCAGGTCAGGGCCGCTGTCAAGCAGGTTGATCTGTATGTCACCCCCCGCATGCACGGCGGGCAGGGAATGCAGCATGGTGCGCAGCGGCGGCAGCAGGGCCAGCAGTGTCGGGTCCAGCAGGGTGCAGGCCGTCATGTCCACCACATCGCCCCGGCGGCGATGCAGGCCCAGCACGATTTCACGCCCCGCGCGGCGGAAGGCCAGATCGACCCGCCGCCTGCCATGGGGGCTGACCTGCCGGGTCTGTGGCGTGGGAACGGAGTCAAACCCCGCATGGCGCAGTGCTTCGACCACCCGCCCGGCTTTCCAGTCCATGATGGCGGGCAGCGCCATGTGCTGCAGGCGGCAACCGCCACAGCTACCAAACAGGGGGCAGGGCGGTGCTACACGCGCGGGGCCGGGGGAGACGACACGCTCCAGCGTGCCGTGGGTTGCTGTCTGGCTGGCCAGCAGGATTTCATCTCCTGGCACGGTGCCGGGCACGAACAGCATGCCCGCCGGGGTCCGGGCCAGACCATCCCCATCATTGCCAAGCGCCACCACGGGGATGGCGCTGGCTGTTACGTTTTCCATAACCGTGATCGCTTGCGGGATACGGCTTATTCGTCTGCCGCGATAACGGGCTTTTCCCGCCGGGGCAGGCGCATGAAGGCAGGCATGTCCTCCCCGAATCCGGTAATCGGCTGGTCGGGTGCCGCGGGCAGCAGTCCGGCCTCACGTTCACGCCGCAGGGGCGTACTGGTGGCGGGGGCGGGGGCGGCTGTGGCTGCTGCCTGCCTGCGGCCCCTGCGGGGCGGCTCGTCCGCCACAGCGGCTGGCGTGGTGGGAGCGGGAGCTGCCGGTGTGGCTGCTGCCGTGTCCGCGTTGTTCTTGCGCGATTTGCGGCGGCCATTCGTGCTGCGCGGCTCGTCAGACCATTGCAGATTGTCCACGCCCTTGACCTCGATTCTCGGGATGGGTTTGCCCGTCAGTTTCTCGATCGCCTGGGCCAGTGCTTCCTCATCGGGGGTGGCAAGGCTGTAGGCGTGGCCGGTGCGGCCCGCACGGCCGGTGCGGCCGATTCGGTGAACGTAGTCCTCGGCATGGAACGGCAGGTCGAAATTGAACACATGCGACAGGCCGCCGATATCAATCCCGCGTGCCGCGATATCGGAACAGACCAGGATTTTCAGCTCCCCGCTCTTGAACGCCTCAAGGGTGGAGAACCGCACGGACTGCGCCAGGTCACCATGCAGCGCACCAGCGGAAAACCCGTGCTTGATCAGGGATTTGCACAGAACGTCCACATCGCGCTTGCGGTTGCAGAACACGATGGCGTTCTGCATGTCCGCTTCGCGCAGGAGCTTGCGCAGCGCGCGGCGCTTGTCCTTGGCATCGACAATGGCAAGCCCGGTCTCGATGGTGGAGGCGACGGAGGAGGGACGGCTGACCGTGATCTCCTTGGGGTTGCGCAGGAATGCATCGGCCAGGCGGCGGATTTCGGGTGCCATGGTGGCGGAGAAGAACAGCGTCTGGCGCAGCGGTGAGAGCATGCTCACGATCTTCTCGATGTCGGGGATGAAGCCCATGTCAAGCATGCGGTCGGCTTCGTCGATCACCAGCAGCTTCGTCTGGGTCAGCAGCAGGCCCCCGCGTTCGAACAGGTCGATCAGGCGGCCGGGCGTGGCGATCAGCACGTCCACGCCACGGTTGAGCACTTCCTTCTGCTCGGCCATGCTCTCGCCACCGATCAGCAGCGCATGGGTCAGCTTGAGGTGCTTGCCGTAATTGACGAAATTCTCCGCCACCTGCAACGCCAGTTCGCGCGTGGGTTCCAGTATGAGCGAACGCGGCATGCGCGCCCGCGCGCGTGAACCCTGCAGGATTTCAAGCATCGGCAGGGTGAAGGACGCGGTCTTGCCCGTGCCGGTCTGGGCAACCCCCAGCACGTCGCGGCCCATCAGCACATAGGGAATGGCCTGTGCCTGGATGGGGGTGGGATGACGGTATCCCATCTCATCAATCGCGCGCTGGATGGGCTCGGACAGGCCAAGTTCGGAAAACAGGGGCTGGGCCTGTTCGGGTTCCGCGTCTGCGGCAGGCGCGTCAGGCGTTACGGCCCCGTCCGTGCTGGTGGCAGGGGATGCGGTCACCGCCTTTTTCGCGGGACGGGCCGGGGCGGAGGAAGTTTTTTTGGCGCTCAAATTACTCTCGAACGTATCAGCAGATGAATATGGCCCCGTCCGATTGCCACCGTGTCGCGCTGTATCAGGCTGCCGTCCCTGATGTACCTGCAGCAATGCAGGGAAGGGGAGTGTGACACGCGGGGACAGGCCCCTCAGGCGCCACATTCCCTGTGCCTATCCATCTTTGCAACGGAAATCAAGGGGGCGTGAGGATACGCCCCCGCAATTTCAGAACGGATGCGCCAGGCAGGCGGTGATGATGGTCAGCACGCCCAGTCCGGCATTGAGCATGACCAGCGAGCGGATCGAGTCGAACACGCCCGGCCTGGGACGCAGCGCGCGGCGGGCCGTCTGGTAGGGGCCGAAATAGATGCGCGCGAACACGCCAGCCATGATCAGGCCGAAAAGCTGCATGAGGTTGATCGGCCATGGCACGACCGCGAAGCCGCCATCATGATAGATCAGCAGCCATCCCGTCACCAGGACCATGGGCATGGTATGCCAGACGATGCGGAAAAAGCGGTTCAGCGTCTGCAGGTGGACCGAGGCGCGCTGCGTCGGGTCCAGCAGCCCCAGGCTGGGCCTGAGCACGAAGGCCGCGTAGATCATGCCGCCAACCCATGTCGCCATGGCGGTAATATGAAGGGCGAGCACAAGGCTCCAGACTATGGACAGGGACATGAAGCCTCCTTGCGGGGGTAGGGTTAAGGAAAACGGTCATAGTGCCACAGGCAAGATGCAGGGTGCTTGTTTCCCCATTCCTGCATCATGTGCAAGGGCACTGACATGGCCGGAGTTGCCATAAAGGGGGCGGACATGCCTGACAATCAACCTTCCGGTGCCATCGCGCGCCACCTGTTGCTGCCCGCGCCGGCTGAAATGGCGCGGATTGACGCTGCGGCCAGCGTGCATGTGCCGGTGGCCACATTAATGGAAAGCGCGGGCCGCGCCGTTGCGCGCGCCATACGCCAGCATACCCGTCCGTGCCGGGTGCTGGTGCTGTGCGGGCCGGGCAATAATGGTGGCGATGGCTACGTTGCGGCACGCAGGCTGGCGGAGCACGGCTGGCCGGTCTCGGTCGCCATGCCGGCAGCCCCCCGTCCGGGCGGGGACGCGGCGGCGGCAGCGGCAGCGTGGCGCGGCCCCGTCGTGCCGTTCACGGCGGAGAGTGCCGCGCGTTTCGACCTGGTGGTCGATGCGGTGTTCGGCGCGGGGCTGAGCCGGGACGTGGGGGCGGACATCGCGGCAGTGCTGGGTGCGGCTCCCCGGCTTGTCGCCATCGACATGCCAACCGGCGTTGACGGGGCGACGGGGGCCGTGCGCGGCCACGCGGTGGCGGCCGGACTGACGGTCACGTTCTGCCGCCGCAAGCCCGGCCACCTGCTGCTGCCGGGGCGTACGCTGTGCGGGCGGGTGATCGTGGCGGATATCGGCATACCGGAAGCCGCGGTGGCCACCGTGCCGATTCGGACCTGGCACAACGAACCCGGCCTGTGGCGGCCGCCCGCCTGTGGGGTGGACAGCTATAAATACAGCCGGGGTGTCGTCAGCATCTGCGGGGGGGCGGAAATGCCCGGCGCCGCCCGCCTGTCCGCCGCAGGCGCCCGGGCCGCGGGTGCCGGGCTTGTCCGGCTGGCGGTGGGGGAGAGCGCCGGGATCTACCGCATGACCGCGCCTGCCGGGCTGATCGTGGATTCCGGCCCGCTGGCACAGTTGCTGGAGGATTCGCGCCGCCGCACATGGGTGTGTGGTCCCGGCCTGTCGGTGGCGGAAGTGGCGGCCACCTTTCCGGCACTGGTCCGGGCGAGGCGGGATGTCATTGCCGATGCGGGGGCCTTCAGCATGGCCGCCGGGGCGCCGCAGCGGCTGGAGGGGGCGGCCATCATCACGCCGCATATAGGCGAGTTCTCGCGCGTGTTCGGCCGGCCGGGGCCGGACCGGCTCACCGCCGCCCGCAATGCCGCCGCCCGCACCGGGGCGGTGACCGTGCTGAAGGGGCCGGACACCATCATCGCCAGTCCCGATGGCCGTATCGCCATAAACGACCATGCCACCCCCATGCTGGGCACGGCGGGGTCGGGTGATACGCTGACGGGAATCATCGCCGCGCTGCTGGCCGCCGGCATGCCCCGGTGGGAGGCGGCATGTGCCGGGGTCTGGCTGCATGGTGACGCGGCGCTGCATGCGGGGGCATGGCCGGTAGCCGAGGACTTTGACCGCCATGTGGGGGCCGCGCGGGCGCGGGCGGAGGCCCTGGCGCAAAAAGTTTTGGGCTGAAAACACCTTTTCCTGCGTGTCGGGACCTTGCCCCATGGCGAATGGTGCGCTAAAGCCGCGCGCTTACAGCCTGGGCACTGTGCGGGCGTGGTGGAATTGGCAGACACGCCAGATTTAGGTTCTGGTGACGCAAGTCGTGGGGGTTCAAGTCCCTCCGCCCGTACCAAGATCCCGGCAAGTCGCGTTATGCGAACAGACGTGGTGGCCCAAGCGGCCTCTTGCGTTCTTTGATACGTTCTGACCGAGAGGATGGCCTGGCAGATGCAGGTTACTGAAACGCTTTCCGATGGCCTGAAGCGCGGGTTTACCGTTACGGTGCCTGCCGCGGAAATCGAGAGCAAGCGCACCGCGCGCCTGAAAGAAGTTGGACAGTCCATGAAGCTGCCGGGCTTCCGCCCCGGAAAGGTGCCGATGAGCATCCTGCAGCAGCGTTTTGGCGAATCTGTTCAGGGCGAGGTTCTGGAGCAGGTTGTCAGCGAGGCGACCCGCACCCTGCTGGACGAGCGTGGCCTGCGTCCTGCCATGCAGCCCCAGGTGGATCTGGTATCGGGTAGCGAGCCGGGCAGCAAGGCCGACCTGGTCTTTACCGTTGCGTTCGAGCTTCTGCCCGAAATCACCATTCCCGACCTGTCCACGCTGTCGCTCGTGCGCCTCAAGGCCGAGGTGAATGCCGAGACGGTGGACAAGGCGCTGGAAGAAATCGCAGGCCGCCAGCGTGAGTTCGAGAAGGTCGAGGAAGACCGTCCCGCCGCCGATGGCGATGTGGTGACGGTGGACTTCGTCGGCAAGATTGACGGCACGGCCTTTGAAGGCGGCTCCGCCGACGACGTGAATGTCGAACTGGGTGGCGCTGGCTTCATCCCCGGTTTTGCCGAGCAGATCGTGGGCATGAAGGCCGGTGACGAAAAGGTGATCACCGTGACCTTCCCCGCCGATTACGGCGCGGAGCACCTGGCGGGCAAGGAAGCGAACTTCGACATCAAGGTCAAGGAGCTGAAGCGTCCGGTTGAAGCCAAGATCGATGACGAACTGGCCAAGAAGCTCGGCTTCGAGGGGCTGGAGCAGGTGCGTGAACTGATCACCAAGCAGGTCGGTCAGGAATACGAGCAGCTTTCCCGCCTGCGCCTGAAGCGCGAACTGCTGGACAGGCTGGCGGAAAAGACCGACTTCGAGGCCCCTCCGGGCATGGTCGAGGCCGAGTTCAGCCAGATCTGGAACCGGATCGAGGAAGACCGCAAGGCCGGCCGCCTGGATGAGGAAGACAAGGACAAGGACGAGGACACGCTGCGCGCCGACTATCGCAAGATTGCCGAGCGCCGCGTGAAGCTGGGCCTGCTGCTGGCCGAGATTGGCCGGGTGAACAACATCACCGTGACGCAGGACGAAATCGTGCACGCCGTGCGCGCCGAGGCTTCGCGCTATCCGGGCCAGGAACAGGCCGTGTTCGAATATTTCTCCAAGAACCCGCAGGCGGTTGACGGGCTGCGCGGCCCCATCTTCGAAAACAAGGTCATCGACTACATCGTCGAGCTGGCCAAGGTCGAGGACAAGGACGTGACGCCGGAAGAACTGGCCGAAATGCCGGAAGCTGACGTCTGATCCGCTTCTTGCACATAGGTAGCGCATGCGGCGCGCGGAAGGCTCCCCTTCCGTGCGCCGTATGTGTTTGCGGGCAGGCGCACAGGCATGGTTTGTCACCCCGTTCGTGGCAAAATGACGGGGGTGGGGTGGTATCTGGCGTGTTTGTCTCTATTTTGTCATAAGTAACCGGGAAGGGCCCGGCTGCGTTGTGGCTGTCCGTGCGTCTCCCGCCGGGTAGCCCGCGTGGCCTCCGCCCTTGCCTTTCAGGATCGGGAATATGGCTATGAGGGATCGGGATCCCGTGGAGATCTTCAATAACGCTCTGGTACCCATGGTGGTTGAACAGACCTCCCGCGGGGAACGGGCATTCGACATCTATTCCCGCCTTCTGCAGGAACGGATCATTTTTCTGACCGGGCCGGTCTATGATCAGGTCGCGGCCGTGGTGTCGGCGCAGCTGCTCTATCTGGAAAGCGTGAACCCGACGAAGGAAATCTCGTTCTACATCAACAGCCCCGGTGGTGTGGTGTCGGCGGGGCTTGCGATCTATGATACCATGCAGTACATCCGCTCCCCCGTCAGCACGGTGTGCATCGGGCAGGCGGCGTCCATGGGCTCGCTCCTGCTCGCGGGTGGCGAGAAGGGGCGGCGCTTCGCCCTGCCCAATTCCCGCGTGATGGTGCACCAGCCTTCGGGCGGGGCACAGGGACAGGCCAGCGACATCGAGATCCAGGCCCAGGAAATCCTGACCATCCGCAAGCGCCTGAACGAAATCTACAACGAACACACCGGCCGCACGCTTGAGGAAATCGAGCGCAAGCTGGAGCGTGACAGCTACATGTCGGCGGAGGAAGCGCAGGCATTCGGCATTGTGGATGAAGTGGTCCGTCGTAACGTTGCGTCAAAGCCTGCTGAATAATCTGCACAGGGGGGCGCGCGCGCAGGTGCGCTCCCAGCCCCCGGGGGGAGTGGTCATCTGCGGCGTGCCGGGGTCTGCCTGTCCGGTCGCAAGGTATGGAGAAGTTCCCCCGCGCGGGAATAGGAGCGGTTATGAATAACAAATCCGGCGATTCCAAAAATACGCTTTACTGCTCGTTCTGCGGCAAGTCGCAGCATGAGGTCCGCAAACTGATCGCCGGTCCCACCGTGTTCATTTGCGACGAATGCGTCGAATTGTGCATGGACATCATCCGCGAGGAGCACAAGACGCATCTGGTCAAATCGCGTGACGGCGTGCCGACCCCGCGTGAAATCTGCAAGATCCTGGATGATTACGTGATCGGCCAGGCACATGCGAAAAAGGTGCTGTCGGTGGCCGTACATAACCACTACAAGCGCCTGGCGCACGCGCAGAAGAACAATGATGTCGAGATCGCGAAGTCCAACATCATGCTGCTCGGCCCCACGGGTTCGGGCAAGACGCTGCTGGCCCAGACCCTTGCCCGCATTCTGGACGTGCCCTTCACCATGGCCGATGCCACCACCCTGACCGAAGCCGGCTACGTGGGCGAGGACGTGGAGAACATCATCCTCAAGCTGCTGCAGGCGGCGGACTACAACGTGGAGAAGGCCCAGCGCGGGATCGTCTATATTGACGAGATCGACAAGATTTCCCGCAAGTCGGACAATCCCTCCATCACCCGTGACGTGAGCGGTGAGGGCGTGCAGCAGGCGCTGCTCAAGATCATGGAAGGCACCGTGGCCTCCGTGCCGCCGCAGGGCGGGCGCAAGCACCCGCAGCAGGAATTCCTGCAGGTCGACACCACCAACATGCTGTTCATCTGTGGTGGGGCGTTTGCGGGGCTGGACAAGATCATCAGCGCGCGTGGCAAGGGTTCGGGCATTGGCTTCGGCGCCGATGTGCAGTCGCCCGAGGAGCGCCGCATGGGCGCGGTGCTGCGTGACGTGGAGCCCGAGGACCTGCTGAAATTCGGCCTGATTCCGGAGTTCATCGGCCGCCTGCCGGTCGTCGCGACCCTGGAGGACCTGGATGAGGCGGCCCTGATCGAGATCCTGACCAAGCCCAAGAACGCGCTGGTCAAGCAGTACGCGCGCCTGTTCCAGATGGAGGAAGTGCAGCTTACCTTTACCGAGGACGCGCTGCGCCAGATTGCCCAGCGCGCCATTGCGCGGCGCACCGGCGCGCGTGGCCTGCGCGCCATACTGGAGAGCATCCTGCTGTCGACCATGTTCGACCTGCCCGGCCTGAAGAATGTCGAGGAGGTCGTGGTCAACAAGGAGGTGGCGGAGGGCAAGGCCCAGCCCGTCTATGTGTATGGCAAGAACGAACCGGCCGAGCAGTCCGCCTGAGGACCGGGCCGGGTTCACGCCGAATTATCACCACCGGACTTGCGGTGGTGGGGCGTCGTGACAACATGAAGTGAAGTTGTCGCACATGCGGCGCAACGGATGGGCAGGCCACCAGATCGGGTGTCCATCCGGGATCGTCCATCAGGAGGTCAAAAACAAGATGTCAAAAACTGACAGGCTGACATCGGTACCCGAGGGCACCGAAACCATGGATAAGAAGACGGTCGCCCCCGTCGCGGCCCCGCATGGGGCAGAGGAGACGGGCGGCGCGCAGGACACCATTGCCGTCCTGCCGCTGCGCGATATCGTAGTTTTCCCGCATATGATCGTGCCGCTGTTTGTCGGGCGTGAGAAATCCGTCCGCGCGCTTGAGGCCGTGACCCGCAGCGACAAGCAGATCCTGCTGGTGGCGCAGAAGAACGCGGCGCAGGATGACCCGGCGCCGGGTGATATCTACCGCTATGGCACGGTTTCCACCATCCTGCAGCTGCTCAAGCTGCCCGACGGCACGGTCAAGGTGCTGGTGGAGGGGGGGCGGCGTGCCCATATCACCGCCCTGCAGGAGATTGACGGTCACTTCGAGGCCCAGATCGAGGATGTGCCCGAGCAGGAAACCGACGGCAAGGAAGCCGAGGCCATTGGCCGCACGCTGATCGGGCAGTTCGAGCAGTACATCAAGCTGAACAAGAAGATCGCGCCAGAGGTGCTGGTCTCGCTCAACCAGATTGATGACCTGTCGAAGCTGGCGGACACCATTGCAAGCCACCTGAACCTGAAGATTCCCGAAAAGCAGGAAATCCTTGAAATCCAGGACGTGAATGCACGTCTGGAACGGGTTTTCGCGCATATGGAAGCTGAAATCGGCGTGCTGCAGGTGGAAAAGCGCATCCGTAACCGCGTGAAGCGGCAGATGGAAAAGACGCAGCGCGAGTACTATCTGAACGAGCAGCTCAAGGCGATCCAGAAGGAACTGGGCGAAGGCGAGGACGGCAAGGACGAAACCGCCGAGCTTGAGGAAAAGATTGCCAAGACCAGGCTGAGCAAGGAAGCGCGCGACAAGGCGGTGGCCGAGCTGAAGAAGCTGCGGACCATGAGCCCGATGTCGGCCGAATCGACGGTGGTGCGCAATTACCTTGACTGGATTCTGGGCATCCCGTGGAAAAAGCGCTCCAAGGTCCGCCATGACCTGTCCGAAGCCCAGAAGGTGCTCGATACCGACCATTACGGGCTGGAGAAGGTCAAGGAACGCATCATCGAGTATCTGGCCGTCCAGAGTCGCGCGCAGAAGCTCAAGGGGCCGATCCTGTGCCTTGTGGGGCCGCCGGGCGTGGGCAAGACCTCGCTTGCAAAATCCATCGCCAAGGCGACGGGGCGGCAGTATGTCCGCATGTCGCTGGGTGGCATGCGTGACGAGGCCGAGATCCGGGGCCATCGGCGCACCTATATCGGGTCCATGCCTGGCAAGATCATCCAGGGGATGAAGAAGGCCAAGACGTCCAACCCGCTGTTCCTGCTGGATGAGATCGACAAGCTGGGGGCCGACTGGCGCGGTGATCCGTCATCCGCGCTGCTGGAGGTGCTGGACCCCGAGCAGAATTCCACCTTTGGCGATCATTATCTGGAGGTCGATTATGACCTGTCGGATGTGATGTTCATCACCACCGCCAACAGCCTGAACATGCCCCAGCCGCTGCTGGACCGTATGGAGATCATCCGCCTGTCGGGCTACACCGAGGACGAGAAGGTCGAGATTGCCAGGCGCCACCTGCTGACCAAGCAGACGGAGGCCAACAACCTCAAGCCGGGCGAGTGGTCGGTGTCGGATGACGCGCTGCGCGAACTGATCCGCAGCTACACGCGTGAGGCCGGGGTGCGTAACCTGGAGCGTGAAATCGCGACTCTGGCCCGCAAGGCCGTGACCGAGATCGTGACGGGCAAGGCCAGGAGCGTGGCGATCACGGCCGAAAACCTGGAGAAATATGCGGGCGTGAAGCGTTTCCGCCATGGCGAGACCGAGTCGGAAGACATGGTCGGAGTCGTGACCGGACTGGCCTGGACCGAGGTGGGGGGCGAGATCCTGACCATCGAAAGCGTGATGGTGCCCGGCAAGGGCAACATCAAGCTGACCGGCAAGCTGGGCGACGTGATGAAGGAAAGCGTGGCTGCCGCCCTGTCCTATGTCCGCAGCCGCGCCGTGACCTTTGGCATCAGTCCCGACCTGTTTGAAAAGCGTGACCTGCATGTGCATGTGCCCGAAGGGGCCACGCCCAAGGACGGGCCATCGGCCGGCATTGCCATGGCAACGTCCATCGTCAGCGTCATGACGGGCATTCCGGTGCGCCGGGATGTGGGCATGACGGGCGAAATCACGCTGCGTGGCCGCGTACTGCCGATCGGCGGGCTGAAGGAAAAGCTTCTGGCTGCCCACCGTGCGGGGCTGACGACCATCTTCATCCCCAAGGACAATGAAAAGGATCTGGTGGATATTCCCGATGTCGTGACATCGGCGCTGACCATCCTGCCCGTGGCGCATGTGGATGAGGTGATCGGGCAGGCACTGGTGCATAAACCGGAGCCGATCGAGTGGACGGAGCCGGTGGCGCCGGCCACATCGGAAGGCAAGGGCACGCCCGCACTGACCCATTGAGCACGTTGTGGCGATGGTGCTGGGTCGCAAAATTGTCATGATGAAGGGGAATGACGGATTTTCTCGGTCATTCCCCGAATTCTGTCGGTTGACGTGAGAAAAAACAGCGGCATAGTGCGTGCAGAAATGCGGCGCGACTTTTGAACGATTGCGTAGGCGCACAGTATAAAGAAAGGCGTAAAATGGAGAAGCCACTTAACAAGCAGGAACTCGTCGCTGCTGTAGCCGAGGAAGCCGATCTGGCCAAGGCAAAGGCTGGCGAAGTGGTTGATGCGGTTTTCGGTGCGATCGAAAAGGCCCTGGCCAGCAAGCAGGAAGTCCGTCTGGTCGGGTTCGGTACGTTCGTGACCGCAACCCGCAAGGCAGCCAAGGGGCGCAACCCCCGCACGGGTGAACCGCTGGATATCCCGGCTTCCACATCCGTGCGCTTCAAGCCGGGCAAGAACCTGAAGGAAGCGGTCAGCAAGTAAGGCCATTTCCGTTCGGGAAAAAAAGAAGGGGCAATCCATTTTTTGGGTTGCCCCTTTTTTTGCAATCCCTTACTAGGGGCGCGGGCGATTAGCTTAGCGGTAGAGCATCTCGTTTACACCGAGAGGGTCGGCGGTTCGATCCCGTCATCGCCCACCATGTTTTCCTGTTCCCGCACCGCAGCAGGGAAAATGCACCACGCGGGTGTAGCTCAGTTGGTTAGAGCGCCGGCCTGTCACGCCGGAGGTCGCGGGTTCGAGCCCCGTCACTCGCGCCATTACGGCACATAATCCGGATACCATGATCGTAACGCCAGACGCGCCCGCGCTGGCGTTTTTTGTGCCTGATCCACACGAAAAAATGAAAACAAAAAACCGTGCCATGAAAGTAATGGTCACATAATATTGACAGATCCGGTCCTGTATTTTTCCCTCACAGTAATGTTCCTGAAAGAACACGGTTAAGTAACTGTTCCCTGAACCATGTTGGGGCTAGCATCCCTGAAGCCAGACATAAGTCGATAAAGACAGCAGATGGCTGATTAACAGGTTGGGAACACGGAAGATGCATTCCGTTATCGCTGATTATTTACCCGTTCTCATATTCGGGTGCATCGCGGTTGTGATCGCGGGGGCGATGCTGGGCAGTTCGCTGCTGTTCGGCCACCAGAAGCCCTATGCCGAGAAAACGTCCGCCTATGAATGTGGTTTCGAAGCGTTTGACGATGCGCGTCACCGCTTTGACGTGCGCTTCTATCTGGTGGCGATCCTTTTCATCATTTTCGACTTGGAGGTCGCGTTCCTCTTTCCCTGGGCGCTGAGCCTGTCACGGATCGGGTGGTTCGGCTTCGCGTCCATGATGGGTTTCCTTGGCGTTCTGGTCGTCGGCTTCATTTACGAATGGAGCAAGGGCGCGCTGGACTGGGATTGAGCATGACAGGAGAGGGCGTACCAATGGCCAATGACACACCCGGCACGGAGCGTCCGGCGGACAGCATAGCCTGGAACCGGGAAATGCTGCCCCCGGGGCCGGAGCAGGACGCCGTGATCAAGGGCATCACCGGCGAGATGACCGAAAAGGGCTTCGTGGTCGCGAACCTGGACAGGCTGGTCAACTGGGGGCGCACGGGCAGCCTGTGGCCCATGTCCTTCGGCCTGGCGTGCTGCGCGGTGGAAATGATCCACGCCTACATGCCGCGCTACGATCTGGACCGCATGGGCATCATCCCGCGCGGCTCGCCCCGCCAGTCGGACGTGATGATCGTGGCGGGCACGCTGACCAACAAGATGGCCCCCGCCCTGCGCCGGGTTTACGACCAGATGGCCGAGCCGCGCTGGGTCATCTCCATGGGGTCATGCGCCAATGGCGGCGGGTATTACCACTATTCCTATTCCGTGGTGCGCGGATGCGACCGAATCGTGCCGGTGGATGTGTACGTGCCCGGCTGCCCGCCCACGGCAGAAGCGCTGATTTACGGCATTCTGCAGCTCCAGAAGAAAATCCGCAGGACAGGGACCATACGCCGTGGCTGACCCAGCAAATCCCCCCCCCGCCACGGGTGGTCCGACGCGCGTGGTCCCTGGCACGCTGGGCGCCATTGCCTTCCGCCTGTCCACCGCCGTGCCCGGTATCCTTTCCGCCAGTATCGAAAAAGGGGAACTGGTGGTGCGGACAACGCGCACGCGACTGCTGGCGCTCATGTCCCTGCTGCGTGACGACCCGCGTTATGCCTGCCAGCAGGTGATGGACATATGCGGTGTGGACTTTCCCGAACGCGCGGAGCGTTTCGATGTGGTCTACAACCTGCTGTCCGTCACCCATAACCACCGCATCCGCGTGATCGTGACCACGGATGAGACCTCTGCCGTGCCATCGGTGCACCAGCTCTGGCCCGCGGCCACATGGTGGGAGCGCGAGGCCTATGACCTGTTCGGCATCCTGTTTACGGACCAGCCGGACCTGCGTCGCATCCTGACCGATTATGGATTTGAGGGCCATCCGCTGCGCAAGGACTTCCCGCTGACCGGCTATGTCGAGCTGCGCTACGACGAGGAACGGCGGCAGGTCGTGTACGAGCCGGTGAACCTGGTGCAGGACTTCCGCAATTTCGATTTTGAATCGCCATGGGAAGGCATCCTGACACTGCCGGGCGATGAAAAGGCGCATGCCGCCCGCCAGGACATGAAACGACAGGGATAGGCGACAGATGAGCGACGTAACCCTTCGTAGCGATACGGACATCCCCGACAGCCTGCTGCCGGAAGAGGCGGATGGCGATGTGAAGCGTCATGTGGTGGAAATCGACTCCCACGCGCTGAACTTCGGCCCCCAGCATCCTTCCGCCCACGGCGTGCTGCGGCTGGTGCTGGAAATGGAGGGCGAGGTGGTTGCCCGCGCCATCCCGCATGTCGGCCTGCTGCATCGCGGCACGGAAAAGCTGATCGAATACAAGACGTATCCCAAGGCGCTGCCGTATTTTGACCGCCTCGATTACGTCTCCCCCATGTGCGAGGAGCAGGCCTTTGCCCTGGCGGTGGAAAAACTGCTGGGCATTGAGGCCCCGGAGCGCGCGAAGTGGATCCGGGTCATGTTTGCCGAGATCACGCGCATCCTGAACCACATCCTCAACCTGACATCATTCGGGCTGGACTGCGGGGCGCTGACGCCCGCGCTGTGGGGGTATGAGGAACGCGAGAAGCTGATCGAGTTCTATGAAGCCGCATCCGGCGCGCGCTTCCATGCCAATTACGTCCGCCCCGGCGGGGTGGCGCAGGACCTGCCCGCCGGGCTGGAGGACCGTATTGCCGACTGGGCACGGACCTTCCCGCAGTGGATCGATGACCTTGAGGCGCTCCTGACCGGCAACCGCATCTGGAAGCAGCGTACGGTGGGCATTGGCGTGTTCACCACCGAACAGGCACTGGCCTGGGGCTTCAGTGGCCCGTGCCTGCGCGCATCGGGCGTACCATGGGACCTGCGGCGCAGCCAGCCCTATGACAATTACGACAAGGTCGAATTCAACGTACCCGTGGGCCGGCAGGGTGACTGTTATGACCGTTACCTGATCCGCGTGGCCGAAATGCGCGAGAGCGTGAAGATCATCAACCAGTGCCTGGAACAGATCCGGCCCGGCCCGGTCAAGGTGCAGGACCACAAGATCACGCCCCCGCCGCGCCGGGAGATGAAGCGTTCGATGGAAGCGCTGATCCACCACTTCAAGCTGTTTACCGAAGGCTATCATGTGCCGCCCGGCGCCACCTACACCGTGACCGAAACGCCCAAGGGCGAGTTTGGCGTGTATCTGGTGGCCGATGGCAGCAACCGGCCGTATCGCTGCAAGATCCGGCCCACGGGTTTTTCCCATCTCCAGGCAATCGACGAGATGTCGCGCCGGCACATGCTGGCGGATGCCGTGGCCATTATCGGGTCGCTTGATCTGGTATTTGGCGAGATTGACAGGTGACCGACATGTCCGCCCAGCCCAGCGCGCCCGAGGGCGCCGAACCCACCCATTTTGAATTTGACCAGGACAGCGAACGGCAGATCGCGGCCGTCCTTGCCAAATACCCGCCCGAGCGCAAGGCAAGCGGCGTGCTGCCGCTGCTGTATGTGGTGCAGAAGCAGATGGGCCGCCAGACCGGCAGCGCGTGGATTCCGCGCGTGGCCATGGACGTGGTGGCCGAACGGCTGGAGATGGCCCCGATCCGGGTGTACGAGGTCGCGACCTTCTACCTCATGTTCAACACGAAGCCGATCGGCCGGTACCACCTGCAGGTCTGCACCACCACATCATGCTGGCTGCGTGGCTCCGATGACGTGACGGCGGCATGCAAGGCGGCCACGGGCATCAAGGCGTTTGGCGAGACCAGTGCCGACGGCCTGTTCACCCTGACCGAGGTCGAATGCCTTGGCGCCTGCGCCAATGCCCCGATCCTGCAGGTGGATGACGATTATTACGAGGATCTGGACGGTCCGCGCACCGAGGAACTGATCGCGGCACTCAAACGCGGCGAACGTCCCACGCCCGGCCCCACAATCGACCGCCTGAACTCTGCCCCCGCGGGCGGCCGCAAGGTCCTGGTGGGTGACATGGCGCAGAAACCGCAGGGGCAGGAGTAAGGCCATGCTGCAGGACAAGGACCGCATCTTCACCAACCTGTATGGCCAGGGTGACTGGACTCTGGCCGGCGCCCGCGCCCGGGGTGACTGGGATGGCACGGCGGAGATACTGGCGCGCGGGCGTGACGCCATCATCAACGAAATGAAGGCCTCCGGCCTGCGTGGGCGCGGGGGGGCGGGTTTCCCCACCGGTGTCAAATGGTCGTTCATGCCCAAGAAGAATGACGGGCGGCCGCATTACCTCGTCATCAATGGCGATGAGTCGGAACCCGGCACCTGCAAGGACCGCGAGATCCTGCGCCATGACCCGCACAAGCTGGTGGAAAGCGCGCTGATCGCCTCCTTCGCCATGGGGGCGCATGCGGCCTACATCTACATCCGGGGCGAGTTTTATAACGAGGCCATGCACCTCCAGCATGCCATTGACGAGGCGTATGCCGCCGGCCTGATCGGCCCGAACGCCTGCGGGTCGGGCTGGGATTTCGACTTCTACATCCACCGTGGCGCGGGCGCCTACATATGTGGTGAGGAAACCGCGCTGCTGGAAAGCCTGGAGGGCAAGAAGGGCCAGCCGCGCATGAAGCCGCCTTTCCCCGCCGCCATGGGCCTGTACGGCTGCCCCACCACGGTCAACAATGTGGAAAGCATCGCGGTGTCCGCCACCATCCTGCGCCGGGGGGCGGCATGGTTCTCGGGTCTGGGGCGGCCCAACAACGCGGGCACCAAGCTCATGGCCATATCGGGCCACGTCAATACGCCCTGCGTGTTTGAGGAAGAGCTGGGTGTTCCGATGCGCGAACTGATCGAAAAGCATGGTGGCGGCGTGCGTGGCGGGTGGGACAACCTGCTGGCGGTCATTCCCGGCGGCTGCTCGGTACCCATGCTGCCGCGCGATGTGTGCGACACCGTGCTGATGGATTACGACAGCCTGCGCGCCGAAGGTTCCGGCCTGGGTACGGGCTGCATGATCGTGATGGACAAATCCACCGACATCATCGCGGCCATCGCCCGGTTCTCGAAATTCTTCAAGCACGAAAGCTGTGGCCAGTGCACGCCCTGCCGCGAGGGCACGGGATGGATGATGCGCATCATGGACCGCATGGTGCAGGGGCGTGCCGAAATCGAGGAAATCGACATGCTCGAACAGGTCACCCGCCAGGTGGAAGGACACACCATCTGCGCGCTGGGCGATGCGGCGGCATGGCCGATACAGGGGCTGATCCGCCGGTTCCGCCCGGTCATGGAAGAACGCATCCGCGCCTACAAGGCAGCGCATGGGGGTGGCCGTATCGTGCAGGTACCGGCGGGCCTGGTTGAAGCGGCGGAGTAGGAACAGTGGTAAAAGTAACCGTTGACGGTATTCCGGTGGAAGTCGCGGCAGGCTCCTCCGCACTTCAGGCCTGTGAGGCGGCGGGCAAGGAAATCCCGCGTTTCTGTTATCATGAACGCCTGTCGGTGGCGGGTAACTGCCGGATGTGCCTGGTCGAGGTCTCGGGCGGGCGCAAGCCGGTGGCTTCATGCGGCTTCCCCATTGGCGAGGGGATGCAGATCTTCACCGATACCGAGGTGGTGCGCCGTGCGCGGCGCGCGGTGATGGAGTTCCTGCTCATCAACCACCCGCTGGACTGCCCGATCTGCGATCAGGGTGGCGAGTGTGACTTGCAGGACCAGGCCTTCGGCTATGGCGCGGACCATTCCCGCTACCGCGAGAACAAGCGCGCGGTAACCGACAAGTATCTTGGCCCGCTGGTCAAGACCGTGATGACGCGCTGCATCCAGTGCACGCGCTGCATCCGCTTTTCCACCGAAGTGGCGGGTGTGCCCGAACTGGGTGGCGTCTCACGCGGTGAAAATCTGGAAATCACCAATTACGTCGAAAAGGCGCTGACATCCGAACTGTCGGGCAACCTGATCGATATCTGCCCCGTGGGCGCACTGACATCCCAGCCCTATGCCTTCAGCGCCCGGCCATGGGAGCTCAAGCGCACGGACTCGATCGATGTGTGCGACGCGGTGGGCACCAACATCGTCATGCAGGCCCGCGGTGCCTCCGTGCTGCGGATCGTACCGCGCATCAATGATGAGGTGAACGAGGAATGGCTGGCCGACAAGGGGCGCTTCGTGGTCGATGGCTTCCGCCGCCGCCGCCTTGACCGGCCCTGGATACGGGTGGACGGCAAACTGCAGCCCGCAGGCTGGCAGGATGCCTTTGCCACCATCGCCACCCGGCTCAAGGGCATGCCGGGCGAACGGATCGGCGCGATCGCGGGCGACATGTGCGATGCCGAGAGCATGATGGCGCTAAAAGACCTGATGACGGCGCTCGGTTCCCCCAATATCGACTGCCGGCAGGACGGCGCGCAGTACGATCTTTCGCGGCGGGATTTCTACACCTTCAATACCGGCATCACCGGCATAGAGGAAGCGGACGCGCTGCTGATCGTAGGCTCCATCCCCCGGCAGGAAGCGCCGGTGCTCAATGCCCGCATCCGCAAGCGCTTCGTCGACGCCGGGCGCGGTGGCTTCCCCATCGCCATGATCGGTGCCCCCAACGCTGACCCGACCTATGCGGCCGAAGTGCTGGGCGAGGGGCCGGATGTGCTGGCGCGTCTTGCGGCGGGCGCGCTGCCCTTTGCCGAAGTGCTGAAGAACGCGAAGAAGCCCATGGTCATGGTCGGCCACGGCGCCCTGACCCGGCCGGATGGACAGGCCATAGCCCATGCCTGCTGGGAACTGGCGGTGCAGGTCGGTGCGATCGGCACGGACTGGCATGGCTTCAACGTGCTGCATACGGCGGCCAGCCGGGTGGCCGGGCTGGACCTTGGCCTGGTGCCGGGGCCAAAGGGGCGCGACGTTGCGGGCATGCTGGCGGGCGGGGTGGACGTGCTGTGGCTGCTGGGGGCGGATGAGTTCCCCATCGGGCGTATCGGGCCGGAAACCTTTGTCATCTATCAGGGCCATCATGGTGACGCGGGGGCCGCGCGGGCCGATGTGATCCTGCCCGGCACGCTCTATGCCGAAAAGCCGGGCACCTACACCAATACCGAAGGCCGCGTGCAGCAGGCCTTCCGCGCGGTCATGCCGCCGGGGGATGCGCGGGAGGACTGGCGCATCCTGCGCGCGTTCTCCGAAGTGGTGGACCACAAGCTGCCCTATGACACGATCGACGCGCTGCGCGCGCGCATGGTGCGGGCCAACCCCGTGTTCGGTCAGGCGCAATGGGCGCGTTCAGGCACATCCGACACCACGGGCCCGCAGGCGGGCAACACCCCGGTGGCGGCGGATGCGTTCCGGCCGGTCATTGCCGATTATTACCTGACCCATGCCGTGTGCCGCGCAAGCCCCACCATGGAAACCTGTTCGGGGATTTACGTGCACCCGGCAAACCAGGCGGCGGAGTAGGACCATGGCGGATTTCTTCTTTCATACCACGCTGGGCCAGATCCTGCTGATCGTGCTGGAATCACTGGCGGTCCTGGTGCCGCTGCTGCTGGGGGTGGCGTATCTGACGCTGGCCGAACGCAAGGTGATGGCCGCCATGCAGCTGCGCAAGGGGCCGAACGTGAACGGTCCGTTCGGTGTGCTGCAGGCCTTTGCCGATGCCATCAAGATGCTGACCAAGGAGACGGTCATCCCCGCGGGTGCGAACCGGATGCTGTTCCTGTTCGCACCGTTCCTGACCTTTTCGCTGGCCATGATCGCGTGGGCGGTCATTCCCACGGGCAACGGGCTGGCCATTGCCAACATCAATGTGGGCATCCTGTACCTGCTGGCCATCTCCTCGCTTGGTGTCTATGGCATGCTGATTGCGGGGTGGGCGTCCAATTCCAAATACGCCTTCCTTGGCGGCCTGCGCTCGGCGGCGCAGATGGTGTCCTACGAGGTCTCGATCGGGCTGGTGATCGTATGCGTGCTGCTGGCGGTGGGCAGCCTCAACCTGAATGACATCGTGCTGGCGCAGCGCCATGTGTGGTTCTGCCTGCCCATGTTCCCGATGTTCATCGTGTTCTTCATCTCGGCGCTGGCCGAGACCAACCGCGCGCCCTTTGACCTGCCAGAAGGCGAGAGCGAACTGGTGGCGGGTTTCTTTGTCGAATATTCGGCCCTGGCGTTCGGCCTGTTCTTCCTGGGTGAATACGCGAACATGTTCCTTATGTCCGGCATGGTCAGCATCCTGTTCCTGGGTGGGTGGCTGCCGCCGCTGGGGATCGCGCCCTTTACCTGGATACCGGGGCCGCTGTGGCTGATCGCCAAGATCCTGTTCTGCCTGTTCGTGTTCATCTGGGTGCGCGCGACATTCCCCCGCTACCGCTACGACCAGCTCATGCGGCTGGGCTGGAAGGTGTTCCTGCCGTTCTCGCTGGCGTGGATGGTGCTGACGGCGGGGTTCCTGATGGTAACGGGCCTTCTGCCCGGAGGAGTAGGCTGATGGGTACCCTGAGCAAAGCCGCCCGCTCCATGCTGCTGTCCGAACTGGTGGCGGGCATGGGCGTGACACTGAAGGCGTTCTTCAAGCCGAAGGCCACGATCAACTACCCGTATGAAAAGGGCGTGCTCTCGCCGCGTTTCAGGGGGGAGCACGCATTGCGGCGCTATCCCAATGGGGAGGAACGCTGCATTGCCTGCAAGCTGTGCGAGGCGACATGCCCCGCCGAGGCGATCACGATCGAGGCCGAACCGCGCGATGACGGCTCACGCCGCACCACGCGCTACGATATCGACATGACCAAGTGCATCTATTGCGGCCTGTGCGAGGAAGCCTGCCCGGTGGATGCCATTGTCGAAGGGCCGAATTACGAGTTCGCGACCGAAACCCGCGAAGAACTGATGTACAACAAGGACAAGCTTCTGGCCAATGGCGACCGCTGGGAAAGCGTGCTTGCCCGCAGGCTCGAGCTTGATGCCCCGTACCGCTGACAGTGCACGGCGGGTGCGGCCCAGCGCACGCCCGCCATGCCAGCAGGAGGAAAGATCCATGCGGCAGGAAGCTCACCCATGATGACCCAGATTGTCTTCTACGTTTTCGCGGCGGTCCTTGTCCTGTCCGCCACCATGGTGGTGTGCGCGCGCAATCCCGTGCATTCGGTGCTGTTCCTTATCCTTGCGTTCTTCAACGCGGCGGGGCTGTTCCTGATCGCGGGGGCCGAGTTCCTGGCCATGACGCTGGTCATTGTCTATGTCGGCGCGGTCGCCGTCCTGTTCCTGTTCGTGGTCATGATGCTGGACGTCAACTTCACCCGCATGCGTGAAGGCGTGCAGCGCTACGCGCCCATTGGCGGACTGGTGGGCGGTGTGCTGCTGGTGGAACTGGTCATGGCGTTTGCGCGCTGGCGCAGTGCCTCCAACATCGACCAGATCGCGCATCTGGTGCCCTCGTCCCCCACGCGCACCAACACGGCGGCGCTGGGGGATGTGATCTATACCCACTACATCTTCCTGTTCCAGTCCTGCGCGCTGGTGCTGCTGGTGGCCATGATCGGCGCGATCGTGCTGACCCTGCGCGACCGGCCCAGCGGGCGCCGCCAGAATATCGACCGCCAGCATGACCGCGTGCCGCATGATTCGCTGGAAATGCTGCAGGTGCCCCTTGGCGCGGGTGTGGCAGCCCAGGGCGGCTTCCTGCGCCCGCATGAAAGTTACGACGTGGCCGCCGTGCCCGGCACCTATGGCACCGAAGCCTGGCGTGTGCGTGAGGCGACGGAAGAAACGCAGGCCGTACTGGTGGTCACGAAACCGGCCGAAAGCACGAAAGGAAAGGGCGATGCATAGCCCGATCGAGGCGATAGGCCTTGCACCCTATCTGAGCGTTGGCGCGATCCTGCTGGTACTGGGGGTGTTCGGCATTTTCCTCAACCGCAAGAACGTCATCATCATCCTGATGTCGATCGAGCTGATCCTGCTTTCGGCCAACATCAACTTCGTGGCGTTCTCGGCGGCGACGGGTGACCTGTCGGGCCAGGTGATGACGCTGTTCGTGCTGACCATCGCGGCCGCCGAATCCGCCATCGGGCTGGCGATTGTCACGGTCTATTTCCGCAATCGCGGGTCGATCGAGGTCGATGATATCACGATGATGAAGGGGTAGGGACAATGCAGGCAGCATCCTTCCTGTTTGAAGTAGCGGTGTTCGCACCCCTTGTCGGTTTTCTGGTTGCCGGTGGTTTCGGCCACCTTATGGGTGATGCGGCGGCGCGGGTGGTCACCATAGCCCTCATGACCTGCGCCGCCCTGTCCGCCATTGGCGTGCTGGGGTTCGAGACGGGTGACGTGGGCACGTTTGCCGTGCCGGTGGCCGACTGGATCCATGCGGGCCGTTTCCATGCCGACTGGCAGCTGCGCATGGACATGCTTTCGGTCAGCGTGGTGGCCATGGTCACCGTGGTCTCGCTGCTGGTGCATGTGTACAGCGTGGGCTACATGGCGCATGAGGCTCAGCCGGTCTACCGCTTCTTCTCCTACCTGTCGCTGTTCACCTTTGCCATGCTCATGCTGGTCACGTCGGACAACCTGCTCCAGCTTTTCTTTGGCTGGGAAGGGGTGGGACTGGCCAGTTACCTGCTCATCGGCTACTGGTACGACCGGTCTTCCGCCTGTGCCGCGGCCATCAAGGCGTTCGTGGTCAACCGCGTGGCCGACCTGTTCTTCCTGCTGGGCATCTCGCTCATCTTCATCCGCCTTGGCAGCGTGTCGTATGACGATATTTTCGCCGCCATCCCCTATCATGTGAATGACACGTTCCAGCTGTTCGGCACGCATCCGCTGCTGGAAGTCATCGCAACACTGCTTTTCATCGGTGCGATGGGCAAGTCGGCCCAGCTGTTCCTGCACACCTGGCTGCCGGACGCGATGGAGGGGCCGACCCCGGTTTCCGCCCTGATCCACGCGGCCACCATGGTCACGGCGGGCATCTTCCTTATGGTGCGCATGTCGCCGCTGGTGGAACTGGCCCCGGTCACGCGCGACCTGATCGTGCTGGTGGGGGGCACGACCAGCTTCTTTGCCGCGACCGTGGGGCTGGTGCAGCCCGATATCAAGCGCACCATCGCCTATTCCACCTGTTCGCAGCTGGGCTACATGTTCGTGGCGGTGGGTGTGGGGGCGTATCAGGCCTCGATGTTCCACCTGACAACCCATGCCTTCTTCAAGGCGCTGCTGTTCCTTGGCGCGGGCTGCGTGATCCATGCCGTGCGTGATGAGCAGGACATGTTCCGCATGGGCGGGCTGTGGCGGAAAATCCCCCTGACCTATGCCGCGATGTGGATCGGCAGCCTGGCGCTGGCCGGTATCTTCCCCTTTGCCGGTTACTGGTCGAAGGATGCGATACTGGAGGCGGCATGGATGTCGGGTTCCACCATGGGTCATTACGGCTGGGTCATGGGCTGCATCACCGCGTTCCTGACCGCGCTGTACAGCTGGCGGCTGATCTTCCTGGTCTTCCATGGCACGCCGCGTGACGCACACCTGAACGCGGGCGCGCATGAAAGCCCGCCGTCGATGCTCATGCCGCTGGCCGTGCTGTCCGTTGGCGCGGTTGTGGCGGGGGTCGCGCTGGCACCCTTCTATATCGGCGCCCGTCAGGTGGCGTTCTGGAACGGGGCGATTGCCGCCATTTCCGGCCATGACATCATGGCACGGCTGGAGGAGACGCCGGGCATCATCGCGCTGGTGCCGACCTTTGCCGCGGTGGCGGGCATTGTGGTGGCCTATGTGTGCTACATCGCAAGCCCCGGCATTCCGGTGGCCATGGCGCGCGGCCTGCGCCCGCTTTACCTGTTCCTGCTCAACAAATGGTATTTCGACGAGCTGTACGACTTCATTTTCGTCCGCCCCTATCGCGCGCTTGCGCGCTTCCTGTGGAAAGACGTGGATGAGGACGTGGTCGAGGGCATACCCGAGGGCCTTGCCCGCCTGACCGCGGGCAGCGCCGGGCAGGCCGTGCGCGTGCAGACCGGCTCGATTGCCGTCTATGCCTTTTCCATGCTGATCGGGCTGGTGGTGCTGCTGTCCACCATGCTGTTCACCCGCTAACCCCAAGGATGTCAGGGCCACACCAATGAACTGGACACTTGCTCTGCCCGAAATCGTGCTGGCCCTGTCGGGGCTGGCCATCCTGCTGGCCGGGGTGATGCAGAAGCGCGGGCAGGCCTTCTTTTCCTGCACGATGATGACGCTGCTGGCGCTGGTGGTCACCGGCATCCTTGTGGTGCTGGCACCCGATGGCACCGGCTACGGGCATGTTTTTGTCAATGACGGGTTTGCCCGCTTCATGAAAGTGCTCAGCCTGACCGGGGCAGCACTCTCGCTGGTGCTGAGCGTGGGTTATGCGCGGGAGATGGAAATCGATAGGTTCGAATTCCCGGTCCTGATCGCGTTTTCCACGCTGGGCACCATGATCATGGCGTCCTCGGGCAATCTCATGACGCTGTTCGTGGGGCTGGAGCTTTCGTCACTGGCCATCTACATCCTGTGCGCCTTTGCGCGCGACCGGGTTACGGCGGCGGAGGCGGGGCTGAAGTATTTCGTGCTCGGCTCACTGGCGTCGGGGCTGCTGCTTTATGGCATCTCGCTGGCCTATGGCTTTGGTGGCACGCTGGAATATGCGGGCCTGCAACAGGCGGTGCGCGGCAGCGCGGTGCTGCCCGCCGGGCTTATGGTGGGGATCGTGTTCGTGCTGGTGGGGCTGTGCTTCAAGCTGTCCATGGTGCCGTTCCATATGTGGACGCCGGATGTGTACCAGGGCGCGCCCAGTCCGGTCACCGCCTATATGGCGGGGGCGCCCAAGGTCGCGGCATTCGCGGTGCTGCTGCGGGTCATGGCCGGTCCCTTCGGCAGCATGACGCCGCAATGGCAGCTGCTGATCGAGGTGGTGTCCGCCGCCTCCATGCTGTTCGGCGCGCTTGCGGCCATTCCGCAGGTCAACATCAAGCGGCTCATGGCCTATTCCTCCATCGGGCACATGGGCTACGCCATGATCGGGCTTGCCGCGGGCACGGCGGAGGGCACGCGCGGCACGCTGGTCTATCTTGTGACCTACCTGTTCATGAATGTGGGCGCGTTTGCCGGGATCGTGGCCATGCGGCGCAAGGGCCATGCGGTCAGCCGCATCAGTGACCTGGCGGGGCTTGGGCGCAGTGATCCCGGTCTGGCGCTGGCCATGGCGGTGTTCATGTTCTCCATGGCCGGGGCGCCGCCGCTGGCCGGGTTCTTTGGCAAGCTCATGGTGTTTTACGCCGCCATCAACGCACAGCTTTACGCGCTGGCCGCAATCGGTATCATCAGCAGCGTGATCGGGGCCTATTATTATGTGCGTGTGGTCAAGGTCATGTTTTTCGATGCGCCGGCCCCGGCGCTGGACCGCATGCCGGTTTCCGTCTCGTTCGTATCGGTCGGGATGGGGATTGTGACCGTTTTCTTCATCGTCGGGCTTGGCCCGGTCGCCACGGCGGCACAGGCGGCCGCAGGCGCATTGTTCAGGTAGCCCATGATCCCCAGCCCGGACCGCACTTCCAGCCAGAACATTCCCCGCGCCAGTGGCGGGGCGTGGCGGATGGAAGTGCATGACAGGCTGGGGTCCACGTCCGATACCTGCAAGGCCCGGCTGGATGCCGGGCAGGAGGAAAACGGGCTTGCCATCCTTGCCCTGAGCCAGACGGCCGGGCGGGGCAGCCGGGGGCGGGAATGGGTCGACCCGGGTGGCAACCTGGCGCTTTCCGTCATGCTGGTAGGGCCGGGTGCGGCCGTGCCGGTGGGGCTGTGGCCCTTCATTGCGGGGCTGGCGCTGCATGACGCGATGGGGGACTTCCTGCCCGACACCCGCGCACTGGTGCTGAAATGGCCCAATGACCTGCTGCTGGCAGGCCGCAAGATGGCGGGCATCCTGATCGAGACCGGAACCCGTGTTACGGGGGAACAGTGGCAGGTGATCGGCATGGGGGCCAATTTGCGCCATGCCCCGGCCATTGCGGGGCGTGAACTGGCCTGCCTGGCGGATATGATCCCGGATGTGCCTGCGGCCCCCGTGGTGGCGCGGGCGGTGCTGCGGCATCTGGACCGCTGGCTTGGATGTCATGCCACCCACGGGTTTGGCGCGGTGCGCGCGGCATGGCTGGAACGCGGGCACCCTGTTGGCACGGGTGTGAACGTAAAGGCGGGAAACCAGCAGTTTACCGGCACGTTTGCAGGGCTGGCGGATGATGGTACCCTGCTGCTGCAGACCGCGCACGGCCTGCGCCGCGTGGTGACGGGAGAGGTGATCGTGGCGCGTACGGGGTGAGAATAATCCGGCACGATCAAGGAAAGAGATTTAAGTCAAGCGGATTACATGATAACCCGTAAGGGGATTTGATAGCGCGTGGCGTCTGGCCCGTGCCGGTGTCGAGCGGCGTTTCCTGCGGTCCATCCCCAGAAATGGGGTGGGGGAAACGGCATGGCTCCACCGCGCAGGCAGGGCGCACGCACCAGCTTCAGGCTGGACGGACACGGAATTTTGGCCCCGACCGGGCTGACATCCAGGCAGACGAACCGGCACGGAACAGGCGTTCCGGGCCCTTTTTTCAAACGCATCCAGACCTTGGTAACTGAAAACAGGCTTTATTTATGAATGATGTAACAGGCGTTTCATTTCTTCCGCTAGGCGGAACCGGCGAAATTGGCATGAACCTCAACCTGTACCGGCAGGGCGAGACATGGCTGGCGGTGGACTGTGGCATCGGCTTCAGCGGCAATGACACGCCCGAGGCCGAGATCATCCTGCCCGATCCGGTCTTCATCGCCGAACGCAGGAAGGCGCTGGCGGGGCTGGTGGTCACCCACGCGCATGAGGACCATCTGGGCGCCATCGCCCATCTGTGGCCGCAGCTTGGCTGCCCGGTCTATGTCACCCCGTTTGCCGCCGCCGTGCTGCGCCGCAAGCTGGGTGAGGCGGGGCTGGTCCAGCAGGTGCCGATCCACGTCATCGCCCCCGGCGGCGCCTTTACGGTCGGGCCGTTTGACCTGCGCTTCGTCTCGGTCACCCATTCGGTGCCGGAATCGCAGTCGCTGGTGCTGCGTACGCCGCAGGGCATCATCATCCATACCGGTGACTGGAAGATCGACCCCGACCCGCAGGTCGGCCCCCCCACCGACCTTGAAACCTTTGCCGAACTGGGGCGCGAGGGCGTGCTGGCCATGGTGTGCGACAGCACCAATGTCCGCACCGAAGGGCCTTCCGCATCCGAAGCCGATGTAAGGCGCGAGATGACCCGCCTCATCGCCTCGCTTGAGGGGCGGATCGCGGTGACCTGCTTTGCCAGTAACGTCGCCCGCGTGGAAACGCTGGCCAAGGCCGCGCAGGCCGCTGGCCGCCGCGTGGCCGTGGTGGGCCGCAGCCTGCGCAACCTGGAGGTCGCGGCGCGGGAATGTGGCTACCTGTCCGACGTGCCGCAGTTCCTGTCCGAGCAGGACGCCAATTCCGTGCCCGATGGCCAGATACTGCTGATCGTGACCGGCAGCCAGGGGGAGCCGCGCTCCGCCCTGTCGCGCATCGCGTCCGACACCCACCCCAACATCTCGCTGGGGGAAGGCGATACGGTCATCTACAGCAGCCGCATGATCCCCGGTAACGAGCAGGCCGTGATCCAGGTGCAGGACAACCTGACCCGTCGCGGCGTGCATGTGATTACGGACAAGGACCACCTTGTGCATGTGTCCGGCCATGCAACGGGTGGTGACGTGCGCAGGCTGTATGACCTTGTGCGCCCGCGCTTCCTGATCCCGGTGCATGGCGAATGGCGCCACCTGACCGCCAATGCCGCCATTGCGCAGGAACTGGATATCGAGCCGGTGCTGCTGGAAGATGGCGATATCCTGGATATCCGCGCCGATGGCGTGGAAATTGGCGATACCGCGCCCACCGGGCGGCTGGTTCTGGATGGCGGGCGTATCCTGCCCATGAATGGCGGCGTGCTGGCCGCGCGGCGGCGCATGCTGTTCAACGGCATGGTGCTGGGCAGCTTTGCGGTGGATGACGAGGGCTACCTGATTGGTGACCCGAAGGTCAGCGCCCCGGGCCTGCTGGACATGGAAGACCCCGAGACCCAGCGGGTTACGGAAGAATTCGGCAATGCGCTGGACGAAATCCCCGATGAGCTGCGGGCGAATGACGCAACCTTCCGCGAGGCGGCGAAAACCGCCCTGCGCCGCGCCCTTGGCCGCAAGCTGCAGAAGCGCCCGCTGGTGGATGTGCACCTGCTGCGCGTCTGAACTGGATAACGGATAAAAGTTTTTGGGTGCTGCCTTTTTTCAAAAAGGCGGCGTTCCCTGAAGCCTTTATCTTAAACTGGCCCACAAACCTGTCAGGGTAGGGCCCTACATGATTATGGCAGGGAACGGTTGATCCGTTTCCTGCCATTTTTTTGGTACGTTTTCCCTAAACCCGGCGTCGTTCAGTGCGACCAGATCGGCCCGCGCACCATACGCCCGGCAGGGGGGCAGGGCCATGCCCCCTCACGCGGATGTTTACGGTCTGGCGGGGTGTGGGCATCACGCTTCGGTGTTGCGCACGGAGGAAGGGTGAACATGCCCCATTCCACGGGCGTCGGGATTGGTTTAGGGTCCGCAGCATTATCGGTTCCCCATACTCAAGGTTCATACGGCCATGCGTCTGTCCCGCAGTTTTCTCCCGACTCTCAAGGAAAATCCGACCGAGGCCCAGATCACCTCGCACCGGCTCATGCTGCGTGCGGGCATGATCCGGCAGACGGCGGCGGGAATTTACGCCTGGCTGCCCACGGGGCTGCGGGTGCTGCGCAACATCGCCAACATCGTCCGTGCGGAGCAGGATGCCATCGGCGCGCAGGAACTGCTCATGCCCACCATGCAGTCGGCCGAGTTGTGGAAGCGTTCGGGCCGGTACGACGCCTATGGCCCCGAAATGCTGCGCATACAGGACCGCCACGAGCGTGACATGCTGTTCGGCCCCACCAATGAGGAAATGGTGACCGACCTGTTCGGCCAGGCCATCAAATCCTACAAGGAACTGCCGCAGGTGCTCTACCAGATCCAGTGGAAGTTCCGTGACGAGGTCCGCCCCCGCTTTGGCGTGATGCGCGGGCGTGAGTTCTATATGAAGGACGCCTACAGCTTCGATCTTGACCACGCGGCGGCGGTCGATACCTACCGGCGCATGATGCTGTCCTACCTGCGTACCTTCCAGCGCCTGGGCGTGCGTGCGATTCCCATGCGGGCCGATACCGGGCCGATCGGTGGCGAACTGAGCCATGAATTCCTGATCCTGGCCCCCACGGGGGAAAGTGGCGTGTTCTTTGACAGCGCGCTGGAGGAACAGGACTGGGTGGGTGAAACCATCGATGTGAACGATCGCGACGCGCTGGGGGCGTTCTTCACCAGCCTGACCTCTTTCTACGCCGCGACCGACGAGATGCATGACGAGGCGGCATGGGCAAAGGTACCGGCCGAACGCAGGCGCGAAGGCCGGGGCATCGAGGTCGGGCACATCTTCAACTTCGGGCGTAAATATACCCAGTCGATGGATATCGCGGTCAGCGGCCCCGATGGCGCGCCGCTTTACCCGGAAATGGGATCGTACGGCATTGGCGTGTCGCGTCTTGTCGCGGCCATCATCGAGGCCAGCCATGACGAGAACGGCATCATCTGGCCGGAATCGGTCGCCCCCTTCCGCGCCGTCATCATCAACCTGAAGAATGGTGATGCCCAGTGCGACGCCATGTGTGAAAAGCTGTATGCGGCGGCCCCGGACGACCTGCTGTATGATGACCGGGCCGAGCGCGCGGGTGCGAAGTTTGCCGATGCCGACCTGCTGGGCCATCCGTGGCAGCTGATTGTCGGCCCGCGTGGCGCGAAGGAAGGCAGGGTCGAGGTCAAGAACCGCCGCACCGGCGAGCGCACCGAGGAGACACTGGACGCCGCGCTGGCCCTGATCACGAAAACGGGCCGCTAATGTTTGGTCCCTTCGAGCGGATGGTCGCCGGGCGTTACCTGCATGCCCGGCGGGGGGAGCGGTTCGTTTCCGTCATCGCGATCTTCTCGCTTGTAGGGATCGCGCTGGGGGTTGCGACCCTGATCATCGTGATGTCGGTCATGAACGGGTTCAAGGCCGACCTGCTGGGGCGCATCCTTGGCCTGAATGGTGACCTGAGCGTGTATGGCCTGACCCGCACCATCACGGATTACGATGACGTTGCGGGACGGGTGCGCGGGGTGCCCGGCGTGGTCTCGGCCGCACCGCTGGTGGAATCGCAGGTACTGCTCAATTCCGGCACCTATAACGCGGGCGGGCTGGTGCGCGGCATGACGCGCGCGGACCTGCTGGCCCTGCATGAGGTGAGCGGCAACCTTGTCGCCGGATCGCTGGATGATTTTGGCGGTGATGACACCATAGTCGTGGGCACCACGCTGGCCGAACGCGCCGGGCTGACCGTGGGGGGCAGGCTGACGCTGGTCTCACCCCAGGGGGCGGCCACCGCGTTTGGCACCATGCCGCGCGTGCGCGCCTACCGCGTGGTGGCGATTTTTGATGCGGGCGTGAATGACTACAACGCCAGCTACGTGTTCCTGCCACTGCATGCGGCCCAGGTCTATTTCCAGCTGCCGGGACAGGTGACGCAGGTGCAGGTCATGACCCGCGACGCCGAAAACGTGGCCCCGATCCGTGCCGCGATTGAAAAGGCGATGGATGGCGAGGTCCGGGTAATGGACTGGACACAGAGCAACAACGCCTTCTTCGGCGCGGTGCAGGTGGAACAGAACGTGATGTTCCTTATCCTGACGCTCATCATCCTTGTTGCCGCCTTCAATGTCATTTCATCGCTGATCATGATGGTCAAGGACAAGGGGGCGGATATTGCCGTGCTGCGCACGCTGGGGGCAACGCGCGGGGCGATCATGCGCATCTTCCTTATGTGCGGGGCATCGGTGGGGGTGACCGGCACGTTTGTCGGCACGGGGCTGGGCATCGTGTTCTGCCTGAACATCGAGCATATCCGCCAGCTGCTCCAGCGCATGACCGGTACCAACCTGTTCAATCCCGAGGTGTATTACCTGGAGCACCTGCCCGCCAGGCTCATCTGGTCACAGGTGATCGAGGTGATCGTGATGGCGCTGGTGCTGTCGCTGCTGGCAACGCTCTATCCCTCATGGCGGGCGGCAAAGACCGACCCGGTGGAGGCCCTGCGCCATGAATGAGACCCTGCATGTCCCGCCGCTGCGCATGGATGGCGTGGCGCGGCGCTACATAAGCGGCGAGGAAACGCTTGATGTGCTGCGTGGCGCGGACCTGACGCTGAACCCCGGTGAGATCGTGGCCCTTGTCGCCCCGTCGGGCACGGGCAAGTCCACGCTGCTGCATCTGGCGGGCCTGCTGGAAAAGCCGGATGCGGGCTGTGTCATGCTGGCGGGGCAGGATGCAGGCGCGCTGGCCGATGCGCAGCGCACGCAGCTGCGGCGTGACCGGATCGGGTTTGTCTACCAGTTCCATCACCTGCTGGCCGAATTTTCGGCGCGTGAGAACGTCATGCTGCCGCAGATGATTGCAGGCGTTGCGCGCAAGGCGGCCCGCACGCGGGCGGATGAACTGCTGTCCGCCTTTGGCCTTGCGCACCGGCTGGAGCACCTGCCGGGCAGGCTTTCAGGCGGTGAGAAGCAGCGCGTGGCCATTGCGCGTGCGCTGGCCAACCGCCCGCATGTACTGCTGGCCGACGAGCCGACGGGCAACCTGGATGTGCATACATCCGACGCGGTGTTCGATGCCCTGCTGGAAACCGTGCGCGCCCATGGCGTGGCAGCCCTGATTGCCACCCACAACATGGACCTGGCCCGCCGTATGGACCGTATCGTCACGTTGCGGGACGGGCTGGTCGTGCCACTGGCCAGTACTACCTGAAAGCATAGGAAGTTTTTGGTGAAGCTTTTTTCAAAAAGCTTCGGATAATGCTGCCTTCTTGAAAAAAGGCGGCACCCAAAAACTTTTATTGTTTTTCAGGTATGGCGGGCCATGCCCTGCGCAGGGGCGTGCGAATCAGATGCGGTATGGGGTAGGATGCCCCCATGTCCCATGCCGATTTTGTTCACCTCCGGGTCCATTCCGCCTATTCCCTCAGCCAGGGGGCCATTCGCGTGCCCGAACTGGTGGCGCTGGCGCATGACATGCGCATGCCCGCCGTTGCCATTACCGATACGGGCAACATGTTCGGCGCGCTGGAGTTCTCGCAATATTGCGGCAAGAAGGGCGTGCAGCCGATCATTGGCTGCCAGCTTGGCCTGCCCTCGCGCAGCGACAAGCCCGGCATGCCCGCCGAGCATGTGGTGCTGCTGGCACGCAATGCGGAGGGGCTGGCCAACCTGCAGTTCCTCTCCTCCGCCGGTTTCCTGCAGACCGTGACCGATGAGCCGACCGTAACACTGGACCTGCTGTGTGAGCGTGCGGGCGGCCTGTTCCTGCTGACCGGCGGCAGCCGTGGCCCGCTGTTCCACATGCTGGCCGAAGGGCAGGAGCGTGAGGCCGCGCGCTTCATGGAGCGCCTGCATGCAGCCTATGGCCGCTACATGGCCGTCGAACTGCACCGCCACGGCCAGGCAGCCGAACGCGCGGTGGAGCCGGGCATGATTGCCATGGCCGACCGCATGGGCCTGCCGCTGGTGGCCACCAATGAGTGCTTCTTCCCCAAACCGGACATGTACGAGGCGCATGACGCGCTGCTGTGCATAGCCCAGGGCCGCACCATGGCCGAGCGTGACCGCTGGCGTGTCACACCCGAGCACTGGTTCAAGCCCGCCGAGGCCATGCGCGAACTGTTTGCCGACCTGCCCGAAGCGTGTGACAACACGCTGGAGATTGCGCGCCTGTGCGCAATCAAGGTCGAGACCTGCAAGCCGCTGCTGCCCATGTGCCCCAAGGTCCAGCCGGGCAAGACCGAGGACGAGACCCTGCGCAACATGGCGCGGACCGGCCTGGCCCGCCGCCTGTCCCGCATGGACGTGGATGAGGAGACGCGCCGGAAATACGAGGAACGTCTGGCGTTCGAACTCGACATCATCGCCAACATGGGCTTCCCCGGTTACTTCATGATCGTGGCCGACTTCATCCAGTGGGCCAAGGAGCATGACATTCCCGTGGGGCCGGGCCGTGGTTCGGGTGCCGGTTCGCTGGCCGCATGGGCGCTGACCATTACCGACATCGATCCCATTCCCTTCAACCTGCTGTTCGAACGCTTCCTGAACCCCGAACGCGTGTCGATGCCCGATTTCGATATCGATTTCTGCCAGGACCGGCGTGACGAGGTGATCCGCTACGTCCGTAACGAATACGGCGCCGACCGGGTGGCCCAGATCATCACGTTCGGCAAGCTGCAGGCGCGCGCGGCGGTGCGTGACGTGGGGCGCGTGCTGGGCCTGCCTTTCGGCATGGTCAACCGCGTGGCCGAACTGATCCCCAACAATCCCGCCCAGCCGGTCACGCTGAAGCAGGCGATCGAGGGGGAGCCGCGCCTGCAGGAAATGCGTGACGAGGACGAGGCGATCCGCCGCCTGCTGGAAATCGGCCAGCAGCTTGAAGGCCTGTTCCGCCATGCCAGCACGCATGCCGCCGGTGTGGTGATCGGTGACCGCGAACTGGTGGAACTGGTGCCGCTGTACCGCGACCCCAAGAGCGACATGCTGGTCACGCAGTACAACATGAAGTTCGTGGAGCAGGCGGGGCTGGTCAAGTTCGACTTCCTTGGCCTGACCACGCTCACCATCCTGCAGCGCGCGGTGCAGTTCCTGCATGGCATGGGGGTGGCGGTGGACCTGTCGGCCCTGCCGCTGGACGATCCCCTGACTTACGAGATGCTGGCCCGGGGCGATACCGGTGGCGTGTTCCAGTTCGAAGGCGCTGGCATGCGTGACGTGCTCAAGCAGATGCGCCCGACCCGGCTGGAGGACCTGATTGCCGCCGTGGCGCTGTACCGCCCCGGCCCGATGGCCAACATACCCGATTACTGCCGCCGCAAGCATGGCGAGGCATGGGAGCCCCCGCACGAGGAAATCCGCGATATCCTGGAAGAGACCTATGGCATCATGGTCTATCAGGAACAGGTCATGCAGATTGCCCAGAAAATGGCGGGTTACAGCCTGGGCGGGGCTGACCTGCTGCGCCGTGCGATGGGCAAGAAGATCCGCGAGGAGATGGACCGCCAGCGCGAAATCTTTACTGAAGGGGCGATGAAGCGCGGGATCGAGCGGGAAAAGGCGGCCGAGGTGTTCGACCTCATGGCCAAATTCGCCGATTACGGGTTCAACAAATCCCACGCCGCCGCCTACGCGCTGGTGTCCTACCAGACGGCATGGATGAAGGCGAACCACCCCGTGGCCTTCATTGCCGCATGCATGTCGCTTGCGCGTGAAAAGACCGACAAGCTGGCGGGGCTGCGGCAGGAAGCCGACCGCTTGGGCATTCCCCTGCTGCCGCCCGACATCAATGCCTCGGGGGCCGATTTCACGGTGGAAAAACTGCCCGATGGCGGGGGGTACGCCATCCGTTACGCGCTGGCGGCGGTCAAGAAGGTGGGGCTGGGGGCCATGCAGTCGCTGGTGGCGGTGCGTGGCGACAGGCCCTTTGTGGACCTGGAGGATCTGGCCGCCCGCCTTGACCCCCGGCAGGTCAACAAGATGCAGCTGGAAAACCTGGCGCGCGCGGGGGCGTTCGATACCATCCTGCCCAACCGCGCACGGGCCTGTGGCGCGGCCGAGACCGTGATGCGCCGCGCGCAGGCCAATGCGCAGCAGGCAGCCAGCGGCCAGATCGGCCTGTTTGGCGGTGGGGGGGATGGCCCTGCCGCGCGTGAGCCGCTGCGCATGCCCCGCGTGGCCGACTGGCCGGAATTCGAGCGCCTGAACATGGAGGCCGACGCCATCGGCTTCCACCTGACCGGCCACCCGCTGGATTCCTACGGTCCGCTCATGCGCAGGCTGGGCGCGGTGCGCGCCACGGGGCTGGAGGCGGCGGCACAGGCGGGGATCGTGCGCGTCAAGATCGCGGGCTGCGTGGTGGATCGCAAGGAACGCCCCACGCGCACGGGCAACAAGATGGCGTGGGTGCGGCTGTCCGATGCTTCGGGCGGGTGTGAGATCACGTTCTTTTCCGAAGTGCTCTCGCGCGCGCGTGAAATCCTGGTGGCGGGCAACGCCGTGGTGGTGACGGCGGACCTGAAGCTGGAAGGCGAGGCGCTGCGCATTACCGCATCCGACGTGATGGAACTGGAACAGGCGGCGGCGGAGGCCGCGGCCGAGATGCGCATATGGTTCGACCGGGCGGATGCGCTGGAGCCGATCCGCGATGTGCTGCAGGGCCACGGCATGGGGCGTGGCCGGGTCATCCTGCTGCCGTCGGTTGCGGAAACGCGGGATGTGGAACTGACCCTGGGCGAGCGTTACCGCGTCACCCCCCGCGTGGCCCAGATGATCAAGGCGATCGAGGGCGTGGACAGGGTGGAGCAGTTCTAGCACCCGCCCGGCAGGCCGTGGCGCAGCCACGGGCCACGCCGGTGGCATGAACCTTGCATGTGCCGGGCGGCGGTGCCATACGCAATGCCGGCAGGCGAACTGCCGCCTTCTTCACCGTTCCTGTTTACGCATGCCGGATACAGAATGGACCAGACCACGCCCGATACCAGCCTGTCGCACCAGAGTGTCACCTTTCCGGACGGACTGCGCCTGGACTGCGGCTTCCATCTTGCGCCGGTGGAAGTCGCCTACCGCACCTATGGCACGCTCTCGCCCGCGCGGGATAACGCCATCGTGGTCTGCCATGCGCTGACGGGGGACCAGTACGTGGCCGATACCCATCCGCTGACCGGCAAGCCCGGCTGGTGGACCCGCATGGTCGGCCCCGGACTGCCGATTGATACGGAGCGGTTTTTCGTCATCTGCATCAACGTGCTGGGTGGCTGCATGGGCACGACCGGCCCGCGCAGTCCGCGCATGCGCGATGATGGAACCACCGAGCCATGGGGCACCGATTTTCCCCCCATCACCATCCGGGACATGGTCCGTGCCCAGAAGCTGCTGGTGGAGCATCTGGGCATTGACCGCCTGCTGGCGGTGGTGGGGGGGTCCATGGGCGGCATGCAGGTGCTGGAATGGTGCGCGACCTATCCCGAATGCGTGTTCGCGGCCATGCCGATTGCAACCTCACCCTTCCATTCGGCGCAGAACATCGCCTTCAACGAAGTCAGCCGGCAGGCCATTTTCGCCGATCCGCAATGGCATGGCGGCCGCTACTGGGAATGTAACGAGATCCCGGCCCGGGGCCTGGCGGTGGCGCGCATGATGGCGCACATCACCTATCTTTCCGAAGCGGCGCTGACCCGCAAGTTCGGCCGCCGCGTGCGTCATGCGCCGGGGCGCGCGGGGGCAGGGGAGCCGGGCTCCCTGTTCGGTGAGATGTTCGAGGTGGAGAGCTACCTGCGCCATCAGGGTTCGACCTTCGTGCGGCGCTTTGATGCCAATTCCTATCTGACCATTACCCGCGCCATGGATTATTTTGACCTTGGCGCCGAGCATGAGGGCGACATGTCACGTCCGTTCGCGGGCACGCGCACGCGGTTCTGCATTGTCTCGTTCTCGTCCGACTGGCTGTTCCCCACCTCGCAGGCCCGCCTGCTGGCGCGGGCGCTCAACCGGGTGGCGGCCAATGTCTCCTTTGTCGAGATCGACAGTGACAAGGGGCATGACGCCTTTTTGCTGGACGAGCCGGATTTCGACCGTACCATCCGGGGCTTCCTGTGCGGGGCCGCCGAACATGCCGGGATTGCCTGACCATGCGCCTTGACCAGCGCCTGATTGCCGGAATGATCCGGCCCCGCACCCGTGTGCTCGATGTGGGCAGCGGGGATGGCGCATTGCTGGACTACCTGTTCCGCAACAGCGGCTGTGACGCCCGTGGCATCGAGATCGACATGCGTGAGGTCACGCGTTCCGTCGCCCATGGCCTGCCGGTCATGCATGGCGATGCGGACCACGACCTGGCGCATTATCCGGACAACGCCTTTGACTACGTGGTGCTCCAGCGCACGCTCCAGGCGGTCGAACGCCCGCGGGAGGTGCTGCGCCAGATGCTGCGCATCGGGCGGTACGCCATCGTGTCCTTCCCCAATTTCGGCCACTGGCGGCTGCGCGTGCAGATGCTGGTGCGCGGGCGCATGCCCATGACCAGCGTGTGGAACACGCCGTGGTATGACACGCCCAACATCCATCCGTGCACCATCCTCGACTTCCTGACCCTGTGCCGCGACGAAGGCTATGTGGTGGAAGAGTGGATGGCCGTGGACGAGGACGGGGAACGCGCGCCATGGCGGCGTTCGATCCGGCTGGCCAACCTGTTTGGCGAACAGGCGCTGTTCCTGCTGCGGCGCAAGGACGGGTAGTCCCCCGCTGGGCATGCCGCCGCATGAAAAGACTTGCAGCCCCCCCGATAACGCGATAGAGCATCACGCTCGGGAACGGACCGCGCCTGTTCCCTTGTGCTGGTTTGATTGCACGTGTCCTTGACGCGGGGGACACGACTGAAAGCAGACTGGACCGGCCTCTATCCCTAACATCATATCCTTGCGACGACAGAACGCGTGCCCCTGTGCATATAAGGGCCGGTATCGGGTATGTCTGTCGGTTCGCTCTTCGGGCATGCGGCACGCCGCAGGCCCCGCGGCCCTGTTTTTTCGCGCCAGGAGGCGCCCTTCATGACAACGTTTGCCGATCTTCATCTTGCAGAGCCGCTGCTGCGCGCACTGGACGAGGAAGGCTACACCCAGCCCACCCCCATTCAGGCTGGCGCCATTCCCTACCTGCTGGAAGGGCGTGACCTGCTGGGTCTGGCACAGACCGGCACGGGCAAGACCGCGGCCTTCGCGCTGCCCATCCTTGACCGTCTTTTCCGTGAAAAGGGCCGGGCCCACCCCAAGGGTGCGCGCGCCCTGGTGCTCGCCCCCACCCGTGAACTGGCATCCCAGATCGGGGAAAGCTTCGCATCCTATGCCCGCCACATGCGCTTCAGCCATGCCGTCGTGTTTGGCGGCGTGGGGCAGGGGCGCCAGATCGAGGCCCTGCGCCGTGGCGTGGACGTGCTGGTCGCGGCTCCCGGCCGCCTGCTGGACCTGATGGGCCAGGGGCATGTTGACCTGTCCGGCCTTGAAGTGCTGGTGCTGGACGAAGCCGACCGTATGCTCGACATGGGTTTCGTGCGCGACATCCGCAAGATTGTCGCGGCCCTGCCCACCGACCGGCAGACGCTGCTGTTCTCGGCCACCATGCCCAAGAGCATTTCCGACCTGGCGCACGGCCTGCTGCGTGACCCGGCAACCGTGCAGGTCACGCCGCCGTCCAGCACGGTGGACCGCATTCGTCAGGCAGTGATGTTTGTCGATACCGCCAACAAGCGCGAGGCGCTGAAGCTTTTGGTGGACTCGCCCAAGGTCGAACGCGCCGTGGTGTTCACGCTGATGAAGCATGAAGCCAACAAGGTCGCCGCCTTCCTGGGCGAGCACGGCATCACGGCCGAAGCCATTCACGGCAACAAGTCACAGGGCGCGCGTGAGCGTGCCATGTCCGGCTTCCGCTCGGGCAATGTGAAGGTGCTGGTGGCCACCGACATCGCCGCCCGCGGCATTGATGTCGATGACGTGACCCACGTGTTCAACTACGACCTGCCCAACGTACCCGAAAGCTACGTGCACCGCATCGGCCGCACCGCGCGCGCGGGGCGCGAGGGCTGGGCCGTGTCGCTGTGCGATGCGGAACAGCGTGCCTGGCTGCGTGATATCGAGAAGAATATCGGCAAGGCCATTCCCGTGGTGTCCGAACATCCGTACCATTCCGAAGCGGCCGAACACTCCACCATGCGGCCGCCCGTGCTGGGCGGCGGTGGCCGGGGCCGTGGCGGCGGTGGCCGGCCTGGCGGTGGCAGGCCCCCCGGTGGTGGCCGTCCGGCTGGTGGGGGCAGGCCCCCCGGCGGCGGCCGTGGTGGCCGCCCCGGTGGCGGGGGCAACCGCCAGGGCAGCGCGGGGCGCCGCGCGGTCTGAACCACGCATTCCATACCCGTGCCCCTGTGGGCGGGGCCGATTGCACGAAGGCATCCGGACCGTATGGTCCGGGTGCCTTTTCTGTCTGGGGGCCGTATTTTATGGCATGGAAGGATGCAACCACAGGTTTTATTGCGGAGGGACCTGATCCAGTCCCCCCACGGGCTGGTTAAACTGCATGTGAATGACCACTTCCGCTTCCTGACTGAAAATAAATCAGCCTGTCCGATAATGCCTTGCGGTTGGCCCGCTGGCTCCTCTAGTGTCGGCATCCATCGGGAAAGATGTCGGGGAGAAAAGGCTTTCGGTCATACCGCGCATGATAGGAAACGAAAATCCATCCATGCCGCAATGCCCCATGGCGCAGCGCCGCCGGGATGGCTGCCGGTATGGTTTTACTTCATTTGACGGGTTTTTATTCAGGTCGGTCTGGTTATAGAACATGCTCAGGGAATTGTGGCTGAAGTGGGGCGGAGAGGCGCTGTTGACCACGCCGCGGCGGCAGGCCTGGCTTATCGCGCTGCTGATGGTGGTGGGTGCGGTACTCTGCGTGTCCGTTGGTGACATCACCCTTGCGCCAGCCGAGCAGGCCTATATCTCGATCGGCACGATCACGCTTTTCTTCATCCTCAACCGCAGGCCGGGGCGGCACATCACCTGCATTCTGATGATGCTGTCGCTCTTTGTTTCCTTCCGCTACCTGATCTGGCGGCTGGGCAGCACGGTGGAGTTTCATGGACCGTTGCAGGTTGCCATGTCGCTTGCCCTGCTGGGGGCGGAAGGCTACGCGCTGTCCACCCTGTGCCTGAGCTATTTCCAGATGTCGTGGCCACTGGGCCGCAAGCCGCACCGCCTGCCCGATGACCCGGCGGACTGGCCGATGGTGGATGTCTATGTTCCATCCTACAACGAGGACCTGGAACTGGTCCGCTCCACCGTGCTGGGTGCGATGGACCTGCACTGGCCGGCGGACAAGCTGAACGTCTACATCCTTGATGATGGCCGGCGGAAGGCCTTCCGGGACTTCGCGGTGGAATCGGGCGCGGGTTACATCATCCGCGCCGAGAACAACCACGCGAAGGCCGGTAACCTCAACCATGCCATGAAGATCACGAAGGGGGAGTTCGTGGTCATCTTTGACTGCGACCATGTGCCCACGCGTTCCTTCCTGCTCAAGACCATTGGCTGGCTATGGGCGGACCCCAAGCTGGCCCTGCTGCAGACACCCCACCATTTCTATTCCCCCGATCCGTTCCAGCGCAATCTGGCCGCGGGCTATGACGTGCCGCCCGAGGGCAACATGTTCTATGGCCTGATACAGGACGGCAATGATTTCTGGGATGCGACATTCTTCTGCGGTTCGTGTGCCGCCATCCGCCGTTCCGCCCTGCTCAGCGTGGGTGGTTTCGCAACCGAGACGGTGACGGAGGATGCGCATACCGCGCTCAAGATGCAGCGCAAGGGCTGGGGCACCGCCTATCTGTGCCAGCCGCTGGCGGCGGGCCTTGCGACCGAGCGGCTGATCCTGCATATCGGCCAGCGCGTGCGCTGGGCGCGTGGCATGCTGCAGATCATGCGGCGGGACAATCCCATGCTGGGGGGCGGCCTGCGGTGGGAGCAGCGGCTGTGCTACCTGTCGGCCATGTCGCACTTCCTGTTTGCCATTCCGCGTGTGACCTTCCTTGTCTCGCCGCTGGGGTTCCTGTTCTTCGGGCAGAACATCATCGCGGCTTCGCCCTTTGCCATCATGGTCTATGCGCTGCCGCACATCTTCCATTCCATCATGACGCTTTCACGCATCGAGGGGCGGTGGCGCTATTCCTTCTGGAGCGAGATCTACGAGACATCGCTCGCGCTATTCCTGATCCGCATCACCATCGTCACCCTGCTCCAGCCGCACAAGGGCAAGTTCAACGTGACGGACAAGGGGGGGCTGCTGGCGCGGGGCTATTTCGATTTCAGCGCGGTCTATCCCAATGCGATCATGGCCATCATCCTGTTCGGGGGCATGGTGCGGGGCATCTGGGGCATGATCTTCCAGTATCACCAGAAACTGGCATTCCAGTCCTTTGCGCTCAACACGCTGTGGATCACCGTCAGCCTGATCGTGGTGCTGGCGTCCATCGCGGTCGGGCGTGAGACGCGGCAGATCCGCCACAAGCCCCGTGTCCGGGTCAAGCTGCCGGTCGAGGTCTGCTTTGCGGATGGCAGGGTATTCCAGGCGCACACCACCGACATCTCGCTTGGTGGCGCGGGTGTGACCATGCACCTGCCCGAACAGATCGAGACCCCGGTGGACATCACGCTGCGTTACAGCAAGCCCGATGACGGAATCGATATTGCGGTACCCGCGCGCATTCTGGGCCAGCAGCGTGGCTCCTGGCTGCACCTGCAATGGAAGCTTGATACCCTGGAAGAGGAGCGCGAGGTCGTAAGCCTTGTATTCGGGCGCAGCGATGCCTGGCATAACTGGGCCGATTTCAAGGATGACCGACCGTTGAACAGCATCTATCAGGTCATAAAAAGTATAGGTGGGCTGCTTGCGCCGCCCTATCTGTGGAGCCTCCCGTCAAAGGGGCAGGAAGAAAGTAGCGAAAGCGTGCACAAGGAAGAAACGCTGGAAAAGAAAAGCCTTGTGATTCCACCCGTGCCCCACAGGCTCGGCACTGGCATCATCATGCTGCTGGTGGGTGCCATGCTGGCCGCCATTCCGGCCCGGGCACAGATGCCGCCCGGCTACAGCCATACCGGCGTCTCGCACCTGACCCCGCTGGGAGATACCAATAGCGGTGACATCCCGCCCGCCACCGATACCCTGGACCAGAAACTGGCCGACCGGGTGGCCGATGCCGAAATTACGCGCACCATCGCGTTCCGTGACCTCAGCCGTTTTCCCGGCCCGCTGACGCTGCGCGGGTTTTCCCCCCTGCAGGGGGTGGATGTGGTGGTGCCCGCCAACCGCGTCGTAACCCATGCCACGCTGCACCTGTCGGGGGCGATTTCGCCCTCGCTGCTGCCAGAAGCCACGGCCATTACCGTGACCCTGAACGAGCAGTATGTCGGCACGATCCGCATCGATCCGGCCCATCCCACCTTCGGGCCGATCGAATTCAGCATAGACCCACTTTATTTTACCGGGGACAGCAAGCTCAATTTCCGCTTTGCCGGGGAATACAGGCGGGACTGCAACGACCTGTACAATGATGTCCTGTGGGCGCAGATATCCGATCAGTCCACCATCACGCTGACCACCGCGCGCATCGAGCCGGTGCGCAGCCTGAGTCGGCTGCCCACGCCCTTTTTTGATTCCAACCTGAAGGTTGCCATGCGGGTGCCCATGGTGCTGCCGGGCAGTGCCATGGCGCCTGAAGTCCTGCGGGCAGGGGGGCTTGTGGCGTCCTGGTTCGGCAGGCTGGCCGATACGCGGCAGCTCACCTTTCCAGTTGCGCGCACCCTGCCCGATACGGGCAACGCCATCGAGATCGGCCCCCGGATTGCGATTGATGACCGGGGAACCCCGCCATCAGGCCCGACCCTGTTCGAGATTGCCAACCCGAACGACAAATGGGGCACCATCCTGGTGGTGACCGGCCGCACGCCGGCCGAAGTGGAGGTGGCGGCCAGGACGCTGGTTTTCTCCCCCGATACACTGGGTGACCTGCCGGGCGCGGTGGTGGAGGATGTGACCCTGCGTCCGCGCGTGGCCTATGATGCCCCGTCTTTCATCCCGACAGACCGTCCGGTCCGTTTTGGCGAGCTGGTGACGGCAGGCGACCTGCAGGCGGGCGGGTTTGCGCCCGATACCCTGCATGTGCCCTTCCATCTGCCGCCCGACCTGTACACCTGGCACCGGCTGCCGTTCCTGATGGATCTGTGGGTGCGTGCGCCGGGCAATCCGGTGGTGGACATAGCGGCTTCGCGCCTCGATGTCAGTGTGAACAATACGTATATCCAGAGCTATTCGCTGCTGAACAACAACCTGTGGCGTATCTGGTCCGAACGGATGGTGACCGAGCATGCCGGGGCCGTGGGGCATGTCACGGCCATTCCGCCATGGCTGCTGTTCGGCCAGAATGACCTGCAGTTCCAGTTTGATACCCGGCCGGTAGAGCGGGGTGCATGCCGCCGCACCCCGGATTCCCCGCATCTGGAAATCGATTCCGATTCCGTGCTGGATTTCCGGCGTGGGGTCCACTTCACCGAACTGCCCAACCTGTCCTATTTCGCTGAAATCGGCTTCCCGTTCTCCCGCATGGCGGATCTGGGGGAGACGACGGTCGTGCTGCCACCCGCGCCCGATACCGATACGATCGGCGCCTATTTCGACCTGATGGGTTTTTTCGGATCGGTGACATGGTATCCGGTATCGGGCATCCACCTGGCCACGACGGAAGATATCGCGCACACGCCGCCCGAGGGTGATGTCATCCTGCTGGCTCCGGTGGGGCAGATGGGAGCGGCGGCGACACTGCTTTCGCGCTCGGCCTACCGGATTGATGGCGACCATATCCGTGTCGGGCAGCAGACGGGGCTGCAGGGCATCTGGTACATCTTTCAGGATCGCGACGGCAGTGGCCTGCGCAATGGCGTGACGGCCAATCTGGACATGCCGGTACGTAACGCCGCGTTGATGATCGGCAGCGAGTCCCCCTATGCCAGCCACCGTTCGGTGCTGGCCCTGGTGGGGGATAATGGCATCCGCATTCACGAACTGGTTGCCAGCCTGCATGACCCGAAGGTCCTGCCCACCATACAGGGTGATCTGGTGATCAAGAACGGCGAGCATTTCACCACGTATCGCACATCGCCCACCTATACCGTGGGGCATCTGCCATGGTGGATGTGGGTGGACTGGTTCCTGTCGCGCCATCCAATGCTGATGTATCTGTGTGGTGTGACGGGCGCGGTCATGCTGGGTACGGGGGCATGGCTGTGGCTGCGCGCCCGCGCGCGCCGGCGTGTGAAGGCACAGGAAAAGCTGGATGAGGAGACCGCGCGGGGAGAACACCATTGATCCCCGCCGGGGCATGCCGGGCTGCCGCGCCATATCGGGCTGCGGACAGATACATGTCACGACCGCCCCATGCGATGAGGGGGGAGGACCATGCCGTTCAGTCTGATTTTATGGGACATATGGCGGAGAGGGTGGGATTCGAACCCACGGTACGCTCACACGCACGGCGGTTTTCAAGACCGCTGCCTTCAACCGCTCGGCCACCTCTCCATAGGGTCTGTTTAGCCAGCTATTCCGCCGCCGTCTAGGGGTTCGGTTACACAAAAACCGCTGTATTCAGGCACCTGCGCCACCGCATCGGTGGCCGCCCGTTCCTGTCGTCATGAACGGCGAGCGCTGGTCTTTTGCTCCTGCGGGCATGGGGATCAGTGATCGGTATGGGGGCCACGGCTCCAGTGCTGGTGCGTGTTGCGATCCCGGCTGTCATTTTCATGCCAGTAGACCGGATGGTCATGACCCGGGTCGTGGCACCCGGCTACAAGCATGGCCATAATAAGGGATACGTACAGTCTGGTCAGGCGTGTCATCGCCACCTCCCGCGAGTGTGGCCACAACGCGGACAGGGGACGGGTGTTGCGGGCGCGTGATCAGTTCTTTTGTCCCTGCCGCCATGCCCCATGCTGCACCATGCACTGGGCATAGAAATTGCGTCGTGACGCCAGACTGACGCCAACGGTCGCGGATTGTGAGGAGACGTTCCCCAGCCCCTGGGCCGCGCATTGTGCATCGATGTCGCGGTAGGCACTGCCATTGCTGTCCATGGCTGGCGCGTAGCCGCGTATATGGCCCATTTCCGTATTGACCTGGGTATGGGAATGGGGGCGGATATTCATGTTGATACGATGGGTACGGCTTTGTGCCCCGGTCGGGTTGATGGCGGTGCCCAGCATGCATAAGGCAAGCAGCAGGCGGATCCTGAACATGGTTTTCCCCGTGAATATGGACAAAGGCCCGGCGGTCTGTGACGCCATGCGGTTCCATGCCGCCGGTCAGGCCGGTTGCAGGCTATTTCTGTTCAAAAAGCGCCGATCCAGCCTGTACGTGATGGGCCGTACTGATGGTGGGATAGCTCACGGCCACGGCTGCCAGCAGGGCGAGTCCCAGGAAAACAATCTTCTTCATCATGCCGCCATTACTTTTAATGAGAGGCAATACTGAAACCCGCCGCGTATCAAAAAGATGTCCGGCAGCTAACAATTTGTGTCAGCCGGATGAGAAATTATTTATATACCGCAGGCTACCGGCTACCAGCCCATCGTACCGGGGCCGCTCCATCCGCCGCCCAGACTGCCCCAGTCCCCCTGTGGTCCGCCGTTTGTGTGGTCAGCGGCGGCGCGTGAATTGCGGTCCATGCGGGGATCACGATCAACGCAGGCGGCCAGCCCGGCAGCAAGGCCAAGAACAACAAGCAGGGCTGGAAACGGGCGCATGGAAGCCTTTTACGGTTTGCACAGCTACGGAAAACCCGCGCGCGGCAAGCCTACAGACCCGGCACGGGGAAGGAAAGCCCGCCCTATGCGGACTTTCCCCCGCACTGTCAGTTCATGAAAGGAAAATGAGCGCGGTAGCCACGGCAAAGGCCGCGGCAATCATGGCGGGCCCCATGATATCCCAGCTTTCCGGTTTTCCTGTGCGATATGTGCCCGCATGGGCCGTGCGGCGCATGGTGGTGTGCATCTGATCCTCCCCCAAAGGAGTGAATGACCGGCTTTTACCAGAAGGCGAGTGAGAGCCACAGCACCAGTGTCAGAAGAACCATGCCGATTCCGACAAGATCCATTGCCCTGATGGCTGAAGACCGGTCTGGCCCGGTCGATGCGCGGTAACGTGTTCCCATAACCATGGCAACCTCCTGCCGGGCATGAACAATCATCCCGGTCTGCCAGATATGGGATGGGGCCGTCCGTGCAAAAGGCAGTCAGGACGGAAAAGGGCATGCGCGGCATTTTTTCCGTTCACGATACCGGCATCACGCGATCAGGACCGGTATGCCGCCATTTTCAGCCATGCTTTCACGTATGGGCCGCAACCGTGAAGCAGGCCATGGCATGGGCATGCAGTGTCTGGCAGGTATCGGATGCCTCCGATGCACCAAAGCCGACCAGGCGGGCACGATACAGTACGCCTGACGCCGCCGGCACCGGCATGACGATCGCCGCCAGCGCGGCCGGCCGGGCACCGATCAGCAGGCGGGTGCGCGCCAGTGCCTGCCGGGCCTCGGCATCGGTGGAAAAGGCGCCGACCTGCACGCCCCATGTTCCGTTCCCGCCCGCACCCGCGTTGTAGTGCACGGCCTGAATCACGGCGGGGCGGTAGGCCGTGTCGGGCACGGGGGCCGGCACGACCCGGTCGGGCAGGACGGTATCCTGCGCCATGGCCCTGTCCGTGTCATTCACGGTCCGGGACGGCTTCATGTCATCTCCCGCATCGCCATGGGGGGTATCCTGATCCATCAGGCAGGGGGCCGTGGGGTCATAGGCGGCATCGGCATTGCGCAGGCAGCCATCCGCCGTGCGCGACAGGGACGGCGTTGCAGCCGCGGGCGGGGCATGGGCCGCGTTCATGTCCGCGCCATCGGCCCGGGCCAGCATCGTGGGGCCGCTGGCGGGGCTGCCGGTCAGGCCCGGCGGCAGGTCGGGGCCAAGGCCGGGCGTGATGGCCGCCACATATTCCATGGTCTCGGCAGGAAGGGGATCACCGTTCTGGCGCCATGCGGCGACACGCTCGGGGCCGGCATTGTAGGCGGCCAGGAAGTCCGGCGTGCCGAAGCGGTCATACATCTGGCGGATATATGCCGTGCCCGCCATGATGTTGTCATGCGGTTCATACGCGTCATCCCCCAGTGCGTACTGGGCCTGCATGTCGGCATAGGTTTCGGGCATGAGTTGCATGAGCCCCATCGCCCCGGCGCCCGATGTTGTCAGCTGTCCGTCCAGATACTGCCTGCCGCCCGATTCCTGCTGCATCACCGCGCGGATCCATGCGGTCGGGACCGAAAAGCGGGTTGCGGCTTCCTGTATGTAAGGCCCCCACGGGTCATCCGGCGTGCCGGGGGCCACGTAAATGCGTGACTGTCCCGTTACGGTCGGACCACGGACAATGCCCGAAGGCGCTGCCGTACAGCCGGCCAGCGCCAGTGCGGCCAGCGCCACCAGTCCCGCTTTGTAGTCGCGCATTGCCGTAAGTCTCATCATTCTGCTGTGGGGCCGTGATCCGTTTATATAACAGGCTGTTTCAAAATCCTGCCCTGCAAATGTCTGGCAAATCATAAAGAAGTTTTTGGTGAAGCTTTTTTCAAAAAGCTTCGAAGCATGCTGCCTTTGTGAAAAAAAGGCAGCACCAAAAACTTTTATCTTTTTATATCAAGGCATTATTTTGACGCGCCACAATACGATTTGAATGCAGCCGACAGGACTTGCCAGATGGCCCGCATGGCTGGCAGGAGGGGGCCAGCCCGGCGCCTTGCCGGGCAGGCACACAGGGCGCCAGAAAAGCCGGAGCGTGTGCACGGGGAGGGGACGGATGCGGCAGGTCGAGTGGTGGATGCTGCGGGTTGCGACCGGCCTTGTGCTGCCCATGCCTCTCCTGCTGCTTTATGCGCTGGCCCCGGCGGAAATCGTGATGACGGCGGTGGCCATCCTGTTCGTGATCCATTGCGTGCTGTGCCGTCACTGGAACTGGCTGTGGCAGGGCTGGGTGCTGGTGGCGGCCCTGCTGTGGGGGGATATCGTGCTGTGCGCGGGTCTTGCGGATGGCGCGCGCGGGGTGCTGCACGCCGCGGGTTTCAGCCGGTATTTCGTGTTTGTCGCGGCCCTTCAGGCATGGGTGCTGCCGTGTGCGGCAGTACGGCGGGTCCTGGCGCGCGCCTATGGGCTGGTAGCGCTGTGGCTGGTTGCGGGGTGCTGGCAGCAATATCTGTGCGGGCGGAATTTCATGGGATATGGCCGCTGGGCGGATGGTGCGCTGCTGGGGCCGCTATGGGCGCCACGCGCGGGGCATGCGCTGGTCATGACCGCCCTGCCGGGGCTGTTTCCCTACCTGATCACGCTGTCGGGGCGTGCGGGCGGGTATGGACGGCTCAAGGCGGCGGCCCTGCTGCTGGGGCTGGTGCTGACCATGGTGCTGGTGGCCCAGCGCATGCCGCTTTTGCACATGCTGGCCGCCATGGGGGTGGTGGGCCTGCTGGTGCCACGGCTGCGGGCGGGCATGCTGGCGGTCGGGGTGCTGGGGGCGGGGGGCATTGCCCTGTCGCCCCTGCTGGCGCCCCAGGCCTATGACAAGCTGGTCGTCAACCTTGTCACGCACCTGCATGACTTTGCCGACAGCCCGTATGGCATGCTGTTCATCCGCGCCGGGGTGATGATTGCGCGGCATCCATGGTCGGGGCTGGGATTCGACGGCTTCCGCCATGCCTGCCCGGACCCGGCCTATTTCCATGGCCTGCCCGGGCTGGGGGTGGCGGAAGGCCCGCATGGCGGTGCCGTGGGGTGCAACCTGCACCCGCACAATTTCTATCTGCTCATGGGCACGATGGGGGGGCTGCCCGCGATGGGGCTGTTTGCCGCGCTGGCCGTGTGCCTGCTGGTTCCCATGTGGCGCGGGCTGGTGGGGGCGCATGACCCGTGCCGGCTGATGCTGGCCATTACGGCGGCGCTGGTGCTGTGGCCGGTCCAGTCCACCAGTTCGCTGCTGACACAGCCCACGGCGGGGTGGATGTTCATGGCCATCGGGTGGGGGCTGGCGGCCGCGCCAGTTGCCTCTCAATTGCAGTTCATGCGCGGCAGGGACTAGCACCGGCCGCCGGGGCGCACTAAGGTGCCGCATGACATGGGGCGTATGGAACCGGAACAGTGCGGGCGCAAGCCGCGTGGGCCGGGTCAGGTACGTCTGCAGCAAGGGAGCCTGCGCTATCGTTTTGGCCTGTTGTTCTAAGGAAACGTGTCCGGGGCCGGCCCGTGCGCGGGTTTTGTGCGCGTGACCGTTCATGTCCACTGACGAACGCGATGCGCTCAAGCGTATCTTTGGCAATACCGGCTTCCTGATTGCCGGGCGCGCGACCAATGCCATCTGCAGCTTCGTGTATGTGGCGTGGGCGGTGCGCGCGCTGGGGCTGCGGCAGTTTGGCGTGCTCATGCTGGTCACCACGTTTGCCGCGGCGGTATCGGCCGCCACGCATCTGCTGTCCTGGCAGCCGCTGCTGCATTACGGGACCGATCCCTTCACCAATGGCAGGCGGGCCGAGTTCTCGCGCGTGCTGGCGTTCTGCATCCGGGCCGATTACCTGAGCGGGGGCGTGGGCTGGCTGGTGGGCACGGTGGGGGTGGCGCTGTTCGGCACCTATATGGGCTGGCCGGTGGGGGACCAGGGGGCGGCCATGCTGTACATGCTGACCATCGCGTTCATGAACACAAGCTGGTCGGCCGGGGTGTTCCGGCTGTGCAATTCCTTCTGGCTGACCATGCTGACCGACCTGTCGGGCGCGCTGGTGCGCACGGTGGGGTCGGGTATCGGTTTTTTCTGCCATTTCGGGCTGGATTATTACCTGCTGGTCTGGAGCCTGACCCAGCTTGTCATGTTCATCAGCAGCACCGCGCTGGGCTGGATGCAGGTCCGGCGTTCGGGGGGGACGTCGGGTTTCAGCCTGTTTTCACGGCTGCGCGCGGGCGATGCGCCGGGGATCTGGCGCTTCACGCTTTCCACCAGCTGCAACCACCTGCTGGGCTCGGTCTTCAACCAGTTCGGCACGCTGCTGGTCGGTGGCGTGCTGGGGCCTGCGGATGCCGCCGTCTACCGCGTCTCCCGCCAGATTGGCGAGGGGATTGCCAAGCCCGCCCAGCTTATGATGCCCGCCCTTTATCCCGAACTGATCCGCCTGCGCGAAAAGCAGGACTGGTATGGAATCAAGCGCGTGGTGCGCAAGCTGTTCCTCATGATCGGGGGGTTCTCCATCCTGCTCATGGGGGTGGCGATGGTGCTGGGCAACACGCTGCTGACATGGATGCTGCATGTGCACTGGCATGGCGGGCGCTCGCTGATCATGCTGATGCTGGGCAGTGCGATACTGGGGCTGGGCGTCGTGCCACTGGAACCGCTGCTGACGGTGATCGGCCAGGTCTCGCAGGTGCTGAAGGGGCGCATCATCGTGACCCTGACCTACCTGCCGCTGGTCTACGGCATGACCATGGCGTGGCATCTGGAGGGGGCGGCGGCGGCGGCGGACGTGGCGGCGCTGATCATGCTGTGTATCTGCCTGCGCCCGGTCATTGCCTGGTTCCGCCGCGTGGCCCCGGGCCGCAGGCCGCCCCATGATGATGCCGCGCCTGTGGTGGTGCCTGGCTCCACGCGGGAGGGGACGGGTCTGTAACCGTCCCCCCGTTGCGAGAACAATAAAAGTTTTTGGGTGCCGCCTTTTTTCAAAAAGGCGGCGTTTTCCGAAGCTTTTTGAAAAAAGCTTCACCAAGAACGTCTTTGGTTGCCTGCGGCCGCGTTTCGCGGGCCGCTTTTTTATATTCTCCTAGAAACTGGCCGTAAGGCTTACATTGAACGACCGCCCCATGCCCGGCAGGGCGCGCAGGGTGCCGGTGGCCGCGTCATCTGCCAGCGACCAGCCGCCCAGCGGCAGTTCGTATTTCTGGTTCAGCACGTTGTCGATGCTGGCATCCAGCGTCATGTACCGCCAGTGATACTGCCCGCCCAGGCCCAGCAGGGCATAGCCGGGGGTGCGGGGTTCATTACGCACCCAGTCCACGCTGTCCTTGGCCTTGACGAAGGTCATTTCCACCCGGCCGGTCCAGTTCCGCCACGTCTCATGCACGGCCACGCTGCCGTTGGTGGGCATCTGGTGGTACAGGGCCGCGCCATTGGTCAGGTCCTGACCGCGCACCCAGTTGATGTTGGCCACGATTTCCCCGCGTCCGAAACGGGTGTTCTGCCACAGCCGGTAATTGCCCGAGCCGTTGATGCCGTAGCTCTGCGCGTTGTGGTTGACGAAGCCCAGCGTGTAGAAGCCGTTGCTGGCGGCAGCCAGGCGCTGCGCGTTCACGTAATTATGGGTGTAGGTGTAATAGGGCTGGATTTTCAGGTCCCACCTGTCGCCATCGGGGTCGTGCCAGTCCGCGGTGACGGAGGCGGTATTGGCCACCTCGGGCTTCAGGTCCGGGTTGCCCACATAGCCATTCCCGTCGCCAAACCAGTTGATCATGCTGCTGACCATGGCCGAGCGGCCCCATGCATAGCGTTCATACAGGTTGGGGGAGCGGGTCTTGCGTGCGTAACCGCCCTCGATCGACAGGTCGCGCCGGGGCTTCCAGCGCACCAGGGCCGTGACATCGAAGTTCACGTCCGTGCGCCCCCGGTCGGTGGCGTTGAAGGCGTTGGCGGCGGCAATGTTGGCGTTGCTCATCATGGACGGGGTGGAGGAATAGCCTGATACCGGCCCCGTATTCATCATGACCAGGTCATTGCGGAAACCCAGCAGCGTGGAGACGCGCGGGGTCCAGGCCGCTTCCCATTCCACAAAATGGCCCAGCCGGTCACGGTGGCCGTTATTGATGCTGTGATAGGTGTCCGGCCCCATCATCATGCTGCCCGCAACCGGCGGCCACCAGTCATTCAGGCCGGAATGGTCAAACGAACTGCCCAGCCGCAGGGTATGTCTCTCCCCCAGCGGGATCGTGGCCTTCAGGCTGTAGCCGGCCATGCGGGCATTGGTGTTCATGGGCATGTGGGTGGTCTTCTGCCGGTCGGGCAGGAAGTCCATGGCATGGTCCTCGCGCTGCCAGTAGCCGCGCGCTTCCAGTGTGCCCCAGTCGAAGGTGCCGACATACTTGCCGTTCACGAAGGTGGAGCGGTTGTTGGTCATGTCCATATACTGGTTGGCGAAGCCTTCATGCGGTGTGTCCTGCTGGCCGAAGGTCAGGGCCAGCAGGTGGTTGTCCTTGTGCATGCCAAAGGTCACGGCATGGTTGTAGGTCAGGTAACTGGTCGAGCGGACCGTGCCCGCATCGCCCCCGCCGCTATAGTCGCCCGCCTGCGCGTAGGAGGCATTGTAGCGCAGGCTGAACATGTCGTTCGCCACCGTAAGGCTGCCTGACGCGCCATAGCCGCCGCCATTGCTGCGATAGGTGCCGGTCACATGGCCGGTGACCAGTATCCTGCCGTGTTTTGCAAATTGCGGGTCGCGGCGTTCCACATCCACGGTGCCGCCGGTGCTGTCACCGCCCATGCTGACCGGCGTGATGCCGGCGATGGCGGTGGCGGTATCGACGCTGTCCGGGTCGATGAAGGACAGGGCGGGGTTCATATGGTTGGGGCAGCCCGAGGCAATGCGCACGCCATCGACCACGGTGGCCACCCGGTCATCCGCCATGCCGTTGAGCACCGGCAGCGCGGCCAGGCCGCCTGCGGCATAGGTGCTGACACCGGGCTGGTTGCGGAACAGGCTGGCCGCATCCGGGCTGCTCAGGCGGGCGCTCGTGCGGTCGATGGTGGAAGGGCTGCTGGCCGAAAGCGGGCGTTCGCCCATCGGGGTGTCCTCGGCCGTGTCCTCGATCGACAGGCCGGGCAGGGTTACGGTGGTCTCGGCATGGGCGGCAAGCGGATGCAGGCTGCCGGCCAGCAGCCAGCCACCCGCCACCACGGCCAGGGGCGTGGGCGTTTTTTTGATGAAAGTCACTTTTCATGTCCTGAACGGAAAACGGAACGCGCATGCCCATGCGGGCATGCGACAGCGCATGACGGGGTTCAGGAAACGGAAGGTGGCCCGCGTGACGGGGGCAGCCCCAGCGGGGCGGTGGGGGGCGCACGGGGCTGGCGTGGCTCATGGCGTGCATGGGCCCAGGCCACGGGGGGCAGGGGCAGGAAAGGCGCCATGGCCAGCGCAAGGGTGGGCAGGTGCAGAAGCGGGCAGAGCGGGCAGCCTTCGGCATGGTCATGCCCGGTATGGGGCATGGGCGCATGCGGGTGGGCGGCCATCGCGCCCGTCATGGCATGATGGGCGGGACCCATGTCCATGGCGGGCATGGCGGTTGTGTGCCTGACGGGGGCGATATCGATTCCCGTCAGCCGCATGATGGTGCCGCGGGGCAGTTCCCCCGGCAGGCTGCGGCTTTCGATCAGCAGTTGCCCCCACAGCCCCATGCACGCGCACAGCACCATGATCCAGCGGATCACAGGCATGTCCTGCATGAAGGGGTGGCGGGCGTGGCCCATGATTGAACTGGTACTTTCCGGTTGTAAGATAAGACGGTAACAGGTGTGTGTTGTCAGGGGTGCGCCCCGTTTTGTCAAATGACAAGACTGCCCGCCCCGCCGCCCGTAGTGGATGAAACCGTGACGCAACAGCAAGACAGGATGGCAGGCAGGCTGCTTGTGGACCATGCCACAGGCACACGTCGGGGCACGGCCCGGCTGGCCGTGGGGTGGGCGGTACTGCTGGCCGTGCTGGGTCATGGTGTGGTCGCCGCATGGCTGCTGCCCGGCCATGCGCCACTGCCCGCGCCACCGGGCGAAAAAACCGGCATCCAGGTCTTTTTTGACCGGCCGGTGGTTGCACCCCCGCCCGAAACGCCTACGCCTACGCCTACGCCTACGCCTACGCCTACGCCTACGCCTACGCCTACGCCTACGCCTACGCCTACGCCTACGCCTACGCCTACGCCTACGCCTGCGCCTGCGCCTGCGCCTGCGCCTACGCCTGCGCCACAGCCTCCGGCTTCCCCGTCGCCTGCCGTGCGGGTCCCTGCCGCACGCATGGAGGTAAAAGACCAGAAGCCTCCGGTTCCCGCACCCATGCAAAGGCATGTCCTGCCCCCATCGGTCCGCTCATCCGCCGTCGCGGCACAGGCTGTTCCTGGTGCTGGCGCCCCGGCCGTGGCGGGTCCCTCCGGCGCGGTGGCGCAGGGGGCATCTGCCGCGGCAGCCCCGGCCGTCCCGTCAAAGCCACGCTGCACGCCCCCCGCATGGCGGTACCCGGCAATGGCCCGGCACCTGCATGAGGAAGGCAGTGCCCTGGTTGACGTGACCCTGGGGGCGCAGGGTCAGGTACGGCAGGCCAGCCTGCACAGCAGCACCGGCTACGATGATCTTGACAGCACGGCGCTTGCCGCTGCCCGCAACATCAGTTGCACGGGAAGCGCCAGCACGCTGGCAGGCATGCATGTTCTGCTGCCCGTCACGTTTCACCTGCACTGAAGCCGCCATCATGTTGCGCGGGCATGGCAAAAAATAGTGGTGGTGGCAGGATCACGCCGCCATGCCGGCCGGGTCGGCGCAACGCCCATGTTCTGGCCATCCGCCTGCAACGGATGGTAGCCTGTCAGCCGCCATAAGCCTGGATGTCCTGAACAATGGACTGCCTGTTACCGGGTAGTTTGACAGGTGTCACCACGTTCCGATCCGTCGTGTAATATTCCAGCCCCAGTGCCGACAGATGGTCGAAATCCGAGTGACATATCGTATCGAAAAGGGAGCAGCCCAGAAATATCGTCCTGAAATTCCGGATGCCGACAAGATCCATGATCGTTGGCGCGATATCAAGGCTGTTCTTCCCGTTGGCATCAATCTGGAGGTCGCCCGTCGAGTTCTTTTTGTAAATGATGAGCGGCACCTGATCTACAAAATACCTGTCTTTCAGATTGAATGTATTAAGGAAATTCGGGTCCGGGTAGGTTGCGTGGTCTGCGGTGAAGATCAGGATCGTATCATCGGAAACGGGACTGTTATTGAAATGTTGCAGGAATTCACCAAATTGACGGTCCATGTTGTAGAATTTGTTCAGATAGGGGTTCTTCCCGTCCTTGTATCTGAATTCGGGACTGTCCAGGCCAACATGCGTGCCGACCGTATAGATGCCATAGTAGAAAGGTCTGGCCTGTTCATGAAGCGTCTGGATGTTTTTCCATAACAGCCTGTATGAATCGCCATCGGTCAGATCATTATTTGTCAGCCATTTAACCGCCATTCCCGGTGGCACGGGCCATTTTGTACGGGCAGTGGCGTTGATGTCTTCCATGGTAAATAAATGATTGAAGTCCATCGTGGACATCATCTGGGACAGATTGTCATTAATGGAGCAGGGTAGCTGGAAAAATGTATTATATCCATTTTCCTGGAATATTTCTGGCAATGTTGTAATTGATTTTCCAGATTTCATTTTATCCAATATTTCTTTATGGGAAATCTGTCCCAGCCCCATGCTGCTTTCGGTATAGCCACCCGTCATCTGGTAGAACGATGCGTTCTGCCCACGTAACCCCCGGAATGTCGCTGCGGTATGATTGAAATATCCGGTATAATGTAAAGAATTATGCATCAATCCCCATATGTTGGGGGTAAGCTCTGGAGAGATGACGGAAAGGGATGTACCTTCCGTGAATATTACGATTACGTTGTAATGTTTTCGTTCTATAGGATTACTGTTTTTTTCTGGATAATATATAAAATCGTGCTGTAATTTTTTTACTTCCATTTTTTGATTTTTGAGCATATTCCATACAAACAGTCTTTCTTCCGTAACTGAAACGATTGGCTTGAAAAATTCATAAGAAGAAGAATGTTTTATTCCAAGCAGGATTGGTATGGATATTAAGGCACTGTAAAAACTAAAATTTATACCAGATAGAAATACAATAAGAACGGAACCGATTTCTATAATGCTGGCCCAGAGCATATTGAGGCTGCCGATAACGGCTGGATGTCCCAAATTTTCAAGTGCAAGGGGGGAAAGTACATTGCCTGATATTGAAATGGAGGATAACTGGACAGCTAGTATGAATCCATAAAATAAACGCATAAAAATTTCTATCATCCTGTAGGATGATCCAAATAGAGCGCAAATTGACAGGATAACTATAAACTCAAAAGAATATAAAAAAAGTTCAATATATTTTTTATTTTCGATACAAATTGAAAAAATAATTAATAACATCAACACTGTAAATCTTATTTTTTTATTGTAAAAAAAATCTGAAAAAATCATTTTGGAATGATCCAGCATATACAGTGATTGGATTTTATTTTTTCGTTATTTTTTTAACAGCTGGAATTTTTATATGTTTTATTATTTTATTAATAGTATGATAATGTTAAATTTATGCATTTTTGTTTTCTTATTGTAACGGTTTGTATGTAATACGAAGTGAAGTGTATTTTTTTACTAGGTACAATTTGATGCTATGCCTTCGTGCATGGGCAACATTCACTACCGGCATGAGGCGCGTGTTGTTATGATTGGGCAATAAAGAGGGGTGACGGATTGCGGCTGACCACCATTTCCGTGTTGTTCATCAATTGCGGCGAAAGGGCAGCGCGGCGGCTTTTGCGCGTTTTTTTTCAGGCGGCCTCCCGGGGGAGGTGTCTGCGCAGGATCACAGGCCGCGCCGGGGGCCTGCCACACATGGGGGGATCGTATAGCCTGACTGAAACGAAGGGGCACAGCGTCCGGAATCGCCTTACATCGGCGACCATGGGACTGATTATTGCCAGCGGATCATTGTCACGCATCCGCCGCCACTGATGTGACAGTCAACGGGCATGCGGTTATGGACAGTCAATCATGGGCGCAGCATCAGGAACCGGAAACCGGCATGGTGGTCCCGGTCACTGCGACACGCTGGGGTCGGTGCATACCGCAATGAGCCATAGTGCACTGCAAACCACCTGCAAACCGTGCAAACTTTTAAGCGGCCAACCCCTTGAAAACTGGCGCGCCCTGCTGGATTCGAACCAGCGACCCACAGCTTAGAAGGCTGTTGCTCTATCCAACTGAGCTAAGGGCGCAGGGCTTTTCTTGTGCCAGATCGGGTCTAATGCGTCCAGTTCTGGATACGGTCATAACGGAAATTATCGGCATAGGCCTTCGGGCGGCGGATGCGCGGGGCCGGGATCTCGATATCGAAGGCAATGCCGTTATGCGTGGCATAGGCCACGGCGCTGTCCTGATCGGGAAACTGCAGGCGAAGCTGGGATGGGGTATCCGCGCTGCCGGTCCAGCCCATCAGGGCATCGACATGGCGGGGGCGATTCTGCCCGTAATCCAGCACCCATGTATGGGTCATGGCCTGGCCGGACTGGCCAGCGGGTTTTGACTGCCTGTAAATCCGGGCTCGCATACTCATCCGTCTCCCTGGATATGGTCGGGGCGCCCGGACTCGAACCGGGGGCCTCGTGTACCCAAAACACGCGCGCTACCAGGCTGCGCCACGCCCCGCGACCACGAGCGGGAACCTATGGGGCAACTGCTGTTCTGGCAAGCACAATCTTGCAAAAAAATACCGTGCCCGTGGTGCCCGCGGCAAGCCGCGCGGGCGGATACGGTGAACAACACGTCGTGTGGGGCGGGACGGGGTCAGGCCTTGACCGCGGGCTTGCTGGCCAGGGGGGGGATGAACAGCGGCGCCGTATCCCACGGGAACAGCACCCATGTATCCTGCGGCACTTCCACCACGAAGATGTCGGTTACCGGCCGGCCGGAGGGCTTGGCATACAGGCACGCGAACACGGCCTTGGGCATGAGCTTGCGCACAAGCTGGGCGGTCACGCCCGAATCCACCAGGTCGTCAATGATCAGGAATCCTTCGCCATCCCCCGCGGCATCGGCGTTCTTGATCACGTTGGGCTCGCCCATCTTTTCCTCGTCATAGGTAACGACGGAAATGGTGTCGATCAGGCGGCAGTCCAGTTCACGGGCGATGATCGCGGCGGGGATCATGCCGCCGCGCGTGATGGCCACGATTCCCCTGAAGGGGCCACGCGTCATGAGCGTGCTGGCCAGCTGGCGGGCATCGCGGTGAAGCTGGTCCCATGTTACGGTTGCGTAGCTTGTAGCCATCAGAAAAGTCTTCCTCCATCGGGAACGCGGCCATCGGGGCGGATAAGGACGGCCTCGCCATTACTGTCGGGCATGCCCAGTGTCAGCACTTCGCTCCGGAAGGAGCCAACCTGGCGCGGGGGCACGTTGATGACCGCGCAGATCTGGCGACCGACCAGGCGTGCGGGCACATAACGGTGATTGACCCGCACCACCGAGGAGCGGACCCCGATATGGGGGCCGAAATCGATGGTCAGCCGGAAGGTATGCGGCGGTGTTTCGCGCACGGGGTGCGCATCCACGACCGTACCGGCCCGGATATCAAGCCAGTCCCGCGTATTCCCTTCCGTGCCGGGCACGGCGGCATGCTCTACAGGGTCTCTCATTCCACTGCTTTTGCCCGTGTCGGGGGGGATTTGCAAACAGGGGAACACACTTTTTTAAACATGCGGGCGTAGGCGATCTTCCCTGGCTGCTGTAAGGATGGCGGGTCATGCCCGCATCCCCCCCGTCCCCTCCTGCGCAAGGCGTTGATCCGTCATCTCCTTCGCGGCCACTCCACCGTCATCCGGGGCTGCTGGCGTTTCTCTGCGCGCGGACCGCGTCCTCCTTTTCCGCCTGCGTGCAGGCGGTGGCGGTGGGGTGGCAGATCTATGCACTGACCCACAGTACCACGGCACTGGCGCTTGTGGGGCTGGCGCAGTTCCTGCCCATGGCGGGGCTGCTGCTGCCCGCGGGCCATGCGGCGGATCACTTCAACCGCCGGCTGATCGTGGTGACGTGCCAGTGTATCGAGGCCCTTTCGGCGCTGCTCATGGCGGTGGGCGCCTTTGGCGGGTGGACCGCGCCGTGGATGATCTACGCCATGGTCATGGTGTTCGGCGCCGCCCGCGCGTTCGAGATGCCCTGCCAGCAGACCTTCCTGCCCTCGCTGGTGCCCGCGTCCGTGTTCCCGCGTGCGGCGGCGGTGTCCTCATCGCTGTTCCAGGCGGCGGCGGTGACCGGGCCGTCACTGGGCGGGCTGCTGTACGGGGCCGGGGCGGGGGTGTGTTACCTGGTCTGTGCCGTGGGGTTTGCCTGCGCGTGCGTGGGTACGCTGCGCATCCGCCTTGTATTCACGCCCCGGCCACGGGTGCCGCTATCGGTTGCGACCTTTATGGAGGTCATGCACTTCCTGCGCGCGCGCCCCGAGATGCTGGGGGCCATCTCGCTTGACCTGTTTGCCGTGCTGCTGGGGGGTGCGACCGCCATGCTGCCGGTCTATGCCAGTGATATCCTGCATGCCGGCCCCCTGGGGCTGGGGCTTTTGCGGGCGGCACCCGCCATCGGGGCGGTGCTGTGCTCGGTCATTCTGGTGTGGAAGCCGCTCAACCGTCAGGCGGGGGCGCGCATGTTCCTGTCGGTTGCCCTGTTCGGGGTGGCGACACTGGTTTTCGCCCTGTCGCGCTCCATGGCGGTTTCCATCATCGCGCTGGCGGTGCTGGGGGCGGCGGATGTGGTCAGCGTGGTGGTGCGGGGCGCGCTGGTGCAACTGCGCACGCCCGACAGCATGCGCGGGCGGGTCTCGGCGGTGAACATGCTGTTCATCGGTTCCTCCAACCAGCTGGGTGAGTTCGAGAGCGGCATGCTGGCCAGCGTGATCGGCCCCACCGGTTCGGTGGCGCTGGGGGGAATTGGCACGCTGCTGATCACGGCTGTCTGGATCCGCCTGTTCCCGACGTTATGGCACCTTGATCGCCTGGATGGCATTACCCCCGATTAGGGTGCGCGTGACGTCCCGCCCGGCCGGGGTGCAAACAGGCGGAAGAGCGGGCCGGTCAGCGCCGTGGAGATCACGGCCAGCACCATGAGGGAGGCGAACGCGAAGTCCGACAGCATGCCCTGCGCATGCAGGATGGTTGCCGCCACGATTTCCATAAGCCCCTTGCACTGTAGCAGCGAGCCGATGCCCAGCGCCTGCCGGGGCGTCAGCCCCGGTGCGGGCGGAAAGACATAGACCGACCCCATCTTGGCCAGGACGGAAATGACCACCAGCATGAGCGAGGCCACCACCGAAGGCCAGGTCAGCGCATCGCCATTGATATGCAGCCCGCTATGGCCAAAGAACATGGGCGCCAGCCAGATCAGGGAGAAGCGGCCCACCTGTTCCACCGGCAGGCGCGCCACCCAGCGCGGCGGCATGAGTGCCCCGGCAAAATACGCCCCGATCAGTTCATGCAGCCCCAGTTGCATGCTGGCCCAGGAACCCGCGGCCAGATAGACCGGCACCGCCAGCCAGATGACGGCCAGCGGCGGCCGGGGCATGTTGCGCGTGGCCCAGTTGCCGACAATGGCAAGGGCAGCCAGCAGCAGCACGGCCACCCCTTCCAGCCCGGTCCAGCCGTGCAGGGCGGCAGGCCCGCGGGCCGCGAACTGCAGCATGACCAGTCCCACCCACAGTGCCGCGTCATCCACCACCGCAAGCTTGAGCGCGATCTGGCCAATGGAACGCTGGCAGGGGTGCAGTTCGCGCACGATGCCGATCAGGACCGGCAGCGCGCTGACCGCGATGCACAGTCCAATGGCCATTGCCCCGATCAGCGGGCCGACATGCGGCGGCTGCCAGCCATGCAGCGGCAGGAAGAAAGAATAGACCAGCACCGACCCGATCACGAATGGCCCGCCCAGAGCCACCAGCGCGCCACCCAGAAGGCGCCCCAGCGATGGGGCGGGGATGGTATGGGCCGTGTCCCTGACCTCGGGCGGCTGCCACATTTCCAGCCCGGCGGTAAAGGCCAGCACCAGCACGGCCAGCCAGCCGATATTGTTGCCATAAACGGAAGGAATGCCGAACTGCCGCACCGGCACATGCAGGACGGCCAGCACGATGCCAAGCAGGATCGGCAGGACGACAATCGGCATCGCCCGGCGGAGCAGCCGCCATAGCCCCCATGGAAAAATAACAAAGAGGGCGGCATCAAGAACAAGTGCTGTAATGTTCGACAATATTCATCCTTTCCAATCAGTGGCGCCAAAAACGTATCTATAAAAAAATGGAATGTGAACTTTTATTTTTCATAAAATGGACAAAATATCGCTTTTCATAAGGTTTTCCTGAATTTTTTCCACTCTGCATGACGGGACGGTAATAAAGGGAACAGATGTTCTTGTGCGTCGGGACGCATGAAGCGGGCATGCCGTCAGGGCGGCCCGGATGCTGGCCTGTGCACAACGCCCGCATGCGCCGCCGGGTTTTCCGCCATCGGGCAGGGGTGGGGCATGGGCAGCCCGCAGGGGAGGGCACCGTTGTGTGTACGGTGGTTTTTAGGGTTGCGGGGTCGGTCTCCCGCCCCGCATCATGACACGCATGGCAGTGCGGGAGCGGGCGTGATGGTACACTGGGGCAGGGCGGTCCGTACCGCCGGGATGGTTGGCATGCTGGGTGCGGCCCCGGCGGCCCACGCGCAGGGGCATGTTGTCGTCACGCCCAAGCTGGACTGGATCACGGCCGCCCATCTGGCGGAGGAAGCGGTGCGGGCCTGTGCCGCGCAGGGCTATTCCGTGACCGCCAGCGTGGTGGACCCCACGGGGCACCAGCAGGCCGTGATCAAGGGCGACAGCGTGCCGCTGCAGTCGCTCTCCGTCTCCTATCGCAAGGCGTACACGGCCTATGCCTACGGGCTGGCGTTCAACATGAACACGACCAGTGAACTGATTGCCGCCAGGGTGAGCGGCCCACCCAACGGGGCGCTCAATACCATTCCAGAGGTCCTGTTCGTGCCCGGTGGCGTGACCCTGCGCCGGGTGGGGGACAATGCCGTGCTGGGCGGCATTGGCGTATCCGGTGCCCCCGGTGGTGAAAAGGACGAAGCCTGCGCGCAGGCGGCGGTTGCGAAATTCCGGTCGGATTTCCATTAGCGGTCATGTGGGGCCGCGCACTGACACCAACAGGGAACGTTCCGGAATGCCGCCTTCGCCCGCATGGGGGGGCGGGAAGGCCTGCCCGGCCTGCCGGCTGTTCCCTGGACTGGCTTTTCATGCAGCCTGCTGGCGCATTGACGCGGAATCAATTCGTTACACGTCGTGTATCCTCTGCTTATATGACCAGAATGGATATGTACGCCCTTATGCGGAGCCGGATGGAATGAAGAAAACGGGCTGGACCGGTGTGATTGGCCCTGGTCTTGTATTTGCCGCGACAGTGGCCCTGCAGGCCCCCGCCCATGCGGCGGGGCAGCCGGTTATCGCCCCCCTGGCCCATGTCGATATGGGGGAAAGCCCGCAGGCAAGGGCCGCCGCGCAGGGGCTTGAGGCAACACTGACGGCCATGCCATCGCATCAGTGCGGCGTGGCCATGGCCTTCCAGCCCGCCGATGAACATGCCCCGGCATCGTGTTCCGTGGTCCGTCTTGCCATCCGTGACCCCGCCCGCCCACAGGCCGCGCCCCAGACCTTTCTGATTGCCCCCCATGGGCCGGATAGCGGGTACGAGCGCATGGAAATGGCGCTCTACCGCCTGGATGCCACGTCCACCCTGCCGCAGGTGATCGTATCCGCCTATACCGGCGGGGCGCATTGCTGCGAGGTCTCCTCCCTTTTCGGGCAGATGCCCGACGGGACATGGAAGGAAACCGACCTTGGCCAGAGCGATGGCGACGGCACGCCCACCATCGTGGATGCCGCCCATGACGGCAGGGCTGAAATTCAGGAAGTGGACCCGGCCTTTCTGTATACATTCGCATCCTATGCCGGGTCCTATCCCCCGCTCATCCTGAAGCGCTACCATGCGGGCCAGATGGAAACCGTAACCCGTGACCCGGCTTTCCGTCCCTATCTTGCCCGCCAGCTTGCCGGGGCACAGAAGGAATGGCTGGCCGATGACCGGCCGGAGCCGAACGGCTTTCTGGCCTATTACGTGGCCACGAAGGCCGAGCTTGGGGAATTCGGGCAGGGCTGGCAGTACATGCTGAAGCATGCCGAATACAGGACGGATGACATGTTCGGCATTTCCGCCTGTGACATGAAGCCCGCCGGCACGGAACAGTGCACGCCAGAGGAACGCAAGTCCGTGCCGTTCCCGCAGGCACTGGCGTATTTCCTGCAGAAGAACGGCTACATCACGCCAGAACAGGCCAGTGCCGCCCCCATGACACCATCTGCCGACGGGGCACAGGACAGCGTGGCCGGTTCCGGTTATCGGCCGGATTTCTCCTGCGATCCGCCACCGGACCACAATGGTGTTGCCGTCATGCTCTGTCATGACAGTGAGGCGGCCCGGCATGAACTGCTGTTTGACCAGGTCTATTACGCCCTGCGCCAGCAGGTGGGCCGGGATGGATGGAAGGCCCTGCGGCAGGAGGTCATTGCCGATGAAAATGCGGCAGATCAGGGCTGTGGCCTGCCGGTGCCCGGCGCGGCCGATCAGGACGTGCCCGATGGCGCCGCCGCCTGTTACGCGGCGGCGATGGATCGCCTGACGGAGCGCTACCGCCAGCGGCTGGGCGGTACCGCGCTGGAAGAAGCCCGCCGCCCGCTTGACACGCACATTGCCCTGCAGCGCAGGCTGGTTGAACTAGGCTACCTGCCCGCGGGTACCGTGGCGGACGGGGTATATGGCGAAGCAACACGGGAAGCCATTGCCACATGGCAGCGCACCACGCACCGGCCCGAGACCGACGGCTTCGTGTCGGATGCGGACGCGCAGGTCCTGCTGCCCCCGGCGGTGATGGCCAGCGCCGGGCCTGCGGGCGATACGCAGCCCGCATCCGCGGCACCAGCACCCGTGGCGACCACACCCGCCACCACGGCGCCTGCGCACCGGGCGGACCTGCGTCTGTTCGGGTTCGGAATCGGGGTGATCCTTGTAATGGCGGTGTTCGGTACCTGCCTGTATTTCCTGCCGTTCGGGATTGCCTGCCTCCGGGATTCAACGGGAAAGGGGAGTGTCTTTGCCGTCAATTTCTTCTTTGGCTGGACGCTGCTGGGCTGGGTGGCGGCGCTGGTGATGGCGCTGTCGTTTGAAACCCGGGATGACTACGAACTCCGGCGTCAGGCGATGATCAAAATTGTCGCGGGCGGCAGCGCGCCGGACAGTCATGCATAGTAAGAGACTGTTTGATAAGCCAGTTCATGACGGCGCTTTAAAATTAAAGGACGTTTTGGTGAAGCCTTTTGCAGACGCTTTGAAGGAACGCCGCCTTTCTGAAAAAAGGCGGCACCCAAAAACTTTTATTGTTTTTTATCAATGAGCTGTTTTTAAACAGTTTCTAACGTGTGCGAGGGCAGCGACAGGCCAGCCTGTCTGGCAGGGATGGGCGTGTTGCCTGCTTCCCTTCCTGCCATTCGGAGGTTTCGGGACCGGTCCGCACCATTGTATGAATACTTCTGTTCCGTATCAAAGGTTATGGTTTTTTCTTGCTTCATCCCCCAAACCGACATGATGCGTTATGGCCATGCAGGACGGCTGCGGCCTGTTCATCCTGCCCCATGCGAAGGATGTGTATTTTTCATCCGTCATGGCCCGGATGATCGTGAAGCAGGTCCAAAGGGCAGGCAGCATACTGAACCGCGCCGAACAGGCCGGCACGGTCCCGAACGGACAGCGCCCGTCGTGATTCAATCACGGGTCAGGGTTCATTAAATCTGATCCCCGATCACTCGGCACTAATTTTTAAGGAAAGGTGGCTCCCGAAGTAGGACTCGAACCTACGACCCAGCGATTAACAGTCGCTTGCTCTACCAACTGAGCTATTCGGGATCAGCGTTGAGCAGCTTATAGCCACAGCGATGGGGGGGCGTAAACCCCCCTTTTGCACTTTTTTTAAAAAAGGGGAAAAAAGCGAACCGTGACCGGGTAAAGATAGGGTAATCCCCTCGCATCGCAGGAGAAATGATAGACAGATGGTAGATGAAAACACGCATGCGCGCCCACCACGCCTGCCGCGTCGCATGGTCCTGCCACTTCTGGCCGCGGCGGGCTGTGCGGTTGTGGGGGGGGAATGGATAACCAGCCGCCAGCAGGCGCGTATTGTCCGTCGGGATGATGCCCTGCTGGATGGCGAACCGCATGACATCACACTGTCATGGGCGTTCGCCCAGGCTTCCATACTGTATAATATCGCGCTGCGGCAGGATTTTTTCCAGCAGTACCATCTTGATGTGCAGTTGCGTCCGGGCGTGCTGTCGGGGCGGGATGCCATTGCCGACCTGCAGGCCGGGCGCAGCATGGCGGCGGTCGCCCCCGTCCTGTCATGGCTGCAGGCCTGTCAGGCCAGTCCCGACCTGCCAGTCCGGCTGGTCATGGGGCTGCAGGCGGGCACATTCCGGCTTCTGGTGCGCAAACGGCTGCGCATTGCCAAGATCGAGGATCTGGCAGGCCGCCGGATTGCCGTGCTGAATGCGGATATGGCCGACCGGCTGTTCTTTTCCGTCATCCTGCGCCGCAAGGGCCTGAACCCCGATACCGCGCCCGACTGGGTCATCCTGCCGCCGGACCAGATTGATGACGCGGTCATGGCCGGGACGGTGGATGCCGTGGCCCTGCACGACCCGCTGGCCTGGCAGCTTATGGGCAATCCGGCGCTGGAGCTGGTGGAACTGGTCAACAGCATAAACGGGCTGTACGCGCAGCGTACCAATCTTGCGCTTGGTGTCTCGACCGATCTGCTGGAACAGGCGCCCGGTGCCGCCGTGGCGCTGGTGCTGGCGTTGTACAATGCCGCGCGCTGGCTTCCCCCCCATGTGACGGAAGCGGCAACCCTGCTTGATGGCCGGATCGCGGGCATGCCGCAGGCGGCCATATTGCAGATGATGCATCACGAAGTGCTGGGCATAAGCCCGGTTGGGAATGAACTGAAGGTACAGATCGCCCGGTATGTGGATGAACTCAAGCTGCTGGGCCAGTTCCCTGACAGTCTGGATTCAGCCAGCTATGCCCGTCGTATTTCAGCCGATATCCTGCATCATGGCATGACCGCCGCGCCATAAGGTGGCGTATGTGTCAGTAAAAGGCTTCGGGGGCCGCCTTTTTTCAGAAAGGCGGCGTTATTCGAGGCTTCTGGAAAAACGCTTGACCAGAAATCTCTTCGTGACAGCCGTTTAGCGCACATCCCGGTAATAAGGCTGGCCCAGCGCAGCCGGGGCCGCCATGATCCGGCGCATGCGGTGCCACACCACAACCGGCACGATGATGAAGGCCATCGTGCCCAGATAGGGCAGCATGTTCAGGAAGGCCGGGTCAATGGGCCAGTTATGCGCCTGCCCCACAAAGGACAGCGCCGTCACCAGCCCGAACAGCAGCGCCGAAAGCGTTACGATAACCGGGCGGTAACCCGCGAATATGACCAGTGCGAGCGCAATCCACCCGCGCCCCGCCACCATGCCTTCCGACCAGACCGGCACGTAGGTCAGCGTCAGGTAACCGCCCGCCATGCCCGCCATCGCCCCGCCAAGAACGACATAGCCCAACCGCATGGCCATGACCGGAATGCCCGCCGCGTCCGCCGCTGCCGGGTTTTCACCCACGGCCCGCATGTTCAGTCCATGGCGGGTGCGGAATATGATGAAATGCACCGCCAGCGGCAGGAGCACATAGATCGGGATGATCAGGATATTCTGCCCGAAAAAGGCCGGCCCGATCACGGGAATGGAGGAAAGTAGCGGGACCGATACATGGCCGAATGTGGTGCCTACCGGCTGGCCTGCGTAATTATGTCCCAGCGCGGTGGACAGCCCCAGCCCCATGAAGGTCGTGGCCAGCCCGCACAGCACCTGGTTTGCCCGCATCACCACGGCGCCAAACGCAAAGACCAGACCGCCCAGCGCCCCCACCATTATGGCGGCCAGCAGCCCGACCCATGGCGAAGGTACGGCGGATACGGTCATGACCGCCGTGACCGCCCCCAGCGCCATAAGTCCCTCCACCCCCAGATTGGTTACGCCAACCCGTTCGGCCAGCACTTCCCCCAGTGCGGCCAGCGCCAGCACGCCACCGGCCAGCACGGCGGTGGCCAGCATGCCTGTCAGCAGCGCGATCATCGGGTTTTCTCCCCTGTGGTGGTGCGGGCAAGCGGCCGGTAATGGGCCAGTTCATCGCCAATGGCGATCATGAACAGGATCAGCCCGGTAATGGCCAGCACGACCGAGGATGAAAGCTGCTGCGTCTGCATCACGATACCGGAATCCAGGATCAGTGCCATAAGCAGGGCCGCAGGGATTACGTTCAGGCACGACCCGCGTGCCAGCACCGCCACCACAATGCCCAGGTAGCCAAAATTATTGGCCATGCCGCCCTGCAGCCGGTGCACCGTGCCCGCGACCTCGAACATGCCCGCCAGCCCCGCCAGCCCGCCCGAGAGCAGCATGACCGATATGATGCGCACCCGCACCGGAATCCCGGCATAGCGCGCCGCTTCGGGGTTGGCGCCACCCAGGCGGATTTCATAGCCCCACCGCGTGCGCGACAGCACCAGCGCCAGCCCGATCACGATCACGATCGCCACCGGAAAGCCCCAGTGCACGATGCCCCACATTTCGGGAATGGCGACCGGAATCCGCTGGGTGGAAACCTGCGCCCCGCTTATGCGGTCCCGCCACGGGCCGGTGGTCAGGTAATAGGTCAGCAGGGAGGCAATGAAGTTGAGCAGCAGCGTGGTAATGATCTCGTTCACCCCGGCATAGGCACGCGCCAGCGTGGGCACCGTAATCCACGCCATGCCGCCCGCAATGCCGGCAATGGTCATGAGCGGCAGCAGGACCACGGCCGGGCCATGCAGCCCCAGCGCGACACCGGTCGCGGCAATGGCCCCGGCATAGAACTGCCCTTCGGCTCCGATATTCCACAGCCCGATCGTGCCGCATACGCATACGGCGGCCCCCGTCAGCAGCAGCGGGCACATGAACAGGGCCAGATCCTCCAGCCCGAAGCGCGAGCCGATGGTGGAGCGCAGGATCAGTTCCGCCAGCATGAGCGGGCTGTGGCCTGAAAGGGCAAGCACACCCGCAATGATGAACAGCGACAGCACGATGGCCGCCAGCCTGAGTGCCAGGATGCGCCCGGCCGGTGCCGTGGGCAGGCGCTGGAAAGCACGTGTCGCCATTACTGCCGTACTCCCGCGCCGGGCAGGTCCGCAGGTTCGCGCCCGCCCATCAGCAGGCCGATGGTGGCCATGTCGGCCGCTTCGGCATCGATTACGGACATGAGACGCCCATGGAACATCACCCCGATCCGGTCGGACACGTTCAGCAGGTCCTCCAGATCTTCCGATATGAACACAACCGCCACCCCCTGGTCCCGCAGGTCGGTCAGGTAGCCCAGCATGGTGGCGATGGCGCCGATATCCAGCCCGCGCGCGGGGTAGGCGGCCACCAGGACGCGGGTGGCAATGCGGATTTCACGCCGGGCCACCAGACGCTGCTGGTTGCCGCCCGACAGGTTGCGCACCGGCATGGCAAAGTCGGGAATGCTGACCTGCGCCAGTTCCGCGATACCGTGCGCCAGTTCCCCTGCCGCCTTTGCATCATACAGGCCATGACGGTCGATGGGGGGGCTGGTGTATTCCCGCAGTGCCATGTTGGTGGTGATGGACAGCGATGGGGCCAGCGCGCTGCGCAGCCGGTCCTCGGGTATGTGGCCCACGCCGGCATGGGCGAACAGGGCAGGGTCGGCCCGTTCCACAAGGTTCCCATCAAGCATGATCTCGCCCGCCGTGCGGGCCATGAGGCCGGTCAGCACATGCGTAAGCTCGCGCTGCCCGTTGCCGGCAACCCCCGCAATGCCCAGGATTTCACCGCCATGCAGGTCAAGGCTGACATCACGCAGCGTCTCCACGCCCCGCCCGTCGCGCACGCTGACATGGCGCAGCTGCATGACCGGGTCGGCTGCGATGGGGGCGGCGCCTTCGGGGCGGGCGCGCATGTTGCGGCGCACGATGTCCCGCCCCACCATGGTGGCGGCCAGCATGGAGGGGGTGCAGTCCGCTGTCAGGAACGTCCCGACCTTGCGCCCGCCACGCAGGATGCTGACACGGTCGGAAATCTCCATCACCTCATCCAGCTTGTGGCTGATGATGATGACCGCGTTGCCCTGTGCGCGGAAGGCGCGCAGGGCGCGGAACAGTTCGCCCGTCTCCTCGGGGGTCAGCACGGCGGTGGGTTCGTCCATGATCAGCAGCCGCGCCCGGCGCGCCAGCACGCGCAGGATTTCCACCCGCTGCTGCTCGCCTGCCGAAAGGTCGCCCACGCGGGCATCGGGCCGGACGGGAAAGCCGAATCGTTCCGAAATCTCGCGCGTGCGGGCTTCCAGCATGGCGGGGGAGGCCATGCGCGGGGCCTCGTCCCAGCCCAGGTGGATGTTCTCGGCTACCGTGAAGGCTTCCACCAGCTTGAAATGCTGGTGCACCATCCCGATGCCCGCCCGGATCGCATCCTGCGGGGAGGCAAAGGCCTGGCCGTAGCCATCAAGGATGATCTCGCCTTCCTCCGGCTGGTAGATGCCGGTTACCACATTCATCAGCGTGGACTTGCCGGCCCCGTTTTCTCCCAGCAGGGCATGGATCTCACCGGGCCAGACATCCAGGTCCACGTCCTTGTTGGCGATTACACCGGGGAAGAACTTGCCAATGCCGCGCAACTGCAGCACCGGCGGCGTGCCCGGTGGCATGCCGGGGGGGGCGGACTGCTTATTCAAGGCCGGATACTCCCGCTACAGCCCAGTCGCTGTGATAGATTTCAAGATCGCTCAGCTCGACCCCGGCAGGCACGCGCAGGCGGCCATGATTGTCATGGATCGGCCCGCGGAACGGGTTGTAGCCCGCCAGCAGCCGCGTGCGCATGGCGTCCGCCTGCCGCGCCGCCTCAACCGGCACGGTCGGCCCCCAGCCATCGCGGTCCACGCCGTGGCCCAGTGTCAGGAACCGCCCCTGTGGCTGCCATGTGCCCGCCAGCAGGTCGCGCACCTGCGAGACATAGAAATCATTGAAGTCCAGCGCCACGGAACTGATATAGGCTTCCGGCCCGAAATCCAGCATGCCGGTATTCCACATCACCGCCTTCAGCCCGCGCTGCAGGGCAACACGCAGGTAGGCCGGTTCATCCATGATGCCGCACAGGATGTCGCACCCGTTATCCGCCAGGGCGGTGGCCGCCTGTGTCGCAGCCTGCGGGTCGAACCAGGCGTTGATGGTGATGCTCTGCAACGTGACCGCCGGGTTGACCGACTGCGCGCCCAGCAGCGTTGCATTGGCCGAGGCATAGACCGACGGGATGGGAAACGCGCCCAGGAACCCGATCTTGCCCGTGCGCGTCATCAGTCCGGCGGCAATGCCGATGACATAGCTGGCATACCAGTGTGCCACGTAATACCAGCCCAGGTTGCCGGTCACGTTCGTGCCGTCGCATTCCATGAAGGCCACATCCGGCGCGCGGTCGGACACATCCTTTATGAAGTCGCCATATTCCGAGGTGGAAAAGACCATCTGCGCCCCTTCGGCCACGAACTGGCGGAAGATGCGCGTGGCATCGGCGGAATAGGGCACGCTTTCCACATAGATCGTGCGCAGTTTTGGAAAGGCCCGGCGTACGGCCTGCACGCCCCGGTCATGCACCATGGTCCAGCCGCCATCGGTAACCGGGCCGGTATGGCCGAACGCGATGACCGCATCCGCTTCCGCCAGTGGCCTGCGCCATGCCGGTGTGCCGGCCGCCCGTGCGCCATTCGGCAGCAGCAGCCCCGAACCGGCCGCGCCCGCCATGCCCAGCAGGTTGCGGCGTGTTGTCAGCAGCCGCCCCCGCGGCCCTGAAACTGTCATGCGATGTTATCCCCCTGATAATCCGTGCCGCACCCCGTTGCGGCGGTATGACGTGCTGGTGTGTGGCTGCTCCCGCAAATGAATACGGACCGATGGTGTCCTTGGCTTGCAGTAAACGTTACGCGACAGGGACATGCAAGGCCACAGCTATGTTATGCATCAGCATGTTGCCTTTTGTTCCCCTCACACGCGGCAGGGGGCGGGCAGGCACGGACAGGACCCGTCGCCCCGTGCACGGCGCAGGCTTTGGCAGGGACGGTTCTGCATGCCGCCCTTTTCAGGAAGGCGGCGTGCCGCGATGCTTTCCGGGACAGGCTTCACCGGTACATTCCTTATGTTTCACAGTTCCTTATGCCGGAGCGGGCGGCATGCCCGCAAGGACACGCCAGCCTGCCTCATCCATCGTCCTGATCCCCAGTTCGGCCGCCTTGCGCGCCTTGGACCCCGCCTTTTCGCCCAGTACCACCAGGTCGGTTTTCGTGGAGACGCTGTCCGAAACCCTTGCCCCCAGCCGTTCAGCCACCGCCCGGGCCTCGGGCCGGGTCATGGTGGTGAGTGTTCCGGTAAACACGATGGTCCTGCCCGACAGCGTGCCCTCGGCCACGGCCTGCTCATCGGTTACATGGTCCAGCACATGGGTCAGGTCATCCAGCGTGGCGCGGTTGTGGGCCTCGGCAAAGAAGGCCACCAGTTCATCGGCGATGGCGGTGCCAATGCCGGTGATCGACCCCAGTTCCAGCCGCGCGTCCGACCCGATGACGGCGGCCTTTTCCATCTGCGCGCGCCAGTTGGCGAGCGAACCGTAATGCCGTGCCAGCAGGCGGGCGTTGTTGATGCCGATGCGCCGGATGCCCAGCGCATAGATCAGCCGCGACAGTTCGATCGTGCGGCGTGCCGCAATGGCGGTGACAAGGTTGTGGGCCGAGACCTTGCCCCACCCGTCACGGCTGGCGATCTCGGCCTCATGCGCGTCCAGGCGGAAGATGTCGGCCGGGGTGCGCAGCCAGCCCAGTTCGTGGAATTCCACAATGGTGCGGTCGCCCAGCCCCTCGATGTCGAACGCATCGCGTGAGACGAAGTGGATCAGCCGTTCCACCACCTGTGCCGGGCAGGTAAGCCCCCCCGAACAGCGCCACACCACCTCGCCTTCCGGCCGTTCGGCATGCGCGCCACAGACCGGGCAGATATGGGGGAAGCGATAGGGCGGGCGGTCATGGTCGCGTGGCAGGACAACGCCCGTGACCTGCGGGATCACGTCACCCGCGCGCTGCACATGCACAAGGTCGCCCTCACGGATGTCCTTGCGGGTAATCTCGTCCTCGTTATGCAGGCTGGCGCGGGTCACCATCACCCCGCCCACATTCACCGGCTCCAGAAAGGCCACAGGCGTTAGCGCGCCGGTGCGACCCACCTGTATGTCGATCTTTTCCAGCCGGGTCACCGCCTGTTCGGCGGGGAATTTCCAGGCCACCGCCCAGCGTGGCGCACGCCCCGCAAAGCCGAGGCGTTCTTGCAATGCGCGGTCGTCCAGCTTGTAGACAATGCCGTCAATATCATAATCCAGCGCCGAGCGTTCCAGCGTCAGCCGTTCCATGAAGGCTTCCGCCGCCCCGGCATCCTTCACCTGCGTGCTGAGCGGATTGACCCGGAAGCCCCATGCGGCAAGCTGCGCCAGGTAGCCATGATGCGTGGCCGCCAGCGGCGCGCTGCAATACCCCGCCGCATAGGCGAACAGCGAAAGCGGGCGTCTGGCGGTAATCCCCGCATCAAGCTGGCGCAGGGAACCTGCCGCCGCATTGCGCGGGTTGGCAAAGGGCCTGTCCCCCGCGCGTTCCTGTGCCGCGTTGAGTTCAAGGAAAGCCTGCTTGGACAGGAACACTTCCCCCCGGATCTCGATCACATCGGGGCAGGGGGCGGGTAGCTGGTCGGGAATGTCACGGAGCGTGCGCAGGTTGGCGGTCACATCCTCGCCTTCCGTGCCGTCGCCCCGTGTGGTGCCGCGCACGAAGCGGCCGTGTTCATAGGTCAGGCTGATCGACAGGCCATCAATCTTGGGTTCCGCCACAAAGGAAAGCTGGCGGGCCTGTTCCTCGTCCAGGCCAAGGAAGCGGGCGATCCGGCTGATGAATCCCTCGAATTCCTCCCGTGAGAACACGTTGTCCAGCGACAGCATGGGCACCATGTGGCGGTGGCGGCGGAAGGGGCCGGTTGCAGGGGCCCCCACCTGTTGCGCCGGGCTGTCGGTGCGGCGCAGCTCGGGGAAGCGTGCTTCCAGCCGGGTATTGAGCTGGCGCAGGCTGTCATACGTCGCATCATCAACCAGCGGCGCGTCATGCTGGTGGTAGGCGGCATCAAGGGCTGGCAGCAACGTGGCCAGCTGCGTCAGGGCCTTTTCCGCATTGGGGGCGTCCTGCTCCATCGTGGCGTAATCGGCCAGCAGGCGGCGCGCCTGTTCGGCGGGCCGGGGGGCTTCGGGCGTGGGGGGCATGTCAGTCCCCTTTCAACAGGCTGTCAGCGGCAGCGCGGGCCGCGGGTGTAATGGTATCACCCGACAGCATGCGGGCGATTTCCTCGCGCCGGGCCTGATCGTCCAGCGGGGCGGCGTGGGTTTCGGTGCGTCCCCTGTTCACGCTCTTGCTTATGCGCAGATGGGCGTCACCGCGGGCCGCCACCTGCGGGCTGTGGGTCACCACCAGCACCTGCACGCTGCGGCCCACGGCATAGAGCCGTTCGCCAATGGCCGAGGCCGTGGCCCCGCCCACGCCGGAATCCACTTCGTCAAACACCAGCGTGGGAATGGCCGAACGCCCGGCCAGCACCACCTTCAGCGCCAGCATCAGGCGCGAAAGCTCACCGCCCGAGGCCACCCTGGCCAGCGGTCCCGGCGGCTGGCCGGGGTTGGCGGCGATCAGGAAGGAAGCCTGTTCCTTGCCGCGTGCATTCCACGCTTCCGCCTCCAGCGGCACGAGCGAGACGATAAAGCGCGCGCGTTCCAGCTTCAGCGGCCTGAGTTCGGCCATCACCGCCTGTTCCAGCCGGCGCGCCGCCTTTTCGCGCGCCGCCGTAAGCTCAAGGGCAATGTCCTCAAACCGGGCGCGGGTTTCGGCCACGGCCTGTTCCAGCCCCTCAATGCGGGCATTGCCCGAATCCAGTGCCGCCAGCCGTTCGGTAAAGGCGGCCAGCAGGCCGGGCAGTTCCGGCACCGATACGCCATGCTTGCGGGCTTCGGCACGCAGCGCGAACAGGCGCTCTTCCGTCTGTTCCAGCAGGCGTGGGTCGGCCTGCGCGTCGGATGCCAGGCGGGAGAGCATGCTTTCGGCTTCGGCCAGTGCCTCTTCCGCGCGTTCCAGCGCATTGAGCGCTTCCTGTGCGGCTTCCTGTTCGGCAGCACCCACGGCTTCGGGGTTGACGTCGGTGGGGCTGGGCAGCAGGCGCTGCAGCGCGCGGCTGGCGTTGCGCAGGGCGGAGGCCGGGCCGGGCGCGCGCCGGTCACGCGGGGCCAGGTCGGCCAATGCCGCGGCAATGGCCTCGGCCCGGCGTTCCCCCTGCTGCAGCGCCTGGCGCATGCCGGCAAGCTGGGCTTCCTCGTCCTCCTGCGGGGCAAGGCCGCCCAGGTCTTCCACCGCCTGGCGCAGCCAGTCCTCCTCACGCGCGGCACTTTCCATCTCGGCGCGCGCGGTGGCCAGTTCCGCCGTGGCCTCGATCCATTTGCGATAGGCCGCATGCGTGCGCGTGCGCAGGGCGGGGGCCACGCCAAAGGCATCCAGCAGGTCCAGATGGGTGGCCTGGTCGGCCAGTCCCATCTGCTCGTGCTGGCCCTGTATCTCCACCAGCAGGGTCGCAGCCCGGCGCAGCAGGCTTACGGCGACCGGCTGGTCGTTGATATAGGCGCGCGACCGCCCGTCGGTCGTGACGACACGGCGCAGCAGCACGGGCTCATGCGTATCATCAAGCATGATGCCCTGTTCGGTCAGCAGTTCGTGCAGCGGATGGGTGGGGGCAATCTCGAAACTTGCGCTGACACTGGCCTGCTCGCACCCCGCACGGACCAGCGAGGCACTGGCGCGTTCCCCCAGCGCCAGCCCCAGGCTGTCAAGCAGGATGGATTTGCCAGCCCCGGTCTCCCCCGTCAGCACGGTCAGGCCGGGGGGAAATGCCAGATCCAGTTTTTCGATCAGGACCACATCCCGTATCGACAGCTGTGTCAGCATGAAGGGTTCCTGTTCAGCACACGAAAGCGTTGGCGCAAATCAGAAAACCGAATGCCATGCCCGCGAGAATACGTTGCGTCCCTGCTTGTGGTCCCTGCTGTCCACGCCCTTGATCAGGTGGTGCGCGCGCAGGTGGTCATACGCATCCGTGTACCATTTGCTGCTGGGATAGTTATAGGCCAGCACGGCGCCGGTCTTGCGGGCCTGTTCCAGCAGTCCCATGTCCAGATAGACCTCGACCAGCCGTTCAAGTGCTTCGGGCACGTGGTTGGTGGTCTGGAAATCCTGCACCACGCGCTGGTAGCGCCCGGCGGCGGCGGGGTAGTCGTTCTGCTGCTGGTACCACCGGCCCACCAGCATTTCCTTGCCTGCCAGATGGTCACGGCACAGGTCGATCTTCAGCTGCGCATCACGGGCATAGGGGCTCTGGGGGAAGCGGGTGATGACTTCTTCCAGCGCGTCCATCGCCTCGATCGTGCCCTGCTGGTCACGCTGCACGTCGGCCACCTGCTCGTAATAGCACAGGGCACGCAGGTAGAAGGCATAGGCGGCATCGGCGCTGGTGGGGTGCAGTTCCAGAAAGCGGTCAAGCTGCTGCACCGCTTCGGGGTATTTGTTGAGCAGATAGTTGGCATACCCTTCCATCAGCTGCGCATTGGCCGTGTACTGGGAATAGGGATAGTTGCGCTGCAGGGTATCGAACTGGTTGACCGAAAGCAGGTAACGGTCGGAACGCAGGGCATCGACGCCGTTATTGTACAATGTTTCGGCGGACCCCACGCGCGGGGCGCGTTCATTGATGCTGCTGGCGCTCTGGCCACAGGCGGCCAGCAGCCCGGCCAGGGGCACAAGAACCAGCCAGCGCGCTGGCACACGCGCGCCGCGGCCGGGCAGGGGAGAATAGTGTGATCTGCGTGCGAACATGCCAGCTCTTCCAGTTATGGAAGCTTTATATCATGTGCCGGGTGCGGGTGAAGTCTCCGCGTGCGGATTTCATGCGCCGGTATCATGCCGCGCGCGTCTGGGGGCGCGGGGCTGTGGCCCCAAGGGGGGCGCGATGCCAGTTTTCGGTGCTGGCAAACAGCTTGCGCAGCAGGCGGTTGTTGAGTGTATGGCCTGATTTGTGACCACGGAACTGGCCGCTGATCATGCCACCGGCCATATACAGGTCCCCCATCGCATCCAGCATCTTGTGGCGTACGAATTCATGCGGGTGGCGCAGGCCGGCGGGGTTGAGCACGCTGGCGCCGTTGACAACGATGGCGTTGTCCAGAGAGCCGCCGCGCGCAAGCCCCACGGAATGCAGGTACTCGATCTCGGGCTGCAGGACAAAGGTGCGTGCCATGCTCAGCGTCTGGCGGAACAGCTCTCCCTCCATCCGGGCGGCGTAACGCTGCTGGCCTATGGCGGCGGCAGGAAAATCGATGGAGATGTCGATCGCCAGCCCCGGCTGCGGGCCGGGGGAAAGTTCGACAAAGGCATCGCCTTCTTCCACCCGTATGGTACGGTCCACATGTATATGCTGGCGGGGGGCGGCCTGCGGGGCAATGCCCGCGCATTCCAGCAGAAAGACGAATTCGGCCGATGATCCGTCAAAGACTGGCATTTCCGGCCCGTCCACCTCAACAACGGCGTTATCGATGCCGCATCCGGCCAGCGCCGCCATGAGGTGTTCCACCGTGGCGATGCGTCCACCCCGGTCCGGCTGGCCCAGCACCGTGCTCAGGCGCGTGTCCACCACATTGTCGTAACGGGCGGCAAGGGCGGGCAGGTCGGTATCGGTGCGGCGGAAGGTAATGCCGGTATTTTCCGGCGCGGGGGACAGGCGCAGGTTGATGCGTGAACCGGTATGCAGTCCCACCCCCACGCTGCTGATCGGCTGGCGGAGCGTATGCTGCATCTGCCCGTCCTGCTGTCGGGATGACGGCAGGAAGGAAACATGTGTCTGTGGCGACATGCTGTTCATTGCCGGAATCCTTGGCGGGCGGGTTTGCGTAAGCACGGTGGCAGGCATGTTCCGCATGCTACTGCCTGGCCACGGCCCGCGATAGTCAAGGATTATTGCCTATTGTTACCTGTATCTGGCCCGGATGGCGCGGCCTGGTTCCGCCAGGCCGCGCGGCGTGCGCTCAGGACGAGCGGCGACGCAGGAAGGCGGGAATGTCCAGCCCGCCGTCATCCTGCGGGGGCGTGCCCCCGGTGGGCTGCTGCGGCGCGGGCTGGGCCTGCTGTGGCTGCACGGTGGGTTCGGCCCGCTGCTGGGGCGGGGCCTCGGGCTGCGGCTGGGTGGTGGAGTGGCGACGCAGCGCCCCGGTCACGATGCCGAACAGGCTGCGCGGGGCGGCGGGCGGCGGCTCGGGCGCGGGCTGCTTGGCACTTTCCGTGAACAGGGGCGAGCGGGGGGAACCGCTGCGCTGCGCCACATGCGGCGGCACGGCGTTGGGGGAAGGGGCCTGCGGCGCGGCCGGCCGTGGCGGTGCGCCCGCCGCGGCGGGCA
>NZ_NKTZ01000029.1 GCF_003207855.1 Komagataeibacter rhaeticus | reverse complement strand
GTCACGGCAGATGGAGCGGGTGCTGTCGGCCGCGCGCGGTGCCGGGGCCAAGGTCGTGCTGGTGGGTGATCCCGAGCAGTTGCAGGCGATCGAGGCCGGCGGGGCGTTCCGGGCGGTGGCCGAGCGGGTCGGGTCGGTGGAGATCACGACGGTTCGCCGGCAGCGTGAAGGCTGGCAGCAGGTAGCCACGAAGGAGCTTGCGACCGGGCGGACGGGTGAGGCGTTGGGGCGCTATGAGGCGGCCGGCCTGGTGCGCGGGCATGATACGCTGGAAGAGGCGCGGGCCGGGGTGGTGGCCGGGTGGGATGAAGCCCGGCAGGCCGCGCCAGAGGACAGCCAGATCATGCTGGCGCACCGGCGTGTCGATGTGCGGGCACTGAACGAGGCGGCACGCGCCATCCGGCGGGAGGCGGGTGAGCTGGGTGACGACGTGCTGGTGCCGACCGCCCAGGGCGAGCGGGTGTTCGCCGACGGGGAGCGTGTCTACTTCCTGCGCAATGACCGGGAGCTGGGGGTGAAGAACGGTACGCTGGGTACGGTGCGGGGCATTGTGGGGTCGCCTGATGCCGGGGATCTCGTGCTGTCGGTGCAGCTCGACGGGCCGGGTGGGACCGGGCGCGGTCGGGTCGTGTCCGTGTCGGTGGCGGATTATGACGCGCTGGATCATGGCTATGCGGCCACCATCCACAAATCACAGGGTGTGACGGTGGATCGGGCGCATGTGCTGGCGACGGGGAGCATGGACCGGCATGGGGCTTATGTGGCGCTGTCGCGCCATCGGGAGAGCGTGTCTGTCCATTGGGGCCGGGATGATGTGGGCGACCGGGACGGGCTGGTGCGGCGGCTGTCGCGCGAGCGGCTGAAGGATACCACGCTGGATTACCCGCAGGTCCGGGATCGGGATGCCGGGTTTGCGCGGCGGCGCGGGCTGCATGTCCCCGAGAGCGAGATCGTGGTGGGGCGCGGCAAGGCTGCTTCTGGCCCCCATAAGGACAGGCAGACCGAAGCCGTCCGTACGCCAGATCCGGCACCGGCGCAGCGGAAGCGCGGGATGTTCGACGGGTTGGACCTGTCCGTGCGGCTTGGTCATCGCACATCGGAAAAAGACGTGTCGGCCGGGGTGGATGCCGGGGCCAGTAAGGGGGAAAGTGGGGTTGGGCGTGAGGCTCCCGCCTCTCCCTTTGCCGGGTTGCGGCTGCCGCGCGTGCAGCGCGCGCAGGTGCCGGCCGGGCTGGGCGGGTTTGTGCCGGGTGGTGATCCGCTCCACCAGGCGGTGGAGCAGTATGCGCGGGTGGTGCGGGACATCGGGCGCATGGTGGAGCAGGACCTGCCGGTGCTGGAGCACCAGAAGAAGGCATGGCTTGACGCCAGCACGGCCCTCGAACGGCTAAGGCCCGGAGCGGTGATCGGTCTGGAAACCGCAGTGAAGCATGAGCCGGAGATCCGGCAGGCCCTGTACGGGCTGGAAGGGCCGGCGCGGGCGCGCAGGCTGGTCGAGGGGCTGGAACACGAGGACAAGGTGCGGAAAAGTCCGGAATTGCGGGCCGCGCGGTTCGTGAAGGCATGGGACGGGCTGAGTCGCGAGCAGCAGGGTGTGGCGCTCAAGGAATTGAAGCGGGATGCGCAGCTTGAGTCCCTCCTGCGGCAGAAGGGGCACGAACTGGGCATCCGGAAGGGATCGACGCTCGATCATGGATTGCAGCCGCAGCGCACGCGCTCGCTGTCGCGCTCCAGGGGGCGGGATATGGATATGGGGATGTAGGAGATTTTGATTTACGTTAACCAGTGACGTCATATATGATGTCACTATGCGCGTTGTTCTTGATACGGATGTTGTTCTTTCGGGATTTATGTCACCGGATGGAGCGTCCCGGCAGCTTTTGCTGGGGGCCTTGGATGGGAATTTCAGTCTGCTGCTCTCCACGACCCTCCTGGTCGAATATGAGGCGGTGTTGCGTCGCTCTGAAAATCTTTTTCGAATGGGCGTTCAGGGAGATGAAGTTCTGGAGGTTCTTGATGGACTTGCAGGGTGTTGTGTGCCGGTTTCTTTTGATTACAGGTGGCGACCGACAGGTGCGCATGGTGATGATGAACTTGTGGTTGAGACAGCGATCAACGGGAATGCGGATGCGATCGCCACGTTCAATCTGAAAGACATGCAGCGGGCTGTATCACGGTTCGGTATTCCAGCAGTGCGGCCAGGTGTTCTTTTGCGAAGGATGAGAGGATGAGTAGCAGTAAAATCCAGCTTCGGCTTCCGGAAGATATGCGGGAAGCCGCAACGCGTCAGGCGGCGCTTTCAGGTGTCAGCATGAACCTTTTTGTTGCGACGGCTGTCGCGGCCCGGCTTGGTGGGCAGGCAGAAGCGGAACGGTATTTTTCCGCACGGGCGACACGGACCACGCCTGCTCGTGCCAAAGCTCTTCTGGAGCGGATCGGAACAAGGGGGCAGATCAGGGACGATGATCGTCTGGACGTGCCGGAAAACTGAATCTGGATGAGGGGATATAGGGTTTTTCTAGAAAGATATCGAAATGATATTTATGATATCAATCTTGAGAAATGGGGAGTCCTGTCATGTCCTCTGTCGTTATTCGCAACCTGCCGGAAGAGACGCATCGGGCGCTGAAGGCGCAGGCCGTGCTGCATGGGCGCAGTACGGAAGCGGAGATCCGGACCATTCTGGAAGCGGCCGTCCGGCCGCAGCAGCGGGTCCGGCTGGGATCGCTGCTGGCAGCCATCGGTCGTGAGGCGGGTGTGAGCGAACAGGATGTCGCGGCCTTGCAGGTTCGGGATCAGACCCCGGCTGAGCCGATGTCCTTCGAATGATCCTGCTTGATACCAATGTGATCTCGGAGCCGTGGAAGCCTGTGCCGGAGCCGCGTGTTCTGATCTGGATTGATGAACAGGCGATCGAGACGCTTTTTCTGTCTGCCGTCACGGTGGCGGAACTGCGTTTCGGGATCGGGGCGATGCCGACCGGTCGGCGGCGTTCTGTACTGCATGAGCGGCTGGAACAGGAGGTATTGCCCTTGTTCGCGGGGCGTGTCCTGTCGTTCGATCTGGCGGCGTCCCAGGCCTATGCCGAACTGATGGTGCGGGCCAGGTCAGAAGGTCGGGCGATTGGCAAGGCAGATGGCTATATTGCAGCAACCGCTGCATCCCGGGGTTATGTCGTGGCCAGCCGCGACGTGTTGCCTTTCGAGGCGGCTGGTGTGCGGGTTCTCAATCCGTGGGAGGATACCTGATGTCCTGCGGCATGCTTGAGAGCGGATGATTTAATGTGTATGATTTCTATTGGAGATACACATCATGCGAACAAACATCATCATTGATGATACCCTCATGACAGATGCGCTGAAGGCGTCTGGCGTCAAAACCAAGAAGGAAGCGGTCGAACTCGGGTTGCGGACGCTGATCAAGCTGAAGCAGCAGCGGGAACTCCGCACCTTGCGGGGAAAGCTCGACTGGCAGGGTGATCTTGATGCCATGCGCTCCGACGCATGATCCTGGTGGATTCATCGGTCTGGATCGATTTTTTCCGGGGTACGGTTACGCCACAGGTTGATGTTCTGGACCGGCTTCTGGGAGAAGAACTTGTCGCCATTGGGGATCTGATGATGACGGAAGTTCTCCAGGGATTTGCGAGTGAGCGGGATTTCAACAAGGCACGGCGGATGCTTGGTGCCCTGGATCTGGTGGAGATCGGGGGACGTGATGTCATGATCGAGGCGGCACGATATTTCCGTGATCTGCGCGCCAGAGGCATCACCATCCGGAAGACCATTGATACCCTGATTGCCACACGATGCATCGTAAGCGGGTATCGGCTTCTTTACAGTGACCGGGACTTTGATCCGTTCGTGACACATCTGGGGCTGGAACGGGCTGCCTGATCGGGGGAGGGATGTTGTGCAGGAAAAAGAACAAGCCGTTTGTCAGGAGACAGCACATCTTCTGAGTAGTCCGCGCAATGCGGAAAGATTGCGACGGACTATTCAGAACGCAGCTTCAGACAGTCGGCCCAACAGGCTTACGCTCCTGGCAATGGAAGAAGGGCGAAGGCGGCTGCTTTTCGGGAAGCAGAAAAGGGCCGGAACGCAAGAGGCTGGTCAGGATGATGATCGTCTGGACGTGCCGGAAAACTGAATCTGGATGAGGGGATGGTTCCATCATGAGCGAGACGGATCCGGCAGCCCGTGCGTTTGAGGATCTGTGCGCCGAAATGACGGTGCTCCGGCGCAGCGTGGAAGCGCTACCCCAGGCATGGCGGGACAACCGGCCGCCAGACTACACACCGGACCTGGCCAGACTGGTCAAGGCCCTGAACGACGTGGGCGCGCGCATGAAGGCGATCGAGGCCAGTCCGACGCTGAAGATGACACCGCAGGCCTACGGGCAGGGGGTACGCCAGGCAGGGCTTTCTGTCAGTCAGGACATGCAGGCCGCCTTTCATACCGCGATCCGTGCGGTTCAGGTGGAGCGGCAGCAACTGACCGACATTGTCGGGCAGGCGCGCACCCGGGACCGGCAAAGCTGGTGGGTGCTGAAGGTCGGGCTGGCCTGTCTGGCTGTCGGGATCGGGTTCTCGCCTGCCTTGACCTATCTCCTACCATCGTCACTAGGGACGCGGGTGGCCTCCTTTATCGTGGGCGGACAGGATCGGTGGGAATCTGGTGCGTTGATGATGGAGGCCGACAATCCCGAAAGCCTGCGGCATATGGTCCGGGCCAACCGGCTTGTGGACGCCAGTCGGGACCGGATCGCTGGCTGCCAGAAAACGGCCAACGAGACGAAGGTGGACCAGTCCTGTGTCCTGACCGTCCGGCCGGATGGGTCATAAGCGTCCTGTCAGGACAGGAGATCATGCACGCTCATGCCGTCGAGGATGGCCATAAAAGCATCGGTTGCCTGTCTGGTCAGGTGACGGAGACGGCAGGCATCTGCCAGGATGCAGGGTCTGCCCTGAAGGGGTCACGACACGAAAGTGTACTTTACGTACGCTTAGAGTGAACCCAACAAGAACGTTGAGGCTGTTCTGCTGAGAGTTCGATAGACAGTTGGCCGAGAAATAGAAAACAGTTCTGAAAGATCGCTGATGGAGTAATCGCCGGTATCATACATCCGGCGAAGCTCTTTTTGCTGACGTTCAGAAAGCTTGGGTTTCTTTCCGCGTAGTTTACCTTTGTCGCGTGCAACGGCCATCCCTTCACGAGTACGCATCCGGATCAGATCGGCTTCAAACTCCGCGAAAGTCGCAAGGATGTTGAAGAACAACTTGCCCATTGGATCAGACGGATCGTGAATACTGTTCCCAAGTTGAAGCTTCACGCCACGGGATGCCAGGCTGTCGCCAATAAGCCGTGCATCAAGGACAGAGCGGGCCAGTCGATCAAGCTTTGGTACGACCAAAGTATCGCCACTACGAACAGCCGCCAGTGCCTGGTCAAGGCCGGCCCTTTCCCGGTTCGTGCCGGTGAAGCCCTTGTCGGTGTAAATACGATCGGCAGAAACACCGAGTTTGAGCAGTTCCTGATGCTGGGCCGCGAGATCCTGTTTGTCCGTCGAGCAGCGGGCATAGCCGATCATTATGTGTGTCATACGGGAAAGTGTAACGTATAAGGCCCCATGACTGCAAAACATATGGTACCACCTTTATGAGACACAGCACACGGCTGTATTCCATGACGTGTTGCACTTGTCCGGGACAGTCCGTCCAACGATCCCCTTCCGGACACATGAAGGAGACATCCGATCATGGCGCGGCGCCGTCTTCTGACCCGTGAAGCTCTCGCCCGACATTACGAGCCTTCTGTCGATGATCGCGAGATCACGAGACATTTTACACTCAGCCAGGATGACTTCGATCTGATCGCAACCCGCCGCGGAGAAACTTCCCGATTGGGTTTTGCGATGGTCATGCTCTACATGCGCTGGCCGGGACGGGTGCTGGAATCTGGTGAAACACCACCGGCTCCCATTCTGTCATTTGTTGCGCGGCAGCTCGACCTGTCCCCTGGGCTCTGGTCCCATTACGGACGTCGTGACGAAACCCGTCGATCCCATCTGGCCCACCTGATGAAGCGTTATGGCTACCGAACCTTCGATCGGTCGGCATTTCATGACATGACCGGTTTCGCGATGCCAATTGCACATCATGTGACCCAGCCATCCCGCATGGCTGCGATCCTGATTGACGAGATGCGTCGCCGAAGCATTCTCCTGCCGTCGGTCACTGTCATTGAAGCCTTGGTGCGCCGTGCTCGCCAGCAGGCCGATCACCTTGTCCATGACGTCCTTGCAGGGGATCTGCCGCCGGAAACCCGTTGTCGTTTGGACAAAATGCTGGAGCGTCGTGGCGATCGCAGTGCCTCCTCGCTCTCGTGGCTGCGTAACCCGCCCCTGTCACCAGCCGCGCGCAATATCCTGCGATTGCTGGAACGCCTGGAGTATGTACGATCCCTGAACCTCGACAGCGCTCGCGCCACGACCATACCGCGTGTGGCCTTTGACCGTTTGAGCGAAGAAGCTGCCCGGATTACGCCCCAGCATCTGGCCGAGCTTCGGTCATCCCGTCGTTACGCCATTCTGGTGGCAGCCGGGGTCCGACTTGAGGAGGTTCTAACCGACGCGACCCTCACAATGATGGACAAACTCCTCGGAAGCATGATGCGCCGTGCCGAGCACCGGATCCGTGACAAAGCGATTGTCACCATGCGATCGTTGCAGGCCCAGCTTCGTCTGCTGACAACCTCCTGCCGTCATCTGATTGAGGCGCGTGATCAGGGTGTTGATTCACTGTCTGCCATTACGGGAATTGACTGGCCCCGCCTCCAGGACGCCATCGGCAGGGCTGAAACCCTGACAGCTCCAGAGACCATTGATCGCACGGCCGAACTGATCAACCGGCATCGCTCTCTTCGTCCTGCCATTGGTCCATTCCTGAACGCGTTCCAGTTTCAGGGTGGTCGCACGGTACAGGGATTACTGAAGGCGGTGCAGATCATTGGAGACCTCTATCGGACCGGTAAACGCCGCTTGCCTGACTCCTGTCCGATCCGTTTCATTCCGCCTTCCTGGCACAGCTTTGTCAGGCCAGAGGGAACAGTCATACGACAGGCTTACGAACTCTGTGTTCTGACTCAGCTGCGCGAGCGTCTGCGTGCCGGAGACATCTGGGTAACGGAAAGTCGCCAATACCGCGCATTCGACACCTACCTTCTTCCGGAAGCCACGTTTGCAGCGATGCGCGCGCAAGGACCGTTGCCTCTGGCGATCAATGCTACGGCTGACACGTTCCTTTCTCAACGGCGTGCAGTGCTGGAAACCGCGCTGAACCGGGTGACGGCTCTTGCCAGGAAGGGCGAGTTGTCACAGGTCCGGCTTGATGCACATGGTCTTGTGATTTCGCCTCTGAAAGCAATTACACCCCCTGCTGTGGAAGAGTTGAGGCGGGCGGCTTACGACCGGCTGCCACGGATCAAGATTACTGATCTTCTGCTGGAAGTGGACCGCTGGATCAGCTTCACCGACTGCTTTACCCATCGCCGTTCCAGCCGTGTCGCGGATGACAAAAACGCCCTGCTGACGGTGATCCTGGCGGATGGGATTAATCTTGGTCTGACACGCATGGCCGACACCTGTCAGGGTGCCACCCTGCGCCAGTTGGCGCATCTGCATGACTGGCATATCAGCGAGGCCGGATACGCCGAAGCCCTTGGCCGTATGGTTGCAGCCCATCGTGGGCTGCCCCTGGCGTCACTCTGGGGAGACGGCACATCGTCCTCAAGTGATGGTCAATTGTTTCATGCAGGTGGCAGAGGCGCTGCGATCAGCGATATCAATGCGCGCAATGGCAGTGAACCGGGCGTCAGTTTCTACACCCACATCTCCGATCAGTATGATCCGTTTTCGACCCGGGTGATTGCTGCGACGGCCGGTGAAGCGCCCTATGTTCTGGATGGACTGCTTTATCATGCTAACGGACTTTCCATTGAAGAGCATTATACAGATACGGGTGGGGCATCGGATCATGTTTTCGGGCTGATGCCCTTCTTTGGTTATCGATTTGCGCCCAGGATACGGGATCTGAAAGAGCGGAAACTTCACCTTTTTCCGGGACAACACCCGGGCGAACTTCTGGGTGGGATGGCCGGTGACCTGATCAATACCAACCATATTGTGGAACACTGGGACGACCTGCTGCGTCTCGTCACATCTATTCGGAGTGGAACCGTGACCGCTTCGGCCATGCTGCGCAAACTCGGATCTTACCCCCGTCAGAATGGTCTGGCTGTGGCTTTGCGCGAAGTCGGCCGGATCGAACGGTCAATTTTTATGCTCGACTGGATACAGGATCTGGATTTGCGCAGACGAACCCAGGCTGGACTCAATAAGGGAGAAGCCCGGAATGCGCTGGCTCGGGCGCTCTTCTTCAATCAGCTTGGCGAACTGCGGGATCGGCGTTTTGAAAATCAGGCCTATCGGGCGTCAGGTCTGAACCTGCTGGTGGCAGCGGTCATCCTATGGAATACGCGCTATCTTCAGTCTGCCATCACGACGCTCGGTATTTCAGATGACCTGGCCCAGCATATCGCACCCCTCGGCTGGGAGCATATTTCTCTGACAGGCGACTATCGCTGGAATGTCGATGAGCAGCCCGAAGCTGGCGCGTTACGACCGCTTCGGGTACCTGCATCCCTACTTGTTGCGTGAACCTCAATGTGGCCAGTTCTACAGGTGTTCACTCCAAGCGTACGTAAAATACACTTTCGTGTCGTGATCCCAACCAGCTTGGGGCCATCCTTTCGGATAACGGGTCGATCGGGATCGGCAATGGCGCCAGCGGGGCGGCCACCGCCGTGTTCAACCGCTCCGGCGAGATCGTGGCTGACAGCGCCAGCGGGGATGTCCTGATCAACGCTGGCACGGTCACCAATGATGTCCTGGGCGGGGTGACGGTCGTCGCCAATGCCGTCCTGTGGAGCCATAGTTACGCGGGCGGCAGCAATGTCGATATTCCCGTGCCGGCAGGCCTGCTGGATACCGTGACCGGCGCACAGGGCACGGGCCAGCTTGTCGGTCATTCCCAGGGCGGCACGATCTATGTGCAGGAAGATGGTGGTCGTGCCACGCTCAACAACGCCGCCTCCCTGATCTCGGCCGGGCGTGATGTGGATATTACAACCACAGGTGGCATCATCAACGATGCCAGCCATATCGCGGCGGGGCGCGACATCAATCTCAGCGGGGGCAGCCTCGACAATATCGGCTACGCCGTCCAGCATGCTTTCTATGTAACCTGCAAGGCCTTCTACGGCTGTAGCTGGACCAGTCAGTCCGACCCGGCCTTCAAGGGCGGGTCGACGTCGGCCGTAAGGCACAAGAAGAAGTTTGGCCTCATTACGGTCGGCCATTACTGGACGGCCGCTCCGCAGCCCAAGGAAAAATGGGGTTCGAGCGAGACCTATTACGGCCCGACCGGCACCATCGTTGCAAAAGACAATATCACGGGCACCTTCACGGGCACGATCAACAACCAGACGGAAATCGCCAACGCGAGTTCCAGTGAATATACCAGCTATACCGGCGAGACGCCGGGCGGCCTGTCTCCGGTGGCTGCCGCTTCGTCTGCGTCCGGGGTTGCGGCTGACGCCGCGCTGAACGGCGGGGCGACGGCGGCCCTGGCGGATGTCAGCACCGGGGTCGCGGGGGCGGCCGGCACGCGGAGCAGTGCGGCGGCGCCCGCCACCACGGGCGGCACCCTGGCCTATCAGGGGGTCGAGACCGCGCAGGTGAAGGCGTCGGCGACGGCCCAGGAAGCCGCGATGACGCTGCCGGGATTTGCCACCAGCAGCGACCCGACCATCCCGACGGTGATCTCGGCCATTCCGGGCGGCAGCGCGCTGTTCATCGCCGATCCGGACCCCAGCGCGCATTACCTGATCGAGACCAACCCGAAATACGCGACCTTCAGCGGCTTCTATGGCTCGCAATACCTGGTCAACCGGCTGGGCGACAACACGGCGGATTACGAGTTCCTGGGGGATTCGTATTTCGATACGGAGTTCATCCAGCAGCAGATCGTGGCGTCGACGGGCCAGACCTTCCTTGGCAGCAGCTACGAGACGGCCAACGAGCAGATGGAACTGCTGCTCAACAACGCGGTCTCGGAATCCAATGCGCTTGACCTGACCTTTGGCGCAGCGCTGACGGCCAGCCAGCAGGCGGCGCTGACGCAGAACATTGTCTGGTATGTGCCCGAGACGGTGGACGGGCGCAGTGTGCTGGCGCCGAAGCTGTATCTGGCCCCAGGCCAGGCGACGCTTACGGACGGGGCGGAGATCTCGGCGACCAACGTGTCGCTGACCGGCTCGAGCATCAACAATACCGGCACGATCAACGCCAGCAACGCGCTGTCGCTGACCGCGACCAGCGGGGATATCGTCAATGCCGGCGGGACGCTGTCGGGCGGCAGCGTGGCGCTGGCGGCGCTGAACGGCTCGGTCGTCAACGAGGACCAGCTCAATACCTTCATGGTCGATGGCGGGAAGGCGCAGTCACTGGGCGCGCAGGGCACCATCACCTCGGGGGGCGATGCGCAGATCCATGCGGCGAAGGACATCACGTTTGATGGCGGGTCGCTCAGCGCGCTGGGCGATACCACGCTTGTGGCAGGGCAGGGGATCACGCTGGGTTCGGTTGCGGCGAGCGCGTCGCAGGACATCGAGCAGCATGATTACAGCCACCGCGCGGCCGAGACGGAGAATTTTGGGGCGTCGGTCAGCACGGGCGGGAACCTGACGGCGGCCGCCCTCGGCGGCGACCTCACCCTGGCGGGCGCCACGGTCGCGGCCGGGAAGTCGGCCACGCTGATGGCGACGGGCAACGTGAACCTCAACGCGGTCACCGACAGCCAGTCCTCCTATACCCGCACCGTCGAGCACGGCTTCCTGAACAGGACCACCACGACCTCGAGCGAGAGTTCCACCGACCAGGTCGGCAGCACGGTGGCGGCCAATGGCAATGTCACCATGGTCTCGGGCAAGGACATGTCCGTGGCGGGCACTGTCGCAGGCGGCGGCAATGTCACGCTTCAGGCAGGTGGCAGTCTTACGGAGAATGCGCTCCAGAGCACGGCGCAGTCATATTACGATAAGGAAAGTAAAGGATTTTATTTTGATACTGACGGTGCCAAGGCTAGGGTTGGGTTCGGATCTTCCAAAGAAAGCGTCAGTGACAGCAGCACGACCTGGACTCCGAGCATGATTGTGGCGACTGGGGGCACCCTGTCTGCTACCGGCGGCGGCCCAGTAGTCATCAACGCTTCTGATCTTGTTGCCGCGAAGGATCTGAACGTAACCGGATCCTCTGTCCTGCTCAACGCACTGTCTGATGTATCCAGCACGAAGCAGACCAGCGATTTCAAGTTCATTGGCGTGCAGGTCGGACTGTCGGATACCTCCCTTGTCGGACAGGCCGCCAATCTGGCCCTGTCGGCGGCCCAGACTGCCAGCGACAAGGACATGGCGACCCAGTCACTGGATGCCCTGTCAACTGCGGAGAGCGGCGTCAGTATCGGGAAGACTGTGGCCACGCTCGTGGATACCAAGCTGGCCGCGACAACATCAGACGTAACGAAATCCAACATAGAATTGGTAGGAGTACAGGCGGAAGTCGGATTCGAGCATGACAGCAAGACATCCGAAACTATTTCGACCACGGCAAAGGGATCTGAAGCAGAAGCTGGCGATGGACTGACCATGACTGCGACCGGGGCGCAGCCTGCGACAGACAGCAATGCCGGGGATATCATCGCCACGGCCGCGAGCCTGTCAGGTGAGAGTGTCACGCTGGCGGCGCCGGGCAATATCCAGCTCCAGTCGGGACAGGACACCACGCATACGACTACCAGCCAGACGGCCCTGTCCGCTTTTGTCGGCGCGACGGCCTCGCTGAACGCCAATCTGCAGTGGGGGGTCAGTGTTACGGGGCAACTCAGTGCCTCCCATTCCCACACGAATTCACAAAGCACGACACAGGTAGATACGACGGTCACGGGTGCGCAGAATGTGAGCATCGATAATGGGGCGGGGACGACCACGCTGGACGGGGCCAGGGTATCCGGTGGTTCCGTAGATGTGGCGGCGGGTAACCTGAATATTACCTCGGCACAGAATACGGCAAGCTATCTCAGCACGAATGAGAGCGCAGGCTTCAGCTTTGCCGTTCCCGTCTATGGCACGGGCGGGGAGATGGGTTTTTCGGTCAATGCCTCGGCAGGGGTTCTGTCTGACACTTACGCCTCGACGGAAGCCAGTGGCCTTTCCGGGCTTTATGCAGGTCAGGGCGGCCTTGATGTCGATGTTGCCAGCAGCACGACCCTCAATGCCGGCGTCATGGAAAGCACGGCGGCATCCGGCAACATGGTTACAACGGGTAGCCTGACGGCGAATGATGAACAGAATAAATCAGAATATGCCGGCGCATCTGCCAGTATCTCATACGGTAATCTGGGGAGTGGAGGGAATACAGGACCGGATCAAGGAATAGAAAATACAAAAAGAAAAACTTTTGATGGAGGAGCTAATGTAAGCGGATTTGCGGCACCAGTAATTGGTATGACTTCATCGAACAGCCTCTCTTCTATTGGGTCAAATATCACAATTAATTCCGGATCTACGTCAGGTGTCGTGTCCCGTGATCCATCAACTGCAAACCATGCGATCAGTAATGATTTTGATACGAATGAAGCGGGCGAGATTTTGTCCCTAACGAATAGTTTCGAAAAGTCGGTCAAGGCTGCGTACAACGAGTCAAATGCGGTAAAGGCAATGCCAAGCAATAAAAATTTGACAGATCAAGAAAGGATAGAAAATGACAAAAAATAACAATGTTAAAGGATTGTTTTTTGCAATATCTTCGTCGCTTCTTCTTTTTGGTTGTGTGCAGCCTACGCCACCAAAAATACCATTAAATATAAATGAAGTATCATGGGCAAAGAAAAAAGGGAGTGCTTCTATTAAAGGATGTGTTAGTGGAGGATATTTTGAAAAATATCATAACTATCAAGTTCCTAATGGAACATATGATTCTTATCCAATAGAAAGTTCATATCACGATAACCCTTCTCGAAATTTTACAATAGACCTTCTTCCCGAAAATGATTATATGTATAATCTTTCAGAAAAAATGAAACATTACTACTTGTTGCATAGCTATCATACATTGAATGATCCCCGATGGGTTGAATCTTCGGTTATGCCATTTATTCCTCATATTTCGTGCCCTGCAGATGGCCCTAATACTTGCCCATCGAGAGGGCATTTTAATTTTAATAATCTTCCTGCAGGAAACTGGTATATAGTGGCTGGATATAATGCAACCAAAGAAGACAATGCTGTGGCAGTTACCGTGCAAAAAATAACAACCATTGATGGGCAGACAGTTCCATTCGTTTCTTGGTTTGGGGTATTGAATAAAAATCAATGTACGCCTTGATTTATGAATTGAATCGCACCGGGATTGGCGGAGACCGAGGTATGTAAGTTACATGGCGATGGAGTAAGGTCCTCCCGAGTGGCGTAAAACGGACCTGTCAGGAATTTCGTGTTTGGGCGTTTGATGTGAAAGAAGGAGCAGCTCTACCGGAAGTGTCCTCTTTGTAGTGTATGGACCATTTCTTTGATCGGCAGGTTTGACGTAGAAATCCGTCGCGCATCGCTACCTCTGATAATGGCATTTATCAAAAGTAGGATGGCAGCTTACGCCCTCATCTCGGCCATGAAAATACCCAAATAATTTTCCGTTTAGCAGACATCAAGTCTCGTCAAACATGCTCTGAAACGCATTTGGTGATGTCTGCTACTTTACTACGTAACCACTGATAACGGGGGTCGCTCCCGGTACGGCAGTGCCAGGCAAGAATCTTGTCAAAGCCCGGCACAGTCAGGGGACTGGGTGGACTGAACAGTACAAGATCCCTCCTCCCGTGTAAAAGTCTACGTGGGGCCATCGTGATCAGGTCCGTCTTCAGAAGAAGATCAGGGAGTGCCAGAAAATTTGGCACGGACAGGGCGACATGACGCCTACGTCCAAGTGTTTTGAGTTGCCTGTCTGTCGCGCCGCAGAACCGCCCGCCTTCATACGAGACGATGATATGACCGGCCGCGCAATACTGATCCAGCGTCATGTGCATGCCCGCGGTCGGATGGTTCTTCCGCGCCGCGCAGATATACTCTTCATGAAACAGCTTTGATGACAGCAGGTCGGGCGGGCAAGTCTCGGGGGTGATCAGCGCCATGTCGAGCTGACCTTTCTCCAACTGCTCCTGAAGCCGGGCATCATCAAGCGGATAAACCGCAAGCGTGATTCCAGGCGCCTCCTGTCGCAACCGAGCGATGAACGGCAGCAGCACAACCTGAAGCGCATAATCTGTGGCGGCAATCGAAACCGTAAATGACGCCGAAACCGGGTCGAAGGCGTCTGGCTGACAGAGTGTTCCGATCTCGCACAAGATGCGCTTGAGCGGCGCGACAAGATCGCGCGCGCGCGTTGTGGGCGTCATGCCGCGCTGTGTTCTGACCAGCAGCGGATCGCCAAAATTCTCCCTAAGACGCGTCAGCATGTTGCTGACCGCTGGCTGTGTCACGCCGAGCCGCTCGGCCGCCCGTGTCACGCTGCCTTCCTCAAGCAGCATGTCGAGCGCGCGGAGCAGGTTGAGATCGAGGGTCCTGATATCACCCATGTTTATGGGGCCCATATTCTGTGTCTATTGGATTTATTCTGAGGGCAATGCCATCCTGACGCAACTCATGATTCCTGCGAGGATAACTGCCATGCCTCACCCTCTGTTCAAGATACTGATGGTCGTGACCTCTCACGCGGCCCTGGGCGCTTCCGGTCATCAGACCGGCGTCTGGTTCGAGGAACTGACCACACCCTATTATGTCTTTCGGGATGCGGGTGCGCAGGTCGATATCGCATCGATTGAAGGCGGGAAAATCCCGGTCGATCCACGCTCCGTCCAGCATAGCGACAAAGATCCCGAGAGCGTGCAGCGCTTTCTGAAAGATCGTCCTGCCATGGATGATCTGGAGCACTCACGCAAAATCACCAGTGTTTCCGTAGATGGGTATGACGCCGTTTTTATTCCCGGCGGCCACGGTGTGATGTGGGACATGCCCAACAGCACACCGCTTCAGAGTCTGATCCTGCGCGCTTGGTCGGACGGCAAGGTTGTTGCGTTCGTCTGTCACGGGCCGGCAAGTCTGACCGGAGTTCGTAACCCCGATGGAACCCCGTTCGTGAAAGGCAAGAAGATCAGCGCTTTCTCGGACAGTGAGGAAGAAGCCGCCGGCCTGACAAAAACCGTTCCGTTCCTGCTGGAAACCCGGCTCCGCCACGAGGGCGCGATTTATGAGAAGGGCGAGAACTTCAAGCCGTTCATGGTCCGCGACGGACGGCTCGTGACGGGACAGAACCCGCAATCCTCCGCGCTGGTTGCACAGGAAGTTCTCTCGGTTCTCACAGAAGGCAAGGATACGAAATGACAGACTATGCGGTTCCCGATCATTATCGGGCCTGGTGCTGGGAGCAGGGAACATCGGCCTTGGATCTCGTGCTGAAGAGTGTTTCTCGCCCTGTGCTTCAGCCCGATGAAGTGCTGGTGCGCAATCATGTTGCCGGGCTGAACCCGGTTGACTGGAAAGCCCTCGGTGCGCGTCTGGCGCTGTGGGGGCCGGGTCAGGTCCCCGGTGTCGATGGCGCGGGCATCGTGGTGGCGGTCGGGCGGGATGTCGGAGCCGAGTGGCTGGGGCGGCGCGTGGCGTATCACCAGAGCCTGATGCGCCCCGGCAGTTTCGCCGAATATACGCCTGTCGGCCTTCGAGCGCTGATCGACCTGCCTTCAACGCTGGATTTCGAGACGGCGGCCGGCGTGCCCTGTCCTGCGCTGACGGCGTGGCTGGCACTGGCCAAACTGCCAAGTCGGACAGGAGACACGCTGCTGATCGCAGGTGCAGGAGGCGGTGTGGGCAATTATCTCGCCCAGCTTGCCGTGGACCGGGGTTTTGCCGTGACGGCGATGTGCAATGAGCGGCACTGGACACGGCTACGGGCCATGGGCGTGCAGGATTGCGTTGTAGGGCCTCTGAAAACCGGCGAAGCGCTACCCGACACACTGCAAAACCGTTTCCACGCAGTGATCGACTGCGTGAGCGCGGATCATGCGGCAGCCCTGGCTCCCGCACTGAAGGCGAACGGGCATATCGTATGCATCCAGAACCGACTGACGGAATGGCCCGATCCCCCGTTCACCCGCTGTATTTCAGTTCACGAAGTCGCTCTCGGTGCGCTGCATCAGTATGGCGACGATGCCGACTGGCGCGACCTTACGACGGCCGGACATCGTGTTCTGGCCTGTCTGGCGGAGCAGACTCTCGTTCCTGAAGAGAGCGTCATTCGCGACTTCAGGGATCTCCCGACATTTCTGAATGACCTCGAACATCGACAGTTTTCCGGCAAGGCGCTGATCCGCGTCACATCCGTTAAGGAAGCATGACATGACCCCCGCTCTCTTTACGCCCTTCGCCCTAAAGAACACGCAACTACGAAATCGCATCGTTGTTCCGCCCATGTGCCAGTATACCGCCGTTGACGGCTTCACAACCGATTGGCACGCAGCCCATTACGCAGGCCTTGCCCGCGGCGGTTCCAGTCTTGTTATCGTGGAAGCGACGGCCGTCTCTCCTGAAGGGCGGATCACGCCCGGATGTGCAGGGTTATGGGATGACCGGCATATCGCGGGCATGGCGGCTGTTGCGCGTGAGATCAAGGCCGCTGGTGCCGTCGCAGGGATTCAGCTTGCTCATGCAGGCCGGAAGGCGAGCGCCAACCGACCGTGGGAGGGTGACGACCATATTGCCGAGGGCGACCCGCGCGGGTGGGAGACGATTTCGCCGTCCGCCATCGCTTATGGCGCGAACCTGCCCCAGGTGCCGCGGGAAATGACGCGTGAGGACATCGCGCGGGTGCAGGCCGACTTTGTCGCCGCGACGCGACGGGCCGTGGAGGCGGGGTTCGAATGGCTCGAACTGCATTTCGCCCATGGCTATCTCGCGCAAAGCTTTTTCTCGGTTCATGCCAATCATCGTACAGACGAGTATGGCGGCGATCTGACGGGACGGAGCCGTTTTCTTCTGGAAACGCTCCGTGCGGTCCGCAAGGTGTGGCCTGAAACTTTTCCCCTGACGGCCCGCTTCGGAGTCATTGAGTTCGACGGACGGGATGAGGAGACGCTTGAAGAAGCCATCACCCTGACCCGCCAGTTCAAGGCGGAGGGACTGGACATGCTCAATGTCAGCGTCGGCTTCTCAACGCCGGATGCACAAATTCCGTGGGGTCCGGCATTTCTGGCGCCGATTGCCGAGCGGGTCAATCGTGAGACGGGCCTGCCCGTGGCGTCGTCCTGGGGGATCGATACGCCGCTTCTAGCCAATGGGGTCGTGGAAAAGAAGCAGATGGATCTGGTGATGGTGGGACGGGCACAGCTTGCTGATCCGCACTGGCCCTACGTGGCGGCATTGAAACTTGGTCTTGATCGGCCGTCCTGGGTTTTACCGCCGTCTTATGCGCACTGGCTGGAACGCTATCGACCGGCGGCGTCGGAGTAGATTTATTTCTAATATTTTCATGAGTTATGACTCTTATCATAACTCATGATTGGCATTTATATCTTGGGCGAATTATCAAACAGCTCAGCTTTCAGCAGAGGAGAAAATCTCAATGGCAAACGAAATCTTCTGGCCTCCGGGCTATATCCCGGGCTTCGCGGATAATTTCGCTTCGAATGAGATGATTGTGGCAGGCCTGACAACTACTGAAATCTGGCCGTTACTCAGTCATCCGGCGAAATGGCCAACCTATTATGCCAATTCCGCCAACCCTCGCTTTTATGATGATAAAGGTCCTGAACTGGCGCAGGGAGTGCGGTTTTATTTTGAGACGTTTGGCTTTCCTGTTGAGGCCGAAGTCACGGAATATGTTCCTCCAGCTTCGGGCCAGCCAGGCCGGGTGGCATGGCATGGATGGGCTGGCGAGGAAGGCTCAGCTGAGAGGCTTGACGTTCACCATGCTTGGCTGATTGAAGATCTGCCGGAAGGACGCGTCAGAATTCTTACGCAGGAAACCCAGAATGGGGAACCGGCCAAAACACTGGCAACGACGCGTCCCAATCCGATGATCAATGGCCATCAGGAATGGCTGGACGGGTTGGTTTCGGCAGCTCGAAGCTCAACGGTAACAAAATCATCCAAACTATGAACATTACTTTTTTTCGGAACTGCCTTTGAAGAGAATGTCCGTAATCTGCAACTCACGTTCAGCAGCGGACATTCTGCTCCCCCCCCAAATCTGCCTGTCGGCTTCACCAATTCAGCAGACAGGCAGTGCTCACCTCAAGTCAGACGAGGTTGTAAGCCTTCTGTTGTATTCCTCGTGAGGCTTCCCAAATTCATAGGAACTGCATCTTTTAAGAAGGATCTGTCATGACCAGCCTGTTTGAGCCGATTGAACTGGGAAGCATTTACGCCAAAAACAGAATTCTCATGGCGCCGCTGACACGCGGTCGGGGCACCCGTGATCATGTGCCCACCCCCATCATGGCCGAATATTACGCGCAACGGGCCGGAGCCGGTCTGATCATCTCAGAAGCGACCGGGATCAGCCGCGAAGGTCTTGGCTGGCCGTATGCGCCGGGCCTGTGGTCGCAGGAACAGGTGGAAGCCTGGAAGCCCATCACCGCCGCAGTTCACGCCAAGGGCGGAAAGATTGTGGCCCAGCTCTGGCATATGGGTCGGATGGTTCATTCCAGCGTGACGGGCCAGCAACCTGTGTCCTGCTCGGCGACAAAAGCGCCTGAAGCCCTCCATACGTACGATGGCAAGCAGGCTCCCGAAGTCGCCCGCCCTCTCACCAAGGAGGACATTGCCCGCATCCTGAACGACTACGAAAATGCTGCTCGCAATGCCCTTCAGGCAGGCTTTGACGGTGTGCAGATTCATGCCGCCAACGGTTATCTGATCGACGAATTTCTGCGGGACGGCACCAATCATCGTTCCGACGAATATGGCGGTTCGCCGGAAAACCGCATCCGCTTCCTGCGTGAAGTCACCGAACGCGTGATCGCAACGATTGGCGCGCACAAAACGTCAGTAAGGCTGTCCCCCAATGGCGATACGCAGGGCTGCATCGACAGTCATCCAGAGCAGGTTTTTGTGCCGGCCGCAAAGCTGCTGAATGACCTCGATATCGCTTTCCTTGAACTGCGCGAGCCCGGACCGAACGGCACGTTCGGCAAGACCGACCAGCCCAAGCTGCATGGTCCGATCCGCGAAGTCTTCAGGAAGCCGCTGGTTCTGAATCAGGACTACACACGGGAAGAAGCGATCGAGACAGTCGCTACCGGTGTTGCGGACGCCATTTCGTTTGGTCGGCCTTTCCTCGCCAATCCGGACCTCGTGCGTCGTCTGGAAGACAATCTGCCCCAGAACAAGGACGATATCCGCACCTGGTACTCGCAGGGTGCAGAAGGCTATACGGATTATCCGCTTGCTCGCTGATACCCTATTTTTCCCGCAAGTTCCTTCCAATGGAAGGAACTTGCATTTGAACTATAGAAAATATTTAGCCGCCGACGTGATACTTGTCGTGAAGTAGGCGAAATCACCTGAATAGTTCTACTCCCTGCCATGAATGTGAACACTGCGAAAGGCTGTTTTCGGTAACTCTATCCCGATAGCCGACTGTCTGTTTCCCCCCCATTTCTTCCATTCAAATTAGGTTGACCCAAACAGTCTATAGTCATATTGGGACAGACCGGAGTCACGGTGTATCAAGGGTTGCATGGTGGTTTTTCCGGGAGGGTTCAAATGGGACAGCGTGCGGTCATCTATTGCCGGGTTTCCACGGCCGATCAGTCCTGCGCGCGCCAGAAGGACGAGCTGAAGCGGTTTGCTGAACGCGCGGGCTATGAAGTGCTGGACGTTTACATGGAGACCGGCTCTGGCGTCCGGGTGGATCGGGCCGAGCGTCGAAAGGTCATGGCATTGGCCCAGGCCCGTGAAATTGACGCCATTCTGGTGACGGAGCTGTCCCGCTGGGGGCGCTCGACCATTGATCTCATCTCCACGCTTCAGGAGCTGGAGAGCTATCGTGTTTCCCTGATCGCCATGACGGGGATGATGTTCGACCTGGCGACGCCACATGGGCGGATGCTGGCGACGGTTCTGGCCGGGATTGCGGAGTTCGAACGGGATCTAATTAGCGAGCGGGTGAAGTCCGGTCTGGCTGCTGCCAGGGCACGCGGGAAGGTTCTCGGCCGACAGAAAGGAGAGCGGCCGAAGTCTGACCGTCTGGCTCCGAAGGTTCTGGCTCTGGTGGCTGAAAAGCGGAGTTATCGGTGGATCGCCCGCGATCTGGGGGACGTACATAAAACGGGCACAGATATACGCTAAGGATTATCGGTGATTGTGATGGCTTGCCGGAGCGGGCGGAGTTTCCCTTCCGGGATGCCGGC
>NZ_NKTZ01000028.1 GCF_003207855.1 Komagataeibacter rhaeticus | reverse complement strand
GCGAACCATGTTCGGAAGAGCAGGCTTCGAACTCCTCAGGGCGCGTGTCCTTCAGCCCGCATAATCAAAAAACATCATCACGAAAAGTACGGAAGAACCTGATACGTTCTTCATCGCGATAAACGCTATCATATGCATTAGTTATGATTTTTTTGTCCGGAAGTCCTACATCGCTCAGGATATCTGGATGGCCGATGACATCATACGTTTCGGACGTAACTATCGCAAAAGGCCATTGTGAGAGTCTCTCTTTTAGCACGGAATTTCGGACAAAAGCAGCTGTTTCGCCGTATTTCCCTGTCGCTCTTACCAATTCCAGAATTCTGCCCTTGAATTCCTGTGGTACGTTAGAACCAGCGCCAATTGTGATAAAATAGTGCTGTGTCAAGGATCGTTCAGCTACTGATTTTGCTGTTCCTTTTTTGGAAAAGCACATGACAGGTTCTTCTGAAAGTCCCCAGACTGGTTTGAGACCCATAAGATTATCACAGGTGTGGACGATATCTTCGAATGTTGTCACGTTTTCACAATGCTCCTACACGTCAGAAATCCGATAATGACTTATGTGTCTAAATCTGCGGCTGGAAAAATTATGTAACAGACAATGCCCGATGGATCGTCGTTTATCCGTATCGATAATTCTGTAATGGATGATCTACCTTGATGCGATAAAATGATATGATATTTCTGTGCGTTGCAGGTGATAATGTACGTTTTCTGCTAATGTACCTGCCAACGCGACGTGATACCTGTCTTTGACCAGTTTCAGCAAAGTCCTGTCTCCCTTGGAGAAGGATTTTGGAGAAATCAGCTTTTTTCTGATTTAAATGACCAAAACCAAGAAAAACCATTTTGAAAGCAACAGGTTATCTTCTGGTATATGGTGCGAGCTGCGGGACTCGAACCCGCACGCCCTGTAACGGGCGCAAGATTTTAAGTCTCGTGCGTCTACCATTCCGCCAAGCTCGCCTATGGCGCCCTGTTTAGCATACGCTGCGCACAGGACAATCATCCGACATGATTTTATTAAATAGTGCCCCGGGGGTCATCACGCCCCATGGGGAAGGCCGGCAATGGGGCTGCTGCCGGCAGGACTTTTCCCCCGAGCCGGGTTGCCAGCAGGACGTGCCAGCTACCCGGTCGGAAGGGGTGGGTTACTGCTGGAACGCGCGCGCCAGCATGTTCTGTTTTTCAAGCGATACCGGCAGCGTCGTATTGGTCAGGGCAATACCCTGCCAGCCCGCACCCAGTGCCGTATAGAGGTTGATCGCATCCTGCAGCCGCTCCAGCCGGGCCATCGCTTCGGCATTCTGGGCGTTCAGGGTCGTGCGCTCGGTGGTCAGCACCTCAAGGAAGCCGACAAGACCTGCTGCGTACAGCTTGCGTGCGCGCTCGCTGGCCAGGGCACTGTCTTCCGCCGCCTTGGCCAGCAGTTCGGTGTGTTCCTCGTCATCATGCCATGCGGCCATCGCATCCTCGACTTCCTTGAAGCCGTTGAGAACGGACTGGCGGTACGCAAGGCGGCTGGCTTCGGCCGCCGCCTGCGCCATGCGGATCTGCGAGGTGTATTTGCCACCATGCATGAGCGGCAGGGACGCCATCATCAGGAACTGCCAGCTCATGCCCCCCATCTGGAACACCTGATACAGGGCCGATGCATTGGGGTTGAAATTCAGCGGGATGGTAAAGTTCGGGTAAAGCTGCGCCACCGCCACGCCAATCCGCGCCGTGGCCTCGGCATAGGTCCGTTCGGCCTTGCGGATGTCAGGCCGGTTGGCAATGACCATGGACGGCAGGGTGGACGGGAATTCCGGCACCGGCGGCAGCGGCTTGGCCACCTTCAGTTCCAGTTCCGACGTGCCGGGCATCTGCCCCATCAGCACGTCAATGGCGTGGGTGATCTGGGAAATATGGGTTTTCAGCGGTTCGCGCGCGGCGGTCTGTGAATCCAGCTCCGCCTTGGCCTGCGCGATCTGCATGGTGTTGCCCACACCTTCCAGGTACAGCCGGTTGGTCAGGTCATAGGCATCCTGCGCCACATGGATGTTGTTGTTGGCAATGGTCAGCCGCAGCTGCTGGTCGCGCAGCATCATGTAGTCACTGGCCAGTTCGGACAGCATCATCACCATTACGGCGCGGCGGTCCTCGATCGATTCCTCTACCGCGCGGTTCTGGGCTTCCACGCTGCGGCGGATGCGGCCGAACACGTCAATCTGCCAGCTCGCGCTGAATCCGTAGCCAAGATAGGATGCTTCGGGATGATTGACCGGATTGCCGGGGCGCAGCGGCCAGTTGTCGATATTGATCGAATATCGCACGTCACCGGCGGCAGCCTGTGCATCCACCTGCGGATACCACTGCGATGCCTGCACATCACGAATGGCGCGTTCCGCCATGATCCGCTGGCCCGCCACCTGCAGGTTGTAGTTGCCCGCAATCGCCTTGTCGATCAGCTTGTCAAGCTCGGGGTCCCTGAACAGGTGCCACCACTGTTTCAGTTCCTTGTTGGTTTCCTCGATTTCCTCGGGGGTGGCGGCGTGGTCATCCTCGGTAAACTTGGCTGGTGGCTTCATCCGGTCGGGCTGGTAACGCGGCCCCACCGTGCAACCGGCCAGGAAGATGGCCGATGTCAGCAGCAGGCCGGTCCGGCGGGTAACTGAGTTGATGTTCATGATCGTGCCCGCGCCTTACAGGTGGTCTTGCAGCCATGTCGTCAGACGGCCGCGTTGGGTACGGGACTGGGGGCCCACGCTTATGGTTGCGGTCATGCCGGCCGCCAGCGTCACGCTGTCCGGCACATGGTCGAGATGGATGCGCACCGGGATACGCTGCGCCAGCCGCACCCATGTGAAGATCGGGCTGACATCCTGCAGCCCCAGGCCGTCGGGCTTGCCATTCTGGTCATTGATGCCGCGCGCGATGCTGACCACATGGCCGGGCAGGATGTCCTTGTAACCCATCAGCTTGACGCGTGCCTCATCCCCCACATGCACGCCCCACATCTTCGTTTCCTCGAAGTAGCCGTTCACCCAGTACGAATCGGCGTCGATCACCGCAAGCCGGGCATGGCCCTCGGTCACGTAGTCACCCACCCGCAGGTTGAGGTTGGTGATGTTGCCATTGACGGGGGAATACAGGATGGAACGCTGCAGGTTCAGCTTGGCAAGGTCGAGTGCCGCGCGCGCCGCATCGACCGATGCGATCTGGGTTGCCACGTTCGAGTTGAAGACCTCCTGCTCTTCGGCCGACACGATGCCACCCAGCCCCATACGGCGGCGTGCATCGTTCTGCTTGAGCTTCAGGTCCTCCAGCGCGCCATCCAGCCGGGCCTGCGCCTCACGGATCGCCAGGCGGAAGCGCACCGGGTCAAGCACGAACAGCGGGTCGCCCCGGTGCACGAACTGGTTGTCGACCACGGGCAGCTGCACCACCGTGCCCGAGACTTCCGGCGCCACGTCAACCACATAGACACGGACACGTCCGTCACGTGTCCACGGGGCAATCATGTAGGTGTCCCATAAGGTGACGCCCATGACGATGGCCATCGTCACGACCGCCAGGGTCAGGACCACACGGATCAGGGTGCGCAGGAGGGGCATGGGGATTCTCGAACCTTTTTGGGACAGTCAGATGTACAGGATCATCAGGCAGAGGACGCAAGTGTATAGCGCAACCTCGAACAGGGCGAGATGCCAGAACCATTTCATTACACCGCACCACCACAGCAGCGAACGCAGCAGCATGGTGACAGGCAGGGCGGCCACGGCATAGACGACAATCGGTGCCATGAAGACACCGAATAGGTTGAATTCGCTCAGCATCAGGCGGTTCTCATTCCGAACGGTCCCGTTGAAGGGGAAGCAGGCGCGGGCAGGCCGGTGCGGGCGCCGCACCTGTCCGGCGCTATCTGTAGCGGACCATGTGCCATGAAGAAACCGGCAAAGGACCCGAACTGCAAAGATGCCACACCCGTGCCGGCAAAATGCTGGCACCCGGTGACTGGGGCGCCCGCCTGCCAGAAGGGGAAGGATACGGGTCTGTTGTTCATGGCTGGCCCGGACCGCGGGCGTGGGGGGCTGGCCTGCCGCACAGATTGGCCTCGATCCGTTCGAATACGGAATAGCAGGCCAGCAGTTCAGGCGTGGAGATGCCATGCAGCAGGCGGCTGGACACGGCTTCCACCGCGTGACGGACCTGGCGTGCGGTCCATTCGCCTTTTTCCGTCAGGCTGACCAGCTTGGAGCGTTTGTCTTCACGGTCGGGGGAACGGAACACCAGGTCGCGGCGTTCAAGTACATCAAGCAGGCGGGCTACGGATGGGGCTTCGATTTCAAGGGCACGTACAAGATCGGTCTGGCGCACGGGCGGCGGCAGCAGGCCCAGATACAGGACAGGCCGCCATGTGGCTTCGGTCAGCCCATAGTCGCGCAGGTCATGGTCGACCTGCCTGCGCCATGCGGCTCCAAGCCGGGCGAGGCGACGACCAAATGACAGTTCCTTCTCGTTGCGCTCCAGATCGGGCATTCTGTTCCGCCAGCGGGGACATACAGGTATTAAGCATGCAAACCATTTGCGTGCTTAGTATATTCACAAGCTGCACGTTTCCAGAAAACGACAATGTGAGCCAATGCAATTTCAGCATGGATACTATCTGGCAATGACGTGGATCATCACCAGACAGGTAGCTTCGGAAAGGCCGCGGGCCTTATTTGCCCCGGCCGCGGAACAGGTTCCAGATCGCCCGGCCGGTATGGCGGGTCAGCGGGCCTGCCATCGTGGCGGCAACGGCCGACAGGGCCAGGTTCTGCCGCAGTTCATTCATGGCATGTTCGCGTGCGAATCGTACCTTGATTTCTTCCGGTGTCATGTAGGAACGCCGCCCCATGACCAGCCCCATCAGCACGATCAGCACGTCAAGGCCGAACACCGCCGCCGCCGAGCCAAGGGCGCTGAAGCCGAATGTCTGGTAACACAGCGCCCAGAGCAGCCCATGGCCGGAAATGGCGGCAAAAAAGGCGAATACTGCTGCCACAACCAGGAACGCGGCCTGACGCCCAAGACGGATCGCCATCAGTTTGCGTAGGGTCAGTTCCCCTTCGATGATGGTTTTACCGAGTTCGCCTATTTTCATGATGCTCGCATATCCTCTGGTTGCAGCAGGCTATATCGCCTTATTTCGTTGCACGGCCAAGAAAATACCCGATTGCCGAGAAAATGGCGATAGCCACCAGCGAACGACCGCGTGAGCCGCCTTTCTTCGGGGCCTGTTCCTCCAGGCTTTCACGGGCCTGGCCCGCCAGCTTTTCGGCCTTGCTGGCCACGTCATGCAGGGCCTGCTTGCCATGCGTGTGGAGCAGGTTCTCGATATGGGTTTTCAGGGCCTGCAGGTCTTCATGGGTGACGTGCTTGATGGAATCGGTCTTGCTCATGATCGTATCCTTTACGGGGTAAGGTGCGGATAATCCTCTGGTAAGGAGGTAACCATTGCTTATAACGCGTTATCCCCCCAGTCAGGTTTCTGTTATCGCATGTCTCCTTTCTCCTCTCGGCTGGTTGTCAACGCGCTCGGGATCGTGCCCGGCGCGCCGGTGGTGTCCCTGCGTGCCGGGGCGGGCACCTGTCTGGCTGTCGTGAATGATGGCGCGGCCTGTCTTTCCATGCTGGCGGATGCGCTGGCGGGCCATGTGGCGGCCGTGGCGGGGCAGGTCATGGTGGATGGGCGGGATGTGACCGGCCTGCCCGCCGGCCGCCGCCCCTGCGCCGTGGTGGGGTGGCGGGACCCGCTTTTCGCGCACATGACGGTCGCGGCCAATCTGGCATTCGGGCTGCGGGCGCGGGGGATGGAGTCGCAGGCGGTGGCGGCACGGGTACGCGCCATTCTCGCGCTGCTGGGGCTGGACGGGCTGGAACACGCGCGTCCCGCACGCCTTGAACCCGAACAGGCGCTGCGTGTCATGATCGGGCGCGCCCTGGTGTTCGAGCCGCCCGTGCTGGTGCTGGAGGACCCCTTCACCCCGCTTCCGCCCGTGTCCCGCGCGGCCATGCGCCGCCTTGTGGCGCGGCTGGTGCGCGCACGCGGGCTGTGCGTCGTGCTGCTGACCCGCGCGCGTGAGGATGCGCTGCTGCTGGGTGATACGGTTGCCTATATGGCCGGCATGGAAATCATGCAGCAGGGTACGGCGCTGGACCTGTTCGAACGCCCGGCCTGTGACCGGGTGGCCACCGGCTTTGGCCATGCCAACAGCCTGACGGTGCGCGTGGCGCGGGTGGAGGAGGACGTGGCCCGCGCCCATCTGCCCGGTGGCCTGCCGGTCGAGGCCATGGCCGCGCCCGGTGTGGTGGCCGACCGGCTGGCCACGCTGTGCATCCGCCCCGACCGGATTGCGGTCCTGTTTCCCACCCGTGCCGGGATCGTGGCCGATGATCCGGATGCGCCGCCCCTGCTGGAGGCGACGCTGACCGACCTGCGGCAGATGGGCGACCATGTGCTGCTGCGTTTCCGCCTGGCGAATGGCGAGGAACTGCTGGCGCGCAGGCCGCCCACGCCCGCCCTGCAGCGCGTGATGCCGGGGCAGGTGGCGCTGCTGGCATGGCAGCCGGGGCAGGCAATTGCCTTTCCGTTCCGGGGCGAAATGGGGTAGCGTCCGGCCATTCTTCCGCCCCTGCCAGAAAGACTGTTTCTTCCCCGTGTCCCAGCCCGCGCCCCGCAGCCCTGTCCGTTCCGTCCTGTCCTGCCTGCTTGCCGCCATGGTCATGCTGTCCGTGGCGCCCCGCCCCGGCGCGCAGGGTGCGACACGGACACGGCAGCACCGGGCCGCCCTTGTTGTGGCCAGTGTGGAGTCGCATCTGGAACAGGTGCAGGATGACGCCTTTTTCCAGCCCTTTTCCCGTCAGTCGGGGGTGGCGGTCATGCACCGGACATGGAATGGCGGCCTGCCCGAACTGGACCATCACGGCCTGCATGCGGGAACGGGGGGCACATGGTCGCTGGTCCTTGCGGAAGACAGCACCATCCGTGCTGCCTGCATGGCGGGGCTGGTCGTGCACCTGGCGGGCAGTACCGCCAACCCCGATGGCTGTGGCGTGCCGGGCCTGACCACGCAGGTGGTCGTGGCGTGGGACCAGGCATGGCGGCAGATGGCGCCACGCTGGGGCGATTTCTGGGATGTCGTGCGCTTTCCCGGCAAGCGCGGCCTGCGCCGTGATCCGCGTACCACGCTGGAAATCGCGCTGATGGCCGATGGCGTGCCCCCGGAAGATGTCTATGCCCAGCTTGCCACCGATGCGGGGGTGGAGCGCGCATTCCGCAAGCTGAGCCAGCTGCGGCCCTACATAACATGGTGGTCCACCCCCGCGCAGGCCGCCAGCATCCTGGCGCGCGGGCAGGTGCTGATGAGCAGCGCACCCCGTGATGCGGTCATGATGCTGCCCGCGCATGGCGGGCAGGCGATTGGCGTGAGCGCGGACATGGCCCTGTCCTACGGCCTGTCATGGGGTGTGGTGGCCGGGCAGCCGGCGGCCCGGCTGGGCCAGTCGCGCGATCTGCTGCATTTTATCGTGCAGCCCGACAGGCAGGCGGCCTTCATGGCCCGCTACGGGGCGCCACCCGGCCCGGATGCGGGACATCCCGCCAGGGTCCTGCCCGTGGATGTGCAGTTCTGGCAGGGGCATTACACCAGCCTGTCGCGCCGTTTCGACATCTGGCTGCGGGGGGCTGGCTGATGATGCCGGTCCTGACGGGGCATCCCGCGGGCCTGCTGGGGGTGGATGGTGCCTGCGTCCTGCTGGGGCTGGTACTGGCCAGCCTGCTGGTGCTGTGGGCGCATGCCATGCTGCGCGGCACATGGCCGGCGCAGTGCGTGCTCCTGCGCGGGCTGCTGCTGGCCTGCATGCTGCCGGGTCTGGTGCTGGCGGTATGGTGGCCAGGTCTTGCAAAGGGGGCCACGGTTGCGGGATGCATGATACAGGGCGTGCTTCTGGCACCAGCCGCCATGTGGCCGCTGCTGTGCGCATTGCGGCGCATTCCCCCCACCCTGTCGCGCACGGCCAGCGGGCTGGGCGCGGATGCGCAGGCGCGGCTGCGCCTTTTGTGGCTGCCGCTTCTGGGCTGGCCGCTTGCGGGTGTGGCCGCCGGCTGCGCCATCATGGTCACGCTGTGCGCCATGGCGGCGGCTTCATGGCCATAGACTCTCTTTACTTGGTGTACACGTCAGGACCACGATCATGACAGACAAGACCCGACCCTTCTGGGAAACGACACCGCTTGACCAGATGACCCGCGCGCAATGGGAATCGGTGTGTGACGGCTGCGGCCGGTGCTGCCTGCACAAACTGCGCGAGGACGAGACCGATGACGTGCTGTTCACCGATGTCGCCTGTCGCCTGCTGGATACCGAAACCTGCCAGTGCAGCGATTACGCCCACCGCCAGAGCCGGGTGCAGGACTGCATCACGCTGACGGCGGACAGGCTGGCCGATATCGACTGGCTTCCCCCCACCTGCGGCTATGTGCTGCTGCGTGATGGGGAGCCGCTGCCCTGGTGGCACCCGCTGGTGTCCGGCACGCCCGAGACGGTGCATGAGGCGGGCATATCCGTCAGTGGCCGGGTGATCAGCGAACGCCATGCCGGCATGCTGGAGGACCATGTGATCGACTGGCCGGGTGAAGCGCCCAGGGGGGCGTTCTGCCGCACGCGCCCCCGGCGGCGCTGATGGCGACAGATACGGGTGACAGCACGCTGGAAACCGTACCCATCGCATCGGGCACGGTTACGGTGTGCTGGCGCCCCTCGCGGCAGGCACGGCGGATTTCCATGCGCATCGATCCGCGCAGTGGCCATGTCATCATCACCCTGCCACGTGGCGCACGCAGGGCGGATGGACTGGCGCTGCTGCGCGCGCATTCCGCCTGGGTCGTGGCGGGGCTGTCGCGCCTGCCGCCCGTGGCCGAACTGCGCCACGGCGGCAGGGTGCTGCTGGACGGCGCGGCACTGGAGATCCACCACGCGCCCGAAGCCCGTCGGGGCGTGTGGCTGGAAGATGGCAGGCTGCATGTCAGCGGCGAACAGGACTTCATCGCCCGCCGCGTGGGGGCCTACCTGCGCGCACAGGCGCAGCATCTCCTGCCCGCCCGGCTGGGCATACAGGCCGGGCAGGCGGGCCTGCGACCCACGCAGGTCAGGCTGCGCGATACGAAAAGCCGGTGGGGAAGCTGTTCATCCGATGGCACCATCATGCTGTGCTGGCGGCTGGTCATGGCCCCGCGTGAAGTCCAGCACTACATCATTGCCCATGAACTTGCCCATCTGCGCCACATGAACCACGGGCCGGATTTCTGGCTGCTGGTTGATGAACTGACCCCCCACCGCCGTCAGGCCGAGAAATGGCTGCACACCCATGGTGCCAGCCTGCACCGATTGGTCCCGGCCTGAAAATAAAAGGGAATAGAAGTTTTTGGGTGCCGCCTTTTTTCAAAAAGGCGGCGTTTTTCTAAGCTTTTTGAAAAAAGCTTCACCAAAAACTCTTGATCGTTTGCGTTCAGGCGGTGAACTGTTCGGCAATGATCCGTTCGGACAGGCTCTGCCCGGGGTCGAACAGCACGGTGGTGTGGAGTTCGCGCGCTTCGGTTATTTTCACGGAAACCACATCACGCACCTCGGTAAAGTCGGCCACGGCGGCGACGGGGCGCTTGTCGGTTTCCAGTATGTCAAAGCGCACCTGTGCCGTGGAGGGCAGCAGTGCCCCCCGCCACCGGCGCGGGCGGAAGGCGCTGATGGGGGTCAGTGGCAGCAGGTTGGCCGAAAGCGGCACGATCGGGCCGTGGGCGGACAGGTTGTACGCGGTGGAACCCGCGGGGGTGGAGATCAGCACTCCGTCGCATATCAGTTCGGGCAGGCGTACGCGCCCATCCACGTTGATGCGGATTTTGGCGGCCTGCCTTGTCTGGCGGAACAGGAACACGTCATTGAGCGCCAGCGCATGGATGCAGCCGCCATCGCGTGTCGTGGCCTCCATGCGCAGCGGGTGCAGGATCGCCATCTGGGCTGCCGCCAGGCGTTCGGGCAGGTTGTCGGGCACGGCGGGGTTCATCAGGAAGCCGACCGTGCCACAGTTGATGCCATAGACCGGCAGCGTGCGCTCCAGCGTGGTATGGAGCATTTCCAGCATGAAGCCGTCCCCGCCCAGGCAGACCATGGCATCGGCATCCGATGCGGGGTACTGCCCATACTGCGTCACCAGCCGAGCCAGCCAGAGCTGGGCGCTCTCGTTCGGCGCGGCGCAGAAATGCAGCCTGTCGGGAATGTACCCATCGGCCCAGCCGGGGTACGACATCTCGGTCATGGTGTGTGGATGGACAGGCGATGATGCGCCATGACCGGCATGCGCCCGCGTATGGTTTCCACCACGTCGCGTTCAAGGCGCGCCGTGCTCCAGCCCGGCCCGTCCGAGACCTGGGCCACGATGGTGCCCCATGGGTCGATGATCATGGAATGGCCATAGGTGCGCCGCTTCTGGCCGTTTTCATCCATATGGGTGCCGGTGGTGCCGCAGGCGACCATCCAGCACTGGGTCTCGATCGCGCGCGCGCGCAGCAGGGTCTCCCAGTGGGCAAGGCCGGTCTCGACCGTAAAGGCGGCGGGGACCAGCAGCATGTTGGCCCCGCGTGCGCGCAGGGTGTGGAACAGGGCGGGAAAGCGGATGTCGTAGCAGATGGCCAGCCCCGCCGTCATGCTGGCGGAAAGCGGGACGGTCACGATGTCGGAGCCGGGTTCGTAGGTATCACTCTCCCGATAGCCCTCGCCACCGGGGGTCGTGACATCGAACAGGTGAATCTTGCGGTAGCGCGCGCGCTCATGGCCATGGGCGTCAAACACCAGCGATGTGTTGAACAGCCTGTCACCATGCCGTTCACCGATCGAGCCGCCATGAAGGATGATGCCATGCGTGCGCGCCATGCCGGACAGGAAGCTGTACAGCGGCCCGGCCTCCCCCATGCCATCGGGGCTGGGCAGGGTTTCGGCGGCGGCGAATTTCATGTCCCGTGTCCCGCCCAGGCAGCTCCACATCTCGGGCAGGATGACAAGGTCGGGCCTGTCCGCCCTGACCGCAGCCGTAATCAGCGCGCGGGCATGCTGCGTGTTTTCGGGCGCGGATGCGCCGGGCGCCATCTGGATGACAGTGGTGCGCATCAGGGCAGGTACTCCATGGATGATTCCCGCCGACCATAGGACAGCCGCCCCCACGCCCGCAACCGGCACGACCCGTGCGCGCGGCCTGTTAAAACGGGTGGGCGGGCGATAGGATGGGGGCAGATCTCGTACTGAAAAACCAATGGCACATTCCTCATCTTCCCGCACCGTCATCTTCGCGGCCCTGGCCGGCAACCTGCTTGTGGCCGCCACCAAGTTCGGCGCGGCCTTCCTGACCGGCAGCGCCTCGATGCTGAGCGAGGCCATCCATTCCCTGATCGATACCGGCAACCAGGGGCTGCTGCTGGTCGGCATGCGGCGTGCCATACGTCCGGCCACCGCCTCGCATCCGTTTGGCCACGGGCTGGAGCTGTATTTCTGGACCTTCGTGGTTGCCCTGCTCATTTTTGGTCTGGGGGCGGGGGTCTCGCTTTATGAAGGGATCATCCACATCATCCATCCGCAACCCGTCGCGCACGTACTGGTCAATTATGCCGTGCTTGTGGCCAGCATCGTGTTCGAGGGATCGGTCTGGCTGCTGGCCCTGCGGGCCTTCCGCAAGGAGGGCAAGGGCAGGCGCGGCTGGGTGGAAGCCGTGCAGATGAGCAAGGACCCCACCGTCTTTACCGTCCTGTTCGAGGATACGGCGGCGCTGGGCGGCCTGGCCGTGGCGCTGGTGGGCAATATCCTGTCCGAGGTGCTGGACATGCCGGTGCTTGATGGCGTGGCCTCCATCGTGATTGCCTGCATCCTGGCGGTGACGGCAACGTTCCTTGCGCGCGAATCCCAGTCCCTGCTGACGGGGGAAGGCGTTGCGCCGGAGGTGCTGGCCGCGCTGCGCCGCATGGCGCTGGCGGCACAGGGGGTGGAGCGGATCAATGAAATCCGTTCCATGCATTTCGGCCCGCGTGACGTGCTGGTGGTAATCAGCCTCGATTTCCGCAACGACCTGACGGCCGGACAGGTGGAGATCGTGGTCAGCGCGCTGGAGCGCCAGATCAAGCAGGCCTATCCCGAAGTGACCCGCGTGTTCATCGAGGCCCAGGACAGCCGTGCCCAGCCCGCGGGCACGGCCGCCACGGGGGGCGCGCCTACACTGTAACGAATTCGTCCGCCCGGTAGCCCTGGGCGAACAGCAGGGTGCGCAGGGTGGTATGATTGACCTGATTGCCGATCTCGCGCCGGACAGCGGGCTTGGCATGGAAGGCGATGCCCGCGCCCGCCACCCGCAGCATGGCCAGGTCGTTTGCGCCATCGCCCGTGGCCATGGCGTCATCCATATCCAGCATTTCTTCCTTCACCAGCCGCTTCAGGTGGGCCAGCTTGGCGTCCGGGCCTAAAATGGGTTCGCCCACCCTGCCTGTCAGCGTATCACCCCGGGTGAGCAGGGTGTTGGCGTGGTTTTCATCAAAGCCGCACCGGGCCGCAACCTTGCGGGTAAAGAACGTGAACCCGCCCGAGACAAGTGCGGTACGTGCGCCATTGGCCCGCATGGTGCGCACCAGTTCCAGCGCGCCGGTGTTCAGCTTCACGTCCTGCCACGCCCGCTCCAGCAGGCTGACAGGCCGGCCGGCCAGCAGGGCCACGCGTTCATGCAGGGCGGATTCGAATTCGATCTCCCCGTTCATGGACCGGCGCGTGATCTCGGCAATCTTCTCGCCAATCCCGGCATGGGCCGCGATATCATCCAGCGTTTCGCAGTTGACGATGGTGCTGTCCATGTCCGCCACCAGCAGGCGCTTGCGGCGGTTGTGGGCGGGGGTTACCAGCACATCCAGCGCCCGTTCGGCAAGGGCCGCGCGTACGGACCCGATACCGGGGCTGTCCCATGTTTCGGGTGCCGGGCAGGCGATCTCGACGGCTTCCCCTTCCGAAAGGGTGACGGGGGCAGCACCCCGCACCAGGTCGCGCGCGACCTGGATATCGACCGGGGTAAGGGATGTGGCGTCACGCGTCGCCACCAGTACAAGGGTATGGGTCAGGGAAGGGGAATCAGGCATGGGGTCCGGTTACAACTGGGTTGGTGCACAGACGCCCCCGTCCGTGGGGCAGGGGCGCGTGGCGCTGATCGTGGCGGGTCCGACCTGTTCGGGCAAGTCCGCGCTTGCGCTGGCGCTGGCCCGGCGGGTGGGGGGTACCATCATCAATGCGGATTCGATGCAGGTCTACCGCGAACTGCGCATCCTGACCGCCCGCCCCGGCCCGTGCGATGAAGCCTGTGTGCCGCATGCGCTGTATGGCGTGCTGCCCGCAGCACGGACCGGCAGCGTGGCCTGGTGGCGCGAACAGGCCATGGCATGCGCGCAGGCGGCGTGGGATGCGGGGCGCGTGCCGGTGTTCTGCGGGGGGACGGGCATGTATTTCCGCGCCCTGACCGATGGGCTGGCCGATATTCCCCAGCCGCCCGATGCCATTCGCGCACAGGCCCGCGCCATGGTGGCCCAGCTTGGGCCGGAGGGGGCGCATGCGGAACTTCATGAACTGGATGCCGAGACGGCTTCCACCCTGCGCCCCGCCGATGGCCAGCGCATTGCCCGCGCGCTGGAGGTCCGTCTGGCCACCGGCCACGGACTGGCGTGGTGGCGGCGCGAGGCGGTGCTGCCACCCCTTGCCGCCCGCTTCATTGCCGTCAGGCTGCACCCGCCGCGTGACATGCTGCGGGCCGCCATAGCGCGGCGCTTCCACGCCATGGTGGAACAGGGCGCGATGGCGGAAGTCGCCCATCTGCTGGAACAGGGCCTGCCGCCGGACCTGCCCGCCATGCGCGCCCATGGCGTGCCCGAACTGGCGGCCGTGCTGCGGGGCGGCATGACGCTGGCGGATGCCACGGCGCGGGCGATCACGCTGACCGGGCAGTACACGAAGCGCCAGGCCACATGGTTCGCCCATCATGCGCTGGCGGCACCTGCCGCCACATATGTATATGAAAAACGCTTTGAAAATTGCCCGAATGCGCAACAAATGGAAAGATGTGACAATAAAATCATTTCTTTTGTTATTAACTGCATTGACGCGGGCCAAGGCTTTCCGTAAACCCGGCGCGGGATTTCGCCTGTAATGGCAGGCCGGCTGTTGCGGCCGCCACGGCGAAGGAGCAGGAACATGAACGCAGCATCGCACCAGACCGACCTGAAACCTCATGCCACCGGCACGGACACGCCCGTTGTCCAGAGCGGTGCCGAGGTCCTTCTGCGCGTATTGGGCGAGCAGGGGGTCGAGGTCATATTCGGCTATCCCGGTGGCGCGGTACTGCCCATTTATGATGCGCTGTTCCGCCAGAATACGATTCGCCACGTTCTGGTCCGCCATGAGCAGGCGGCCGTGCATGCGGCGGAAGCCTATGCCCGTTCCACTGGCAGGGTGGGCGTGGTGCTGGTGACAAGCGGCCCCGGCGCCACCAACACGGTGACCGGGCTGCTGGATGCCATGCTCGACTCGATTCCCGTGGTCTGCTTCTCCGGGCAGGTGGGCGTGCCGCTGATCGGCACCGATGCCTTTCAGGAGGCCGACACCACCGGCATCACCCGGCCCGCCACGAAGTACAACTACCTTGTGCGCCGCGCGGACGAGATCGCGCCCAGCGTGCACGAAGCCTTTCATATCGCGCGCAGTGGCCGCCCCGGTCCGGTGCTGGTCGACCTGCCCAAGAACCTGATGGTCGGTCCCGCGCCCTATGTCGCGCCGGCCCGCGCGCCGCACCCGTCCTACCAGCCGCAGACCGAACCGGGGCGCGATGCGATCTCGCGCGCCGTGGCCGCCATGAAGGGCGCGCGCAGGCCGCTGTTCTATACCGGCGGCGGCATCATCAATGCCGGGCCGGAGGCATCCGCCGCCCTGCGCCGCCTGGTGGAAAAGACCGGCTTCCCCTGTACTTCCACCCTCATGGGGCTGGGGTCGATGCCTGCGGGTGACCGCCGTTTCCTGGGCATGCTGGGCATGCACGGCACGTACGAGGCCAACATGGCCACCCATGGCTGTGACGTGCTGATCGCGCTCGGTTCGCGCTTTGATGACCGGGTGACCGGGCGGCTGGATGCGTTCTCTCCCACGTCGTTCAAGATCCATGCCGATATCGACCCCAGCCAGATCAACAAGATCGTGCCGGTTGATGTCGGAATCGTGGGGGACGCGCGTCGCGTGATCGAGATGATGCTGGAGGAGTGGGACTGCACCCCCGCCAACACCCGCCAGCCGATCGACATGGCGCAGTGGTGGCACCAGATCAACGAATGGCGTGCGCGTGACAGCCTTGGCTTCGTGCAGGACATGGCGCCGGATGCCATCATCCGCCCGCAATACGCCATCCGGCGCCTGCATGAACTGGCCACCGCCACCGGGCGTGACACCTATGTCTCGACCGAGGTGGGCCAGCACCAGATGTGGGCCGCCCAGCATTTCGGCTTCGACAAGCCCAACCGCTGGCTGACCTCGGGTGGCCTGGGCACCATGGGCTATGGCCTGCCCGCCGCCGTTGGCGCGCAGGTTGCCCACCCCGATGCGCTGGTGATCGACATTGCGGGCGAAGCCTCCACGCTCATGAACATCCAGGAACTGTCCACCATCGCGCAGTACCGCCTGCCGGTTAAGGTGTTCATCCTGAACAACCAGTATATGGGCATGGTGCGCCAGTGGCAGGAACTGCTGCATGAATCGCGTTATTCCGAAAGCTACAGCGCGGCCCTGCCCGATTTCGTCAAACTGGCGGAAAGCTTCCATGGCCGTGGCCTGCGTGCGACCTGCATGGGCGAACTGGATGGCGTGATTGCCGAAATGCTGGCCCATCCCGGTCCGGTGGTGGCTGACATCTGCGTTGCGCAGGATGAGAACTGCTACCCCATGATCCCGTCGGGTGCGGCGCATAACCAGATGATCCTGGGTCCGGGGCAGGATGACGAGATCAGCGCGGAAGGCCGCATGCTGGTCTGATCCCGCCCCGGCGCATGCCGCCGGCATGCCCTTGTCCTTTCCTGCCACCGTGCCGCGACAGTGCGCGCGGTGGCGCCTTCAGCAGTCAGGAAACACAATCATGACCACGCAGCAGGAGAGCCCGGTCTCTGCGGTCATTGCCATTCAGGTCGAGAATGAAAGTGGTGCGCTGGCGCGTGTCATCGGCCTGTTTTCCGGTCGTGGGTACAATATCGAGAGCCTGACCGTGGCCCCGGTTGATGAGACCCGCCGCCAGTCGCGCATCAATATCGTCACCACCGCCACCCCGCATGTGCTGGAGCAGATCCGCGCGCAGGTGGCGCGTCTGGTGCCGGTGTACCGCGTATCGGTCATGACGGGGCAGGACCCGCATGTGGCGCGCGAGATGGCGCTGGTGAAAGTGATTGCCAGCGGGGAACGCCGGGCCGACGCGCTGCGCATTGCCCAGGCTTTCCGTGCCCATCCGGTCGATGCCTCGGCCACGTCCTTTGTCTTTGAGCTGACGGGTGCGACCGACAAGCTTGATGCCTTTATCGACCTCATGCGTCCCCTTGGCCTGGCCGAGGTTTCGCGCACGGGTGTCGCCGCTATCGCCCGGGGTGCCGCGATCCTGTAAGGGAACGCCGGGTTTTACCGTTTCACATGTTTTTACCGTTTTTTCCCAAGGAGCAAGATTATGCGCGTCTATTATGATCGCGATGCCGATGTGAACCTGATCAAGAGCAAGAAGGTGGCCATCATCGGTTACGGCAGCCAGGGCCATGCCCATGCCAACAACCTCAAGGACTCGGGTGTGACCGATATCGTGGTCGGCCTGCGCCCCGAATCCACCGCCGTGGCCAAGGCCGAGGCCGCCGGCTTCAAGGTCATGACCCCGGCCGATGCCGCCAAATGGGCGGATGTGGTTATGGTGCTGACCCCCGATGAAGGCCAGGGCGCGCTGTACAAGGAATCGCTGGAAAAGAACCTCAAGCAGGGTGCGGCCCTTGCCTTTGCCCATGGCCTGGCGATCCATTTCCGCATCATCGAAGCCCGTCCCGACCTGGATGTGTTCCTGATCGCGCCCAAGGGCCCGGGCCACACCGTGCGTTCCGAATACCAGAAAGGTGGCGGCGTGCCGTCGCTGGTGGCCGTGGCCCAGAACGCTTCGGGCAATGCGCTGGAAATCGCGCTGTCCTATGCATCCGCCAATGGCGGCGGGCGTGCGGGCATCATCGAGACGACCTTCAAGGAAGAAGTCGAGACCGACCTGTTTGGCGAGCAGGCCGTGCTGTGCGGTGGTCTGGTCGAACTGATCCGTGCGGGTTTCGAGACGCTGGTCGAAGCGGGCTACGCGCCGGAGATGGCGTATTTCGAGTGCCTGCACGAAATGAAGCTGATCGTGGACCTGATCTACGAAGGCGGCATCGCCAACATGAACTACTCCATCTCCAACACGGCGGAGTATGGTGAATACGTGTCCGGCCCGCGCGTGATCACGCCGGAAACCAAGGCCGAGATGAAGAAGATCCTGACCGACATCCAGGACGGCACCTTCGTGCGCAACTTCATTCTGGAAAACCAGTCCGGCAATATCGGCTTCAAGGCCACCCGTGCCCGCAATAACGAGCACCAGATCGAGAAAGTGGGCGAGAAGCTGCGCGGCATGATGTCGTGGATCGGCAAGAACAAGCTGGTCGACAAGTCGCGTAACTAAAAATCAGTCGTTGATAAAAAAGGATAAAAGTTTTCGGGTGTCGCCTTTTTAAAAAAGGCGGCGTTCCTTGGGGCTTTTTGAAAAAAGCGCCATCAGAAACGTCCTTTCGGGTGGCGGTCTTGCGTCCCCCTTAAATTACAACGCCAGCCGGAGATGTTCCGGCTGGCGTTTTTTTTATGTCCGCCTGTGACGGCGGCCCCGTATTTGCCGTGACACGACCGGGTAACGGGTGCCACCATGCGCGACCGGAAAAACCTGAAGGAGCACCGTACCGTGACGGATTACGTGATTCCCCCCTGCAGCCTGCCCGTTGTGCCAGTGGAGGGAAGTAAGGGTGTCTTTCCCGTCCGGCGGATATGGTGTGTGGGGCAGAACTATGCCGCCCATGCGCGCGAGATGGGCAGCAACCCCGAACGCTCCGAACCCTTCTTCTTTTCCAAGCCGGGGGATGCGGTAGTGCCCGGCGGCGGGCTGCTGGCGTTTCCGGTCAGCACGTCCGACCTGCATCACGAAGTGGAACTGGTGGCCGCGATCGGGCGCGATGGCCATGACATTGCGGTGGAAAAGGCGCTGACGCATGTCTATGGCTACGCGGTCGGCCTGGACATGACGCGACGTGACCTGCAGGCCGCAGCCAAGAAGGCGGGCCACCCGTGGGATCTGGCCAAGGGATTTGACCAGTCCTGCCCCATTTCCCCCATCGTGCCGGTATCGGTCACGGGCCACCCCGAAAACGGTGCAATCACGCTGAGCGTGAATGGCGAGTCCCGGCAGAAAGGCGACCTGCGGGATATGATCTGGTCGGTGGCGGAAATCATTTCCGCTCTCAGCCGGTTCGTCTCCCTCGGTGCGGGGGACCTGATCATGACCGGTACCCCGTCGGGTGTGGGGCCGGTCAGGCGCGGTGATGTGCTGTACGCCACCTGCGCCGGTGTGGGTGAACTGAACGTGACCTATACCGGCTAGAGCAGGCGCGGGCAGCCTGCGCGCCGCAGGTGTCGTAAAACGCCATGATGCCCGTGTTCGTGACGGGCCATGCGTAACCCGCGCCGCGCCGGTTCATTATCATATGGCCGCATGCGTGCCCCGTGGGCGCGGATGCGGGTTTTTTTCGCCCATCAGGCAGAAGGATCAAAAAAACATGCAGTATCGCCAGCTTGGCCGTTCCGGTCTGCGGATTTCGGCCTTTACCCTGGGCACCATGACCTTTGGTGGCAAGGGCAACTTTGCCAAGACCGGCAATACCGACCTTGCCGGGGCCTGCCGCCAGATCGACCTGTGCATTGATGCCGGGATCAACATGTTCGATACGGCGGATATCTATTCCACCGGCGTGTCAGAGGAGATTCTGGGGGCTGCCCTCAAGGGCCGCAGTGACGATGTGATGGTCACGACCAAGGCGCGCTTCAACATGGGACCGGGTGCCAATGACGCGGGGCTGTCGCGGTTCCATCTGGTCAGTGCGTGCGAAGCCAGCCTGAAGCGTCTGGGCCGTGATCATATCGACCTGTATTACCTGCATGAATGGGATGGGCAGACCCCTCTGGATGAAACGCTGGAGGCGCTGGACACCCTGACCCGCGCGGGCAAGATCCGTTATGCCGGGGTTTCCAACTTCTCGGCATGGCATATCATGAAGGCGCTGGGCACGGCGGAGCGCAACCGCCTGATCGCGCCCGTCTCGCAGCAGATCTACTATTCCCTGCAGGGGCGTGAGGCGGAATATGAACTCCTGCCCGTTGCCGTGGACCAGGGCATTGGCGTGCAGGTCTGGAGCCCGCTTGCGGGCGGTCTGCTGTCGGGCAAGTACCGGCGCGGCAGGCCGCAGCCCGAAGGCACGCGCCAGATCGAGAAATGGGGCGAACCCCCGGTTTACGATATTGAAAAACTGTATGACGTGGTGGAGGTGCTGGTCAGCATCGCCGAAAGCCGCAACATCTCCGCAGCCCAGGTGGCGCTGGCATGGGTGGCGCAGCGGCCTGCCATTACATCCGTCGTGATCGGTGCGCGGACCGAGGCACAGCTGGTCGATAACCTCAAGGCCATTGACCTGAGCCTGACGGCGGAAGAAATCAGCCGCCTTGATGACGCCAGCGCGCCGCCGATCCTCTATCCCTTCTGGCATCAGGCCAGCACGGCGTCAGACCGTCTTTCGGCCGCCGACCTGCTGCTACTGGGACCGACGCTGGCAAAGAAGAATAAATAAAAACAGCGCAAGGAAGTTTTTGGTGAAGCTTTTTTCAAAAAGCTTCAGAGAACGCCGCCTTTTTGAAAAAAGGCGGCACCCAAAAACTTCCATCATTTCTATCAAGGGTTTGTCTGACAGCCGTTTCCCGTCGGGCTGCTTTCCCCCGGCGGGTATCGCATACCGCTGGGCGAATGGCCGTTGCGCCAAGAAGGCACGGCAAAGTTGATCTGGATCAAGGCTGCGGACCGCCCGCCGATGATCAGCTATCCCCCGTTCCACATCGCCCATGACCTTATGCGCGCGACAGGTGGCTGGGGAGGGAAATCACTTCCGATATCTTGTAATAACATCCAGTTGATCCCATCTGGAATCCAGCGCCATGCCGTTGCCTGTTGAGGGACGGCGCACGGCGGAACCTTTTTTGTCGCCTGATCAAGAGGGACGAGGAAACATATGAATATCGAGAAGTTTACAGAACGGTCACGCGGTTTTCTGCAGGCAGCCCAGACCATTGCCATGCGCGATTACAACCAGCAGCTGACGCCGGAGCATCTGCTCAAGGCCCTGCTTGATGATGATCAGGGTGCCGCGTCCTCCCTTATCCACGCGGCTGGCGGGCAGGTGCCCGGTATTACCGCCGCCAATGACGCAGCCCTTGCCAAGCTGCCCAAGGTGCAGGGCAGCGCCGCGGGCCAGCCCACCGCCACGGGCGAGCTGGTCCGTCTGCTGGATAATGCCGAGCAGGCCGCTCAGAAGGCAGGTGATGAATATGTGGCGCAGGACCGCCTGCTGGCTGCCATTGCCGCGTCCGAAACGCCGGCGGGTCAGGCCCTGCGCGCCGGCGGCGCCACACCGCAGGCGCTTGAAAAAGCCATTGCCGCCATCCGCAAGGGACGTACCGTGACAAGCGAAAACGCCGAAGCCAATTTTGACGCGCTGAAGAAATACGCGCGTGACGTGACCGAAGTCGCCCTGCAGGGCAAGCTGGACCCGGTGATTGGCCGTGACGAGGAAATCCGCCGCGCCATTCAGGTGCTTGCGCGCCGCAGCAAGAACAACCCTGTCCTGATTGGTGAGCCCGGCGTGGGCAAGACCGCCATTGTGGAAGGGTTGGCGCAGCGTATCGTCAATGGTGACGTGCCCGAGGCGCTGAAGAACAAGAAGCTGCTCTCGCTCGACATGGGCGCGCTGGTGGCGGGCGCCAAATTCCGGGGCGAATTCGAGGAACGGCTGAAAGCGGTCCTGAAGGAAATCGAGGCCGCCGAAGGTCAGGTGATCCTGTTCATTGACGAGATGCACACGCTGGTCGGTGCGGGGCGCAGCGATGGCGCGATGGATGCCTCCAACCTGATCAAGCCCGAACTGGCCCGTGGCGTGCTGCACTGCATCGGTGCCACCACGCTGGATGAATACCGCAAGTATATTGAAAAGGACGCCGCCCTCGCCCGCCGGTTCCAGCCGGTCTATGTGGGTGAGCCGACAGTGGCCGACACCATCTCCATCCTGCGTGGCATCAAGGAGAAATACGAGCTTCATCACGGTATCCGTATTTCCGATGGCGCGCTGGTCGCGGCGGCAACGCTGTCCAACCGTTACATCACCGACCGCTTCCTGCCCGACAAGGCCATCGATCTGGTGGACGAGGCCGCAAGCCGCCTGCGCATGCAGATCGACAGCAAGCCCGAGGAACTGGATGAACTGGACCGCCGCCTGATCCAACTCAAGATCGAGCGCGAGGCCATCCGCAAGGAAGATGACGCGGCCAGCAGGGAGCGTCTGGTCAAGCTGGAAGCCGAACTGTCGGAACTGCAGGAAAAGTCCGATGCGCTGACGGCGGCATGGCATGCGGAAAAAGACCGCGTCAACGCCGTGCAGAAGCTGCAGGAGGAGATGGACCAGATCCGCTCGGATATCGAGATTGCCCAGCGCAAGGGCGATCTGGCCCGTGCATCGGAACTGATGTACAGCCGCCTGCCGCAGCTTCAGGCCCAGATTGCCAAGGCGCAGGAAGAGGCGGACCAGATCAGCAAGGGCGATGGCATGGTCAGCGATACCGTGACCGATCAGGGCATCGCCGCCGTGGTGTCGCGCTGGACCGGCGTGCCGGTGGACCGGATGCTGGAGGGCGAGCGCGCCAAGCTGCTGCGCATGGAAGATGAACTGCGCAAGAGCGTGGTGGGGCAGGAACCGGCCCTGAAGGCCGTGTCCAACGCCGTGCGTCGTGCCCGTGCAGGCTTGCAGGACCCCAACCGCCCCATCGGGTCGTTCCTGTTCCTTGGCCCCACGGGCGTGGGCAAGACCGAGCTGTGTAAAGCGCTGGCCCGCTTCCTGTTTGATGACGAGAAGGCCCTGCTGCGCATCGACATGAGTGAGTTCATGGAGAAGCATGCGGTCTCCCGCCTGGTGGGCGCGCCTCCCGGCTATGTGGGGTATGAGGAGGGCGGCGTGCTGACCGAAGCGGTGCGGCGCAGGCCCTATCAGGTCATCCTGTTCGATGAGGTGGAAAAGGCGCATGAGGACGTCTTCAACATCCTGCTGCAGGTGCTTGATGATGGCCGCCTGACCGATGGGCAGGGTCGTACGGTTGATTTCCGCAACACCCTGATCGTGCTGACCAGCAATCTCGGCTCCGACGTGCTGGCCCATCTGCCCGATGGGGAATCGGTCGAGACGGTGCGCCCCGAAGTCATGCAGGTGGTGCGCAACCACTTCCGGCCCGAGTTCCTGAACCGTCTGGATGAGATCATCCTGTTCTCGCGCCTGCAGAAGGCGGATATGGGCAAGATCGTGGAAATCCAGATCGGGCGCCTGCGCAAGCTGCTGGCTGACCGCAATATCCAGCTTCGCCTGGACAAGGGGGGTGAGGAATGGCTGGCGAATGAAGGCTACGATCCGGTGTATGGCGCCCGTCCGCTCAAGCGCGTGATCCAACGTGCCCTGCAGAACCCGCTGGCGGGTCTGTTGCTGGAAGGCACCATCCATGATGGTGAAACGGTCACTGTTGATGCGAAGAATGATCACCTGACCATCAATGGAACCGAGGTGGAAGCCGACTGATCGCGGCACGCCGCATTAAAGTTGGGAAAAGGAGGGGCCTGCCCCTCCTTTTTTCACATAAATATCTTTTTTTCTTCGTTTTTTTGGTTCGCATTGTGAATGTTAAGTGGGGTTTATGGCGGATTTCCGTTGTTTTCCTGTGTTTTGGGGGTAGCGTTGACAGGGTGGGCCAATATCCGTGAAAGCCCCTTCACCGGACGGCGCTGCTGCTCCGGCGGGTCTTTGACAAGAGAATAGAGAGAGTATCTGGAAGGGATATGCTGGCGGCGCGGTTGTTGCTCTTTAGGGGGTGATGATTGGCGGCCTGGACTGGGTG
>NZ_NKTZ01000027.1 GCF_003207855.1 Komagataeibacter rhaeticus | reverse complement strand
ATTCTTACCTCTCAAATGACGTCAATAACGACGTCGTTAACGACGGTAAGTTACCAGTCACAATCCTCAATCATAAGGCGGCCTCAAACGGCCGGTTACAATGTATCCTCCATGCCGGATTCATTCTATCTGACCGGAAACCATAAGGGCTTTTCGGAATCCGGTCCTTCGGAGGTCCTGGAGGAGATGGCAAGGACAAAATGTCCGAACATGGCGTTCATCCTGGATGAAATCGACAAGGCGCCGCGTCATCGGGATTATGGATGTTTCCAGGATGCCCTGCTGATGGTGCTGGACAGGAAGGAGGCTGAAACCTTCAAGGATTTCTGGCTGAACCTTACTGCCGACCTTTCCTGGCTTTCCTGGGTGCTGACGGCAAATGATGTGGACAGGCTGACGGCACCGCTCAGGTCACGCTGCACGGTCATTCAGGTCAATGCACCGACCGCCAGCGACGTTCCTGTCCTTGCCCGGAACCTGATAAGGGAAATCGAGGAAGAGCGCGGGCTGTATCCGGGATGGTACCAGCTGGACAATATGGACATGACCGCGCTGAAGAAGGTGTTCAGGGGCGATCTGCGAACATTCAGGAAGTATGTGGAGGTGGTTGCCGACAGCAAGGATGACCATATGGTCAGGGCATGAGGAACGGGACAGCCCATCGGGAAGGGCTGGTCCCGGCCGCTCAGCGCGGATTGTACTCCGGCCGGGCGGTATCGGCCCGGCGCTGGAGACGCATGGCATCCTCCAGGTCGGAAAGTCCGGGGTGGCCATGCGGACGTGCGCCCTCAGGCCAGTGAAACAGCCGGTCCTGCGGTGTGATGGGCTGGTCATTGATTGATGCGAACCGTGCGCGCATCAGCCCTGTGGCATCGAATTCCCACATTTCGTTGCCATAGGACCGGAACCACCGTCCCGTATCGTCATGCCATTCATAGGCAAAGCGGACGGCCATGCGATTGTTGCGGAAGCCCCAGAGTTCCTTAATCAGGCGGTATTCATGTTCCGCGTGCCACTTGCGCGTCAGGAAGGCCACGATCTCGTCACGGCCATGGATGAATTCCGTCCGGTTGCGCCACTGGCTGTCCACTGTATAGGCCAGTGCCACCTGTTCCGGGTCCTGGCTGTTCCAGGCATCTTCGGCAAGGCGGACCTTGCGGGTTGCGCTTTCAATATCGAATGGCGGAAACGGTGGTCGAGACATGGGAAGGCTCCTGGCCTGGTTACAGTCATCAGGGGTGCCGCATTATTGTGTTTCCTTCAAGACATTGATGGATACGTTCGTGCCGGGATCTTCCGGTCCGATGCAGGCGCGGCCCGGCGGACGGCGCTGTCGTGATCCATGGGGCCGGGACCAGATCCGAAAAAGCGGGTTTTACTGTGTTGAACGGAATTTGTTCATAAGATAGGTGCCGGACCTGACAGGCGAGAAGACAGGCGGATGCCCGGTGGAAACGCAGTTGGGCAGCGCTTCGATCATACTGTCCCAGTCCGGCTGCTGGAAAAAGGCCAGTGACTGGCGCCGGTCCTGCCCCTTGCGGCTGGAGGGCGGGTTGACGACACGGTGCACCGTGGAAACCCAGCGGTTATTCGTCCATAATGCCATCAGATCCCCGATATTGATGACAAATGCATCCGGTATGGCGGGTACGGCCTGCCATTGCCCATCCGGCCCCAGAATTTCCAGCCCGCCAGAACCCTGTTGCGGAAGGAGTAGCGTGAGCGTACCGTAATCGGAATGGGCCCCTGCCCGTATCTGTCCCGGCTGTGGCGCGGTGTCCTGTTCCGGATAGTTCAGGCCACGCAGGGAACTGATCGGTGCCCTGAAATAGGGGTTGAAATAGGCTTCAGGCAGGCCCAGCGCGCAGGCAAACAGGCGCATGATCCGTTCCGCCAGCTTCTCCATCGCGTCGTAATAGGCGATCCACGCGGCATGAAAAGCAGGAGAGACGGCGGACCATGGCGTGGGGGCATAGCAGAATGCCAGTTCATCCGCGCCTTCACGCCCGGTCAGGGGATGGATCGGGCCGCAGCTGAAGCTTTCCTTCAGGTCTGGCAGCAGGGGGCCGCCATCCATGCCGGCGCGGGATCGTGCCAGTGCCTCGCTTTTGACTGTAAAATAACCATAGGGGTCGCCCGGCTGCCGGGGGCGGGCCTTCAGCTTCTGCTCCAGGGGCAGGTCAAAAAATTTTCTGGTCTCGTCCCACATGGTTTCAATCAGGTCTGCCGGAACGCCATGTCCGGTGATGGCCAGGAATCCCGATCGCCTGCATATCGTGTCAACCCGGCTGCCATATTCCAGCCGTCCGGTGCTGGAAGTGGTTTCAAACTCATGTAAATTGACAAGTGGAAAGTCATGCTGTGCGGTCATGTCCATTCTCCCGTTGATATGGTGGAGGGAATACGTGTTCCAATACTGTTCAGTGTCCGGATACGGGTTATTTGGTGAAGCGGATTCCAAATATTGTTTTTGTCATGATGACGATCAGGAACGTAACGATGATGCTGAATGTCGAGACCGCTGCGGCCTCGGGGGTGAAATTCAGTCTCAGATAATCGAACAGCTGTATGGGAAGCGTGGCTGTCCCGACATCCTTGAGCAGGAAAGATGTTGAAAACGCATCGAAGGAAACAATGAACCCGAACAGGCAGCCACTTGTCAGGCCGGATTTCATCAGCGGCATGGTGACACGATAGAACGTGACGAAGGGTGAGGCCCCCAGACTCCGTGCCGCCAGTTCCCATGAGGGGTCGAAGCTCCTTAATGATGTAGAGACGTTGATATAGATGAAGGGCAATGTCAGCAGTACATGGCCCACCAGCAGCGCCACGGAATAATGCACCCCGATGCCCATCGCATAAAAGAAGAACAGCAGGCCGATTGCCGTCAGGACTTCAGGCAGGACCAGTGGCAGGGTCATGCCCAGTCGGACAATATTGGCAAGGGCCGGTGTGGTGCGCATGCTAAACAGCGCGGCCATCGTGCCGATAACGGCGGAAATGGAGGTGGCCGCAACCGCTATTTCCATTGATTCGATAAAGGCCCGCAGGAATACGGCATTATGGAAGAATGTCCGGTACCATCGCAGCGACAGTCCCTGTGGCGGAAATGTCAGGAACGCGCCAGCATTGAACGAGGCAAGCACGACAACAAGTATGGGTGCCAGAAGAAAAAAATAGACGGCGCAGCACAGGACCGGCAGCAATCGCGGCATATTCATCAACGGCTCCAGCGCAGGGGGGTCAGACGGAAAAACACCAGCACGATCAGGGCGCCAATGGCACTGAGCACAAGCGCCTGCGCGGCACCGAAAGGCCACTGGAACGCATCGATCAGGGTATTGACCACAGTCATGGGCATGGTCTTGACCCGCATGCCGCCAATCAGCATGGGCGTTACATAAGCACTGACGGACAGGATGAAAACAAGGACACAGCCGGACTGGATGCCGGGCATTGTCAGCGGCAGGATGACCCGCCGCATCGTTATGGCGGGCGAGGCCCCCAGACTGCGGCCCGCCAGGAAAAGCGCGGGATCAAGACTTCGGATCGTGCCAAAAATCGGCAGGATCATGAAGGGCAGGAAAACATGGGTCAGCGCGATTACGATGCCCAGGCTGTTATACATGAGTGGCAGCACCGAGCGGGTCAGCCCGATATCGCGCGCCAGACGGTTCAGGATGCCGTTATTGCCCAGAATGACGGTCCAGCCATAGGAACGGACCACGATACCAACCAGCAGGGGCATCAGCACAATGCCCTGCTGGATGGCTCTGGCCCGGGCGGAAGAATGCGCCATGAACCAGGCAACGGGAAAGCCCAGCACCAGTGTCGCGCAGGTCGTAACCAGCCCGATCCATAGTGTCATGGCGGTCTGGTGGACAAGATAGCCGTCCGTCAGGACCTGGACATAGTTCCGCAGTGTAAATCCGCTGCCATAGGGCCTGTCATCAGCGGCAGGGTGCAGGCTGATGAAGATGATGTCGATATACGGAATGACCAGGAAAACCAGCAGGACCACAACGGCCGGCACGATCAGCAGATATTTCCTCATGGCCTGCAATCCGGGATAACCCACAGGGGGGCATCGGCCAATCGCACCCCTACCCTGTCACCGCCCGCATGGGATGGGGGCGTGGCGGTCTGGACATGGAGTTGCTGCCCGTCTGCTAGCGCCAGTACGTAATTTGTTAGGTTCCCACCGTACTGGACTGAAATGACGGTTGCTGGCACTGCGTCGGATGCCGCCGGTGGCGTAATGCATATGGATTCCGGGCGGATCAGGATATTCCTGGCCGGGGCGGGCGCCGTGATCGCGCTGCGTCCGTCAAGCGGGCGGGTGCCCAGGGGCGTCACGACAGCCAGTTGGCCATTATCATGCGCAACATGGCCGGCAAGATAATTTGCCTGCCCGACAAAACTGGCGACCTGAAGGCTGCCGGGGCATTCATACAGGTCACGCGGCGGGGCAACCTGCGCCACGCGGCCACCAAACATCACCACGATCATGTCCGACATCGCCATGGCTTCGGCCTGGTCATGGGTGACATAAATGGTTGTTATACCGATACGTTGCTGCAGTTCCCGTATGAACACCCGCATCTCCTCGCGCAGGATCGCATCCAGGTTGGCCAGCGGTTCATCCAGCAGCAGTATCCGCGGTTCGATCACCAGCGCGCGGGCCAGGGCCACACGCTGCTGCTGGCCGCCGCTCAACTGGCGGGGATGGCGGTCTGAATGGTCCGCCAGATGCACAAGATCCAGCACGGCGCGTACCCGCTGGCGGATGGCATCGCGCGGCAGCCTGCGCATCTCCAGGCCAAAGGCGACATTCTGCCCCACCGTCATGTGGGGAAACAGGGCATAGGACTGGAAAACCATGCCGATGTCACGCTGTTCTGGCGGCAGTGCCGCGACATCCTGCCCGTCAAAAAGGATGCGTCCCCTGTCGCAGGCATCGAAACCCGCCAGCACGCGCAGGGTGGTTGATTTGCCACATCCCGAAGGACCCAGAAAGGATACGAAATGCCCGTCATCTATCGATAGGGAAATATCATCAAGCGCACGTGTCCTGCCGAAGTGGCGCGTCAGATTTTCAATTGCAACGGTGGTCATTCAACCTCTTTCCCAAATATGTGCGCGTGCAGGGCATTATCCGAAAGTGCGGGACCAGCGCTTATCAAGCTCGACGGCGTTCTGGTTGATCCAGTGCCAGTCCATGGGCAGGATCTCTTTCATCCTGTCGCCGGTAACGGGCACGGCGTCAGCAAGGTCCGGCGGGATGACGACCGTGCTGTTGACGGGGGAGACAAAGAACTTCTGGGCCAGCATAAGCTGTGTCTCGGGTTCCAGGATGAAATCAAGATAGCGGTACGCCATGTCCCGTGCGCCGGCGTTGACACAGATGGTAAAGGTCTGGTCCCACATCAGCATGCCTTCGCGTGGCATGATGCACGCGACCGGCAGCCCCTGCCGGCGCAGGCGCGCGATTTCACCAAAATCGAACGGAGAGACGACAATCTCGCCCGTGCCCATCATGGTGGACATGTTGAAGTCGGTCTGCAGCACGGGGCCAAGCCGCCCCAGGGCGGCGAATGCCGCGTCCATGTCGGTCGGCCCGCTGCCGAACATCTGGCCGGCCAGGCATAACATGGCTTTTCCAACACTGTTCTGTACATTGTACAGGCCGATCCGTCCCCTGAATTCCGGGTTGGTCCACAGGTCACGCCAGCATGTGGGCGGGTTTTTCACAAGGTCCGTACGGTAGCCGATGCCAATGGGTGAGATCATGCCAATGACGGCCCATCCGTTCTCGATCAATGCCGTGGGATAAAGTTGCCGGGCATGCGGCAGGCGCGAGAAATCCAGTTTTTCAAAGTGGCCCGCGCGCAGCAGGGGTTCCACAAAGACGTCATTCATCATCAGGATGGAGTAGTCCGAATGTCCGGGGCCGGACGCCCGTAATGTCGCACTGAAGGTCCGGCCAAATCCTACATCCAGTTTTACATCCGCGCCGGTGCGGGCAATAAAACGCGGCATCAGGTCGTCACGCCAGAACGTTTCCCAGCTGCCACCATAGGTTGTGACGACAAGCGGTGGCGGAGCCGCCCGGGTAGCCCTTCCCACCAGTGCGCCCGTCAGGCCCACGACCCCGCCAGCAATCAGGTGACGGCGCGACAGACCGCTCATTTCCCGTCAGCCTGACGGTAGGTATAGTTCCGGTTCAGCCGCTCCATGAGGTAATCCCCCCAGCAGACAGGGGGATGAAGCGGCGTATCGCCTGCATGCAGCAGGGACGAAGGGCATTCGATGACGCTCTGCATCGACGGATCAAAGAAGAATGGCTGTGAGAAACGGCGCCTCCCCGAACGATTGATGACCCGGTGCGGGGTGGATGCAAACCGGCCGTTGGACCAGCGGGAAAGGATGTCACCCACATTCATGACGAATGTATCGGGAATGGGCGGTGCGGCAATCCATGTGCCATCCTTGCTGCGCACTTCCAGTCCTCCGCTATCGTCCTGGGCCAGGATGGTGATGAAACCATAATCGGTATGGGGCGCGGCACCGATGCCGTGCTGGCTGTCCCGTTCCTGTTCCGGGTAATGCAGCAGACGCAGGAAAAGGGTGGGGCAGTCGAAATGCGGCAGGAACCATGTGGGCAGCAGCCCCAGCGCTTCTGCCAGCGCGATCGTGATGTCCCGGCCCAGGCGGGACAGTTCCGTCATGTAGCGCAGGGCCATTTCCCTGAGTTCCGGCACGTCCGCCGGCCACTGATTCCGGCCCTGTAACGGCTGTCCGGCACGCTCCCGCAGTTCCATTTCACTGAGTTCATGCATGATCATGAGCGAATCGCTCAGATTGGGCTTGGACACATTGTCGACTGTCGACGTTTTAAGTGTCGAGCTGCTGTACGGAATGAAACCACGATGGGCCGTGTTTATCCGGATCCCGTTCTTTGTAACTTCAGGCAGGTCATGGAACCGGATGGCCGTCTCGCGCAGTCCGTCCACCAGTTCGGCAGGAATGCCATGGCCGGAAAGATAAGCAAAACCAACCGTTTCCAGTGTTTGACCCAGTTGTGAAACGGCTGCGGCACGGGTGTCGGACGGCGTATGGTCGCGCAGGGGGCCAACATCTATGACGGGTATTTCCTGTGGGTGTGTTTTCTGTTGCACAATTACCCTCAACCGATGATTATTGGTAACGATAAAAAGATTATTTCGAAAGAATGACATCGCCATGAATCAAATTCAACCGGTATTAATGCCCTGTTCCTTGATAATTGACACGGACCCCGGACATGATGACGCGTTCGCCATTCTTCTGGCACTGGCATCTTCCAATGTAACGGTTCTGGGGCTTACGGCCGTTGCCGGCAACATTCCGGCCCGCATGGCGGCCGAAAATGCCCGGCGTATTGTCGAACTGGCGGGGCGCGCGGAAGTCGAGGTCAGGACAGGGGCGGACCTGCCCCTTTTCCGCCCGGCCCGTCACGCGCATGACATTCACGGCAAGACCGGCATTGATGGCTATGACTGGGCCGATCCGGAGGCGCCCCCGTGTGGGGGGTATGGACCCGAATGGATCATTTCCACAATCCGCCAGCATCCTCCCGGCACCATCACCCTGCTGGCGCTTGGACCTTTGACGAATATCGCACAGGCATTCCGGCGCGCGCCCGATATCGTTGCCCGTCTGGCTGGCATGGTCATGATGGGCGGTGGTTTTTTTGAGGGCGGCAATGTCACCCCCAGCGCGGAGTTCAACATTGTGGTGGACCCGGAAGCGGCATCCATCGTCTTCCGTTCCGGCGTCAGGCTGACGGTGCTGCCGATTGACTGTTCCAACAGGGCGCTGATGCCCGGGGGATGGGCGGATTGCTGTGCCGCACTGGGCACCCGGACCGGTGATGCCTGTGCGGGAATGATCCGGTTCTTTGAACGGCACGGCAACGCCAAGTATGGCACCCGGACACGGCCCCTGCATGATGTACTGGCCATGGCATGGATTCTGTGGCCGGAGCTGTTTTCAGGCCGCGCCTGTCATGTCGGGATTGAAACCAGTTCCCCCCTCACGCTGGGCATGACGGTCGTGGACTGGTGGCATGTACTCGGGAAGGCGCCCAACTGCCTGTGGTTGCGTGACTGCGACCATGAAACCATCTATGCCCGCATCCTTGAATGTCTGTCGCGCCTGCCATGACCCTACGCCCTGAACGGTTGGTTATCTGCAATCACCTGGGGCCAGCACTCCAGGCTGCCTGTGCCAACCTGCCATATCCCGGCATCCGGGTTGTAGATGGAAACCCCGGAAAGCCGTGGCAAATCCCCGAGGAGACCGATATTCTCGTCACCGGGCCGATAGAAGGCTGGCAGGACGCACCGTCACGCCCCCCTTCTTCCTGGCCTGGAAAACTGCGCTGGATCCAGCTTTCATCTGCTGGGGTGGATTTCTATCCGGAGTGGCTTCTCGACGGGCCACCTGTCGCGCTGGCGCGCGGGGTCAGCGCGGCTGACATTGCGGAATATGTGATGCTGGCCATCCTGCGTGTCGAAAAACATCTGGACCAGATCACGCTTAGAAGCCGAGCGGCCTGGACGCGGCATGATATTGGTTCCGCGGCAGGCAGGGTTCTTGGCATCATCGGCTTCGGAGCGGTTGGACATCAGGTTGCCCGGCGGGCCAGGGTGTTTGACATGCAGGTTCTGGCCTGTCGACAGTCGGCATGGATTGAACCACCCCCATCGGGTGTGCGGGCCGTAGCCGATGTGCGGGATATCCTGGCGCAGTCGGATCACCTGCTGCTGTCCTTGCCCCTGACGTCCCGCACCCGCCATATGATGGATGCGGACATGCTGGCCCATGCCAGGCCCGGGCTGCATATCATCAACGTTTCACGGGGCGGGGTCATGGATCATGCAGCATTGCTGGCGGGACTGCGGAGCGGGCGCATCGGCCACGCCACCCTGGATGTAACGGACCCCGAACCCCTGCCCGCCGGCTCCCCCCTGTATGGCCGGGAGGACGTGTTGCTGACGCCCCATGTCGCGGCAAACGGACGGGATACGCAGCACAGGTTCATCAGGAAATTTATCGAGAACATTGACCTGTTCTGTAAAGGGCATCCCCTGCTGGACGTATATGACAGGCATCGTGGATATTGATCCGGGTTAGTAACGAATCACCTGTGGTGACAAAATCTGGCCATGCACGTTTGATTCCCGTCCCGACAATTGTTTGGATGTTATTTTTTTTGCCGCCTGACACATATGATATGATGGAAGTTAAGGCGTTGGAATCTGCCCGGCCCTCATGACCACGAATGCATGCTTTCATAAAAATACAATGAAATGAGTATCTTTCGTTCCGGAATGAAAACCATATTTACTGACAGTTTTTACTATGTGCGTGTATGGAGAAATAAGTGCCCAGCTCAACTTTTGTCTTTGTTAAAATACTTATTGACAGAAAGTAGGTGTTTCGGCTGTCTTGATACGAACAAGTCGGGCGAGATTCCATGAATATACGAGATTTGCTCCCTTCGTTTGGGTCGACTGTCGACAATATAGACATACGTACCCTTTCAGACAGCGAACGCGCTGAACTGAAAAAAGCCCTGAATGAGCGCGGCGTTCTGGTCATAAGGGAACAGTTACTGTCAGCAGCGGAACTGCTGGAAGTGGGCCGGAAGTTTGGTCCTGTTGAATACACGGTCCGCGGGGATTTCCAGCATCCCGATGTACCGGATGTCTATGTTATTTCCAATATTGTTGAAGATGGAAAGCCGCTGGGTAATCCTAATGACGGATTTGCATGGCATACCGATCTCAGCTTTCTGGAAAACCCCACGGCATTCACGTTCCTGTACGCGATCGAGACCCCACCCGTCGGGGCAAATACGGAGTTTGCCAGCACTCAGGTTGCCTATGACCGTCTTCCGCCTGCGCAGCAGGATGAATTTGATCATATCAGGGTAAGGCATAGTTATGAAATGCTGCATGCCACACGCAGGAACGCCGCCCCTCTCTCGGCTGAGGAACTGCAGAGAATGCCCGATGTGATCCATCCCCTGGTGCGTACCCATCCCGATACAGCCAGAAAAGCATTGTATCTGGGGCTTAATACCTCCCTGCCGGTTGGTATGGACCCCGAGGAAGGCCAGAAGCTGATTGAAGATCTCATGGCGCGTACCACTATTAACGGACCCGTCTATTCACACGAATGGCAGCCGGGGGATCTGGTCATATGGGACAATCGTCTCATGCTGCATCGGGCAACTGACTATGACAAAAAGGCTTACCGGCGGCTGATGTATCGGGTCACGGTTAAGGGAGAGCGGCCTTTTTAAAGAAGGCCACGACCGTGGACCCGCCTTTAATTAATTTCGATACCGTTATGATTGAAAACAAGACAGTAGGAACGTCTGGAACTTTCCCCCATAGATAAGGAAATGACTGATGAAAACTTATACATTCACAGGTTTTCTTGCTGCCTCGACAATTCTTTCTTATTCTGCCCTGGCGCAGTCAACGGTTGCACACGGAAATCACCCTGCCACGCAGCAGGCTTCAGCGCCGCAGAAGTCCGGTACGGCCTCCCCTCCCCCTTCAAAGGTGGAAATTCTCAAGGTCCTGGGCCATGTGCTGCCCAACGGGGTGAACCGTCAGGCCGTGGGCGGCGGGCTTATGGTCAATGTTACCGACCCCAAGGCCCGACAGGTTGTAACGCAGGACTACATTGCAAAGCAGGTCCCTTCCGCCAATCCGGAACAGTTGCTGCAGTTGCAGCCCGGTGCCAACGTAACCAAGGGGGACCCCTTCGGCCTGTCTGTCGGACACATGACGGTGCGCGGCCTTGATATCAGCGAAATTGGCTGGATGTTCAATGGTATGCCATTCAATAACGGCGCGGTCTATCCGAATGAAATCGTGGATAGCGCCAATCTCTCCTCGATTGCCCTGACGCCAGGCTCTGTCGATTTTGATGTTCCCACATTTGGCGCGGCGGCTGGCGTGGTTGACATGACATTCAGGGAACCCGCGCACAAGGCGGGTGGTTATATCAATCTTGGTTACGGATCCTATAATTACAACAACGAATTCATCCGCCTTGATTCAGGCGATATCGGCCGTTCCGGCGTGCGGGCCTTTTTCTCTTTCTCCCATACCTTTGCTGATGCATGGCATGGGCCGGGCTACAGCCAGAGGCGCCATATCGACTTCAAGATGGTGAAGGATTTCAAGAACGGCAGCAGTTCATCCCTTTCCGTGGCCTGGAATCATCAGGAGTTCATTCTTGATCGCTGGCCGACCATGTCGCAGTGGAATCAGGCAGGCACGAAGTGGACATACGCCTCAACCTTTACCCCGGGCACCAACACCTTCTGGGGTATGCATATGAGCGCGTTTGATAACGTTGCTGTCAGTGCACCCAACCATATCAAACTTACCCCCGCGGCAGAAATTGTCTTTACCCCGTATTTCTTTCATGGCCATGGTGCCGGTCCCGGTGGTGCCAACGTGACCGAAACGGGCCTTTATTCGGGCGCGGAAAAGGTTCCGTTCATTTCGCTGCCGCTTTCAAATGGAACAGGGGCGAATGCGAATTCCACCGAAGTCTTTACGCCGACAATATATGACCAGTTCCGAAGTGGCGCGAACCTGGCCTTCAATTACAAACTGAAGCATCATACGCTGACATTGGGCTACTGGTATGAATACCAGAATGCCTCCACCGTCGGGTTGATGGAAAATATCAAAAGCAATGGCATGCCGGTCAGTCTGTGGGGGAGTTCCGGCATCATCAATCTGCCGAACGGAACACCTTATAAATCATCCCAGACACTTACGCTTGGGCAGGTCAATGGGCTTTATATCGGTGACCGGGCTCATTTCTTCCATGACAGGCTTGAAATTGACGGTGGCTTCAAGGAAGTCATGTATACGGAACGCGGCTATAACGGCATTAGCGGGGCGACGCCAACAACCCTGGTTGCCGGGGCGGAATATAACCGGAATGTTCATTATGCCGTACCCCTGCCAACTCTGGCCGCCCGGTACACGTTTAATGAAAACCATATGATATTCCTCAACGGTGGCACCAACTTCCTTGCCCCGGCCTCTTCCCAGCTTTTTGATGTTTTCAGCATGACATCCGGTGCCCGGACCCAGCAAGGCGGCACAAGCCTCAAGCCGGAATATTCCATTGTTGAAGAAATCGGGTATCGGTACCATGACAGGCTTCTGAGCGGGTCTGTCACGTTCTTTAACTATAATTTCACCAACAGGCAGATCAGCACGACGCTTGAACAGAACAATGTTCTTGTTACCCAGTACATGAATGCCGGTGGACAGACGTCACGCGGCGTTGATGTGGAGATCGGTTTCCGGCCATGGCACCACCTGCGTCCATTCCTGTCTGGCGAATATCTGAACGCGACAACGGATAGCAACATGATTACGTCCAGCGGAGCCTACCTTCCCACCGCCGGCAAGACAGCCGTACGGTCGCCCCACTGGATGGGTTCGGCCAGCCTGGATTATGATGACGGGCATTTCTTTGGTAATGTCAGTGCCCATTATACCAGTTCACAATATTCGACCTTTATGGATGATGAAAAAATGCCTGCCTATGTCACGGCGGACATGACGCTGGGCTATCGCCTTCAGCAGCTGGGTTTTGCCAAGTCCCCTACCGTGCAGATGAATTTCGTCAATATTGCCAATAACCATTATCTTGGTGGTGTTTACACGGTACAGAACAATGCCCATGCCGCGCGTGCCATGAATGGCAGCACGGTTCAGGCTTCCGGATCGCCCACATATCTGCCGGGTGCCGGTTTCGCCGCGGTTGCAAGTATATCAACGGCTTTCTGAGCGGCGGAAATTAAATTGTCGACAATCGATTTTGTTTCTGTTAATCCGCTCCAGGCTCGGAGCATGCGATGTATCATTTATAAAGGAATTAGGTTTCACCCTGCTGTTCGTAAACATGTATTCAACAATGGCAGGGCTTGATCCCTGAAATAACCGCTTTTTACTGTTTCACCTGATAATATGTAATGGTTGCCCGGATCGGGGAATATACAAAACAGACAGGGGAGGAGACCCATAGAATGGCAGCAGGGTTGTGTAATCTGTTAAAGATATCACCAGAGGAACGCATGGTGCGGCAGGAATTGGCCGCATTATATCGGCTGGTGGCTTATTTCGGGATGTCCGATATCATCTATACCCATATCAGTGCCCGTATCCCCGGAAAGCCCGGCCGGTTTCTGATCAACCAGTACGGTATGCTGTTTCATGAAATCTGTGCGTCCAGCCTGGTGGAGGTAAATGAAGAGGGTATCGCGTTATCCGAAAATCACGAAGTGGATGTTCAGGTCAATCCGGCCGGTTTCAATATTCATGCGGCCGTACATGCGGGACGGCCTGACATAAACTTTGTACTGCATACGCATACGCGCGCCGGTGCTGCCGTATCATGTCAGAAACAGGGGCTGTTACCGATCAGCCAGCAGGCTTTGATGTTTTATAATCGCCTTGGTTATCATGATTACGAAGGCTTTGCGCTTGATGTTGCCGAACGTCAGCGCCTGATTGCCGATCTGGGTGAAAACAAGGGTCTTGTCCTGCGCAATCACGGGCTGCTTGTTGTCGGCCGTAATGCGGCCGAAGCCTTCAATCGTATATATATACTTGAAAAAGCATGTGACATTCAGATTGCCGCCCTGTCAGGGGGGGCGGAACTGGCCATGCCGGCCCATGAAGTCATGGAACTGACCGGCGATCTTGCATCACCAGAGGGGGTGGCCGATTGGGAATGCCTGGCGTGGCAGGCCGTACTGCGCCTGCTTGATAACCAGCCAACCGATTATCGTTCCTGACATGCCCGGAACTGCTGGCATATGTAAATGGATGGAAAGGTCAGGGTTCAGCAGTTCGATATCGACGTATGTTTTTTTTCACATCATTATGTCCCCGCCTGTCATTTCATATAGGTCTGTAGGGTTCGGGGAGAATGGGTGTGTTGCCGAAAGATAACGAAGCTCTGCCACGTCTTATTGGTGAGAGCCTGATAGACATTATCGCAGAGTCGATCATCTGTCTTGAATTTGAACCGGGCACCCAGCTGATTGAGGAAGAATTCTGCAACCGTTTCAATATCAGCAGGGCACCCGTGCGTGAGGCCCTGCATGTGCTGTGTTCTGAAGGACTGCTTGAACGCAAGCCGCGGCGTGGCGTTTTTGTCCCGTTCCTGTCAATAGAACGGCTGGATGAAATATGCGCCTGCCGTGTACCGCTGGAAGGGCTGGCCGCCGCCAGCGTTGCCCGCACCGCCACCAGTGCCATTATTGCCCAGCTGGAAGCCTGCCTGAATGATATGAAACGTGGCATCAGGCGTGGGAATACGGAAGATGCCTTCGTTGCCAATGTCCGTCTTACGACCAGTATTCACATGAACTGTCAGAATTCGACATTGCAGAAAATCCTGACAACACTGGACCGTCAGGCATTGCGGTACCGTTTTTTCTGTTACAATAAACGTTCGGATTTCATAAAGAAAAGCCTGAACAGTAATGCACTCATCGTACAAGCCATACGGGAGAAAAATGAAACGGATGCCAGTATGCTGACGCAGGAACTGGTGCAGGATAGCTGGAAAATGATCAGGAATATTATCAAGGATTGAAAATCCCGTCAGCCATGGATGCTGCTCGGTTGCGACGTTACCGGCCATGGGGGCACGGATAACAGCAAAGTCGGCAGCGCTCCCCTGCCCTTACCCCAGCCCCTGCAATCTGCCCCTGCGTTCCCTATCCGGCACCCGGCACGGTCTCGATAACATGCCGGAAACGGTCCAGTAAAATACGGGCCAGCGTATTGCGCCCTGCATGCGGGGTGATGATGGAAAGGGACTGGCGCCGGATATCAATATTCCGTAATGGAACATAAATCAGATCGCCACTCCTGACTTCCGCGGCAATGTCCAGCGCGGTCAGAAATGTCATGGCATGGCCGGTCGAGACGATCCGGCGCATTGTTTCCACCGAATTCGTTTCGATAACGGGATCAAGTTTCGTACCGATGCGTGCGGCCAGCAGGTCCAGATGCGGCCGGATCGACATGGCGCAGTCACCAATGATCATGGGATACTGGATACAGTCCATGAAAGTGACCGATTTCCTGCGCGCCAGTTCATGCTGGGGCGCGACAACAGCTCCAAGCGGGCATTCCCATGCATGAAAGACATCAATGCCGGGACTGGGCGGAAAGTCAAACCCGATACCGACATCGATTTCACCGGCCAGGACATCGCGGATGATGTCATTTTGGGAAATGATCCGGACATGCAGGCGGATGTCGCTGCGGTTTTCACGCAGATCCGAGATGACGGCGGGAAGGATGGTCGTGGCCGGCCCGTTCATGATCCCGATCATGACATCGCCACGCCGCAATCCCTTTATGTCATCAATAAGCCTTTGCGTCTGTTCCATATCTTTCAGCGTGCGGCGCACATGCCGCATCAGCACCTCGCCCGCGGGTGTCAGGACCAGCCTGCGTGGCGTGCGGTGAAAGATCGGTGTCCCCAATTCGGCCTCAAGTGCGAGCACCTGCCGGTTGATGGCGGTAGAGGACGTATGCAGCTTCTCCCCTGCCCTGCGCATGGACCCGTGCTGCACGATGGCATCAAGGTAGCGAAGCAGTCTTGCATGCAGCATCTACACACTCCTTCATACCGGTTCTTCCGGCCCGCACACCCTGCCGGACATTGGCATGACCCGCGGCATGCTAGCCTACCGCACGCAAAAAGGCAGCGCTTGGCGCGAAAATATATGCTTCTTACGCATCCATGCCTGGTTCTACACTGATGTCAGGCGATAACGGAGAGAGCATGCCGATGACACAGGGTATCAGCCGCAGGACGGCCCTGCTGGGCCTTGCCGGTGGCGTAACGGGGCTTTCCATGCCATCAATCCGCCGGGCGCGGGCGGCCATCCCCATAAGGTTTGTCATGTCGTGGTACGCGCAGGCCGAATTCGGTGGTTTTTATGAAGCGCTGGCCAAGGGCTATTATGCATCCGAAGGACTGGACGTTCAGATCGAGGCGGCAAGCCCGCAGATGAACGTGCCCCAACTCCTGCTTGCCGGGCGGGCCGATTTCATTACCGGCTATGACTTTCAGGTCCTGTCGGCCGTGGCGTCCGGTATTCCACTGGTTGCCGTTGCCAGCACGTTCCAGCATGACCAGCAGGGTCTCATGACGCATGATGGCATTACGTCACCTGAACAGCTGCGCGGGCATCCCATCCTGATCGCCAGCAGTTCGCACGCGACATTCTGGCCATGGCTGAAGGAAAAATACGGTTTTGATGATTCCCAGGCCGCCCGCTATACATTCAATCTCCAGCCTTTTTTCGCAGATCCGTCAGCCGCTGTTCAGGCCTATGCCTCCTCTGAAATCTGGGATGCGCGGCAGCGCGGCGTCCCGGTACGGTTTTTCCAGTTTGCCGGGCTGGGATACCCGCCCTATGGCGCACCCATCGTGACAACACGGCAGAAGATCGCGCAACAGGGTGATACCGTCGGGCGTTTTGTAAAGGCATCGCTCATGGGCTGGCGCGATTACATGAATGACCCCGCCATGGGCAATGCGCTGATCCAGCAGGCCAATAACCGCATGACACCGGAACATCTCGCCTTTGGCCTGAGTGCCCTGCGTGATGCGGGTGCCCTGCTTTCCGCGGATACGGCCGTGCGGGGGCTTGGCACCATGACGGCCGAGCGCTGGAAAGCCACGCGCGACTTCATGGTGGCACACAAGCTGCTGGCGGAAAGTGCCGACTGGCAGGCCGCGTTTACCACAACCTATGTCGATGCGCTTCGGATCATGCCGTCATGAACACTCTGATCTACAATACGGCCGGTATCCTGACGGGCCTGCGTGGCGCGGCGGCCCGGGCGCAGGGCAGCATCCGCATCCGCAATGGACGGATTGCGGAGATTGGGGACCTGTCCCCCCTGCCCGGTGAAATTGCGCTGGATGCCAAAGGTGGCGTTGTAACCCCAGGACTGGTCAGCACACACCACCATCTTTTCCAGACAATGCTGAAAGGCATTCCCGCGGCAATCAACAAGCCGCTTGAGCCGTGGCTGCGCCTGGTACCTAATACCTACTGGAGCCGGATAGACGAACGGGCGCTCAGCGTGGCGGCCCGGGTGGGCATGGTGGAACTCCTCCTGTCAGGCTGCACCACTGTTGCTGACCATCATTACCTGTTTTCCGGCCTGTACGCCTACAATCCGGCGGATGTCCTGTTCGAGACGGCACGGCAGTTGGGCCTGCGTTACGTCCTGGCGCGTGGGGGTACAACGCAGGCAAGAAAATTCGATACTGATGAGATCATCCCCGCCCCCACCGAACCGCTGGATGTCATGCTCAGGCGCGTGGGGGACCTGGTGGGGCGTTATCATGACCCCTCCCCCACATCCCGGTGCCGGGTGGCCTTTGCCCCCAACACGCCTACATGGGGTGTGACGCCGACGGAACTGCGCGAATCAGCATCGGCAGTGCGCAGCATGGGTATCCGCCTGCATTCACACCTGTCCGAGACGACAAACTATGTGAAATTCTGCCTGGAAACCTACGGCATGCGGCCCCTGCAGTTTGTTGCCGAACACGACTGGGTTGGCCCGGATGTCTGGTTCGCCCATCTGGTGCATCTGGATGAAAGCGAGATTGCACTTATGGTGGAAACCGGCACGGGCATGGCCCACTGCCCCCAGAGCAACTGCCGCTTGGGTTCCGGCATTGCCCCGGCCGCCGCGCTGGATGCACGGGGGGGGCGTGTGTCGCTGGCCGTTGATGGCGCCGCATCGAACGAAGCCTGCGACATGGGGGCCGAGATGCACTGCGCGTGGATGATCCATCGTGCCGTTCACGGTGCCGATGCGGTCACGGCTGAAGATGTCATGCGCTGGTCCACGTCTTCGGGGGCGTCGGTTCTGGGGTATTCCGAACTGGGCAGCGTGGCCATCGGGCAGATTGCCGATCTGGTCGTCCATCGGCTTGATTCTCCCCGTCATGCCGGTCTGCATGACCCGCTGATCGCGCCAGTCGTGTCAGGCGCTGCCAGTGTCCGCCATGTGCTGGTGGGGGGGGAACCTGTTGTGGTGGATGGAACGGTTCCCGGCCTGGATCTTGAACGCCTGCTGGATGAAGCCAGGAGTGTTGTGGGGTGCCTGGACCGGAAAACCCCCTGATCCCGTCCGGATCAGGACGGTCAGCCCGGCCCGTCTTCTTTCTTGCGAACGTACAGGCACATGAGCATCATCATGCTGATGAACTGGAAGGCCGGCTGCTGTCCGTTCCATGAATGCGATTGCCACATGGCAAACCATTCACCCCCCACGACGGTAAAGCCGAAGAACCAGACCAGAAACCCCATCATCGTGCCCCACGGGACCAGGCGGGTGGCGTGACGGAACGTGGCCGGGTCGCTGCGCAAGGCGCGGAGCATGGCGCAGGCGGCCAGTATGAACAGGATGCCGGTCGCGCCCTCGCACGCAATAATCAGGTCATAGCCCGCCTGCCACACGACCGGTGAGGTCATGGCGCGCCACATGAGCCGGTTATGGGGGAAAGTCGTGTCCATGCTGAGGACATGACGCACGAACTGGTAATTGGAATCATAGTCCGTAATATTATTGAACATCACGATCAGGCCAAAGCAGCCGAAGGCTGCGACCATGACGGTCTTGGACAGACGTTCACCATCAATGCCGGTCATGTTTCTTTTATTCTCCCTGCCCGCATGGAATGACGGGTTCTGGCATACGTCCAGCCGCCGCCAGTGGCCCTGGCCGGATCAGCATCGCATATCGTAACGATGTGGCAATATAGGGAAAATCGGTTTACGGGCGCATTTCCATACCGGTTCCACGGCTGTCATGCCCATGCGGGTGGTTTATCGGTCTGCCAATGCGTTTTTTAATGGCCACGCAGCGTCTGGGCAAACAGGGCACGCACCCCGTCTGAATCCACATCGGTGCAGATGCTCTGCTCGGGCCGGTTGTCCCACGCATTGGGGGGGAAGTTCTTGCCCGCGGGTTTCTGGATTGATTCCCCATCCGCCACGCCGCCACAGACAACACGGACCGCTCCCCTGCGTGTCCTGAACAACTCCGGCCTGAGCAGATAGGCGCTGGCCGAGGCATCATTCACATACATGGCATCCAGCCCCAGCCGCTGCTTGTGGAACGCCATGTAGAAACGTGTCACATCCCATATCAGCGCGCTGGCCGCGCCACCCTGATCGCGTATGTGCTGCAGATAGGCATCGGTCATGGTGGTCTGGAATGTTACATCCACGCCCACGATCGTCATCGGCCATGCTGCCCCACACACCAGGTCGGCCGCCAGAGGGTCGCCCCTGAAGTTGGCTTCGGCCGCAGGCGTGACATTCCCCAGGTCACCATGCAGCCCAAAGCCGCCGCCCATCACGATAACCTCCCTTGTCAGGCCCGCAATGGCGGGATCGTGCCGCAGGGCCAGCGCAAGATTGGTCAGCCTGCCCAGTCCCAGGATCGTGACTTCGTGCGGGTGGGCACGGACCATGTCCACAATCATCTGCCAGGCGGGGCGCCCGTCCACCGTCCGGGTCAGATGGGTGGGCAGCGTGATGTTGCCCATCGCATTATCGCCATGGATGAAGGTTGGCGCCGTATCGGTGCGGTTGTCGAGCGAAATCCCGGCCCCTTTGGCCACGGGGGCCTGTATGCCGAATTTTTCCGCCAGGAACAGGGCATTGCGCGTGGTGTTGGCCAGCGTGCCATTCCCGTTGACGGTGGTGATGCCAATGATTTCCACTTCCGGGGCGAAATGCACCAAAAGCAGGGCCATGGTGTCGTCCACGCCAATATCGGCATCGACAATCACCTTGCGTGGTGTGGGTGACGGGGCGGCCGCCGCAAGTGGCGCGGGCCGGGCAAGCCCCCCAGCCAGCAGGCCACCCGTGGCCGCAAGGAAATACCGGCGTGAAAACAGATCCGTCATGATGTCTTCCTGTCTGGCTGCGATTTTTTACGGGCGCGGGTATCGGGCGGCCATACCACCCCGTTACCCGTATCCATGCATGAAGGGCTGCGGGCCGCAGCCTGCATCAGGGCCGGGTGTGGAAACGGGAAACGACTGGTTGGGAAATCATGATGGTTTCATTTTTTCCTGAACAGATCGTTTTTGTTTGTACTGTTTTCAAAGGCCGCGAATTTTTCCTCCAGTATCCATTGGGCCTGCGCTTTTTCATTCTGCTGCAGGAAAGTAGCGCAGGCTGCCGGAACGCGTTCGGGCCGCATGCCGGCATGGGCACAGGCGGCCACCGGACGGAACGGCGCGGTCCGTGCCCACAGGCTGCTGCCGGGCAGGAAGGAATATTCCAGACCGGTACGGGAAAGATCCTTGAATTCATGATACGTGAGCGGCCATGTTTCTGCCGCGCGCACGTATTCATGCGTCAGGTTGATCCGTTCCACCCCTTCATCGTCGGTGGAAAACGCAACCGGAACACCAGCGGCCCGATAAAGCTGGAATGGATGCGCATTGCCCCGCACGCCCAGTATCTGGTCGTTACTGGTCTGGTTTATCTCCACCATTACATGCCGCCGGGCCATTTCGGCCAGCGTGGCGCTGGCATCCTGTTCGTAAGCCATGTCCACGCCATGGCCGATCCGGCGCGCACCGGCAATCCGGACGGCCTGCGCGATATGATTCCACAGCCCTTCCGGCGGGACCAGACCCTCGGCCAGTTCACCCGCATGCAGGCTCAGATTGACCTGCGGATCAAGCCCGGACATGAACTGGAACATGCGCATATGCAGGTCATAGTCACGCATGGCAACCAGATTGTCTTCCGGTGCGACAATATTCACGCCCACAAAGCGCGAATCAGCCCGGACAAGGGCATAGGCACCCGAAATCTGGGAAAAGACGACAGATGGGCTCAGCGTGCGGAGTGTGGCATACAGGTAACGCACCCTTACCCCGCACCCCGGAGCGGCCTGCGGCGTGCCGCAGTGCAGCAGGGTGTGCATGTCGGCTTCCATGCGGTCGGTTTCCTGGCGGGCCTGCGTCAGGAACTGCTGTGTCTCCGCCGGGGAATAGCTGGCCTGCGTCGCCGCGAAATCCTCTCCCCGTAGCGGATTCTTCTGCCCGCGCTGGATCAGCGCCCCGATGTCGGGAGAGATCATGAGTTCGAGATAGGTCGTGTGGTCATCCGCCGCGCGTGTGACGGCTTCGGCCAGCATGGCCCCCTCATGCGTTATTCCCATGCCGGGGGCGAACCGGGGGAAGGTACCAAAAAACTGGTCATGGCCCGATGCGACATCCGCCGAAGGATGGAAATTACGCATGGACAGGGAATTGACCATGCTGTCTTCCGTCCGACTGTCTGCTTCCACGGTGGCGGCATTGACCATCTGCCCCCTGCCCTGTGCGCAGTGTTCGGACTTTATGGCCTTGTGGTCCAGATCCACGCACAGACCATCCTGGGCCGCCCAGCGCAGCGTGTTTTCCGCATATATCGCACCGACAAGATGGTTGTGAAGGTCAGCCCCCTTGGGGAAGTCATGCATGAAGACCTCAAGCATGGAATGATCATGCCGCAGCCGTGCAAACAGCTGCGCCGTCGTCTCTTCGGAAGAAGACGCCGCGGCCGGGTTGCATGCGACAAGTAACGAAGAGACCGCCAGGATGGACGAGGCTGTCGCCAGCTTTACCATGATTTCATTCTCCAGCTATCGGCAATACGGACACAGTATAATATGGACCGGGTTCGTATAAAAAATACGGCCCTCTTTGTAGGAGGGCCGTACTCATACGTGATGCAATGACCTGTTGATCAGAAAGAGGTGGAAATCGTTCCCGTCATGCTGAAGCGGGGTTCCACATAGAAGCTTGCGCCGCTTCCGGCAGCGGACATGTTTCCGTTCATCAGGCGGACCGAACCATTGCTGGTCCCGATACCCCTCACACCCGTCCGGACAATGGCGCCCGTAAGGTTGGTGAAGTTCAGGCGGAACGTGGGCGACTTCGCATACAGGAACGGCTTGAAGTGATAGCCAAGCGACAGCGTATCCGTGACATAGCCCGGGATCCGCTCGTCACCAGCCAGCGTTACGGACTGCGGGCCGGTATAGTGCAGTGTCGCGTTACCGAAGAAGCCGTATTTCTGGTAGGTCAGGCCGAAATTGGCCATGACATGCGGCGCCTGCGGTGCCTCGTGCCCTTTCGTGGCAAAGTAGGATGCGTTGCCATAAATGTCTTCGGCACGGATGTTGGAGTCCATGCGGGCATTCAGGTATTCAACCGACGCATAAGGGCTGAAACCGTGGAACGGGCGGGTCGAGATCATGGCATCCACGCCGCGTGCCGTCTGGTTGCCGGCATTGACCACGCCGGACTGGCCGCCACCGATATAGGTGCTCAGCAGACGGTTGGTGATGTTGTAGTTGAACAGTGACAGGTCAACGATGATGTACTTGTCATGGTAACGATAGCCCAGTTCTTCCTTGATGGAATACTGGTTCTTGGGCAGGCCGCCGGCCGCACCGCTATTGGCGATGGCGCTGGGCGAAGGCTGGCGGAAGTCGCCTTCGGCGTTCACATAGATCTGGTTGTGATCGTTGAAGGTGTAACCGATGGACAGGTGCGGCAGCGGGGTCGTGTTGTTTTCACCATAACGGCCGCTGACGGCCCCGGTGCTGGCAAATGACTTGTACCAGTAATTGGTCATGACATACTTGAAGCCGGCATCGACGGTCAGCTTGTCATGCAGGTATTTCGCGCTGTCGCCAATGAAGATGGAATGCACTTCAAACCCGGCATCATTGCCCGAGAAGGAACGCAGGCCCGTCGTGGCGCTGGAAAGCTGGAAGTCGATGTTGTTCGGGCTCGGGTTCCGGCCGTTTGCCATCTGCGCGCTGACCGGGAAATGCGTCAGGTAATCTTCGTTGTGGTACCAGTAGCCGATATAGGCATGGTTATGCCGGTCGATATCGTAGCCAAGCTTGGTGGTGACACCAACCTGCATGGCGTAATCTTCCAGGAAGTAGCTGGTCAGGTTGGTGCCGGCGGGAACGGCCGTGCCCGTGGCGTATGTGTACTGACCCGCCTTGGCCGTGCCATCGGGTTCACCATCCCAGCCCTGGCCAAAGTTGAAATACGGGGTGATGTCGAACTTGAATTTCGCCGGCAGGACAATATGGACCGGAGCCGTCAGGAAGATCTTGTTCCAGTGGTCAATGTTGTTGCCCCAGTAGTCATTGCTGGAGGAATCGGCACTGCGGCCGTAGCCCTGACCGGTGTGCTTGTATTTATAGAATTCGGCGGCGTTGGAATAATTGTCGATCGTGAAGTCTTCATAGTTCCACGAGATGAAGAACTTCGCAAACGAACCGTTCTGCCAGTCCTTCTGCACGCCAAAGTCGATATGCTTGCGGCTGTTGATGCCCGAACCCATCCACGAACGCGCATGCGTGTTGGAGAACGAGAAATACGAACGGATGCCGGTCTTGCCGATGTCACCGGATTCCAGCCGGATGAACTCACGCGACAGGTTGTTCGTGCCGTAGGAAAAATCCATCAGGCCACCGAATTTGTGGCCCGGCGTGTGGGTCCGTTCATCCATCACGCCCGCTGCGGCGGACGTGGTCGGAATGTCGATTGCGGAACTGCCGGGCGTGACGTTGACGGATTCCAGATCTTCTGAATCCACGTCTTCCGCCATGTAACTGGCGCTGGCCGCCGGGGCACCGTCAACCAGCAGGCCCATGTCGGCATCGGTCAGGCTTCGGCTGATGATGCTGCCACCCTGCATGCCGGACGTATCGGGCGTGGAAACGCTGACGCTGGGCAGTGTCTTGATCAGGTCAAGCGCCGTGCTGGTCGGGCTTTTCATGTCGATGAACTGCTTGCCGATGCTCTGCACGGTATGCGGCGCGGTTTCAAGGCGCATCATGCCACCGCCGCCATCACGCGCCGTGCGGTCGACACCGACATGAATGACTTCCGGCGTGGCGGAGGCCGCGACCGCCTGCGGCTTTGCCACCGTGGCGGCCTTGCCCGCCACATGGCTGCCGGTGTGCCGCACGGCGACATGGCCCTTGACCGGCTGCGCGCCGCTGGCCGTTGCCGCCACGGACCGCGACACGGGCCCGACCGTTGTCAGAAATGTCGTGACCAGACACGACATGGCAAACAATGTTCTGTTACGATACATGTAACGTTTCATATAACTTCCCTCCCCCGAGGAACTGGACCGGACACCCCGACTTGGTCAGGAATCAGATATTCACGCACCCATCACTCGTTAAGCGTGAACTTCATGTCTTTATTTTCAGGCAAACCTGTCCCGATGTCCAGAGACACCGATAAAGTAAACACTGAAAGTAAAAACGTAACCTCTACATTTTTTACAATAATTTATAAAAAACTAAATAAAAAACAAAAAATACGCTCAATTTTTATTGATTTTATTATTGTGGTAAATTTGCAACTAAATTTCAGGATAATGCACGGAGTGGGGTCGGTACATAGAACGGGCACAGATATACGCTAAGGCTGGCTGCTGAGAGTATATGACGGGAAACAGGTGTTTTCCGTCATTTTTTTCTTGCCGG
>NZ_NKTZ01000026.1 GCF_003207855.1 Komagataeibacter rhaeticus | reverse complement strand
AGGACAGGACCTTGCGCGTGAACCAGTCCATGATCGCCACGAGATAGAGAAATCCCCGTTTCATGGGAATATATGTGATATCGGAACACCAGACCTGGTCAGGCCGATTGATGACCAGATCCCGTAGCAGATATGGATATTTCCGATGCTCCGGATGGGGCACGGTCGTGCGCGGCTTCTGGTAGATCGCCCGCAGGCCCATGATCGCCATGAGCCGCCGGACCCGCTTGCGGCCCACTTCATGTCCCTGGCGGCGCAGATGCCATGTCATCTGCCGTGAGCCATAATACGGCGTTTCCAGGAACTGGGCGTCGATCAGCCGCATCAGCTCCAGATTGGCTTCGCTCTGTGGCACAGGCCGATAGTAGACGCCCGACCGGTTGAGTTGCAGCAGCGTGCATTGCCGGATTATCGGCAGGCATGCTCTCTTCGGGTCAATCATCTGCCGCCTCTGATCACGCCCAACCGAGCAGAGGCATCCCGCAAAAAATCCCGTTCCACCAGCAACTGGCCGATCTTGGCGTGCAGTTTCTCTACATCAGCAGGGCTGACTGAAGGTTCCGTTACTGACTTACCAGAAAAAAGGCTTGCCATGCCTTCGATCGCCTGGCGCTTCCATTGGGCGATCATCGTCTGATGCACGCCATGTTTCGAAGCCAGTTCCGCCAGCGTCAGTTCCCCACGGATCGCCTCCAGCGCAACCCGTGACTTGAACTCTGCCGCATACCGTTTCCGCGTAACCTTGCCCATAAAACCCGTCCTCGTTCAGGCCAGATGATAGCTTATCGCCCTGTCCGAAAAATGGGGACCACCTCTTTCGATGTGCCTAAATGACGGAAATACCGGTAAACGGTCTGCCATGGCGGGAAATCGCGCGGCAAGCTGCGCCACATGCAGCCATTTTTCAGGACATAAAAAATTGCGTTGATCACTTCTCTCACATTGGTTGAGCGAGGACGACCTCCCGGTTTTGCCTTGAAAATATAAGGCTCTAGCAACTCCCACTGCTGATCTGTCAAATCAGTATCATACATTTTAAAAATATACTCCTAAATACTCCACAATAATAAAAACATAAACATCAATCTGTTCTTATCGTCATATAAGTTAAACTCTCATAAATTCTAGATATATTCAATAAAAAACTTTTATACTGCTAAGCGGTATGATAAAGACATATAAAGGGGTATCTTAATTTCATTTCACGAGGAACTTGCCTAAAAAGCACTATTCCGATAGAATACCTGTAGCGCTTGGTCGCGCACGAAAAACGAAGTGGCTCCCCCTTGGTCGGGTGGCCTGCGAATATAACACCCGGCTGCTGAGCCAATGCGGTGAATGGGGGCACTCGTTCGCTGTAATGGGAAATAAGCAGGGCAGCGTTCACTTCGTTATCGTTGCGACCAACCACCTGACGCCAAGCGGGCGTCAGGGGGAGCATCTTTTCATGTCCTTGGTCGGACAAAAAACGAGGTATTAAACGGATGAATCAGAAGTCTTTTCTGTTGGAACTCGAAAATATAATTTGGTCTTTACCTGACGAAGTTAGAGGTAAATTTATTAATTCATTTACAGAGCAGGGTAAAAACCCAGTTATTGCATTCGGCCTGAGTGCTTTTCTAGGATTTTTCGGTATAGATATATTTTATATCGGAGATACTATGCTGGGTGTAATCAAACTTATTACTTTAGGAGGTTTTGGCATTTGGTCTTTGATTGATTTGTTCCTAATTGCGGGATTGGCGAGAGATAAAAACATCAGGATTGCTCGTGAGTTAAAGGGGTCATTCTCAGCGATAAAGATCAAATAACAATGATTAATCAAAAAACAAATAAATATTTAATTAATAAATATATTTCATTCACAGGTTATGGTCTGGTAATTGCAGCCACTGCTATTTCCTTGCCATCATTTCCTGTGAAATCGCATGCCGCTGGCATTATCAGTTCTCTGGCCAGCACAGCGGCCCATTCTGCCGCAGCCAGTGCGGCCGGAACCGGCGCAGCCATGGCTACAGCCCATGAAATGAACAAACGTCAGGAAAACGCTGATTCTGTAGACTCTTCTCCTACGTCTGTATGTGGGAAATTGCTGGTCACGCATAGCGTCGCAAAGCAGATAGCTCCTCTCGTAGGACAATCTGCGTCTCATGTAGTAGTGCAGGTATCCAATGAATCCGTAGACCCTGATGGAACAAGGCAGTGCACAGGCACAGTGACATTCCCCGGAGGAAGGCGGAGCGTATCGTGGACCGCACAGAAGCATGGATTGCTCTATAAGGTGGCAGCTACGCTGGCTGATGCTCCTGTATCTGGACAAACTCCTATGCATAAGGTGACGCTATGAGGCGCGTTATAGGAGGCTGTTTAGCCGTAGGTATGGGATTGTTCGTCCAGAACGCCTATGCGGGAGACATATATTATAAATATCCGGATGGTACAACATTGATATCTGGATCAACACAACCCGACTTATGCATTATAGAAAATTCTAATGAAAAACTCTACTTTTTTTCAAAAAAAGGGAGTGCTCCAAGATATTTATTTGAATATCCTGTTAATTATTATATGGATATTCGTATCTTGAGGAATATTAACCAGCATATTAACTCTGACTTTCAGTTTAAATTTTCATATCAAAATCAACCATGGGGCGGAATTGGTCATGATCTGAAAGATGATGAAAAGCACCTATACCAATTGGATATGAACTCGGATAATTACAATGCATTTTTAGCTCAGTTAACGTCGCAGCAGGCCATAAGCCTCCAAATATATTTCCAAGACGTAAGTGAAAACAACAATACATCAGGTTTGTTGGGGAAACTAATCTCTTCCGGTAAAAGGAAAAAGTGGGTAGAGTCTGGAAACGTAAATATATCATGGCCGAATTTTAGCCAAGACCTAAAGCATTTTCAGGATTGCGTTGCAAATAATGGGCCTGCTCCCGGTTGGACACAGCGTATTGATCCTGAAGTGCAGCAACAACAGCAGGAGCAGAAAAATAATGCTGCACAAGCTGCATATAGTAATGCGCTTGATGTTGGAAGCTTTCTTGCCTACGGGGCAGATGCAATAGGGAAAAGTGTAAATGTAAAAGGAAGTCCTTATTGTCGGGATTTAAACTCCTGTAACCTTATTGATATGAATGATGACGACAAAAGGGTGTGGTTTAATCCACGATCATTAAGTGTTCAGGTTCGGCAGAGACTTCTTAAATGCAATCCTTACCAAACAAACACGCTAGATACCGATACAATTTGTATAGCTATAATTTCTGGAGAGGCAAACAATGTCAGACTAACCAGAAATGGTGAAAACTACATTGAGCCGGGAATTAATGCTACTCATATCCAATTTCTATCTGCCGGGAATGTAGCGGCTGGATATTTAAAAAACGTTTTGAATAAAATTGGAAGTAGCGTGCCACAACAATGAAAAAAATATTCATTTATCCTGTAATAGGAGCTTCCTTTTTGTCTCCGGCTTATGCTGATGACGCTGGTATGAAAGCCTATCATTTTTCTGATGGAAGCACTCAGATAGTAGGAAACGATGGGGGAAATTTTCTTTGTATAACTCGAAATAGCATGAGTGGCGATGCTGATAATACAGTCACTATTATGTCAAATGGAGAAGATGCTGATTTTATAATTTCGTCGTCTCAAATAAAAGGAAGAGAGTCTAATCAGACTTTTACGGTATTATTTTCTTACGAGCAGAAATTTTATCATGGCATCATGATAAAATCTCCCGTTGATCATGATAGTTTCAAACTAAATCTCGACAAAGATGCCGCACTAAGTTTTCTTCGGGCATTCAAAAATGATGGAAAACTTAGTATTTCTGCAATACCGTTTGCTGATCCATCTCCCGGCCTCTCCAAAGTTACCTTTGAATGGCCAACGTTTAATCGTGATATGCTACACCAGCAAGCATGTGAAGAGAGTAAAGGCCATATAACTGGTGCAATTGAAGACATTCAATAAGCCTGATTGTGGAGATGTAATTATTTATATATCTGTTCAAGGCAGATTTTGAAGTCAACAAGAAGACGTTTCATTTGATATACGGAAATCGTGCATCTGAACGTCTTCTTATTATCTTCTTTGTTCCAGAAATCTATAGACTGTATTCGTTTGACTTTATCAGGATTATACCTGATATTTCCATGCGCTAGAGCATGACGAATGCATTTTAAAAATCCATAATAGGAAATGTTTCCTTCTGAGATAATCTTGTAATGAACGTCTATCGGGACTGGTTTGTTCGAGAAATGTTCAATGAACTGCTTCCCTTTTGACGACTTCTCAAAGGGATGAATGAGCGCACCCAAGAACGTATTCACGAGTTGGGTCACTTCATACAGGGCGTGGGTCTCGTAATTCGCTTCGATGAATTCCAAGTTGGCTATGGACCGTCGAATGATGTCCAAGAGTGGATCGCTTGGAATACCCACGCTGTGCCGTCCTTATGGTAACCAGATCGCCAGATGAATACCTTCTGATATGGCCTCGTAAAACGCAAGGCGTCGGTGGTGCAGACGGGACACTAATCTAACTTTTTCAAACGTTTAGACTTTTGAAACAGTCTCTAAAAAAATGCATCAAGTTTCACGAAACTTCGGTGTTTATTTTTCGACGTTGGACAAAATGTCTGCGGAAGAAACTGATAAATTCCAGCAGGTTTATCTATTATCACTGATTTCGCCGTCAAAGTTCGATGGAATATCAACCGTTCAGTCGCTTGATGCAAATGAAGAAAAGGCAGCGTTGCGCGGCATGTTGCTGGATTTTAAAATAAAGACACATACATTTTCAGCGAAACTAGATAGTTTTGCAAAAAAAATGGATAGAGCTATTAAAAATTATGAACCGAACTCTCCATTAAATGCAGAAGATTTCCTTGTTCTGACGGATACTGTGCGAATTCATGATGTTGTTAATGAGTGGCATCAGTTGCTAGGTAAAAGAAAGGAAATATACCAGCCTAAAGAAGACTTCAAAAAAATAATGAACAAGCTTCTTTTTAGGAAGAAAATAGAAATAAACTCTGGAAACGAGCCTATATTTATAGATGAAAGTAATAACGAAATACCAATATCAAGCTTGTCATTCGGTGAAAAGCAATTATTTATTATTCTCGGAGAGGGTCTTCTTTAGAGAAAAAATGAATGTATATTTATGGCGGATGAGCCTGAATTGTCACTCCATATCGATTGGCAAGAAAATCTTGTTCCAAGTTTGAAAAAAATAAATCCTAATTCGCAGGTAATTTTTGCAACTCATTCACCTGATATCGTCGGAGCATATAAAGATAGAACGATTAATTTGGAAAAACTGTTATGAGCTTCGAAAGAACTTTGCAGGGTCAGCAGAATAGATCCCTATTTTACGATGTGGATTTTATTGTGTATACTGAGGGCGGAGACATAGAGCGAGAAAAATTCGTATCATTTGATGCTGCATTCTGGAAGGCAGTTTTTCGAGCACTTCGTCCCGATTTGAAATGTAAATTTCTTCCTCGTGGGAGTAAGATAAATCTTATTTCTTATATTGAAGACATTAAAAGGGGAGTCTTGCTCAATACTATAGTTGCAATAGATAGAGATTATGACGAATTTTATGGAAATTTGTACGAAAGCAATTTTGTCATATACACATATGGTTATAGTTACGAAAATGATATATATGATGAAAAAATAGTAGTTGATACATTTTTGAGTTTATGTCCATCCCTTCATGAGGAAGATAATATTTCACATGAAGTAAATGAATTTATTTCGAATTTTGTGGTCGATAGTAGATTTTTTTCTTATGCTGATTTCTTGGCGTTTTCTATCGGACAAAAAGTCATAGATAGAGATAAATTGGGGCAATATATTGATCATAAAACAGATCATCTTTTGCCAAAATTAAATTCCAATGAAATTAGAAAAGCGGTAAGGGTTGCAGCATTATCAACGGGTAGAAGAAGAGTTCCCAGGGGAACTATGAAAAGAATTGATATTCCGAGATTTAGTGTTGGACACTTTTATGAATTATTCGTATTTAAGATAATTTTTTACTTACATAAAAAATATAGTGACACGCAGAAACTTACTAAAGATTCTATAAGATCTCACTCTATTCAAATGTTTTCCATTTTTTTAAGGGATATGGATTCTGAAGTGGTAAGATATTACAATAGGGTTATGGGAGCTATTTAATTTTACGTGTGCGGTGGGGAAGTCGTGGATCTTTCGCTTTGTCGCCATAGTGATCGTTTTCGATAAAGATTTCCCATCGGGGTGCCGGAATCACCCCCCCTAATTCCGGCACTCTCCAGACCGCTGATCCTCCGCCACGGTTCGCCATGGTCCGCTGTCGTTGCCGACAGCCGCCGAACCCAACCGGAGGCCCGATCATGCTCGATCCCAAGACGGGGTTGCCGCCCCGTTTCCTGCGCACGCCCGACGCGGCGCGCTTCCTCGGTATTTCCATCCGCACGCTGGAAAAGCACCGCACCTACGGCACCGGCCCGACCTATCGGAAGATTGGCGGCCGCATCGTCTATACCCTCGACGACCTTCAGGGCTGGACCGAGAACGGCGTCCGCAGGTCCACGACCGACGAGACACCCTGCCGTGTCTTCCCAGCCCGCCCGCTGACCCCGGCCGAAAAGGCGACCCTCTGAATGGCCGGCGTCATGCCGCAGCGCGGCCAGCACGGGCGGGAGAGCGAGCGGCTGCGCCTTGCTCCCTTCGTGATCGCGGGAGGCGATGCCAGCCCCCGCGACCAGCGCGATCTCATGGAGCGGCCGTTCTTCTCGCTTTCCAAGGCAAAGCGGGTCGCCCCGATCCTCTACGAGGCCAGTGGCCAGCGGGTCGAGATTCATGGCCTGGCCGAGCACGGCATGGCAACCATCTGGGACGCCGACGTGCTGATCTGGGCCGCCTCGCAGATTGTTGAGGCCGAGAATGGCGGCCTCAGGACGTCTCGCTTTCTGCGCTTCACCCCATACCAGCTTCTGACGGCCGTCGGCCGCACCACGGGCGCACGGGATTATCGCCTGCTCAAGGCCGCATTCGCCCGGCTGCAATCGACCGTGATCCGCACCACCATCCGCAACGGTGAGCATTGGCGCCGGCACCAGTTCTCCTGGATCAACGAATGGGAGGAACGGACAACTCGCGACGGCCGTGTCGAGGGCATGGAGTGCGTCCTGCCGGACTGGTTCTATCGCGGCGTCATCGACCGCTCGTTGGTCCTGACCATCGACCCGGCCTATTTCCGCCTGACGGGCGGCATCGAACGCTGGCTCTACCGCGTCGCCCGTAAACATGCCGGGCATCAGCCGCAGGGCTGGCTGTTCGAGATTCCCCATCTTCACGAGAAATCCGGCAGCCTGGCGCGTGTCTCCGATTACGCGCCAGCAGCAGGCGGCGAGCGGCGGGCGAAGGCGGACCGGAGGCGGCGGTTCCAGCCGTGCGTCGAAAGGGGAGGGAAGCATTGCCTCCAGGCGTGGTGTGCGGCGCGGACGGGGCGCGACGTTCGTGCGCGCCCGGAACCTCTCGAATGGCTGGAGTCATCGCCGACCGGGCACCCGTCGCGTCATCGTCAAATCCCGCTCCGTCCGCGCTGCCGGACGGAATGGCAGGGCCGCCGCCCATCTTCGCTACATCCAGCGCGACGGTACCGCCCGCGACGGTGAGCGGGGGCGGCTGTATTCAGGGACCGAGGATCGCGCCGATGGTGATGCCTTTCTCGATCGCGGACAGGATGACCGGCATCAGTTCCGGTTCATCGTTTCGCCGGAGGATGCCGGGGATCTCGCCGACCTGACGGGCTACACCCGCGACCTGATGGCGCAGGTCGAAGCCGATCTCGGCACGAAACTCGATTGGGTTGCGGTCAACCACCACAATACCGGCCATCCGCATGTGCATGACAGCGCTGGGCGCCCTTCTGATCGGGCGATTGCCGGTATGGCCGAAGGAGGTATCTATCGGCCGAGCCGTCATCTGGAAGAGGCCCGGTTCGAGGGGCGGGTGCCGGGCGGCGACTATGACGGTTTCGTCGCGTCGCATGTTGGAGCGATTCATGGCTACGGATCGAGGGTTTGCGAAGGCACGGCGGGTGAGCTTCTCACTGATTAGAGGAGAATGAAGACTGAAACGGATAGAAGTGGACTTCCAAGATGCAAGCGGCGGAACTACGGAACTTTGGTAGGTAAATGCCAGTGAATTTTCATGCAGGAGATTCGCGTTATGACGACCTGAGCATACAAGAACATGACCACATGGAAGTCGCTCGCAGAGGCGCCGTCAATCCGATGTAGATGGAATAATGGGCGATACCCGCTTTACCCACCCAAGCGGGTGTGATACCCGTTTGGGTGGGTAAAGCGGGTATCATGCCCACTTAGAGAAACCCTATTGGGCGACGAGAATGCGGCTTATACAGGCGAGCGAGGTTCAGAAACTGACCGGGCTGACAAGCGATCAGCTCCGGGAATGGACCTCTCGCCGCGGATTGATCCAAGCCGATTTGAAGCCAAGCGGGCCGGGTACGCGTGCGCGCTTTGCTTGGCAGTCAGTGTTGCTTCTGCGCATCGCTGTCGTTCTGAAAGAACGATTTCATATCGAACTGCAGTCACAAAAGCCTCTATTCTTGGCTCTTTCCGTAAGACTAGCGAAAATTTCGTTCCCGGCATTGCGTGAAACTGCATTGGTTCTGGAGCCAGGAGGCGGCTTCGACATCCTGCCGCTCGGAGCACTCCGCCGCCTAGCCGAAAAAGGTGATTGCCTGATTCTGACCCTTGACCCTCATCTCGACTTGCTTTCGATGCAGTTTGGCATGCCAGCGCCGATGCGCCAACTCCCCCTCTTCCCCGTACGAGCGATAAGATAATGACCCGTTCCCTACGAATGAGGCGCTCGCGATGACTGTCCTTGATAACTGGCTGAGCGCTCTATCCTACACCGACTTTGGGGAAGACCTTTTTCGCGTCGGCGAGAGCCCCTGCATCCGGCCTTATGCTGCCGAGATCGACGAGATGCTGGCCCCGGCCAGTGGTATCGGCGCGTCCGCCGTGTTCTGTGTGGGGGATCAACCTACTATCTGTTTCCTTGATGGCACATGTCTGGAGGAGAACGCCGAAAAGCGGGTTGAGCAAATTAGGCAGAAGATCTGGAATCAGAATTTGGCCTCAGTGGTGCTGGTTGTCGATGAAGAAGCCATGACGGCTTATTCGGTCAATGATCGCGAGGCCGAGCCCGACACCTTGCTGCGCAGCGATGCTGTCGCGCGCGGTGCGTGGTCGGCCTATGAGTTCCAGTCGGGCTTCATCAAGGATCGCCTTTCGGACTGGTTTGAGCCCGAGGCACGCGTCGACCAGCGACTGCTTGTCAATCTGCGTGAGGTGGTGCGTGCGCTGATCAAGGCCGACCTTGATGCAACCGAAGCCGAAGCGCTGATGGCTCAGGTCATTTTTCTCTGCTATCTTGAGCAGCGTGGGATCGTTGGGCCTGCCTACCGCGAAGCCCATAAGCTTGACGTGCTTGAGGCCTACATCTCCGGTCGCGATGGTGCCGGCATCGACGCCTATCTTCAGCAACTCGGCAAGGACTTCAATGGGGACTTTCTGAGTTCACGCGACGGCGGTGCGCCCAGATGGTTTAATCTGAGCCCTCAGGCGTTTCGGGCCGTCCACCTCTTCCTTGAAGCTGTGGATTCCGAGACAGGCCAAGGATCGCTCTGGCGTTATGATTTCAGCCATATTCCGGTCGAACTGATCTCCGGCATCTACGAGACCTTGCTCAAGGAGCGTCAAGGTGCGCTCGGTGCCTACTATACACCCCGCCACCTTGCCAATCTCGTTACCGAGCAGGCCTTCGAAAGCTTCGCCAGCGCTGAGAAATGCACCGTCTACGATGGTGCGTGTGGCTCCGGCATTCTTCTGACGACGGCCTTTCGTAAGATGCTGCGAAGCGCCGAAGTCGCGCGTGGGAGCAAGCTCCGCTTCGAGGAGCGCGTTAGTTTGATGCGGGCCAATATATTTGGAAATGATCTTGACGAGACGGCGTGCTGGATTACGGCCTTTAGCCTATATCTCTCACTGCTCGAAGGCTTGGACCCGGTCGATATCTCGCTACTCCAGTCTGACGTCGGCCAGAAGCTACCCAACCTGATAGGAACTGACCGAAATATTCAGAAGGGAACCGAACAGGGGGACTTCTTCTCTCCTGATAATCCCTTCGCAGGCAAACGCAGGTTCGACATCTTCCTGTGTAATCCACCCTGGCGCGAGTCTGACGACGACGAGAAGCCAAGTTGGGAGGCTTGGTGCGGCGAGCAATGCCCACCTTACCCTGTGGGACGCCGGCAGATCGCTGCGGGATTCGCTTTCCGGGCGTCGCAGTCAGTACGACCTGATGGGGTGATCGCGCTGATTATGCCACTGAATCTAATCGCGGGCGCTACAGCCCAGTCGAATACCTTTCGCCAGCGCTGGATCGAGGATGTCCAACTCGAGCGGATCATTAATTTTGCTGATGTCCGGCGGCTGTTGTTCGCCGCAGCCAAACATCCCTGCGCGGTAGTACGTGCCCGACCCAGACCGCCAGGCGAAGGCGTCATTTCGCTCGCCGACGAACTCGTCGAATATTGGGCACCGAAGACCGATGTCAGCTTGGCGCTCGGCCGATTAGCGCTACATCCGATCGATCGTAAGTTGCTTACCGCGCGCGATATCTACACCAAACCGTATCTGCTCATTTCGGCTTACTGGGGGGAGCGGCGCGATCTCGACCTACTGCGCCGACTGGCGAAGTTTGGTAACCTTGGCCAATTTATGACAAAGCGTGAAGAGCCTTGGGTTTCTGGTAAGGGGTTCCATGCACCGAACCAGAGTAATCCCAATCGCACGCTTGGCCTGCTCGAGCCGCTCGCCTTTCTGCCTGCCGATCGTATGCCGCGCGACTATCCAGTGATCGCGTCCGACGTGCAACTCGATCATGTCAGGGATCACTATCAGATCGTGGCAAGTCCTGGCGGGAAGAACGGTCGCCTCTATCATGGTCCGCGTGTCATTCTTACCGACGGCCTTACCAACGAATATGGGGTTCGGGTCGTCTATACCGAAGAGGAGTTTGCCTTTACCTCGTCGATCGGTGCGATTGGTGGTCCCAAGCGGGATGCCTCCTTGGTCAAGTTCCTTGCCGCTTATCTACGATCACCGATCACGACCTTCCTCCTCATCATGACCGGCTATTCGGTGATCGGCGAGCGCCCGCGTGTTGCGATTGAAGATCTTAAAGCCTTTCCTTTTTGCGGACCTGAGCGCCACCCCACGCCGGATAAGGCGCGCGCGATCATCGACGAGGTTTGCATGCGCTTCGATGCGATGGCGGATGTCGAGGAATGGCAGCGGGACCATACCTATGCAGCAATGCGAGATACGCTCGACGAATTGGTGTTCGATTATTTTCAGATGTCCGAAAGCGACCGTCTGCTGGTGCGCGACACGGTTAGGACCGTGGCTGCATCCATCCAGCCGCAGGACTATGCGCGACTGGCGACACCACTTCTACACCGCCCGACGAGGAATGAGGTGGCCGACTATACAAGGATTTTGGCAAGCGAGCTCAAGGCGACGCGGCGCCGGACGGGCGGACAAGGCGCTCTTGATGTGGAGGTGGTCATTGACGGCGCCTCGGGCTTCTTCGGGGCGATCCGCGTCGCTTTGAGCCGCGATCAAGACCGCGCTGTGATTGCACGGTCGCAACAGGTTTTTCGTGGGCTATTAGATGACATCGAAGTGGCGTTCCGCAGCGAGTTAAAACAAACGGACCGTGAGAATTTGTTCCGGATGCCTAATGCAATGACGATCGTAGGAAACGCTTTTTATTTCATCAAGCCGATGCGGCGACGGTTCTGGCTGGCAAGAACGGCGCTCGCCGATGCTGATTTGATCACGCGCACCGTGCAGGCCGCCGCATGGGAGAAGCGCACCTGATGACCGCCACGCCTTCTGACGCTTGGTTCACTGTTTTCCCAGCACCACGTATCCCAAATGTGTTGGCCTATATTGGCCAGACTTGGGACTGGCTACGGACGAGCTATGTCGGTGCGATCGGTTTTGATAAGGACGAGCCGACGCTTACAGACAATCTATGCGAGGCGCTCGCCGACCCAGAGCGCCGTTTTGATAATCGGATGGACTGCGACTTCCAGGCGGAAACTTGGGAATTGCGGCGTGCGGCCGATGGCACAACCACCCGGATTGCCCGCGCCGATATTCGCGTTATCCTCGGCGCGCCGGGCACACCGCACTTCGTTGTCGAGTTCAAGAAGCTGGATGGCACGGCGCAGGCACGCTGGCGCTATTGTCATGATGGGGTAAACCGCTTCATCGAAGGCAAATATGCAGTCGGGCATGCCTTTGGTGCGATGTGCGCCTTCACCTGTGCGATTCCATCTGCCGAAGCAAGTGCCATGGCGACTTATATCGCTGAGCCTGCTAGGGCTGCGGCGCTGAATTGTGTGGACACAGCTGGTGTGGCGAGGATCACCCGTCCGTCGGCCGCCGACCCGGCCGATGCCGCATTTGATACATGCCATGACCGTCCGACATTGGCGCCGAACGATCCGATCACGCTGCTTCACATATTCCTAGCTTGTTGAGTAGCCGCCACCACAGCAGCCGCATTTGCTGAGGCCAGAGAATAGGTAACGGGGACGACGTTTCTCGCGGAAATGATCGGGCGAGGATGTGTCGCGTGTGTCGCGGCTGGCGCTGACGCTGGCCTGCCGCGCCTTGACGGCGTCCCACAGATCCTGATCGACGATCCGCAACTCCGGCACCTCCTGGATCACCCATTCGGATTCAGGATTAGGACGGGCCTGGCGCTTGCCAGTATCGGGATCCTTGATGAAGCGCTGGCGGTTCCACACCAATTTTCCGACATACATCTCATTGTTGAGGATGCCGGTGCCGCGCGCCCGGTTGCCATTGATGGTCGAGAGGTGTCGGGTATCATGCGCGGCGATGGCGGGATTGACTGGTCATTTGCCCGCAAGCGGGGATTAGGGTTGTAATTACCTTCGGGTGTCGTGCTGATCCGTCGCATTGCTCTCACACGCTGTCGACGTATCCGGTCGGAAGACCGACTTTGCGGCCAACTTCGCGGAGTTTTTCGCGATACTCATCGTTGGTGACGCCTCTTTCCGGAGGTATCGGCAGATTGAAACAAAGGGCTGCGATGCTTGTGCTATCGGAGAGGCGGGCCAAGACAGCTTCTGGCCGGTATGAGGCGACGCTTTCGTCGGCGTAAAGACGGTCGATATCGTTGTGAGTCAGGTCCATGACTATTCCATGCACTGAACCAGATATGTCAGGGACAAGAGTAGCGCGCTTTCCAATACGAAGCGCCATTCCCGCGATCTCAGCCTGTCGAGGGTTCGCGGGTTCAAAGCCTTTCGTCCGAAGAACATCCGCATCCATGAACAGGCCGTAGAAGAAAATCGAAATGTGACGAGAAATCATGTCTGCTCTCACTTCAATTTTTGTTCGCTCTGGTTCCCGTGCCGCCATCAGCGGAATAGCAGAACGCTGGTGTCCGGCCGAAAACGGAGAAGAAGATCCATATCGCGACGGTTCATCGACACCAGGATGGCATTTTGCTCGCGGGCGCTGAGGAAGAGCAGGGTGTCATTAATCAGCTTCCGGCGCAGGCCCTCCTGGCAGCACGCTTCCGCTGACGTCAGCGTGCTCTTGGGCTTTGCAAGATGCTGCGTTCGGGCCAGAATACCGGCGATCATGCCCGCTTCGGCCCAGGTTTCCGCGCTGGGGGCCACGATATCCGTTCGGTCGATTGTGTCGAGCATATCCAGCACGACTTTGCGGTTGTGCGGCGTGGCGGGATGAGTCGGATCGAGGATGCCTGCGCTGATGGCAAGCTCGCTACATGCGACGCCGCTATGCAGAATCCTCCGGCTGGCCACGAAGGCAGCCAGATCCGGCGCGAGCTTTCCCTGAAGGCGTCGCAGATAGAAATTCGTGTCGAGCATGACCGGCAGGTCCGGCGGCTGGGCCGTGATGTCGAACGGAAGCTCTGTGTCGGGTCGGCGTGCCATCGCCCGTGCATAGGCGTCGGGGTCATGCTGTCGTGCAATGTCGGCGGCGGTTTCGTTGCCGCGCGATCCTGCTGGCGTCTTCACGATGAATGCTTATACCGCGAGTTCAAAATCGTCCGTGACCGTGTCCTGGCTCTCCATGAGCCATGCCTTGAACCGATCTGGCGCTGCCGCCATTGCCAGGCTGGCGTTGATGACGTCGGCATCGTTGGTCAGTCCGAACCGCTTCCGGGCTGCATCCATCACGCCGGGATCGACACGCGTGGAAATCTTCTTCGAGCGGACGCCGGTGACGACACCCTGGTGCGTCAGGAAGACAACCGCGCGTGCAACCGACGGATCGCGCGCCATCAGGCTCGCGAACGCCTTGCTTTTGAACACCCGTATAATGTCGCTTTCCACGGTCGGCTGGCTGGTTTTCCCACGCCGGCGCGCCGGGCGGGCAGCAGGACCGATGCTGGCCGGTGCAGTCACACCGGATTTGGTAGCACCTTGCTGTCGGCTCGTATGTGCCATCGGAGTCTCCCTTATGTCGGACGTTTCTACCATAAATGTCCGACATATGCACGATTCAAGTGGAGATCGCCCGGCTCAAAGCGTCGGGAATTCATCGCTCAGGAAGCCGTGCTGCAAGTGCAATGCGTTCAGTGCATCAATCACAGGGTCGAGCTTCCTCCGTTCCTCCGTGCCTAGTTGATCAACGGCGTCGTCAGACCGAGGCGGGTTCTGCGGTCCAGTCATGGCTCGACTCCTTCCGAGAGATATCCTGCGCATGATGGGCGGGTTTGGCTGTAGCCCGCAACGCGCAAGTATTTCTTCGCTCCTGCCCGCTCGGGTACGAGGGGTGCCGGATCATGCTTGCGCCCTGGAAAGCGCCGGTTCTTCGCTGTCTCCCATGACAAGGGGAGGACACGATGGACCAGCCAGGAACACGCATCCAGTGGGGACAGGCGCTGCTGGTCCTGTCCATGATCGTGCTGTCCTGGTGGACGGCGACACAATGGACGGCTTGGGCGCTGGCCTTCCAGCCGGAACTCGGCCGGCCGTGGTTCACGGTCCTGCATCGCTGGCCAGTCTATGCCCCGCCGCTGTTCTTCTGGTGGTGGTACGAGTTCGACGCCTACGCCCCGGCGGTGTTCGCGCGCGGCGCCTGGATCGCCGGCTCGGGCGGGGTAATGGCTTTTGCTGCGGCGGTGGCGCTGTCCGTCCACCGCGCCCGCGAGGCGAAGCGGGCCGCGACCTATGGGTCCGCTCGCTGGGCCGAGGATGAGTCGCAGGCTGGACCGTCTCGACCGGCAGGTCGTCCGTATGGAGCGCGATCTCGGGATCAGCCTTGAGACGCTGGCGCTGTTTATCCGCTACTGGATGACGGTCAGTCCGCCCTTGCCGGAACCGGCCGCAGCGGCGGCGCGGGCGCAAGGGGCGGAACGCTACGAGGCCTTCGTGGCCGCCCTTGGGCGACGACTCAGCCGGGGGCCGTTCTTCCGGCAGGAGATCCCGGACGACCTTCGGGCTGAGGCCGAATAGGGGCTTCCCGGCGTCGGTCGGCCCCTGCGCGTACTACGATGTTTTCGGCAACTCCCCCGCCTTGGCGCCGGCGCGATAGCTGCTCTGCCGTTCGATCATCCAGCCCGGATATTCCGGCGGCAGGGCGCTGACGGCGTCCAGCGTCGTCAGGTCCTCGGGCGAGAGCGTGATGGTGGTCGCGGCGATATTGTCTTGCAACTGGTCTGGACGTTTCGCGCCGATGATGACGCTGGTGACCACCTTGCGGTGCAGCAGCCAGGCGATGGCGATCTGTGCCACGCTGCGACCATGCGCCTCGGCGATCCGCGCAGGTAGGGTGAAGACGACATGGAAATACCCGACCGGCAGCAGATCGGCCTCCCGCTCGGCCAGCCATGTCCGCGCGGCGTCCCGAACGTGCCCTCAGTTTTAAGTTACGGAAACAGCTTTTGAATGCTCAAGGCGTCTAACAATTCAGGGCTATACGGACCCAGGGGAATCGCCTGAAATTGTCAGGTTGCCCGAGGCCAAACGTACGTGGCTTTGTCCTGCTGCCATGCCGATGGGTCGTTGAACGATCTTTCGCATGAACTACACGATGCCGCAGACTCGGCAAGGATTATGAGCATTATGCTCCAACACGCACAGGTCTTCATGTCATCTGACGTGCCCCCCCTTTTTGTATCCACTCAAAAGGAGAGTTCCCGTTTTTCATGGCTTGGAGTTGATGGAATAGCAAGGGTCTTGGGGGCATGCCCCCGAGACCCTTGTCTGGCGACCTGATCCGGTGTCCTGCCATTCAGTTGGGAATGTGGGCGTACCGTATTGTAGTCTTCCCGCCAGTCAGCCAGAATCTGGCGGGCGTGCGTCAGGGACGTGAACAGCGTTTCGTTGAGACATTCATCCCTGAGCCGGCCATTGAAGCTTTCGACAAACCCGTTCTGCTGCGGCTTCCCCGGGGCGATATAATGCCATTCGACCTGCATCCCGTCGGCCCATTTCAGAATGGCTTGGGATGTGAATTCCGTCCCGTTGTCGCTGACAATCATGAGGGGTTTGCCATATCGCTCCACCAGAGTTGTCAGTTCCCGCGCCACACGTCCGCCTGACAGCGATGTGTCGGCAACCAATGCCAGGTTCTCCCGGCTGAAATCGTCGATAACAGCCAGAATGCGGAACCGGCGGCCACAGATCAGGGCGTCGGACACAAAATCCAGGCTCCAACGCTGCCCAGGTTCCTGGGGGACGGTCATGGGAGAACGCGTTCCCAATGCTCGCTTTCGGCCTCCCCGATGACGGACTTTCAGCCCCTCCTCCTGATAGAGGCGGAACAGCTTCTTATGATTGGGTGTGAGGCCTTCCCGCGCCAGAAGATAGCTCAGGCGACGGTATCCAAAGCGGCGCCGCTGGCCCGCTAGTTCCCGCAGACGCTGGCGCAGGACGACATCGTCCGCCCTGGTCGAAATATAGCGCGCAACACGGCGGGCAAGACCGACAAGCGCACAGGCACGGCGTTCACTCAGGGCCAGAACACCGCGAATATGGTCGACCGCCTGCCGCTTGGCGACAGGCGTCACCACTTTTTTCCAACGATTTCCTTCAGCGCTGCATTATCCAGCATGGCATCCGCCAGAAGACGTTTCAGGCGGCTGTTTTCATCTTCCAGCGCCTTCAGCCGTTTGGCCTCGGACACTTCAAGACCACCATAGCGGGTCTTCCATTTGTAGAAAGTTGCGTCACTGATCCCGTGTTTTCGGCAAAGATCAGGGACCTTCAGCCCAGCCTCCTGTTTCTTCAGGATCCCTATGATCTGCTCTTCCGTAAAGCGACTGCGTTTCATCCGTCCGTATCCTTCTCGATCGGACTCTACTTTAAAATGGGCACATTTTCGGGGGGCGCGTCATTCAGGCTCAACTGTTGGAATGATACCAAGCAAAGCTTTACTGATGCGGTCGATTTCCGCATCGGTGCAGGCCAGTAAGGTGCGCAGTTCCCGTATCGTTTCTTTTTTGAATGAGAGTCCTCGGGTTTGCGGTTCCTCCTGAATGACTTCATCCAAAGTATCTCCGAAAGTATCTGCATCCTATCCTAAAGAAATGGTTCCAAGTTCGCTTAGACGAGGAAACATATCATGAAGATCATATTTAGTTAAGTTGGACGGTATAGACATAATATGTCATCCCATTGTGTTCTTTTTTGTAATTGAAATTTTGATGCGCTATGCATTACTGCGCTTCCGACCTACATACTGAACGACGATAGTCCCTCTTACATAAGTATATATTTCAATCTGCGTTCTTCTTACTTTTAAGTTGAAAATAAAATGACGGGACAGTGCGCCTTCATAAACCGGTTCCGGAGATACACCTTGGTCGGATCAACATGCGTTTCTACATAAGTATTGGCGGATAACCTGCTTATCCGGCTCAGGTGTCTCCTTGTTCCTGCACCTCGGGATCATGTTCAAAGGCATGTAGGACGGCAGACCAGAATGCGCGTAGGCTGGGAAAACGACCCCAGTTGGGTGGTTCTTCAACATCAGCAGTGGGATCTATGCGGATCAAGGCCCAGGTAACATGGTCGATTTCCGCATCGGTGCAGGCCAGTAAAGTTTTTAATTCGGCGATCGTTTGCAGTTTGAACGGAAGGTCATGCGTTCGCGGTCCGCACTGGATTGCTTCCTCCAGCGTATCTCCAAACATATCGGCATCTTCGCCTAAAGAACTGGCGCCCAGGTCATCCAGACGCTTAAATATTTTACAAATACGAAATTTATTTAAGTCTAACAGTCTGCACATAGTAAATCATCCCATTATGTTCTTTTTTAGTAATTGTAACCGTTATATATCGCGCAGCTTTGCGTACCCGATCGGTGTTCTCGACAACAATAGCCCCGCTGCCTGAAAGATGTCCTTCAACGTGAACTGAACTTCCATCTCTGGCGTCCATGAGCCATGCATCAATCTTATGGAAATGATCCCGCAGCACTGCGTGAATAGCACGTTCAGCCTCTTCCTTCGAGATGAAGAATGAAATGGCCGGATGTCTCTCCTTTGTAAACCGGCGCTCGATATATGCCTCGGTCGGGTCAACGTGTTTTAGCAGCACATGCCCGCCCGCCTTGCGGTTATGGGCAGGCGCCTCATGATGGTTGAGGTCAAGCCGGTTCTGCCGATGCGGTGAGAGGAGGTTCTGGTTGGCGGGTGTCCGTGTGGGCTGGGCCATGCGTTGCACAGGCCGGTGGAAGTGCTCCGTCGTGATGTCGTCCTGCCTGAAGGCAAGGCGGTTTGCATCTGCCATGGCAACACGCATGGCCCGCGTTGCGGCGAAATGCGCTGCCGCATGGAGTATGCCAGCGGGGATCATGGCATCCGCAGCCTGACCGGCCAGATCGGCAATGGCAGGGGGCGCATGGGCCTTCAGCGCCATGGCATGAACCGCGCGTTCGGTCAGGGTGAGCGCGGCTTTTTGGGACCGGTCTTCTGATCCTCGACAGTCGGATGCTTCCGCTATTTCGCCACGGTTTTTGGATTGATCCCGAACTTTTCGCTCAGCGCCGAGAGTGAAGCCTGCGATCGCTGTATTGCTGCTCGCACCGCGTGCGTGGTCGTGGCGCTGCCATGACGTATCTGTCCCATAATGCTTCCTTCCACTCGCGTGAAAATACCACACCATCAAACCCCAGGACTAAACACCTAGGAAGTTGAGAAACTTGTCCCCAGGTTTGAAGCGGCCAGCGGTTGCAGATGCTGGTGCTGGATCATACGGAGTTAGTCAAGGCATTAGACACTTTCATTGCGATCATGAATCCGTTTCTAAGACTGCCAGTTTTCCTTGCGATGACAGCCAGATTTACAGAGACGCAGCCGTGCGGCGCTGCGTTCAGAACACATGTGATCCTGCGGCGTTGAATGATCCTGCGGCGTTGAACGTTAGACGGCTGCTGCCTCCCACATAGGCCGGTCCTATTGCGAGGGTAGAGACACGGGTGCTTCGCGGCGGTCTATGCAACAGATTCCAGAGTACAGGGTCCCGGTTGTAGAAATCAGGCGCGTATCGCAGCATGCCGTTTTCGTCCACGAACGCGGTCTGGTAAATGACGAACACCGGCACGCCCATCGGCAGGGTGTGACGTGTCGTCTTGCCGGTTGCGATGTCCTGATCGACGGTCCTGAGGGGTTCCTTCAGCAAAAGGGCCGCCAGTTCCCGCGGATTTTGCACCCGGATGCAACTATGACTGATGCGGCGGTTGACGCGGTTGAAAAGGGACCGGTCGGGCGTGTCGTGAAGATAGACGTCAAAGCGGTTGGGCATGTCGAACATCAGCAGGCCCAGTCCAGCTTCCGGTCCCGCCATCTGCTCGATTTCTCCGTTGGGAAGCATGATCATCCTGTTGCGGGCAAGATAGTTCGGATCGCGACTGATTCTGGGCAACATCTCACGTGTAACGATGTCTTTCGGAACGACCCAGGGCGGGTTGAACAGGCTCGCTTCGATTACCGCCTGGAATTCCGGGCTTTGGTCGCGCTGCGTGTCCTGCCCGACGATCACCCGGGCGGACAGTACCGGCCGGTCATCGCGATAGGCCACCAGCCGTTCATCCGCCACGTTGACCACGATGCGATCGGCGGGCATCGCGCGTGGCAGCCATCTCTGGCGCTCGAGATTGACCTCAATCCTGTGCTGGCAATCCAGGACCTTGCGCCGCTCGGTCGGTCCTGCGGAACGACAGGTCTGCAATGCCTGTTGCAGGGCGCGATAGCCCGGGGTCGTGGGGGCCAGGCTTTCGAGCATGGCCGCCGGGTCGGCGGCGTCCAGGGCTTGGCTCACCACGGCGGCGACATCGACCGCAGCGGGCACCAGGGCCTGATTGTCGGCCCGTCGTTCCGGCGGCACGGCCCCGTGCGCCAGAGCGTCGGCATAGGACAGCGCTGCGTCCGACAGCAGAAGTTCACGCTCAAGCGGTGTCAGGTTCTTGTCATGCCGCAATAGGTCGGCGTGAAACGATGCGGGGTCCAGACCTTGGTCGCCCGCTTGGGCAATGGCCTTCAGGACGGCCTTTGCCTGAGCGGGATGGCTGTCCCATACTGGCTCGAAGTCATGGAGGTCGTAAAATCGTTTCAGCAGGTCGGTGTTGAGCATATCCCTCCCCGCGGTGACAGAGGCCGGGACGTTGAGAGCGCGCCCTATCTCGGTCGATGCAGACTCCGGGGTGGTAGTACAGGCGGAGAGAGCCACCACCGCCGCCAGCGCGCAATGGCGAGCGGCGGCAACCCATAGGCCCATGGCGCGTTCTACTGTTCCGATCATTGAGGAGTTGTTATAATATGACTTGTTCTGCCACCATGATGTAGACACGCAACACGACTCCTTGATCTTTCAGTATGACGTGAATAGTAGTTTGACTTTCTGTCGAGTGATGTTCCTAAATATTTACTGGCCATCAGGGCCTTAACAAAGGAATAACAGATGTCCGCGCCATCCAAAACATCGTCCTGTTACAGACTGCTCCGTAATGCGGCGTTTGTAGCCGTTGCCATTCCTCTGCCGATGCTCGCCGCTTGCGCGGACCACAAGCCCCCACCGGCGCCTGCGCCCGTCGAAGCTGCGCCGCCGCCTTCGCCGCCTCCGCCGTCAGCACCTCCAGCCCGCGGCTAAGGGCTGCTTTCGACAGTTTATTACATGAGATTCCAGCTCCTTTGTGGAGCTGGAAGATTCGAAAAACTTTTTTGGATATGATGCGCCCTCTGGTCTTGTAATGAGGGGGCATGAAACAGCCCGGTTTCTTTGATGTTGAAGACCGTCCTGCTCGCCTGAGCGGGTTGGGCATCCAGTTGGAGGCCCTTTCCCGGACTGTGAATTCTGAGGTGTTGCGACCTGATCTGGAGAAGGCTCTGGTTTGTTCAGGCGGGAGGAAAGGCAGGCACTTTTAGAGGCAGCGTCACATGGCAGGCCCAGCGTAGCAACTGGTTCACCCCTTGTGATGTGCAGCATATGACTCAGCCGTTCCGCCGCGATCAGCCCGGACGGATCGAAGGCGTCGGCGAGGAACGTAGTCTCGGACATAACGGATTGCCCCATATATTGCCCGTATTATAGGGTCATATATGAGGAAAACTGCCTGTGAGAAGGATCCCGGTTTGATGTCTCCATGCATTACTGGCATTGTCATGCGGTGAGGCGGGGTATCTCGCGGTCGACCAATCGCAAATATCGTTGGTTGCCTTTCCCCGCAACCATACCGAACATACTGAATATGATACAAAAACGCCGCCCTCTGAGGCGGCTTTTTTGCGTCCAAATTTCCACCGCAGGAAACACATGGGAAACAGACGGAAAGGTACCGGGGCGCGATTTTGTCCACTTTCACAAATGAGTGAAAGCGGGGCTGGGCGTCTTCTGACTGAGCCGAAAGATGCTCTGACGTTCGCGGAGCGGCCGACTTTCCGATGACAGATTCCGATCAGATGCTTCCGGAGAGCCGGAGCAGATACGCTTCGAACATATTGGCCATGGCATCGCCATAGGCTGCGATTTCCACGTCGCTTCGGGGTGTCTCCGAGAACGTCTTGCCGACCGCACCGAAAGTCGTCCTGATGAGGTCACCTGCCAGGGTGCGCTCGTCGTTCGTGGCGTTCGGCAGGACCTCGCGCATAAAGCGCTGGAGGATGTCATTCCCCGCCTGTCGCACTTCTGCGGCTTCCGGTGCATCCCGATAGAGGGGGGCAGCATCGTCGAGTGCTATACGGACGGATGCTTCCGCGCATTCCGAACGGATGAAAGCATGGGTCAGTACTCGCAAACGCGCCAGCGGTGGTTTGCTGGCGTCATCAAGCGTATTGCGCAGCATCGCGGTCGTCTCCCGCCATTCGTCGGTCTGGAGCCGGAACAGGATGGCGGCCTTGTTGGGGAAATACTGGTAGAGCGAACCGATGCTCACGCCGGCCCGCTCGGCGACGCGGGCCATGGTGAAACGCTGCGTACCCTCGGTCGCCAAAACCTGAACAGCGGCGTCCAGCACGGACTCCACCAGCTCCATTGAGCGAGCCTGCTGCGGTTGTTTTCGCGAGGAAATTTGCGCGTGGCGGCGCTCTGCCATGATGGCTCCCGAATGCGATTAGAAAACCTGAATATTTCGTCGTATTCTGGGCACCAATCCTGAACTCGTCAAGCAACGCTGGATACTCCTTATGAGCACGTTCGACGCCGATATGTCCCCACTGCCACAGAATGCCGCGACGTCGGGGCGCGTCAGGGGACATGCTGATCCAGGACGTGGCGGATCTGGTTTGCAACGGCGTCGAAGAATTCGTACCCAACTCGGTAGCCGTTCTGATGCTGCTCACAATATGACAGAACCACCTTCGCGTGGGTCAGTCCGAGAGGGTAATGACGATTTTCCCAACGTGGCTACCAGTCATGAGGTGGTCAAATGCCGCCCTTGCCCAAGCAAAGGGAAACACACTGTCGATCACAGGCTTCAGACCAGACGCCGTCCATGCACGCATAAGGTCTTCCAGTATCGGCCTGTCACCGACAGCAACCGAGCGAACAACCGCTCCGCTGCCCTTGAGATGGAAATAGTCAATTCCCGGATTGTCACTGCTCAGGAAGCCGACCAGCACAACTTCCCCGCCCCAGCGTACAGCATCGAGAGACTGGTTGATCGTGGCAGGGCCACCGACCTCAACGACGCAATCCACGCCTGTTCCACTGATGATCCCATCCTTGATGTGTCGCCCCCAGTTCGGAACATCCCTGTAATTGATGATATGATCCGCTCCCAGAGCCTTCAACCGTTCGGCCTTTTCCGCACTGGACGTCGTCGAGATCACGGTCGCACCCACGGCTTTGGCAAGCTGCACCGCAAACATCGAAACACCACCCGTTCCAAGCGTGAGAACCGTCTGTCCGGCTCGCATGGGGGTACTGCCCGAAAGTGCGTTCCAGGCCGTCACGGCCGCACAGGGAAGGGTGGCCCCGTCTTCAAACGAGATACTCCCAGGGAGCGGCACCACCGCTTCCTGCGAGACGACCTTGTATTCGGTCAGCCAGCCATCCGAACCGGTGCCGTAGCTTTTCAGCATCAAGCCGATAGGCGGTCTGCCGCCCAGCCAGCGGGCATGGAAGCTGCTGACAACCCGATCTCCCGGGCGGAAAACCGTGACATCTTCGCCGACACTGACGATTTCCCCCGCAGCGTCGCTGCATGGGATCAGCCCAGGCTTCGCTGGCCAGACATAGCGACCGAGAGTGGGGGCAATATCACGATAGTTTAGGGAGACAGCACGCACCTTTACAAGAACTTCACCGCGCTGAGGCGCGGGCATCGGCTCATTGTGCACGGAAAGGTCATTGAGAGAAGAGAGAGCGTCGAAGCGCCAGGCGCGCATGGTCATAGCAGGTGTTTCCTTCAGCCAAGGGGGGCAGCCGGGACCGCAGTTGCGCCTTTCTCTGTGCTATGGTGCTGCCGTCGTGACAAGAACGCACAAAAAAGTCCATTACCCACCAAAAGGTAACCATGCCGGATTCAGATACGAAAACCATTTATAACGCACGCCCCCGGTCCAGTTCGGCCGCCGATATGCAGTGCGCCCTTCGCATTCTCGAAGGCCGATGGAAAATGATGATTCTGGCCTGGCTCTTTGAGGGGCCGGTCATGCGCTTTTCAGACCTGCAAAGGGCCATACCGGATATTTCACAGAAAATGCTGATCCAGCAGCTTCGTGCGCTGGAGCAGGAAAAAGTCATTTTCCGCACAGTCCATGCGCAGGTCCCGCCTAAAGTCGAATATGGCCTGACGGACATTGGCAAGGCACTTGGCCCGGTCTTCATGGCCCTGCTGGACTGGGCGGACCTGAGACGTGCGGCTCACGCGCGGACGCCGTCTGGAACAGCCCCTATCTCTCACCGAAGCTCAGGGTGTTCGTCGAGTTCATGACGGCGAATCTGTTCCCGCCCAAATGACCTCGCTCCGGTGTTCACGCATACGTGTTTTTCGGCGAAACTACGTGCGTTTTTAATTCCAGTTGTTTCCTATGTGTTTCCTGCGCGGGATTTCAGGCAACAAAAAACCCGCCGTGTTAGGGCGGGTTTCTCGTGTCTTATGAAGGACTTATTCATGGTTGCGGGGGAAGGCAACCAACGATACTTGCGATTGGTGGACCGTGAGATACCCCGTCTCGCTGCATGACAGAGTGACCATGCCAAAGCGCATGGGCATGTCCAATTGGAATCCTTGTCATAGACAGACAGCCTCATATATAATCCCATTCTATGGTCAATATGTGAGGCAATCTATCATGTCTGAGACCACGTTTCTCTCCGATGCCTACGATCCGTCCGGACTGATCGCGGCCGAACGGCTGAGCAGCATGCTGCACATCACTCGTGGCGAACTGGCTGCCACCCTGGGTCTGTCCCGCGATGCCGTCTCCAAAAGTGCCCGCATCGGCCGCCCCGCCACCCAGGCGAGGCTGCGCGACATGGTCGAGATCCTCAATCGCGTCAGGCCATGGGCAGGTTCAGCCCAACAGGCTTTCGCATGGTACCGGTCACAGCCGCTGCCCTCCTTCGGTGATCAGACTGCCGAGGCGCTCGTCCGGGAGGGACGCGCCAATGCCGTCCGGCGCTATCTCGATCGGATTGCAACCGGCGGTTACGCGTGAGGTTTACCGGACGGGTATTCAGGGCTCACAATCCCCGCTGGTCTTTCACCCCATTATCAGGCGATGGTGCGGCGCTTTATGGAGGTCGGTTCAACCCGGTCGGCACACCTGCCCTTTACACATCACTGCGGATGGAGACTGCCTGGCTCGAAGCCCAGCAAGGCTTCCCGTTCAAGCCTCAGCCTTTGACCATCTGTGCCTATGACGTCGATAGCGAACCCGTCCTCGATGTGACCGACCCGCCCAATCTTGATAATCTCGGTTTCTCCTCCTCTGCCCTCGCCTGTCCCTGGGAAGATCTTGCCGACCAGGGCAAGATGCCACCATCATGGGAACTGGCAAAGACACTCATCGCCAATAAAATAACTGGCATCATCGTTCCGAGCTTTGCTCCCGGAGCGACGAAAAACGACCAAAATCTCATCTTCTGGAAGTGGTCAGGCGACCTGCCTTCCCGCGTGATCGTCATTGACGATGAAGGACGTCTGCCCAGGACCGATATGTCGTGGCCGTAAGCCGACCTCCGGCGGCAAAACGGGGCAAAATTGCCAGCGTTATCCGTCGGCAACCCTGTCAGGTAGGCTACCGGGCACTTATAAATGGCGGGCCAACGAGTGCACCAGTTCGATCAGGACAATATGCGGGTCGGCCTCAAAAGCATCGCGCAGAGCGAGTGCGCGTCACACCATGGATGCCGTGCGCTACCGGTCGGATAACAGCGTCAGCCCGCCTTCATTCATCGACTCGATTGCCGCTGTACCGCTGGTTTCCGAATCTCCGGCACAGACGTTCCCTTCTTCCTCACCTTTGTTGCACCCATCGGGAGAGATCGCATGTCAGGTAAACAGCAGATGGACGGTCCGCATCCGTCCACATCTGGCGCCGTTTGGACCTGTCCAATGCATCCGGACATCAGGGAAGCGCATCCTGGGAAATGCCCGATATGCGGTATGACACTTCAGCCGATGAGCAGCCCCAGCAATATGGAGCCAATGAAG
>NZ_NKTZ01000025.1 GCF_003207855.1 Komagataeibacter rhaeticus | reverse complement strand
AGGACAGGACCTTGCGCGTGAACCAGTCCATGATCGCCACGAGATAGAGAAATCCCCGTTTCATGGGAATATATGTGATATCGGAACACCAGACCTGGTTAGGCCGATTGATGACCAGATCCCGTAGCAGATATGGATATTTCCGATGCTCCGGATGGGGCACGGTCGTGCGCGGCTTCTGGTAGATCGCCCGAAGGCCCATGATCGCCATGAGCCGCCGGACCCGCTTGCGGCCCACTTCATGTCCCAGGCGGCGCAGATGCCATGTCATCTGCCGTGAGCCATAATAGGGCGTTTCCAGGAACTGGGCGTCGATCAGCCGCATCAGCTCCAGATTGGCCTCGCTCTGTGGCACAGGCCGATAGTAGACGCCCGACCGGTTGAGTTGCAGCAGCGTGCATTGCCGGATTATCGGCAGACGCGCTCGCTTCGGGTCAATCATCTGCCGCCTCTGATCACGCCCAACCGAGCAGAGGCATCGCGTAAAAAATCCCGTTCCACGAGAAGCTCGCCTATCTTCGCGTGCAGTTTCTCCACATCAGCAGGGCTGACCGGGGGCTCCGCCACCGTCTTCCCGGAGAAGGTCGCCGCCATCCCCTCGATCGCCTGCCGTTTCCACTGGGCGATCATCGTCTGATGCACCCCATGTTTCGAAGCCAGTTCCGCCAGCGTCAGTTCCCCACGGATCGCTTCCAGGGCAACCCGTGATTTGAACTCCGCCGCATACCTCTTGCGCGTAACCTTGCCCATAAAACCCGTTCTCTCTCAGATCGGATTATAGCTTATCGCCCTGTCCGAAAAATGGGGACCACTTCTGTTCGAGCATATACCCGGCCATGGCGTGCGGCTTACCCCCACCGTAAGCTCCACCACCCGCCCCGATGCCTGCGCCGAGGACGCGATCGAGTACAGGCGCGGCTGCATGCGCCGGAACAGGCCCGGCACCTCCTGCACTGACACCGACAGAGATGCCTCTTTCAGCATATGGGGCAGGAAACCCGGTTCACGGCCCCCCAGCGCGGCCAGCATGGCCGGGTTGGGGCGGCTCAGGTCAAGATGGCGCACAAGGGCTTCCCGCAGTCCCACCGTTCCGTGGCCACGCAGGACGATGGGCGTATCCTCCGCAAAGGGAAGGGCATGCAGCGCCGCTTCCACATAGGGTGCCGGGTTGCCGGGCCATATGCCCAACGCATCCCCGGGGGACCAGGCCAGTTCCGTTCCACCCACGTCCAGACCGATGCGCCGCGTATCCCGCTCGCAGCCTGCGGCACACAGTCGTTCATTGATGGCCAGCCGGGCCATGACAGGAGCCTCGCGCGTTCCGCCGGGTGGAAGCAGGGGTGCCTGTACCATCGCTGGCGCCACGGGTGCCGCCGCCAGACCATCCGCCCGCCGCTGCGCAAGGGCCGTGAGCATGACGGCGCGCCAGACCTCCACCGTATCCTCGAAATCAGGCTCGCACTCCACCCGTTCCAGCAGCGGTGTCGCCCCCAGTTCCCGCAGCCGACCGTCCAGCGCCCGCCCGAAGCCACAGAAATTCGCGTAGGACGAATCCCCCAGCGCCAGTACGGCATAGGCCAGACCGGACACGGGTGCCTGCCGCTTCCCCAGCATGTCCCAGAAGGGAACGGCGCAGTCCGGCGGATCGCCGTCACCAAAGGTGGACACGACAAAGAGCGCCAGCCCGGCAGGGTCACGATCCGCATCGAATGCATCAAGGCACTTCCCTTCCGCTTCATGACCCGCCTCCCGCAGCCAGGTCACGATCGTGGCTGCCAGACCTTCCGCCCGCCCGGTCTGGGAGGCCCACCATACACTGATGCCCGGTGCGGTTGCAGCTTCGTGCACGGCCCCCATGGCAGCCTGATCGCCCTGCATCCGGCTGTAAAGCCCGGCAAGAATGCCATCGATGCGGGTGCGTGCCTGCGCCGGCAGGGGGGCGGAGGCAGGCAGAACGGGTATTTCCCCCGCATCAGGGGGCGCAATTTCCAGCCCGTCGAGGAATCCGGCAAGCCATGCCCGCGCCGCGTCCGGCAGGGCGGCGGCAACCGGCTGGTCCGACCACTCCAGGCCAAGGTGGCCGGCAAGGGCACGCAGTCTCATGGCAGGCTGTCCTTTCATGGCGGTTTCCCCATCATCGGCGTCCGGACATGCGGCCTTTTCCACACGTTCCAGCGCCACCGCACAGAGCTTGAATCCGGGTTGCAGCGAAATCGGGTCAACGGCGTCCGGCGTAACGGTATTGACCGCCAGATCTTCGCCGAAACGGTCATTCCAGTGAAACGGGGCAAAGCAGGTGCCGACCCTGACCCGCGTGGAAATCCGGACCGGCAGAACGATCCGCCCCCGCCGTGACGTGATCGTGACGTGATCGTCATCCTTCAGGCCAAGCGCGTGGGCATCAGGCGGCGCCATTTCCACAAAGGGCCCCGGATTGAGCCGGTTCAGGCTCTCCACACGCCCGGTCTTGGTCAGTGTATGCCACTGGTGCTGTAGCCGGCCGCTGTTCAGCACGAAGGGATATTCCGCATCCGGCCATTCATCCGGCCGCATCCACGGGCGTGCAAAAAAGACCGCCCTGCCATCGGGCGTGGCGAAGACGGGGCCCCTTCCATCGGGGGAAAGGTAGCGGATCGGGTGCCGGTCCTGCCTGTCCCCGGCGGGGGCCGGCCACTGCACCGGCCCCTTGCGCAGGCGTGCGTGGCTTATGCCCGTAATGTCATAGCCGGTCTTCGGATTGCTGAACCGGCTGGCCTCCGCGAATATTTCGGCAGCGGAGGTGAAGGCGAAATCCTGCCCGAACCCCATGGCGCGCGCCACGCGGGCAATGATGTCCCAGTCGGGCAGGGCCTCGCCCGGCGGTGGCACCGCCCCGCGGGCCAGTGTCATGGTGCGGTCGGAACTGACCTGTACGCCATCCCCCTCCGCCCACAGGGCGGCAGGCAGCACGATATCGGCAAAACGCACCGTCTCGCTATCCACGAACGCATCCTGCACGATCACGCATTCCGCGGCCTCCAGCGCCCGGACCACATGCCGCCGGTTGGCGACGGTCGCGACGGGATTGGTGCAGATCACCCAGCATGCCCTGATCTCACCGCGCTCCATAGCCTCGAACATGGCAATCACGCCGTGGCCGCCCGCCTCGCGCAGGGTGCCCGGGGGCAGAGACCACTGTTCCTCGGCAAAGGCGCGATCCGCCGCCACCAGCGCACTGCGCTGGCCGGGCAGCCCCGGTCCCATGTAGCCCATCTCGCGCCCGCCCATGGCGTTGGGCTGTCCGGTCAGCGAAAACGGACCGCTACCGGGGCGACAGATGGCGCCGGTGGCAAGATGAAGATTGCACAGCGCATTCGTGTTCCATGTGCCGGCCACGCTCTGGTTCAGGCCCATGGTCCACAGGCTCATCCATTCCCCGGCCTCTGCGATCCATCGCGCGGCGGTCAGGATGTCGTCAACCGGCAGGCCGGTGATTTCCGCCACGGTCTGTGGGGCATAGTCATCCAGAAAGGGTTCCATCGCCGCCCACCCCGTTGTGTTGCGGGCAATGAAATCCCTGTCGATCGCATCGTTTTTCACCAGCAGGTGGAGCAGGCCATTGAGCAGTGCCAGATCCGTACCGGGGCGGATCGGCAGGTACAGATCGGCCTTTTCCGCCGTGGCCGTCCGGCGCGGGTCGACCACGATCAGCCGCGCACCCGCCCGCCTGCGGTCCATCAGCCGCAGGAACAGGATGGGATGACAGTCGGCCATGTTGGCGCCAATGACGAAAAAAAGGTCGGTGCAGTCGAAATCCTCATAACTCCCCGGCGGGGCATCAGCCCCCAGCGAGAGCTTGTAGCCAGTCCCGGCCGCAGCCATGCACAGGCGGGAATTGGATTCAATATGCTGGCTGCGGACAAACCCCTTGGCCAGTTTGTTGATGAGGTACTGCGCCTCCAGCGACATCTGCCCGGACACGTAAAAGGCAATGGCATCCGGCCCATGCACCTCCAGGATGGTACGCAGCCGTGCCGCCGTGGTGTCGATGGCCTGCCGCATGGCAACGGAAACCGCCTTTTCCCCCCGCGCGGGGCGGATCGCGGCATGGTGCAGGCGCTGGTCGGAAAGGATGGGCCTGTCACACGAACTGCCCTTCGTGCACAGGCGGCCGCCATTGGCGGGATGCGCGCCATCCCCCCGCACCTTTGCAATGCGACCGTTTTCCACTTCCAGTATGACCCCACAGCCCACCCCGCAATAGGGGCAGACCGTGCGGATGTCCTCCCGCGCCATCGGGTCAGGCCGATACGGGTTCCGGCGGGGCTGCGACTGGCTTGGCCCGGATCGCCACCTTTGCGTTTTCCACACGGGCGTCCCATGTCCGCAGCCGGATGGCGGGATCTTCCAGGCACTGTCCGTCCACCAGACGGAAATGCTGCTTGTACAGCGGGGACGCCACCACCAGCTGCCCCTTCAGGTCCCCCATGATCCCGCGCCCGATCACGTTGGCGTTCGAGAATGGATCGTGGTTGTCGATCGCAAAGACCCGGGCGGGCGCGTCCCCTGTTGCAGGCAGGTAGAACAGGGCAATCTGGCTGCCGTCATGCCAGGCCACGACACCTGACTTGGCCACCAGGTCATCAAGCCCGCACAGTTCGGTCCAGTCCTGCGGGCCGGCCGGTGCCGTGGCTGCGGGCAGGTTTTCGGCCGGACGGACCTGATCACGTTCGGGCATGGTGCGGATATCGGGATCGGGACGACTGTCATTGACGAAGGTACGGAACCGCTTGAGTTTCTCACGATCCGTCAGCGCATCGCGCCATTCACAATGATAGTGGTCCACCACCATCTGCATCTGCCGCTCCAGTTCCGCGCAGATGCCAAGGCTGTCGTTGATGATGACATCCCTGAGATACGCCAGTCCACCTTCCAGGTTTTCACGCCAGACCGAGGTCCGCTGCAGCCTGTCCGCCGTGCGGATATAGAACATCAGGAAACGGTCAATATATTTCACCAGCGTTGGGGCATCGAGATCAGTCGCGAACAGTTCCGCATGGCGCGGGCGCATGCCGCCATTACCGCAGACATAAAGGTTCCAGCCATTCTCGGTCGCGATCACGCCCACGTCCTTGCTCTGTGCCTCCGCGCATTCGCGGGTACAGCCGGACACGGCGAATTTGAGCTTGTGCGGGGAGCGCAGGCCCTTGTAGCGGTTTTCCAGATCCAGCGCCTTGCCCACGCTGTCCTGCACGCCATAGCGGCACCATGTACTGCCCACGCAGGATTTTACGGTGCGGGTGGACTTGCCATAGGCCTGCCCGGTCTCGAACCCCGCATCCAGCAGTTCGGTCCAGATATCGGGCAACTGGTCCAGCCGCGCACCAAACAGGTCGATGCGCTGGCCGCCGGTGATCTTGGTATACAGGCCGTATTTCCTTGCCACCTGCCCCAGGACAATCAGCTTTTCGGGTGTAATCTCACCCCCGGCTATGCGGGGCACGACCGAATACGTACCGTTCTTCTGCATGTTGGCCATGAACGTGTCATTCGTGTCCTGCAGCGGGATATAGAGCGGGTCCGTGATCGGCCTGTTCCATGCGGATGCCAGGATGGACCCGACAGCGGGCTTGCAGATGTCACAGCCCAGACCGCCATTGCCATACTGCGCCATCAGGTCTTCAAATGTCTGGATCCCATGCACGCGGACAAGCGAATACAGTTCCTGCCGGGTATGGGAAAAATGTTCGCACAGACTATGGTCAACCGCGATGCCGCGCGCCTCCAGTTCCGTCTCGAACACGTTCCCGAGCAGGCCCGAACACCCGCCACAGCCGGTGCTGGCCTTAGTGGACTGCTTCAGGGCGGCAAGATCCGTGCAGCCCCCCTCGATGGCAGTACAGATCGCCCCTTTCGTCACATTGTGGCACGAGCAGATCATGGCCGTATCGGGCAGCGCGTCAGCCCCCAGCAGGTCCGCCCCCTCCCCACGTGGCAGGATCAGCGCCGCCGGGTCGGCCGGGGGCCTGATGGCGTTCTGCACATATTGCAGGATCGTGTCGTAATAGGCGTTATCCCCCACCAGCACGGCCCCGAGCACCCGACTGCCATCGGCCGAGAGCACAAGGCGACGGTAGGACCCGTCCACTTCCCCGATGAAGCGGTAACTCCGGCTGCCCGGTGTCGCGCCATGGGCATCTCCAATCGAGCCGACATCCACCCCCAGCAGCTTGAGCCTGGTGGACATGTCCGCTCCGGCAAAGGCGGCGTCCTCTCCCGCCAGGGTAGCCGCCAGCGTGCGCGCCATGGTGTAGCCCGGCGCCACCAGTCCGAAAACCTGCCCGTTCCAGCACGCGCATTCCCCGATCGCGTAGATGGCCGGGTCGGATGTACGGCATTGCCCGTCGATCACGACACCGCCGCGCGGGCCGATTTCAAGCCCACAGTCCCGCGCCAGACGGTCCTGTGCGCGGATACCGGCGGAAAACACGACCAGATCGGTTTCAAGGAATGTGCCGTCGGCAAAGACAAGCCGGTGGCGTTGTGTCTCGCCCGCAATGATCCGCTGCGTGGCATGGGATGTCAGTACCTCAATCCCCAGTGCCTCGATCCGCTGCTTCAGGGCCTGCCCGCCTTCATCATCAAGCTGCACAGGCATGAGGCGCGGCGCGAATTCGACCACGGCAGTGGACAGTCCCAGCCCCGCCAGCGCGTTTGCCGCCTCCAGCCCCAGCAGGCCACCACCGATGACCACGCCGTGCGATGCGCCCTCCGCCGCCGCCCGGATCATGTCCAGATCATCCAGTGTGCGATAGACCAGTCCTGCCGTGCCCGTATTGCCCGGAACCGGCGGCACGAACGGCATGGAACCCGTGGCAAGGATCAGTGTATCATAAGACAGCGGGCCTTCCGCGCTTTCCACCATCCGCGCCGCACGGTCAATGCGCGTTACCCTGACACCACGATGCAGGGTCAGGCCGTGATGGGTATGGAAACCATCCGCATGCAGGCGCAGCGCCAGGGCGTCGTGCCCGTTCATATACCCGGTCAGGTGCACGCGGTCGTAGGCATCATGGATTTCGTCGCCAAAAATATGAATCGCATGGTTTTCATGCAAACCCTGCGCCACAAGCTGCTCGGCACAGTAATGCCCAACCATGCCATTGCCGATGATGATGATGTTTCGCGTTGCGGTCATGATCCTGTCTCCTGTCATACGCGCGGCTGTCAGAACTTGAATTCCATGGTCTGCATGTAGAACGCCCCGTCCTTCGCCCCCGCGCGACGCATGCCCCGGGAGGCGACGAAACCTGCGATGTCATGTGTCCAGGTCCAGTGCGGCGCGAAATTCCAGGCCAGCTGGGTCTGGGGTGTGGTGCCGATGAAACCGCCCGAAAGACCGTTGCGCCAGCTATAGATCCGGCCGGTGCCATAGACCGCGTCCTGCGTGCTTTCCCGCCAGAAAACAGGCACATGCAGCCTGAGATGCAGGTTCGCCAGCGGTGCGGCGGTCACGACCGGCCCGATACCGACCAGGTTCTGCGATGTCAGGGCCAGCGTCACGTCATTATAATAGGGCAACGGGAAATAGGGGGTTGCGAATGTGCCAACCGCGCCGTCCCTGCTGTGATAGGAACCACCGGAAAACAGGTCCCCCTGCAGAGCAATGGATGGTTTTGCCTTCATGCCCCTTGCCGTCCATCCCATTGTACCGTTAACGGCATAGGCCCGCACCGCGCGCGTCGCCCCGCCACCGGCAGGGCGGAATTCGCCGCCCTGGAACACGCCGGTCAGGCTGATGTCAAAGGGGCCGACATTGCCCCACACGCGTGAGCCGATATTGTCCCGCCGGGTTGACCCGGCCTGCGTGCCCGTTGTCGTGGCCAGCGCCGCCGAGGCACCATTGAACAGGTAGTCAATGAAGAATACATCGGCAAAAATCTGGCTTTTCTGCCCCATGACCGAAAATTTCGGCAGGGCCGTTGATGTATAGATACCATACATCCGGGCACTGTAGTTCGTGCCATCGGCAAACACGTTGCGCGGCAGCTTGTTGGTCTGCATGAAGTCGAACAGGTCCAGCCGGAAGGATTTCCACACCGCATAGCCACGAAATCCGTCCCATGACTGCTGGGCATTGGTCAGGTCGCGCGCGGACTGCATGGAAACGGGCGCGTCGAGAAAGATCTGGCGACCGCCGATCACACCCATCCTGGCCCCCAGCATCCTGCCCTTTACCTCCAGAATACCCTGCTGGAGATCCAGGCGCTCACGCTGCACCCCGGTCTGGTAACCATAATAGTTCGATCCCCCCGCCTCCCCCCACAGGAACTCGGCATAGGCGCGGACATGTTCGCCCAGATGCAGGTCCGCGCCATACTGGCTGCGCAGCAGCACACGGCTGGCGTTGGTCTTGCCCGCGGTTCCCATCAGCGGCTGGTTCTCGAAGACGTAGCGCAACCGCTCCTCCCCGCTGAGGGAAAGCCAGATATCCCCCCTGTCCGTCAGGGGAATGTATTTCAGGCGGTTGAACCAGTCATTGCGCCGCTGTTCAGGCGGTGTATTGACAATGTCGCTCCAGTCCTCGGCCCAGCGCGCCTGACCGAAACCGCCAACGGTCCCGAACCCGGCCGCGGCCCCCTTTCCCGCATTGAACACCCCCCAGTCAGGACTGTGTGGCAGGGTCAGGTGGTGGATGGCGCCCTTTGGCGACCGCGAAGAAGATACTGCCAGGGGAGAGGCGACCCTCACGCCCGCAACAGGCGGCGTATCGGCATGGGCCGCATGGCCCGTACACAGGCTGGCCAGCAGGGCGGTAAGGCCGGCCGCGAGCGGAGCAGGCCAGCGTGCAGCGGAAATACAGGTCACGGGATACGTTCCTGATCTGATGATTATGAAGGAAGGGCCGCATCGGCTTCAGCCGATAGCCGGGGCCGTTCAGCCGCCCAGCGACGGTGGCACACGCCAGCACACACGAACGCTACCAGGGCAACCATGGCAAAACCCAGAAATCCCGGTCCATAGGAGCCGGTGGCCTGCCGCGCGGCACCAAGGGAGGATGCCAGATAGAATCCCCCCACCCCACCGCTCATGCCCACCAGCCCGGTCAGGACCCCGACCCGGCCGGGGAAGCGCGTGGGCACAAGCTGGAATACGGCCCCGTTGCCCAGCCCCAGCACGACCATGCCAAGGAAAAAAGCCGGAAATGCAAACCAGATTGTTGGCAGGCCGAAGCCGATCATCGCAAAAATGACGACGGCAAGCCCGAACAGGATGCGCAGGGCGCGCGCCCCCCCGATCCGGTCGGCCATGGCGCCCCCGAGCGGGCGCACAAACGACCCGACAAACACGACCATTGCCGTACAGCTTCCGGCAAGGGCGGGCGGCAGGCCATACTGGTCATTGAAATAGATGGTCAGGAACGCGGCAAGCCCTACAAAGCCACCAAACGTCACGCCATAGAAAAACATCAGCAACCAGCAGCCGCCGCTACGCAACACGGGCAGCCACGTTACCAGTCCGCCACCGGAACGACGCTGCGGCGGTTCACTTGCCAGGAATACAAACGCGACCAGAACGGCAGTCAGCGGCAGGGTTGCCAGCCCCAGCACATTGACCCAGCCATAAAGGACAGCCAGACCCGGCGCGAAAAGGGAGGCAAGCGCCGTACCGGAATTGCCCGCCCCGGCAATACCCAGCGCCGTGCCCTGATATTGGGGCGGATACCATGCGGAGGCTAGTGGCAGGGCGATCGCGAACGAGGCCCCGGCCACACCCAGCACCAGTGCAACCCCGAACAGGGCGCCATAACTGTGCGGCGCGATCAGCCATGTCAGGGACAGACCCGCGATAACCAGGATCTGGGCGCCGATTGCAACCCGGCGCGGCCCGAAATGATCAACAAGCGCACCGGCCAGCACACGCAGCAGGGCACCGGCCAGCACCGGGGTTGCAACCAGAAGCCCCTTCTGGCCGGCATTCAGGTGCAGGTCATGGGCAATCGAAATTCCCAGCGGCCCAAGAAGGACCCACACCATGAACGAGACATCGAAGTAAAGGAACGCCGCCAGAAGAGTACGCGGGTTTCCAGCCTTGAGGAATCCTTTGTCCACGTCATCGCATCCAGTCTCCATCCAGCAGCATGACGGAGACGCCTTTTTCAGGCACGGTGGCCATCGTTGGCCGTCCGGGTGTCGTCGTGACCGATTGCGCCATTTTCCCCTCATTCACCGCCATTGATGAACGAGTCTGTAAGGAAACCTGCGCTGTTTTCCATTTGCACACGGAATAATGCGATGTCAAAACATTTTTCGACGGCCGCCCATCCGCGCCACGGCCGGGGGCAGGCATGGCCTGCCCCGCCCCTGCCAGTTGGCCGCGTGCCCGCACTGCCGGAAAAAAAGGCGGCCTACCAGACCAGTCGCCTGCCGCCACAGAACAGTGTCTGCCCGTCATGACGGGCAACGGCAATCAGGGTCTGGTCCATTTTTTCAGCCGCACGGAAGGCACGATAGGTCGGGGCCGAAATCGCAACCACGACGGCAATGCCCGCCCGTATCGTCTTGAGCGCCATTTCAAACGAATACCGGCTTGTCAGCAGGCAGAATCCCCCATGCAGGGCATCCGCATCCGGATGGCAGGCGCGCGCACCGATCAGCTTGTCCAGCGCATTATGCCGTCCCACATCTTCGCGGATCATGTGGATATTACCGTTCCTGTCCGCCCACGCTGCCGCGTGGACCATGCGCGTCGCGGCATTGAGCGTCTGCCACCCGCGCAGTTCATGTAATGCCCCGCGTATTGCTACCACCGACAGGCGGGGACCGTCCGGCAGCGGTGTCGCGGCCACGGCATCGTATGCCGGTACCGTCTCGCTTCCGCATATGCCACAGCTGGAATGACCAGTCCGCATGCGGACATCACGGCGCATGAGACGCGTCAATGCCGCACCCTTTATGGAAATATCAAGCGACAGCCCATCCTGCGTCTCCGCGACATCCACGGACCGGATATCCGCAACCGAAGCCACGATCCGTTCGGTCATGCAGTATCCATAGGCAAAATCTTTCAGGTCCGCCGGCGTCATCATCATCGTGCCATACGGGAAAATGCCGTTGAACAGGAGACTGACCGGAACCTCCTCGGCCACATTCAGGCTGAATGGCTCATCCGGGCGGGACAGGGTGCTGACATCCAATGGAAGGAAAAGGGCAGACATTACGGCGGCCTCGGGTCATCTGGGGCAGTGTATCAATACTCACGGGATGTGGCAGGAAGCCCGTTACGTCACACCGTTCACGTAACGCCCATTTTTCCATATCGGGATATGCCGCCTGATTTCATCACGGATGTAACGGCATGCACCGGGGCTGCCGTCCCGCGTATTGCATGCGCGCGCCACAGCATCCTGAAGCCGCGCGCAATACCGCAACTCGATATTCAGCATCCTGCTTCCTGTCCATAACGCGCAAGGCGCCTTAGTACCCGGTCCCGCTCATCAGGCGAATTGACGTTTTCCAGCGCGCCGGTTCCCGGCGGGGCAAGAAAGCGCACCGGTGAACTGGCGAGCATCTGCCGCAGCCGGATTTTCCTGCAGGCCGCATGTTCCTGCAGGCTTGCCAGCATCGCGGGTTCCCATATCGTGCAGAGCGGCTCTGGCAGTCCGTCGCCTTCACTCAGATAGGCCGTGGCATCCATATCCGCATTGCGTTCATCAACAAGGGTTGCAAGCGTCCTGTCATCCAGCATGGGCAGGTCACAGGCCACGACCAGCCAGGCCACATCCGGATACGCCGCATGGGCCGACAGCACGCCGAGCATTGGCCCGCCGTCCAGTTTTTCCCCCATTCCCTTCCGGTCCACGATACAGGGATAGGACGCCCGGAGCGGGTCGTGCCCCTGATCGGGTCGTATCGAGACGAAACAGCGCCTGACATGGCGCCCCAGCAGGTCAAAAGCACGGGCAAGCTGCGGCCGGCCACCATAGGGCAGCGCCGCCTTGTCCTGCCCCATGCGGCGGCTCGCGCCCCCCGCCAGGACCAGCCCATACAGCAATGCCGTCATGGTTCGCGCCCCCCCAGGCCATGGGGACCGTACATGAAGCCCATATCATCCCCCGACATCATGCATTTCGATTTTTTTTTTCCGCCGGTATGCTGCCCCCCCCCCCCCGCGCGACATTGATGCATGATGGCGCGCATGTTCCTTAATATAGCGGTCCGTCCTGTGGCGCCATATCCGTGGCGGGAAGGCACGCAACTGCCGGTCACCCTCGCCATCGTCAGCACCACCGCGCATAACGGCGCGCGGGCCGGTTCCTGTCGTGGCAGAAAGACGGGTACGGAGCTTCCCGCCCGATAACGGGCGGGAAGGCGGCATGGGACCGACCGTCTGCCGTCATCATCATCCATGGCCCCTGCCCTGTCAGCCGGCAATGCGGATTGGGGGGGCTGCCGCAACACTTTCCACGACTTTTACCGGGATGGATTTGGCAGCAGGCGTTCCACTGATCTCGTCAAAGTAATCCAGCGGCAGCAACGGATTCAGTTCCGGGTAGTATCCGGCTATGGCACCGCGCGGCATGGGGTAGTCAAGCACGTTCAGCCCATCGACATAGCGCCTGACCCCGTCATCGCTATAGGTTTCAAGGCCAATCACCGCACCATTCGTCAGGCCCCGTTCTGCCATGTCATCCCTGTTCATGAACACGACAAGACGGGTGTTGTACACCCCGCGATAGCGGTCGCTGTTGCTGTAGATGGTCGTATTATACTGGTCATGTGAACGAATGGTCGCAAGACGCAGCATGGCCGTGTCCTTGACCGGCACGTTGACCTCCAGTCCCGGCAGCACGAGGAAATTCGCCTTGCCGTTGGGTGTCTTCCACACACGCCGCCGGGGTGGAATGTCGAGATGGAAGCCATGCGGACTCTTGATCCTTTCAGAAAAGTCCGCATAGATTTCAGGATAGACCTCGGCAATCCTGTCCCGGATCAGGGTGTAATCAACCATATAATCCGCCCACGGCGTGCGGGAGTCAGGCAGCGTTGCCATGGCCATGCGGCAGACAATTTCCGTTTCCGGCCGCACATGTTCGGTTACGGGTTCGAATACCCCCCGCGAAGCCGTCACGTTTGACATCGCATCCTCAATGGTCACGAACTGCTCACCGGCTTCCGTACGGATGATTTCCGAACGGGCAACAACCGGCAGGATGAGCGCGTCCCTGCCATGCACCAGATGCCCCCGGTTCAGCTTTGTCGCCACGCCAACCGTCAGGTTGAGGTTCCGCATGGCGGCATAGGAACGATCCGTATCGGGCACGGCGCGGATGAAATTGCCCCCCATGCCGAAGAACACCCTGGCGGTGCCCGCTTCCATGGCCTCGACCGCTTCCAGCACATGGTGCCCGTGTTCGCGCGGTGGTTCAAACCCGAAAACGTCCCGCACCCGGTCCAGATAGGCCTGGGTCGGTTTTTCATCAATGCCAACCGTGCGGTCACCCTGCACGTTGGAATGACCACGGATCGGCGCGATACCGGCACCGGGCTTGCCGAAATTGCCGCGCAGGAAAAGCAGGTTGGCGACCTGCTGGATCAGGCGTGACCCTTCCTGATGCTGCGTCAGCCCCATGCCGTAACAGATGATCGTGGCGTTGGATTTCATGTAGATATCCGCAATCCTGCGGATCTGTTCCTCGGTTATGCCCGAGATGCGGGTGATGTCCGCCCAGCTACAGCCCATGACATCATCACGCAGGGCTTCCATGCCCGCCGTATGGTCGTTGATGAAGTCAAGGTCCAGCACCTTTTCGCCGCGTGCCTCGGCCTCAAAAAGCGCCTTCATCATGCCCTTGAATACGGCCAGGTCGCCACCGATGCGCACATGCACGAATTCGCTGGAAATGGGGGTCGAACCGAACGTGCCCATCTGCAGCACGTCCTGCGGCTCCGTAAAGCGGATCAGCGCGCGCTCGGGCATCGGGTTGATCAGCACGATCGGCACGCCGCGCTTGCGGGCTTCGACCAGGTTGGTCATCATGCGCGGCGAATTGGTGCCGGTATTCTGCCCCACCACGAATATCGCCTCGGCATGTTCGAAATCGCCCATGACGATCGTACCCTTGCCAATGCCGATGGCAGGCGGCAGGCCACGACTGGTCGGCTCGTGGCACATGTTCGAGCAGTCGGGAAAATTGTTGGTGCCGAATTCACGCACGAATATCGAATAAAGGAACGCGGTCTCGTTCGCCGTGCGGCCGGATGTATAGAACTCGGCCTGATGCGGGCTGTCGAGGGCGCGCAGGTGCTGGCCGATCAGGGCAAATGCATCATCCCATGCCACGGGCACGTAGCGGTCACTTTCAGCATCGTAGCGCATCGGCTCGGTCAGGCGGCCCTGCATTTCCAGCCAGTAATCGCTTTTCTGCATCAGTTCGGTGACAGTGTATTTTTCAAAGAACTCCCGCGTCACGCGTGCCTTCGTTGCTTCATGCGCCAGTGCCTTGGCCCCGTTTTCACAGAATTCCAGCGTCTTGCGATGGTCGGGATCGGGGAAGGCACAGCTTGGGCATTTGAAACCGCCCGGCTGGTTCATGGCCAGCAGCCCGCGTGATCCCTTGACCAGAACACTCTGTTCCATCAGCACCTTCGCGGTCGCGCCAGCAGCCCCCCACCCGCCAGCCGGATGATGATAGGGTTTGTATTCGGGCGTTTTGTCGTTGCTCATGATCTCGACCCTCTTGGCTTTATTCAGTTGGGCAGGCGGAAGCGGGCAGGCGATACGGCTGCGGAACCGGGGGAAGCTCCCGCATCATGCAGCAGTCCCGCATGCTGTTGCACAAGACCGAACTCCCGCATCGCTGGCACAAAATTTTCATTTTCATGCTTCGAGCGGGCCAGCTTCACCAGGGCAAATCGCTGGAGCGGCAGTAGCGCGGCCCATTGCCTCGGCGTGGGTGGGGCTATGCCATCAGCCTGTGCCTGGGTTCTGACCGCGTCGGGCATCTGGTCTTCCTCCTGCCAGGCTTCCAGCCCACGGGTCGCAAGCTGGCGCAGGGGCTCGTCACTGCGGGCCGCGATCAGGTGGGCTACCAGTGCGCGATAGGTAGCCTGTTCGGGCACGGTTTCGCACGGCAGGTCGGCCAGCTGGCCCCTTTCTTCGCGCGTAAACCGGCTCCACTGCCGCAGGCTCAGCTTTATGCCGACAATATCAAGCTTCTGGCGGGCGATCATCGGAATGCAGCGCAGGGAGCCAGCAAAGTCACGTTCAAAGTCAAAAAGCATGGGACCAGATCCCTTATTGGCGGGAGGGGAATGTCGGGCGGTCATACCGCCCGTTTTACCTGGGAATGATCAGGTGAAGCAGGGACGCCGCCCCGAAAAATACGAGGGTGCTCAACGACCAGATCGCAACGAACCATGCGACCCGAACCCCGGCGCGGGGTGGCGCGTCATCTCCGTTCCCCCGGACAATATCAGTGATACCCATCGGTTTCCGTCACCTTTCCGCGAAAGACGTGATAGGAATAGATCGTGTAGGTCAGGATGACCGGCAGCAGGATGGCGGTGCCGATCAGCTGGAAGAACTGGCTGGACGGCGGGGATGACACATCCCACAGCGTCAGGCCCGGCGGCACGGCATAGGGCCACACCGTAATCCCCAGTCCGGACAGACACAGGAAGAACCAGCCCAGCGCGCACAGGAACGGCCCCTTTGAATGCCCCCTGCGCAGCCCCATGACGAACAGCGCGCCGAGTACCACCGTAAGAACCGGCACGGGTGCCACGAACAGGATGTTCGGCCAGTCGGTCCAGCGCCGCAGGTAAGGGGCATGCAGCAGCGGCGTCCACAGGCTGACCGCGACAATGCCGATGAACAGGCCCACGGCCAGCCGGGCAGCCCAGCGGCGGCAGGATTCCTCCAGCACGCCAGTGGTGCGCCAGATCAGCCACGTTGCGCCGAGCAGGGCATAACCACACATGACGGACAGGCCACACAGGATGCTGAACGGTGTCAGCCAGTCAAATGGCCCCCCAGCAAAAGCCCCATCGACAACCCTGATGCCCTGCACCACGCCACCCAGTATCGTGCCCTGACAGAAGGCGGCCATGGCGGAGCCGGCCATAAAACCGGTATTCCACAGCCCTTCCCGTCCCGTCCCGCGCGTCATGACACGGAATTCAAACGCCACGCCGCGAAAGATCAGTGCCAGCAGCATCAATATGATCGGCAGGTAGAAGGCCGGCAGCAGGGTGGCGTAGGCACCGGGAAAAACCCCGTAAAGCACGGCACCCCCCAGCACCATCCAGGTCTCGTTCCCATCCCATACGGGGGCGATGGTGTTGACCATCACATCCCGGCGGTCCGGATGGCGTTCAAGTGCGAACAGCATGCCGATGCCAAGGTCAAAGCCATCAAGGACGACATAGATCGAGATGGCGGCCACCAGAATGACGGCCCATATGATAGGGAGCCAGTATACGAAGTCCATCATGCCTCAGGCTCCTTTGCCAGTGGAGGGATCAATCACGCCCGGATGCATGCTGGTGGCCAGAATCCCGGATGCGTGGGAGGGCGGGGTCTCATGCTCGCCCTCCTGCGGCGCACGGCCCAGCATGCGGACCAGAATGCCCATCCCGGAACCGAACACGAGCACGTAGACCACCACGAACGCCGTCATCGAAAACGCCATGGAGGACAGGGCAACCGGCGATACGCTGTCAGACGTGCGCAGCAGGCCATAGACGGTCCAGGGCTGGCGCCCCACTTCGGTCGTGACCCAGCCGCACAGCAGGGCAAGGAAGCCCGCGGGCGCCATGCAGAGTGCGACACGATGAAAAACCGGGTTGGTGAACAGGGTGCTGTTTCGCCGCAACCACAGGGACCACAGCCCCACCAGCATCATCAGCATGCCAAGTGCGACCATGATGCGGAAAGAGAAGAAGATGACCGGTGAAGGCGGCCGCTGGTCACGGGGAAAGTCCTTCATGCCCGGCACCCTGCCGTTCAGGCTGTGCGTCAGGATCAGCGATCCGGCCAGCGGCAGTTTGATGGCATAATCCGTATGTTCGGTCTTCATGTTGGGAATGCCGAACAGCAGTTCGGGCGCATGATCTTCCGAGACCCAGTCCCCTTCCATCGCAGCAATCTTGACCGGCTGGTATTTGAGCGTGTTCAGGCCATGCGCGTCACCTGCAAGGATCTGGAGCGGGGCTACGATGGCCGCCATCCACATGGCCATGGAGAACATGACCCGCACCGGCTCGCTGGAGATCTTTCCTGCCTTGCGGGCTTTCAGCATATGCCACGCCCCCGTGGCCCCCACGATGAAGGCCACCGACAGGAAGGCCGCCAGTCCCATATGCACCAGACGGAACGGGAAGGACGGGTTGAAGATGATCGCCAGCCAGTCAGCGGGCATGAACCGGCCCGTGGCGGGGTCGATGGTATAACCACGCGGTGTCTGCATCCATGAATTGGAGGACAGTATCCATGTCATGGAAATCAGGGTGCCGACCGACACGCAGCATGTGGCCGCAAAATGCAACCCACGTCCCACCCTGTTCATGCCAAACAGCATGACGCCAAGGAAGCCTGCTTCCAGAAAGAAGGCGGTCATGACCTCATAGGACAGGAGCACGCCCGTAATCGGCCCGGCCTTTTTGGAAAAGATCGACCAGTTCGTGCCGAATTCGTACGACATGACCAGCCCCGAGACGACCCCCATGCCAAAGACAATCGAGAAGACCTTGATCCAGTATCGGTACAGATCAAGGAATACCGGGCGCCCGGTCCTGAGCCACAACCCTTCCAGCACGGCCAGATAGGCCGCCAGACCGATTGAAAAGGCCGGAAAGATGATATGGACGCCTACGGTAAAGGCGAACTGGAAGCGCGCCAGAAGAAGCGCCGGGTCATGTGCGTACTGCATCGATACTTCCCAAAACTTATGCTCAACAAGCAAAACCGTAAATGACTTCCTGGCATAGTGGTTCCGTAGCAATGCACCGCCCTGAAAGACGGATGCATGCCCGGATGTCTTGGGAACCGTGGTAGATCAGCCAGACGCATGATGTCCAAGACAGATTACACATAATATCATAAACGGTGTTTATGATAAAGAAATCGTCAGGCCATGTCTGGTTATGGATGAATATAGATGATCAGGAGACATCAATAATCAATCCCGGAATATTTGGCGGGTACCTGCCGCTTTCAGCCATGATCCTGCCTGCCCGGCCGGTCCCGTCATTCACCCGGCCATAACAGGGATACGGCTCACTTTTCTGCCAAGGCATGTCCTGCGGTCAGAGGCGATACGCAGCACGGCACATGGGTCCGGCACCAGGCTTCGAGGCAGCCTGCCTCCATCCAGCTACAGGATTGCTGGCAGACCGCCGGCCATGGCGGTAAAGCGCATCCCGTAGCGGATCACGTAACGCAATCCATTGAACATTACGCGCAATGCGTGGTGCCATTGTTCCGCATCCTCGCGCATCAGGATCAGATATGGAACAACCAGAGACCATTCTTCGTCTGATACATCAGAGGGATACGGTTCGCGTGCAGGCGTCATCCCTGATTACTGCACCAGTCAGGCACCGAGGCAGATAACACCCTCTGGCATGTTATGGCGCAGACAGGCGGGGGAGAATGGATGCTCCCCGACCGGAGACTCAGCCAAACCCGAGTAATGGACGAAAGGACGAACCGATGGGCAGACGGGAGATGGTGACCGGCATATGGGTGACGGCCCAGTCCCGATTGACCACCATTGAGATAAAGGCAGCAAAATCAAACTGGCCCGATGGCTTCGATAGAATGTCTCTGGCGACCCGGAAGGGTACAGCCCTCTGCGAGAACAATGCCTCCAGCTTTTCCGCGACTGCCCTATCATAAGGATGGCCCGCAAGGTCGGACAGGGTACGCCCGGAAGAATCGACAAGAAGATAACCTATGCCACGTGGCTGAAGATGCTTGATCGCCGCCAGGCCTTTTTCCACGGTCTGTTGGCGGAACATGTTGAAGATCGGCTTCACCTCAATCACCAGAATCCTGCCCTCCCGGTCCCGGACCACGGCATCGGGATAATAGAGTTTCTCCTGCCCTTCCATCGTATAAGGAAAGGCGACTGGTTGCTCCTGATACCAGGACACCTCTTCCGACCGTTCAAGCCAGGTAAAAACTTTTACTTCCATGCCTGATTCACACATCACCATTCGCCCCAACTTGTCGCTGCGCAGGGGAATCGCGGCTCCCCGGCTTCCTTCAACAGGGGAACGTTTCCGCCCGATCATGTCTTGGGGAGGTGCATTGAAATAGGCGAACTGACCATGCATGATGGCCTTCAAGGCCACATCTGCCCATCGGTCGAGCTTCCAATGCCCGAGCAGTTCCGGATCCCGGCAGGCTTCCATGGCAGCCAGCCCGGCCGCATGGCGCAGGGCGGGCGTCTGACCAGGGGCGCCGGAAGCGATCATCAGCATCAGCGTGAGCTGCTGTGCCGCCACGACATTATCGTTGACGAATTTGACAATGCCGCGGGCCGCCACAGCCGGATTGCTCCAGTCCGCTTTCGGTGACAGTTCAGCCAGCACAATGCGAAGCCGGTCCCTGCTCCCCTTCCTCCGTGGAAGGGCGGCGTTAATCGTTCTAAAGGCCCGGTTGCGCCGCTGTCGAATCCGCTCACGACTCCGGCCCAACTCATGGCTGAGTTGCGCGAGGGTCACATACCCGCCATCTCCTACCAGTCCCAGTAGCCGAAGGGCGATGATCTGATCCATCGGGTCGGACACGCAGCTTTCTACCGAGCTGGCCAGAGCCGCCCGGAAACGGTCTGGCAGTGGATCATCCGATGGAGCCTCCCTGGTTGAAAGGGGCGACAGCGCCACGGTCTCACGCAAAAGGACGTTGAGATAATCATAGGCCCGCGCCACTGTAGCAATGGCGCGCCGTCCGGGTGGCGCCAGCTCAGCCTGCTCCTTCAGATTGAGCAGGGTTGCGACAAGTTGATCTATGCCTGCCGAGAGCCGCGTTTCCAATGGCTCTTTCTCCGCATGGATGGCAGCAGAATCAGAAGCAGATGGTGTGGATGGCCCCGTTTCTATCAGACCCAGGCGCTTGAGCCGGCTGCGGATGGCGCCAACGCTGCGTTTATGATGGTCCGCCAGTTGATCGACTGAAACGCCGCTTCGAAGCGCCGCTTCCAACGCCTCATCTTCCTCCGGCAACCAGGATTGCCCATGACGGTGCTGCATTTCCCCGATCCGTCGATCCACAATGATGCTCATATAACAATGATTGTCACACGAACGGCAGCTGGATAGGAATTATCTTTATAATGCCCTATCACTTTTACATTCATTTCCCGGATGGGGCCGTAGACCGGCGATGGGTTTCAGGATGTATGCGGGCGGACGGCCATGTCCAGAATGGGCGCCCATACGGTTTTGTGACGGTTGCGGCGATTGCAAGGGCCACGATGTTGACAACCAACGAGGACAGACAGAATGGCACTTGTCCCGTGTTGTCCACAGGTTGCGACAGGAGGAATGGAACCTGACTATCAATTCAGTTGGAGCATTCTGAACGTCCCTTAACCCACTCTGGGAAGTTCAGGTTGGAAACGCCCGACCTGGCGGCCAATGATGCGCCTGACTTCGGGCAACCTGACGACTTCAGACTTCAGGCGCGATACCATGCGTGCGGGCCGCCTCGTCTGGTTTTGGACCCGTATATCCCTGATCCACATAAGTCAGTTCATCGCGGAGCAACGGGTCGAAAGTGGCGCGAAATCCCGTGGTGAGCTGCCAGTTTTTCCCCTTTATGTCATGGATAATGTCCGAACCAGGCCAGGTCGGCAGGGTGGGAATGCATTGACCGCGAGCCGCGCGCGAAGCGCCAGACTCGCGACCCTACGAACGAGAGCCCGATTCCGGCCAGTTGAGGCCGGGAGACGTCACCAACAAGCCACATAACCATATCAAGATGCCTGTGCCCCTATGGCAAAAGAAGGAACAGGTGGTTTCTATGCTTCACTCTCTCCTACATATCGTTTCAAGAAAAACGCGGCAGACATTAGCCGAGGAAAGCTTTCTTGCCGAACCGTTACCTATCATCATTAGCGAGATTGTCAGGGAAACTGCGCCTGACCGGAGATCAAAACGGGAGAAACAGATCGCTAATTTTTTATGTATATTCATCCCGATTGGTTTAATATCCATAATATTATTTTCAATTTTATTATTGTCATTTATCAAAAAAGAGAGTGCCACATATTCCATCATTCTCTTTATTGTTTTAGGTGCAGAAATTTCTACAATTCCATTGCTCGTCGTTATTTTTTTCCTGGCCCTGAAGGATATTGTAGGGTTTTTTCGAGATGTACACGAATGGCCGCTGCTTTACGCACAGAAAGAATTGGATGCTGATCGCACATATATCGAGCGTCTCAAACGTAGCACGCTGGCTGATCTGCAAACCGCACGCCGCACCTACGCCAGGAAGTTCGAGGGTCTGACCGGTCGGGCTACCCTGCTCGGTGGGAATCCCGCCAAAGCGGGTCTGGCATGGCTGGCTGTCGGCGCGGCTGTCACCGCATGGCAATCGAATATGAAAGAACAAATACTTGAGAAATGGCCTTCACCTATCTGGGCGATGATTATAATTGCCACCAGCTTCGCTCTTTTCTCGTTCTTGATTGCCAGCTCTGCGGAGAAAAGAGTTCGAGCGCTCGATCTTCTCGACCAAGCCATAGAGGAGCGCAAGACAGCCGAAGAACCATGACACGCTATGGCCCCGACTGTTAATTTTCACTGAGCACTGACCCGGGTAGTATGGAAATTTTCATCGAGAACTGACCCATGCCTTCACACTCCCCGGCAGCATCTGCTGGGGGTTTGATGAGTGATCGACATGGAGCTTCTGAGTGTAATCCGTCGGTAGCACTGCCGGGATCATCTTCCGATCCGCGAGATCGAACCCCGGACGGGACTGTCACGCAATACGATCCGGAAATATCTCCGGGCAGAGAGTATTGAGTTGCGGATCCAGGTTCCCGAACGCCCCAGTCGACTGGACCCGTTTGCTGACAGGCTGCCTGATTGACGGTGCGGCTGTTCCGGGATGCCCGTGGAGGCATGGCGTCGACTGGTGCAATATGTCTCGGCCGAACCTGGATGATGGTCCGATCATATGGCGGACAGCGATGAAGTGCGAGGCCTCATGATGTTTTTTGGGCTTGCGGGGCACTGTCTTCATACACCGCTTTCGCGCCTGTCAACGGGGGAACGCCAGCGGCTGGCGCTGCTCCGGGCGATTTTACTGCATCCCGAGGTGCTGTTGCTCGACGAACCCTGTTCCGCGCTGGATGAGACCTCAACCGGCCGGATCGAGCGTGTCCTTCAGGCCTTACAGACGCGGGGAACCGCCATCGTTCTTGTCTCCCATGACATGCGACAGGCCGGGCGTATAAGCACCTGCAGTCATCCATTTCAAAAAACAAAATCGTCCTGACGCCCTCTCTTTCTGCTTCAGGCGTGCATCATGCTACCGGACAGTCATGCAGAAAGGGAGAAATGAATTCTGCTTCGCTGCCGAGTTCATGCTCAATTTCAAGCAGACGGTTAGCCGATCGTCGGCGGCGCCTGGTGCAAAGGCCGTCAATCATGTCCTGGCGAGGCGTAGTCGATGTAATGGTCTGCCGCGTTGGTGAACCGCCACCAGACCGGCAGATCAACCTGACCGATCCGGACAGCAGGCTGATGCGCCGCTCCGACGCGCATGAATACCGACAAGCCTACAATGCCCAGGCCGTGGTTTGTGCCGAGGGCAGCCAGTTGATCCTGGAAAATGGGGTCGTTGCAACGACGGCGGACGCGCCCAGCTTCGCCGCCACCATCCTGGGTATGGAGGAGAGGATCGGCCTGCCACGAACCGTCCTCGCCGACACGGGTTTCGCCAGCGGCAAAGCCATCCAGACATTGCAGGCCAGCGGCGTGGACCCGCTGGTCGCCATCGGACGCCCTGTGAATCGGCGCCCTTATGACTTCCGGCCAGAACCACCACCCAGGGAGCCGCGCCGGATCACCGAGCCCTGGCGCCTGGAAATGAAGGCCAGGCTGCAACAGAACCCGGCAAAAGCCCTTTACGCCTTACGCAAGCAGACCGTCGAACCGGTCTTCGGTATCATCAAGAGCGCCATGGGCTTCACCCGTTTCCATCTCCGTGGCCTCTCCAACGTCGCAACAGAATGGACGCTCGTCGCCCTCGCATACAATTGCCGCAGGATCACGCGACTGACGGCCGCATAAACACCGTCGTCGTCGTCACTCATCACTACGGCAGCGCCCAATCCGACAGCCTGCTAGACGAGGAAACATATCATGAAGATCATATTTAGTTAAGTTGGACGGTATGGACATAATATGTCATCCCATTGTGTTCTTTTTTTGTAATTGAAATTTTGATGCGCTATGCATTACTGCGCTTCTGACCTGCATACTGAACGATGATAGTCCATCTTCCATAAGTATATATTTCAATATGTGTTTTTCTTACTTTGAAGTTAAAAATAAAATGACGGGACGGTGCTCCTTCATAAACCGGTGCCAGAGATACATCTTGGTCGGATCAACATGCGTTTCCACATAAGTATTGGCGGATAACCTGCTTATCCGGCTCAGGCGTCTCCCTGTTCCTGCACCTCGGGATCATGTTCAAAGGCGTGCAGGACGGCAGACCAGAATGCACGCAGGCTGGGAAAACTGCCCCAGTCAGGTGGTTCTTCAGGCTCAACTGTTGGAATGATACCAAGCAAAGCTTTACTGATGCGGTCGATTTCCGCATCGGTGCAGGCCAGTAAGGTTTTTAATTCGGCGATCGTTTGCAGTTTGAACGGAAGATCATGCGTTCGCGGTCCGCACTGGATTGCTTCCTCCAGCGTATCTCCAAACATATCGGCATCTTCGCCTAAAGAACTGGCACCGAGGCCAGCCAGACAATCAAAAATTTTGCGGATTTCATAATCAGTAAAGTCTAACAGTCTGCACATAGTAAATCATCCCGTTATGTTCTTTTTTAGTAATTGTAACTCTTATATGTCGCGCAGCTTTGCGTGCCCGATCGGTGTTCTCGACAACAATAGCCCCGCTGCCTGAAAGATGTCCTTCAACGTGAACTGAACTTCCATCTCTGGCGTCCATGAGCCATGCATCAATCTTATGGGAATGATCCCGCAGCACTGCGTGAATAGCACGTTCAGCCTCTTCCTTCGAGATGAAGAATGAAATGACCGGATGTCTCTCCTTTGTAAACCGGCGCTCGATATATGCCTCGGTCGGGTCAACGTGTTTCAGCAGCACATGCCCGCCTGCCTTGCGGTTATGGGCCGGCGCCTCATGATGGTTGAGGTCAAGCCGGTTCTGCCGATGCGGTGAGAGGAGGTTCTGGTTGGCGGGTGTCCGTGTGGGCTGGGCCATGCGTTGCACAGGCCGGTGGAAGTGCTCCGTCGTGATGTCGTCCTGCCTGAAGGCAAGGCGGTTTGCATCTGCCGTGGCAACACGCATGGCCCGCGTTGCCGCGAAATGCGCTGCCGCATGGAGTATGCCAGCGGGAATCATGGCATCCGCAGCCTGACCGGCCAGATCGGCAACAGCAGGGGGCGCATGGGCCTTCAGCATCATGGCATGCACCGCGCGTTCGGTCAGGGTGTGCGGTTCGGTGCCATTTTTCCATGCCTGCTGTCCGGCGGCCATCATGTCGGCGCCATGGGCCGCAAGCGCAATGCCGCCAACTTTGCTGAGCAACGGTTCAGGGGTAGCCATCAGGCCTGCGGCACCGGCCATTTCCGCAGCGCCCAAGCCCATCGTGGCCAGACCTTCGGCCCTGTTGATACTTTCGTGGCCTGGCAGGTATCGCCTGACGACGCTGACGAGTTGATGTTCGCTCATGACGAATGTCAGGGCGGGATGCTGGTTGGTATTCGACATGATATGTCCTGAAATACAAGCACAAAAAAGCCCGCCGGTCAGGGCGGGCTTTACGTGTGTATGGATGATCTTACGGCTGCGTATATTGCAGTTTTTTTGGGGGGATCATAAATTTATGGGAGAGTTCGGATCAGTGAGTGTCACAATTCGAACTGTATTTAGTATAGCAGTAAAAACCTGCATACAGGGAGCAAAAAATACAAGTTGATCTGCTCCTTTAGCGTAGTCCGTTTTGGCAGAACCTTTAATAGTACATAGAAGTCCGCAATGAAAGCGACAGCGGACCAATTATATGGAACCGGTATGGTGTGGGTCCGTAGGGCGCCTTGCCGCCACCGGTTCTTTTCCGAGCCTGAGAGCATTGGTGACGACCGTGACGGATGACAGGGCCATGGCGGCGCCCGCGATCATGGGCGAGAGCAGCATGCCGAAAACCGGGTAGAGGGCGCCTGCCGCGACCGGGATGCCGATCCCGTTGAACAGGAACGAGAAGGCGAGGTTCTGCCGGATATTGCGCATGGTGGCATGCGCCAGCATCCGGGCGCGGACCAGGGCGCCAAGGCTTCCATGCGCCAGCGTGATGCCCGCACTTTCGATGGCAACGTCCGTTCCGGTGCCCATGGCAATGCCGACGGAGGCGGCAGCAAGGGCGGGTGCGTCGTTCACGCCGTCGCCTGTCATGGCCACACGCGCGCCGGATGCCTCCAGACGTCGGATGATGTCCGCCTTGTCCTGCGGCTTCAGCCCGGCATGGATTTCCGCGATATGGCCTGCTGCCTTCGCCACCGCATTCGCAGTCGTCTCGTTATCGCCGGTGAGCATGACAATGCGCAGACCGTCCGCATGCAAAGCCGCAAGGGTGGCCTGAGTATCCGCCCTCAGGGGATCGGCCACGGCTATCAGCCCTGCCAGTTTTCCGTCGATCGCCACGAACATCACACCCGCGCCACCCTTCCGCCGTGCCGTGGCTGTTGCCTCTAGCGGTGTTGTGTCAGCACCGGCCTGTTTCAGCCGCTCGGCATTGCCAATCACCACCTGATGGCCGTCAACGGTACCGCTGATACCAAGACCGGGTTGCGAGGCGAAATCACTGACCGGCGCGGGATCGCCTTGGCGGTCCTTCAACGCGCGCACCACAGCCTGCGCCAGCGGGTGCTGCGATTGCGCTTCAACCGATGCGGCCAGGCGCAGCACCTCGGTGTCCTGCCAGCCTTCTGTCACGTCAAGGCCGATCAGCCGCGGGTGCCCTTCCGTCAGCGTGCCTGTCTTGTCCACCACCAGCGTGTCCACCTTGTCCAGCGCCTGCAATGCTTCGGCATTGCGGACGAGAACACCCTCACGCGCTCCGCGTCCAGTGCCGACCATGATGGACATCGGCGTGGCCAGACCCAGCGCGCAGGGGCAGGCGATGATCAGGACCGATATGGCATTGAGCAGTGCATGGCCGAAACGCGGCGCGGGACCTGTGACATACCAGACAATGAAGGTCAGCACGGAGATGGCCAGCACCAGTGGTACAAACCAGCCCGATATCCGGTCGGCAACGGTCTGGATCGGCGCGCGCGAGCGCTGCGCCGCCGCGACCATCTTTACAATGCGGGCCAGCATGGTGTCGCTGCCTACGGCCTGTGCCTGGATTTCCAGGCTGCCGGTGCCGTTGATGGTACCCCCCGTA
>NZ_NKTZ01000024.1 GCF_003207855.1 Komagataeibacter rhaeticus | reverse complement strand
GCCAGCAGCGCCACGCCCGCCGCCAGTGCGGGGCGCGCGGCGCGCGGCATCACGCCGCCCCCCCCACATGGGTCCAGACCTCGCCCCCGCCCTTTACGATCAGTTCGATCGCCACCGCCAGCACCACCAGCAGCCCGACCCACGAAATCCAGCGGTACCGCTCCAGCAGCCGCGCGATAAGCGACGCCGCCACCGCCATCAGCACCACCGAGACCGCAAGCCCCGCCACCAGCACACCGATATGCTCGCCCGCAGCCCCCGCCACCGCCAGCACGTTGTCCAGGCTCATGGACAGGTCGGCCACGATGATGCGGATGATGGCATTGCGCAGCGAGCCGGGGGCGGGCGTGCCCTCTTCCGCGGGGGCGGTGCCGCGCATTTCCCGGTACATCCGCCAGCATACCCACAAAAGCAGCAGCCCGCCCGCCAGCGTCAGCCCGATGATGGCCAGCAGCCGCACCGCCACCAGCGCCAGGCCGATACGGATCACCGCCGCCCCCAGCACGCCGCACAGGATGGCGACTCGCCGCGCCCTGTGCGGCAGGTTGCGCACCGCCATGCCCACCACGATGGCGTTGTCACCCGCCAGGGTCACGTCAATCAGGACGACCTGCGCCAGCGCGTACAGGGCGGAAGGGGAAAGGAAGGCGGACATGGGCAGATACGATCCTGGCTGTTGGCCCGTACGCGGGCATGGCTTCACAAGGGCTTTATGGGGCCGCCGGTATGAATCATGCAATCTCCCCCATCATGACGGATCATGCATGTCCCCGCCACGGCGCGCATGAATATAAGGGAGACGCCGCCATCAGAATTGGCTAGGAAGGCGGCCACACGTTCCGATTGAGCCACTGCCGTAAGGAAACCCCATAACATGGTCCCGCGCTATACCCGCCCTGTCATGGCCGCCATCTGGTCGCCCGAGAACCGCTACCGCATCTGGTTCGAGATCGAGGCGCTGGCCTGCGAGGCCATGGCGGACTATGGCGCGATTCCGAAGGATGCCGCGAAGACCATCCGTGAGAAGGGGGATGCCGCCATGGCCGCCTTCTCGCAGGCCGACCTTGACCGCATTGACGAGATCGAGGCCGAAACCCGCCATGACGTGATTGCCTTCCTGACATGGCTGGCGGAAAAGGTCGGCCCCGACAGCCGCTTCGTGCATCTGGGCATGACATCATCCGATGTGCTGGACACCTGCCTGTCGGTGCAGATGGTGCAGGCGACCGACCTGCTGCTGGAAGACCTGGATGCCGTGCTGGCGGCGCTGAAGAAGCGCGCGTTCGAGCACAAGCACACCCTGACCATCGGCCGCAGCCACGCCATCCATGCCGAGCCGACATCATTCGGCCTGAAGATCGCGGGCCATTATGCCGAATTCGCCCGCAACCGCGCGCGTCTGGTCCGCGCGCGCGAAGAAATCGCGGTCTGCGCCATTTCCGGCGCCGTAGGCACCTATGCCCATATCGACCCCCGTGTTGAGGAATACGTGGCGGCCAAACTGGGGCTCAAGCCCGAGGATGTGTCCACCCAGGTCATTCCGCGTGACCGGCATGCGGCGTATTTCTGCGCGCTGGCGGTGATTGCCAGCGGCATCGAGCGGCTGGCCACCGAAGTGCGCCACCTGCAGCGTTCCGAAGTGCGTGAGGCGGAGGAGTTCTTCCACAAGGGGCAGAAGGGCTCGTCCGCCATGCCGCACAAGCGCAACCCCGTGCTGTCGGAAAACCTGACGGGGCTTGCCCGCCTTGTCCGCTCGCACGTCATTCCCGCGCTGGAGAACGTGGCGCTGTGGCATGAACGCGACATCAGCCATTCCTCCGTCGAGCGCAACATCTGCCCCGATGGCACGATCGGGCTGGACTTCGCACTCATGCGCCTTGCGGGCATGATGGAAAAGCTGGTGGTCTATCCCGAGCAGATGCAGGCCAATATCGAAAGCCTGGGCGGGGTCGTGCATTCGGGCGAGGTGCTGCTGGCCCTTGCGCGCGCCGGAATCCTGCGGGAGGATGCGTACCGTATCGTCCAGCGCAACGCCATGGCCACATGGACCCGGCTGGGCAGGCCGGACGGGAAGACCTTCCGCGAGAACCTGGAAGCCGACCCGGACGTGGCGGGCCGGGTGCCGCCCGAGGTGCTGGACCGCGCCATGGACAGCGCATCCCACCTGCGGATGCTCGACCATACATTCACCCGCGTGTTTGGTGAGGCCGGCCCCGCGCGCGGCTGACCCGGCCACGGGGCAGATAACACAGCAGGATGGCAAGGCGTGTGCACAGTCGTCATATCCCATGATCCGGCGCAGGACTGGCCGCTGCTTATGGCGGCCAACCGTGACGAGCGCCTTGACCGCCCCTGGCTGCCGCCGGGGCGGCACTGGCCCGACCATCCCGGCATCGTGGGCGGGCAGGACCAGGTGGCCGGCGGGTCGTGGCTTACGCTCAATGATGCGGGTGTTGTCGCGGGCATCATGAACCGCGTGGGCAGCCTTGGCCCCATGCCGGGCAAGAACTCACGCGGGGCGCTGCCGCTGCTGGCGGGCCGGTTCGATACCGCGCGCGCCGCGGTGGAGCACATCGCCACGATCGACGCGGGGGCGTGGCGGTCGTTCAACATGATCGTGGCCGACCGGCTGGACGCCTTCTTCATCCGTGGCCCCGGCTATGGCCAGCCACAGGTGGAAGCGCTTGCGCCCGGCGTGCACATGGTCGCCACCACCGACCCCGATGACATGGCCATGCCGCGCATCCACCGCCACCTGCCGCGCTTCCGCGCGGCGCTTCGCCCCGTGCCGCCGCACTGGACGGCATGGACCGGCCTGCTGGCCGACCGCTCCCTGCCTGCGGGCAGCGAGATCAACATCCCGCCGCGCTCGGGCTTTGGCACATGCAGTTCATCGGCCATCGGGGTGGCGGCGGATAACCGGCACTCATGGTTTTTTGCCGCGGGCGCCCCGGACCGGGTGGGCTACCAGCCGGTTGATCTGGCGGCGCGCGGGGCGGGGACATAGGTAAAATGGTATCTTCCCGCCCCGAACGCTGCTATGGCATGCGCAGCATGAGGGGTCATGCCAGCAGCAGATCCCGCCGATCAGGGGAGGGGCCGCTCCCGGCCCGTGCCCGCAGCGTTATGTGAAGGACGAGTATGGGCCGCCGCCGCCAGCTTTACGAAGGAAAAGCCAAGATCCTTTTCGAGGGACCCGAGCCGGGTACCCTCGTGCAGTATTTCAAGGATGACGCCAGTGCCGGCAACGGCGCGAAAAAGGGCATCATCACCGGCAAGGGGGTGCTGAACAACCGTATCAGCGAACACCTGATGCTGCGCCTGCACGATATCGGGATTCCCACCCATTTCATCCGTCGCCTGAACATGCGCGAGCAGCTGATCCGCGAAGTCGAGATCATCCCGCTTGAAGTCGTGGTGCGCAACGTGGCGGCAGGCAGCCTGTCCAAGCGGCTGGGCATCCAGGAAGGCACGCGCCTGCCGCGTCCGATCATCGAGTTCTATTACAAGAACGACGCCCTGAACGACCCGATGGTGAGCGAGGAGCACATCACCGCCTTCGGCTGGGCCTGCCCGCATGACATGGAAGACATCGTGGCGCTGAGCATGCGCATCAACGATTTCCTGTGCGGCCTGTTCATGGGCATCGGCATCATCCTTGTCGATTTCAAGCTGGAATACGGCCGCCTGTTCGAGGGCGACAACATGCGCATCGTGCTGGCCGATGAAATCTCGCCCGACAACTGCCGCCTGTGGGATGCCAAGACCAGCGAGAAGCTGGACAAGGACCGTTTCCGCAAGGACATGGGCAAGGTCGAGGAAGCCTATCAGGAAGTGGCGATGCGCCTGGGCATCCTGCCCGAGGCCACGAATTCCGACATGAAGGGACCGGAGGTAATGCAATGAAGGTGCGTGTGACCGTCATGCTGAAGGAAGGCGTTCTTGACCCGCAGGGCAAGGCCGTGGAACACGCGCTGCATGTGCTGGACTTCAGGAACGTGGGTGAAGTCCGCATCGGGCGCGTGATCGAGCTTGAGGTGGACGAGACCGACCGCGAACGCGCCCGCGCGCAGGCCGATGCCATGGCGCGCGCGCTGCTGGCCAATCTTGTGATCGAGGATTTCGTGACGGAGGTCGTTGGATGAAGATCGCCCGCCTTCTTGCCCTTGGCTGCGTGCTGGCCGTGGGCCTGCCCGCCGCCCATGCCTCCGCCCAGCGCGTCTCGCGCATGACGGGCGAACAGCTTGGATCGCTGTGCACCAAGCCCGCCGGCACCGGCATCTGTGATGCCTACATTTCCGGCGTGGCGGATTCCGCGGCCCTGGCCCATCTGTTCGAGCGCAATGCCGAAAAGGATGCCAAGGATATCTCGGCCTTCTGCATTGCGCCGGCAACCCCCACGGCGGACATGCGCACCAAGGTCGTGGGCTGGATGAAGGACCACCGCGATACCCTGTCGCGCCCGGCGGGGGAGGCGGTGTTCACCGCGCTGCATGAATCCTATCCCTGCGGCGGCGGCAAATGAAGGCGGCGATCGTAGTCTTTCCCGGCACCAACCGTGAGCGTGACATGGCCATCGCCCTGCGTGGCGTGACCGGGCAGGCCCCCACCATGGTCTGGCACCGTGACACGGCGCTGCCTGCGGGTGTTGACCTGGTGGTGCTGCCCGGTGGCTTCAGCTATGGCGATTACCTGCGCTGCGGCGCCATGGCGGCGCATGCGCCGATCATGGCCGCCATCCGCGAATTCGCGGCAAAAGGCGGGCATATCCTGGGGGTGTGCAACGGCTTCCAGATCCTGACCGAAGCGCAGCTCCTGCCCGGGGCGCTGCTGCGCAACGCGTCGCTGCGCTTCCTGTCACAGGACTGCTTTTTGCGCGTGGAGCGCGACGGCACGGCCTTTACCCGCCACTGGGCGAAGGGCGATGTGTTCCGCACGCCCATGGCGCATGGCGATGGTAATTATATTGCCGGGGCCGAGACCATTCGCATGCTGGAAGAGACCGGCCGCGTGGCCTTCCGCTACGTGTCGGAAACCGGCCACCTGGATGCGGGCGACGCACGGCTCAACCCCAATGGATCGATGAACGCGATTGCCGGTGTGTTCAGTGAAAACCTGCGCATATGCGGCATGATGCCCCATCCGGAGGATCTGGTCGATCCGCTGATGGGTGGCGTGGATGGCAAACCCCTGTTTACGGGACTGGTGGAGGCTGTGGTCGGATGAGTGCAAGGTTATCCCGCCCCGTTGATGCGGAACTGGCGCGCGAATTCGGCCTGACGGCGGAAGAATACGGCAATGTCCTGTCGATCATGGGCCGCACGCCCACGTTTACCGAACTGGGCATCTTTTCGGTCATGTGGTCGGAACACTGCTCGTACAAATCGTCGCGCGCCCACCTGAAAACCCTGCCCACCACCGCGCCATGGGTGATCCATGGCCCGGGCGAGAACGCGGGCGTGGTCGATATCGGGCACGGGCTGGCCGCCATCTTCAAGATGGAAAGCCACAACCACCCCTCCTTCATCGAACCCTATCAGGGGGCGGCGACGGGCGTGGGCGGCATCCTGCGTGATGTGTTCACCATGGGCGCCAGGCCCATCGCCAACCTCAACGCCCTGCGCTTTGGCGACCCTAACAACCCGCAGACCCGCCGCATCGTCGATGGCGTGGTGCGCGGCGTGGGCGGTTACGGCAACTGCGTGGGCGTGCCCACCGTGGGCGGCGAGGTCAATTTCCACCCCGCCTATGACGGCAACCCGCTGGTCAACGCCATGACGGTGGGCGTGGCAAGGCAGGACCGCATCTTCCTGTCCGCTGCCGCGGGTATTGGCAATCCGGTCATCTATGTCGGCTCCAAGACCGGGCGGGACGGGATTCACGGGGCCACCATGTCCTCGTCGGAGTTTGACGAGGACGCGCTGGCCAAGCGCCCGACCGTGCAGGTGGGCGACCCGTTTGTCGAAAAACTGCTGATCGAGGCCTGTCTGGAACTGATGGCGACCGATGCCATCGTGGCCATTCAGGACATGGGGGCGGCGGGGCTGACCTCGTCCTCCGTTGAAATGGCGGGCAAGGGCGGGGTCGGCATCGACCTTGACCTGGACAACGTGCCCCAGCGCGAACGTGGCATGACGGCATACGAGATGATGCTGTCCGAAAGCCAGGAGCGCATGCTGATCGTACTGCGCCCCGACCGCACCGAGCAGGCGCGTGCCATCTTTGACAAATGGGAGCTGGATTTTGCCGTGATCGGCCACCTGACCGATACCGGCCACATCGTGATCCGCCACAGGGGCGAAGTGGAAGCGGACATTCCGCTGGCCCCGCTGGCCGATCAGGCCCCGGTCTATCACCGCCCCACGGCACCGGCACAAAAGCCGCTGCCCATGGAGCCGATCATCGACCCCGTGGGCACGGAACAGGCGCTGCTGCGGCTGATCGGCTGCCCGGACCTGGCGTCCCGCGCATGGGTGTACAATCAGTACGACAGCACGGTGGGTGGCCAGACGGTGCGCAGGCCGGGTGCGGCCGATGCCGCGATCGTCAAGGTCGAGGATACGCAGATCGGTCTGGCGCTGACCACCGACTGCACGCCGCGCTACTGCCGCGCGGATGCAAGGCTGGGCGGTGCGCAGGCCGTGGCGGAAGCCTGGCGCAACATTACCGCAACCGGTGCCCGCCCGCTGGCGGTGACCGACAACCTGAACTTCGGCTCGCCTGAAAAGCCCGAAGTGATGGGCCAGTTCGTCGATGCCATCGCCGGGATGGGGGAGGCATGCCGCGCGCTCGACTTCCCGGTCGTGAGCGGCAATGTCTCGCTGTATAACGAGACGCGGGCACCCGATGGCACCTCGCAGTCCATCCTGCCCACCCCCGCTATTGGCGGGCTGGGCGTGCTGGAGGACGTGCGCAAGGCCGTGGGGCTGGAAATGCCCGAAGGCTGTGATGTCATGCTGCTGGGCGAGACGAAGGGCCAGCTTGGCCAGTCGATCTGGCTGCGCGAGATCCTTGGCGCGCAGGACGGCGCGCCGCCCACGCTCGACCTTGCGGCCGAGCGGCGCAATGGCGATTTCGTGCGCGGGCTGATCCTTGATGGCACGGTCATTGCCTGCCACGACGTGGCCGATGGCGGCGTGCTGGTGGCGGTGGCCGAGATGGTCATGGCAGGGCAGGCGGGCTGCGTGCTGGACGCACCGCAATCGGGCATGCGCCCCGAAGCCTTCTGGTTTGGCGAGGACCAGTCCCGCTACATCGTGGCGGTGCGCGATGGCGCGGCCCTGGCCACGCTGGCCGGAAAGGCCGGTGTGCCATGCCGCAGGCTGGGCCATTCGGCGGGCGGGGGTTTGACATTGCCCAACGGGTCCACAATATCCAAGGCACGTCTGTGCGCGGTGCATTCCGAATTCTTTCCGCGACTGATGGACCGATAGGGCAGGAGCTTCAGACCACAATGGCAATGACCGCACAGGAAATCGAAACCTATATCCGCGAAGCCCTGCCGGACGCGAAGATCCAGATCGACGATCTGGCGGGCGACGGGGATCACTATGCCTGCCGCGTGGTGAGCGAGGCCTTCCGGGGCCTGCCGCGCGTGCGGCAGCACCAGATGGTCTATAACGCGCTGCAGGGGCACATGGGCGGCAAGCTGCACGCCCTTGCGCTCCAGACCCAGACGCCCGACTGATCCCGCGCAGGCCGCGACCCTTACCCCCAGAGCAGGAAACACAATCCATGGCTGAAACAGTTGCACAGCGCATCCAGGCGCAGATCGATTCCAACCCCGTCATGCTGTACATGAAGGGTGATGCCACCTTCCCGCAGTGCGGTTTTTCCGCGCGCGTGGTGCAGGTGCTCAAGCACCTTGGCGTGCCGTTCGCAACCGACAACGTGCTGGCTGATCCCGAGATCCGCCAGGGCATCAAGGAATTCTCCAACTGGCCCACGGTGCCCCAGCTTTACATCAAGGGCGAGTTCATTGGCGGTTGCGATATCGTGACCGAAATGTACCAGACGGGCGAGCTGGAAAAGCTGCTGGCCGAGAAGGGCATCGCCACGGCGGCTGCCTGATCATACGGCACCATAATGGTGCGGCATGCGGGCGGGACAGAAATGTTCCGCCCGTTTTCCGTTTTATAGGCAACATGACTTGCGCGGCCGCCACGCTTTGGCCTAGCTTCCTTTAGCTTTGGAAAACAGGGGGCCTGATGCGCTATAGTGACTTGCGTTTTGCAACAATAATACTGCTTGGCGCAGGTCTTGCAGGCAGCATGGCAGCCCCCGCCCACGCCCGCACCCATGCCGTGAACGATATGGAAGCCGACCGGCTGACACTGGGCGCGCTGACCGCGCCGCCGCCGCCGGTTCGCCACGTCGCCTACCACCACCGCGCGGGCGCGCATGCCGCCCCGGTGGTGCTGGCGTCCAGCCATGGCACCGCCGCCCATACGCGGCGCACGATGGTCCATACCATCGTCTATCATCCGCATGGCACGGCCATCCACCACATCCATCCCGCACCCAGCCGCCACCGTACCTGACCGGGCACCCGACCGGTCCTTCAGCTTTGCCTGAAGGCGTCGGGTATCCAGCGGATGACATTGCCGGGCAGCACCACGCACACGTCCAGCCGCATGCGGTCGTGAACCCAGTGCGGGTTTGACGCGCACAGGAACCGTGCCGCGTTCATGATGCGGCGGACCTGTGCGGGGCGGATGGCCTCGCCCGCCGCCAGCAGGGACGGGCGGGCCTTGACCTCGACAAAAATCAGGCAGCCGGCCTTCAGCGCCACCACATCCACTTCCCCCCAGCGCGTGCGGGCCCGATGCGCCAGCACCTGCCAGCCCTGCGCGCGCAGCCTGTCCATGGCCGCCTGTTCGGCCGCCATGCCGGCGGCATGCGCCCGGCGGCCACGCAGGGTGCGGTGGGACGGAAGGGGTGGGCGGCCATCAATGTCCACGATCCGGGTGCTCCATCAGGATACGGCGCTGCCGTGTAAAAGGGTGTCGTAGAACAGTCCATTGAGGAAAATAAAATTTTCCGGGCGCCGCCTTTTTTCAAGAATGCGGTGTCCTGCCGAAGCTTTTTGAAAAAAGCGCCAGCAAAAACGTCCCTATGATCCGCAGGATGGCGCAAAAGCAGGTCTCGGACCCCCGGCAGTGCGTTATAGGGGCCGGCAACCGGCCCTGTGGGCCGGATAACGGCTGGTCCCGTACGTGACACGGGCAGGATATGCATCATGATCTTTCATGCCCTTACCATATGGGATTTTTTCGTGCTGATGGTGCGTATCGCCATCATCGTGGTGGTGGTGGTGCATGTGCTGCTGACCAAGCGCGATGTGGGGGCCTCCATCGGGTGGATCGGGGTGACGGTGCTCATGCCGCTGACGGGGGGCATGCTGTATGCCATGTTCGGCATCAACCGCGTGCACCGGCGCGCACGCCGCATGGCGGGCCGGCACCCGTGGCGCAGCCGGACCATGTCCTCGCAGTGGCGCAGGGAGGCGGCGGGGGCGTTCGCGCCGCTGGCCTCCATGGTGGGCAAGCTGACCGGCCGCCCGCTGCTGGGTGGCAACGCCATTACCATGCTGCATGACGGGGATGGCGCCTATCCGCGCATGATCGCGGCTATTGAGGGCGCGCGCCACAGCGTGCTGCTGTGTTCCTACATCTTCCGCCCCGACCAGGCTGGCCAGCGCTTCTGTACCGCGCTGATTGCGGCGCACCGGCGCGGGGTGCAGGTGCGGGTGCTGGTGGATGGCGTGGGATCGGGTTATTTTGACTGCGGGGTGGGGCGCATCCTGCACCGCGCGGGCGTGCCGGTGGGGCGGTTCATGCATTCCATGCTGCCGTGGCGCATGCCCTTCATCAACATGCGTGACCACAAGAAGATCCTGGTGGTGGACGGGCTGGCGGGCTTCATGGGCGGGCTGAACATAGGCGATGAGAACATCGTGGCCTCCGCCCCCGCCCATCCGGTATCGGACACGCATTTCGAACTGGCCGGGCCGGTTGTCCACCAGTTGAGCGAGGCCTTTGCCCGTGACTGGGCCTTTACCACGGGCGAGGAACTGACGGCGGACATCTTCTTCCCCCCGCAGGCCAGCCACGGGCCGGGCCTGTGCCGCATCGTGACCGCCGGGCCGGACATGGACCTGGAAAAGATCGAATACACCATGCTGCAGGCCTTTACGCTGGCGCGGCACAGCATCCGCGTCATGACGCCCTATTTCCTGCCCGATGACCGTTTCCTGACCGAACTGGCGCTGGCGGCGCTGCGCGGGATCGAGGTGGATGTCGTGGTGCCGTGGCACAGCAACCATACCGTCCTGGACTGGGCACGGGCGGCCAACCTGCCGCGCTTTCTGGATTCGGGGTGCCGGATCTGGCTGGCGCGGCCGCCGTTCAACCATTCCAAGCTGATGGTGGTGGACGGGCAGTGGTCGTTCGTGGGCAGTTCCAACCTGGATGTGCGCAGCCTGCGGCTGAATTTCGAGATCAATCTTGAAACCTATGACCCCGCGCTGGCGGGCAGGCTGGATGCCTTCATCGCCAGCCACCGGCATGTGCGCCTGACCCATCACGACCTGGACCGCAGGAAGCCGTGGCGCAAGCTGCGTGACGCGGGCGCGCGCCTGCTGCTGCCCTATCTCTAGCCCGCCGCCGAGGGGCGCAGCAGCACCGAGATGGGCCGGTGGTCGGAGGCATAGTTCTCGATCACATGGCGCTCAAGGCAGTCCAGCCCGCGCACCAGGCAGCGGTCCAGCCGGATGGGCAGCATGTCGGCCATGCGGTGGGTGGGCGCGCGCGGCCCCACATCATGGAAATGGCGGATCAGCGCGGGGCCGACCTGGTTGAAATCCCCCAGTATGGCGGCCCGGTGTGGCAGGATCTGGACCACGCGGCGCAACTGGCGGCGGTTGAGCAGCTGCCCGTGGGAAAGGTGGACATTGGCCACCACCAGCGCACGGCAGTCCACCACCTGTGCCACGCGGCGGATCAGCGTGCCCGCGGGCAGGGTGCAGGTCAGTGGCGGGCGGCGGTAGGGATGCGGACTCCAGCATGCCAGCCCGTGGATGCGGCCGGGCAGGGGGGAGCGCGCGTAATGCCCGCCCACCAGTGTTGGCAGGCTGTCGATGTCCACGGTTGCTTCCTGCATCAGCAGAAGGTCCGGCCGCTCGGCATGGATCAGTTCGATCACGTCGCGCACGGTCGCGCCAATGCGGCGCAGCAGGTTCCAGCTGACCACCTTCACCGCGCCATCGGCGCGCGCGGGCGGGGCTAGGTCCAGCCGGGCGGGCATGCCGGGCCGGGGCTGGATGGACGGCAGGCGGAGATAGGGGCGGGCTAGGGTCATGGTTCGATAAAGGGCTCGCGCAGGTCATCGGGTATGGGATTGTTGGAGCGGGGATCGCCCGCCGCGAATTCTGCCGTCAGGGTGTAGCCCACCCCGATCAGCACGGGACCAAGGAAAATGCCCAGGCCGCCGAAGGTCAGCACGCCCCCCAGCACGCCCAGCACCGTCAGCAGGTAGGGCAGCTGCGCGCCACGGGCGATGAACATGGGGCGGATGATATGGTCGGCCCCCGATACGATGATCGTGCCGTACAGCAGCAGGAAGATGCCCCAGCCGGGATGGTGGGTCAGCAGCAGGAACACCGCCGCCGGAATCCAGATCAGGGGTGCCCCGATGGGCAGCACGGCCACGAAGGCGGTAATCGCCCCCAGCAGCACCGGGCTGGAAATGCCCGCGATGGCAAAGCCGATTCCGGTCAGGATGCCCTGTATGATGGCGGTGCCCAGTATGCCGTACACCGTACCGCGTATGGTGCGGCCCACAATGCCCAGTATCCGGTCGGCATACACGCCCGCGATGCGCCGCACCACGGCCACGAAGGTGGTGCCCAGCCCGTCGCCCCCCAGCCAGAAGAAGAAGGAAATGAACAGCGCCATGGCCAGGTGCGCCATGCCGCTGGCCAGCTGCATCATGGCCGACAGCACGGATTGCCCGATGCGCCCGGCATAGGGGCGGACCACCTGGTCTATGCTGCCCACGTCTTCCGACCATTTCTGCCATTTGTCGGCAATTTCGGGGCCGAAATGCGGGATATGGGCAACGCGCGCCGGCAGGGGCGGCAGGTGCAGCGTGCCCACCGCATCGACAATATACTGCAGCGTGGCCGGAACATCGGCAATGCTGTTGGACACCACGATGACCAGCGGCACCACCAGCACCAGGGCGCACAGCAGCGTCATGACCATGGCGGCGGGCAGCAGCGACATGCCGCGCCGCAGCCGCATGAACACCGGCCAGGTGGAAAAGGTCAGGATCGCCGCCCACAGCAGGGCGGTCATGAACGGATACAGGATCAGGACGCAGCCAAATGCGATCCCCCCCAGCATCAGCCCCATCATGATACGTTCGACCATCATGCTGGCGTACCCCCTCCCGCCATGAAACGAAAGACAAATGTTCAGGACTTTCGTTCCCGCATCATATGCTGCACCCTGTGGCACGACACGCAATTCCTACCGACCGGGAGATGGTATGCATCCGCTGATCTCAGCCAGTGACCTGTCACAGGCGCTACAACAGGACGATATCCTTGTGCTGGATGCCTCCATGGCGCTGCCGGGGCAGACGTTCGACCCGCAGCAGCGCTTTGCCAACGCGCATATCAGCGGCGCGGTCCGGTTTGATATCGATACCTTTTCCGACCCGGATTCCCCCCTGCCGCATACCATCCCCGGCCAGACCCGCTTCACACGCCTGGCGACCGAGCGCGGCATGGGCAACGCGCGGCGCATCGTCTTCTATGATCAGGATGGCATGGCCTGCGCCGCGCGCGCGTGGTGGCTGACCCGCCTGTTCGGGCATGAGCGGGTGCAGGTGCTCGAGGGCGGGCTTGCAGCCTGGAAAAGTGCCGGGCTGCCGCTGGAAAGCGGGCCGGACCTGGCCGCCCCCGCGCCCTTTGTCAGCCGTCCGTACTATGCGCGCCTGCACGGCCTGGGCGATGTGCTGGACATCGTGCACGGGCACAGGCCGGGCCTGATCCTGGATGCGCGCAGCCGGGGCCGGTTCGAGGGGACGGAGCCCGAACCGCGCGCGGGGCTGCAGTCGGGGCACATGCCCGGCGCGCGCAGCCTGCCCTATGGCGAACTGCTGGATGCCAGCGGCCGCTTCCTGCCCGCGGACAGGCTGAAGGAGATGTTCGCCCGGCTGGGTGTGACGGACGATACGGCCGTCACCTGCACCTGTGGCAGCGGCATGACGGCGTGCATGATCGCACTGGCGCTGGTCAGCGCGGGGGGCAGCGCGGGGGAACCGGCGGTGTATGACGGATCATGGGCGGAATGGGCATCCACGCCGGATTCGCCCATTGTCAGCGGCGCGGCGTAAGGGCGCGCCATGAACGTTTCCATCCCGCCCGTACCCGAATCCCTGCTTGAAAGTGTGGTGCGCGGTTGGCGCGCGCTGTCCACCCGGCTTGTCCAGCTTGGGCGCGACGTGCCCGAAGGGGGGCAGGGCCTGTTCGTCAACCCGCCCGTGACCCGTGGTTCCACCGTGCTGTTTTCCAGCCTTGAGGCCATGGAGACGGCAGGCCGCAACCGCTATGACCATGAACTGATCTATGGCGCGATGGGCACCCCGGTGCAGTACCGGCTGGAACAGGCCGTGGCCGCGATCGAAGGCGGCACGCATGCGCAGGTCGTACCCTCGGGTCTTGCGGCATGCACCCTGCCGCTGCTGGCCTATCTGGAGGCAGGCGATCACTGCCTGCTGTCCGATTCCGTCTATGGCCCCACCCGCCGCTTTGCCGAGAAGGTGCTGCGCCGCTTCGGGGTGGAGACCAGCTATTTCCCGCCCATGGCGGATGAAGCCGCCCTGCGCGCGCTCATACGGCCCGATACCCGTGTCATCTTTGCCGAAAGCCCCGGCAGCCATTCCTTCGAGGTGCAGGACGTGGCCCTTCTGGCCCGCCTGGCCCGCGGGGCGGGGGCCCGGCTGGTGGTGGACAATACGTGGGGTATCGGCCTGTTCAGCCCCCTTGCCCACGGGGCGCATGCATCGGTGCAGGCGCTGACCAAATATGCCGCCGGCCATTCCGATGCCATTATCGGGGCGGTCAGCGTGGCTGACCCGCGTGACTGGCAGCCGCTGCGCGATGCCGCCATCCAGATGGGCCAGCTGGCAGGACCCGATGACTGCTGGCTGACCCTGCGCGGCCTGCGCACCATGGGCGCGCGGCAGGAGCGGCAGGCGGCCAGTGCGCTTGCCGTGGCGCTGTGGCTGCAGGGGCGGCCGGAAGTGGCGCGCGTGCTGCACCCGGCCCTGCCGTCATGTCCCGGCCATGACTGCTGGAAGCGGGATTTCAGCGGCGCTTCATCGCTGTTTGGCGTAGTGTTCGACCCGGGTTTTGACGAATCCGACCTGACCTGCATGATTGACGGGCTGGCCCATTTTGGCATCGGGGCCTCATGGGGCGGATATGAAAGTCTGGTGCTGCCCACCACCGGCGGCATTACGCGCGCCATGCCGTCCGTTACGCATGGCGGCGTTGCGTGCAGGCTGCATATCGGGCTGGAAGCGCCCGAAATCCTGGTGGCCGATCTGGCGCGCGGGCTTGATGTCATGTCTGCCGCGCGTCAGCGGCGGGCAGGGGGGTGACCTGGATCAAGGCCGCGTGAACGCAGGGGTGGAACACTGCCTGCCCACGATGCCCCGGCGCCCGTCGGGCATGGGGCCGCACAGCAACAGGCCCCGCCCGCGGGCGGGGGCCATGGCAGCAGAGGGAAGGCGCAGGATGGCTGGAAAGATGAAGGCGGCGGTCGTACGGGAATTCGGCAAGCCGCTGACGATCGAGGAACTGGACATTCCCACGATCCGCCCCGACCAGATCCTGGTCAAGGTGGATGCCTGCGGCGTGTGTCACACCGACCTGCATGCCGCCCGTGGCGACTGGCCGGCCAAGCCCACGCCGCCCTTCATTCCCGGCCATGAAGGCATTGGCCATGTGGTTGAGGTCGGCAGCAACGTCAACTGGATCAGGACGGGCGACGTGGTGGGCGTGCCATGGCTGTATTCCGCCTGCGGGCATTGCGAGCACTGCCTGGGCGGATGGGAAACCCTGTGTGAAAAGCAGGAGGATACCGGCTATTCCGTCAATGGCTGCTTTGCCGAATACGTGGTGGCCGACCCCAATTACGTGGCCCACCTGCCAAAGGACATCGACCCGATCAAAACGGCCCCGGTGCTGTGCGCGGGGCTTACGGTATACAAGGGCCTGAAGATGACCGACACCCGCGCGGGGGAATGGGTGGCCATTTCGGGCGCGGGCGGGCTTGGGCAGATGGCCATCCAGTATGCCGTGGCCATGGGGCTGAACGTGGCGGCGGTGGATATCAGCGATGAAAAGCTGGAAGAAGCCCGCAAGCTGGGTGCGCGCGTGACCGTCAATGCGCTGAAACAGGACCCTGTGGCCGCTATCCGTGAAAAGACCGGCGGCACGCACGGCGTGCTGGTGACGGCCGTGTCGGACAAGGCATTCAGCCAGGCGGTGGGCTATGCCCGGCGTGGCGGCACCGTGGTGCTGAACGGCCTGCCGCCGGGGGATTTCCCGCTTTCCATCTTTGACATGGTGATGAACGGCACCACCGTGCGCGGCTCCATTGTCGGTACGCGTCTGGACATGATCGAGGCGATGTCCTTCTTTACCGAAGGCAAGGTGACCACCGTGGTCAGCCCGGACCGGCTGGAAAACATCAACACCATTTTCGACAATCTGGAACATGGCCGGGTGGAAGGCCGCATCGTGCTGGACTTCCGCAACGGGGCCTGAACGGGGCGGGAGGCAACTCCGGCGCCCGTGCCACGTTTGGTTTCCTGAATGTGCACGGGTGGCCTGTCCGCCCGTGCTGGCAGGACAAGAGTGGAAAACAGGTGAGGACACATGAAAAGGACGCTGATTCTGGCAGGGCTGTGCGCAACCGGGCTGAACGTGGCGATGGTGCTGCCAGCACATGCGGATTCGTGCGAGGGGGTGACGGACCACGCGGAATGTGAGGTCCGTCTCAAGTCCCGTGAAGCGGGGCACGAAACCCGTGAAAAGGCGCATGAGGCCCATGAAAAGGCCGCGGAAAAGACCGGCGGCGTAAAGGACTGGGGCCACCGCACCGGCCAGACGCTGGACAGGTGGGGCCACAATACCAAGGGCGATATGAGCCAGTTCTTCACCGGCCATCGCTGACGGACGGGAAATGAAGGCTCCCGGGCGCCAATTCTTTAAGGACGTGGCCGGACCGGATGCCTGCTGAACGACGCTTTACCGCGAACCGGCCCATGGCTGGCCGGCCGGTCCATGAAGATAAGGGGGCGCCACCCGCCGGGTAGCGCCCCCTTTATCTGATCCGGGCGCGATCAGGAATGGTGGTGATCGCCCGCTTCATGCTCGCGCCAGCCCGCCTCCAGCGTGTGCAGGAAGGTCTTGAAGTGCTTCTTCACCTCATCGGGGGAAGCCTTTTCCATCACGTCCTTCTTCGCCGCCGTCAGGGTGGCGGCAGCGTGGATCAGGGCGGCGTGGATGACGTCCGTCGGTTCCTTGGCCATGTCTGTTCTCCTTTTTCTGATGGGGAAAGGATGAAATAGCCCGGCCCCCGTGGCAACCGGCCCGCCTGCATGACTGCCGCTCCCTCCCGCCCCTTGATTCCCCTCCCGGCCGTAACGGGGGGAACTTCAGCCCGCCCGGCCCCGTTGGATCGGCCAGACATAACCGGATGGGACAGACCATGTTTTTCAGGTACACCGCGTTCGCCCTTGCCACCACCGCCCTTCTTGCCCTGCCCATGGCGGCGCGGGCCGAGCCGGGCGGGTGCATGAAGGGGGCCGTGGCCGGTGGCGTGGCCGGGCATATGGTGGGCAGCGGCCATGGCAAGGGCGGGGCGATGGCGGGCTGTGCCGCTGGCATGGCGCGCCGCCACCATGCGCGCAAGGAAGCCGGGCAGAACCAGCAGGCCCAGCCGCAGAATGAGCCGACCGCCAGTGGCACGCAGGACTCCCGGCCCGCGCCGGATGATGGCGCGGCCCGGTAAGCACGGTGATAAAAAAGGAACGGACGTTTCAGTTTACGGCGCCGACCGCACGGATGACGCCCCCATGGCCCGCGCATAGCACGCCGTAAGCATGTTGTGCGGGTCGGGGTTGATGCCGACGAAGATGATGTCCTTGCGCACATAAAGCAGCTTGTGGCGCGGCCCCATGGTGACGCGGGGCAGCACCACCGGCTGGTCACGGGCCACCTGCGCGCGGGTCTGGGCATCGCGCTCCCGGCTGATCCGGGCCAGCAGGGTCAGGTCCGGCACCACAATGGCCAGATGGGCCGCCACCAGCCCCGTACAGCCCAGCGCCATGACCCGGCCAAACCCGGGTTCTGCCACGCACCGCGCCAGCAGGCAGGCCAGGTAGCACACCAGCAGCACGCTGGCGGGAAAGGACACGCGGGCGGCCAGCGCCTCACGCGGGAACATGAGCAGGCAGGCCATGTAGGCCAGTGCCAGCGCCCCGAACATCCAGCCCCGTCCCGCGCGCAGGCAGGCGGGGAACGGGGTGTGCCCCCGGCCCATGCACAGCCCCATCCCGACCAGCAGCACGAAGGGGAGCCAGAACGGGTCAAACAGGCTGCCCAGGTTGCCCAGCAGCCCGTCCAGCCGGTCGGTCAGCGGGCTGGGGGTCATGGTGCGCATGCGCACGTAATTGCCCGGTGCCACGCCCAGCACCAGCGTGCCCGCCGCATGCGCCCCCAAAAGCGCCCATGGCAGGCGGCGCGCCTGCCGCCATGCCTGCACCGTAATACCCGCCAGTACCAGCGTGAGCAGCAGCGACAGTGGTTCCAGGAACGTGGCGATCAGGAACACTGCCGCGTACTGCACGCCGCGCATGTCCATCCGCCCCGACACGATGCGTGCCAGCACCCACATCTCGCCCGCCACCGGCCACAGGTAGCCAATGGCCCCGGTCTTCCACAGCGCCACTTCGCCAATCGTGCGCGGCAGCCACCACAGCATGAGAAAGACCACAAGGCACTGCGCCACCCCGTACCCCGCGCGCGGCAGGGCGGGGCGGCCCGCCACGCGCCAGCACAGATGGCCCACCACATGGACCAGAAAGGTGAAAAGCCCCGCATTCACCACCGCAAAGGCCACAAGCCCGCCATAGGGCCGCAGGTCCAGCACCACGAAGGTGACCAGCGTGGTGAACCACCGTCCGGTCCAGAAATTGTAGTTGCCCCATACAATGCGCGCGATGGTGGGCAGGCTGAAGGGCATGCTCCGGCAGTAGTCATCCGCCCAGAGCGGGGTGACGGCGTTGGCCCACAGCAGGAAGGCGAAACAGAGGACCAGCCCCGCGCCCTCGCCGGGGAACAGGCGGTCGCGCGCTGGAATGTGTGGTGGCGCCTGTGCGTGCATGGTGTAACTGGCCCTGTCCGGTGCAGCCCTGGCCATACCATATGGTCCAGCCCATGGAGACCGTTTCACTGAAAAGAAGTTTCTGGTGAAGTTTTTTTCCGGAAGGCCCTGGAAGAACGCCGCTTTATCCGGAAAATTTTATCGCTTTTTCGTCAACGGGTTGTGCTGAATCGGCCGCTAATCGGCCCGGACCGGGGTTGTGTCATGGATTGGGGGCGGGGGCATGGCCTATGCTTCCCGTCCGGGTGGTCCCGTCAATCTGGACGGTGCCGCGGAGCAGGGGATGGAATGACGTGTCGCAGCCTGTAAATTCGTCCGGTTCGCCTTTTGCCACTATGCCCGCCGCCCCGCCCGCGGGTTCGGGACGGGCCGGGCGCGCGGCGCTGACCACGGCATGCGCGGGGCTGCTGGTGGGACTGGATACCGGGCTGATTGCCGAAGCCCTTGGCTTTATCGGCCGTGATTTTCACGCCAGCGCCCGCATGCAGGAATGGATCGTGTCGGTGCTGATGCTGGGCGCGCTGCTGGGTTCGCTGGGGGCGGGGGTGTTCTCGCGCCGTTTCGGGCGGCGGATGGCGCTGGGCACGGCCACGCTGCTGATTGCGGTGGGGGCGCTGCTCTGCGCCACGGCGCCCGTGATCGGGCAGATCCTGGTCGGGCGGTTCCTGATCGGGGGGGCGATCGGCATCTGCACCTTTACCGCGCCACTGTATATTTCCGAACTGACCACCGGGCGCATGCGCGGCACCATGGTCACCACGTTTTCCATGCTCCAGTCCGCCGGTATCCTGCTGGGGTATCTGGCGGGGGGCATTTTTTCGGGCGGGGGGCACTGGCGGCTTATGGTCGGGCTGCCGCTGGTGCCCGCGGCCATCCTGTTCGCCGGGTGCGCCTTCCTGCCCTCCAGCCCGTCATGGCTTGCGGCGCGGGGCCGGTTCGAGGAGGCGCGCGTCGTGCTGCGCAACCTGCGTGGCGATGCGGCGGCGGCGGATCGGGAACTGGCCCATATCCGCACCGAACTGGACACGGACAGGGGGGTGGGCGGTTTTGCCCTGCTGCGCGCGCGGGGGTATTTCCGGCGCTCGGTGGCGCTGGGGGTGGGGCTGCAGGTCATGCAGCAGCTGACCGGCATCAACGTGGTGATGTATTACGCGCCCAAGATACTGGAGGGCGCGCATTTCGGCACATCCGCCGCCGCCTGGGCCACGGTGCTGGTCGGCGCGGTCAATGCGCTGGTGGGGGTTGCGGCCATTTTCATGGTATCGCGCTGGGGGCGCAGGCCGCTGCTGATGACAAGCTGCGTGATCATGGCGCTGGCGCTGGGGGCGGCGGCGGCCATCGAGGGGCTGCATCTGGAGGGTATGGGGGCGACCCTGTCACTGATGGCGTCCCTGCTGGTCTTTGTCGCGGGTTTTGGCATGGGGGCGGGGCCGCTGGTGTGGACGCTGTGCTCCGAAATCCAGCCCATCGAGGGGCGCGATTTTGGCGTGGGCTGTTCCACGCTGGCCAACTGGGGCATGGACTGGGCGGTCAGCAACACGTTCCTGAGCATTGTGGCGGCGGTGGGTGCGGGCTGGACCTTTGCCGGCTTCAGCGTGCTGAACGGTGTCTTCGTGCTGTTTACCCTGCTTCTGGTGCCCGAGACGCGCGACGTGCCGCTGGACGAGATCGAGGCACATCTGGAATCCGGCCGCCCGCTGCGCCAGATCGGTCGCTAGCGCGCCGGTTCAGCCCATGGGCGGCGTGCGCGCGCAGTACAGAAGCAGCGCGCCCACCGCCGCCATGTGCGTACCCGCCCCCAGCACCACCATCACATGCCACAGCACGTTGGAAAACGGCATGCGCGGGCGCATGTAGAACACCACCCCGATACAGTAGAACACCAGCCCCAGCACCAGCAGCGGGAACGTCGTGCCCGGCAGGCGCCAGACCGGCGGGTCGGGGCAGAGGAAGAAAACCCACGCCACGCACAGATAGGGCATGACATGGAACCGGCGCGACCAGGTGAAGAACCCCATTTTCAGCACCACGCCCGCCAGTGCCATGGCCCACAGCAGCCCGCAGAACCACCGGCTGGCCATGCCGCGGCCCCCCAGCAGGATGAAGGGCGTATAGGTTGCGGCAATGGCGATGAAGATGACCGACTGGTCCACCCGTTGCAGCCCCCCTTTCAGCCGGCAGGACGGGCAGAAATTATAGGCGGCCGATGACAGGCAGGTGCCCAGTATGCCCCCGCAGTAAAGCAGCGTGACCCCGGTTTCCACCGCCGCGTGCGACAGCAGCGCCGTATGGACCAGCCACATCACGCCACAGCCCAGCGCCAGCAGCCCCAGGATGTGCACAAGCAGGTCGGCCGCGCGTTCCAGCAGGGAATAGACGGGGAAACGTGTGTCGATCATCATGTCTGCGGGCAACGGGTCCTGTTTTCCGGGTGGTGCGCGGGGCACCGTTTTCCCGTGACGCGGGCAGGGGGAACCGGCGGCGCGGGCGTGTGGCGGGAAGGCTGGCCTGCCATCCCGCCGCGCCGTGGTTTCAGCGGGCCTTGCGTTCACCCGTGATGTGGGCGCACAGGGCCTGGATTTCGGCGGCGCTTACGCCTTCGGGGTTGTGCTGGGCCTTTTTGGCGATTTCATGCTCGGTGCCCGTGGCACGGCCATGTTCCTTGCCAACATGCTCGGCCAGGGCGATGACTTCTTCCTTCTGGAGCAGCTTGGGTTCCTTCAGGCCGCGTTCGGCCAGCTTGTGCAGGTGCTCGCTTGCGGCGGCGGTGGGTTTGTCGGTCATGTCAATCCATCCTGTCTGATAAGGGCGCGGTATGCGCGTGACCGCACGTTATAACTTATGGCGCGGCACGAAAACCGATAGGATGCATGGGCTTGCATCGTATTTAACATATCTGGCCTGCCCCATCCGGCCCGCACCGGGTGGCGGAGGGGGAGAAACATGACCGGACCCACACCACCCGCCCGCCCCGACAGCGCGCTGGCCCGCCTTGCCCCCACCATGGAACTGACGCAGGGCCAGACGGCGCTGAAGGACGCAGTACTGGCCTTCTGCCGCGCCCACCGGGCGGACACGCATGCGCTGTTCATCATCGAGGGCGATGCGGGCACCGGCAAGAGCCTGCTGCTCAACACCCTGTTCACCGCCATACAGGATGCCGCGCGCGGGGATGACGCCGCGGACCCGCTGCATGGCAGCGACAACCGCCTGCTGGTCAACCACCCGGAAATGATCAAGCTGTACCGCAACATTTCCGAAAGCGCCAGGAACCTGCGCAAGAAGGATTTCGAACGCCCCACCACCTTCATCAACCAGATGGACGGCACCGGACGGCGCGCCGATATCGTGCTGGTGGATGAGGCACATCTGCTGCTGACCCGCAGTGACCCTTACAACCGCTTCCGCCACGAAAACCAGCTGGCGGAAATCATCCGGCTGGCCCATGTGGTGGTGATCGTGTTCGATGCCCGGCAGGTGCTGAAATTCAAGAGCCTGTGGAGCGATGCCACGCTGGCGCGTCTGGTGGCGGGCTACCCGGTGGTGACCCGCAGGCTGGAGCGGCAGTTCCGCATGCATGCCCATGCGGATGTGATGGCGTGGGTCCATGCCTTCCGTGACGGTATCCTGCGCCCGCTGCCCGCGCCGCAGGAATTCGACTTCCGTATTTTCGATGATGCGCAGGCCCTGTACGAAGCCATAAGGCAGCGTAACGCGCAGTATGGCCTGTGCCGCGTGCTGGCGACCTATGATTACCCCTATACCCTGAACGGGCGGGACCATTTCATTACCGAAGGGCGCTTCCACCTGCGCTGGGACCGCGCCATGCCGCAGGCGCGCCTGCCATGGGCCGAACGGCCGGATACGATTGACGAGGTGGGGTCAGTCTACACCATACAGGGTTTCGACCTGAATTACGCGGGCGTCATCCTTGGCCCGTCGGTCACGTACGACCCGCACACCGACCGTATCGTGATCGACCCCGCGCGCTATGAGGACCGGGCCGCCTTTACCGGGCGCGACGGGGTGGCGGAGCCGGATGCGGTGATGGCGCGGATCATCCTCAATTCCATCAACGTGCTCATGACCCGTGGGGTCAGGGGGCTGTATGTTTACGCCAGCAACGCCGCCCTGCGGGCCAGGCTTGCCACGCTGTGGGCGCGGCGGCAGGGGGCGTAACCACGGTGTGGACCATAAGGACGTGCCCGGCGCGCCGCCCTTTTTAAAAAGGCGGCACCCGGAAATGTCTATCCGCGCTGGCCCAGCTTCTGCAGGTAGGGCAGGATTTCCGGTCCGGATTCAATGGCATGGCCCAGGACCGTTTCCACCAGTGTCGCCAGATGGGTTGCATCCATCCGGGCCAGTGTCACGCTCAGGTCATGCTTCTCGGCATCGGAGAGCTGGGGGGACTGGATGATGCGCCGTTCAATGGCCGACTTCATGGCGTCGGTGGTGAAGGGCATGTCGATGATCTGGTTCTGGGGCATGGCCACTGTGTCCTGTATCGTTAGGTAACAGGGGCCATGGTATGGACTGGCGGTTGCACGGCAACCACCTTTGCACGCGATGCGGTTATGCGTTCGCGCCCGGCGGGGCAGGGCGTGGGGTCAGCCCTGTTCCGCCGGTTCGGCGGCCGCCATGCGGTGCAGCCGGGCGGTCTGGGAAAAGCCACGCATTTCCTGCGCAATGCCCTGGCGTTCCAGCCGGCGCAGGCCCGTCGCATAGCCGATTTCCTGCTTGAGCTGGCCCATCAGCATGTTGGTCCGGCCGCGGAGCATTGTCTTGAAACGGTTCATGTCACATCTCCCGCTGGATGATGAAGGAAGGTGCGTCATACGCATGTCAGATAAAACCACAATGCATGGTCATGTGCAATGATTAATGCATATCTGCCCCACATTGAATGCATGCTGCGCGGCAGGCCGCCCGCATGGGGTCAGGTGTCGTGTCCCCGCAGATGATGGCCCGGCGCGTCACGGCGGCTGCCGGTGCCTTCTGGCGGCGGGGGGCGGCCTGTTATGACAGGAACCGCGCCCGGCCGCCGTGGCGGCATGGCGGGAGGTGACTGGTCGGTGGGAATGTTCCATGTCATTATGAACACGCAATAAACCAGACCGGAAGAGTTCCCGCATGCATAAAGTCCTTGCTTTCCTTGCCCTTGCGGCAGTTCCCGCCGTGGCGTCATCCACCGCGCTGGCGGATGTGGTGCCCCATCCGCAGGCGGACGGGCAGGCACTGGACCTGGCGCGCAAGGCCATCGCCCTGCGTTCGGTCGCAGGCCCCGGTGACAGGACGGCTGATGTGGCAAGGCTGTTCCGCAAGACCCTGCTGGCCGGTGGTTTTGCCAGCAGGGACATCACCATCACCCCCTTCAGGGACACGGTCTACATGACCGCAACATGGCCCGGCACCAATCCGGCGCTCAAGCCGCTGGTGCTGCTGGGGCATATTGACGTGGTCGAGGCGAAGCCTGCCGACTGGCAGCGCGACCCGTTCACCCCGGTGGTGGAGAATGGCTACCTGTTCGGGCGCGGATCGACGGACATGAAGCTGGATGACGCGATGATCATCGCCGCCGTGCTGGAACTGAAGCGGGAGGGATACAGGCCGGAACGCTCGATCGTGCTGGCCTTCTCCGGCGATGAGGAAACGGAGATGCGCAGCGGCGAGGCCCTGGCCGACAGGCTGGCGAACGCGGAGATGGTGCTCAATGTCGACCTGGCCAGCGGTGTGCTGGACGAGCAGACCGGAAAACCCAAATACTTCACATGGACCGGGGCGGAAAAGACCTGCATCGACTACCAGCTGACCGTAACCAACCCCGGTGGCCATTCATCCGAACCGCGGGCGGACAATGCGATCGACGTGCTGGCGGCGGCCCTGCTGCGGGTGCAGGCGCACCGCTTCCGCCCGGAGGTGAATGACCTGACGCGCAGGTACTTCACGCAGGCGGCCGACCTTCAGCCCGCCCCCATCGGGCAGGCCATGAAGGCATTTGCCGCCAACCCGGCGGACAGGAAGGCGATTGCCACCCTTTCGGCCGATCCCGCCATGGTGGGCCGCCTTGGCACCACCTGCGTTGTGACGATGGTCCAGGGTGGGCATGCGGTCAACGCGCTGCCCCAGCGCGCCACGGCCACGATCGACTGCCGCATTTTTCCCGGCCATTCGGCGCAGGACATCATGGCCGAACTGCAGCAGGTGATCGCGGACCCGCAGGTCAAGGTCACCAACGTGACGGCGGGCTCCGCCGTGACCGCGCCATCGCCCATGCGGCCTGATTTTGTCAATGCGGTGACAAAGGCGGTGGACAGCGTCTATCCGGGCCTGCCGGTCATTCCCTCCATGCTGTCGGGCGCGACAGACAACATGTGGTTCCGCGCGCATGGCGTGCCCAGCTACGGGGCCAGCCCGCTGTTCATCAAGCCATCGGAAAATTTCTCCCACGGGCTGAACGAACGCACGCCGGTTGCCTCCATTGCGCCGGGCATGGACTATCTCCTCTCCATCATCAGCGATCTGTCGCATTGAATTGGGCGGTTGCCTGAAGGGGCCATTCAGGAAACGCCCTGTTGAAAAAGGCGTGCGGGCCGTGTCCCGCCTGGGGCATGGCGGAAGCGTGGGAGGCCACCTCCATCACGCGCGCGATTGCTGGTAGGAATGGCGGCCTATCCAGAACCATGCAGGAAGCCGTGATGCCCTCCACCCCCGTTCTCCATTCGCCCGATGACGTGCGCAGGCTGGTCGCCAGTGGGGATGCCGTCGTGATTGACGTGCGTGACCCGGCCGATTTCGCGGCCGGTCACATTCCCGGCGCGGTCAGCATGCCCGACATCTTCACCTACCTGGCGGAAACCACGCCAGAAGGGCTGAAGACCCTGCAGCAGACCTTCGCCACCCTGTTTGCCGACATGGGGCTGGATGGCAAAAAGACCGCCATCGTTTACGAGGACGCGCTGCACACCCGCTATGGTGCCTCGTGCCGGGGGTACTGGATCCTGCGCTATCTGGGCTATCCCGCCGTGGGCATACTTGATGGCGGGCTGAGTGGCTGGCGCAGGGCAGGGGGCACGCTTGTCACCGATGTCACGCATCCCACCCGCACGGAATTCCCGCTGCACATCAATCCGGCCCTCATGGCCACGTATGTGGATGTCCGGGCCGCGCTGGGCAATCCCGCCATCCGCCTGCTGGACAACCGGGACCGGGTGGAATGGCTGGGCGAAAGCTCATCGCCCTACGGCGTGGATTTTGCCCCGCGCAAGGGCCGCATTCCGGGTGCGGTCTGGATCGAGTGGTATGACTTCATGAAGGTTGCGGACGGCCACGCCGCCTTCCGCACCGCCGATGAAATCCGCCAGCTTGCCGCCAGTCGGGGCCTGACGCCCGATGATGACATCATCATCTACTGCTTCAAGGGTGCGCGGGCGGCCAATACCTATGTCGCACTGGCTTCCGCGGGCTTTACGCGGCTGCGGATCTATATGGGGTCGTGGAACGAGTGGTCACGCAATGAAGCGCTGCCGATCGAGCCGGGCCTGCCCAAGGCGGCCGCGCCCTATTGTGGGACTGCGTGAAGGGATTGCGCCCTTTTTCCTTTCTGTCCCGCGGTCATGCCTCTGATCCCGTGAGGCGGCAGGCTGTGGGGTGGACTAAAAGACTATGAATAATCTGGATTTTCACTGATGCGTTATGAAGTCTACGGGCCATTTCCTGCGCCGCGTGTGTAGTCAGAAGCGAATGGTGAAGCTCTCGGTCGTTTCTGGAAAGATATTGAAGCTGTGCATTCCGGCCTGCCCAGAGCGATTGGCATTTATATTTTTTCTACCCTTCACGGGGAAAAATACACGCCGTGGTACGTTGGCAAGACAAATGCGAAAGCAGGTTTTCGTGGCGAAGTGTTCCAGACTCATAAGCTCAATCATTATATCAACGCCAGTCAACGCAAGAGGGGGGGGGCGCCAATCATTCATCTGATTGCAAAGGTTGAACCGGAACGGGGCAATTACTGCCGGGCTTCGGCACGCTCCGGCCGTGAGATAGATGAACTGGAAACAGTGATGATTGGCATGGCATTGCGCGCCAACCCGCATGTCCAGAATTCAAAAAAGACATGGTTCAACAAGAACTGTGTTGTTCCCGGCATCATGGGTGCGCCCCTTGCCGGGCGCCCGTCCGAGGCGGTCTCAACGTTACGGCACGTACTGGATTTCTGAATTCAGGACGGTTTTCCGCAACACGAAACGGCTGATCTTTCTGGCGGCATGAGCCTGCGGGACCTGCATTGAGCACAAAGAAAGCAGCGGCCCTATGGCCCTGCATGTGACGCCAGCCAGTCGGGATGATCGCGCCTGAAGCCAGGCACGGCTTTGTCCTGCTGCCGTGCCGATGGGTTGTAGAACGGTCTTTTGCATGGGCGACACGATGTCGCAGGCTCATCAAGGATTACGAGCGTTACACATCAATGCTTGCAAGTCTTCATAATCGCTTTTGCATGTTTCATGCTCGGAAACGCCACCATAGTCACTCACGGTGCATAATACCCTCTAGTTTTTTAATTCATGAAGCTGTGTTAGATTCTAACCCCAAGAGGTGGTCCCCATTTTTCGGACAGGGCGATAAGCTATCATCTGGCCTGAACGAGGACGGGTTTTATGGGCAAGGTTACGCGGAAACGGTATGCGGCAGAGTTCAAGTCACGGGTTGCGCTGGAGGCGATCCGTGGGGAACTGACGCTGGCGGAACTGGCTTCGAAACATGGCGTGCATCAGACGATGATCGCCCAATGGAAGCGCCAGGCGATCGAAGGCATGGCAAGCCTTTTTTCTGGTAAGTCAGTAACGGAACCTTCAGTCAGCCCTGCTGATGTAGAGAAACTGCACGCCAAGATCGGCCAGTTGCTGGTGGAACGGGATTTTTTGCGGGATGCCTCTGCTCGGTTGGGCGTGATCAGAGGCGGCAGATGATTGACCCGAAGAGAGCATGCCTGCCGATAATCCGGCAATGCACGCTGCTGCAACTCAACCGGTCGGGCGTCTACTATCGGCCTGTGCCACAGAGCGAAGCCAATCTGGAGCTGATGCGGCTGATCGACGCCCAGTTCCTGGAAACGCCGTATTATGGCTCACGGCAGATGACATGGCATCTGCGCCGCCAGGGACATGAAGTGGGCCGCAAGCGGGTCCGGCGGCTCATGGCGATCATGGGCCTGCGGGCGATCTACCAGAAGCCGCGCACGACCGTGCCCCATCCGGAGCATCGGAAATATCCATATCTGCTACGGGATCTGGTCATCAATCGGCCTGACCAGGTCTGGTGTTCCGATATCACATATATTCCCATGAAACGGGGATTTCTCTATCTCGTGGCGATCATGGACTGGTTCACGCGCAAGGTCCTGTCCT
>NZ_NKTZ01000023.1 GCF_003207855.1 Komagataeibacter rhaeticus | reverse complement strand
CGACGCCATCTGGTCCGGGGTTAACCCCGGACCAGATGGCCAACAGCAACGCCGTCAGAAGGGCGGCATAACAACAACCGGGTATAGCTTATCAAGCCCACAAAACTGTCCGAACGGACGGGACCACCTCACCGGTTGTGGTTGGCGGCCCCGATGTCACATCCAGCCCGTCCCTCTACAGTACCGCGGATTTTCAGGTACTGGGCGAGGCCGAAGGCATCATGGATGATTTCATCGCCGCCTGGCGCGGTGGGGCCAGGCGGGGCGTGTTTGAAGCACCGATGGGCAAGACGGATGTCACGAAAAGTCCCCTGCCCCGCTTCGACCTGCTGAAGCTGGACCAGTACCTGCATGTCGGTATCCAGTTTTCACGCGGATGCCCGTTCAGTTGCGAGTTCTGCGACATCATCGAACTGTATGGCCGGGTGCCCCGCACCAAGACCAATGCACAGGTCATGGCCGAACTCGATGCCCTGTACGCGCTGGGATATCGCGGGCATGTGGATTTTGTGGATGACAACCTGATCGGCAACAAGAAGGCACTGAAAAAATTCCTGCCCGACCTGAAACGCTGGCAGGAGGAGAAGAAATTTCCCTTCGAATTCTCGACCGAGGCATCGATCAACCTCGCCGATGATCCCGACCTGCTGCGCAGCCTGTCACAGACCAATTTCTTCGCCATATTCGTGGGTATCGAAAGTCCGGATACGGACTCCCTCGTGCTCATGCAGAAAAAGCAGAATACACGGCGCAGCCTGCAACAGAGCATCGAGACGATCCACCGGGCCGGGATTTTCGTCAATGCCGGTTTCATCGTGGGATTTGACAGCGAAAAGGGCAGCGTGGCCAAAGGCATGATCGACTGTATCGAGGATACGTCGATCCCCGTCTGCATGGTCGGCCTGCTCTATGCCCTGCCCACGACCCAGCTGACGCGCCGCCTGCTGGCCGAAGGCCGGCTTTTTTCCGGCAGTGAACAGACCCGGTCGGGGGACCAGTGCACCGCCGGGCTGAATTTCGAGACAAGGCGGCCACGCCGCGACGTACTGGACGACTACAGGACGGTTCTCGGGGCGATCTATGACCCGGCCGCCTATTTCGGTCGGGTGCGCCGGCTGGGCCGGCTGCTTGGGCGCACGCGCGCCCACCGGATGGTAAAGGGGGACCTGCGCGGTTTTGTCCGGCTTCTCCTGCGCATTCATCGCGCGGGGCCGGGTACGGCCGGGCAGTTCTGGAGGATGCTGCTGGATTGCGCCCTGCATAACCCGAAGGCGCTGCCTTACGTGGTCATGATCAGCGCGCTCTACCTGCATCTTGGCCCATTTTCACGACAGGTTATCGGTGAGATTGACCGGGAGATCAGGGACGTGGACCAGGGGCGCTGGCAGGTGCCCCCTGTCATGCGTCCGGTCAGGGCGGAACCCGTGCCGGTCTGAACCCTGTCAAGGATGGATGAGGGAGTGTACGCAATGTACAATAAAAACTCTGGCATGTATTCTGCATTAAGGCGCATTTCATATAAATTCCGGCATAATGAAGCCGTACACCTTATGAAAATATATTTTGAATTAATGAAAAGGATAATGCAATGAACAGTTTATTTTAAATTCTACTTCATGATGCTATATTGTTCAGATGAGGTATGCTGGATATGACAATCATTATCGTGCATGGTTGCTTATGGTTGTTTTCCTGGCAGTGCTCTCCCCCGCATATGCCCAGACAGTACCCGTCAGCGTGCCAAGCGCAGGTGTGACGCCACGGCAGAGCGTTCCTGATCATATTGACCCGCGCACCCGTCTGTCCGGTGACTGGGGGGCATGCGGAACTGGCTGCTCGCGCAGGGAATTGACATCCGTATATCGGATACCGACGAGTTATGGGCCAACCCCGTGGGGGGCGCGCAGGCATCGGAGAACTACATAGGCTCCACGGCGGTTGAAATGGTGACGGACCTGCACGCCCTGACCGGCCTGGCGCTGGGAACATTCGACATCAGCGCCATGGAAATCCGCGGGCGCCCGTTCAGTAATGCGCCCCTGTATGTTTTCAACCAGACATCGAATATCGAGGCCGATGATAACGGGCGGCTGTATGAACTGTGGTACAGCCAGAAGTTCTTGCGGGAACGGCTGGCGCTACGGATCGGCAAGCTGGATCTCGGGCATGATTTCATGGTCAGCAGTGTCGGGCTGACCTTCCTCAATGCGTCCTTTTCCTGGCCCATCATGCCCGATAATGACCTGTATGATCAGGGGCCGGTCTCCCCCGTGACCACGCCCGCGATACGGTTACGCTATACCCTGTCCCCACGATGGAATTTCCTGTTCGCGGCGGCCGATGACAATCCCGTTGGCGGCCCCTTCATCAACGTGAGGGACCCGTGGAACCAGAACCGCGACCCGGGCGGCACGCGGTTCAGTTTCAGCACAGGCGCGCTTTTCTTTGGCGAAGTCCAGTACCGCAGGGACATATCCGGCAGACAGGGCACATACAAACTTGGCGGTTACTTTGACACCGGGCGTTTTCCCGACCAGTCCGACTTTGCGAAAAGCCATAAAACCAACTGGGCCGTCTACGGCATCGTGGACCAGACGCTCCGGCATTTCGGACGGATAACGACGCTGGATGCCTTCATCCGCGGGAACTGGACGGCAGATACCGACCGCAACCAGATCGTGTATGCCGTGGATGGGGGGATCGCCCTCAGCGCACCGTTTCACCGCCGTGGCGACGTACTGGGGCTTGGGGCGGGACTGGGCGCGGCCAGTCCCTGCCTTGCCGCGGCAGACCGGCGGTCCGGCCTGCCCGCGCAGGGTAACGAGTATCACCTGGAACTGACCTATCAGGCCCAGGTCACGCCATGGTTCATGCTCCAGCCCGATATCCAGGGCATCGTGTCACCCAGCGGGGGCGTGCTTGATGACAGGGGGCGGCGCGTGCATGACGAAGCCATCTTCGGATTGCACGGTAGCGTGACATTCTGACCACCCTGCCTGCGGGCCTGCGTGGAAAGATGCGGCCGGCCCGGCGCATTGCCCGGACAGCTAGAAATTCACATTGGTATGCAGTCCGAATACGGCTTCATTGCCAATGCGGCGCATCGGGCGGGACGGGTTGCCCAGACCGCCCGAGGGATCCAGCACGTACTGGAAATCGGGCTGCAGGACCATCCATGGCGTGACCTGGGCCTGATAGGTCAGCTCAAAATGGTTTTCATTTCCCTGCACCAGCGCCCCGCGCGCGCGGTCATAGGCGCGTACGCCCGACGTGGCACGGCCGATGCCCCAGCCCAGGCCAAGTGTATCGTTTGTCCTGCCCGCAAAGGGCGCCTTCAGGTTCAGCCCAGCATCAATGGCAAAGCTTATGATATTGCGGTCCCCGCTATTCCCGGTTGCCCGAACGAATACTCCCAGTGCGCGCGCGCCTTCGGGTGACGGGCGCCAGATTAGCTGGTCGACTATCCCGTAGATCAGCCAGTTCCCCCGGTCCCAGCGTGGCGTGCCGCCATATGCGCCAAGGGACTGCCCCTGCATGTTATACCGATAGTCCGGGAAGCGGGCGGTGTCGTAATATCCCCCAAGTTTATAGACACCCGGCAGCCCCGCATGGCGGACCGCACCCAGGCGGTCACCGGACCGGGGGTTGAGGGCGTACTGGATCTCGGTAATCAGAAGGGCGCCGGTTCCCATGTTGAACTGCGTGCCGCTGCCATCGTTCATCGTCTGGCTTGTGGGGTCCGCCGGGTTTGAGGTCACGCCAAAGACGTTGCTGTCCCGGTTGCCTGACGGATTGTCATCGGAAGCCGCGAACATGACGGTATAGTTTCCGCCGGGCCGATAGCGCAGCCGGATTGCGGGCGCGGCAAGGGGCCATGAGGGACCACCGGCATAAAGATTGGCCGAAGGACCCATGGGCCACCCGAAACTGGCATTGAGATACTGGGATGCGTAATCACTGATCAGGAATTCCGTATCAAGATCCTGCTGGCCGATCTTGATGTCCAGTGTGTCCTTCAGGAAAGACTGCTGGTACCACAGTTCGAACAGACGGGTTGACCGATCGGCCTCAAACCCGCTGATGGGGTTGAAATCGGCCAGATGATCCTGGGTAATGGCGCGTCCGCGGATCTGCAGGGCACTGACATTGAACGTCCCGCCCACAAGCCCCATGAGTTTTTCCAGATCCGCCGTCAGGTCGGGCATGGTAACGCCAATATAGGACGCGCCCGTGCCCGCTCCCCTGCCGTCGCCACTGGTGCTGGCGATCCCGCCCGTGGCATTGCCCCACAGTTCATTGACATCCTGAATGCCCAGCGTCATGCCGTAACGCGCCAGCCACGGGCGCAGTCCCCCCATGTCGCCCAGCAGGCTGCCACCAGCGGCGGACGGGGTATCCTGGCTCTCGCTGGCAGGGATTTCATCCGCCTGCCATACATCACGCGCGGCAACTGGAATGGTCTGGGCATGGCCCGGAACGGACATGAAACCGCCAAGGCCCCAGACAAGAATTCCCCCGCAGGCGCGCCAGGGCAGTCCGTTACCGGAAACAGCCGGAATCCTGCATGATGTCAGCCTGCGCGGTCGCAAATGATTCTCATATTATTATCGTAAAAAACGGGTCCTAATCCGGGAAGATATTATACACCTGTTTTTCTTTTCACAACATGATGTTTTTGTTAAAAATTAAATATAAAAAACATGGTAAAAATTGTATTTTTATACTGATTTATTTTTTACTGATTCATGAAACGAAAATACTGATTGCCACAGCAGCTTATCCCGCCTGTCGTAGTGCCAGACAGACCGGGTATCCGTATATGGAACGACCGCATTCACGTCCGTTGCGGCCTGCGGGCAATCCCGTATCCGGCTGAAGGCGGCCACCACCGTCCGGTCATAACCGTCCACCCGGTGTTCAGGTTCACGTCATGTTTGCGTGTTAGGGCATGAAACGCATCAGCACGATGGCATGAACAGGGTCGTACGGCGGGAGGCCGGACACATAAAATGAAGTCGATAGTGCGTTACGGGCTGGCTGTCCTCATGATGACCGGCATATCTGGCTGCGCGGCCCATGCCGAAACGGACACGGACGGGATCTGCCAGACGGTGGAACAGGGTATCCGCCTGCATGTGGATGGTCTGTATGGCGGGTATCCACATTCCGTCCTGCGCGATGCGGTACTGGAAAGCGTGACCTGCCCGTCAGGCGATGCCGAACTGCGCGCGTTCCATGCCATTGCCATGCCGCCACCCCATATGCGCGTTGCCGTTACCCGCCCCACGGGACAGGGGCAGCAGGGGTCGCTGTCCGTCATGCTGTTTTCGCAGGGGCATTTCGTCATTGGCGAACGGATGTCCCTGTCCCCCTTCTCGCGCACACAGTCCCCCTTTTCGGTAAAGGCGGACATCAATCTTGCAACCGCCCGCCTGTGGAGCGACCTGGCGAACCGGATGGCGCAGGGAAAACCCGTCATTCCGTGACGGTGCAGGGGCGGCCGGGCACGCCCTGCACGCCGCGTTCATCAGGCCACGGTACCGCGCCCCTGCCGGTCCTGACGCCGCGCCGGCACCGTTCCTTTTTCCGCCCCGCGCACATAACCGGCCGGCCGCACGGGGGCGATCCCTGCCCGTTCAGGTTCGCGTCATGTTTGGATGCCATGATTGCACCGATGAAATACAGAGCCAGCCTTCCCCCCACACGTTATGACGTGCCGACGGTCATCTTCCACTGGGGGTGCGCGGCCATTATCGTGCTGCAGTTCGCAACCGCGAATTCATGGGGCCTGTTCCACAACCCGCTCCACCATCAGCTGGTGGTCGCCCATCTGACCGCGGGCATGGTGCTGAGCGTTCTGTTCCCCGCGCGCCTGCTGTGGCGGCTGGGCTGGGGGCGGCATATCCGCGCCGCCGACCGCTGGCTTGATGCCGTGCTGGCGCGCGGCGTGGAATACAGCCTGTATGCGCTGGTCATGCTGGAAATCGTGCTGGGATACATGTGGCGGTGGGGCAATGGACAGGCCATGAGTTTCCTGTCCCTTCAGTTCATGCCGCCTTTCGGCAGGTTCTCGGCATCAGCCATCAGCCTGCTGCACGGACTGCACCAGTGGAATGGCTGGCTGATCATCGTGCTTGCCACGGGTCACGGGCTGGCGGCGTGTTTTCATTACTTCATTCTCCGGGATGATGTTTTCCAGAGAATGCTGGTTACAGGGAATGCATCTGATGAATATGGAAAGTAGTACACCGTCACGCCCCGTGGAAATCCATGCGACATCCCGGCTGGGCTGGCTGCGGGCGGCTGTGCTGGGGGCGAATGACGGTATCCTGTCCACTTCCAGCCTGATCATTGGCGTTGCCAGCGCCCATGCGACACGGGGCAGCATCCTGCTGGCCGGAATTTCCAGTCTGGTTGCCGGGGCCATGTCCATGGCGGCGGGGGAATATGTATCCGTCAGTTCGCAGGCGGATTCAGAAAAGGCCGACCTTGCCCGCGAAAAAAAGGAACTTGGTACAAGCTGGGACGCCGAAGTCAGCGAACTGGCCGGGATATACCGCCAGCGTGGCCTGGATGACATCCTGGCGCGCAAGGTTGCCCTCCAGCTCATGAAACATGATGCACTGGGTGCCCATGCCCGTGATGAACTGGGTATTTCCGAAGCAACGGCGGCGCGTCCGGTGCAGGCTGCGTTTGCATCGGCCGGTGCGTTCTCGTCCGGTGCCATATTACCCGTCCTGGCGGCCATGCTGTCACCGGCTGGCGTGGTGTCATGGGCTGTCTGCGCCGTATCCCTGATCGGCCTGGCGGTGCTGGGCGTGGTGGGGGCACGCGCCGGGGGGGCTGCGCCATTGCGTCCGGCCGTGCGGGTCATCTTCTGGGGCATCATGGCCATGGCGGTCACGGCGGCGATCGGCCGGATATTCGGGGTGCAGACGTGATGCGTTGAATATTTTCACATATGGGAAGAATGAACAGGTACCATGAATGTAATTCTTGTAATCATGCTGGTGAAAGCTGTCGTTTCATTATTATGCATACGGCTTGTCTTCTGCCTGCATCATGACAGACATTACATGAAATCCCACGGAAACGGACCCGCGGGATAATGCCATTCCCGCAATGGGCGGTTGGCAGCGGGCGGGTCGGGACTGTTTGCGGTGCGGGTGCCCCGGGGGTTACGCGCCCATGACATAACCGCTGCCCCTGACGGTATGGATCAGGGACTGGCCGCCCTGGCCCAGTTTTTCCCGCAGGCGGCAGACATGCGTTTCGACAATGTTTGTCCGGACCGGGAAATCCATATGCCAGACATCCTTCAGCAGCATCTGCCGCGACAGCACCGTACCGGCATTCCGCATGAAATATTCCAGAAGTTTCAGTTCCTGTGGTTGCAGGAAAACCTTTTCCCCGTTCCGTGTCACCACAAGCGTCAGCAGGTTGAGTTCCACATCGGCCACGGTCATGACTGTCGCATGCCGGACTGGGGAGGCGTGACGGAGCAGTACCTGCACGCGCGCGACAAGTTCGCGTAGCGCAAACGGCTTGACCATGTAATCATCGGCGCCGTGCCGCAAGCCGGCAACGCGGCTTGGTACGCCGTCCATCGTTGTCAGGAACAGGACCGGCGTCGTAATGGCGTGGGAGCGCATGCGCATGAGAATTGCCAGACCATCCAGGCCGGGCAGCATCCGGTCCAGGATGATGATATCCCATGGCTGCGACAGGGCCTGGCGCGATCCGTCATTGCCGTCTGCGACGCAGACCACATCAATCCCGTTTTCCCGCAGTCCCAGCCGCACGTAATCCGTGGTTGCAGGGTCATCTTCAACCAAAAGCAGGCGGGGGCGTGTTACCGGCGTCATGATGCAGGCCAATCAACTAGTTTGGCATCCCGGACGGGACTGGTTTGCCCATCAAGGGTATCAGGATCATGATGACATGACACCCATCCATGAGGCCGGACAGGCGATGATTGGCACTTTTTAATGTATCGGTTCCATCATCCACAATGCGTGCCGGGGCATCCAGACAGGGCGCCATGCCATTTCCATTATCGGCAGGCGTGTAAATATGGCGCCTGCCCTGTAATATGGAAGCGGATGCGCCCTGCCCGCATGTATCGGGAAAGCATTGCGTGGCAACGGTTTCCAGCAGGGCCATACGGGAGCGGGGGTTAATGCGCGGGGGGCATTCGGGTAAGCTTCGGGCCGGGGCGCGGGAAATGCCGCTACGGAATGGATGGACCCAATGATGTTCTGGCACAGGATGTCCGGACGCCGGAATATGGCGACACGACGCATTATTGCCAGTACGTCGTTTCGTATCGTCACGCTGTTCGCCAGTCTTTTCATACTGGGCGGCATGGTCATGACCGTGATGTCGGGCCTGTACAGCCAGTCGACCATGCGCCAGCAGATCCGCCGGGAGGTGGAGAACGAGGGCCATGAGACATTCGCGGATGCCGGTGTTGCGGATGTCCGGCATCTCATGCCCGTCGTGCAGGGGCTGATCGCGCATGAACCCGGTTTCCATTATCTGCTTCAGGACCCCGCACAGGCCATTGTCGCGGGCAACATGCTGCATCTGCGGCCGGTACCCGGCGAACGCTGGCTGGCGTGGTCCCATCGCCTGCCACAGGAGGCAAACCGGGATATCGTTTATGGAATAGGCTATCTTCTGGATGACGGAGGCTATTACTTCGTTGGCATGGATGCCTCCCCCCTGACGCATCTGCAGCATGCGTTATGGACAACGATCCTGTGGGAAATTGCGGGATTTGGCCTGATCGGGATGGCGGGCGGCCTTTTCCTGAGCAGCCTGATCCTGAAATGGATCGAGACCATAAGCCGGACGGCACGCAGCATCATGCACGGTGACATGTCGCGCCGCATCCCGCTGCGGGGCACGGATGATGAGCTTGACCATCTTTCGGAAAGCCTCAATGCAATGCTCGATCGGAACGAATTCCTGATTGCCAGCCTGAAACAGGTTTCCAATGACATCGCGCACGACATGCGCCGCCCCCTGGCGCGCCTGCGCCAGAATCTTGAACGCGCCATCGGGACCAGTGCGCCTTCGGATACCATGCACGAGCAGGTCGCGTCCGCCATCGGGGATCTGGACGCGGCGCTGGAAATATTTTCCTCGCTGCTAAAGCTGGCGCAGCTTGAGTCGGGTGCGTGGAACAACGAGATGGAACCGCTTGACCCCGCCCGGCTCCTGGAATCGGTTCTTGAACCCTACCGCTCCGTCATGGAAGACCACGGGCAGGATCTGGCAACCGACATCATGCCCGCCTGCCCCGCCATTACGGGGCATCCCGTCCTTCTGCGACAGGCCTTTTCCAACCTGATCGAGAACGCCATCCGTCACACACCGCGCCACACCACCATTACGGCCCGCGTCACGGCATCCGGTACCGGTATCCACATAGAGATAGCCGATAACGGCCCCGGCATCCCGGCCGGGGCGATGCTGCGGGTATTCGACCGCTTCGTCCGCCTTGATACAAGCCGCACACATGACGGGAACGGGCTTGGGCTGAGCATGGTGAAAGCCATCGTGCGGCTTCACGCGGGCACGATCATCCTGTCCGATAACAGCCCCGGCCTGAAATGCGTCATCCACTTGCCCACGGGGCATCGGTAAGCCCGCGCGGGCAGGTACCCGCCCCCCGCAGGTGGCCCGTTACGGATGCGGCGGAAAGATTGGGGCATTGTAAGCTGACATCGGCGTGAGCTTTCGCCAGATATCGATGACGCCCTGCGTATTCCCGCGCCGTGGCCGCCTGCGATGGTCCCGGCGTGCAGGGACCCGGAACGGGATATTCGACCAATGCTGCCCTGGCTTCTGATTCTGGCCGCATCGACCGCTGCTTTCGGCCTGAGTGCCGTATCAGGCGGCGGCGCCGGACTGATCCTGATGCCCCTGCTGGGGCTGGTACTGCCCGGCACCCAGGTGCCTGCCACCCTGTCCATCGGCACCGCCGCCAGTTCGGCGGCCCGCATCCTGTCGTTCCGGCATGCGATCCGGTGGGATATCGTCCGTCATTTCGCCCCGACCGCGCTGCCCTTTGCCGCCCTTGGCGCCTGGGCACTGAGCCGTATGGACCCGGCCTGCCTGTCGCTGCTGCTGGGCCTGTTCCTGATGGGGAACCTTCCCCTTCTTTTCCGCGGGTCCGCATCCCACGTCAGCGTAAAACCGGTCCGTATCGCCAGCCTGCATGCGCTGGGGGCCGCCGCCGGTTTCATTTCCGGTTTTACCGGCGCGGTCGGCCTTGTTTTCAACGGGTTCTATTACCGGCTTGGCCTGCGCAAGGAAGAGATTGTCGCAACCCGCGCAGCCAACGAAATCATGCTGCATGTGCTCAAGATCATGCTCTACGCCACATTCGGCCTGCTGGATGCCCGGGCCACCGCCGCGGGCATCGCCGTTGCCACGGCGGCGGTGCTGTCTTCCATCCTCATGAAGTTCGTGCTGCCGTACCTGCATGACCGCCTGTTCCACCATATCGGCCACGCCGCCATGGTCATCGCGGGGATCGCGATGGTGCTTGCCGCCAGCAGCCAGATCGCACGGCGGGAAAACATCACGCTGCATTTTGTCCACGCAGATGAAGATGTCACGGCATCCCTGTCATGGCGGCGGCATGTCCTTGCCGTGGAATGGGAACATGGTGACGAACTGGAGTTGAGCCACTGGCTGCGCCCCGCCCCGGCGTCACGGCCAGGCGGGTTCCAGTCCCGTGGCTTCGTGGTGCATGTCTCACCCCGTACCGGAATACGGACGGCCCGGGTCCGCGAAGGATGCCGCGCGGCGGGCAGCCCCTTCTGCCCGCCCGTTTCCCGTCATGAAATATAAGAGACTGCTTGAGAAGTCAGTTCATGATAGCGCCTTAAAATCAAAGAAAGTTTTGGGTGAAGCTTTTTGCAAACGCTTCGAAAGAACACCCCTTTTAAAAAAAAGGCGGCACCCAAAAACTTTTGTTGTTTTTTATCAATGATTTGTCTTCAAACGGTTTCCAAGGCAGGCCCCCGATTCAAGATGTAACAATCAGCCCCATGGGCGAATGGCGCCTGCTGTATCAGGATATCCCGTATCCAGCAGAAAGGAGATTCCATGTCCCGTATATGGCGCCTGTTGCCGCATGCCCTGTGTGGTGCGGTCCTTGTTCTTGGCACCGTTGCCCCGGGCGCGCATGCGGCGGATGAAAGCCCGGCGGCGGACACGAAATGCGCCCGCCCGCATGGCCCGCCGCCGGGCGGCAAGCCCCCCAACGGGCCCCCGCCGGGCTTCAGGAAAGGTGAAAAGCCGCCCGCACCGCCCAAGGGCTGCCCCCCGCCCCCATTCCATGGCGGCCCGGGCAGCAGCGGTGGTGACGCCGCATCCACCAGCCAGCCCTGATACCCGCGCGCGGCCCCGGAACGGTATCCGGGGCCGCGCGTCCGGTTTCACGCAGGGCGTGCGCGGCAGATGCCCGTAAGGAAAATCCCCCACGCCCGGTCAAAAAACCGTTGGCGCGCGTCCTGGTCGTTCAGCCGGTTCTGGCCCAGCATGGTATTCTGCAGGGGCCAGCCGATGATCAGGCTCATCAGCACCCGCGTCGTCTCCTCATGATCGATGGAATCAATGCGCCCGGCATCCGCCGCCGCCTTGATCAGCCGGCTTATGGTGGCCACGAAGGGTTCCACGCTGGTTTCCATCATGTCATCGGCAATGGAGGGAATGCGGTGTCCATCGCCAATGACAATCCGGTAGGCCTCGCGCGTTTCGGGGCGCAGCATGAAGTCCAGGAAGAACAGGGCAATCTCGCGCGTGGCCGCCAGCGGGTCCCTGGATGAGGCCTCGACCGCACCCGCTTCCTCCAGCAGCATCCTGCCACGTTCGGCCACCACGGCCTTGAACAGATCCTCCTTGGAGGCATAGCGGCGGTAGAGCGTGGCCTTGCTGCAGCCGATCTCCCGCGCGATCTTGTCCAGCGACGTGGCGGCGTATCCGTGTTCGACAAACTGTGCCGTTGCGATTTCAAGAACCTGCCGGTCAAGCTGCGCCGACATTTCGGGGGTCGGGCGTCCGCCTGTGTGCTGGGGCCGTGATGCTGCGTCAGGCATGTCCTGTCCTTCGGTTGCGTCTGTTCAGATAGCGCAGCGCTGGCCATAGCACAAAACACCTCTCCAACCCATGACCCGTCCGCAACCGTCGCAGCCGGGGCCTGCATTCCGCCATGGTGGCCGGGCATGCCCGCGCGCGCCGGCGGCATACAGGATTTTTACTTGCCCCGCCCCGGATGCGGGCGGCATGTTGTGTTCCGTTAAAAAAAATAATAAGAACGAGCTTCATGACGCAAAAAATGAAAAAGAATATGCCATGAATCGGAAATATATTATCCAACCTGCCGGATTTCCCTTTTTGTTCGTGCCCGGTGCCGACCGCGCCCGCAAATGCGTGGAGACAGCCTGATCCCACGGCACGACAGCGTGTGATCCTGTAACGTTCCGGTTGTGATGACGCGGGACATCCCCCTTTCCAGCTTTAAATGACATTCCCATGCCCTCATTCCGTCGCGTGTCCGCACGCCCGTACCCTTCCGCTCCCCGTTCTGGTGCCCTGCCTGGCGCCCGGTGGCCTGTCCGCGCCCTGTCGCCCGCCCCGCGCCCGCCGCGCCGTGCCGGTAGCGTGGCAATGCTGGCCTGCGTGCTGGCGGCCTCGGCCGCGCAGGCCGCCGAACCCCGCGCCACCACCCGGCCCGGCGCGACCGCCCCGGATATGGCACCCGCCCTGGCACCCGTGGCGGTGAACACCGCGCCCGTGCGGCACAAGCGCCCGATTGTGGAGACGCGGCTGGACGCGCTGTTCAATACCGAGAGCATTTCCGCCCTGCTCAACCATAATGACGACGCCCTGCGCCAGAGTGACCTCAGTGCGGGCTATTTCGTGGCCGAGCAGGCATTCGGCAACCTGGTGCCCCAGATCAGGCCGTGGCGGGACTGGCTGAGCAACCGGGGCTTTTCCTTCGAACTGACCTACAAGGGCGAAGGCATGGCCAATGTGGGTGGCGGGCTGTCAAAGGGCATGGACTACGTGCATGACCTGCGGGTCAGCATGCTGTTCGACCTGGGGCGGCTTGTTGGCCTGAATGGCTGGTACCTGCACGGCATCATCATGAACCGCGAGGGCCGTCAGGTGGGCTGGGACCATGTGGGCGAACGCAACGTGCTGCTGACCGAGGTGTGGAGCATCCACGGTCCCGCCGCCGCCCGGCTTGCGGACCTGTATGTCGAGAAATCGTTCCTGCACAACCGCATCAACATCAATGTGGGCCGCATCGCACTGACCCATACCTACGCCACGTCAGTGCTGCTGTGCACGTTCATGACCCAGTGCTCCGCGCCCATGGCCATTCGTGAACCGGCGGGGTGGAGCGTATATCCCAAGACATCATGGGGTGGCACGGTGCGTTTTCGCCCCACGCGCGACCTGACGCTGCGCACCGGCATATACAAGATCGGCCCCAAGGCACAGGACAATACCGGCTGGGCCTGGGGCAGCGAGAGCACGACCGGCATCCAGACACCCGTCGAGGTGACATGGGAACCCTTTTTCGGCCCCCGCAAGCTGCCCGGCCATTACAAGCTGGGGTACGGGCATGACACGTCGCCCTATCCCGACCTGATCGGGACCGTGCCGGCCGCCTATGCCGCCATCATCCACGCGCACAAGGAAAAGCCGCGCGATACATTCTATGTCGAGGCCGACCAGATGGTGTACCGCAAGCATGGCGAATACCAGATGGCGGGTGGCTACCTGCTGGCGGGCTACATCCACAACACGCCCAGCATCTCCAACTTTGCCGATGAATTCTATTTTGGCGCTTCCCTGCTGGGCCTGATCCCGCACCGGCCGTTCGACCGTTTTGGCGTGATGTATTCATACTACCAGATGAGCCCGCGCCTGACCTATGGCCAGAGCCTGCGCCAGTCCGCCGGTCTGGCGCTTGGCCCCTACATTACCGGGCCGCAGACACATTCCGCCATTCTGGAAGCCTATTACGGCATTCCCGTCACCCCCGGGCTGGTCATGACACCGGAGTTTGAATACGTGATGCGCCCCGGCGAGACATCGGTCATTCCCAACGCCATGCTGGTGGGGCTGAAGGTTATTGCAAATCTATAACAATAACGGATGGCTGGCTGCCTGCCCGCGCGGGATCACGCAATCGTTCCGCCCATGGCCCTTTCGTGATCGCACGGCCCGTGGCCGTGCCGGCGGCAGCATGTAACATCCGGTGGAAAAAGGATATTACGGACCATGAATGCCAATGTGGATGCCCTGGCCATCAGGCCGGATACAGGATTGAGCCGCCCGGCGCTGGTTACGGCGCGGCATGTGGTCGTGGCCTCGTTCCTGGCATGGATGCTCGATGCGTGCGATTTCTTCATCGTCCTGTTCACACTTGATGACGTGGCGCGCGGTTTTGGCGTTTCATTGCAAAGCGTGCTGCTGGCCCCCACCCTGACCCTGCTGACCCGGCCCATCGGGGCCTTCCTGTGCGGGCGGGCGGCGGACCGCTACGGGCGCAAGCCGGTCATGATCACGACCATCATGGTCTATTCCGCCATCGAGATCCTGTCCGCCTTCGCGCCCACGCTGGGCATCTTCCTGCTGCTGCGCGCGCTGTTTGGCGTAGCACTTGGCGGCGAATGGGGCGTGGGCACGTCGCTGATCATGGAAAGCGTGCCACCATCGTGGCGGGGCATGGCGTCGGGCATCCTGCAGGCGGGGTATCCGGCGGGATACCTGCTGGCGTCCCTTGTGTTCCTGCTGCTGCCGGTTCTGGGATGGCGCGGGCTGTTCGTGCTGGGGGGCAGCGCGCTGTTCTCCGCGCTGTATATCTGGCTGCGCGTGCCCGAAAGCCCGGAATGGCTGGCGCAGCAGAAAAACCATGATGCAGCCGCCCCCCCGGCAACCGGGCTGGGATCGCTGGTGCGGGGCAACATGGCCCTGTGCGTGTTTGCGGTCACGCTGATGGCGGCCTTCAATTTCATGAGCCATGGCTCACAGGACCTGTATCCCAAGATTTTCCTGGGGCTGGAGCGCGGGCTGTCCCATCCGTCCATTACGCTGGTGGTGGTGCTGTACGATATTGCCGCCATTGCGGGCGGGCTGTTCTTTGGCATGCTGTCACAGCGCATCGGCCGCCAGCACAGCATTGCCCTTGCCGCCCTGCTGACCCTGCCGCTGCTGCCGCTATGGACACTGCCCCATTCCACGCTGTGGCTTACGGTGGGCGCGGTATGCATCCAGTTCTGCATCCAGGGGGCATGGGGCGTGGTGCCCGCTTACCTGAGCGAACTTTCCCCCCCCTGGGCACGCGCCACGTTTCCCGGCCTGGCCTATCAGTGCGGCAACCTGCTGGCCGCCAGCAATGCCCTGATCCAGACCAGCCTGGCAACCCTGCTGGGCACCGGGCTTGCGCTGCCGCTCATGCTGACCGTGGGGCTTGGCGCGCTGGTGGTGCTGGGGCTGACGCTGGCCAATGCACGGCTGCATCCCGCCATCCGGTAGCATGCGGGGATGGAGGGTTCACGGATGGTGCGAAAACAGGTTCGTGATGAAAAACGGCGGTTCCGGGTGCCGCCTTTTTCTGGAAATGCGAGGGTCCCTGATGCTTTCCGAAAAAAGGCTTCACCCGAAAAATCCGTACGCATGCGGCTTTCCGGGCAGGCCCTTCAGGAATCACAAGTAATCCAGTTTTAATTATGTTATGGATACGACCCGTCCGTATAATATTAATAAAAAAGTACTTTTCCATAATTATGAATACATCACCCGAAACCGTGGGCGGGATGTATCGTTGAGGCTTCCACAGCGCGCATTTTCGGGATTGCTTTCCTGCCACGCCCCCGGGCCGGGCGGGGAAAAACAAGGGTCCCCCATAGCCGCTGCGATATGGAAAGGTGAAGATCATGAGCTATCATATCTCCCTGCACGACCGCATCCGCCTGCCCGCAATGGCCCCGGCCGACAGCCGTGGAGGTGGCGGAGCGGCGAACAATCCCGGCAATTTTGCCAATGACCCGGCCCGCGCGGCCGAAGCCGGGCACAAGGGGGGCCAGCACAGCCACGCGGCATCCCATGCCGACACGACCCATACACCGGAAAAGAAGAAGGAAGCCACCCATGCCAGGGGGGGCCACACTTCGGGCAATTTTGCCGATGACCCGCAGCGCGCGGCCGAAGCCGGGCGCAAGGGTGGCCAGCATAGCCATTCCAAGACATGACTGGCGCGCGGGCGGCGGGCGGTACGCGCACGCCGCCCGCGTTGGGACGGCACCACGGCCCCTTCCCGCGCCGCGCCATGGCAGCGCCCATGGCGGCGGGTGGGAATGGCGGCATGAACGGCAATGGAGATCCTGCATGTCACAGGCAATGACGGACAACATGACAGACCGGCTGAACGCCACGCATGACCTGGTTGCGTCCGATCAGGTTGAAGGCACGGCCGTGTATTCCCCTTCGGGGGAAAAACTGGGCACGGTAAAATACTTCATGGTCGACAAGATCACGGGCGCGGTTGCCTATGTCGTCATGAGTTTTGGCGGCTTCATGGGCATGGGGAACAGCTACCATCCCCTGCCATGGAAATCCCTGCATTATGACCGCGACCGTGGCGCCTATATTGTCGCCCTGACGCGCGAGCAGCTTGAAGCCGCGCCCGCCTATACCGAGAACGCCACCCCTGACTGGAGCGGCACCACCTATGGCGCGCAGGTGGATACCTATTACGGTGGCCTGCCCCACGCCTAGGCCCCCACGCCGCCCGTGAACCGGGAATGCAGGCACAGGCTCCGGCCGGTGCCTGCATTCTGCGTTTTCCGTCCCGCGACGGGCTGCCCAGTGGCACCCAAAAAGCTTTTTTCAAAACCCTTGAAGAATGCTGCCTTGTTGAAAAAAGGCGGCACCCGGAAACGTCTCCTGCTTTTCAAGCATGTTCTCAGGGACTGGAGCGCGCGCTGCGCAGCCGTCCGAACAGGTCAAAAAAGAAATCCGGCGTGTACCGGCAGCCACCATGCCGCCGCCTTCTGCCGCGCAGGGCAGGACTGAGCCCCGGTATCCCTGACCGGATCAGGGTCTTCCCTGCCGCGTTGTGGTGCCGGGCAGGCTCCGCCTTTCTGCGCCCCGGCCCGCTTTTGCCGGTAGCCATGGTGCCTAGCGCAACGCATCCGCCACCAACGCATCAAGCGACAGGTCTTCCCCCTCCGCCGCCAGCAGGGCATCCAGCATGCCATCAATCGCCAGCACCGCCAGCCCATGCACCCGGCCCCATTGGGCGGCGCGCATGCCAGCACGGGTGCGCGCGCCCTGCGGGCCGGGCATGGTGCCCAGCAGCCGGGTCAGCATGGCGGATGTGCGAGCCGATGCGGCGGCAAGAGCGGGGACGGCGCGATCGATCGCGTCGCTGCGGAACATCAGCGTGAACAGGCCCGGATTGCGCAGGGCAAAGCGTACATAGGCCAGGCCCGCGGCAGCGGCCCCCTGCGCCAGCACGGGTGCCAGCGCTTCGGCCAGCTCGTCAAACCCCGCCGCCGCCAGTACGCTGAGCAGCCCGGACAGGCTGCCAAAATGCGGAATGGCCGCCGTGGCCGATACCCCGGCCCGCCGTGTAATGGCACGCAGTCCAAGGGCCGCAATGCCCTGTTCTTCCAGCAGGTCCCGCGCCGTGGCCAGCAGCACGACGCGCAGATTGCCATGGTGATAGGTTTTTGCGGACATGCGGCGCCCCGGGGGCGTTGACCCTGCCCCCGCAGGCCGGGCAGGGTTACAGGTGCTTGACATCCGCTTTCCCTCCCTATCATTAGATCATTCTTAACACTGTTAAGTTTAAACCGGAACCACGGTCCCCGCAAGGGCCGCCACCACAGGAAGGATACAGCGTGCGCCTTACCCGCCCCATTCATCTTGCCGCCCGCCTGCTTGCGGGGGCGTGCCTCATGGCTGCCCGCGTGCCCGCCCATGCGGCCCCCGTCGCGGCGGCCGCGCCGCACGCGGGCATGCTGACCGCCTCCGCCCCGCTGGATACGGCCCTGAGCCTGCCCGATGCGGGACAGGCGCTGCGCATCACCTATCTTTCCACCAATGGCGTGACCGGCACGGGGCCTGTACCGGTTACGGCTGAAGTCATCGTGCCACCGGGCAACCCGCCCGCGGGTGGCTGGCCCATCGTGGCATGGGCGCATGGCACGACGGGGGTGGCCGATCGCTGCGCGCCATCAGCCAATCCATGGACCGAGCGCAACCGGCGCTACCTGTCCGCGTGGATGAAGCGCGGCTTTGCCGTTGTCGGCACCGATTATCAGGGGCTGGGCACGCCGGGGGGGCATGCCTATCTGGACACGCGGGTGGAAGCCTACAGCCTGCTTGATGGCGTGCGCGCGGCGCGGGCGGCGGTGCCCACGCTTGGGGCACGCATCATGATCGTGGGCCAGTCACAGGGTGGCGGGGCGGCCTTTGCCTCGGCCGCGTATGCCCCGGCCTATGCGCCGGAACTGGACATTCGTGGCACCGTGGCCACGGGCGCGCCCTATATCACGCCCGCCCTGATGCAGCAGCTTCTGGCCACCCCCACGGCACCGGGTGCCGCCTACAATCCGCTGGTGGTCTACCTGCTGTACCTGGCGCAGGGACAGGCAGGCTACCAGCCGGGCTTCAGGCCGCAGGATGCCTTCACCCCCAGGGCCCTGCCCGCCTATCACGCCGCCGCCAGCCTGTGCGTATCCGACCTGACGGACAGGGTGAAGAAGGAAGGACTGAACCTTGGCAACGCCCTGCGGCCCGGCTTTGCCAAAGCGCTGGCCCCGGCGCTGGCGGCCATGCAGTATCCCACGCTCAGACTGGCGCAGCCGCTGTTCACCGGCACGGGGGAATTGGACCGCGACGTGCCGCCGCCACTCCAGCTCGGGCTGGTGCGGGCGGCCTGCGCGGCGGGTACCGTGGTGCAGGCGCATCTGTACAAAGGGCTGGACCACAGCCAGACGGTCAATGCCTCCCTGCCCGATTCAGCCGCCTTTACCCAGGCCGTGATGGCGGGCCGGCCGGTCACGCCGCAATGCACGCCCACGCCCGAATAAGGGCGCATTCCGGGATCATGCCCTAACGGGAAATTTCCTGAAAAAGGCTTCACCAAAAACTGTTCCCGCTTACTGGTGGTGTCCGGGTCGGTCATTGCGCCACGCGCGGGTTCCGTCCCCGGATCTGGCGGCCTTTCACACGATATGCGGGGGGTGAGGGAGCAGCACGCCAAAGGTCTCATAAAAAAGGACAATCCGGCCGCCATCAGGCGCACGCAGCACAACCAGTCGAACTTTACATGCATGAAAGCTTTATCTTGCGTGTACTGACACAGGCGGAAACCGCCACAGCCACGGCCCCGGCCGGACGGCTGGCGGTCTTGGCATGAACGGGCCGCACGACCCCGGCAGGGGCACGGCCCGCAGGAAAAGTTGCAAGGACGTGACAATGGACAACCCGCTGGAAACATCCCCCCAGGCCCAGGCCCGCATCACCGCCAAGGCGAAGGAAATGTGGGAAGCCGATGGCAGGCCCGGCTGTGGGCCACAGGCCTATGCCGAGCAGGCATCCGAACTGATCGGCATGGAAAGCAATCCCGATGCGGGGCAGATTCCTGTTGATTCACCCGTACCGCTGGATGCGAACGGCCAGCCGATCGAGCAGGCATGGCTGGAAGAAAACCTGGGCAATCCCGGCGGCAGCCAGGACGAACTGGATGACCGGCGCGAAGTGCCCTTCGCCACCCGCCAGGAAGAAGAAGACGCCCTTAAAAACCAGTAATGAAGACAGGGCGGGATGAACGTCCCGCCCGCCCGCGGGTTATCCGCAGGGCGGGGCCGGCCCTAATGGGCCGCGCCGGCGGGGCTGGCAGGACAGCCCCATACGGGCGGGACAGGACAGCGGGCATGCAGGCCCGGAGCACCGTCCCCCGCCCCTGGCACATACAGGCATGGCAGCGGCCCGCGCGCCGGGGGCAAGGCCACGGACACGGCACACGACCGTGCCCCGCCCGCGCGCACGCGGCACGATAATGGTACGTAACGGTTGGACATGGCAGGATGGGCTGCGGTGAGCATGAGTGACGACCCCGATTTCCATGATGGCAGGAACATGTTTGCCCAGTGGGTGAAGCGTGGCCTCCATGCCCGGTTCGGATCGGTCATGCATGAACAGGTGCCCGATACCCTGCTGCGGCTGCTCGATGCCGATGGACCGGAAGAAGGTCAGGCCGCATCTTCCGGCCATTCCTAGCCTGCTCCCAGCGCCATTTCCGGCAGCGGCGCGTGCTGTCCGATGAAGGTCAGCCGCCATGGGCACACGCCATTGCTATGCCACCCGACGAACCGCTTTCCGCCCTTGGCCCCAAGCTGCGCGAAAGCCTGCACGCCGGGATCGGCACGACCCTGCGCGCGCTGGGCACCCCGTCCCGCCCTGACCCCGGCGCCTGACCTGTTGCTGATGACGGGGACCTGATCGATGGCGGGCGGATGCACGCCTTGTGCTGGAACCGGGCAGTTCCCGGATTACGCCTGGCAGCCCGCCACCGGGCCGGTGGGCACACGGGCGGGGCCGCATCCCTTCTGCCGCAAGGGCGCGATCATAGGCTGAATGATGGTCCGGGCCACCTGAGGGAAGCGGGAACAGCCCCGTTCCTTCAGGATGGATGGTCGATCAGGAACAGGGCTGCCGCCACGGCCTTCAGGCGCGAACGCCGTGACGGGAAGGGTTTAGGGAATATGTTCCTAATAATTTCATAATTGTTTTAAAAATTATAGCTTCACGCGGTCAGATCGTGCCCAGCACCCCGCCATCCACCCGCACGGACGCCCCCGTGGTGGCCGATGCCTGCGGTGATGCCAGATAAACCACCATGCTGGCCACTTCATCCACCGTGGCGGCCCGGCGGATGATGGAGCCGGGCCGGTGTTCCATGACGAAGGCCGCCGCCAGTTCCTCCATCGGTTTGCCGGTCTTTTCCTGCTCGGGTTTCAGCATGTCCGCCAGCCCTTCGGACAGGGTCGGCCCCGGCAGCACGGAATTGACCGTAACCCCCGTGCCCGCCATGCGTTCGGCCAGGCCGCGGGCCACGGAAACCTGCGCGGTCTTGCTGAAGCCGTAATGGATCATTTCCACCGGGATGTTGAACGCGGATTCGGAGGAAATGAACACCACCCGCCCCCAGCCCCTTTTTTCCATGCCCGGCAGGTAGGCGCGCGACAGCCGCACGCCGGACATGACATTGACCTCGAAAAACCGGGTCCAGTCGGCATCGGGGGTTTCAAAAAAATCCTTCGGCTCGAAAATACCCAGATTGTTGATCAGGATGTCACATTCCGGGTGCGCCGCCACCAGCGCCGCACAGCCTTCCGCCGTGCCCAGATCGCCCACAAAGCCCACGGCACCCCCCGCGCCCAGGCCATCGATGGCACTGACCGCCTGTTCCACCGCGGGCGCGCGGCGGCCATTGACCACCACCCGCGCCCCGCTCGCGGCCAGGCCACGGGCAATGGCCAGCCCGATACCCCCGGTGGAACCCGTTACAATGGCGGTACGGCCCGCAAGGTCGATCTGCATGGTTTCCCTTTCCATAAGGATTCAAACACGGCGCCATGGTACACACCACCCGCCCGCAGGCAACCGCCCGTGCCACCCATGACCCGCCGCGCCGCCGTGGCAACGTGCGAACAGCCCCGCCCGCAACATCGTGCACACGCGGGGAAAACGGCCGGAATGGCGGGGGCTGCCGCGCCCTTAGCGCATCAGGTCGGACAGGGCATCCAGCTTGTCGGCAATCATGGATGCCTGCGTGCGCAGCGCGGGGGTAACCGGGCCATCCCCGTCCAGCATGGCGCCAAGCCTTTCCATGTCGGTGCGTATTTCACCCATCAGCACGCCCTGTTCCGTCTGGATGCCGTCTTCATCGTCCCTGTTCATGTCGTCCCTGTCCTTTTTCCATCCGCCCTGGCCGGCCGCCTGAACGGGTAGCGTAGGATGACACCGCGCCCACCGCCACCCATAATCGTGCCGGAACAGGACCATACCGTATCATTTCGTTGCATTTCTTGACACTGTAAACACATTTGTCAGGCAATTAATGGTGAATGCAAACGATGCTCCAGCCTGTCCTGCGGGTAAAGATGTCCAGTGACGTGCATGAACGGCTGGCGGAACTGCGTCTTCCCTACCCGCCCGGCCCCAAACGACTGCGCCGGCTGGAACAGGTGCGCCGGGCGGGCGTGCTGTTCATTCACATTCCCAAGAACGCGGGCACATCGCTGACACGGGCACTGTACGGCATGGACGTGGGGCACGAGACCATCCGCTATTTCCGCCGCCGCATGCCACAGCTTGCCGGCCTGCCGTCCTTTGCCATCCTGCGTGATCCGGTGCGGCGCTTCATGTCGGCCTATCATTACGCGCGGGCGGGCGGCAGCGCGGTGCGGCATGTCTCACGCGGGTTCCGGGATACCTATATGGGGTTTGATGGCATTGACGCGGCGCTGGACCATATTGCCAGCAACCGCATGCCCTATGGCATCGACCACATCTTCCGCCCGCAGGCATGGTATGTAACCGACCGGCACGGGCGGGTGGCGGTCGATCACCTGTTCATGCTGGAGGACATGCAGCGCATCCAGGCCTTTGTCAGCTGCTACACCCCCACCCCCATCGGCCATGCCAACGCGGGCAACAGGCCCGACGGCACCACCACGCCGCGCCCCGACCAGATTGCACGCATCCGCCAGATCTATCATATGGATTACGCGCTGATCGCGGCACTTCACCCCCCCGCGCCGTAAGGCCGCGACCCGGCCGGCCCATGGCCCCCCATGGCCCGGACGCCGGACAGAAAAAAGGCCCGGAACGGGCCGGGCCTTTGATCCTGTCAGGCGGTATCAGGCCGGATGGCCGGAATTACCAGTTCCCGCCACCACGGCCACCGCGCTCGCCGCCGCCATCGCGGCCTTCACCGCCACGACCGCCATGCTCGCCGCCGCCGTTCTGGCCTTCGCCGCCACGGCCACCGCGTTCACCGCCACCGTTCTGGCCTTCACCGCCACGACCGCCCCAGCCGCCGCCATTCTGGCCTTCGCCGCCACGGCCACCGCGCTCACCGCCGCCGTTCTGGCCTTCGCCACCACGACCGCCCCAGCCGCCGCCATTCTGGCCTTCGCCGCCACGGCCACCGCGCTCGCCGCCGCCGTTCTGGCCTTCGCCACCATGATGGCCACCACGGCCACCTTCGCCATCATAAGACTGTGCGTGTGCGGCCATCGGCATTGCAGCACCCAGTGCCAGCGCAAACAGGATTGAACGTTTCATAATGTCTCCTTCGGGTTCGACACTGGATATTTTGTCCCTGCCTGTTGAAAATGTAAGCCCCAATATTGTTACAAACAGGAACAGCCATGCGTAAATAAAGACACTGCCATCCACCAGTGTGGAACAGGAACCGGCATTAAATCATCTATATATCCTGAATGGCGAAAGCAGATAGGAATGTTAGGTATTCATTCCTGTCCACCCGGTATGGGCATCCTGTTATGGCGGTGGGGATTCATACAATCATCACACTTGTGCGCAATGGTATTTGCTATGGACGCATGCCTGCGCTTGTGCGGGTTTTTCAGGAGGTTCCAGATCATGAACACGACATCCGATTCCACACCCAGACCCCGCAGGGAACCGCATGAGGAATGGCGCGAGGCGCTGATCCACGCATGGAAGAACAGGCGTGGCTACGTGCGTGCGCATGACACGCTGCCTGCTACGACCGAGGACACCTTCCGCCACGACGAAACCTGAACGCCGGGACAGGCAGGTGGGGCGCGGGCGGATTTCCGGCCGGCAGGAAAGTCCCATGATGCATTCCGTTACAAACGAAACGCTGGTATGCCCTTTTCTCCACTCAGGTTGACATTATATAAAAATCAGCCTGATTTGGAAAAATCAGTTAATCAAGAGGAAATGGATTACATGAAAAAAGCACTTCTTTTTGCCGCTGCCCTTGGTCTGTCCCTGCCGGTTGTTGCCCACGCGGAAGACAATAACGGCGACCGCCATGGCGAGCACGGCCATCACCACGGCAAGCACGACCGTAACCATGGTGACGAACAGCGTGGTGGCGACGAGCACCGTGGTGAAGAGCATCATGACGAGCACGGCGACCAGCACGAAGAGCACGACCACCAGTAATCCGTAACGGATACGCGGAAAGGGGGCGCCTTTGCAAAGGCGCCCCCTTTTTTATGCCGGCACCGGCATCAGAACAGGATCAGGTCAATGCCGATGCCCAGCGCCATCATGCCCCATAGCAGGACCAGGATGGCCCGCCGCCAGACCAGGTTGCGCGCCAGCAGGGTAATCAGCGGATCGGCCGCGGGCGCGCGCTCGCCAGCCGCAAGCAGCCGGTAGGCGCCGCCGTTCTCGGCCACGCCCACGGCACTCATCAGCGTGTTGCGAAAGCCGCGCAGTTCATCTTCGGTATAGACCCTGCGGCGGTTGATGGTGATGGCTTTCGGCCCGCAGCGCAGCCACTTCATGGCATTCAGCAGCAGCGGGCGGATACCAAGATAGGCCGATGCCTCCACCGGGGAGAGGATGTTCCTGCGCGGAAAATGCACGATAGCAGGACTGGCATTGTCGTTATCGGGGCGCATCGCAACGCAAAACCTTATCTGTCTGGCCGGCGCGGGGGCGGCGCGGATGGGGCACTTGGCCCTAGGGTGACGTGTCCTTCATGCAAAGACCAGCCCCAAATTGTGCACGCCGCCATGAATGCGCGCCCCTTTCCGTCCCACCTGCCATATTGGCGGCCATGCGGCCGTCCGTTATGGTGGGGCGACCGACACTACAGGGGATATACCACGCCATGGCCGGCAACCTCGTCTACAAGATCCTGACAATGGACGAATACGGGACATTCCTCAGGACCGGCAGCTTTGCCGGCTCCCCCGCCGATGTGGCGGACGGGTTCATCCATCTCTCGGCGGCGGATCAGGTAACCGGCACGCGGGCACGCCATTTTGCCGGGCAGGACGGGCTGTGGGTGCTGGCCGTGGACTTAAGCCGCCTGCCGCCCGCGGCCGTGCGGTGGGAGCCTGCGCGCAATGACCAGCTCTTCCCCCATCTGTACGCACCCCTGCCCGGGACGGCGGTGGTGGGTACCTGCATGCTTTATGAAAGCGAAGACGGCACGGTGCTGCTGCCGGAACCCGACATCAGCGCGGAGTGGACATACCATTAGGATACGCGGGCGGACGGAACCCGGCCGTCGCGTCATTCAGGGTCGTTGTCCGCCTCGTCCGTTTCCACGCCCACCACACCCCCGATCGATGACAGGGCGGTCACAAGATGGGAGAGGGGCCGCCTGCCCCGCACCTTTATGAACAGCGTGACTATGCCCGGCGCGGCCATGTCCGGCGGCGGGGTGGCGGGGTCGTGCTGGCGGTCGCGCAGGTCGGCCAGCGCGTCGTCATCCAGCATGGGGCCGGGCTGTTCCACCTTCACGCGGTGGATGGTAAAGCGCAGCCCGGTACAGCGGCTTAGGATGGTACGCAGCAGGCCACGGCCATCGTAATAGGTAATGAACAGCCCGGCCGCGCGTGCGCCATGGTCACGCGGCACCAGATGGCTCAGTCGCGGGAAGCCGAGCATGATGATGAAATGCCCCACGGCTGTCGCCACCGCCAGCGCGATCAGTCCCGCCCCGCAGGCCATGCCCAGCGCCGCCGTAAGCCAGACCGAGGCCGCCGTGGTCAGCCCCCGCACCACATCGCGGCGCATGAAGATCACGCCGCCCCCGATAAAGCCGATTCCCGACACCACCTGTGCCGCAATGCGGGAGGGATCAAGCACCACGCGCCCGCCATCCAGCACGTTATTGAAGCCGTATTTGGACACCAGCATGAACAGCGCCGAGGCCACGCCCACCAGCGTATAGGTGCGCAGCCCGGCGCTTTTCTGCCGGAATTCCCGTTCCAGCCCCACCAGCGCCGACAGGCCGAACGCCAGCGCCAGTTCCCCCAGCTGGAGCCATCCCTCGCCGGGGGCGGCAGGGGTGAAATGTGGCAGTGCCGTCATGCAGGTCACAACCGCCCAGACCCCGCCCGGTTGCGTGGCACATGGCCATGGCTGTCAGCCGGGTGGCGGGCCAAGACGGTCGCGCAGGAACCGCCGCCCCGCGGCCGTGCGCCTGAGGAAGAGGCCCGTGGCCAGCAGGGTGACAAGGTTGCCCACCACAATACCGGCGAACAGGACCGCGCCGAGGACGTGATCCGTGGTCATCGTGAACGGCCCGCCAGGCAGGCATGCAGCAGGCAGGTTCCGGCGGCGCCACCTGCGACGCCACCGAACCGGGGAGGAATGGTACCGACCGGATGCATGGATCAGCCCCCCTGCGCGGAAACGAAGGCGCCGATCTGGTTCATGGCCACCATGCCCTGCATGTTGATCCCGCCATCGGCCACAAGGCGCGCGCCAGCGGCGTGACGGCCGGACACGGCAACCATGGCCTTCAGCAGGTCGATCAGCGTTGCCGCCGCCCCCGCCGCCGTCTTGGCCTGCGTGACCACGGTGCCGGACAGGTCGGCCGCCATGCCCGTGATGGTGGCGATGATGAGGGTGTTGACCTGCCCGATATCCGTCAGGATGCTGTCAAAGGCGGCCTTCACGCTGGCGCTGTCGTAGCTGACGGACGTGCTGGACCCGGCGGCGGCCACGAAGGCCTTCCCCGCCGTGGTCAGCGCGGCAATGACGGTATTGGCCAGGGCGACGTTCGGTGCCCCCATCGCGGTGGCCACGAGCGGCATATTGATGGCGGTGCTGGAGAAATTCAGCAGCGCATCGACATAATCCGCGACCTCGGCCACGTTCAGGGTGATCGTGGTTGTGGTGCCGGATTTGGTGCTGGTGCAGGCCGCAAGAGCGGTCGCGGCGACAAGGGCGGATGATCCGCGCAGGAAGGCGCGGCGGGTGGGGATGTGCATGGAAGGCTCCCATAAAAAAACCGCCCCGGGGGCGGTTGCATTCGGTTGCAGTTCGAGACTTATTTTCGCCCTAAAGTTGTATAATCTTGTTGTGGCAGCCCCGGAGTGCATCGGCCATCCACCTACGCGCCGGGGCTGTCACCGCGTCATGCCGGGGGTTCGGGCCGCCCCCTGCGGTCAAGCACCGGAATGCCCGCCGCCGCCACCGCCTGCCTGGCCGCCGGCTTGTCCGCCAGCGGCACGCGCACGCCGGACTGCCCGGGTTTGAAGTGGTTTTCCGCCCAGCCGATATTCAGGCCGATGGTGGTGATGACCTGCCAGGCCACCGCCCACCCGCCACCCGCATGCGGCGGCGGCACAACGGCCGTCACCGCCCCGCAGGCAATGATGAACAGGGCGACATAGAGCGTGTACTGCGCCGGCACTTCCGTCAGCAGCAGCGCGATTGCGGCCCCCAGGCCGCCAAGCTTTGCGGTTGTATTCATGTCATGCCCCGATGGCCTGCTGGAACAGGGCGATATGCGTGTCATCCGCCACCCCTGCCCCAAGGTTGGAATTGTAGACGCGCTTCCACATCCGGCACATCGCCGCCGCGTCACGGGCCGCTGGCAGCGCGTCGGGCGCGCGGTAGTATTTCAGCCGCGCCATGATGCAGGCGTAGAAGGCATTGCCCACGACCTGCCGCGCACCCGGCGGCCAGTTGCTCCGGCTGGACAGCACGGCACGGGCCAGGCTGTTCAGCCTGCTGTCGGACAGGAAGGTGGCCCAGATATCGTCATGGGTGAACGGCTCCATCTGCCACAGGCCCAGTGCCGGGCCCATGCCGCCACCCGTGACCTGCCGGATGTAGGTCAGGCCGCTTTCGGCCAGCGCGGTGCCGACCATCAGGCTGACCGCCGCATCACCCCCCAGCCCGATCATGTCCAGCGCGGGGGCCACGATCCCGGCCCGGAACTGGGTAATGCACAGGCCGGTCATGGCAGCATCCCTGCGTGATGGTGGTGAAGGAACGGGACACTGGCAAAGAAGAAGTCATCCCATGTCTGGCTGGACAGCAGCGTGCCGCCGATCATGCCCCCCACCGCCGCCACGATGCCGGTCACGGCCGCCCAGTATTTGATGCGCTCGCCACGCAGCTGCGCCTTCAGAAGTTCGGCCTCCTTCAGTTCGTTCTGCCGTTTCTGTGCCCCGGTCTGTTCCGCAATCTGCTGGGTCAGGCCGTTGATGGCATTGCGGGTATCCCGCGCCTCGGCCGCGCGGTTGCGCTCGCGCTCCTGTCCCTGCGCCTCGATCGAGATCAGGCGCTCCATTGCGGCATCCTGCCCGGACCTGAGGGTCCCGACATCATCTTCCAGGTTGTCAATGCGGCGCCCGTGGCTGTCCACAATCGCGCGCAGGTCATCATCAGCCGCGCAGTCTGCGGCGCACTGTGTTTCGCTCATTCATTTTCTCGTAAAAAAAACCGCCTCCCGGACGGGCAGGCACGGGTGGCAGGCAGCGGCGATTTATGTGGCCGCCGCCCCGACCGTAACACTCAGGCTTGCGGGATTGGTCAGGCCGCCGGTGTTCGTGGCGCTGATGGTCACGGTCCCTGCCGCCTTTGGGGTATAGGTCACACCCTGTGCCGTGTTCACGCCTGCGCCAAACGTGACCGTGCTGGCCGAGAACGTACCGCCCGCGCCGCCATCGGACAGGGTTACGGTGGTTTTGGTGGCGGGACCGTCATGGTCCGGCGTCAGGGTAAGCGGCAGGGCCGTGCCGGCCGTGGCCGAGGACGCTCCCGCCAGCGCATAGCCCGTGGAGGGTGTGTAGGTGCCCCCAATCGGGTACCGCCCGTCCGGGTCCGCCACGATGGCGCTGCCGCTGCCCGGTGTCCATGCGGACGTGCCGTCCCAGACAACCCGGTTCGTGACATACCCGGCCGGGCGCGCCACGCCCGCTTCCGTTGCGGCCGCCGTCAGGTAGACGGCATAGACCTGTGCATTCGTATCGGTCATCGGGTTGATCCTA
>NZ_NKTZ01000022.1 GCF_003207855.1 Komagataeibacter rhaeticus | reverse complement strand
CGACGCCATCTGGTCCGGGGTTAACCCCGGACCAGATGGCCAACAGCAACGCCGTCAGAAGGGCGGCATAACAACAACCGGGTATAGCTTATCAAGCCCACAAAACTGTCCGAACGGACGGGACCACCTCACATTATGGGGCCTTTTCTGACCGGGTTTCCTGTACATAAAATACTCTAAATCATATGCCCGGGTCCAGTCACGGCGCGGCAACCGGCCTGTGCCCCGGAATGAGCCGGGTATGGACGATCCCCCGCGCTTTCCAGTCCAGCCCTGTGTGCCAGCCGCCGCACCAGGCGAAGCGGTGGTGCCGGGGGGCAGGGCCTGCCCGTGACGTTCCCGTCGCCTCACGCATGCGGCAAGCGTTGCCGGGCATACCAGGCGGAACCGGCGTTCCGACCGGCCTTGCGGGACGGGACGCCACAGGCGCGTGCATGCGGCGTATCATGGCGTCCTGACAAGGTTCCGGGAAACGCCCGGACGGGCATCTTCCGCTTCCGCGGAAGCGGATCGGGATATTCGTCCCGGACCTTCAGTGTGTGGCGAAACTTTCGTCAAGCCAGGCGCGCATCATTTTTGATGACCAGCCGTCCGCCTGCGCATCATACCGGCACAGGCCCGATGCGGCCGTCGCTTCCTTTTCGGTAAAGCAGTGGACAGCATGGCCGATGGCAAGAAACTGCCACGGGGCGGGGCTTGCGCGCATCTCGGTCAGGAAGCCGTCAAACTGGGGGCTGGTCGTGGTGTCGTCCGCCCCGTTCATGGCGAGAACCCGCGCCCGGATCGCATGCGCCAGGGCGGGATCATCAGTCGAGAGATTGCCATGGAACGCGACCGCAGCGGCGATGTCCGCGCCGCTCCGGGCCAGATCAAGGACCGCCGCGCCGCCAAAGCAGTAGCCGATGGCGGCCAGGCGGGTCGTGTCGATCGGTGCCTGCGCGGCAAGGGACCTGAACCGCGCCAGGGCAAACGCGGCACGACGGCGCATCATGGGCCGGTCAGCCAGCAGCGGGGATACGGCGTCGCGTGCGCTGGCCGTGTCCTTCGGGCGGATCGTGGCGCCGTACATATCCGTCAGCAGGATCACATAACGCTGCCCCGCGATGCCTTCGGCCTTGCGGATGGCGTTCTCGTTGACGCCGAACCACGCGGGAACCATCAGAAGGCCCGGCCGCCGCGCGGCCGTCGCGTCGTCATAGACAAGGACGCTGTCATAGCGCGCGCCCTCGAATGTCCACGAAACCGGCCTGTCGACCATGCGCGCACTGGCGTGCCCGGCAACAAGAAACGGCAACGCGGCAATGACGGTATGGCGCAGGCGGACCATTGACGTTTTCCTTCCGGTCAGGGGAAAGGCGAGAGGGCGGTCAGATTACCGCATATGCCGCTCCGCTCCAGACCATGAGGGCGCGAAGCTGTCACGAAATCGGGATAACGGGCCAGAATGACCGTTTTCTTCTGTCCCGTTCCCGAAACCGGGGCCGGTGCTTACCCGCAACGGCCCTTCGTCGGGCTGACAGGCGGCGACCGCCCCATCCGAGGTGGAAAGACATTGCGGTATTGTCCCGGGGCGGACATGGTAACTGGCAATGGATCGATGGCGCCGGGTCCGGCCCGGCGTTGCACAGCCATGGAATGGCGTACGGACTGGCCTGGAATTTCAGGGAAAGCAGGGTAATGGGGAACGGGCAGGTGCTTTCCGTAAAAGAAAAGACGGCCTATGGCTGCGGGGACGCCGCCTCCAACATGATGTGGGGCATGACGTCATCCTACCTGATGTATTATTATACGGACATATATGGCCTGCCGCTGGCCGCCGTATCATGGATACTGCTGGTGGCCCGTGTTGTGGATGCCTTCTGTGACCCGGCCATAGGCTATGCTGTTGACCGTATCGGCGGGCTGGTCGTGCCGCGCCTGATCCGCTTCCTTGCCATTCCCTTCGGCATAACGGGTTTCCTGTGCTTTCTGGCCCTGCCGCTTTCACCCACGGGGAAAATCCTGTGGGCTGGCGCGACCTATATCGTGTTTGGCGCCATCTATTCGTGCATCAACACACCCTATGGCGCGCTGGCCGTCATGATGAGCCGCTCCGCCACGGGGCGCATCGGCCTTAACGCATTCCGCATGATGGGCTGTCAGGCCGGATCGCTGCTTGTGGCGCTGCTGACCATTCCCGCCATCACCTGGCTGGGTGGGGGCGACAGTGCGGCGCAGCACCGGTATGGCATGGCGGTCTATGTGCTGGCCCTGTCGGTTCTGGGTAGCGTGTTGTGGTTATGCGTGGCGCGTGGCTGCACCGTAAGGCATCCGCCGGTACCCGTCCGGCAGGCTTTTGTCGGCACGCTGCGCCATCTGCTGGGAAACCGGCGATGGGTGCTGAGCAATCTGCTCGCGTTCTTCTATTTCGTGGGGCAGGCGGCCCTGTTCGGGTTTGCGCTGTATTACGCCCGCATCATCCTGGGCGGCACGGAGCAGCTGGGCGCCAATATCATTACCTTAATCACCGTGCTGCTGTTCGCGGGCGTGCCCGCGTGCCTGCCCCTTGCCAGACGTATGGGGACCATCCGCAGCGGGGTGATATGCCTGATCGCGCAGGGCGTGGCCTATCTGGCAATGGCCGCTGCGGGTGCGTCCATGACGGGCTTTTTCCTGTCCGTAGCACTTCTGGCACTGGCGCAGGGTGTGATGTCCCCGCTGTATTACACCGTGCTGGCGGCAGCCGTGGACGATGGTGATCCGCGGACTTCGACCGGATCGGCTGGCCTGGCGTATTCGATCAACACATGGGTCACGAAGCTGGCGATGGGGCTGACCGGCTTCGTTCTGGCGCAGTTCCTCTCATGGGGGCACTACATTGAGGGCGGAATGACACAGCCACCGGATCTGCCGTTCTGGATCATGGGCGGATTTGTCTGGCTGCCGCTGGGGGCGGTCGGGATGCAGGTTCTCTGTCTTCTGGCATGGCGTGGCAGGGAATGAACATGCCGGTCGTATTCGAAACGATCTGGACCGTGATAGACCATTTTGTGTTCAAGAAAGGTCGCCCGTCCTTGCCGGGACGGGCAGGCCATAGAGTGTAACGAGATGCATTTCTGCCGATCGCTGTTTTTCCAGATTGTCGTGGCGAGCGTGCTGGGTGCCGGGCTGGGCATTGCGGCGCCTGACACGGCGGTCTCGCTCAGGGTCCTGAGCGACCTGTTCCTGAAGCTGATCGCCATGCTGATGGCCCCGCTTGTGTTCTGTGTGGTGGTGCAGGGCATTGCAGGGGCCGGCAGCCTGCGCACCGTCGGGCGGATCGGCCTGAAGGCCCTGTTCTATTTTGAGGCCGTAACCAGCGTTGCCCTGTTCCTTGGCGTGCTGGCGGCGATGATATGCCAGCCGGGCGCGGGCCTGCATGTCGGTGCGGATGCGCAGGCCCCGGGGCCTGCCGGCACGTTCGGTGAAAATGCCGCCGCCCTGCGCCATGACGGGCCTGCCGGCTTCATGCTGCATCTTGTGCCCGCCAGTCCGCTCGGCGCGTTCGTGCAGAATGACGTGCTGCAGGTCCTGGTGTTCGCCATCCTGTTCGGCTGCGGGCTGTCCATGGCGGGGGCGCAGGGAAAACCGGCGGCGGCACTGGTCAACGCCATTGCCGCCGTGCTGTTCCGCATCATGGGCATGGTCATCCGGGTGGCCCCGGTCGGGGTGCTGGGGGCCATTGCCTATACGGTCGGTCATTTCGGCATACGGTCGCTGGGGCAGCTTGGGGTCTTTGTCGGGCTGTATTTCGTGCTGGTCGGCCTGTTTGTCCTGCTCGGGCTTGGTCTCCTGCTGCGCCTGTGCGGGGTGGGGATCTTTTCCTTCATGTGGTACCTGCGCGCGGAACTGGCGGTTGTGCTGGCCACCACGTCGTCCGATGCGGTGCTGCCGCCGATCATGGAAAAACTTGCCGCCATCGGCATCCCGCGTGAGGTCGTGGGGCTGGTCATCCCGGCGGGGTATTCCTTCAATCTCGATGCGCTGTCCATCTATCTGGGGCTGGCGGTACCGTTCCTGGCCCAGGCATCGAGCGTTCACCTGACGGGGACGCAGCTCTTCCTGGTCATGGGCACCGCCCTTGTTACCTCCAAGGGGGGGCATGGCGTGCCCGGGGTTGCGATTGTCATTCTGGCCGCGACACTGGCGGTCGTGCCGGAAATTCCCCCTGCGGGGCTGGTTCTGCTGGTTGCGGTGGACTGGTTCATCGGGATTGCCCGCGCGCTGGGCAATGTCATGGGCAACTGTGTCGCAACCATTGTGGTCGCGAAATGGGAGGGCCAGCTTGATGGCGCCACCACACGGCGTGCCCTGCGGATGGCCCGCGCCCACGGAGCGGAATGAACCGGGCGAAAATACACGGTACCGGCATATGGGCGGCCCCGTAACCGTGATGATATGCGTAGTTCGGGTATGATGGCCTGCTGATCAGGATGGCTGTTTCCGGCAGGTGCCTGCCCCTGTGTCCGCTCTAATTGGGTGAAAGACCATGGTCAATGCATGTCCCAGCGTAACCGCATGGCGCGTCGCCCGCCACCGTGCGCGGCATCAGCTGCTGGAAAGGGGGGCTGTCTTTACCGATCCCCTCGCAATCCGGGTTATGGGCGCAGAGGGTGAAACGCTTGCCACGGCAGGGGACGGGCCGGGAGAAAAGGGTTTTCGTCTTTTCATGGCCATCCGCAGCCGCATCGCGGAGGACAGGCTGGCCCATGCCGTCCGGCGCGGTGTCAGGCAGGCCGTTGTCCTGGGTGGGGGCGTCGATACCTTTGGCCTGCGTAATCCGTATGAACGGCACGGCCTTGGCGTGTTCGAGGTGGACAGGCCCGTCATGCAGGACTGGAAGCGCCGGCATCTGGCACGGATGGGTCTTTTAGTGCCCCGGTCCCTGACATACGTGCCCGTTGACTTCGCGCAGGACAGCCTGCGTGCCGGTCTGGTCAATGCGGGGTTCGACCCCGGCCAGCCCGCATTTTTTTCATGGCTGGGGGTCGTGCCTTACCTGACGCGCGCGGATATCGGACAGACGCTGCGCTTCGTATCGGGCATTCCGGATGCCGAAATCGTATTTGACTATGGCGAACCAGTTGAAAATTATCATGGACACCACAGGAAGCGGATGGAGGAACGCGGCAGGTTTGTCGCATCCGTCGGGGAACCGTGGCTGAGCCGCTTCAGTCCCGTGGCAATGCACGCCATGTTAAGGGACGCCGGGTTCAATGCCATTACGGATTACGACAGGACGGGCCTTTCTGCCTATTTCGGCTGGCCCGTCAGCAGATCGGGTCCAGAAGCCGGACCACATGTCATGGTTGCCCGTCCGGCGTAATGGCGCATGCCATGACGGCACCGGCCGCCACCCCGCCCTGATTGCCGACAGGCCGGGCCTGACAGCACACCTGGCCGGCATCCGCTTTGCCCCGGGGCGCGCGTGGCCCTGCTGCCGGGCCGGTTTTGACAGGGCCCCGGCATGCCGCCCCATGGCGGGTGGCAGGGGGGCATGGTCGTGAACTTCATTGCAATACGATACGGTCTCGTCTATGAAATGGTGGCCACTGGATCCCCTGTCGTCGGGTTCCGGACATGATTGAGGATGCTCCTTGCCCATGCAGACCAGACATGCTGGCACAAAAGCCGGGGGGGCTGTACGGCCGCCATCCGGCCTGCCCACCGTTTCCGGGGTGCGCGGGCCCATCGGGGACAGCACGCCCCCGGCCATGCCCGGACCGGCGCATCGCCCGGCGGGAACCGGGCTGGTCCTGCTGTGCCTGCTGCTGCTTCTTTCCGCCTGCCACAGAAAACCGCCAGCGGAGGAAGTCCGCCCCGTCCGCTCGGTCATGGTTGAACCCGGGCCTGACAGGAATGCCGAGGTGATGACAGGGCAGGTCGCCGCCCATCGGTCCATCAACCTTGCCTTCCGCCTGCCCGGCAAGGTGGTGGAGCGTGCGGTTTCCGCCGGCAGCACCGTGCATGCGGGCGATGTGCTGGCACGGCTGGATGACACGGTGCCGCAGCAGACGCTGCGTACGGCACTGGCGGAGAACGCCACCGCGAAAGCCGCGCTGGAACAGGCCGCTCCCCTGAAGCAGCGTGCCGCCGCCCTGCTGCCGGTAGAGGCCATTTCACGCAACGATTATGATGACGCGGTGCGTCGCTACAAAACCGCGCTTGATCAGGTGCAGGCGACACAGGCGCAGGTGCGCGTGGCGCAGGAACAGCTTGGCTATACCCGCCTGCTGGCGCCCGACGACGGCATCGTGACCGACCGGCTGGTGGAAGCGGGCGAGGTGGTGGCCGCGGGCCAGCCCGTGCTGCGCATGGCGGCGGGCGACGGGCTGGACGGGCAGTTCGACATGCCCGAGGCCCTGGCGCGGTCCCGTCTGGCCGTGGGCATGACCATGAAGGTGTGCCTGGATGCGACGCCCGCGCTCTGCGCCCCCGCCGCGATCTATGAAATCGCCCCCGATACCGATCCGGCCACCCGCACCTATCATACCAGGGCGCTGCTGCGCGCCACGCGCGACATGATGCCGCTGGGTGCTGTGGTGACGGGACATCTGTCCGTGCCATCGGCGCCAACCGTCCATCTGCCACCCGCCGCCCTGACAGTGCAGGACGGCAGGCCCGCGGTCTGGATCATCGCCCCCGACACGCTGCGCGTCTCCCTCCGCCCCGTCATCATTGCCCGCTATGCCACCGATGACGTGGTGATCGCATCCGGCCTGAACGCCGGGGACCGGGTGGTGACGGCGGGCGTGCAGGCGCTCTACCCACAGGAAAAGGTCAGCCTGCTGGATGAAGCCGATGTCCGCCCCTGAGCCCCGTGCGCCGGGGGGCATGAACCTGTCGGACTGGTCCATCCGCCATCGGGCGCTGGTCCTGTTCTTCATGATCCTGATCGGTGTGGCCGGCATCCAGTCCTACTTCAGACTGGGCCGGAACGAGGACCCGCCCTTTACCGTCAAGACCATGGTGGTGGAGGCATTCCTGCCCGGTGCCTCGGTGGAGGAAACCACCCACCAGCTGACCGAACGCATTGAAAAGAAACTGCAGGAAACGCCCGACCTCGATTACGTCAAGAGCTATACGCTGGCGGGCAAGACCACGATTTTCGTCAACCTGCTGTCCGGCGCGCCCAAGGCGCAGGTGCCCGATATCTGGTACCAGGTGCGCAAGAAGGTGGGCGACATCAAGGCGCAGTTGCCGCAGGGCACGGTCGGCCCGTTCTTTGATGATGAGTTCGGCGATACCTACGGCATCATCTACGGCTTTACCGCCGACGGGTTTTCCCACCGCGACCTGCGTGACTATGTCGAGACGGTGCGCGACGAACTGCTGCATGTGCCCGACGTGGCCAAGATCGACACGCTGGGCGCGCAGGATGAGAAGATCTATGTCGATTTCTCCACCCACCATCTGGCCCGGCTGGGCATAAACGGGGCCACGATCGCGGCAGCCCTGCTGGCGCAGAACGCCACGGTGCCATCCGGCGTGATCGATACCGGGCGTGAGCAGATACAGGTCCAGCCCACCGGGCAGTTCGGATCGGTGCAGGACATTGCCAATGTCACGGTCTATGCCGGCAGCCGCAAGGTCCGGCTGGGCGATATCGCCACCATCACCCGCACCTATTCCGACCCGCCGCAGACCCTGTTCCGCGTGGGCGGGCAGGATGCGATCGGGCTGGCGCTCAGCATGCGCAGCGGTGGCAACGTGCTGGAACTGGAAAAGAACATCACGGCCAAGATGGCCGAACTGCATGCCCGCATGCCCATCGGGATCGAGGCGCATCTGGTCGCCAACCAGCCAAAGGTGGTGCATGACGCGGTGGGCGATTTTACCGAAGCCCTGTTCGAGGCCATCGCCATCGTGCTGGGCATCAGCTTCCTCAGCCTTGGCGGGCGGGCGGGCACGGTGGTGGCGTTCTGCATTCCCTTCGTGCTGGCAGTGGTGTTCGTGTGCATGAAGCTGTTCGGCATCGACCTGCAGCGCGTCTCGCTCGGCGCACTGATCATCGCCCTTGGCCTGCTGGTCGATGACGCGATGATTACGGTGGAAAGCATGGTCAGCAAGCTGGAGGAAGGCTGGACCCTGACCCGGGCCGCGACCTATGCCTATGTCTCGACCGCGTTCCCCATGCTGACCGGAACCCTTGTGACCGTGGCGGGGTTCATCCCGGTCGGCTTTGCGAAAAGTGTGGCGGGGGAATACACGTTCTCCCTGTTCGCCGTGGTGGGCATGGCGCTGATCGCATCGTGGTTCGTGGCCGTGCTGGTGGCCCCGCTGGTGGGTGTGACCATTTTGAAGCAGCGCCCGGCGGCAGCACCCCATGCCCCGCCGGAGGGGCGGCTGCTGCGCGTGTTCAGCCGTGCGCTGCTGTTCACCATGCGCAGGCCGCGCGCCACCGTGCTGGCCTGCCTTGGGGCACTGGTCGTGGCCATTGCGCTCTCGCCACTGGTGCCCCGGCAGTTTTTCCCCGCATCCGACCGGCCGGAACTGCTGGTTGACCTGTCGCTGCGGCAGGGGGCGTCGATCAGGGCGACGGCGGATGTCTCGCGCCGACTGGATGCCATCCTGCGCCATGATCCCGACATCGACCACTGGAGTTCCTATGTCGGGCGCGGGGCCGTGCGCTTCTACCTGTCGCTTAATGAACAGTTGCCCAACGACTTCTTTACCCAGACCGTCATCGTCGCCAAAAGTGCCGTGGCGCGTGACCGGCTGCGCAGGCGGCTGGACGTGGCCCTGAGCCGCGACATGCCCGATGTGGTGCATGGGCTGTTCCCGCTGGAACTGGGGCCACCGGTGGGCTGGCCGGTGCAGTACCGCGTGACCGGCCGCGACCCGAACCGGGTGTGGCATTACGCGCATGACGTGGCGAAGATCATGGCCGACAGCAACCAGTTGCACATGGTCAATTTTGACTGGGGCGACCCCGCGCGCAAGCTGAAGGTCGAGGTAAGGCAGGATGAGGCCCGTCGTCTGGGCCTGTCATCGGGGGCCATTGCGCTGGCCATCAATTCGGCCGTGACCGGGCTTACGGCCACGCAGGTGCGTGACAGCATCTATCTGGTCGATGTGGTGCTGCGCGCCAACCACGCCCAGCGCCTGTCGATCGAGGACCTGCGCAACCTCGACATCCGCCTGCCCAATGACCTCACGGTGCCGCTGTCCACCGTCGCCAGCGTCGCTTACGTCGAGGACTATCCCCTGATCTGGCGGCGTGACCGCCTGCCAACGCTGACCATACAGGCGCAGCTACGCGACGGGGTGCAGGCGGATACGGCCGTTGCCACGCTGGCCCCGAAAATCGCGGCGTTCAACGCGGACCTGCCTGCGGGCTACCACGTTGCCGTAGGCGGCACGGTGGAGGAAAGTGCGAAATCGCAGAAATCCGTCATCGCCGTTGTCCCGCTCATGATCCTGGTCATGCTGGGCGTGCTGATGATCCAGTTGCAGGACTTCAGGCGGCTGGCGCTGGTCATCAGTGTGGCGCCCTTTGGCCTGATCGGCGTGGTCGGCGCGCTGTTCCTGACCCAGCACCCGATGGGGTTCATCGCCATGCTGGGGCTGGTGGCGCTGATTGGCATGATCATCCGCAACTCGGTCATTCTCGTCCACCAGATCCAGATCGAGAAGGACCTGGGGCAGTCGGAATGGGATGCGGTGATGAATGCGGCCAAGATCCGTTTCCGTCCCATCATGCTGACGGCTGTTGCCGCCATACTGGGCATGCTGCCCATTGCATCCAGCGTGTTCTGGGGGCCGATGGCCGATGTCATCATGGGCGGGCTGGCCGTGGCGACGGTGCTGACGCTGATCTTCCTGCCTTCGCTGTATGTACTGTGGTTCCGGGTCAAGGAAACGCCACAACCGCAGGTTGAGGGAGCCGCCCGATGAAACGCATCCCGATCCTTGTGCTGCCCGCGCTGCTGGCGGGCTGCGCGTGGCTGGCGCCGACCTATCACCGGCCACAGATGCCCATGCCCGATAAATGGGGCACGCAGCAGGCCGCCACCGTGCCCGATGGCGGCGCATGGTGGCGCAGCTATCATGACCCGGTCCTGGACGCGCTGGTGGCCGAAGCGCTGAAGAACAATGATGACCTTGCCCTGGCCGGGTCAAAGCTGCAGCAGGCGCGGGCACAGTATAAATATGCCTTCGCCAACCAGTTGCCCTCCATCTCGGTGGCGGGCGCGGATGCCATGGGCCGCCTGCACCTGAAGGATGAACTGCCGGTCACACACAAGATGAGCAACCTTGGCTTCGTGGGCGGCATGCTGAATTACGAAGCCGATTTCTGGGGCAAGAACGCCAGCCTGAGCAAGGCGGCAAAGGCGGGCGTGAAGGCGGCGGGGTACGGGCATGAGGCCGCGCGGCTGTCCATCGCTGCCGCCACCACCAAGCTGTATTTCAGCCTGCGCGCGCTGGACCGGCAACGCGAGATCCTGCAACAGACCATCGGGACCCAGACAGCCCTTCTGGCGCTGGTGCGGCGCCAGCATGAAGTGGGCGCGGTGGATGCGCTGGTGGTGCAGAACGTGACCGAACAGCGCGACGCGGCACAGGCGGCCCTGCCGGATGTGGAGGACCAGCGCGGCAAGGCGGAAAGTGCGCTGGCCGTCATGCTGGGGCGTGCGCCCCAGCAGATCATCGGACAGGCGATGGAGCGGGGCAAGAACATCGACGAACTGACCATTCCCATCCCGACACCGCCGGAAATTCCGTCCACCCTGCTTGAACGCAGGCCCGACATCGCCATGCATGAACAGACGCTGATCGCCAGCAACTTCAATATCGGCTTTGCGCGCGCGGCCTATTTTCCCACCATCTCGCTGGCCAGCCTGGCGGGGGTGAACAATATCGATATCGACAATCTGTACCGCGCCACCACGCGGTCATGGACGCTGGCGGCCTCCATGGCGGCGCCGGTGATGGATTTCGGTCGCACCGCCAGCGGCGTCAGGCTGGCACGCGCCGAGAAGAACGAGCAGGTGATCCTGTACAAGCAGAGCATCCGCACCGCGTTCAGGGAAGTGCATGACGCCCTGCTGGAACAGGCCAACGCCCGCACGCGCGAACAGGGTGACGGGGATAAGGAAACGGCGGCCGAAAAAACCGTGGAACTGACGCAGCTGCGGCTGGAACACGGCTATTCCAGCAGGCTGGATGTATTGTCGGCGCAGGTACTGGCCCAGCAGGCGGAACTGGCGCATACGACCGCACGGCTGTCCAGCCTTGATGCATCGGTTGACATGTACAGGGCGATCGGGGGCGGGTTTGACACCAGGACCCCACAGGACAGCAGGCGGAAATAACGGCGGGGCAGGGGAGGGATGTCCCGCCCGTCCCGGTTTGGACCGGCGGCCGCCCGCATTCCGGCCGCGTGGCGGTACGCCAAAAAAACGCCAGCCCGTTACCGGCGGTCCCTGTTGCCCGACGGCGGGGGAACGGGTGTGGCCAGTATGCCCGTCATGAAGGCGCGCCAGGCGTGATCAAGGTAGTGGTCCCGGTCCTGTGCCGTCAGCAGCACCCTGCGCCCGAACAGCACCTGCTGGTGGGGGCCGCCAAGGCAGAGCGTGGCCAGCATCTGGCTGGTTTCCTCCAGGTCGCACCCCGCCTTCAGCAGCCCCGCCCGGGAGACGGCGGTCAGGAGCGTGCAGGTCAGTTTTTCCAGCGGGTCAAAGATATGGGCACCCGCATGGTTCACCAGATCGGGGAAGCGCCATCCTTCCGCAATGAAGGTGCGGCTCAGGGACAGCGTCTCGGGGCTGAGGATCAGGTCAAGCAGCATCCGCATGGTCTTGTACAGGGCCTGCAGCGGGTCGCTGGACACCATCTCCGCGGACGGGGATGCGGCACGCAGGAAGCTGTTGCCCAGTTCGGCAATGACCGTCTTGAAAAGGCTTTCCTTGGAGGGATGCCGCCGGTAGATCGTCTGCTTGCCCACCCCGGCCACGGCCGCGATCTGTTCGACCGACGTGGCGGCATAGCCCTGTTCGCCAAACAGGCGGGTGGCGGTTTTCAGGATCAGGGCGTCCAGTTCTTCCGACATCCGGCTGTCGGGCCGACCTGAGAATTTCCGCTTCCTGTCCTGATCCGCCATTCGACCCCCTGTGCGCACTTTCTTCCGATTATAGGGGACCCAGGCCCCCCGCAAGGGCTTTCAGCGGGGGCGGCATCCCGTCGCGGGCGGCGCAAGCCTCTTCGTTTCCGGCACCGCAAGGCAAAGCGGGCCTGCCGCGCGCTCTTTCCCGCAGAACCCGCCCGGCAGCCCGATGGCAGGGTGGCGCCTAACCGACCGGTTCCTGTCCTTTTGCGGCAGAAGGGGGGGGTGGCCTGCGGCATGCCGTCCTGTCCCGGCCCATGGGGAAGCGGGACGGGCGGACACCGTGCAGAATTTATTTGCGATTCATTCTTACACTCATTATTGATTGACCTGTCCGCGTGACACCCCGTACCCTCCACCGCCGGCCTGCCGTAAACAGGGGGCAGCGACTACCGTCCCCTTCCTTCTGGCCGCGTGCATTACCGGATTGCCGATGCTGTCTTTCAAGCAGAGATGCGACATGGTCGCAGGTCATGATGCGCCATGGCGGGGCCGGCCCGCAGGCGGCCCGGATGCGGCCGTGGTGCCGCAGCGCGCCCCCCATCCCGGCCCGGTCCGCGCCTGGCCCCGCAACCCTTCTGTCAGGAAAGGTCAGCCATGACCCCGATTTCGTTCTCTCCCTGGGCCATGTTCCTGGGGGCTGGCCCCGTGGTCCGCTGCGTCATGACCCTGCTGGCCGTGGCGTCCGTGCTGACATGGACCCTCTTCATCGCCAAATCGGTCGAACTGCTGCGCGTGCGGCTGAAGCTGCGCCGCGCCGAACAGGCGCTGGAGCAGGCCAATACCCTTGATCTGGGCGAGGAATGGACCCGCGACAATGCCTCCATCGCCCACACGCTGGTCATGGCGGCCGAGACCGAACGCCGCTGCTCTGCCGATATTCCCGATGATGGCGAGGGCCTGAAGGAACGCATCGTGCTCCATCTGGAACGGCTGGAAGCCGCCGAGGGGCGCCGGTTGCTGCGTGGCACCGGCGTGCTGGCCACGATCGGGGCGACCGCGCCGTTCATCGGCCTGTTCGGTACCGTATGGGGCATCATGACATCCTTTACCGGCATTGCCGCAAGCCGGGCGACCAGCCTGGCCGTGGTGGCCCCCGGCATTGCCGAGGCCCTGCTGGCAACCGCCCTGGGGCTGGTGGCCGCCATTCCGGCGGTGGTGATCTACAACCACCTTGCCCGTCAGGCGGCGTCATGCCGCGCGCAGGTGGCGGACCTGACCGCGCTGGTGATGCGCCTGGTCTCGCGCGATCTGGGGCGGGCGCGGCTGCCGGCGGCGGCGGGCAGCGTCGTGCGTCTTGACCCGCAGCCGCGTGATGCCCTGGCCGCGGCGGAATAGGGGGCGGCCATGACCATCCGTATCCGCCATGCCGATGACAACCCGCACGAGGCCAGCGAGATCAACGTTACGCCGTTCATTGACGTGATGCTGGTGCTGCTTGTCATCTTCATGGTCACGGCCCCGCTGGCCACGGTCAACGTGCCGGTTGACCTGCCGTCCTCTGCCGAAAGACCTGCCCCGCGCCCGGATGATCCGGTGTTCCTGACCGTAAAGGCCGATCACGGCCTGGCCCTGGGCGAGGACGACATCACCCCGGATGCCCTGCCCGGCGCGCTGGAGGGGGCGACGAAAGGCAACAGGGACGAACGCATCTTCCTGCGGGCCGACAGGACGGTGGATTACGGTACGCTGATGGGCGTGATGGACAGGCTGCGCGCGGCCGGGTACCTCAGGGTGGCGCTGGTCAACCTGCAGGGGCGGGAGGAAGGGCGCGACCCCGCCACCGCGGGCGGGGCGGGGGCCGCGCCATGACGGCCACCGGCCCGGCATGTTCCCTGCCGCCCTTCGCGCAGTGGCGGCAGGGGCAGGAAAGGCTGGCCCGGCGGGCGGAAGCCATCCGGTGCGGGGTGTCCCTTGCCGTGGTTCTGGCGGTGGCCGGTGGTGCCGTGGCATGGGTCATGCGCCTGCCGCCCCCGCCCGTGGCGCCGCCCGCTCCGCCGCCCGCCGCCATTGCCATCGACATGGCGCCCGAACCCCCTGCCACCCCGATGCCGCCAACGGATGTTCCTCCCGGCCCGCGGCAGACCCTGTCCATACCCGACCCGCAGCCCGACCCGCCGCCCCGCGTCACGGCCCCGCCCGCCCCCGTGCCCGACCCACCGGTTCCGGTACCGCCGGAGGAAAAGCGCAGGCTGCCTGCAAGAAAGCCCAGGCCGGTCCCGCACCTGAAAAAACCCGTGCCCGACAGGACGCCACCGGCCGATGCCACCACGGCGCCCCCGTCCGTCCAGGCGCCGCCCGCGCCGGTACAGGCCGCGCCGGCACCGGGTGCCAGTTCGGCCCGCGCGGCGCATGACCCGCTTACATGGCAGGGTGCCCTGCTGGCACAGCTGGAAAAGTTCAAGCGCTATCCCCCCGCCGCAATGGGCGCGCGGCAGGAAGGCGTGCCCACCGTCCGGTTCTCCATGGACCGCAGGGGGCATGTCATCTCGGTCGAACTGGCCAGCAGTTCCGGCCATTCCATGCTGGACCAGGAAGCCGTGGCGCTGCCCCGCCGCGCCCAGCCGCTGCCCGCCCCGCCCGACAGCGTGCCGGGGGACCCCATCACGCTGACCGTTCCGGTTGAATTCTACCTGCACCAGAACTGACCATGAACCGGGGGCCGGGGCGCGGCCTGCGCGCCGCCCCGCTGCCTTCATCCCGGCCCCCGCACACCGGCCCCGCCACCCTGGCCCCGGGGTCATCCGGTGCCCCCCGGCACGGACGGGCACATTAATTCCGCGTAACATCCCCCGATATGCCCCGTCCGGAGGCAGGTCCCCGCGCGGTGATCAGGGAAGCCCCGCCGCCGCTTATGCGGCCGGCCCGTTTCCCGCCCGGAAAACCGGATGAAAAATGGAATGTTGATGACCGGAAGCGGGCATTGACAGGGATATATTTCCAATATAAGGGGGAAAATTAACCATTATATTACAATATATATCCATTCTGTTCTGATAAAGCCGGATGGAAATCAGGATTTTTTATAAATGACCATCATGTAATGGCGGACGGGTGCTGCCTGTACCACAGGTTGTGGGTGCGGGACCGCGGGGACTGCCCGAAACGAATGTCCCGTTCCTGAAACCGCCTACTGAATTGCAGCGTATCGTCCCGAATTTCCATGATCTGGCGTATTCTCAAGTCTCCCTTCGTCACCGGCCCGCTCTTTGCCCTGCTGATGGCGGTGGTCAGCCTGACCTATCTCACCCCCGACCACCAGTTCTTCGTGGCGGTGGGGGGTGCGGTCCTGTTCTTCCTTGTCCGGCGGCATGACGAACGGTGGTCGCGCTGCTTTCTGATGGTGCTGTCCATTGTCGTATCCGGGCGTTACCTGGTGTGGCGGTTCACCTCCACCCTGGACCTTGACGGGGTGCTGCAGGGCAGCCTGGTCCTGGCGCTTGCTGTGGGGGAAATCTATACCACCATCCGGGTGGGCTTCACGTATTTCCAGCTGGCCTGGCCCCTGCGGCGGCAGATCCACCCCCTGCCGGAAGATGAGGGCACATGGCCGGTCATCGATGTGTATGTCCCGACCTATAACGAGGACATTTCCATCGTCCGCACCACGGTGCTGGGCTGCCTGTCCATGGACTGGCCGGCAGACAGGCTGAACGTCTACATCCTGGATGACGGGCGGCGGCGCGCGTTCCGTGACTTCGCAGGGCAGGTCGGGGCGGGCTACATCAACCGCGCGGAAAATGTGCATGCCAAGGCGGGCAACCTCAACCACGCCATAGGCGTCACGTCCGGCGACATCATCGCGATCTTTGACTGTGACCATGTGCCCGTGCGCGGCTTCCTGAAAAAGACCGTGGGGTGGATGCTGGCCGACCCCAACCTGGCCCTGCTGCAGACGCCGCATCACTTCTATTCCCCCGATCCCTTCCGCCGCAACATGAGCCGGGGCATGCAGGTCCCGCCCGAAAGCAACCTGTTCTATGGCCTGCTGCAGGACGGGAATGATTTCTGGAACGCCACCTTCTTCTGCGGGTCATGCGCCCTGCTGCGGCGCAGGGCCATCGTGTCGATCAACGGTTTTGCCACCGAAACCGTGACGGAAGACGCCCACACCGCCCTGCGCATGCAGCGCAAGGGGTGGGGGACGGGTTACCTGCGCGAACCGCTTGCCGCCGGGCTGGAGACGGAAACCCTGCTGCTGCAGATCGGCCAGCGCGTGCGCTGGGCGCGCGGCATGTTCCAGATGCTGCGCATCGACAACCCCATGCTGGGTCGTGGCCTGCGCCTGACGCAGCGGATCTGCTACATGGCGGCGGCCACGAACTACTTCTTTGCCATACCGCGCATGATGTTCCTGCTGGCGCCGCTGGCCTACCTGTTCCTGGGTGTCACCATGATCGCGGCATCGCCGTATGAACTGGCGGTCTATGCCCTGCCGCACCTGTTCCATACCACCATGACCATGTCGCGCCTGCAGGGGCGGTGGCGTTATTCGTTCTGGAGCGAGATTTACGAATCCATGCTCGCGCCGTTCCTGGTGCGCATGACGTTCGTGACCATGATCGCGCCGCACAAGGGCAGCTTCAACGTAACGGACAAGGGCGGCCTGCTGGACCGGGAGCGCTTTGACTGGCGTGCGTCCTATCCCGGCGTGATCATGGCCGTGGTGCTGGCGGTGGGGCTGGTCAGCGGCATCTGGGCGGCGATTGTCCATTACCATGAAACGCTTGTGTTCCGCGCCATGGCCGTCAATTCGATATGGGTGCTGTTCAGCCTGATCATCGTACTGGGCGGTGTTGCGGCAGCGCGCGAGACCCGCCAGCGCCGGCACAGCCACCGCGTGGCCGCCAGCCTTCCCTTCGAACTGGTGGATGCACAGGGCCAGGTGCATGCCTGCCGCAGCGTGGACGTGTCGATGGGGGGCTGCCAGCTTGACGCCGCCACGGTACCGGGCGCGGCGGGGGGGCGGGTCATGCTGCGCTGGTCGCTGCCTTCCGGCCCGGCCACGATGGGGGCGACCATCATTGCCCGGTGCGGCGGGCGGCTGCACCTGCAATGGGTCATTGCGGGGCTTGCGTCGGAACGGCAGGTGGTGGCGCTGGTCTTTGGCCGCGACGATGCCTGGGCGCGGTGGTCCGACTTCCCGCCCGACCGCCCGCTGCGCAGCCTGTACCTGCTGGTGGCCAGCATCTGCGCGCTGTTCCGTCCCCCTCCGCGCGTGCGGGATGAAACGCCGCCCGCCGTTGCGCGGAAAACGGCAGCGCAGGACGAAACGCTGCCCCGCCAGCAGCTTGTCATCCCGCCCGATCGCACCGTGGTGCTGCGCGATATCGGCACGGCGCTGGTCCTTGCCGCCATGCTCCTGCTGCCGGCCATGGACGCGCGCGCGCAGGCGGCCCCCGCCATGGCGGATGCCGGCCCGGCGGTGGTGGCCGACGGGTCCGTTGACGCGATTGACAATGCCCATATGACCAGCGCGGATGTGGACGAGGTTTCACACCAGCCGGTTACCCGCACGCGCACCCTTGCGGACATGGGCCGGACGGAGGACATGGTCCTGCGCGCGAACGCCCCGCTGCATGGCCTGAGCGCGGGCGTGGGGCGGGACATCATCATTACCGCCGCCCGTCTGGGCATTTCCGGCACCGCGCGCGGTGCCGCGGGCCGCGTGGCGGTCGCGGTCAGCATCAACAACCAGGACGCGGGCGTGATCTGCCCCACCGCCGATGGCGCTTTCGGGCCGGTGGACCTGCCGCTCAGCCCGATGTTCCTTGATACGCGCAACAGGATCAATTTCCGCCTGTTCCTGCGCGCCCCGCAGCCGGCCGACCCGTCCGCCCCCGCCTGCGGCCCCGATGCGCGCGGGCAGGACGGCAGCGCGGCGCAGGTCAGCGATCCGGGGGTGCAGGTCGTGATCTCGCCCCGTTCCACCCTGACGCTGACCACGGTTGGCCTGGTGCCGCACCGGCTGCTCTCCGCCTTGCCCTATCCGGTGCTGGACCCCGATGCGGCGCGGACGGCTGCGGTCACCTTCGTGCTGCCCGGCGGGCGTGATCCGGCGCAGCTGGAGGCGGCGGGCATGGTGGCGTCGTGGCTTGGCCTGCAGTCACGTGAAAGCGGCATCCATTTCAACGTGGCCGCCATCCCCCCCGATCAGGGCAGTGCCGTGGCCATTGCCCCGGGGCAGCCGGGGCCGTGGGGGCGCGCGCCGGCGGGGCCGGCACTGGCGGTCATGCCCAACCCGCACGACAGGTTCGGCACGGTGCTGGTGGTGACCGGCCGCACCCCGGCCGAGGTCAGGATCGCGGCACAGGCGCTGGTGCTGGGGGCGGAACATGACGCGCCGGGGGCCTATGCCGCGGCCCCCGTCGTGCATCCGCCCGCCCGCCAGCCCTATGATGCCCCCGGCGTGGTGCGCACGGACCGGCCCGTGACCCTGCGGGAACTGGTTTCCACGGCGGCGCTGCGTACCCGTGGCCTGACATCGGGCACGCTTGACATCGCGCTTTCACTGCCACCGGACCTGCGTTCATGGCGTTCCAGGCCGTTCATGGCGCGCCTTCAGATCAGCGCGCCCGAAGGCGGCGTGCTGGACCGTGCGAAATCGCGTGTCAGCATCACGCTGAACGGGACCTACCTGCATTCCTATCCGCTGGTGCCGCTGTCGCTCAACCCGTTTCGCACGCCCGGCGCGCCGGTGGAACACGATCTGGAACTGCCGGTGTGGAAAATGGCGCGGCACAACGAACTGCGGCTGTATTTCGATGTCCATCCCCGCCATATGACGGATGCCGCCGCCGCCGCATCGGATGCGGTGGTGGAACTGGACCCGTCCTCCACCATCGATTTTTCCAAGTCGCGGCATTTCGCGGTCCTGCCGGATGTGGCGCTGTTCGCCGCCTCGGCCTTTCCCTTTTCCCGTATGGCCGACCTGTCGGAGACGACCGTGCTGCTGCCGCCCCATCCCGCCGATGGCACTGTGGGCGCATTCGTGGACATGATGGGCTTTGCCGGGGCGATCAGCCGTTATCCCGCGACCGGGGTTACGGTCCGGGCCACCGACATGCCGGTTGATGCCTCGGTAACGGGTGACATCCTGCTGCTTTCCACACTGGACGGGCTGGGCAACGGGCGGGCCGCCCTGGCGCGCGCGGGATGCGTGCGCGCGCCCTCCCTGCTGGCGCGGCTGCGCGCGCGGGTGACGCAGGGCCGTGACGTGCCCGCATGCGACTTCACGCAGGGCGCGCTGGTGGCGGCGCAGTCGCCCTTTGCCGCGCAGCGTTCCGTCGTCGCGGTGCTGGGGGGAACACCCGATGCGCTGTCCGCCATGGTGCGCGACCTGCGTGACCCGGCCGACACGCCGCGATTCCAGGGGGACATGGTGATCCGCCATGGCGCGCGTCTGGACAGTTACCGCACCGGCGGCCTCTACACCGTGGGCAACATGCCGGCGTGGATGCTGCCGGACTGGTATCTGGGCGGCCATCCGCTGCTGCTGTGCGGGCTTGGGGGGCTGGCCGCGCTGTGCGGCACGTCATGCGCCATGCGGGTGCTGGGCGCGCGCAGCCGGCGGCGCATCCTGAACGATGACCTGACAGGCGACCTGTAACAGAGGGAAACGGACCATGCCGGATGGGTTTGCCATGCCCTGTCGCGCCTTCATGCCCGTGGGGCGGCCCGTCCGCGCGCGGATGTGGGGGGGCGTTGTCCTTGCCGGGGCGCTGTGCCTGTACATGCCACGGGCCGAGGCACAGACACCGCTGCGCTATGCCGAGACCATCCTTGACGGACAGATCGAGGAGGGGGCGTTCTGGATCCACCATGGTGACGACACGCACGCCCTGCATGCCCTCCAGCGCGCGCTGCGCATCGAGCCGGATAACCTTGAAGCCCGCCTGATGCTGGGTGCCGTGCAGGTGCACCAGAACGACATGGCGGGCGCGCGTGCCACGTTGCAGGCGCTACAGGCGCAGCCGGGGGCACAGGCGCAGGTCGCGGCCCTGCGTGGCTGGATCGGGCAGGCGCCCATCGACCCTGCTGCGCTGGCAAATGCCCGTTCCGCGGCCGATACGGGCAAAAAGCTGCAGGCGACGCTGCTCTATCGCGCGGTGTTTCAGGGCGCGCACCCCCTGCCGGACATGGAACTGGAATATGACCGGGTCCTGTCCGGCTCCCTGTCGGGCTATACCGAGGCGACGCAGCGCCTGCGCGCGCTGGGCGCGCTGCTGCCCCATGACCTGGAAATACGCATGGCGCTTGCGCAGGCCCTGAGCTACCGCCCCGCCACCCGCCCGGACGCCATCGAGGACATGCGCCAGCTTGCCACCGCCGCCACCACGCCGGATTTCATCCGGGGCGAGGTGATGCAGTCATGGCGCAGGACGCTGGAATGGATGGGGGCCGACCCACAGGCGGAACCCTATTATCAGGAATGGCTGGCCCTGCATCCCGATGACACGGAAATCGCCAGCCGCCTGAAGGCGGAACAGGCCGCCCGCGCGCAGGCGGCCCGTCTGGCGCTGGTGGGGGCGGGCTACCATGCGCTGGCGCATGGGGAACTGGAACAGGCGGAACGCGACTTCAGCAGTTCCATGGGCACCGATACCCCCCGCCCCGAGGCGCTGGAGGGGCTGGGCCTGGTGGCGCAGCGCCGTGGCGACATACCGGCGGCGCGGCGTTGGCTGGAGCAGGCGCGCGCCCTGGCGCCGGATGACGCGGGCATCCGCAATGCGCTGGCCGGGCTGGACGCCCCCGGCGGCGACCCGCAGCTTGCGCGCCTGTGGGCGCTGGTGGCCCGCCACCAGTATGACGAGGCGCAGGCCATGCTGCCCGCCGTGGAAAAGGACCACGGCAGGATTGCCGATACCCTCCGGGTACGCGCCATCATCGCGCATGCACGCCACGAACTGCCCCGCGCGGAAGCCGCATGGCGCGCGGTGCTGCGGCTTGTGCCCGGTGACCTGCCCGCCGCCGCCGCCCTGTCCGACGTTTTGATCGAGGAAGGCCGGATTACCGAGGCCGAAGGCTGGGTCGCCCGGCTCCGGGCTGCGCATTATCCCGGTGTTACGGGGCTGGAGGCCGGTGTGCTGGGGGCCATGGCCGAAAACGAACCCGACCCGGCCCGGCGCGCCCTGCTGCTGGAACAGGCCCTGCGTGATGCCCCGCGCAACGGCTGGCTGCGCCTGCATCTGGCGCAGCTATGGCTGGCACGGGGGCAGGCCACGCGCGCGCGTGCGCTTATGGCGCCGCTATGCAACCTGCCACCCAAAACGGACGAGGATACGCAGGTCTGCTTCGCCTTCGCGCTGCAGGACCAGGACATGCCGCGCGCCGATGCGCTGCTGGCGCGCCTGCCGCGTGCGGACATTACCGCGCAGATGGCCGATGGCGTGGCGCAGGTGCGGCTGTGGCACCAGATCAGCCACCTGCCGCCAGATGATGCGCAGGCTGTCCCGATGCTGGAGCACATGCCCGTCGTGCCCGATCCCGAAGGGACGCAGGCGCGGCTGGTGGTGAATGCGCTGCTTACACGCCACGCGCCGGTCACTGCCGCAGCCGGGGTGCTGCACCGCGCGCTGGCGGACAGTGCCGGGCATGTCAGCGTGAACCAGAGCCTGTCCTATGCGGGGCTGTTCATGCAGGTTGATGACCCGGTGGCGGCGCAGCAGGTGCTGGACGGGCTGCCCGCCGTGGCGCGGGGCAGGCGGCTGACCCCCACGCAGGCGCGTGACCTGCGTGACATGACGCGCAGCCTGGCCATTGCGCAGGCGGACCGTGATGACATTGGCGGCCACCCCGATGCGGCCCGCCGCCTGCTGGACCCGCTGCTGGCGCAAGGCCCGGATGATGCCGACCTGCTCCTGGCGCGCGGGCGGGTGGAAGCCGCACTGCGCCAGCCCGCGCAGGCGGTAGTCTATGACCAAAAAGCGCTGGCCATCCGCCCCGATGACACGATGGCCCAGGCCGCGCTGGCACGCGACAGCCTGGCCAGCGGCCACGAACAGGCGGCGCGCGCCATGGCGCGCACATTGCAGGCCACGCATCCGCAATGGGGCGATACATGGGAGATACAGGCCGAGATCGCGGGTCTGGACGGCCGTGACCGCCGTCGGCTGGCGGATGTGCAACGCGCCCGCGCGCTGGACTGCACCCCCCGCGATGACGGGGACGACAGCACCGGCCACGGCACCCGTATCGATGCGGGCTGCGCCCCTTACCGCGCGCATGCCGGGGATGAATGGCCGGACATCGGCACGAATTTCGTGCCCGGCATGGGGGCCGGCATGCCGGAGGTCTATCATTATGACCCGTCCCTGACCCCCGTGCAGGCGCTGGACCGGCAGGCGGACTACCTTCAGCGCGCGCTGGCGCCACAGGCGGATGGCAACCTGGAAATCCGTGACCGTTCGGGCCAGCCGGGGCTGGGCCACATGACGGTGGTCAATATTCCCATGACTGCGGTCCTGCCTTTCTCCTCCACACAGCACCAGCTTGCCCTTTCCGTCATGCCCAGCGTGCTCATGTCGGGCGATCCGCTGGCATCCGGTGCCACCGCGCAGCAGTACGGCAGTGTTGCGGCGGGTGGCGTGCGTCCGGGCTTTCATGTACCCGCCGCCGTGGCCGGTGTGGCGCTGTCGGCGCATTACCAGTGGCGGTGGGTTGCGGCCGATGTCGGGTCCACCCCGCTGGGCTTTACCACGACCAATGTGCTGGGCGGGATTGAGCTTGCGCCGCACCTGACCCACAGCCTGACCCTGCGGCTGACGGGTGAACGCCGTGCGGTGACCGACAGCCTGCTGGCCTATTCCGGTGCGCGCGACCCCGCCACGGGGCGGGTGTGGGGCGGGGTGACGCGCAACCGGGGCCATGGGCAGCTGGAATGGGCGCAGCCGGGCTACAACCTGTATGCAGGCGGCGGCTACGCGGTGATGCAGGGCACGCATACGGTAGCCAACCATGAAGCCGAGGCCGGCGCGGGGGGCTCCGGCCTGCTGTGGCACCGCCAGGACGCGCAGCACCTGCGGCTGGGGCTGGACCTTGTCTATTTCGGGTATCGCCGCAACACGTATTTCTTCACATGGGGGCAGGGGGGCTACTTCTCCCCGCACGCGTTCATGGCCGCCCTGGTGCCGCTGACCTATGACGGGCATGCCGGGCGGTGGACATGGTTGTTCAGGGGGGAAGCGGGCTACCAGCACTATACCGAGCACGCGACGGCCATGTTCCCGCTGGGGGAAGGCGGGGCTGTGGCGGGGCAGCGTTACGCGGGCCAGTCCACCGGCGGGCTTGCGGGCAATGTGCTGGCACGCGCGGTCTACCAGCTTACGCCCGCGCTGCGGCTGGGGGTGGAGGGGGGCTATTCACGCTCGGGCAGCTGGGATGAGGTGCATGGCATGCTCATGCTGCATTACGCGCCGGGGTAAGTATATTTTAAAAAGGAACGGAAGTTCCTGGTGAAGCTTTTTTCAAAAAGCCTCAGAAGAACGCCGCCTTTTTGAAAAAAGGCGGCATCCAGAAACGTCCTGTCTTTTAAGGGTGCCCCGCCCTGCGGGCAGGACGCCGTGCCCGGATCAGGGCGTGTGGACCAGCTTGCGGTTGAGGAATTCCTCAATGCCGAATTCCGAAAGCTCACGCCCGTAGCCCGAGTTCTTGATCCCGCCAAAGGGCAGGTCGGGTGCGGTGCCGGTGGTGCTGTTGATGAACACCATGCCCGTGTCGATGCGGGCTGCCACCCGGCGGCCGCGTTCCACATCGCTGGTCTGGATGGAACCGCCAAGGCCGTAGGGCGAATCATTGGCCAGGGCCACGGCCTCATCATCGCTGCCCACCGGGTAGATGATGGCGACGGGGCCGAAGATTTCCTCGTAGAAAATCGGGTTGTCCTTTGTGACGTGCGTCAGGATCGCGGCTTTCATGAAGAAGCCCTCACGCGCGATCCGCCTGCCGCCCGTAACCAGCGTCGCCCCGTGTGCCACCGCCTTTTCCACCTGGGACACGGCATGTTTCATCGCCACTTCGCTGCTCATCGGGCCATGGGTCACGCCCTGTTCCAGCGGGTCGCCGTACTGGAATTCGTCCAGTGCGGTTTTCAGCTTCGTGGTGAACGCATCAACCAGTGACGTATGCACGATCATGCGCTTGGCCGCGGTGCAGACCTGCCCGTTATTGGACATGCGGCCCTGCACGGCCAGCGGAATGACCTTGTCCAGATCGGCATCGTCCAGCACGATGAAGGCATCCGACCCGCCCAGTTCCATCGTGCTTTTCTTGAGCGCGCGCCCCGCCTGCGCCGCAACCGCGCTGCCCGCGCGTTCGCTGCCGGTCAGGGCCACGCCGCGCACTTCGGGCCGTCCGATCAGTTTTTCCGACTGGTCGTTGGTAATGAACAGGTTGGTATAGGTGCCTTCGGGCGCGCCTGCTTCACGGAACAGGTCTTCAAACGCCACGGCGCATTGCGGCACGCCGGGGGCATGCTTCACCATCACCACATTGCCCGCCATGATGTTGGGGGCCGCCACGCGGGCCAGCTGGTAGTAGGGGAAGTTCCACGGTTCCACGCAGTAGATGACGCCCAGCGATTCACTGGTCACGGTAGCATGGCCCCGCGATACCGGCAGTTCACGCGGGGCAAGGAAGGTCTCGGCCTTCTGGGCGTAATAGGACAGGATATCGGCCGAAAGATCGATCTCCCCCAGCGCTTCGGGCAGGATCTTGCCCATTTCGATGGAAATCAGGCGGGCATGCTTTTCCCGGTCGCGGCGCAGGATGTCCGCCGCCCTGAGCATGATCGCCCTGCGCTGTGCGATGGTGCGGTGCCGCCAGTCACTTTCCCACAGCTGGTGGGCGGTGGACAGCTTGGCCAGCATTGTCCTGTCATCATGAAGGTCAAAGACCTTTTCCGTCTTTCCGGTGGCCGGATTGATGGTGCGGTAGGGGCTCATGTCAGCATGTCCTTGCATGGTTGCGGGGCGGCAGGTGACTTTATGGCCGGGTGAAGGTTTGTAATGTCTGAACGGGGAATGCCCCGCACCGCAACGCGGTGCACCCGGCCGGCATCGCCCGGCCTGTTGGATGGCTGGCCCCATCGTGACTATATCCGTCCGTATCGTGTCAACATCAGCCACGGGCCGGCTGGGATGCGGTCAGGGCAGGCGTGTGCCGCAGGCGGCGCGGGCCGGGGGCGGGCGTGCGATGGCGCCACGGGTGGTCACGATGGTTTGAACACGACGGGGCCGTGCCGGGGCCGGGTACGCCCGCGTCCTGCCCCGCGCCATGCGGGTGCGGCACGATGCGGGGAGGGGGTGCCCCGCGGCGTGGCTGCTGGACAGGTCCGGCCCCGCCCGCCATGCTGGCGGCCGACTGACCGGAAAGGAGAGCAGTTCATGGATGAACAGGCCAGAAAAACCGCACTGCGGATGATTCCCTACGGGCTGTATGTGCTGACGGCGGGCACGCAGGACACCGCCATCGCATCGGCCACCATCAACTGGGTCACCCAGACCAGCTTCGCCCCGCCGCTGCTGGCACTTGGCATCAAGACGGATTCCGCTATTTACGACGTGGCCCGCAGGACCGGGGACCTGGTGCTCAACATCCTGGGGCAGGGTCAGGGCGGCCTGGCCTTCGCCTTCTTCAAGCCCGTCGGATATGCGGACGGGAAGCTGGGCGGGCAGGACATCCGCCGGGCGGGCAATGGCGCGCCCATCCTGACCGCGGCGCCGGCGGCGGTGGAGCTGAAGGTGCGCCACGTCGTGGAACTGGGCGATCACCATACCTTCGTTGCCGAAGTCACGAACGTGCACCTGAACCGCGAAATCACCGGCCGCCCGGATGAAGCGGTGCTGCACATGAAGGATCTGGGCGAGAAGGTTTTCTACGGCGGCTGATCCCCCGCCCGCCGCCATGCCTGCGGGGCCTATGGCCCGGCCGCCCCCGGCCTGCTGGCGGAAAGAAGGCTGGTGGCCAGCAGGATGGCGGTATCCACCAGCGCCAGCTGCCACATGGGCAGGGCATGGCCCGCAATCCCGGCCACGACCAGCACGCCCGCCCCCGCCACCTGCGCGCGGGCGATACGGCAGGTGGCCACCCAGCGATAGACCGTGCTGGCCACAAGATAGAGCACCGGCCCCAGCGTCAGCACCAGCGCGGGCGCGCCGGTGGCGGGTTCGGCCGGTTCTTCCAGCAAAATGTCCATGCCCACCGCCGTTACAATGATGCCCGCCACCAGTACCACATGCAGGTAATGGAAATACGCCCCCATCCGCCCTGGATCGGCCGAGGAGGTGATGCTGTGCTCGGCTTCCGTGCTGGATGTGCCGAAATACAGCCACCACATGGCAATGGTGCACAGGAAGCCGGTGCCAAAACCCCCCAGTTCCCATACCGACCAGTCCGGGTTCTTTGCCAGCGACAGGCCGGATGCCATGATCGTCTCACCCAGCGCCACGATCACGAAAAGCTGGCACCGCTCCACCAGGTGTCCGCCCGCGATCGTCCATTCCGTCGTGCGCGAACGCCCCAGGCCGGGCAGCCAGAACCCGAACATGGGCGAGACATATTCACACGCCACGCCCACCGCCCATAGCGGCACCCGCGGCCCGGGGGCCGCCAGCCCGCCCGCGATCCAGAACACGGCGGCAATTACCCCCCAGCCCAGGATGCGCCGGTAATTGGGCGCAAGCGGGTGGCGGGCGGGCAGGCTGCACACGATAAAGGCCGAACGGCCCACCTGCATGACCGTGTAGCACAGCGCAAAGGCCAGCCCGCGCGGCCCGAAGGCTTCGGGGGCGGCCGCCCCGCACACCACCGCCAGCGCCATGGTCACGAACATCACCCCGCGCAGCGCGGGCACGCGCGGGTCGAACCAGTTGGTGACCCAGCCGGTGTACTGCCACCCCAGCCACGCGGCAAACCACAGGATGAGCGTCTGCACCCCGCCCATCCAGCTCAGGTGATGCAGCAGGCCATGGCTGATCTGGGTAACCAGGAAGACATAGGCCAGGTCAAAGAACAGTTCCTCGTTCGTGACGCGCGTGCCATCCGGCCCCGGCTGGCGCATCAGCGGGTGAAGGGAGGGGGCGGGTATGGCCATGGTGGATCCTTCGGGTGGGGCAGGGGGCGTGGCCCGTTCTGGTGCCGCCGGGGGGCGGTGCCGCAGCGCCATGTAAAGTGATTCGTGCATGTAACCCGACTCTGCCCCCGGCCGTTACATAAAAAAATACACCGGGATTCGCGCGGCGGAAGTCCTGCCTTTTCACGCGCGGGCAGGGGGCAGGTCACGCATTTAAAGCGTGCATCACACCATATATGGTGCAATCATGATGCACCTACTACAATATGGGCGAACTGGCCGTCTGGCACGGACCCGGCTTCGCATGCAATCAGGGAGCTGGGCATGGACGGAGGTTTCTCGCTGGCTGGTGCGGCACGCATGCGCGCGCGCGACCCGTTCGAGGGGGCGTTTGGCACCCCCCCGCTGCCCGCGCGCGCGCTGGACCGGGGCATGGGTGAAGCCGTGGGCCGCCGCACCGTGTTCCGCCCTGCCGACCACGAGGATTTCGGCCATGTGGCCGACCGTGTCGCAACGGGCAATACCGCCCTGCTGGCCACGGTGGACCCGGCCGAGCGCGCGCAGCTGCGCAACGCCATTGCCACCGGCGCGCTGCTTACCTCGGGCCGCCATCTCCAGCATGGTGATGCCGGGCAGCCGGGGCGCAACATGGAAATGTTCACCAACTGCGCCACGGCCATCTGCTCGTTCGCCAAATTCTACCTGCTGCTCAACGGGTCCGGTGTGGGGCGGGCCTATGATGATGAACTGTGCATCGTGGACTGGGCGCAGGCGCCGGAGCTGAAATTCGTCCTGTCACCCGATCACCCGGACTATCCGCGCGACCGCGCGGGCCTGCTGCGCTTTGGCCTTGAGATGCAGATCCTGCCCTGGGGCACGGCGCCGGATGCCTTCGATGCGGGGATGGAGGACCAGGTCCGCGCCTTTGTGGCTGAAAACGTGCTGGCCCGCCCGCCAGAGGGCAATGCCCTGCGCCACCTTATTGATGACAGCCGGGAGGGCTGGGGCAAGGCGGTCGAGATGATCGAGGCCATGGCCTTCCGCGGCGCGCGCGAGCGCACGCTGGTGCTGGATTTCAGCGCCATCCGCCGTGCGGGCAGCCCGATCGCGGGCATGCAGGGGCGGCCCGCTTCCGGCCCCGTCTCGCTGCTGCGCGGGCTGCTGAACGTGCGCCGGCATGTGATTGAAGCCGCGCGCGCGGGCGGCATGCCGCTATGGGAGCAGGCGCTGCGGGTGGACCATTACCTCTCGGTCGAGGTGCAGGTGGGCGGCGCCCGCCGTGCCGCGCGCATGGCCACCAAGTCCTGGCGTGATGCGGATGTGCTGCGCTTCATCCGCGCCAAGGAGGAGGGCGGGCTGTGGACCGCCAACCACTCGGTCATGGTCGATGCCGAATTCTGGCGCGGCGTGAACGACCCCGCCCATACCGGCCCGCTGGCCGCCCACGCCCGCGCCGTGTTTGCCGAGGCCACGCGCTGCGCGTGGATCAATGGCGAGCCCGGCTTCATCAACGGTGACCGGCTGGAGGACAGCCGCACCGGCAGCGCCCGGCGCAAGCCCGTGCATGCGGACGGGCGTGATTTCCGCTCGCACCGCTACCAGGCAACCGAAGGCGCCACCCTGCTGGCCGATCTGGCCCGCCGCGCCACCACCGCGCATTTTCCGGTCACCACCAACCCGTGTGGCGAGATTACGCTGCATGTGACGGGCGGCTACTGCGTGATTGGCGATTTTGCCCCGCTGCTGGCCTGCCCCGTGCCGCTGGGGGCGGTAACGCCGGGCCATGTGCCCACTGATACGGCGCAGACATGGGATGCCCGCGTGCGGGATTCCGTGCGGCTGGGCGTGCGCTTCCTGCTGCGCGCCAACCGCATGGACGCGCTGTATGGCGAGGAAGTGCGCCGCACCAACCGCATCGGCATCGGGCCGACCGGCCTGCATGAATGGGCATGGATGCGCTTTGGCCTTGATTTCCATGACCTGCTGGATGAAGACCGCGCCGCCCCCTTCTGGCATGCGGTGCGGGAACTTTCCACCATTGCCAAGGCCGAAGCCAATGCCTATGCGGCCGAGACCGGTACCGCGCGCCCCGTCACCATCACCACCGTCAAGCCTGCCGGCACCACGTCCAAGCTGTTCGGCCTGACGGAGGGCGCGCACCTGCCCGCGCGGCGGCAGTACCTGCGCTGGGTGCAGTTCAAGGGCGTGCAGCGCGCCGATGGCATGTGGGAGACGGGGTCCGACCCGCTGCTGGCGGATTATGCGCGCCGGGGCTACCCGGTGCGCGCGCTGCGCAGCTTTCCGGGCATGAGCATCGTGGGCTTTCCCACCGTGCCGCTCATCCAGCGGCTGGGCATGGGCGCGCGCGTGGTGACCGCGCCCGAAGCCACGCCCGCCCAGCAGTACCGCTGGCTGGAACTGCTGGAGAAATACTGGATCGGGGCGGAGCAGGGCAATCAGGTGTCCTACACGCTCAAGATCTATACCGACCGGCAGGACCTTGCGGGTTTCCGCGCCATCGTGGCCGCCAACCAGCCCCATGTGCGCTGCTGCGCCGTGCTGCCCAGCAGGCCGGATTCCGACCTGGGGTACGAATACCTGCCTGAAGAAGAGGTGCCAGCCGGGAAATTCGCGGCCCTGGCGGCGGGAATCCATGACGAGGACGCGCGTGAGGTCGTGGACTGGGCGCATCTGCAATGCGCCAGCGGGGCCTGCCCGATCTGAGTTGGCGCGGCTGCAATCCTGCCTGCCGGTTTTGCGTGCTGCCGCTTTCTGGCCGCATGCGGTATCATGTTCACGGTGACTTGAGACCGGAGGGCCAGCGTGAGCCAGACTTGGGGGACGTACATAAAACGGGCACAGATATACGCTAAGGATTATCGGTGATTGTGATGGCTTGCCGGAGCGGGCGGAGTTTCCCTTCCGGGATGCCGGC
>NZ_NKTZ01000021.1 GCF_003207855.1 Komagataeibacter rhaeticus | reverse complement strand
AGGACAGGACCTTGCGCGTGAACCAGTCCATGATCGCCACGAGATAGAGAAATCCCCGTTTCATGGGAATATATGTGATATCGGAACACCAGACCTGGTTAGGCCGATTGATGACCAGATCCCGTAGCAGATATGGATATTTCCGATGCTCCGGATGGGGCACGGTCGTGCGCGGCTTCTGGTAGATCGCCCGAAGGCCCATGATCGCCATGAGCCGCCGGACCCGCTTGCGGCCCACTTCATGTCCCAGGCGGCGCAGATGCCATGTCATCTGCCGTGAGCCATAATAGGGCGTTTCCAGGAACTGGGCGTCGATCAGCCGCATCAGCTCCAGATTGGCCTCGCTCTGTGGCACAGGCCGATAGTAGACGCCCGACCGGTTGAGTTGCAGCAGCGTGCATTGCCGGATTATCGGCAGACGCGCTCGCTTCGGGTCAATCATCTGCCGCCTCTGATCACGCCCAACCGAGCAGAGGCATCGCGTAAAAAATCCCGTTCCACGAGAAGCTCGCCTATCTTCGCGTGCAGTTTCTCCACATCAGCAGGGCTGACCGGGGGCTCCGCCACCGTCTTCCCGGAGAAGGTCGCCGCCATCCCCTCGATCGCCTGCCGTTTCCACTGGGCGATCATCGTCTGATGCACCCCATGTTTCGAAGCCAGTTCCGCCAGCGTCAGTTCCCCACGGATCGCTTCCAGGGCAACCCGTGATTTGAACTCCGCCGCATACCTCTTGCGCGTAACCTTGCCCATAAAACCCGTTCTCTCTCAGATCGGATTATAGCTTATCGCCCTGTCCGAAAAATGGGGACCACTTCTCACCGACCGTGGTCAAACAGCGCCTGCGGCTGATGACGGTGTCGGACAAGCTGCTGGATATCTACGAGCAGGACGGCATGAAGCTGGAACAGTTGATGGCCTTTTCCATCAGCGATGACCATGCCCGTCAGGAACAGGTCTGGGAGATCGTGTCCCAGAGCCATAACCGCGAACCCTATGTCATCCGCCGCATGCTGACGGAAAAGACCGTGCGGGCTTCGGACGCCCGTGCCCGTTTCGTCGGGCTGGAGGCCTATATCGTAGCGGGTGGTCCCATCATGCGCGACCTGTTCGAGGCCGATGACGGCGGCTGGTTGCAGGATCCGGCCATTCTGGACCGGCTGGTCATGGAAAAGCTGCATGCAGCCGCCGAAGATATCCGTGCAGAGGGTTGGAAATGGGTCGAAACCGCCCTGTCATTCCCATGGGGCCACACACGGCAGTTTGCGGAGATCGATGGCACGGAAATGCCGCTGTCCGATGAGGAGACTGCCCGGCTTGCAGCCCTGCGCGCCGAGCAGGAAAGCATCGAGGCTGAATATGCCCAGGCTGATGAATACCCGGATGAGGTTGATGCAAGGCTGGGCGAGATCGAACAGGCCATCCTTGCCCTCGAAGAACGGCCTCTGGCGTTCGATCCCGCTGACATGGCGCGGGCGGGGGCCTTCGTAAGCCTCGCCAGCGATGGTACGTTGCAGTTGGAGCGGGGGTTTGTGCTCCCCGAGGACATGCCGGCTGAGCCGGAAGAGACCGATGATGCGGGCAACGCCGATCAATACAATTGCCCTGCGTATGATGGGCAGGAGCACGATAGCGCAGGCGATGGTTATCAGGAGGGGAAGAGCGATAGCATCTCTCCCGACGTGGAACCCGAGGAAGAAGACGGGATCAAGCCGCTGCCTGACCGGTTGCTTACCGAACTGACGGCCTGGCGCACGCTCGCCCTGCGGGACGCCTTTGCCAGCAACCCGCACATCGCGCTGACCGAACTGCTGCATACCTTGGTGCGCGATGTTTACTGGCAGACACCGGGTGCGGATTGCCTGGAAGCCTATGTCCGGGAAATCCCGCTGCCGGTCCATTCCTCCGACATGCCAGGCAGCCTGCCAGCCCACGCGCTGCGACAGCGTAACGATGGCTGGAAGCACGATCTGCCGGACGACGAAGACGCGCTGTGGCGCTGGATCGCCGGGCTGGATGATACCAGCCGCATGGCATTGCTGGCGCATTGCCTGTCCTTCGGGATTAACGCGCTCTATGAGCGCATGCCCGCCTATGGTGCGGTGTCCCAGCGCAGCGTGACCGAACGCCTCAAGCGGGCCAATCGACTGGCGTCGGCCCTCAGCCTTGATCTGATTGAGGCTGGCTGGCAGCCCACGGTCGAGAACTATCTCGGCCGGGTGACCAAGGCGCGCATCCTGCAGGCGGTGCGGGATGCACGTGGCGACGAAGCGGCTGACCGCATAGTTCATATGAAGAAGCCCGACATGGCGCGCGAGGCCGAGCGGCTGCTTGATGGTTCGGGCTGGCTGCCCGAGGCGTTGCGGACCGTGGGGCTGGCCGATCAGGCACAGGTTGAAACGGTGACGTCAGGCGGGGATATGGAGGCCATCGCCGCCGAGTGACGCAATGAGTTTTGGAATTGTGAGACAGCGGCTTCCGGTGCCCGGAAGCCGCTTTTTTCGTGTCCGGCATACCGGAAAGAGGGAGAGGTCGGCTTCGCCTTCTGTGCCGAATAACCGGCATAGAGGAGAGTTTTCCATGATCACAACCACCATCCTGTCCCCCGCGTCCCGTGGTGCCGCATCCGGCGGCTTCAGGATCGATCCTTCGCGTGGGGAGCGCAGTGCCCGCGTATCGTCCGAGTGGTTTTCCCGCCCCGATGACGAACGCTATCTGTCGCTGTCCGACCTGCATGCCGCGACCCTGGCGCGAGCAGATCGGGCCACGACCCGCACGGTGGAAAGCCGCGCCATTCGCGTGGAAGCCTCGCGCGACAATGCCGAGCGCCTGACCCTGACTGTACCGGGGCAGCAGGAGCCGATTGCCCCCACACACTGGTCGTTCGGCCAGATGTGCAGTCTGATCAGCGCGCCATCGTCCTACCTGCGTAACCTTCCGGCTCCACTGGCGGCGATCAATCTCCAGCACGGCCTGCTGTCACACCGGGTTGAACTGATCAAAACACTGGAAACCGAGGACGGCCGCGTGGAACTGCGCGCGGTCACCGGGCCAGATTACGGCCGCATCTGGGACCACGAACTGGTCGGCGCGGTGCGGAAAATTGCCGGTGACGGCACAGGTGATACCAACTGGAAGGTGCCCGGTGTCATCGACTGGGCGACCATGACCCATAATCCGTATGTGGATATCACGAAGGAGACGACGACGCTCTACGCATCAGATCGCGATGTTTTTCTGTTCCTCGTGGACGATACACACCCGATTGAGGCCGGACGCCTGCCCAATGGCGATCCCGATCTCTATTTCCGGGGTTTCTATGCGTGGAATTCTGAAGTCGGCAGTAAAAGCCTTGGTATTGCGTCATTTTACCTGCGCGGAGTGTGCCAAAATCGCATGCTCTGGGGCGTCGAAAATTTCGAACAGATCACGATCCGGCATAGCAAGTTTGCAGCATCCCGCTTCGTGCATCAGGCGACACCAGCGCTCCGGAATTTCGCCACGGCCAGCCCGGCCTCGTTTGTTTCCGGTATCCAGGCTTCGCGTCGGGCGCTGGTGGCCAGAACCGATGATGATCGCGAAAGTTTCCTGCGCCGTCGCGGGTTCTCGAAACCGGAAACCGCGAAGATCATCGAAACCGTGCTGCACGAAGAGGGCCGCAAGCCCGAGAGCGTGTTCGATTTCGTGCAGGGGATTACCGCACTGGCACGCACAAAAGCCAATCAGGATACGCGGCTGGATCTGGAAGAAAAGGCCCGCAGGCTGATGGAGCGTGCGTCCTGAAAGCCGCTTTTCTGTATTTCCGCCAATACGTTTTTACGAGCCCGGCCCCTGCGCCGGGCTTTTTTCGTTTCGGGAGTTTTTCCGATGGCTGATTTTTTCACGCATTTTTCCTGCGTGCTCGACGTGGGCACGGTGGACAATGCCGCAAAGGGGCTCGATCTCTACAATGAATTCATGGACGAACTGGCGGCGGAAGACCCGCCCTCTGACGGTTTCATTCTGTCGATCGTGCCTGAATATGGCGGCACGAAACTCTGGATGCACGATGAGACGACCGGAGATCCGCATCAGGTTGTGGAGTTCGTGCTGCGCTGTGCGCGAACATTCCGGTTGCGGGGCCGATGGGGATTCCAGTGGGCCAATACGGCATCCCGCCCCCGGATCGGCGCCTTCAGCGGCGGCGCGCATCTGCTTGACCTTGGCAGGCGCAAAGCGATTTCATGGATGACCACTGATCGCTGGCTGGCGATTGCCCTGGACGGAGGCAATCCCGACACAGGAGGGCAAGGCGATGACTGGACATGATGCTGGGGATCTGGCTCACCGTCTGGCGGAGAACGCGGAGGCGGTATGCCGACGCTATCTGTCCGCCGGTCGCCGTCATGGCAATTACTGGCTGGTCGGTAACGTACGCAACACCCCCGGCCGGTCGCTGTTTGTCCGGCTGCACGATACCGCCAACGGCAGGGCCGGTAAGTGGACCGATGCGCAGTCTGGCGAGCATGGCGACCTGCTTGACGTGATCCGCGAAAGCCTCGGTCTGGTGGATTTCCGCGACGTGGTCGACGAGGCGCGCGCCTTCCTCAGTCTGCCTCGCCCTGATCCGGTGCCGCCGTCACAGGACCGGCCTGCCCGTGAGCGTGGTTCCGCCAGTTCGTCCGAAGCCGCGCGACGGCTCTGGGCCATGTCCGGGCCGATCGCGGGCACGTCCGTAGAAATGTATCTCCGCAGACGCGACATTACGCGTTTGCACGGAACCGCAGCCCTGCACTTCCATCCGCGCTGCTTTTACCGTCCGGACGAGGACAGTCCGACCGAGACCTGGCCCGCCATGATCACCGCCGTCACCGACCTCGACGGCACCCTGACCGGGGTTCATCGGACCTGGCTGGCGGCGGACGGGCGCGGCAAGGCGCCGGTCGATCATCCGCGCCGTGCCCTGGGCGACCTGCTCGGCAATGCCGTGCGCTTTGGCACGGTGTCCGACGTTCTGGCGGCGGGCGAGGGCATCGAGACGGTGCTCTCGCTCCATGAGATCATGCCCGCTCTGCCACTGGCCGCCTGCCTGTCCTCGGCGCATCTCGCCGCCATGATGTTTCCAAATACGCTGCGCCGCCTCTACGTGCTGCGCGATGACGATCCGGCCGGAGACCATGCGGTGACGATCCTGCAGACCCGGACGCAGGAAGCCGGGATCGAGTGCCTCGTGCTGTCACCGCGTCTGGCGGACTTCAACGATGATCTCCGCTACCTCGGGCGTGGCGCGATGCGGGCAATCCTGCATCCCCAGCTTGCCCCGCAGGACGTGGCGCGGTTTCTGCATCCCGTCACGCACTGAGGCGGCCCGGGAAGGGGGTGTGAGGGTCTTCTTCTTTCCGGTGTGCGCAGGGCTGTCCTGTTTCCGGATGGGGCGCGCCCGCGGCCTTTCTGGAAGGGGAGCGGGCGTCAGCCAGGCCGGGCCTGCAATGGCGGAACCGGCTATTTTCCGCCGCGCGTGCCGCGCTTTGCATCGCGAAGCAAAATAGCCGTCTCCCTGCCATCCTCCGCTGCGCTGCGGCCGCGCGTTGCGCGGTTCCGGCCCGGCCTTCGTCTGCCGCTGTCCGCCCCCGGAAAGGCCGCGAGGGGCGCGGCCAGAACCGGAGGACAGACCCATGACCCGCACACAGCACGATTTCGAACCCGCACACGCTACCTCTTCCACCGCTCATGTGCTGGCGGAACTCCAGCTTTACGGCCATCGTCCCTTCGAGGACGAGCCGGACGCGAGGCCGTTGCCCGACGCCAGCCAGATCGAGGGCGCGATTGCCGATATCTTCGATGCCCTGTCAGCCACACTGACCGACACGCGGCTGGAACCTGATCTCGAACCGCTGCTCTGGTCCACCGTCAACGTCTTTCACCGTATGGTCGGGCAGGTGGAGCGTGATCTTGACCGTAACGAGCAGGCGCAGAAACGCAGCCAGCAGGAACAGGATGGCAGCGAGATCCGCTCGGTGGAACTGGAGCGCCTCATCGCCGAGGGGCTGACCCTGCTGGAGCGACGCAATGCCTATGAGATATTCCGCGCCCTCGCCTGCGACCAGTTCGAACGCCTGACGATGTCGCCCTGGCGGCCACGCTCCGGCTCGCTGGTCAGCCGGAGCACCCTGACGGCGTCGATGATCGACAGCCGCGATTTCCTCAACGCCCGCCGCAAGGCCGAAACGGAGCTGCTCGTGCCACCCGGGCCAAAGGTCGCAGTGACCGGCGGGCTCGATTACGAGGACCATCTCCTGATCTGGAACCGGCTGGACAAGGTGCGTGAGAAGCATCCCGACATGGTGCTGCTGCATGGTGGCTCGCCCAAGGGCGCGGAATTCATCGCTTCCCGCTGGGCCGATCATCGCGAAATTCCACAGATTGCCTTCAAACCGGACTGGAACCGGCACGGCAAAGCCGCCCCGTTCCGGCGCAACGACGCCCTGCTGAAAGTCCTGCCCGTCGGCGTCATGGTATTTCCGGGTTCGGGCATTCAGGACAATCTGGCCGACAAGGCGAAGCAGATGGGTATCCCGGTCTGGCGGTTTCAGAAAAAGAATAGTGCCTGACAGGTTGTGAGGAAACCGTGCCGAGAAATCGGCACGGTAGCATAGGGCTACCGTATTGACGGTCTTTCAATGCCTGAAAGATAAGGCATGGCGCGTTTAACCCGGTTCTGCCGTCGATCCCGATCGACAACATTGACCTTATACCTTGAAACACGCCTGATTGACTTAGTGATATCTACAACTTGCTTTTTTTCGGTTTCGGCTGATGAAGCCTTCTTTTCACATTCGGCTTCAATGCGTTTCGAACATCCTTGTCGACGGTTGCAAGATCGAACCACTCGGGATCGAAATGGCCACCACACCAGGCCTTGGTTTCCCGATGCTCGGGATCCTTGAGGGAGCCGATTACCTCCAGAAACTGCTCATAGCCTGGAATGCCGCCGACATCCTCAGGCGGACGGGCTCGCGCGCCGTCAACACAGGTCGCGTGCTGGGGAGCGCTTTCGAGGAAAAGCAGATTTTCGATTTCTACGGTATGGCGCCAGTCGTCGCCAAAATCATAGACGTAGGTGAACGCCGTGCCCGCGTTGCGGAAATCTCGCAACCGGACCTGGCGCTCGTCAAAGACCTGAGGATCGCCGATGGCCGATCCTTCCGCAGCCTCAATGGCATTTCCGTAACGCAGTCCCCCGATCTCGAACTCATGGAGATGATAATTCCACCAGTTAAAGGCCGCCTGGATCGCGAGGTGAAGCTGCTCCAGGTTCCACGCACTAGGCACGACGAGACGCCGCCAGACGGCTGGTTCGATATCGTCGATTGAGACTCTGATCTGCATAGCATTGGGAGGTCCAAACATGGTTTCAAGAAAAATGGTAATTCCTGATAAAGTCAAGAAAGTTGCGTGTGGCGGGGTGTAAGATCAGTGCTGATTTCTCGGCACGGTTTTTACAGAGCGTGGTGGGCATTATTTCCACGACGGTTTGTAAAACCGTCATGATACATGAAGTCTGACGTCTGAGCCGCAATGACGTCGGGCTCCCCAGTTCCTGCGCACCTGATGGCGGTAGGCACGTTCGCCCGCCCCCTGGAAGTCCCCGCCCGGAGAACCGGCGGGACGGAGTTCGATGGCAGCCCCGTGTGTCTGCGGGGACGGTCCATGGGGATGAAACGCCCGCGCCAACCCCATCGGTGAAAGGGCCGGGACGGCAGGCAGCGAACGAGGGATCATCCGGCCCGCTCTAACGGGATGCGCTTGTGCCGGGAGCGGGGGCCTGTCGCACCGCACGGGCAACCCTGCCCATGAGCGGGTGAAAAGGGGGCGTAACATCGGGGACGGCAAAAACGACCACCGGACGGGGCCAGTTTCCCAAAATGCCAGCGTGACAGTCTCGCGCCAGATCGCATCGTCCCCCCACCTGTCGGACCGGTCATGCCGGCATCGTATCTCTTTGGGGCTGGCGGGTCCGCACACCATGGCCTCTGTCGGATGGCTGATCTAGCCGAAGACCGGCTGCGCCTCGATCGGCTGGCCGCAACGGCGTTCCAGAACTTTCTTCCCCTGCCGGCTGCGCCGTCATTCCTCGCGAAACAAGAAAGTTCCGGCCCTGCCGTCCTCCGCTGCGCTTCGGCCCCGAGGGGTGCTCTGCCGCTCGCCTCCGGCTGGTCGATCGCCATCGAGGCCACGGTGGTCGCGGCCCGATAACAGCATGGAGATACGACAATGGCTAACATCGGTTCCTTCAAGAAGGTGGGCGAAGGCTTCGAAGGCGAAATCGTCACCCTGGCCCTGCAGGCCCGCAACGTCCGTCTGGTGGCCGAAACCAACCGCGCCAACGACAACGCCCCCAACTACCGCGTCTACCTCGGACGGGTAGAACTCGGTGCCGCCTGGACCCGCCGCTCCAGCGAAGGCCGCACCTATCTGAGTCTGAAGCTGGACGATCCCTCCTTCGCCGCCCCGATCTTCGCCAACCTGTTCACCGACGAGGAGGGCGAGGGCTACTCGCTCATCTGGACCCGGCCCCGCAGCCGGAACGGGGAGTAAGCGCCCCACCACCAACCCCGCCCGGTCTCCCCGGGCGGGGCCTTCCGGGCTTTCATTTTCCCACGTGCTTTTCCGGGGCGCGGGCGGCAGTGCAGGTCGCCCGACGTGAGACGCAGGAGGAACACGGGGCTTTCCCTCAGCCTTCCCATTGTACCATGCGCGAGGGCGAACCGCGTCAAGGACGCGTGGTCCCCCCAATTTTGCCCGATGCACCCTTCGGGCGCACCGCACAAAATCGGCTCCCCCACACGCCGGCAAGCCGGTCGCCTTCGGCGATCCCTGACCCGGTCCACCCCGGCATGAGCCGTCCGTCCTGTCTTCGAAAAACGAAAGGAGCAGGACGATGACCACGCTACACGACCAGATCCAGATGCTGCGCGCCGAACTGACCAGCTTTCACCTGAGCCGCCGCGAGCGCCGGCAGATCGAGCGCGAACTGAACGAGGCGCTTGCACGATGCGCAACAGAGCGCCACGACGAGACGGCCCCCGCATAGAGCGGGGGTCTTTTTGCATGGTCGCCAATACAATCGGGAACCAGACGCCGACTCTCTTTCGGTATCCCCCTGAAAGAACGATGTTGAATATCCACAAAGCGACTATTATAGTCGTATTTCTGGTGTGCAGGCTCCGCGTGTCGGATGTGATCGTGGATGATCACTGGCCGACAGGTAAGGGCGGCACGGGCACTCCTGAACTGGACACAGGAAAGGCTCGCTGAAAAGGCCCTCGTAGCATTGACCGCGCTCAAGCGCCTAGAATCCGAACGCGGTCTGGGCGTTCATGAGGGCACGATCGATCAGGTCCGTCGCGCGCTGGAAGCGGCGGGCATTCTGTTCATCGAGTCCGGACAGGGACGCGGCGTCATGTTTCTTAACGAGACTTCCGATATCCAGACGCGGCAGGGTAGGGGGCGTAGTCGGGCGGAATCGCCCTGATCTGTTCCGTTCATGTCATTCCTTCCCCGTTGGGCGTGCTGATTTCTGGCGGGGTCATGCAAACCTGGCCGGTCGGCAATCCCGATCTTTGTTATCGAACCGATCTGGCAGCGGTATCGTGAGGAACCGCCATGACCGACCCGTCTTTCCTTGACCATCCCCCTCTCACCGAACGGGTAAACGCCTACGACGAAGCGCATCTCGGGCTTTACCTGCGCCTTCTGGTCGCGGACGAGGAAGGGGCGGACTGGCGCGAAGTCGTTGCGGTGCTGTTCGAAATTGACCCGGTTCGCGAACCGCTGCGTGCGAAAGCCGTTCATGGCAGGCATCTGGCACGGGCGCGCTGGATGAGCGAAGCCGGTTTCCAGTATCTGCTGCAACCGCGCCTGCAATAGCCGGGCTTCGCCCCGGCACCCGCATCTGCCCTGCGCTTCTCTCCCCGATAAAAAATCAGGGTCTATGCACTCCCGCTCCCGCTCTGGCTGATGGAAGCTTCCCCTTTTGCCGCATGGGGGGACAGACAGGGAGGCCCGCATGCCAACACCTTTATGGCGTTCACCGGAACTGCGCGACCATATCAGCCGTCTGGACCGCTCCGGTTTCGCCGTCGAATTTCTCCGCCGTAACACCACCTATCGCCGCGACTATGCCCGCCTGCAACGGCGGATCGGCCGTCGGGGCGTGGATTCCGCCGCCGAGTGCGCGGCGTTCTCCCGACGCTGGGGGCTCTGCTTTTGTCCATGCGCCCGATGAACCCGTCCCTCAGGGGCGCATGATCTGGCGGCCCGAGGTTTCACCGGCCACACTGATCCTCACGCCCGCGCCATCGGATTTCGCCATCGTGACCCCGATCAATCCGGCGGTGCTTGGAACCCTTCTGGCCCGTCATGATGCGGAAGACGACGCGTGGTTGGTGATCGGCGATGTGGCTGGCAATCTTTACCTTCGGCTTCTGAGCCCGCTGGCTATCGTTCGACCCGCCGTGCTCCTGCCGATGGACGACGCCGCTGAACTGCGTCTCGACGTGGCGCTGCGTTTCTTTCGCAGGCAGCGCGGCCAGCGCGTTGGCCTGCTTCCGCGCGCCCTCCAGTTGACCCCGTTGCAACGTGCGCGGCAGATACTGCTCCTTCTCGCCTTCGATATTCACGAAGCGGGCGGCACCGTCCGCGATATCGCCATTGCGGCCAATCGTTCATGGCAGGCGGATTTACCGGCGGTCGAATGGCGCAACACGGCGGCGCGTCGCCATGCGGAGCGCCTGCTTCTTGACGCCCGGAACCGGGTCAAAGGCGGTTATCTGGATTTTCTACGCGGAAAATAGTGCTGCCTGTTTTCGCTCCTTCCCGCTGCGATCCCCCATTTTCCCCACGCTGCTTCACGCCCGGCTCCGCGCGGTATCGCCCATGCACGTCCCGGTACACGAAGGGTGGACACTGAGTCTGAAAAATCTTCGTCCACCCCCAACGCCTGCTTTCTTCGCCACCGTCATCCCGATCCGCCGCATCATTCCTGCGGCGCTTCGAGACCAGATGGAGGCATACCATGCTCGACAGACACGCGCCGTCACCGGCACGCTACCTGCGCACACATCAGGCCGCGCAGATTCTAGGCCTTTCTCCCCGCACGCTGGAAAAATACCGCTGCCATGGCAGTGGTCCGACCTTCCGCAAGCTTGGCGGTCGTGTCGTCTACCTGATCGACGACCTCGACGCCTGGGCTACCGCCAGCGCCTGCCGGTCCACCTCTGATCCGAATTATGACGAGGCCCGCTCTGCCGGCCTTAATCGCCGGTGAGGGGAGGATGGACATGCAGGCCCGCCACATCCTCACGGCCAGTGAGCGCAGCAGGCTCCTGCCGTTCGTTGTCGCCAGCGGCGAGATCAGTCCGCGCGACCAGCGCGATCTGATGGAGCGACCGTTTTTCTCCCTGTCCAAAACGAAGCGCACGACGCCAATCCTCTACGCAGTAGGGGACACGCGCGTTGAGGTGTTCGGGATGCCCGAGCACGGCATGGCGACGATCTGGGACGCTGACGTGCTGATCTGGGCCGCCAGCCAGATTGTCGAGGCGGAAAATCTCGGCCTGACAACGTCACGCTTCCTGCGCTTCACTCCCTATCAGCTGCTCACCGGTATCGGCCGACAGACCGGGGCGCGGGATTATGGGCTGCTCAGGGCGGCACTTGCCCGGCTCCAGTCCACCGTGGTCGCCACCACGATCCGCAACGGCCAGAACTGGCGACGGCAGCAGTTTTCCTGGATTACCGAGTGGGAAATCTGCGCCAGCCGGAACGGTCGCGCCGCTGGTGTCGAGATCGTCATTCCGGAATGGCTCTATCGTGGCGTGATCGACCGTTCGCTGGTGCTGGCCATCGACCCGGCCTATTTCCGGCTGACGGGCGGCATCGAGCGCTGGCTTTACCGCGTGGCCCGCAAACACGCGGGTCGTCAACCTACCGGCTGGACTTTCGAGATCGGGCATCTGCACCAGAAATCCGGCAGCCTGATGCGTCCCTCGGACTTTGCCATCCAGATCCGGCGTGCCGCCGCCAGCCAGCCCTTGCCAGGCTATCGCCTGAACATTGAACGTGCTGGCGCGCGCGAGTTACTGCGCATCCTGCCAACTGATTTATCCACACATCCTGTGGATAACTATGCGAATGGTATCGGGACTTCACACGCATCCACTATCGGGACATCACACGCAGGACTATCGGGACTTCACACGCACAAACCCCAGCTAAGTCTTTGGCCTGAAACGGTGATTCCGGCCCTTAACTTATCTAACTTAGAATCTAACTCTTATGTTGATGGGAAGCGCCGTTCTGCGGATAACCCCTCTTGCCCGTCCATTGCCCCCTTCAAGGGGCCGGGAGTAGGGCCATGACCAGACAGTCTCCTATCTCCCACCGGCATCCGGCGGCACTGACGCATGTCGAACTGACCTGGATCGACAGGCGCATCGAACACTGGCTGCGCTTCGGGCATTGCAGTGACGAGCAGATACTCGATGACCGCCGCCGCATTTCCAGTTTCGCGCCAGGAAGTGTTTTCGCCTTTGTGCGCTGGGCGTCCAATGACCTCGGTATCACCGTCTCCCGGCTGGATATCGTGCGCGCGGTCAGGGCTGGCGAAGTGTTCCAGACTTTGCCGTTCGTGCGTCCCGGCGGCGAAATCCTCCTGCGTGTCGATAGCTGGCCACGGGTCGAACATGTGCTCCGGGCGGTCGACGCCATTGAGGCACTGGGTCTCGATCCGGCGGATGCAGCGCCCGAATACTGGCGGCATCTGCACCATCGCATTACGGCCGGACATGAGCCGCGTGCCTATACGCGCGAGCAACATTCAGCATGGCTCAAGCGGCGGCAGGTGACGTCATGACCCGGCGTGGCTGGTTCTTTGCGACCTATTTCGCCGTGCTCGGTGTGGGCGCGTCAATGGTCGTTCATCCTGCGCCACGCCTGATCTGGAACGAGACGGCGAGCGTGCCCGTCGGGTTGTACCGATTGCACCCGGTTCCCGCGCCGCATGTCGGTGATCTGGTTGCTGTCCGTCTGCCCGAGCGCGAGGCGATGCTGCTGGCGCGTCGGGGGTATCTGCCGTCTGGCGTGCCCCTGCTCAAGCCCGTAGCGGCTGTCGCGGGGCAGTCCGTGTGCCGTACGGGACAACGCATCACCATCGACGGGCAATTCGCTGGCGACGCGCAATCCGTCGATCACCGTGGCCGTCCGCTCCCCTTCTGGCAGGGCTGCCATCGTCTCGATTCCGGCCAGATTTTTGTCATGAACACGGCTGAACCACGCAGTCTCGATGGTCGGTATTTCGGCCCGTTGCCCGTTTCCACCGTCATCGGTCGTGCCACCCCGGTCTGGCTTCCATCCGGGAGTAACCAGCCTGCCATCGTGACCACCAACCCGTCTCCGAAAGGGCAATGAAATGGCACAGATCGGTCTTTTCACGCGCACGAAAACCGGTTTTGCCGGGCGCATTCGCACCCTCACCGTGGCGCAGGATATCCTTCTCGTTCCGGCTGAGTTTTCCGACGCCGAACATGCCTCGGATTACCGCATCCATCTCACCGATGCCGATGGCCCGGAGGTTGGTGCTGGCTGGAAACGCACCGGCGAGAGGGCTGGTGAATACATCGCCGTAGCCCTCGACGACCCCGCCTTTGCACAACCGATCCGGGCCAATCTCTTCCGTGCCGGTGGGGAGCGTGCGGTTTGGGTGCTGAACTGGACGCGTCCGTCACGACGTGTCGAACGCGGGGAATGAGACGATGCGACGCATCTTCTTCCTCGCTGTTGGTGTCATTGCAATCGGCGTATCGGGCGCACCTGACCTGTCATGGGCGGCATCGGTTCCAGCGCCCGCTGACACCGATCCTTATGGTGCCGTGATCGCTGAAGCCGTGCAGCGCTTCGACATTCCCGCCACATGGATACGGGCCGTAATGAGCGCTGAGAGCGGTGGTGATATTAGCGCGATTTCATCAAAAGGCGCGCTCGGCCTCATGCAGATCATGCCCACGACCTGGAGCGACCTTCGTACCCGTTACGGGCTGGGAAGCGATCCGTTCGATGTGCATGACAACATTCTTGCAGGCGCTGCGTTCCTGCGCGAGATGCATGATCGCTATGGCTCTCCGGGCTTTCTGGCAGCCTATAACGCCGGGCCGGGGCGCTATGAGGACTACCGTGATCGGCAACGTCCGCTGCCACCCGAAACGCGCGCCTATGTCGCCGGATTGCTGCCCCTGATCGGTCAGGGCGGTGTAGATCCATTGCTGCTGGTTTCGCATCCCGACCCGCTGTTCTGGACCAGCGCGCCGATTTTTGCCGCGCAGTCGGACGATGCGGGGAAAGGCGTTCCGGTTGCAATGAAGCTGCCGCCGAATGGTGTTCGAAGTGACATCATCGCGCATGGTCTTGCGCCTGTCAGGCCGCTTTCCGGTGGGTTGTTCGTCGTCTCTTCCGCATCACGAGCGATGCCATGAATGCGCGTCCAGGCATCATTTCCTCTACCGGTATGCGGTGGTTCGCGCAGGGCAATCGGGGCAGGGACCAGCATCGCGGATTGGGTGCTGGCAGGGTGGAACAGGCACTTTGGGGTGGGGTTAAGGAGAGGCGAGATAAAAGGGCGCACATTGCGCCTCGGTTGGGGTGTTGGTTTTTCTGTGTTTTTTCTGCCTTCCGACAATGTTCCGCCCTTACCGGCAATGTTTGCCGACCCCGTATTTCGTTGTTGCTCCTGGCTTTTTCGCACATTGGAGGCAGTGATGGCGCGCGAGAATGACTTCCAGCCCCGTCTGGGTCGCATCCGCTCACCACGCGCCCAGCGGCTCAAGCCCTTCGTCGCCCAGGCCCTCGCCTCGGCCCAGCGTGCCGGAGGCGGTGGGTTCCGATCGGGTCGCAACGGCGGCGGTTCCCGTTCGGCCTTCGGGCGTGGCCGTGTCGCGGCAGCCAGGGCCAATCGCCTGCTGACCAGCCGTGCCCGCCGCGTGACCGTCAAGGCCCGTGTCGTACGCCATAGCGGGCGCAAGGCTCCACTCGCGGCCCATCTGCGTTACCTGCGCCGGGAAGGGGTGACGAAGGACGGTGAGAAGGTACGGCTCTTCGGTCCCGGCATCGACGATGCGGACCCGAAGGCCTTCGCCGAACGCTGCGAAGACGACCGCCACCACTTCCGTTTCATCGTCTCGCCGGAGGACGCGCCGGACATGGCTGACCTCAAGGGCTATGCCCGCGAACTGGTCGGGCAGATGGAAAAAGATCTCGGCACGAAACTCGACTGGGTGGGGGTGGATCACTGGAACACCCGGCATCCCCACGTCCACATCCTCGTGCGCGGCGTAGCCGAGGATGGCAGCGACCTCGTGATCTCGCGGGATTATATCAAAGACGGGTTGCGCGCCCGTGCGCAGGATCTGGTGACGCAAGAACTCGGGCAACGCAATGACATCGAAATTCACCGTGCCCTCGAACGTCAGGTCGATGCCGAATACTGGACCCAGCTTGACCGGCAACTCGTCCGCGACGCGGGCCGCAGCGGCATCATCGACGTGGCGCCAGCGCCGGATCGGCAGCCTGATCCGTTTGAGGCCCTGAAGGTCGGCCGCCTGCGCCGCCTGGAGGGGCTCGGCCTCGCCCATCAGGTCGGACAGGGACAATGGATGCTGGATGAGTCCGCCGAAGCGACGTTACGCGAACTGGGCGAACGCGGCGACATCATCAAGCGCATTCACCGTTCCCTGACTGAACGCGGCATCGAGCGGAGCACGTCGAGCTATGTGTTGGCGGGTGAAAGCCTCGACGTCCCTGTCGTCGGCAGGCTGGTCGATCGCGGGCTGGACGATGAACTGAAAGGCACGGCCTACGCCGTCATCGACGGTGTGGACGGTCGCACGCATCATATCCGCTTTCCCGATCTGGATGCGACCGGTGATGGTAGTATGGGGGCGGTCGTGGAGCTTCGTGCCTTCGATGACAGGAAGGGGCAGCGTCGTGTTGCGCTGGCTGTTCGTTCTGACCTGTCGATCGAGGATCAGGTGACGGCGCGCGGGGCCACCTGGCTCGACCGGCAGGCGGTGGCGCGTGATCCTGTCGCATTGGGGCAGGCGGGTTTTGGCGCCGAAGTACGTGACGCGATGGAGCGGCGCGCCGAGCAACTGATCGAGCAGGGGCTCGCCGAGCACCGCGCACAGGAATTGGTGCTGGCGCGTAATCTGATCGGCAAACTCAGGGACCGGGAGGTTCACGAGGTTGGAGAGCGGCTGGCCAGCGAGACAGGCCGGACATTCAGCCAGTCGGGTTCGGGGGAGTATATCACGGGCACCTACCGTCAGCGCATGGTGCTGGCCTCCGGCCGCTATGCGATGATCGATGATGGGCTTCAGTTTCAACTCGTGCCCTGGACGCCCTCGCTGGAGAAGCAGCAGGGCAGGCACGTCTCCGGTGTCGCTCGCGACGATGGCGGGGTTGATTGGACCTTCACCCGGAACAGGGGGCTGGGTTTGTGAACCAGCGCTCCTGTCAGTTCGGCTGGGGTTCCCACGGGTTGAGCAGGGGGACGCCGCACGGCAGGAAATCCGCGACGTTGCGGGTCACGACCGTCTTGCCATGAACCAGCGCGGTTGCGGCGATGAGCGCATCGCGTTCCGAACGGGGATCGGGAACATGGAGCCGGGCGCAGCGCAGGGCTACGGACGTATCGACGGGAAAAATACGCCTTTCGAACGCGGGAAGGACATGCTGTTCCAGCCAGGTCCGCAGGATCGTGCCGGTGGCTCCGTCGCGGCGCTCCACGCGCAGGATGCCGGTTTCCAGTTCCATGACGGTGATGGCGGAGAGATACAGATCGTCCGCCTCCACGCTGTCGGCCCAGAGCGCCACGTTCGGGTCGGCCTTCCCGGCGCGGATTTTTCTCAGTTCTGAAACGACGTTCGTGTCCAGCAGGAACATCAGGAAAAATCGGCCGGGCGGAGTGTGATATTGGCGCGAGGCGGATCGAATGCGATGTCCGCAGCTTCCGGCATCGCCAGAGCGTCCGCGATCTTGCGCGGATGGTGTGTCAGACGGCGGTATTCCTCAATACTGAGCAGGACATGGGCCGTGCGTCCCCTGTCGGTGATGAACACCGGTCCCTCGGCCGCCGCCTTCTTGGCCCGGCTGGTGTCCTGGTTGAACTCGCGGCTTGAAAGTGTGGTGATGCTCATGTCCGGCCTCCAGACTGCAATGTAGGAACATTACTACATAATGAGAGGGAGTGCCAGAAAATCCATGTCTGGTCGGGGTTCGCATCATCGTTGGCCGCAGCACCCGTCCAGCCACAAGACCCGGTTATCATTCGACTCCCGCGACCTTCGCTCAATGTGATGACGGTCTGGGCCGCACCGGACAAGTATTTTTTCCCTGCCATGCGCCGGGATGCGACGACGCGGGAAAAGCCCTTGCGGAACGGAAAATGGCCGCCCGACCTGTTCCTGCGCAAGGAGGAATCGAAAATGCCGGGAACCAAAATTCAATGGGGACAGGTCGCGGTGGTCCTGTCCATTGTCGTCCTGTCCTGGTGGGCCGCGACCCAATGGACGGCCTGGGAACTGGGCTTCCAGCCTGAACTCGGTCGGCCCTGGTTCGTGCTGTTCCATCACTGGTCGGTCTACGCGCCGCCGCTGTTTTTCTGGTGGTGGTTCGAATTCGACGCCTATGCCCCGAACGTCTTTGCGCGCGGGGCGTGGATGGCCGGATCGGGTGGGGTGCTGGCTTTCGCCGCCGCCGTGACGCTGTCGGTCCATCGCGCCCGTGAAGCCAGGAAAATCGAAACCTACGGGTCGGCACGCTGGGCGGACCCGGACGAGATCGCGAAAGCCGGGCTGCTTGACCCGGATGGGGTGGTGCTTGGCCGGTATGGCAAGGCCTATCTGCGCCATGACGGACCGGAGCACGTCCTGACCTTTGCACCAACGCGCAGTGGCAAGGGTGTCGGTATGGTCATCCCGACGCTTCTGACCTGGCCTGGCTCAGCTATTGTCCACGACATTAAGGGCGAGAACTGGGAGTTGACGGCGGGATTTCGCGCCCGTTTCGGTCGCGTCGTGCTGTTTGACCCGACCAATGCGATCTCGTCCGCCTATAACCCGTTACTGGAAATCCGGCGTGGAGAGTGGGAAGTCCGCGATGCCCAGAATGTCGCCGATATCCTCGTGGACCCGGAAGGCAGTCTGGAGAAGCGCAATCACTGGGAGAAAACCTCACACTCCCTGCTTGTCGGCGCCATCCTGCATGTCCTCTATGCCGAGCCAGACAAAACCCTCGCCGGTGTCGCCAATTTCCTGTCGGACCCGAAGCGCCCGATCGCCACCACGCTGTCGGTCATGATGCGGACAAACCATCTGGGTGAGAAGTGGCCACATCCTGTTGTTGCATCGGCCGCGCGCGAGCTGCTGAACAAATCGCCCAATGAACGCTCGGGCGTGCTCTCCACTGCCATGTCCTTCCTTGGCCTGTACCGTGATCCGGTGGTGGCGGAAGTCACCCGGCGCTGCGAATGGCGCATTGCCGACATCGTTGGAGGGGACCGCCCAGTGACGCTTTACCTGACCGTGCCCCCCTCGGATATCAGCCGCACCAAGCCATTGATCAGGCTGGTGCTGAACCAGATTGGCCGTAGGCTGACGGAAGACTTGGAGGCTGCGGCACAGCGACGGCGCCTGCTACTGATGCTCGACGAATTTCCGGCCCTCGGGCGTCTGGATTTCTTTGAATCGGCGCTGGCTTTCATGGCGGGCTACCGGATCAAAAGCTTCCTGATCGCCCAGTCCCTCAACCAGATCGAACGGGCTTATGGGCCGAACAATTCGATCCTCGACAACTGCCATGTCCGGGTGAGCTTCGCCACCAACGATGAGCGGACGGCGAAACGTGTGTCTGACGCGCTTGGGACTGCCACCGAGATGAAGGCGATGAAGAACTACGCGGGGCACCGGCTTTCGCCCTGGCTGGGCCATCTGATGGTTTCGCGCTCGGAGACGGCACGCCCGCTGCTGACGGCGGGAGAAGTCATGCAGCTCCCGCCAGCGGACGAGATCGTCATGGTCTCCGGTCTCTATCCGATCCGCGCGAAGAAGGCCCGCTATTTCGAGGATGACCGCTTCCGCGAGCGCGTTCTTCCTCCGCCTGATCTTCCGCGCCCGAAAGATGGCCGTCCCGACGACTGGAGCACGCGACCGTTGCCGCCACGCCCACCGGCGCCGGATGCCGGGGCGGAGCCGACGGAGGACGAGGGGGATGAAGACCCGAAACAGTCTGCCCGCCGCCGTCAGCCAGAACTGGGTGAGGGAACGGTCGAGAAGAAGGAGCCGATGGAAAATGAATTCGCACCCGACCCGACTGACGAATTCGACGACATCGCGCCCCGTAACAACCGGATGAACGATCTCATGCGCGGTGTGGCCCGGCAGGCATCGCTCGACTGTGGCGACGAGCTGGAACTGTGAGGAAAGTATGGTGATGGCAAAAAAGAAAGCCCAGATCTCCGTCTATCTCGACCCTGATGTGATGAAGACCCTCTCCGCCTATGCCGCGCGACGTGCGCAGCCGATGTCCCTGATCGTGGAGGCTGCCGTCGCTTCCTTTCTGTCGCCCGACGGGGAGGAGCGCCGCGAGGCTGCAACATCGAAGCGCCTCGACCGGCAGGACCGGCGTCTTGCGCGGCTGGAGCGCGATATCGGCATCACGGTGGAGACCCTGGCGCTGTTCATCCGCTTCTGGCTCACCACGACCCCGCCCTTGCCTGAACCGGCTGCCAGGGCAGCACGGGCGCAGGCCGGGGCGCGTTACGATAATTTTGTCTCGGCCCTCGGTCGCAGGCTGGCCCAGGGACCGAGACTCCAGCAGGAAATTCCAGACGATGTTTCCGATCCTGCCTTACAGGATGAACCGGATTCGTAATTTCCGCACCCTGCAAGTATTTTTGCCCTACGTTTCCCCACCGCCCTACGACGCATGAATTCCTGTTGAACCGCGTGGTTTCCTGCCTTTCTTAATTGCCCCGTTGCTGTCCGCGCATCGTGTTCGGCTCATAGCGGGGAAAATCATGTCAGTTTCCAGCATCCATGAAAGGGCCACGGTACGCGGCATGTCCATGCTGCGCACGGCGATGGGACCGGCGATTGCCCGGCACCTCGCTGATCCTGCCATTGTCGAGGTGATGCTCAATCCCGATGGCAGGCTGTGGATCGACCGCCTGTCCGAGGGGCTGGGCGATACCGGCGACAGGGTTACGCCGGCCGATGCCGAGCGCATCGTACGCCTGGTCGCGCACCATGTCGGGGCGGAGGTGCATGAGGCAGCACCGCGCGTATCGGCGGAACTGCCAACCGGTGAGCGGTTCGAGGGATTGCTCCCGCCCGTCGTGACCGCCCCGAGTTTCGCCATCCGCAAGCCCGCCGTGGCCGTGTTCACCCTCGACGATTATGTCGCCGCCGGAATCATGACGGTGGGGCAGGCGGTATTTCTGCGCCGCGCGGTCGCGGAACGGAAAAACATCCTGGTCGCCGGCGGGACATCGACCGGCAAGACCACGCTGGTCAATGCGCTGCTGGCCGAGGTCGCGAAAACCGGTGATCGCGTCGTGCTGATCGAAGATACGCGGGAACTGCAATGCACAGCCCCCAATCTGATCGCCATGCGTACAAGGGATGGTGTCGTAACCCTGTCCGAACTGGTGCGGTCCGCCCTGCGCCTGCGGCCCGACCGTATCCCGATTGGTGAGGTGCGCGGCCCCGAGGCGCTGGACCTGCTGAAAGCATGGGGCACCGGCCATCCCGGCGGTATCGGTACACTACATGCCGGATCAGTGCTCGCGGCCCTGTATCGGCTGGAACAACTGATCCAGGAGGCGGTGGTCACAGTGCCACGCGCCATGATCGCGGAAACCATCGACGTCATCGCGGTCCTGTCCGGACGCGGCACGGCCCGCCACCTGTCCGAACTGGCAGAAATCGATGGCCTAGATCCCGTGACGGGTGCCTATCGCATCCGTCCGGTCAGCTTCTCGTCTCCCGAAACATCCTGCTCTGCCAATGGAGAGTCATCATGAGGCCGCCTTCACGTCTGCGCGCCGTCGTGTGCGCTGTCGCACGTCCTGACTGGCATGTGCGGGATCTCCGTGTATTCGGAACGTCCCTGTTGCTGTCGTTTGCTTTCGCGTCGTCGGCATGGGCGTCAGGATCCAGCATGCCGTGGGAAACCCCGCTCAACGAGATTCTGGAATCCGTGCAGGGACCGGTCGCCAAAATCATCTCGGTGATCATCATTACCGTGACCGGCCTGACGCTGGCCTTCGGGGAAACATCCGGCGGGTTCCGCCGCCTGATCCAGATTGTCTTTGGTCTATCCATTGCTTTTGCCGCGTCCAGCTTCTTCCTGTCGTTCTTTTCGTTCTCCGGTGGGGCGCTGATCTGATGGCCGTGGGATATGACGATGATGCCGTGCCGGGCTTCCATGTCCCGGTGCATCGCTCGCTGACCGATCCCATCCTGCTCGGTGGTGCGCCCCGCGCCGTTGCCATCGCCAACGGCACGCTGGCGGCAGCGATCGCCCTTGGTCTGCGGCTGTGGCTGATCGGGGCCGCATTCTGGATCGTCGGCCATGGGCTCGCGGTCTGGGGTGCGAAACGCGATCCGGTCTTCATCGAGGTGGGACGACGGCATCTCCGTTATCCCGCCTGGCTTCGTGCGTAGAGGGAGGACAGGGCCATGATGTCCCTTGGCGAATATCGCAACCGAAACTCCCTGCTGTCTGATTTCCTGCCCTGGGCCGCGCTGGTCGAAAAGGGCGTCGTCCTGAACAAGGACGGCAGTTTTCAGCGCACCGCAAAAATACGTGGTCCCGATCTCGATAGCGCAACACCAGCGGAACTGGTCGGTGTGACCGGAAGATTGAACAATGCGCTCCGTCGCCTTGGCTCAGGCTGGGCGGTGTTCGTGGAAGCGCAGCGCGTCCCGGCGACACTCTATCCTGACGGTGACTTTCCCGACGCAGCCAGCCAGATGGTCGACCTGGAGCGCCGGGAGCAGTTCGAGGATGAGGGCGCGCATTTCGAGAGTCGGTATTTTCTGACCCTGGTCTGGCTGCCACCGGCGGAATCATCAGGTCGCGCCGAGCGTTTTCTCTATGAAGGCAGGGAACGCGATGGTCCCGATCCGCATGGCATGCTCCATACGTTCGTGGACCGCACGGATCGGATGCTGGCCTTGCTGGATGGCTTCATGCCCGAGGCGGCATGGCTGGATGACGGTGAGATGCTGACTTATCTGCACAGTACCATCTCCACCCGGAACCAGCGGGTCCGGGTGCCGGAAATTCCGATGCATCTGGATGCCCTGCTGGTGGACCAGCCGCTTTCGGGTGGTCTGGAGCCAAAGCTGGGCGATGCCTTCCTGAAAACCCTGACCATTACGGGTTTCCCGTCGCGGACTTTCCCCGGAATCCTGGACGACCTGAACCGGCTGGCCATGCCCTATCGCTGGTCCACCCGCGCCATCCTGCTGGACAAGACCGACGCCACCAAGGTGCTGACGAAAATCAGGCGCCAGTGGTTCGCAAAGCGCAAGAGTATCGCAGCCATTGTCCGCGAAGTGATGACCAATGAGGCGTCAGTTCTCGTGGATAACGATGCCGCCAACAAGGCAGCCGATGCCGATCTGGCGTTGCAGTCGCTGGGCGCGGATGATGTCGGGCAGGCTTACATCACGGCCACGGTGACGGTGTGGGATGGCAGCGCCAGCATAGCGGCGGAAAAACTTCGCCTCGTGGAAAAGATCATTCAGGGCCGTGACTTCACCTGCATGGCGGAAAGCCTGAACGCGGTGGAGGCGTGGCTGGGATCTCTGCCGGGGCATGTCTACGCCAATGTGCGGCAGCCCCCGGTCTCGACCCTGAATCTGGCGCACATGATTCCGCTTTCCGCCGTGTGGGCAGGGCCGGAGATGGATGGGCATTTCAAGGCCGCACCGCTGTTTTATGGCAAAACGGCAGGGGCCACGCCGTTCCGGTTTTCCCTGCATGTCGGCGATGTGGGTCATACGCTAATCGCGGGACCGACCGGGGCAGGTAAATCCGTGCTGCTGGCGCTCATGGCGCTCCAGTTCCGTCGCTATGCGGGATCGCAGATTTTTGCCTTCGATTTTGGCGGGTCGATGCGCGCGGCAACGCTGGCGATGGGAGGCGATTGGCGCGATCTCGGGGGTGGACTGACAGATGCCGATCTGTCTGGAGAAGAGGGCAGCGGCGTATTACTTCAGCCGCTGGCGCGGATCGATGATCCGGATAAGCGCAAATGGGCCAGTGAATGGCTCGGTCAGATCCTTGTCGGCGAGGGGGTGGCGCTGACCCCGGAGGTGAAGTCTCACCTCTGGTCGGCTCTGAATTCGCTGGCATCGTCGCCTGCCCGTGAGCGGACCCTGTCCGGCCTGGTCGCGCTTCTCCAGTCCAACGCCCTGAAGCAGGCGTTGGCGCCCTACTGCCTCGGTGGTCCCTACGGCCGCCTCCTGGATGCGGATGCCGAGCGTATCGGGGATGCCGATGTGGTGGTGTTCGAAACCGAAGGTCTGATCGGCTCGGGCGCGGCCTCCTCCGTTCTGTCGTACCTGTTCCACCGCATCGAAGGCCGTCTGGACGGCCGGCCGACCCTGCTGGTCATCGATGAGGGCTGGCTGGTTCTCGATGACGGGGATTTCTCCGGCCAGTTGCGAGAGTGGCTGAAAACCCTGCGCAAAAAGAACGCCAGCGTCATCTTCGCCACCCAGTCCCTGTCGGATATTGCCAATTCCCGCATTGCTCCGGCGGTGGTGGAAAGCTGCCCGACACGGATATTCCTGCCTAACGAGCGGGCGATCGAGCCGCAGATCATGGCGCTCTATCGGGATTTTGGCCTGAACGACCGACAGATCGCCATCATCGCGCGGGCCGCGTCGAAGCGGGACTATTACTGCCAGACGCAACGCGGCAATCGCCTGTTCGAACTGGGGCTCGGGCCTGTCGCACTCGCCTTATGCGCAGCATCAGGGAAGGACGATCACAAGCTGATCGATGCAGTGCTGGCGGAACACGGCCGGGACGGTTTTCTCCTCGCGTGGTTTGACGCGCGGGGCGTGTCATGGGCGGCGGATCTGTTGCGCGACGATCGCGGGGCGGAGGACGTGCCATGACGGAAAGACATTGCCAGCTTCGGACCGATTTTTTTGCGCGTGTGAGAGAAAAACATTTCCATCGCACTGCTCTTGTCGCCTCTGTTACGCTGGCATTCGGTGCAACGTTCGACCTTTCACGACCGGCCCGTGCCCAATGGGCGGTCTATGATGGGGCGAACCACGTCCAGAACGTGCTGATCGCGGCCCGCACGCTTCAGCAGATCGACAACCAGATCACATCTCTTGCCAATCAGGCGCAGATGCTGGTCAACCAGGGCCGTAATCTGGCGAGCCTGCCACTGTCGACATTGTCGACGCTGCAATCAACGATTTCCCAGACAACAGCCTTGCTCGCGCAGGCACAGAACATCGCTTATTCGGTGACCTCGGTCGAGCAGCAATACCAGCAGGCGTACACCTCAATCTCGTCCGGCATGTCAGACAGTGCCCTGTTCAGCCAGGCACAGACACGGTGGCAGAATTCCGTGGGCGGGTTCGAAGATGCCCTGAAGCTTCAGGCTCGGGTGGTAGGAAACATCCCCAGCGACAGTTCGGCCATGACCCAGCTTGTCTCTTCCAGCCAGACCTCCACGGGCGCGTTGCAGGCGGCGCAGGCAGGAAACCAGCTTCTGGCGCTACAGTCCCGTCAGTTATCCGACATTCAGGCCGAACTTGCTGCCAATGGCCGCGCCACAGCCCTGCAACAGGCGCGCGATGCTGCGACGGAAGCGGAAAGTGAAGCCCAGTATCAGCATTTTTCACAGCATGACGCCTATGTGCCCGGCACGGTGTCCATTTTCGGCAGCAGCGGGAACTGACCGCCATGGCGATGGGCAATGTGGGCGTTATCGACACTTTCCTGAATACCTTCACCACCACCATCGACAGCGGCTTCGGTCTGGTGAAGGGGAATGTGATCTCACTAGCAGGAACACTGTCCGTGCTGGATATGGCGCTGGCTGGCCTGTTCTGGGCCTGGGCTGCTGATGAGGACATCATCCAGCGTCTGGTGAAGAAGACGCTCTATATCGGATTCTTTTCCTTTCTGATCAGCAATTTCTCCAGTCTGTCGAAGACCGTCTTTGACAGTTTTGCGGCCCTTGGCCTGAGAGCCGGTGGCGGCAATCTGGCACTCGGAGACTTCCTGCGGCCCGGCCGACTGGCATCCACGGGTTTCGATGCAGCCCAGCCGCTTCTGGATTCAGTCCATAATCTCCTTGGTCCTGTCGCCTTCTTTACGAACTTCATTCAGATCTTTGTGCTCTGTCTGTCGTGGCTGATCGTGCTCGCGGCGTTCTTCATTCTGGCCGTGCAGCTTTTTGTTGCCCTGATCGAATTCAAGCTGACCACGCTGGCGGGTTTCATCCTGATCCCCTTCGCCCTGTTCAGCCGCACCGCCTTTCTGGCGGAAAAGGTGCTGGGCAATGTCGTCTCGTCGGGTGTGAAGATCATGGTGCTGGCGGTCATTTCCGCTATCGCGTCGGTTCTGTTCGCCCAGTTCTCAACCTCCTACGGCAGCGACGTTCCCACGATCGGGCAGTCCGTCTCGGTGGTGCTGGCCTCCCTTGCAATTGTCGGCCTGTCCATTTTTGGCGGCAGCATCGCCAATGGGCTGATTTCCGGCGCACCGCAGCTTGGCGCGGGAGCGGCAGTCGGTACCGGCATGGCGGTTGGCGCCATGGGTGCTGCTGCGGCGGCCGGTGTCGGGGCTGTTGCTTCCGGTGGTGCCGCAGCCCTCGGCGCCACGGCTGCCGCCGCGCGGGGAGGGGCCGCGATTGCCGGGGCTGCTACCTCCGCCTATTCGGCCGGAGCCGCAGGCGCGTCTGGCGGCGCGGGCAGCATGGCCGCCGGGATCGGAGGCATGGGCCGGGCCGTCGGTGGAAATGTCGCGAATGCCGTCAAAGGGGCGGCTTCGCGTGCCGGTTCATCCCTCAAGGAAAGCTATGCCGCCGGTGGACGCTGGGCCGCGCGCGGGATGGGGGAGGGAGGCGAAGGCGGAGCCGGGGATAACGGACCGGCACCTTCTGGAGGCGGTGGTCCTGCCGGAGAAGGGGATGGCCCCACGGGTGGCGGCCCTACCGGTGAGGGTCCGTCTGGTGGAGATGGTGGCGGTTCCGGCGAACCGCCCCGCTGGGCTCAGAAGATGAAGCGCCGCAATGCCGCCGCTCATGCTGCTGAGGCCGCCCATGTTATCCGCTCCGCCGATGGCGGGGGCGGATCTTCCTCCATCGATCTGTCGGAAAAGGAATGAGGACGATGTTCCGTCGCTCCACCACCCGCTACGGGACCACGCCCGAGCCTGTCACGCCCTATCAGAAAGCCGCGCAAGTCTGGGACGAGCGCATCGGCTCCGCCCGTGTACAGGCCCGTAACTGGCGGCTGATGGCGTTCGGCTCTCTGCTTCTGTCCGCAGGCCTTGGCGTAGGGCTGGTCTGGCAGTCCGCGCGCGGTACCATCACGCCGTGGGTCGTGCAGGTCGATCGGCTGGGGCAGGCGCAGGTCGTGGCCCCCGCGATAGCGGGCTATATGCCCACCGATCCGCAGATCGCTTGGTATCTGGCGCAGTTCGTTCATGACGTGCGCGCTCTGTCGTCGGACCCTGTGGTGGTGCGGCAGAACTGGCTACGCGCCTATGATTTCACCACCACGTCGGGCGCTCAGGCGCTTAACGATTATGCCCGCCTCAATGATCCGTTCTCGCGCATCGGGCATGAGCAGGTCGAGGTGGACATCGCCTCGGTGATCCGGGCGTCTCCCGGCAGCTTCCGTGTCGCCTGGAGCGAGCGCCATTACCGCGACGGCGCGTTCACCGGCACCGAACGCTGGACCGCCATCGTGTCGGTCGTTCTGCACACGCCACGCGATGCCGACCATCTCAGGAAAAATCCGCTCGGAATCTACGTCTCCGCCATCAACTGGTCGAAGGAGCTTGGTCAATGACGCGCTTCATTTTCGCAGCCCTTCCTGTGGCGCTGCTCTCGCTTGCCGGTTGCGCGGGCAGTTACCATCCGCCCGTCATCCGGTACGATGACGCCGCGCGCGCGACGAGAATTCCCGATCCACCGAAGCCCGTGCAGGTGGTGGAGGTGCCACAGCCACTTCCTCTGCCGGGCCAGTTCAAGCCACTGCCGTCACGACGCACGGCCCATCCGGTCCCCGAGGTTACTGATCCGACCACGCGCGTGACCCAGGCTAATCTGGCGGCGCGCATCCAGCCGACGCGGGCCGGTTTCATCAATGCGGTGCAGGTCTATCCCTATTCTCCGGGTGCCCTCTATCAGGTCTATACCTCGCCAGGCGAGATCACGGACATCATGCTCCAGCAGGGTGAAAAACTGGTGGGCACCGGCCCAGTTGCTGCTGGGGATACGGTGCGCTGGGTCATCGGTGACACCGAAAGCGGAGAAGGGGCGACCAAACGCATCCATATCCTGGTGAAGCCGACCCGGCCGGATCTGACCACTAATCTGATCATCAATACTGACCGACGGACTTATCTGGCGGAATTGAGGTCAACACCCCCCACATACATGGCGTCGGTCTCGTGGAACTATCCCGAGGACGATCTGATTGCCCTGCACCGGCAGGACGACGCGGCCGATGACTCTGCCCCAGTGGACGCGGGGCTGAATCTCGATACCCTGAATTTCCGCTATGCCATCCAGCCGGTGAAAGGCGGCACGCCGCCCTGGTTACCCGGCCGGGCCTTTGATGACGGTCACAAGGTCTATATCGCTTTTCCATCCGGGATCGGGCAGGGGGAACTGCCGCCGCTCTTCGTGCTGGGGGCGGATGGCGGCCCGGAACTGGTCAATTACCGGGTGCGGCAGAACTGGATGATCGTGGATCGGCTGTTCGCCGCCGCTGAACTGCGGCTGGGCGATAAGCATTCCGAGCAGCGGGTGCGCATTGTCCGCATTGACGGCAGGAAGTCATGACCGGGCAGGCTCACACAGTGGGAGAAAATTCTGCGGCTCCGGCCACAGGGGGAAATTCCGCAGCATCACCGCCGCCACCTGATCTGCGTCTGCGGACGGAACGACCGCGTGTCGTGCGGCTTTCCCGCACCGTGGTCTGGTCGCTGGGCGGGGTTGGCATGATCGCGGTGGCCTTCGCGCTGGGCTATGCCCTTCAGGCAAGCCATCGGGTGTCATCCACGCCTGCCGCGCAGGACGCGGATGTGCGTCCCTCTGCCGACGGGCTGGCGGGACTGCCGTCCGACTATGTCGGCAAGGATGTGCCGAAGCTGGGACCAGCGCTGCCCGGTGATCTGGGGCATACCATCCTCCACGCACAGGAGCAGGGAAAGGCAGCCTCGGGTGGCGACGACCGCCGTGCCGCGCAGGAGATCGAGGCCGCAATCGCCAGCAAATTGTTCGTGCAGACGGGAGAACGCGACCGGGGTACCGACCAGGCAACTTCGCCCACATCGGGTGCATCTGCGTCCCAGGCAAATCCATCTTCTTCGACCGACGCCCAATCAGGCAACCGTGCCTTTCTGGCAGGCCAGCCTGACCGCGCGACGACCAGCCCGGATCGCATCATGCCGTCAGCTTCGCCTTATATCCTTCAGGCGGGCACTGTCATCGCGGGGGCGCTGAACACGAAAATCAGCTCTGACCTTCCGGGTCAGATTACTGGCCATGTCACGCAGAACGTCTATGACAGCCCGACCGGTCGTTTCCTGCTGATCCCGCAGGGAAGCCTGCTGTTCGGGGCCTATAACAGCGGCATTTCTTTCGGGCAGCAGCGTACCCAGATCATCTGGACCCGGCTGATTTACCCGAACGGCGAGAGCCTGGTGCTGGAAAAACTGCCCGGTGGCGACGCCATCGGCCAGTCCGGCCTGTCCGATGAAGTGAACAACCACTGGGGCCAGCTTTTCAGGGCTGCCATCGTGACCACGCTCCTGAGCGTCGGATCAGAGGCCGGAACCAGTCAGAGCGAGAACAATCTGGCGCAGGCCATCCGTTCTGGGGCCAGCAATGGGTTTTCCATGGTTGGTAACCGGCTGGTTGATCGCAGCCTCAACATCCAGCCGACCCTAACCGACCGGCCGGGGCTGCCTTTCACCTTGATCCTTAACCGCGACCTTGTCCTGCAACCTCGCCACGCAAAGGAAACAGCACCATGACAACGCTGCGCATCACTGAAATTCCGGATGAAAAGCCGGTCCGCATGCCCGTGGACTTACCGGCGGACCTCCATCGTGATCTGGTGACTTACGCAGCACTGGTCAGCCAGAATGGTCAGCCCGTCGATCCAACCCGTCTCGTGCCGCACATGATCCGTGGATTCATTGCATCTGATCGAGCTTTCGCGAAGCTTAAGCGTGCGCGAGCTAAGCAGATAGTAAGCAGAGAAACTTAGTCTATTCGAGATTCTGCTTTCCCAAGAAAACAAGTATTTTATGTGCGACGGTCGACAAATTTCTATCGCGCCATCCAATGCCGTAATCAAGATGTGAAAAACCGTCGCCGTCGCGCACTTCTAGCACAGTTACCTGCTCAAGGATCGTACCTGGAAAAAATGCGAGCCAGCCAGCCGGCATGAGCGTAATACCATGTCCGTTAATGACGAGAGCGATCGTCCGCAGACTTATGATTTCTTCCCTACACACTGTTGGTAGAAAGCCAGCAATGCTTGCTTTGCGTTTTAACAGTGTAGACATGTCCTCTCCTGTATCATCGTTACCGAAGACAAAAGTTTCTTCCCGTAAATCGCTCCAACATGTCGTGACAGACGAAGCAAGAGGATGGTTTGTCGGTGTCACAGCGACAATTCGATCGCTCCACAGTGGTAAGGTAGCTGCGCAAGATTCGTTCAGCGGAAGGGCTATAATTACTAAATCAACGATACCGTCGAAAAGAGCCGAAATTACATCTCTCTTGGATACGTCACGATATATAAACGAAATACCGGGATAAAGAATTCTATACGGTTCGATGAAGGCCGACACCCGTCCTGGCGGTACATTACTTTGTATTCCTATTGATACGATACCGCTTTCACCCAAGGCGCATCGTAACCGGCCGCTCTGGGCCGCCTTGATTATGCGGCCTGTCTGTGCAGTGTATTCACGGGTTTCCAGTTCCATGGCAACAGTTCGTGGAGCCGGTT